>CAWBTE010000037.1:0-6348 GCA_963791615.1 uncultured Pseudomonadota bacterium | reverse complement strand
ATTGACCATGGCAGTGCAAACCCGCGTGAACGCATTGTCGATAAAGGCGCGGGTCTCGTTGCTGATCTCCAGCTGGCGCAACGCATAGCGCATACAGGCCAGCCATTGATCTGCGGTGCGCTGATGGATGGGCATTCCAGCGTGCGCCGACATCATGCATTTGGCGTTGGTGCGTTCCCAGTAAGTGCGTGGGCCACCCAGCCAGCCGCTCAGAAATTCAAACAATGTCTGGCGCATGGACGACAGGTCCGCCGAATGCAAGCGGCGTAACTCGACCGCTGCGGGTGAGCGCTCCATCTCGTCATAAAAAGTTGTGACCAGTTGCTGCACGCCCGCTGCGCCGCCCAACTGATCGTAAACGCTGGCTTGCGCAGAGACTGCGGTGGTGTCCGTGCTGGTTTGAGTGGTGCTCATGAGAGGCTTGGACGGCTCAAAATTTTTACTGATGCAAAATGACAGGACTCCTTCGAGCCCCGTCATGGCCTTTACTGATATTTCAGCCTGACAGAAGGCCGTGTCAGAAGCGGTAGCCGACGCCCGCGCCGTAGATGTACGGATCGACGCTGACGGTGCTCAGCTTGACGCCATTCAGACTGACGTCTGTGCTGATGTCGACCTTCTTGGCGTCAAACGACAGCGACCAATGGTCATCCAGTCCAACATCCAGGCCGGCTTGTAGAGCCAGCCCGAAGCTGGTGCGGTCGATGCCCAGCTTCGAGGCGCCGACCGCCAGATCATTGGCGGTGAACCATGTGAAGTTCAGACCGGCGCCCACATAAGGCCGTACCTTGTCCGTCAGGAAGTAGTACTTCGCCGTCACCGTTGGCGGCAGATGCTGCACGCTACCCAGTGCAACCTTGTTGCCCGTAGCCTGAATAGCGGTGACGTCATGGCGTTGTGGCACTGTCAGCAGCAATTCCAGACCCACGTTGGGTGTCAGCGCATATTCGAAATCAATATCCGTGCAATCTTTGAGTCAACATCAATACCGTCACCGGGCCGTTCAATGCGCCAATGGCGTCTGACTTGTCAGCCGGTTCGATGTTGATGACGCGCACGCGCATGGTTACTTTGCTGAGATCCAGTGCACTGGCGCTCTGACTAACGATGCCCAGCAGTGCCGCAACACTGGTGGCCAGAAAGGTTTTGCTAATCGACATGATTTCCGCCTCATTCACTAATAGAACGAGAGGCAGGTTAATTGCTGCTGCAGCGCAACTATATCCGGGGTTGGTTTTGTTCTATACGCAGTCACCTTGATGCGCACAAGTTCGTATTGTCTTTCGGTGCAATCTCTACTGATAGGTCCGGTTGCGGTGCCTGATCCACCCCGCCACATGGCTGCCGTCCGGATCATGATGTGTCCAATGCATCACACCGCCTTGTGTATTCCATTCGTATTCGCCATATAGCGTGATTGTATCGCCGCTTTGAAGATCGGCCACTCGATCGGCCAGGTCGATTTTGTGTGCAACCAGCACGGTATGTCCGGAGGGCAATGCGACCACGAAGCGTTGATGCCGGGAGCCTTCATGGTCATCGCTCAGTACCCGACTGACCTTGCCCTGAACCTCGACTTGCAGGTTGCTGCGTTGCGCGGCAAACGCACGTTCTATCACGTCGGTGGCGACCGAAGCCGTTGCAGAAGCAGGTACCGCTCTGTCCCTGCGCAGGGCTGCTGCCCTGGCTGGAACTGGCCGGATCTTGCGGGGCTTGCTGCACATAGCTCAGCAAGGCAGCTGCGACCACGGCTATCAGCAACAGAATTCGTTTCATGGTTTCATGAGGCCATATGGAAGAAGCCGCAGTATTCCACAACGCTCATGACAACCCAAACGTGCGACAAAAGAACATTGCCGTGTCGCACGGCAGCCCCTAGAATCAACGCATCACGCGGGTGTAGTTCAATGGTAGAACGGAAGCTTCCCAAGCTTCATACGAGGGTTCGATTCCCTTCACCCGCTCCAGCCTCCGCCCTGCATCAACAATAACTCGCGCGGATCACCCATGAAAAAACCTCTCTATACCTCCCTGTATGCACAGGTGTTGCTGGCGATTGTGCTGGGCGTGCTGCTGGGACATTACCTGCCAGAGACGGGTGCGGCGCTCAAGCCGCTGGGCGATGGTTTCATCAAGCTGATCAAGATGCTGATTGCGCCGATCATTTTCTGCACCGTAGTGACTGGCATCGCCGGCATGCAGGACATGAAAAAGATTGGCCGCGTCGGCGGCAAGGCGCTGCTGTATTTCGAAGTGGTCAGCAGTATTGCACTGGTCATTGGCCTGATCGTGGTGAATGTGCTCAAGCCAGGCGTGGGCATGAATGCTGATGTGAGCACACTGGACACCAGTGCGCTCGGCAGCTACACCAGCGCGGCCAAGACACAGGGCACGGTTGAATTTCTGCTCAATGTCATTCCCACCACCGTTGTGGATGCGTTCGCCAAGGGTGAAATCCTGCAGGTGCTGCTGGTCTCGGTGTTGCTGGGATTTGCATTTGCACACGCGGGCGAGCGCGCGCGAGTTGCGGTGAACTTTATCGAGCAGTTTGCGCATGCGCTGTTTATTGTGGTCGGCTTCATCATGAAGCTTGCGCCGATCGGGGCTTTCGGTGCGATGGCCTTCACCATCGGCAAGTACGGTATTGCCTCGTTGGTGCCACTGGCCAAGCTGATGGGTGGGTTCTATCTGACCTGCCTGCTGTTCATTTTCATTGTGCTCGGCAGCATTGCGCGCTGGGCCGGTTTCAGCATCACGCGCTTCATTGTTTACATCAAGGAAGAGCTGCTGATCGTGCTCGGCACATCTTCATCTGAAACAGTGTTGCCGCGCATGATACTGAAGCTGGAGCAACTGGGTTGCTCCAAACCCGTGGTGGGTCTGGTGATTCCGACTGGCTATTCGTTCAATCTGGATGGCACATCGATTTACCTGACCATGGCGGCCATTTTTGTCGCACAGGCTACCAACACCGACCTGACCCTGATGCAGCAGTTGACCATCCTTGCCGTGTTGTTGCTCACCTCCAAAGGCGCTTCAGGCGTCACCGGCAGCGGCTTCATCACCCTCGCCGCAACGTTAAGCGCCGTGCCCACCATTCCCGTAGCCGGCCTCGCATTGATTCTCGGCATTGACCGCTTCATGTCTGAAGCCCGCGCACTGACCAATCTCATCGGCAACGGCGTGGCTACCGTAGTGGTGTCGAAGTGGGAAGGCGAGCTGGATGAGCAGGAGTTGCAGAGAAGATTGGGGTGAGGCAGGCGATCCTTGGATTGCCTGCAGCGCCAGCAAGGCAAGGCGCGGGCAAGCTGGTATTCGTTGAAATATCGGGGGTTGTAAATCGGGAATGGCATAGACGTTTAACAACGCGACCCATAAACACGGCGGCCACCTGAAGGCGTCTCTCAAGCGTGGAGACCGGCTGAAAGTCGTCGCGTGTTTTTCTATCAGCCAAATTTGAGCCGGCTAAGTTCGGTGTTCCGCTCTTCGAGAGAGTTCAGTAACCTGACTCGAAGATTTTCGGTAATACTATTTCCCGATAATCTTGGCCCCAGTTAACCGGAGAACGGCCTTGCGCAAGATCATGGCCTGGTGTGCCGCCCGACTCTGCATTGCAATGCTGTATCTCCTGCTGCCGCTGATGCCTCTGCTGGCTTCTGTTTTTTTCATGCGCTGGCGTTATGTGCGGCACTACGGGGTCAATTTGCGCAAGGCACGCGTACATCTGGCGGCGCTGCGCCAAGGGCCACTGCAGCACTACTTCAATGCCGTAGCGGGGCGCGCATGGCAGATTCCCGATGAAATCCACGGTTCCTGCGTGCAGTGTGGCAACTGCTGCATGGAGAAGCAGTGCTTTTTTCTGGAGCCGCTAGCAGACAACAAATACCAATGTGGCATTTACCATTCGCACTGGCGACGCTTCTCCAATTGCGGGTCGTTTCCGTTGAACCAGCACGATATAGAACGCTACGCATGCCCCAGCTACTATGCTGTGCCAAAACGTAGTACCGAGACGCTACCCGTGTCGGAACAGGGGCTGCAGCCGGTACCCGTCCGATTTGTACGGAACCCAGGGCAGATGCGCTCAATGAAGTAACGGGGTCGTTCGCGCCGCTGTCAGGCTCTTCATAACGGTACTTTGAGAAGGGGATAGACAATGAATATCAAGATATGGGCGAGCACAGCGTTAGCAGCCTGCCTGCTTTCATTTTTTAGTCTGGCGCAGACACCCGCGACCCAGAGCGCAGGTACGCCGAGGCCGCCGCCAATGTCGAGTGAAGAGTTGGCCAAACAACCGCAGACCCCGGGAGCGACCGGAGAGCAGGCGCGTCATTACTATTTCGCGGAGGCCGGGGTCGAGTCGCCCTACCATTTATACGTGCCGAAGAAATACGACGGCAAAACAAAGCTGCCGCTGGTTGTTGCTTTGCACGGTGCAGGCGCCCGGCAAAACTACTTCTTCAGGCCCGCGTATGGAACGCCTGACCTGCTCGAAAAATACGGATTCATTCTGGTTACACCATTCGGCTACAACGAGTTTGGCGCATACGGAGCCATGTTCACGCCGAGGCAGCCTGCGGTGACCTACCCCGGCGTTGCGCCGAACCTCGTGGGGCAAAGACGGCCACAATGGACACCCGAGGAAGCCGCGAAAGTTAATGAGCTGAGCGAAAAGGATGTGATGAACGTGCTCGCCCTGGTGCAGAAGGAATATGCGGTCGATACCTCGCGCATTTATTTGATGGGGCACTCCATGGGCGGCATGGGCACGTGGTACTTGGGTCAGAAGTATGCGGACAGGTGGGCGGGTCTCGGGGTCATGTCAGGTGGCTTCGGCTACGTGGACTATCCAGCGCAGCGCATCAAGGGCATTCCACTGATCATTGGCGCCGGCTCCATGGATACCGCATTTCACGGCGCTGAAGCGCAGGCCGGAATTGCCACGCTGAAGGCTGCGGGTCTCAATCCCACTTACATAGAGATTCCGGACGGTACGCATATGTCGATGATTCCGCCCATGCTGCCCCGGGTGCTGGAGTTTTTCGCCACCCACCACCGCTGAGCATCTGTTCTGGCAACAGTGCGCATCGGCAGTCGATACAAATAACTGGCTCTCGATAGGGAACACGCATGCGCAAGGTCCATCGTTTTTTTGCCGTCATTGCCGCGCTTTTCGGACTGTATGTTGGCGGCACCGGCACGCTGCTGCAGCTGGTCGACCTGCGATCCATTCTCAGCCACGCTCCCGCCAATGATCCCAACGTGCAAGCCATTCGTGATGGCCGGGACGGTCCGCCCAATTTTCAGGTCATTCGGGATGCGGACTTCGAAGCCATGACGCTGCCAGCCGATTTTGATTTTGATCGGGCCTTGACCAACGTCATCAACTCCCAACGTACGCTGGCCGGCGATGCACCGATGAGCTTCATCGAACTGCGCATGGTGGAAGGTCAGCCGGTGGGGCAAGTCGCCGTGTCAGGCAAATTGCTGCGCTTTGACGCACTGACGGGCGCCGTGCTGATCGACCCGCAGGCGGCCCCGCCAGCAAACCTGCCGCCCGCAGGCAATCGCGCGTCCCTGCGGAACACCCTGAAAAACATCCATCGCATGACGGCTTACGGCAATACCGCGACCATTGTGTTCTTCATTCTGGGCGTGGCGCTGTTTGTCATGATCATGAGCGGCCTGTTTCTTTACTACCAGCTGTGGGCTGCACGTGCACGCATGGGTCGAGGCGCGCCGGTGTGGTTCGCTGCCGGCTGGTGGAAGTCACTGCATCGCGCCTGTGCCCTTGGCGCTTCACTATGTCTGACATGGGTGGCGCTCACTGGCCTGCTGTGCGCGGTGGGCAGCCTCGGCGTGGCCTATTACCGGTTTCAGACCGATGGAGTGCGACCCGGACTGAGAGCCGATGTGTCGTCGCCGCTGCCGGAAGCGCAGTTGCCTGCAATGTTGCGCACCACGCTCGCGGCTTATGAGGCAGCCGATGCGAATGAACCTGTCAAGGTTGTCCGTCTTCGCTACTTCGCCGGCATGCCTCAAGGTGTGATCGTCTACGGTGAACAAGACACGCGGCAACTTGCATTCAATACAGAGACCGGTGAAAAAGCCAGTCTGTCAGGGCCGGGTTATCCGCGTACCGGCCAGACCTTTGGCTGGCAAGGTGATCAGATTCTAAAGGGTTTCATCGCGGCGATTTCATGGGCATGCCCGGCCGCTGGCTCAGTCTCATCACCGGCTTCGCGTTGCTGTTTCTGTCCATCTCCGGCGCGGTCATGTATTTGATCTCCGGCGCAGACAGAAGGCCGTCCGGGATTCGGCTACGATCACCTGAGTCCGACAGGCGGC
>CAWBTE010000036.1:0-4433 GCA_963791615.1 uncultured Pseudomonadota bacterium | reverse complement strand
CTGCTGTTGCCGATCCATGTTCATCCGGCGGTTCAGAAATACCGGAACGGTGTGTTGACAGATAAGTCAACTATGTTCATGATAAAGTTGATGAATAAGTCAACCACTAATCTGACTACATTGCTCAACACCCTGTCAGCAGCGGCACGGCAGCGCGGTTTGTCTGACAGCAACTGGGCGGCGCTGTCTGGCCTTCGCAAGGAAACCCTGTCGCGGGTCCGCAGCCGTCGCAGCGCGATTTGGCCACCATCGAAGCGCTGGCCCGTGCCGTTGGCGCACACCTCGAAGTGCGCTACGCAGATACCCCGACACTGAACGCCGATGGGCACTTTCCCGCCCGGCTGGATCGCGATTACGAGCAACGCCTGCTGGAGCTGGCGACAGCGCGTGAACTGGATGCGGCTCGCTGGCTTGCCACCGGCCCAGGATTTTTCATGGCAGGTCTGGCCGTCATGCTGGCGAGCTTGCGCGGCATGGAGCGACGCAAGCTGCTGATGCTAGCCGAGCAATTGCATCCCGGCAGTTCGCAACCGGAAGTGTTCAAGTTATGGCTGGCGCGCAGCCCGGTGCGGCCATCGCGCTTCGTACCCCTGCTCATGGAGCACCTGCGACGTGCGGCCTGACGCAGCGGCCAGACCCGAATTCATCGCCGCGTTTCGCGACCTGGCGGAACGTATCGAGCAAGTGTTGGCGAACACGCCCAAACGAAATTTGCCGATCAGGATGTTTGTAGCGGGTGGTGCGGCGCTGCACTTCTATACCGGTACGCGCGTTTCCGAAGATGTGGATGCCGTGTTCTCGCGCCGTATTGCGCTACCGGACAATCTCGAAGTGTCGTATCGCGACGCCGATGGCGCTGCGCGGCTGCTGTACTTCGATCGCCAGTACAACGACACGCTGGGTCTGTTGCACGAGGACGCTCAAGCGGATTCGATACCACTGTTGATTGCTGGCATCGATCCGAAAATTCTGGATGTACGCCTGCTTGCTCCGGTGGATCTTGCGATCAGCAAGGTAGGGCGTTTCGCGGAGCATGACCGAACCGACATCGTGGCGCTTGCGTCGCGCGGCTTGATCGATGCACGTTCATTCCGGAAACGCGCCGAAGAAGCTGCGGTTGCCTATGTCGGCGACACTCAGCGTTTGCAGGGCGCCATCGACATGGCCTATCACCTGATTACCGATGCGCGGCGGCACACACCAGAAACCGGTAACACACGCAGCACGAAAAAGCGCCCAACGAAGAAAAAAACCACGCGCTAGGGAGGGTTTGATTTATCTGTCATTTCGAGCATGGCGAGAAATCTTGTTGCTTCCAGTGTCCAAAAGATCAAGCGGTTACAAGATTTCTCACTGCGCTCGAAATGACAATGAATCAGAGATTCCACAGGTTCTACTGAAATCGTCCCGGCTTGCTCAGCCAGCCATCCACATAGTCATAGATGATTTTTGTGTAGTCGCCGCCCTCGACGAACACCAGCGTCTTGTCGGCACTCCTGGCAAGTTCGTGGACGATTTCTGCCGCCAGAAACTCCCAACGCCCGGTCACGCCCACCGTCAACAACGGCACCTGGATGCGCTGCACATTGCCTGCCGGGATGGTGTAGCTGGAAGTCCAGTCCACGCCCTGAATGGAATCTTCATCGTAGCCGAAGTCGTCAGTGACTCGAACCGCGTAGGTACCGAGGAACTTGCGCACCGTGGTCCGCAATGCGCCGGTACCCATCAGCGGCGTGGTGCGTTCCAGGTTCACCGGCGCGCGCACCGACTGGATAATTTGTGTGTTGAGGCTGCCGTCCCTGCGCAACAACGGCCAGGCATTGCGGGTGCGCGATATAAACCGCGGATCCTGCGTAAAGAACTTGTTGTTGAATGGGTTGGTGGCAATGCCCGGTATCTCAAACGGTTCATCGTCAGCGAAGCGCCCCTGTCCTGTGTTGATTTTCTGCAGGCGATCCTGCGCCATCTCGATCAGGCGGTTTTCCCGCCGCGCCACGCCCGCGTGAAAACGCTTAGTGAATACTTCGCTGTACTTCGCGCCCTTGGGATCGAACCCGTTTGCCGGATTCCACAGGTCCAGCGCCGGATCGATGTTCATTCCCGAGTTTTCATCCACAACGGCCGGGTCAATGCTGAACAACGCCATCATCGCCGAGCCGTAGTTGGCATTCATCACCATCAGGCCATCGGCGGCCGGCAGGCCCGCCAGCGTGTCCGGACACTTGTGAATCTTTTCCGGTCCCTGACAGGCCGGCAGACCGCCTTCGGCTACGGACTGGTAGCTGGACAACAACACACCACCGCCGCTGTTGCCCAGCAGCACCACCTTGCGAACTCCCGGCTGCTTGCGCAACCAGGCAACGCCCAGCTTGGCATCGAGCAGCGACCGATCCATGGTGAAATCATTTTCAGTACCCGACTTGGAGGTCGTATTGTTGGCGCACAACACCCGATAGCCGCGCTTCGATAACTCCGTACAGGCGACAAACTCCAGGTAGTCCTCCGTAGGATGCATGACCAACAGGGCGATCCCTGCCTTCGGGCCGGGCATCACCGGTTCGTAAAACACGCCGGGCACACCCGCACCCAGGCGCACGAATGTGCTGCGCACCTCTTGGGCCTGTGCGTGGCTGGGTATCGCCAAGCAGAGACCCAGCATCGCTGCGAACAAGGGCAATCGGTTTTTCATTTGGTATTCCCCGGAAACATTGTATTCATCGGTACTGCGGATCATTTTGTCCGTTGCATCGTGATGATGCTACGCGACATGTCGCTGCGCAGCTAGTTGGTCATCGCGCGCCACGGAGCGATCACTGTCACTCGGCATTCTTGGTTCTCTGACCAATGCAGCATCAATACCTGCGGAGCGACGACCTGGCTCCAAGTTTGTGGTGACTAACTAGTTTGCCTACCGCCAATCGATAACCTTAGACAACCGTTGAACATCGGAAACGGTCTGTAGCTTAACGGTCCACTCCCCGGCGGAATTCTCGTGGAAGCTGTCGAAAGCTCGCACACCTCGTCACGGGAGTAGCCACCGGATCGAACAGCAGGTGGCCTAAAGTAGAACAAAAGCCATTGCCGGTTGGTTATGAAAGAATGAAGTTGCTCGCCGGAAGCGAGCTCAATAAATCGAAAATCGCGTACCTCTCCCTTCCACTGCGCATGGCAAACGAAACGCTGCGAGCTTGCAGCGATGCCGACCAAACAATGGAACGCAGCCTGAGTTTCGTCGGAATCGATTGCGCGCGACCACTCCGGGTAAAGCTCAAACTGCTGCGCTGTAAGTAGCAACGTGCCCTCTTGTTGGTGCCTAACGAGACTGTAGAAAAATCATAGAATGATCTTGCCCGGGTAGCAATCATCAATCAAGCTCGAGCCATCAGCAATGAACGAGATGGATGAGCATGGCACGCTACAAACACATTAATACCAGTCCGCGATCGGAGCGACGGCCCGGCACCAGAGTCGCTACCAGATAGAAAGCATTCCCGGGCTTTCGCTTTCCGATGTCGCGCGCGCCATCCAAGCAGTGCTCGTGCTTTCTCGTACATGTACTCCGTCGAAAGAGGCGAGTCAGATTGCCACCCACCCGCTTCGATGTATTGCCGACTTAGGGTCCCCAAAGCAAGGCAGCTGGCCGCTTCGTCGTACTTGACCTTGAGTTCCGCAACCTCGCGGAGACACTGCTCGGCCGTACTTAGGAGCGCTTCAGATGTGGCCTCCAGTCGTTCGCTGGCGAAGAACTTCCTGCAACCGGAGGTAGTTAGAAAGCACACTGCAATAATCAGGATTGTTCGGCCAACTTGTTGCACGGCGTGTCTCCTCTGTACTCAGCGGGATAACTGGAATTAAGAGCAGGAACAGCGCCAGTGTGGGGGATCGGGGAAATCAGTCGAGCTCAGGCCGCAACGTGTATCTCTTGCCAAGGACGAATTGCCTTTAATGCCTTGCCCAACGTGTCCACGGCACAGTGGATGTCGTACTGTTGCTGCAGGTTGAGCCAGGACTGTACCTCGGTTCCGAAAACGCGCCAGCCGCAAGACCCACCCTCTGAAAAGTCATGCCCATTTCATATTCAGCTTACGTGCCGACTCGGCGCAATCGCGCAAATAGAGGTTGATCAGATTTTGATATGGGATGCCGTTCTTCTGGCGAGCGCACGAAAGTAATCAATCGTGTCTTCGTCGAGGCGAATCGTTAACTGCTTCTTCGCCTTCCGCAGGTACGGATTGGGAACGGATTTTGAAAAGTCGTAGTGTTTCTTCATTTAAGCCACCAGCGATACTGGTCTTGCTCGTCTCGATCTGCCTTTCGAGCCGAGATGATACGGATCACTTCATCCCACTCGAAGATCAGGTCCTTCATGGATTGGCATTGTAACTACACGTCCAGACCATCTATTTCTACAGTTGCAGTCAGCATCAACAACA
>CAWBTE010000035.1:0-7333 GCA_963791615.1 uncultured Pseudomonadota bacterium | reverse complement strand
AGCCTTGACCCAAGGATCGACACACGCAGCTCGCTCAGAGACAGAGGGAATCGCAACGAGGCTGGTTGTTCTCTGGTCGTTGATCATCACCCTGATTTGCGCCGGGTTTCTGTATGCACTGACCAAGGATGTATTACCCGATACCCGTTTCACTCCGATTTTTCGCTACCTGATGACAGCGCAGGACAGCCGGAGCGTATGGCTGTTACTGGGCGTTGCAGTGGCTGCCGTTCTGTGGCGGCGACCAGCACCGATCATCCAACTGGTGGACTGGCTGGCGCTGCGGCACAAGCTGGTGACATTCGCAGTGGTGGCATTCCTTGGCGCTGGAAGCTTGTTCGTTTATCACAACTATCCGGTTTCCATGGACGAGTACTCCGGAGTGTTTCAGGCGCAAACTTTCGCCAGCGGCCATATCGTCGCGAAACTCCCGCCGGATCTGGTCAACTGGCTGATCCTGCCCTTATTCAACGGTGGATTCTTTTTTGCCTCGCCTGTTACAGGACAGGCGATTGCATTCTACTGGCCCGGCTTCGCGCTGCTCCTGACCCCTTTTGAATTCATCGGCGCTCCCTGGTTATGCAACCCATGCCTGGCAGGGCTATCGCTATGGTTGATTTATCAAATCACATTGAAGGTCAGCAACAGCCAGCGCGCCGCCGGTTGGGCGCTGCTGTTCGCGATCAGTTCCGCAGCTTTCGCCGGCAATGCCATTTCATACTACTCAATGCAAGCGCACATGACCGCAAACTTGCTGTATGTGTGGTTGCTGCTGACTCCAACATCAAGACGGGTTCTGGCAGCCGGCATTGTCGGCTCACTTGCACTGATCATGCACAACCCGTTTCGGCATGCAATCTTCGCAGTGCCCTGGATTCTGGCACTACTGTGGAATCCGACGCAGCGCCGATTCCTCGTGCCACTCGCGCTGGGTTATCTGCCGATTACTCTTGTTATCGGCATAGGCTGGGCACTGCTGCGCACAAACATCGCCGCACAATCCGGTGATACCACTTTGTTAAGTTCAACCTTGGGCGGTTATGGGGTTCCATTTTCCTGGTTGGACATCTCCATCATTTTTCTGCGCATCGCCACCTACGTGAAAGCGTGGTGCTGGGCCTTGCCCGGACTGTTCCTGATTGCGGCATTGGGCGCAATCCAGCACCGACACAACCCGGCCATCATGAAAATGGCCCTGTCCGTTCTGTTCACCCTGCTGGGCTTCGCCTTTTTTGTTGCAGACCAAGGCCATGGCTGGGGTAATCGGCAGTTTCACGGCGCTTGGGGAATGATTCCCATCCTGGCAGGCTGCGCCATGGCAGACCGCCAAGCAGTTGAACGTCTGGTCTCGTTTGCCGGATGCTCAGCGATTCTTAGCGTGCTGTTGCTGGTGCCGGTCCAACTGTGGCAGATGGAACGATTCGTTGCCAAACAGTTGGCGCAAGTTCCCGCACCCCTGCAGCAGGGCGGCAATTTCTACTTCATCAACACCAGCTCAGGCTTCTATACGCTGGATATGATTCAGAACCATCCCACCCTGACACGCCCCGATATTCGTATGCCTGATCGTGGCGTCGCAGCCAACGCTGCGATCATGCGACGCTATTGGCCTGATGCGGTCAAGATCGCAACAGGGAGCTGGGGCGAACAGTGGCATAGCGGTGTATATCAATCCCCAGCTCACAATCAGCGGACAGAGTGAGGGATCAGTCACGATTTCGAATACGCGGCAACGAGCATAATGCCGCAGCTAATGCATCTTCGAAACCTGATTCATGACTGAAACTCCAGCAGCTGCACATCCATTCCAGGAACGCGCAGCCACACAACCCATGGACTTGACGGCCGGTCGATTGACCTGCCTCTGGCTGCTGCTGACTTTTCTGTGGCTATTGCTCTACCCCTATGCCGGCATGCGTCATGACGCGCGCCTGTATACCTTGCAGGCACTGGCATACCTGTCGCCCGAGCTGTACAGCCAGGACATCTTCCTGCGCTTCGGCTCCCAGGACAGCTATACCTTGTTTACGCCCATTTATGCCCAGCTATGCGCATGGCTGGGAACTGAGCACGCAGCGGCTTTGCTGACTGCCGCAAGTCAGTGGCTGTTCCTGGCTGGTTGCTGGTTGCTGGCGCGCCAAATCACCAGCACCGCAATCGCCACGCTCACTCTTGGGCTAGTGATCAGTCTGCCTGGCAACTATGGGTCGGACTTCATCTTCACTTATCTGGAAACCTTCCTGACTCCGCGTCTGCTTGCAGAAGCCCTGACGCTTTTCGCACTGGTCGGGTTCATGCGTGCAAGATGGATGCTCGCGAGCCTGTTGCTGCTCGGCGCTTTGCTGCTGCATCCAATCATGGCCATGGCAGGCGCTGCTTTCATGGTCGCCAGCCAAACGCTCAAACATCCAAAAGTGTTCATGCTGTTTGCAACCGCTTCCCTGCTGATTGCGACACTTTTCCTGATGGGTCCACTCGGCAGCACGCTACGCTTTGACGATGAATGGCTGGCCATGGTCGATGCACGCAGTCCGTACATGTTTCTCCGCAACTGGATGTATGCTGATTGGGCGCGACTTGCCGTACCTGCCGCAACGCTGTGGCTGTCTGCGCTGATGGCGCCCACCGCACAGCAGCAACTCATTGCAAAAACAGCCTTGCTGACCGCTGCATGCGGTCTTTTGGTCACGCTGATTGGCGCTGATTTTTTTCAAATCGTCCTGGTCACTCAAGGCCAGGCTTGGCGCTGGCTGTGGCTAAGTACCCTGCTCGCATTGTTACTGCTGTTGCCGCTGCTGCATTCACTGTGGCACAGGAATAAGGCTGGAAAGACCGCAGTGATATTGCTGGTGGCAGCGTGGCTGGTGCGCAATGAAGCTTCCTCTCTCGGGATCGTGACCTTTGCATTGGCAGCAGGCCTTGCCAGTTACCAGCAGCTGGGCAATGAAGCAGCCTGGCGCAAGCTGTGTCTGGGCAGCTGGGTGCTGCTGGCGCTCACTGTAGCCTGGATGCTTGCAATGTCGCTACTCACCGCAGGCTCGCTGACTTACACCTATCACTGGCCCAACTGGATAGATGCGTGGCGCGACCTGTTTACTGACGGTCTCATTCCCATCATTGTGCTGATCGGGGTCTACCTCATCAGCAGCAGCAATCACCTCTGGCTACGCAGGCTAAGTGCCGCCTGTTGTCTGATTATTCTGGCAGGGTTTTCAAAATTTGCCTGGCATAACTGGACTTATGAGGAATACCCAGCCTCGCTGGTGAAGTCGATGGAGTCATGGCGACAACACATTCCACCCGGAACTGAGGTGCTGTGGATGGATGGTCCTCCGACGCCGGTATGGATGGCATTGCAACGACCCAGCTACATCTCAAGTATCCAGACCACTGTCACCCTGTTCTCTCGTCCGGCGGCCATGGCGCTCAAACAACGCGCCATCGGCGTCGATATGATCTTTCCAAAAGTCAGGCCCCTCGTCTGGATCGGCATGCAGGAAAACTTTGAACCCAGTACGCGATCCGTGAGCGAAATCTGTGCGCATATCGGCGTTCAGTTCCTGGTCACCAGTGAAAAACTGGACGCCGCACCCTTGGTCGAAGCGCCACCCAGAAATGCGGCGCTCTATGGGAGATCCCGTCTCTACCAGTGCAAAAGGAACTCATGACAGCAATGCGCATTCTACGAAGGCCGCTGCTTCTGGAACTGTTTCGCTACGGGATGGTTTCCGCCATAGCGCTGATCGTTGACTTAGGCTGCCTGTTGTTACTGGCTCAGCTATTGCACTACCTGCTGGCAGCAACGCTCAGCTTCATACTGGGCGGAGTTGTAGCCTATTTCCTGTCAGTCAGATTTGTGTTCCAGCATCGTAAACTTGATCGAGTATCAACCGAGCTCAGTTTGTTCATTGCACTGGGATTGGTTGGTTTGATCATCAACGCTGCCATCATCAGCTTGAGCGTGGGTCATTGGTCTTTATCCCTGCCCTTTGCCAAAATGCTGGCCGCGGGCGGCACCTTCACCAGCAATTTCATCTTGCGCAAATGTCTGCTGTTCACCGCCGCCCGAACTGACGCACTTCCTTCCACTTAGAAAAAATACCCATTACACATGGAAAAAATTGCTGTTATCGCAGGCGCTGGCCCGGCGGGACTCACTGCGGCCTATGAGCTGCTAGGCTCAGGCATCAAGCCGATTGTTTTCGAGGCCGACACTCAGGTGGGCGGCATTTCCAAGACCATCAACTATCGCGGTAACCGCATGGATATCGGCGGCCATCGTTTCTTTTCCAAATCCGACTGGGTCATGCAGTGGTGGCAGAACATCCTGCCAGTATCAGCGGATGATATTGAGCGCTTTCCGGAAACCAGGCTGCAATACCAGGGGCAGCAACGCGACTTCAGACCAAATGGCACTGGCGCTCAAGACTCCGAACGCGTCATGCTGATCCGTTCACGTCTATCGCGCATCTACTATCGCCGCAAGTTTTTTGATTATCCGCTCAAGCTCAGTCTGAAGACGCTGAGCAATCTGGGCGCGCTGTATACCCTGAGCGTGGGATTGAGTTACGTCGCGGCACGCGCCTTAAAGCGCAATCCGGAAGCGACGCTGGAGGACTTCCTGATCAATCGCTTCGGCGACAAGCTGTATCGCACTTTTTTCAAGGACTACACCGAAAAAGTCTGGGGTGTTCCCTGCTCAGCCATTTCCGCTGAATGGGGGGCACAACGTATCAAGGGCCTGTCTATTACCAAGGCTGTGCTACATGCGCTAGCCAAACCGTTTCAGACCAAGGACACCGCACAAAAGAACACCGAAACCAGCCTGATCGAACGCTTTCTGTACCCGAAGTACGGCCCTGGCCAGATGTGGGAAGTAGTCACGGAAAAAATCCAGCACCAAGGTGGTGAGGTGCATTTGCAGCAGCGTGTTGTCGGTGTACAGCACGACGGCGCACGTATAGTCAGTGTCGAGATAGAAGACGCCCATGGAGTACGCCGCTTACAACCCTGTGACTATTTCCTGTCAACGCTACCGATCAAGCAGCTGACGGAATTCCTTAAACCAGCAGATCCAGAGGTCGCGCGTATTGCCGCCGCACTGCCTTATCGCGATTTCATAACGGTCGGTCTGTTGGTCAAACGCATGCGCCCCTCTGGCGACAACCAGCAAAACACCAATGGCATGCCGCCCGACAACTGGATCTACATCCAGGAACCCGATGTCAAACTGGGTCGTCTGCAGGTATTCAACAACTGGAGTCCGGCGCTGGTGGCTGACCCCAACACCATCTGGCTGGGTCTGGAATACTTTTGCGATGAGGGCGACGCCCTGTGGCGCATGAACAATGACGCCTTCCTGAAATTTGCGGCGGATGAACTGGCCAAAATTGGTTTGATTGATCACGCAGATGTGCTGGATGGCACTGTAGTGCGCGTACCCAAAGCCTACCCCGCCTACTTTGGTGAGTACCGGCAGATTCATCACGTACGAAATTATCTGGACGGTTTTACCAACCTGTTTCCCATCGGCCGTAACGGCATGCATCGTTACAACAATCAAGATCATTCCATGTTGGCCGCTAAAGCAGCGGTAGACAGCATGATGACCGGCAACACCGACAAACAGGCGCTATGGTCCATCAACAGCGAAGAGGACTATCACGAGAGCAAGTGAGGATTGTCAGTAGCTGACAATTTGTGTCAGTTACTGACGCTCTGCCTTGATGGTCGCCAAAACCGCAACGTCGGCAAATAGCGGCCCACTCTTACCGCGCAGCGCGACTCACATCACACAACCCACTCGTTTCAACGACTAAAGTTCATCTGGCACCGAACTTGCTTTATTCACCGCAACGGCAATGCCGGAAATTTTTTACCGACCCCATCCATCCTTGAGAGGAACTTATGAAGAACGTGCAAAAGGGCTTTACCCTGATTGAATTGATGATCGTGGTTGCCATTATCGGCATCCTGGCTGCCATCGCGCTGCCTGCTTACAGTCAATACACTCGCAAAGCGAAGTTCACTGAAGTTGTACAAGCCTCCTCTGGCTTTAAGATCGACGTTGAAACTTGTGCGTCGGATCAAGATGTCAGTCCTATTGTCGCTTGTGGTAATGACGAAAATGGTGTTGGATCCCCCGTAGCAACCGGCAACGCCACAAAGTATGTAGAAACAGTTGATGTGACATCCGATGGAGAAATTACCGCCGTAGCAAAGGGCCTTGATCAAGCCTACACCTACATTTTGACCCCCGCTTATGCGAACGGCCAAACCACCTGGACGGTTACTGGCACCTGCCTGACCGCCAACATCTGCAAGAGCTAATCCCTCGCGCAGCTGAGTAAGCCACTCAGAATCAGGCGGAGCACTACGGTGCTCCGCCTTTTTCTTTGGTTATTCACATCGTAGTGAGCGCTCGCCTCGCCCAAATCCGCCACGGCGTGGCCAATAACGATTGGCGTTGGTGGCATATCCCTCAGCACCCCAGTCTGCCCCTGCCAATGTCTTGCGCTTAGCGCCAGCCCGCCGATGACTCAAGGCAAATAGCCGCACAACAACCCTGCTTTATTGTCTTGCAGAATTTGACAATTTGTCTTACATTTTCAGCATGCAAGCAGAAACATTGTCATTGCGTATATCCAAAGCTGAAGGCAGGGCCTTACGTGAGCGCGCGAAAGCCGAAGGGGTTTCGCAGAGCGGCGTGGTGCGGCGCGCGCTGCGTGCCTACGGGGTGACGCCTGACCCGGAACCAACCAAAACCGGTCATGATGTGATCAAACATCTGCTTGGCAAAAATCGCGGTGGCCCAAAAGATTTGTCGACCAACCCCAAGCATCTCGCTAAATACGGACTGTAGGCGCAATCAATGAATACGTGGCTGATGGATACCGGCCCTTTGGTGGCGCTACTGGTCGGCAGCGATTCGCAACACGCTTGGGCAGTTGAGCAGACCAAGCACGCGCCCACCACCGTATTGACCTGCGACGCCGTCCTCTCTGAGGCGCTGTTCCTGTTCAAGCGCGCCAAGCACAACACCGATGACCTGTTTGCATTGGTGGAGGTCGGATTCCTGCAGAGCAGGTTCGATTTTCACGATCACTACCAGCGCATACGCGAGCTGATGCGCCGCTACAAAGACCGCCCCATGTCATTCGCCGACGCCTGTCTGGTATGCATGGCCGAGCAGTTACCCAGCGCCTGCATCTGGACCATGGATCAGGATTTTCAGGTTTATCGCAAGCATGGACGCCAATCCCTGTCCGTGGTCGCTCCCTGGCAGTAGCGCAGTCACAACTGTGACTTGCATCCTGTAGCCGCAGTCATCACT
>CAWBTE010000034.1:0-3719 GCA_963791615.1 uncultured Pseudomonadota bacterium | reverse complement strand
GCAATCGCAGCGCGGCTAGGAGTGTTGGGTTTTTTACATCTGTGTTGAGTGCTGGAATATTATTATCTGTAACTTATTGTTATGTCTAGTTTTATAAGAAATGGAATGAATCTTGCATTCAATGTAGTCAGAAAGTAGTGGTAGTCCATCGGGACATCGCTGGAATTTTTGGTCAACAAGTTTGAATTAAGTGTCAACAGACTAAATTTTCTTATAAATCTGCAGTGATTGCTGCATTGGCGACTACCGTACTGTCCACCAGCGCGTTGCTTTGCAGTTTGCTCCTCCCGGGGGGCAGGGTGGCGATGGCCGAGATAATCGCTGCCGTCACAACTGCGGACCAACTGTTGGTGTGCCCGAACCCGGTACCTTGGGTTTGATGGGCATTGGCTTGGTAGTGGTGGGTCTTATCGCGCGCCGTCGCAAGTAGCTCACAGTATTTTGGTTTAGCTACAGGGGCCCCGACGAAGTCATTCGTCGGGGCTTTTCTCGTTCTGGAGCGAGCTTGTGTTGACAGCAACGTCGCTGCTCAGATGGAGTACGGATACCAATCAGACACTGCAGTCAGTCAGCAAGCTTCTTAGATGGTTTTGCTAGCTACGCTCGACAGGTCGCTGGAGATTCCGGCGGTGTTTACGGACGCAATTGCAAAGTAGTAAGTGCGACCCGTGATGAGCGCTGTAACGGTATAGCTACTGGTGCTGGGCGAATTGACGCTGACGGTATTGCTAAGATTGCTGGCGCTGGTGCCGTAGTAAATGGTGTAGCCCGCCAGATCCGTCAACGCTGTCCCATCGGTATTCAGGGTTGGCGCCGTCCAGCTGAGGGTGGCGTTGCCAGTGGCGGTTACAGTGATCGCGAAGGAAGTCAGCGATGCCGAAGCGGTGCCATCGCTGACCGTAATCACGATATTGGCATACGTGCCTGCGGTGCTGGGCGTGCCAATCAAGGCACCGGTGCTGGTGTTGAAAGTTGCCCAGGTGGGTTTGTTGCTGATCGAAAAGGCCAAGACATTGCCGTCTGGATCAGTTGCGGTCGGGGTAAAACTATAGCTGGCACCCACCGTTGCTGAGGTTGCGGCAGTTCCGGAAATGCTGGGCGCGCGATTAGTGCTGCCGGTACTGGTGCTGCTGGAGTTCGAGCTCGAGCTATTAGTGCTGGAGCTACTGTGGTGCTACCATTTATATTGGCAGTCGCGGGTATTGCCGAATCACTGCTGCCACCACAGGCCCCAAGGGACAAGCCCAGTGCAAGCACCAGAAAAGCAGACAGGATTCTGTTCTGAATCAACTTCATGTATCCCAATTCTCTAACTCGAAATCGCCCAGACTGGGACTCGCCTGTTTAAAGGCGTTCAGGGTGAGGGAGAACGGGAAAACACCTGACGAATGCCACTGGGGCATCCGGCAGCGCCGCTGTCCTAGGTAATCACCCTTAGACCGGTCGCTTTGCGTCCCCGCCTTTCGACGGGTTTGCCTTTAGCTCAGGGGGATTTGACACAGTTGGGGTGCCGGTCAGCAATTGTCTTTCGCAAACGACATCATCTCTGCTAAATAAACAATGGGTTAGCCAATTCAAAGTCAGGTATTATGTGAGTTTTGAGGCTTATTGTCAGATCGTCTTGCTGGCCACGCTCGACAGATCACTGGCAATGCCCGCTGTATTGACCGATGCAATCGCAAAATAATAGGTAACACCCGAAGTGAGGCCGGTAATTGTGTAGCTGGTGGTGCCGGCCGAAGTAATGCTCATGCTATTGCCAAGACTACTTGAGTTGGTGCCGTAGTAGATCGTGTAACCAGCCAGATCGGTCAGTGGCTACCGTCGGTATTCAGGGTGGGGGCTGCCCAGCTGAGGGTTGCGCTCCCGGTGGCGCCAGCACTCACGCTAATCGTGAAGGCGGCTAGAGAAGTGGTGGTCGTGCCATCACTGACAGATACTGAATGCTGGAAGACGATCCCGTAGTAGTGGGTGTACCGGTGAGCGCGCCTGTCAATGTATTGAAGGTCGCCCAAGCAGGTTTGTTGCTGATTGAAAACGCCAGCGTGTCGCCATTGGCATCCGACGCGGTGGGCGAGAATGAGTACGCGGTTCCAACTTGGCCAGTAGTGGCGGGTGTGCCGGAAAGCGTGGGTGCTGTATTGGCTGTATTGGTGACGTTGATCGAGAAAGTCGGCAAGCTGGCACTGCCTCCCTTGCCATCGCTGACCGAAATCACAATGCCTGCAAAGCTGCCTTGTTGGGCGGCGCTCGGCGTGCCAGTCAGAGCACCCGTCGTAGTGCTGAAGGCTGCCCAGGACGGTTTATTAGTGATTGAGTAGGTACGGGCATCTCCATCCGCATCCGCACTGGAGGGCGTAAAACTGTAGGTGCTGCCAATTGCGACTGTAGTAGCAGGTGTGCCGGTGATGGTAGGGGTTCGATTCGCAACAGTAATGCTGAATCCTGCCAACGAAGCAGTGCCTCCCTTGCCATCCGAAACCGAGATGATTATACCGCTGGTGACGCCGCGCTGTGCCGATGAAGGCGTACCTGTGAGTGCGCCAGTTGCGGTACTGAAGGCCGCCCAAACGGGTTTGTTGATGATCGTATAGATCAGTGCATCACCATTGGCATCCGTAGCGGACGGCGTGAAGGCATAAGCGCTGCCAGCAGGAATACTGATCACTGGGCTTCCTGAAATGACGGGCGCCGCATTCCCTGCCATTGCCGCAGTCACCACAATCGTGAATGCATTCAACGACGTGATGGCTTTGCCATCCGTCACGCTAATAGTGATGGGACCATAGCTGCCTGCGGCTGTCGGAGTGCCTGACAGCCTGTGCGTAGCCACATCAAAGGTAGCCCAGCTCGGTGTACCGGTAGCTGAAAAAGTCAGGATATCGCCATCGGGATCTGTGGCAGAAGGGGTGAAGCTGTAACCGCTCCCACAGTCGCGGTCGTCATAGGTAAGCCGATGATGACCGCTGGATTATTGGCTAACGAACTGACCGAACTGCTTGTTGCAGAACTACTCAATGAACTGGTCGCGAGCGTTGAGAATGCTGAAGCAGGGCTACTATTTTCCGACTCGCCGCCGCATGCGCTCAGTGCCAAGGGAATGGTCACGACCCAAGCCCAGCTTACCCCCCGTTTTTCGATAATCTGCGTCAACATCCGCGTCTCCGCTTGCCGAGTTGATCCGCTTGCGCACGCTGTACCGAACGGAAGCAAGCTGATCGAGCATGGTTATGTCACACAAACGACCGTAGGTGCTCAGTTGAATTTGCGATTCACTGGGGAATGAAGAGCACGCAGCTGCGAAAACCCGACAATCCCGCAGCCATGAACCTGCGCCGGTAGACCGGTAGCTTTGCACTCTCGCTTTTTAACAACGGGAGTGTCTTATTTGTCGGGCGGGAGTTAATCCGTTATGACTTGCATGGATCAATTGTCTGATTGCACAGACGCACTTTTTCCGCAGAAAAGCACCTCCATAAAAATAGCAACCCTTTTGGTAACCCACAACAAATTTGTCAACATGAGGATAACTGTGATGTTGCCAGAACGCTCTGCAGTCACAACCAGCTGCGCGGTTGTGCGCCATGCAGTGCCGACAGGTGAATAACAATAGGCGTCATGTCCCGTAAATCGCATTGCTAGCTGCTGCATCTGCAGCCACAATGGATGAGCTGATTCATGCTGCTGATCAGGGAGTTTTACGACCATGCCTTCGCCGA
>CAWBTE010000033.1:0-7107 GCA_963791615.1 uncultured Pseudomonadota bacterium | reverse complement strand
GTGAAGGGTCTGGTCAGCCAGTGATGAGATGCTTCATTGCGTTTTTAGTCCGGTTGCGGTTCGAGTAGGGGCGGCTCGTGAGCCGTCCTCTGGAAGCTGAAACAAGCAGGGCGATTCACGAATCGCCCCTACGATAAATCCGTTAGGGAAGCACCATTCTGGTAAATAGCTATTGGTAAGTGCGTCCTCGATGTTTGATCCAGCCGTCGACATGGCTGCCATCGGGATCATGGTGTGTCCAGTGCATCACACCGCCTTGTGTATTCCATTCGTATTCGCCATATAGCGTGATTGTATCGCCGCTTTGAAGATCGGCCACTCGATCGGCCAGGTTGATATTGTGTGCAACCAGAACGGTATGTCCGGAGGGCAGTGCGACCACGAAGCGTTGATGCCGGGAGCCTTGATGGTCATCGCTCAGCACCCGGCTGAACTCCGCCCTGAACTTCGACTTGCAGGTTACTGCGTTGCCCGGCGAAGGCGCGCTCTATGGCATCGGTGGCGACAGCAGCCGTTGCAGAAGCAGGGACGGTGCGGGATGCAGACGTCGGCGCCTGCGCAGGGCTGCTGCCCTGGCTGGAACTGGCCGGGTCTTGCGGGGCTTGCTGCACGTAGCTCAGCAAGGCAGCTGCGACCACGGCTATCAGCAACAGAATTCGTTTCATGGTTCAATGAGGTCAGGATGGAAGAAGCCGCAGTATTCCACAACGCCCATGACAACCCAAACGTGCGACAAGAGAACATTGCCGTGTCGCACGGCACCCCCTAGAATCAACGCATCACGCGGGGTGTAGTTCAATGGTAGAACGGAAGCTTCCCAAGCTTCATACGAGGGTTCGATTCCCTTCACCCGCTCCAGCCTCCGCCCTGCATCAACAATAACTCGCGCGGATCATCCATGAAAAAACCGATCTATACCTCCCTGTATGCACAGGTGTTGCTGGCGATTGTGCTGGGCGTGCTGCTGGGACATTACCTGCCAGAGACGGGAGCGGCGCTCAAGCCGCTGGGCGATGGTTTCATCAAGCTGATCAAGATGCTGATTGCGCCGATCATTTTCTGCACCGTAGTGACTGGCATCGCCGGCATGCAGGACATGAAAAAGATTGGCCGCGTCGGCGGCAAGGCGCTGCTGTATTTCGAAGTGGTCAGCAGTATTGCACTGGTCATTGGCCTGATCGTGGTGAATGTGCTCAAGCCAGGCGTGGGCATGAATGCTGATGTCAGCACACTCGACACCAGTGCGCTTGGCAGCTACACCAGCGCGGCCAAGACACAGGGCACGGTTGAATTTCTGCTCAATGTCATTCCCACCACCGTTGTGGATGCGTTCGCCAAGGGTGAAATCCTGCAGGTGTTGCTGGTCTCGGTGTTGCTGGGGTTTGCATTTGCACACGCGGGCGAGCGCGCGCGAGTTGCGGTGAACTTTATCGAGCAGTTTGCGCATGCGCTGTTTATTGTGGTCGGCTTCATCATGAAGCTTGCGCCGATCGGGGCTTTCGGCGCGATGGCCTTCACCATCGGCAAGTACGGTATTGCTTCGTTGGTGCCACTGGCCAAGCTGATGGGTGGGTTCTATCTGACCTGCCTGTTGTTCATTTTCATTGTGCTCGGCAGCATTGCGCGCTGGGCCGGTTTCAGCATCACGCGTTTCATTGTCTACATCAAGGAAGAGCTGCTGATCGTGCTCGGCACATCTTCATCTGAAACAGTGTTGCCGCGCATGATACTGAAGCTGGAGCAACTGGGTTGCTCCAAACCCGTGGTGGGTCTGGTGATTCCGACTGGCTATTCGTTCAATCTGGATGTGGGTACGTCCATTTATCTCACCATGGCGGCCATCTTTGTCGCACAGGCTACCAACACCGACCTGACCCTGATGCAGCAGTTGACCATCCTTGCCGTGTTGTTGCTCACCTCCAAAGGCGCTTCAGGCGTCACCGGCAGCGGCTTCATCACCCTCGCCGCAACATTAAGCGCCGTGCCCACCATTCCCGTGGCCGGCCTCGCATTGATTCTCGGCATTGACCGCTTCATGTCTGAAGCCCGGCGCACTGACCAATCTCATTGGCAACGGTGTAGCCACCATAGTGGTGTCGAAGTGGGAAGGCGAACTGGATGAGCAGGAGTTGCAGAGAAGATTGGGGTGAGGCAGGCGATCCTTGTATTGCCTGCAGCGCCAGCACGGCAAGGCGCGGGCAAGCTGGTATTCGTTGAAATATCGGGGGTTGTAAATCGGGAATGGCATAGACGTTTAAGAGCCTGTTCAAATTTCTATCAGCCAAGTTTGAGCCGGCTAAGTTCGGTGTTCCGCTCTTCGAGAGAGTTCAGTAGCCTGACTCGAAGATTTTCGGTAATACTATTTCCCGATACTCTTGGCCCCAGTTAACCGGAGAACTGCCTTGCGCAAGATCATGGCCTGGTGCGCTGCTGACTCTGCATTGCAATGCTGTATCTCCTGCTACCGCTGATGCCGCTGCTGGCTTCTGTTTTTTTCATGCGCTGGCGTTATGTGCGGCACTACGGGGTCAGTTTGCGCAAGGCACGCGTACATCTGGCGGCGCTGAACCAAGGGCCGCTGCAGCACTACTTCAATGTCGTAGCGGGGCGCGCATGGCAGATTCCCAATGAAATCCACGGTTCCTGCGTGCAGTGTGGCAACTGCTGCATGGAGAAGCAGTGCTTTTTTCTGGAACCGGTAGCAGACAACAAATACCAATGTGGCATTTATCACTCGCACTGGCGACGCTTCTCCAATTGCGGTTCGTTTCCGTTGAACCAGCACGATATAGAACGCTACGCCTGCCCCAGCTACTATGCTGTACCAAAACGTAGTACCGAGACGCTACCCGTGTCGGAACAGGGGCTGCAGCCGGTACCTGTCCGATTTGTACTAAACCCAAGGCAGATGCGCTCAATGAAGTAACGGGGTCGTTCGCGCCGCTGTCAGGCTCTTCATAACGGTACTTTGAGAAGGGGATAGACAATGAATATCAAGATATGGGCGAGCACAGCGTTAACGCAGCCTGCCTGCTTTCATTTTTTAGTCTGGCACAGACACCCGCGCCCCAGAGCGCAGGTACGCCGAGGCCGCCGCCCATGTCGAGTGAAGAGTTGGCCAAACAACCGCATACCAGGGCTTACCGGAGAGCAGGCGCGTCATTACTATTTCGCGGAGGCCGGGGTCGAGTCGCCCTACCATTTATACGTGCCGAAGAAATACGAAGGCAAAACAAAGCTGCCGCTGGTTGTTGCTTTGCACGGTGCAGGCGCCCGGCAAAACTACTTCTTCAGGCCCGCGTATGGAACGCCTGACTTGCTGAAAAATACGGATTCATTCTGGTTACACCATTCGGCTACAACGAGTTTGGCGCATACGGCGCCATGTTCACGCCGAGGCAACCTGCGGTGACCTACCCCGGCGTTGCGCCGAACCTCGTGGGGCAAAGACGGCCACAATGGACACCCGAAGAAGCCGCGAAAGTTAATGAGCTGAGCGAAAAGGATGTGATGAACGTGCTCGCCATGGTGCAGAAGGAATATGCGGTCGATACCTCGCGCATTTATTTGATGGGGCACTCCATGGGTGGCATGGGCACGTGGTACCTGGGTCAGAAGTATGCAGACAAGTGGGCGGGTCTCGGGGTCATGTCAGGTGGCTTCGGCTACGTGGACTATCCAGCGCAGCGCATCAAGGGCATTCCACTGATCATTGGCGCCGGCTCCATGGATACCGCATTTCACGGCGCTGAAGCGCAGGCCGGAATTGCCACGCTGAAGGCTGCGGGTCTCAATCCCACTTACATAGAAATTCCGGACGGTACGGATATGCCGATGATTCCGCCCATGCTGCCCCGGGTGCTGGAGTTTTTCGCCACCCACCACCGCTGAGCATCTGTTCTGGCAACAGTGCGCATCGGTAGTCGATACAAATAACTGGCTCTCGATAGGGAACACGCATGCGCAAGGCCCACCGTTTTTTTGCCGTCATTGCCGTGCTTTTCGGACTGTATGTTGGCGGCACCGGCACGCTGCTGCAGCTGGTCGACCTGCGATCCATTCTAAGCCACGCTCCCGCCAATGATCCCAACGTGCAAGCCATTCGTGATGGCCGGGACGGTCCGCCCAATTTTCAGGTCATTCGGGATGCGGACTTCGAAGCCATGACGCTGCCAGCCGATTTTGATTTTGATCAGGCCTTGACCAACGTCATCAACTCCCAACGCACGCTGGCCGGCGATGCACCGATGAGCTTCATCGAACTGCGCATGGTGGAAGGTCAGCCGGTGGGGCAAGTCGCCGTGTCAGGCAAATTGCTGCGCTTTGACGCACTGACGGGCGCCGTGCTGATCGACCCGCAGGCGGCCCCGCCAGCAAACCTGCCGCCCGCAGGCAATCGCGCGTCCCTGCGGAACACGCTGAAAAACATCCATCGCATGACGGCTTACGGCAATACCGCGACCATTGTGTTCTTTGTGCTGGGTGTGGCGCTGTTTGTCATGATCATGAGCGGCCTGTTTCTTTACTACCAGCTGTGGGCTGCACGTGCACGCATGGGTCGAGGCGCGCCGATGTGGTTCGCTGCCGGCTGGTGGAAGTCACTGCATCGCGCCTGTGCCCTTGGCGCTTCACTATGTCTGACATGGGTGGCGCTCACTGGTCTGCTGTGTGGGTGGGCAGCCTCGGCGTGGCCCTTTATCGGTTTCAGACCGATGGCGTCCGACCCGGGCTGAAGGCCGATATGTCGTCGCCGCTGCCGGAAGCGCAGTTGCCTGCGATGTTGCGCACCACGCTCGCGGCTTATGAGGCAGCCGATGCGAATGAACCCGTCAAGGTGGTGCGTCTTCGCTACTTCGCCGGCATGCCTCAAGGTGTGATCGTCTACGGTGAACAAGACACGCGGCAACTGGCCTTCAATACAGAGACCGGTGAAACAGCCAGTCTGTCAGGGCCGGGTTATCCGCGTACCGGCCAGACCTTTGGCTGGCAGGGTGATCAGATTCTCAAAGGGTTTCATCGCGGCGATTTCATCGGCATGCCCGGCCGCTGGCTCAGTCTCATCACCGGTCTGGCGTTGTTGTTTCTGTCCATCTCCGGAGGTGTTTATGATTTCGATCTGCGGCGTAAACAGAAATCCGGCACGCGATGCGGCTGCCGGTTGACCTGGCAAGAGAGCAAAGAAATGCAAGCAGCAACGAAAACGCCTGTGCGCCATCGTGCTTGGCGTAGTGGCGATGTCGGCACACGCTGCGGAATAGCAGCAGATTTTTTTCAATCGGGTCGGCCCGGTGCGCACCCAGCTATTCATGGCCAATGGCGATGGCACGGAGGAACGCGCGCTCCTGCCGCTGACCGGGATCTATGGATTCACCTTCATTGTCTGCCGACGAACAGTGGCTGGTATTCACCTCGGAACGCAATGGCTCGGCTGATCTGTTCCGTATGCGTGTTGATGGCTCCGGCCTGCAGCAGCTGACCCACGATCCGGCCTACGATGATCAGGCCAGATGCTCTGTCCGACGGCAAGAGTATTGCGTTCGTTTCCTCGCGTGGCGGCAAGGCGCACGTGTGGATCATGGATGTGGCGAGCCTGCGCGTTCGTCAGCTCACGCAAGGTAGCGGCGGCGATTTCCGCCCCGCGTGGTCGCCCGATGGACAATGGATTGCCTTCACATCGGATCGCAACTCGTATCCGCAACGAGTGCCTCGTCGCCGGGAACATCTGCAGTCCACGCAACTGTTCGTGGTGCGCGCCGACGGCACGGGCCTGCGTGGCGTGAGCAGCGGGCGCGGCGTTGCCGGTTCACCACGCTGGTCGCCCAACGGCAAAGAAATTGTTTACTACGAAACCACCGAAATCGGCGCGTGGTATGCACAGCGTGCGGATGTCAGACAGGGCATTACGCAAATTGCCTCCGTTGATGTGGCGAGGCGGCGTTTGCAAAGGAACTCACCCGAGGCGAAGGCGCACGGCTGTGGCCACAACCCA
The DNA here is from genome assembly GCA_963791615.1 of uncultured Pseudomonadota bacterium. GTDB lineage: Bacteria > Pseudomonadota > Gammaproteobacteria > Steroidobacterales > Steroidobacteraceae > CAILZL01. The sequence goes on along the minus strand of CAWBTE010000033.1, from coordinate 1,118 downwards.
TCAAGGACGGTGGCATTGCCTATCTGGTGAAACTGCCGGACTCAGAGGCGTTGCTGCGCGTGGTGGACGCAACGGGCAAAACCGTCGATGGCCCGAAAGGCACGATGCGAAATCCGTCCTGGTCTGCGGATGGACGCAAGGTGGTGTACCACAAGGTCTTGCCAGCGGGCGAGCATGACGTCAGCACGGTATTCAGTCGCAACGAAGACATTGAACTGACCAATCTGAGCAACGAAGTATTCATTTTTGGCGCGTTTTCGCCATCGGGTGACCGTATTGCTGCGGGCGTCAGAAACGATCAGGGTGGCACCTCGCTGATCACTATGGACCCTTCAGGAAACAATCGGCAGACACTGTTCTACAAGCAAGGCCTCAGCACGTTTGCGCCCGCGTGGTCGCCGGATGGAAATCAGATCGCGTTCTCTCTGGGACGGTTTTTTCCGCGCTGCAGGCCGTCCTGCCACAGAGGTCGCGCTGATCAACCAGGATGGCACCGGCTTCAAAGCATTGATAAGCGACGGTTCGGTCAATGGCTTTCCCCAGCTGGTCACCCGATGGCAAACACATCGTGTACAAGAAGGATGAGCACCTCGCGATACTGTCGCTGGCCGACCATCGCGTGACCGACCTGACAACACCGGGGGCACAACACGACAACTTCCCGCAGTGGTCGCCGAAGAATGACTGGATTGCATTCACCAGCGACCGCGCGCCCGATGGCGACTATCGCATCTGGCTGATTCGGCCGGATGGCACGGGCCTGCGTCAATTGACAGACACGCCCGGTGACGGGCATTGCATCTGGTCGCCCGATGGCGAGTGGCTCGTCTTCAGCAGCGGCAAGATGGGCTTCAAGGATGAACGCGCGGTACTGGAAATACTGCAACAGCCATACGGCGAGTTGTTCATGGTGCGACCGGACGGCACCGGGCTGCGACAGCTCACTGACAACCAGTGGGAGGATGCCGCGCCGACCTGGAGGCCGGTGGTTGCAGCTAAGGAAGGTCCGACTAACGTCATGCCTGCGAAGGCGGGCATCCAGTAAGACCGCGATTCAACTGGGCTACGAACTGCATCCTGAAGTTTGCCCTTCTGGCCTTCAGTGGCCCGGCAGTTAC
>CAWBTE010000032.1:0-15952 GCA_963791615.1 uncultured Pseudomonadota bacterium | reverse complement strand
TTGAATGCGCCTTGCCATTCCGGCGTCATGTACACCAGACGGTTATCCACTACCTTGGGTGTGTTGAAAGCGGCATCAAAGTTCTGAATGCCACCGATGCCGATGCGCTTCATCCACTCCAGATCGGCCTTGATGCCTTGCTGAGAAATGTTGCCGTTCATCCAGTGCCACCAGACACGCGGCTTCGCCGCGTCAGGCGGAGTCTGAAAAGCAGTGAACAGGGAATCAGTCGCGCCACTGGTTGCGGCAACAGCATGACCTGAAACTTGCGCCAAGCCGGCGCAAGTCAGCAGCATCGCAACTCGTAACACACTCACATGACGTCTCAACATCTCGATCCCCTATGTTCACATTTGCTTGTCTGTTATTTCGCCTGGGTATTGGCCAGCATCCCGCAAATACATTAACGACCTTTCTGTTTGTATGACCAACTGACTCATCTACCGACAGCACATCAAGGCGAACGCAACACGCTGCGGATTACCTGGGTCACGTCGGTTTGTCCGGCCAGTCCCATGCTCACTTGCAGTTCGCTGCGAATGATATCGATGGCCTTGAGCACACCGGCCTCACCCTGCGCAGCCAGCGCATAAGAGAAAAGCCTTCACGCCGGCGTTTATTAATCGACGCGCGTACTCTACATCTTCGTCTACGAACAGATCGACCGCACCTACGCCGAATAAAGGTTCGCGGCAAGGCTGCAAGTTTAGTGGCCCGCGCCGGGACGGCGCCTGTAGAAGTACGTGAGTATTTTTCGCGCCCCGAGTTATAACAAACCAACGCCGCAATGCGCCCTTCAGCGAGATCGTGACCAGGCTCTTACACTAATGCCTTCCTGAACAATTCGAGCATCCTGCCCCAGGCTTTCTCCGCCTGCACTTCGTTGTAGACAGTGGAGTCGGGCGGGCACCAGCCATGCTGTGCGCCTGCATACACTTCAATCTCGGCCGGTAACTTTGCGTCGGCAAAGGCTGCTTGAGTATGTCCTTGGCCTTGGGGTCGCGTTGATCGTCATTTTCAGCGATGGCGAACAGATACTGGGCTTTCAACTTCGGTACCAGCAGATGTGGGCTATTGGCAGTGTCATTCGCGAGATTAGCGCCATGGAACGATGCGCGGCGCCTACACGATCAGGGAAGGTGGCAGCGGTGCGCATGGTAAGTGGCCCACCCATGGAGTAACCTGCTGTGCCGATCTTGCGCTGCTTGTTCACTGCAGGCTGTGCGTCCAGCCAGGTGACAAAGGCCTGCGCATCGATGAACTGTTTATCCGGTGTGAGTGTGGCCATCAGTCCCATCAGCGTTTTGCGCGTGGCCTCGTCTTCCATGCCCTTGCCAGGCATCACTACGGGCGCTTTCTGGCTCCGATAGAAGGATTCGGCGCCAGCACGGCATAGCCGGATTCGGCCAGACGTTTGGCCATCATCTTGAAGGCGGGACGCAGGCCCATGATGTCGGTCCAGATCAGTACGGCTGGCGCGCTGCCGCTGCTGGGGTGGACGAAGTAACCGTCTGCCACGCCATCGGGTGTCTTGATGTCCACATCGGATTCGGTCACGCGACGGCGTTGGCGACTGGCGGCAGCATCATGGCCAGGCCCGCACCCAGCGACAGCGCGCCGAACTTACGTCGGGTCATGCCGGTGCGGCTTGAGTATTCGATCATGTCGTCAATGGAATGGTTATCGCACATGGTGTACCTCGGTAGTGATGTTGCATCGATGGACTGGTGGTCAATGCGGTGGTCCGCCACCGGGAAATTTTGCTGTCTTTGACGACCAGGCATGGGACACGAGCGCCGCAATCATGAACGAGACAACACGGTCGATCCGATACAGCATCAAACTCTCCTCAGGAATAGCACGCTGTCTGCGGTGAAATGCCGGACTACTTCCAGAGGAGTCCGCTGCGCCCGATGCGTCTGCGCTTGCCCCACATGTCGACGTACATCACTACACCGGAGATGGACAGGTAGATCAGGGCAAGTCCGGCGAACAGGTCCGCCCAGCGGCCGCTCATGCCGAAGTAGTCGCCACGGTGAACCTTCTTGGCTATCTGATGCGCCTCCCATCCGAATGGAAAGCCCACCTTGGGATAGCCAGGCTCGGTCATGCTGGCGCGCTCACCGGTAACGGCGTTGAACACCACCTGATCGGCTTCTTCTTCGCCGGTGACGATCACACCCTGCTGCATGCCGCCGAATACGCGCAATCGCACCACTCGGATCGGCGTGTCCTGCAGCAGCGACTGATAGCTGGCCAGCGTGGTGCGCAGCATCTCCGGCGCATCCGCAGCGTTGAGCGCGGTAATGCCGTTGGGCAGGATGGGACGAGGCGCCGGAGCTGGCGCAGCAGCGCCCGGTGGTCGCGCCGCACGAAGCTTGGCCAGGTAAATCCCCATGCCCAGCGACTCCACCGCCAGCCACGCGCCGCTCAGCGCCACCACTGTCAGGAACACGGCGGAGGTCAATGAAATCCAGCGGTGCAGGCTGCGCCACCCACCACCTGCAGACCAGAACCACCCGGAACGCTTGGCACGCGCGCGCGCCGACTTCAACTGGAAGTACATCCACAGGCCCGTGACGATCAGCACCATCAGCGCGACGCTGACCACCACATTGATCCATAACGTCCAGTCGCCAAAGGTAGTCATGCGATGCAATTCCTTGACCGTGTTGCGCTCCGAAGCCGGGTTCTGATTGACTGTTGCCTCAGCGAACTCGCCGGCAACCTGCTCACCCGTTGTGGCGTCGAAGCGCAGCAACTGCTGATCTGACTTGATCTGCGCCACCGGTTTGCCTTCGGCCATGCGCATTTCCACATAGCCCAGCGTCGCCTCACCGTACACATTGCGGGCGGAACTCAGCACTTGAGCGAGCGCATTCTCGAGATTCAGATCGTCAGGCAATACATCAGCGGTGTAGTCGGGGTTGCTGATGACCTGAAAAGCGCGGGGACCATAGGTGCTCTCTCGCATGGCTTCCGTGTTGGGATCGTCAGCCGGCGCGTTACTGAGGATGGTGCGCAGATCGATCAGCTGAATCAGCGTGCCGGTGACGCCCAGATACAGGGTGACGATCACAACAAACAGCGTGAGGATGCGATGGACGGTGCGCATGGTGATTGGTCTTAGTTAACGCAGACAGAGGATAAGAAGAATAAACGCCTACTTTGTCTGGCCGGGACCACCTGGCGGCGCAGCGCGAAGGCCACGCACGGTGCCCCGGTCAATGGCTCTCTGGATCGCTCCGGCCCTCTTCGCCTCTTCCAGTGCCGCGTTCAACCCGCCCAGGCGCGCTGCCTGATCACGGCTGATGGCGAGGGCCGTGGGCGCAAACCCATAGCGTCCCTCCACTACTCTGGAGCCCGGCCATCGCGAGGAAAATGCGAGCACTGCGTTGGCCGTGGAGGCCAATGCATCGGCTTCGCCGCGTTGGAGCAGCGCAAGAGCCTGGTCCGGCGTATCGGCAACCACGACAGCAACCTGCTTTGCCCAGCGCGTGAAAGCCAGGGTGGACGGGTGGTTGCGCGCCACGACGACCCTGAGGCCTGGGCGATCGACGTCGTCCATGGTACGCACCGTGGATTGCTCAGGCACAAGGAGTCCGTAGTCGAGTTCGAAAACTGGATTCGAGAACACGACCGACGAGGTTAGTGCGGGATCGACTCCGAGAAACGCCACGTCGGCCGACCCTTCCTGCAGGCCCGCCAGTAGCGCGGGAACGGTCGGATACGTCTTCAAGACCAGCGTGAGCTGCATCTGACTAGCGATGGTCGAAGCGGTTTCGACGAGATGGACATCGCCCCGTACGGCACCCGTCTGCGCATCTTGTGAATACTGTGGCCCGAACAGCGCCAAACGGAGTTCGCGTTGACCGCTGGCGCTGCCGACGGCGCGATCCGGACCTTGCTGGGCGCGTTCGCTGGCGCCATGGAGAGCAGCAGAATTGGCACCAGCAATAGCGCCCGAAGGATATGCCGACGCGCGGCGCCCGGGAGCACGATGCGACGGAGAAACGGCGTTGCTGAACAGCACACCCAGCGCCGAGCGGGGCTTGCGGGCAAGGTCGATCGAACTGGAAACTCTTGTTCATGCATCATCCATATGATTGCAGTCGTTAACGGTGGCGCCCTTGCAAAGGCATTCGCCAGAAAATCGACCCAAGACGCCCGGAACGATGCAGCCGCTTTCACGCTCGCATCAGGGTCGCAGGATTTTCGCAGTCACCTGTTGAATGCTTCCGATGCCCGTCAATCCGAGACTAACGTGTAGCTCATTGCGGATGATGTCGATGGCCTTGAGCACACCGGCTTCGCCCTGGGCGGCGAGCGCATACAGGAATGCCTTGCCGATCAGCGCACCGCGCGCGCCCAGCGCCACTGCCTTGAGCATATCCTGGCCGGACATCACGCCGCCATCGAACAACACCTCGCAGCGTCCCTGAACCGCATTCAGCACCTCCGGCAACACGGCGATGGTTGCGGCGCCGCTGTCCAGCTGGCGGCCGCCGTGATTGGAAACCACCATGGCGTCTACGCCACACTCCAGCGCCAACTTCGCATCTTCGGCATCCATGATGCCCTTGACGATCAGCTTGCCAGGCCACTTCGACCGCACCCATGCAACATCCTTCCAGGTCATGGAGGTGTCGAACTGGCTGCCAATCCATTCGGAGAGTGTCTTCAGACTACTGCCGCCGCCAATGAGGCCCTGCAGGTTGCCAAAACTGCGCCGCTTGCCGAACAACACGCCGAGCGCCCAGCGCGGCTTGGTGGCGATGTCGAGCGCATTCTTCAGTGTCAGACGCGGCGGAATGGCCAGGCCATTCTTGGATCGCGGCGTCGCAGGCCCTGTACCTGCATGTCCAGCGTCAGCATCAACACCGGGCACTGCGCCGCCAGGGCACGTGCAATCAGTTGTTCGTTGAAGCTGCGCTCGCGCATCATGTACATCTGGAACCAGAACGGCGTGTCGCTGGCTTCCCGCACATCCTCGATAGAACAGATGGACATGGTGCTCAGGCAAAATGGAATGCCCGCTTTGGCTGCTGCACGGGCGCCATGAATTTCGCCGTTCGGATGGAACAGTCCGGTCAGGCCGGTAGGCGCGATTGCCAAGGGTAGCGAACTGGGTTGCCCCACCAGTGTGGTGGCCATTTCCTGCTTCGACACATCCACCATGACGCGCTGTCGCAGCACAATGTCGTCCAGCGCCTGACGATTGCGACGAATGGTGATCTCGTCATAAGAGCCGCGATCCGCATAGTCAAAGATGGCGCGCGGCACGCGACGCTGCGCCAGTTCACGCAGATCGCCGAGACTGTTGATAACCTTCATTCAGACAATGCCGCTGGAGCTACCCGCTGCTGCGGGACGCCGTTGAGCACAGGCAACGCGATAGCCGCTGTTGCGATAGGCCGCAACCGGATCAATCGCCGCCCCCTTCGACTGGCGTGCTTTGGCCAGAATCGGACCGACATCGGTGGTGAAGGCACGCTTGAGTGTCTGCGTGGCCAGCAACGCATCATTGCCGTCCTGATAACCCGCCAGTGCATTGCGATCCACCAGCAGCGCCTGCGCATAGGCACGGGTCAGCTCAATCGCACTGCTCATCAGGCTTTCAATCGGGTCGGTAACGTTGTGCGACTGATCCAGCATGTGCGCCAGATGCAGCGGCACCTTGCGCCACTGCGCATCCACCAGCTCGTTGAAAATCAGGAACAGGCGATACGGATCGATGGAACCTGAATCCAGATCGTCATCACCATACTTGGAGTCATTGAAATGGAAGCCACCCAGACGACCGGCGTGAATCAGTCGCGCCACGATCATTTCAATATTGACGTTGGGCGCATGGTGACCGAGGTCCACCAGACAGTGCGCCTGCGGACCCAAGGTCTGCGCAGCCATGAATGAGCTACCCCAGTCCTGGATCACGGTGGCGTAAAACGCCGGCTCATACATCTTGTGTTCGATCAGCAGGCGCCAGTCTTCAGGCAGCCCGGCGTAGATCTTTCTTGCCGAATCCAGGTAACGCTCATAGGCGCGCACCAGATGCTGCTGGCCGGGGAAATTCCCACCGTCGCCAATCCACAGCGTCAACGCTTTTGAACCCAGCAGCTTGCCGATGCGGATGCAATCGAGATTGTGCGCCACCGCCTGTTCACGGGCCGCCGCAGAGGTGTTGGTCAGACTGCCAAACTTGTACGAATGCGCCTGATTGCGCTGATCCTGGAATGTATTGGAGTTAACGGCATCAAAGCCCAGACCGAGACGATCACCATGCGCCTTCAATGCCGCATAGTCTTCGGCGTGATCCCAGGGCAGATGCAAGGATACGGTGGGAGTTGCGCCGGTCAATGAGTTGATGACCGCACAGTCTTCCAGCTTTTCGAACACATTACGCGGCTCTCCCGGGCCGGGAAAACGGGCAAAGCGTGTCCCGCCGGTGCCTACGCCCCAGGAAGGCAAGGCCACCTTGAACTCCGCTACGGTACGTGTGATCTGCTCGATCTCAATTCCGCGACGCTGCAGCTGCTTGCCCAGTGCTTCGTAATCAGAATTCAGCTCGGATGCGTGACCCGCATTGCCTGCGGCAATGTAATCGGCGCTGCGTGGATCGGCCTTCTGGCTCATAGCTCCCCCAACATCAAATTCATGGATGGCGGCCACACCCGTGCGTGACCGCATCAACTCTCAGCATCAGCGCGTAAACGCACCCGCGTTGCCGGCATCAACGTTCAGAATATTACCGGTCGATTTCGCGGAGCGTTCCGTCGCAAAGAATGCCACAGCCTCAGCAATGTCTTCCGGATAAACGCTGCGCTTGAGCAGACTGCGCTCGCGATACACCGCTTCCAGCTCATCAGTGGTCGTCTTGTTCTGTATGGCGCGCTGTTCGGCCCACTCACCCTGCCAGATACGCGAGCCACGCAACACGGCATCGGGATTGACCACATTCACGCGAATACCCATCGATGCACATTCCAGCGCCAGACAACGCGCCAGGTGCAATTCAGCAGCCTTCGCCGTGCAATACGCAGAGGCCCCCGGCGAAGCCGCCAGCGCATTCTTGGAGCCGATGAAAATCACCGAGCCACCCAGGTTCTGCAACTTGAGCAGACGCACTGCCTGGCGTGCAATCAGGAAGTAGCCGGTGGCGAGAATGTCGATGTTCTTGCGCCACAGCGCCAGCGAGGTTTCTTCAATTGGCGCTGCGGAAGCAATACCCGCGTTGGATACGCAGATGTCGATGCCACCGTAATTCCAGGCGGCATCACGATACAGCGCCAGCACCGCCGCTTCGTCGGTCACGTCCACCCACAACGACACGGCGCAATCCTTGCCGTATTGCCGTTGCAATTCCTGTTCGGCTTCGGCCAGCGCGCTGCGGTCGATGTCGCACAGCACTGCACAGGCGCCCTCCTCAATCAGACGGTGTGCGCTGGCCAGACCAATGCCGCCCGCGCCACCGGTGATCAACGCCACGCGGCCCGCCAGTGCTTTCGGCTTGGGCATGCGCTGCAGCTTGGCTTCTTCAAGCAGCCAGTATTCGATATCGAAGGCTTCCTGTTCCGGCAGGCCACAATACGTGGACACGCCTTCGGATTCGCGCATCACGTTGATGGCATTGACGTAGAACTCGGCGGAAATGCGTGCCGTAGCTTTGTCGCCGGCGAAGGTGATCATTCCCACGCCGGGAATCAGGTACACCACGGCATTCGGGTCGCGCATTCCGGGCGAATTGGCACGCTTGCAGCGCTGGTAGTACGCCGCATAACCCTTGCGATAATTTTCAATCGCCCCTGGCAGCTTGTCGATCAGGTCCTGATCGCTGTCCGTCACGGGATTGTATGGCAGCACCAGCGGGCAGATCTTGGTGCGCAGGAAGTGGTCAGGACAGGAAGTGCCAATCGCAGCGAGCCTTTCAAACGCTTCGCTACCCACGAATTGCAACACTTCGTCACTGTCGTTGAAGTGACCCAGCTTGGGCGCCTTCCCGGAAATCAGTGCGCGAATACGCGGCATCAAGCTGGCTGCAATCTCACGCCGACGCTCCTGCGACAGTGGCGCAACCCGCTGCTTGCCAAGGCCGGGTGCGCCGACATTTTTTTTGGCCAGCCAGTTGATGGCGCGATTGATCACCGACAATGTGATCTCGTAACACTGTTTGGCGGTGTCGCCCCAGGTGAACATGCCATGGGCTTCCAGAATCACGCCCCTGGCCCCAGGATTCTCATGGGCAAATTTCTGCAGGCGCAGACCCAGTTCAAAACCAGGACGAATCCACGGCAACCAGCCGATTTCGCCGCCCCAGATTTCTTCGGTCAGCTTGCGGCTGTCCTTCGACGCGGCAATGGCGATCACGGCGTCCGGATGCATGTGATCCACATGCGGCTTGTCCACCAGGCCATGCAGCGGCGTATCAATGCTGGGCGCGCGCGGATTGAGGTTGAAGGTACAGTGCGGGTACATGCCGACGATCATGTCTTCGTCGGCCGGTCCCTTGAACAGCGGCGGCAATGCCAGAATCTTGTCCATATACAAGGTGGCCAGTCCATCGAGCTTCATGGTGCCCAGGTCGCCACCAGAACCTTTCACCCACAGCACATCGACCATCTGGCCGATCAGTGGGTCTTTCATCTTGATCTTGGCGGAGGTATTGCCTCCACCGAAGTTCGTGACCCGCTTGTCAGCACCGAGCAGATTGGAACGGTACAGCAACAGCTCCGGCTCGCTCAGCTGCGACGCTTTAGTCTCGTCCCAGCGGTTTTGAATCTCGATGGTCTGCGATGACTGATTTGAATGAGTGGTGTGCATAGTGTTAAGCAGGCTTGTAGTAGTGACGTACCGGCAGCGGCGCGGCCGCCCGGTTTCCCCTGTGCAAGAAAGTCATCGAGTGAGCGATCAACTATTTCGGCCATTATCGATCAATTTCTGTCATTCTTCAAGCACAAATGCATACCATTCCCCAAATTATTTTCTTAACCCGGCTGGACTGGACCCGGTTTGATCACTTATGATCGGTTTGGCGTCTCGTTGCAAGGTTTGCCGTCCACAGGCAGCCGCGACGAAACAGCACACATCAGAATTTCAGACTGGTTTAAGTCCAAGTACACATCATTAGCTAGCCGGGGGATCACTGTGCTAACTCGACGCGCCCTGTTTTTCTGGACGACTTTCGCCCTTGCCCTTTCGGGCTGTGCACCCAAACCCGCCAGCACAGATAACGCCACCTCGGCCGACTCTGCCGCGCCACTGCGAATTGCGCTGGTTGCAAAATCACTGGGCAATGGTTTCTTCAACGCCGTGAACAAGGGTGGCGAAGAAGCCGCCGCCGAGCTGGGTAACGTAGAGATCATCTACACCGGCCCCACCAGCACCACTGCGGAAGGACAGATCGAAGTCGTCAATGCACTGATTGCCCAACGCGTGGATGTGATCGCCATTTCCGCCAACGATCCCGATGCGTTGGTGCCAACGCTGAAAAAAGCCATGAGTCGCGGCATCAAGGTCATTTCATATGACTCAGCCGTGGCACAGGCAGGCCGAAGCTTGCATCTGTCGCCCTCTTCCGACCTGCTGATCGGTGCAACCTGCATCCAGCTCGCGGCAGCCGCGACGCCTGATGCCAAAGGCAAAATCGCCATCCTGTCCGCCACGCCGACTTCCACCAATCAGAACGCCTGGATTGAAGCGATGCAAGCCGCCCTGCCCGGTTACCCCGGACTGGAACTGGTGGCCACGGTGTATGGCGATGATCTGGCCGACAAGTCATATCGCGAAGCCGTGGCGCTGCTGAAGCGTTATCCGGATCTGAAAGTCATCATCGTACCCAGCTCGGTGGGTATCGTTGCAGCCGCGAAGGCCGTGGAAGATCAGGGCAAAACCGGCTCGGTGTTTGTCACCGGACTGGGCCTGCCTTCGGAATTGGCGGGTCACGTGACGGCCGGCTCGGTAAAGAGCTTCGCCATCTGGAATCCGATTGATCTGGGTTATGCGACCGTACAGCTGGCCGCACAGGTGGGTCGCGGCGCAGCCACCGGTCCCGGTGCAGCCTTGAGCATCGGCCGACTTGGCCAGGTCACGTTCGATGCCACGGGAAACGGCCCGATGGGCAAGCCCTTCACCTACGATCAAAGCAACGTGGCCGAATTCGCCCAGATTTTCTGATCATGAGCGCTTCATCCCCTCCGTCGGCGACGCAACGCGCAGCGTCTCCGGTATTGCAACTGCAAGGCATTACCAAATCGTTCGGCGGCACGCGCGCGCTGGTCTCCGGTGAGCTGGAGCTGTTTCCCGGCACCGTGACTGCACTGATCGGCGAAAACGGCGCTGGCAAATCCACGCTGGTAAAAATACTCACCGGTGTGTACCAGCCGGATGACGGACGCATCATCATCGATGGCAAGCCCGTGGTGGTGAAATCACCGCACCATGCGCAGCAGCATGGCATCAGCGTCATTCATCAGGAATCCGTGGTGTTTGACGAGCTGTCAGTCGCTGAAAACATTTTCATCACGGCACGGCCGCGCAAGTTCGGCAAGATCGACTGGGCCACCATGCGCGAGCAATCACAACGCATCCTCGCTCGTCTGGGTTCATCGCTGTCGCCAGACACGCCACTGCGTGAACTGTCGATCGCGCAGAAACATCTGGTGCAGATTGCACGCGCACTCAGCCACAACGCACGGGTAGTCATCATGGATGAGCCCACTGCAGCACTGTCGCATCACGAAGCGCAGGAACTGTTGCAGATCGTGCGCGACCTGCGCAATGAAGGCCGCGCCGTCCTGTTCATCACCCACAAGTTCGATGAAATCTTCGCGGTAGCTGATCGCTATGCCGTATTCCGTGATGGCGCGGCCATTGAACAAGGCTGGCTGTGCGACACCTCGCTGGATGCCCTGATCAAGCTAATGGTGGGTCGCTCCATCGAGCAGCTGTATCCCAAACAGCCAGCGGTATTGGGCGAAGAAGTATTGCGCATCGAGAATCTGTCGCGCGCCAGCGAGTTCGCGGATATCAGCTTCAATCTGCGGCGTGGCGAAATCCTTGGCATCTACGGTCTGGTAGGCGCCGGTCGCAGCGAGCTGATGCAATGTCTGTTCGGTGTAAACCAGGCCGACAGCGGTCAGGTCATTCGTAATGGACACCCGGTTACCGCGCGGCACAGCAGCGAAGCCATTGCCCAGGGCATCGCCTATGTCCCGGAAGATCGCCAGCATCAGGGCGCGGTACAGGCGTTCTCGATTGGCAGCAACATCACCCTGCCCACCTTGAACAACTTCGCCCGCATGAGCTGGTTGAACCCGGATTCTGAAGCCGGCACCGCAACTGCATGGGCGCAACGCCTGCAGGTGAAATGCGCCAGCATCGAACAGGCCATCAGCGAACTGTCCGGTGGCAATCAGCAGAAAGTGATTCTCGCCAAGTGGCTGCTGGCAGCACCGAAAGTGCTGATTCTGGATGAACCCACCAAGGGTATTGATGTTGGCTCCAAGTCCGCTGTGCACGCACTGATGAGCGAGCTGGCGCAGCAGGGGCTGTCCATCATCATGGTGTCATCGGAACTGCCTGAAGTGCTCGGCATGTCCGACCGGGTGCTGGTCATGCGTCGCGGTCGCATGGCCGGCATGCTGGATCGCGCCCAGGCGGATGCCGAATCCATCCTGCGTCTTGCTACTGCCGCGTGAGCGCCGTCATGTCATTACGCAACGCTTTTCTGCGCAACTGGATCAGTCCGCACAACGCCATGCTGGCGCTGCTGATCCTGTTGATGTTCGCGGGCGTCACCGCGCTCTATCCACAGTTTGCTTCAGGCGAAAATCTGCGCGATGCACTGGATGACACCGCCATCCTGATTTTGCTGGCGCTGGGCCAGATGCTGGTGATTATCACGCGCGGCATCGATCTGTCAGTGGCCGCCAACGTGGCGCTCACCGGCATGTGTGTGGCATTGCTCAATCAGGCATATCCCGAGCTGGGCATGTGGATCATCGTGCTGCTGAGCATTGGCATCGGCGCACTGCTGGGTTTCATCAATGGCCTGCTGGTATGGCAGGTGAACATTCCGCCGATCGTGGTTACGCTGGGCACAATGGCGATCTATCGTGGCGCCGCCTTCCTGATTTCAGGCGGCAAGTGGGTCACCAGCGGTGACATGTCAGAAAGTTTTCTGAGTATGGTGCGCAGCGCGAATTTCGGTATTTCCAATCTTTCCGCGCTGGCGCTGCTGTGCGCACTGGGCATGTGGTTGTTCCTGACTTGTTCAACTTCAGGACGTAATCTCTATGCCGCCGGCAACAACCCCAGTGCCGCCACCTACATCGGCGTCAATGTCGGTCGTACGCAATGCCTGGCCTTCACGCTGTGCGGCGCCATTGCCGGACTGTGTGGTTATCTCTGGGCAGCGCGCTATGCCGTTGCCTACACCGACACTGCCAATGGTTTTGAACTCACCGTGATTGCCGCCTGTGTGATCGGTGGCGTATCGATCATCGGTGGCATCGGCAGTGTGCTGGGCTTGTTGCTGGGCTGTCTGTTTCTGGGCGTGATCAAGAATGCATTGCCATTGCTCGGCGTGTCACCGTTCTGGCAGACCGCCATCAGCGGTGTGGTGATTCTCAGCGCCGTAATCGTCAATGCCGCACAGACAACCAGAACGCGACAGAAGATTCTTGAGGAACCTGCAAGTTGAACAGGTCTATTGCCTCCTCTGACAAGACAGGTGTTGCGCAGCTATCGCGTTGGCAGCGGCTCTGGCGACGACTAGGGCGCTGGGAAACCATTCTGGCGCTGGCGCTGCTGGCTGACTGCGTGCTGAACGCCAGCCTGTCACCGTACTTCCTCGACATCAACACACTCTCGGATGCCACCTTCAACTTCACTGAGAAGGCGCTGGTGGCGCTGCCCATGGCCTTGCTGATCATTGCCGGTGAAATCGATATTTCCGTTGCCGCCACCATGGCGTTATCTTCAGTGGTAATGGGACTGGTGGCCGCGGTGTATCCCTCTACGCCGGTGATCGTGATCAGCGGCCTTGTCGTTGGTGCACTGGCTGGCGCCCTCAACGGTCTTCTGGTGACACGCTTCAAGGTATCGGCCATTGTCGCCACCATCGGCACCATGAGTCTGTTTCGCGGCATTGCCTATGGTGTGCTCGGCGACCGCGTGCTGAAGAATTACCCGGAAAGTTTTGCCTTCTTCGGTCAGGGCTATGTACTGGGACCGTTGTCATTCGAACTTACCCTGTTTGCCGTCGCTGCACTGATCTGCGGCCTGTACCTGCATCGCACACTGCATGGCCGGCGCATTCAAGCCATTGGTTTTAATGCCAAGGGCGCGGAAATGTCCGGCGTACGCGTCAACCGTTATCGCTTCTGGCTGTTTGTGGCCACGGGTGTTGCGGCCGGTATGGCCTCGGTGCTGCTCACCTCGCGGTTGGGCTCGACCCGCCCCTCTATTGCCCAGGGTATGGAACTGGACATCATCAGCATGGTGATTCTGGGCGGCGTGGCCGTGACCGGCGGACGCGGCACGATTGTAGGTGTGGTGCTCGCAGCGATTCTGATGGGTTTTGTGACATTCGGCCTCGGACTGATCAATATTCCAGGCATCGTCATGTCGCTGCTCATGGGTCTGTTACTGATTTTGGTGGTGGGCATACCCATCCTGAGCAAGCGTATTACACAACGCCGGCGCAGGTCATAATTCCGGATCAGCCGCTGAGGCCACAGGCAAACACGTGTCACTCGATATTGTCGCCATCCTCGATATTGGCAAGACCCACACCAGGCTGCTGCTGGTGGATGCGCATCAGGGCGTGACGCTGCAGCAATTCGAACGCGCCTCGGCAAGCATTGACGGCCAGCTGGATCTGCACGGCATTGAAAGCTGGTTGCAACAGACGCTTGGCAGCAACTCGCTGCGCCAACAAGTGTCGGCCATCGTGCCGATTGCACATGGCGCGGCGGCCGTGTTGCTGGATGAATCCGGCAAGATTCTCGCTGCCATGGATTACGAAAACGCTATATTCGAACAGGTTGCGGATGACTATCGAGAAGTGCGCGATGATTTTTCGCTGACTTTCTCGCCATTCCTGCCGTTGGGTCTGAACCTCGGCCGACAACTGTTCTGGCTGCAGCAACATCAACCTGAGCTGATGAACCGATGCCGGCACATCCTCACTTATCCGCAGTACTGGTCGTGGCGCCTGAGTGGCGTGATGAGCAGCGAGCGAACTTCATTGGGTTGTCACACGGATCTGTGGCTGCCGCTGGCGGATACCTTTTCACCCATGGCAGTAGGGCATGGCTGGGCCGATAAATTCGCGCCGGTGCGCAAGGCCAGTGAGGTACTGGGCAGCATTAGCGCGGTATGGGCAACCCGCTGCGACCTGCCAGTCAATTGCAAGGTCATCTGCGGCATTCATGATTCCAATGCATCCTATCTTGCGCATGTATTGACTTAACCCGAAACAAAACCCTTCGTCGCGGTCTCCAGCGGCACCTGGACAGTCATCATGGCACGCGGCACTGCGCTGCAACGCCTGCACGAGCAAAGCGACATGCTGGCCAATGTGGATGCGTTCGGTCAACCGGTAGCTACGGCCCGGTTTGCCGGTGGCCGTGAATATCAGGCGATTGCCGATCGCGGCAACACCTCTGCCGTGCCTACCTAGGCCGATCTGCACACGCTGCTGCAACACAATGT
This sequence comes from uncultured Pseudomonadota bacterium, assembly GCA_963791615.1. Classification (GTDB taxonomy): domain Bacteria; phylum Pseudomonadota; class Gammaproteobacteria; order Steroidobacterales; family Steroidobacteraceae; genus CAILZL01. Next base: position 1,240 of record CAWBTE010000032.1, on the reverse strand, counting down.
GATGGCGCTGCCCTGCTTCTGCGACGCTGGGGGGCCATTTGCCGGACAGAAAGGCAGTTTGATTGACGCGGATAATTTGAATCCGCAACAGCGCAAAGCGCTGGCATCTCTGTATGTGGCGCTCATGACGGATCTGCTGCTGGATGAGCTGGGCGCACAGGGCGATATCCTGGTGGATGGCCCACTGACACACAATCAACTGTATGCAGGCGTTCTGGCGACGCTGCGCCCGCAGCAAGCAGTGCGCCTGACCGATCATCGCCTAGGCTCCATACAGGCTGCGTTGTATCTGGCTGGAAAGACCGGGCCTGTGGTACCCAGTGCGCCCGTCGCCCAGTCACTGGCGGCCGAAAACGAACTGCATGTCTACTGCGCACGCTGGCGGCAACGGCTGCATCACATGCCGCAAACCAGTCCACAGGGTAAGATGCAGCCGTATCTATCCCCCACAGGTTGAACACCATGCTCGAACGCGAACGTCATCGCATGATTCTGAAGTTGTTGGGTGAACGCTCCATCATCAGCGTCACCGAACTGGTTGAATTGCTGGGCGCCTCCGAGGCCAGCATTCGACGCGACATCAATGCCCTGGGGGAACGGGGCGAAATCAAACGCGTGCGCGGCGGCGCAGAGTCGCTCAACCCTCGTTTCGAGGCGCACTTGGCGGGTGTGCCCTTTGCGTTGAATCAGCAGGTGTCTGGCGCACAGAAACGCGCCATCGCCCGCGAGGCCACTAAACTCATCGCCCCCACCGACAGCATCATTGTCGCCGGCGGCACCACCACTCATGCGTTGATCGAATTTCTAGCCGCGTACGAAATCGACATTCTCACCAACTCATTCAATATCGCCGCACAACTGCTGGCAAGCAGCCGCTGCCGCATCACCCTGCCGGGTGGCACCATCTTTCGCGAGCAAAGCCTGGTGCTCAGCCCGTTTGTCGACAACACCATCAAAAATTTCCGCGCCACCAAGATGTTCACCGGCTGTCACGGCATCAATCGCTTCGGCATCATGCAGCTGGATCCGCTGATTGTGCACTCTGAAACCGAGCTGCTGGAGCGTGCTGAACAGATCATCGTGCTGGCCGACAGCCGCAAACTGCGCCAGCAGTCCGCAATGATTGTCGCGCCGCTAACGCGCGTCCACACTTTGATTACCGATAGCGATGCTCATGCTCAGGATCTGGAGCCGCTACGCGCCGCCGGTGTGAATATCATCATCGCCGTCGCAGACGAGC
>CAWBTE010000031.1:0-35157 GCA_963791615.1 uncultured Pseudomonadota bacterium | reverse complement strand
GATTTTTTTGTAATTTTGTTTGGTGCTCTAGTGGCCTTATTTTGGGATGCATCGAATGTCGTGCGGACATTTGAATAACGGTGACCGTCATTTGCGGCATTCTTTTTGGGTGGTAGCCTGTGGTAGGTAAAGCCCACGGGAGTTCGATATGTATCCGACTGAAACCAAGTTTCGACCCGCGCCGCCAAGTGGCAAGCTTGAGTGTCTGGTTGAAAAGATTAATGGCTTACGTGATGAGCTTGGCTCAGCTCACGCGCATAGTGCGTCTATTGAGGGTCTCGAAGCATTTGATCGTCTCTATGATCGTTTCGATGAGGTGGTGCGGGAGTTGGATGACTATTGCGATCGCCATGCTCGTAATAGCTCGCGTAGGGGGTAGTAAGCGAAGCGAACTTACCCCCTGCGGTTGTTGTCACCGCTGATGCCGCCATAACACTTCGCTGCCGCCTTCATGCCGCGCGAGAATACGAGCGATGACGAATAACAGATCAGACAAGCGATTCAAATACATGGTGATTTCGGCGGGCACGGTATCGCGCTTGGCCAGTGTCCATACCTGACGTTCGGCGCGACGTGTAATGGTGCGGGCCAGATGACATGCAGCAGCAGCGGGGCCGCCACCGGGCAGGATGAATTCTTTCAGCGGTGGCAGATGGTCATTGAAGCCATCGAGTTGTGATTCCAGCCAGTCAATGTCTTCGTTCTTGATAGCGCGATAACCGGGCGTCGAGAGTTCGCCGCCCAGATCAAACAACTTGTGTTGCACTTCCACCAGACAGCGACGCACTTCATCGGGAATGTCGCGCACCGCCAGCACCAAACCAATGGCGCTGTTGGCTTCGTCGGTATCACCGAAGGCGGCAACGCGCGGATCATCCTTGTTGACGCGTGAGCCGTCCCCGAGACCGGTGGTGCCGTCATCGCCGGTGCGTGTGTAGATTTTGCTGAGTCGGTTGCCCATGCGCTGCTCGCAGAAATGATCAATGTACGGAGGACTTGTCCATCGATAACCGGGCGCGTACCGCTACCGCCAGGTATCCGGTCACCAGCCCCGCCAGTACATAGATAACGGTGGTCTGCAGATAGCCCGGCCAGTAGCGTAGCACTGCTTGCGCATAGTCAGTGGCGGACATGGCTGCGAACTCGGAAGCCAGGTAAAAACCCATATTCGAGATGACGAAGCAGATGGTCACGCCGATGTTACCGATAACGCGACTTGCAGCGCGGTGACGAAGCTGGTCACGGGTTGTCTGCCGCTCAAACGTCCCATGCCCCACAGGGACAGATAGGCGGGGATAAGGAATGGATAGGCCAGCGTAAAACAGTCAGCACTGGTGCCGCTTGCGACGGCGAAGTAATCAACCGCTGCGCAACAGCCCAGCATCAATGCAGGCCATACGAATTGACGTGTGAACATACCCGCCAGCCAGAACACCGCCCATGAGGCATCGGGCACATTGAACTCGGTGCCAAAATGCGAGCGGGTAATGCCCGAGCGGGTGATCAACAGCGCCAGCAGCAACAGGCAACCGATGAGCAGTTCGTGGCGTGATGTTTTTTCGCCGGTGTGGTCAAGCATGTTGAAGTCCTGGTAGGTCAGGCTTCAGCCTGACTTTGATGATGTCAGGCTGAAGCCTGACCTACAGTCGGATTGTCAGTCACGTAGGCAGGCGATGAGGCGTAGCGCGATCCCGGCATCCGGTAATCCAGATGCCGGGATTCAGCCCAATCTACTTGGGCTGGTAACGCAGCGTCACGTACAGGCTGCGACCCGCCTGGTTGTAGTAACGCACGGTTTCATACTGGCGATCCAGAAAGTTACCCAGCTTGGCTTGCAGTACGAAGCCTTTGCCCAGGGTTACATTGCCTTGCAGATCCAGCGTGGCGTAACCGGGCAGCACCAGCGTGTTGGCCAGATTGTCAAAACGCTTGCCAACCATGTTGAGGGTGCTGCCAATCTGTGCCGCGCCAAAGTCATAGCCCAGTTCCAGCCGACCGGACTGACGTGCGCGCCGCGCCAGCACATGATCGTAGTTACTGCCTGTCTGACGGCTGCGTGGGTCTTGTGCGCTGTAGTTGAGTGTGGCGTTCAGTTGATTCCACTTGCCGCTCAGCGTCAGTTCTGCGCCCTGCAGTCGCGCCTTGCTGATGTTGTCGGGCAGGAAGGCCGTGTTGTAGGCGATCAAGTCCGTAGCATCAGTGGCATAGGCTTGCAGCGACCAGTTCAACCAGTCGTGTTGACCTGATGCGCCCAGTTCATAACTCTGCGAACGCTCCGGCTTCAGATTCGGATTGCCATAGCCAAACGGGTAGTACAGATCGTTGAACGAGGGCGCGTGAAATGCCGAGCCCCAGCCGGCATTGAGGGCCAGTTTTTTGCCGACCACAAACCACTTCCAGCCCGCGTTGCCAGTGCTGTGGGCGCCGAACTGTTCATTGTCATCATGACGCGCCGAGGCGCTCAGTTCATGCTTGCCAAGCGTGCCGAGGTATTGCGCATAGAGGCCGGTATTGTCGCGCTGCTTGTTGATAAAAGCCGTATCGCTATCAACGACATCATTCAGGTAATCCGCGCCGAGGCTGAGTGTTTGTTGACCAATACGCCAGTCCGCCTGCGCACCTGCATTGCGCTTTTCGGTGTTGAAGCGCGAGCTGAACACGCTGTTTTTGTAGCCTTCCGATTTGTCCTGCGTGATGCCGCCGGTCAAGGTCAGGCTTAGCGCATCACCGGGATTGATGCGCAGTTTCAGACTGGGCGCGCTGTTGCGAAAGCGGGTCTCATTCTGAAAGCCACCGTCGTACTCGGTCAGGCCTTGCGCATACAGGGTGCTCAGTTCCAGATCAGCAAACGTACCAAAGGCATAACCCAGTTGTGCACTGACGGAACTGTTGCGATAGCCATCCTTGTCCGGTTCGATGGCGAAACAGCCACCGCTGAAAGTGCCGACGCAGGAATCGAAGCCTTCACTCTGCAAGTAGTTGCCATGGATGTTGAAGCGCAGCGTATCGCTTTGCATGCCGAAGCCGCTGCTGTATTCCTGGGTGTCGTAAGAACCCGTGCTGACACTGGCGCTGATGCCATTGTTGCGACGGGTGAAGATCTGGATCACGCCACCGATGGCGTCCGAGCCATACAGGCTGGAGCGTGGCCCGCGCACGATTTCAATGCGTTCAATCTGATCCACCGGAATGAATTCAAGGCTGGTGATGCCGGCCGTGGCCGAACCCAGACGCACGCCATCCACCAGAATCAGCGCTTGCGACGAATTGGCGCCACGCAGGTAAAGCGAACTGAGCTTGCCCAGACCGCCGCTATTGGCGATATCGATGCCGGCTTCGCCGCGCAGCAGATCCTGCAATGACTGCGCCTGACGCTGCTCGATCTGTTCACGGGTAATGACGGTGACTGAACCGATGACTTCACTGATGGGCTGTTCGATGCGGCTGGCGGTGACGACCACCGCTTCCAGCAAATCATCGGCAGCGACCGCCGCAGTGGCGGCAACACAGGACAACGCGGCAACGGCCGCAGGTAAACGGATGAAAAATGACATGGCAACAAACTCCCCCTGCACGCCCGCAGGGTTGGGGTAATGAAAACCACGGGGGAGTTGGCGGAGAAGTCGCGGGCCGCAGCCAGAGACTGCCCAGCTCACCGCCCACCGCGATGCTGAGTGAAATCCTTGTGTAAGGATTTCGACTCCAAGGCCGGTCTCCGGGCTTGCGAATGAACAGTGGCCTGTTCGCTACATCGTCTTCCCACACCCCAGTTTAAAAACTAAGGACGCAGTGACTGACCGATGACGGTCGTGATGCAGATGTATTCGCTTACCGTTGCGGGGGCAGCGCCGGAATTGTCACCCTGTCTCACCAGGTTGACGCACCGGCTTCCCAGTTCACGTCCGCTTGCGCGGGCGATCACCTTGAAGGTGCGCGCACGTTAGTGATGCGCGCCCGGGGTGTCAAGCGCAGCGCGCTCGGCTATGCTGCGCGCCCGGGTTTTGCTTCGGATGTTGCTCATGCGTTCGCCCTTTCTTGCCACTGCCATCGACGCCGCACAGGCCGCCGCAGTCGTTATTCGTCGTTACTACCAGCAGAACCTGGCAGTCACCATCAAGGCCGACAAGTCCCCGGTGACTGACGCGGATGTGGAGACTGAAAAAGTCATTCGCAAGCTGATCAGCACGCGTTTCCCGGATCATGGCTTTTATGGCGAAGAGACCGGCAGCGAAGGTCTGGACAAGGAATATCTGTGGCTGGTCGATCCCATCGATGGCACCAAGGCTTTCGTGCGTGAGTACCCGATGTTCTCCACACAGATTGCGTTGATGCATAAAGGCAAACTGATTGTCGGTGTGTCATCGGCTCCCGTCTATGGAGAGCTCGCTTACGGTGAGTTCAATGCCGATGGCAGCAGCGCGGGCGCGTGGCTGAATGACAAGCCCATCAAGGTCAGCGATATCGACATTATCGAAGGCTGTGCAATTTCCGGCGGCAATCTGAAAACGCTCGCGCTGAGTTCGCTGTGGAATAACTACGGCAAGCTGATTGCCCGCGCGCATCGCATTCGCGGTTATGGTGACTTTCTGCACTACCACCTGCTGGCGGCGGGCAAGCTCGATGTGGTGATCGAATCCGATGTGAATATTCTCGACATCGCCGCGCTATCGGTGATTGTTGAAGCTGCGGGTGGCAAGTTCACGCAGCTGGATGGTGGCGCCGTGGATTTGAATACCACTACCGTGCTGGCCAGCAATGGCAAGTTGCACAGTGCAGTGCGCGCAGCCTTGCCCTATTGAGGATTACGGGGTTTCCCTGCGCGCAGCAGGCCCAACAGCACCAGCCAGGCTGGATCGAAACTGCCACCGCCGCCGCCACTGGAGCTGGCCGCCATGGGTGGCGCAGTCACGGTGATGCTGATGCTGGCCGTGGCTGAATTCAGCGTGCCGTCATTGACACGGAACTGCACGCTGTCGCTGCCAGTGAAACTAGCGTTCGGCGTGTAACTCAGCGCCGGCGCACTGCCGCTGAGCGTGCCACTGACAGGATTGCTTACTACGGTGTAGGTCAGCGCTGTCCCCGGCACGAGATCCACATCCGTACCCGACAGTGTGATGGCCAGGCTCTGGCCGCTTTGCACGCTAACTACTTGCGGCGTAGCAACGGGTGCATCGTTTACGGCCATCACATTGATGGTCACGGTTGCCGGCGTGGACAGCGCCTGCCCATCGCTGACCTGGAAGGTAAAGCTGTCAGCACCATTGAGATTGGCGCCCGGGGCGTAGACGAAGGTGACGCCCGTTGCACTGGTGAGTGAAGCGGGCGGTGTCAGTGCGCCGCGCGTGGGATTACTGACGATGGAGTAAGTCAGCAAGCCGGAGCCATCGGCATCGTTGCCGGTGAGCAGGATAGCCACGGATGTGTCCTCGATGACGTTCACTGTGCGGCCGAAGGCGAGGGGCGGCGTGTTGTCGCCACCGGTGAAATCCGGACAGCGTGCGCTGGGCCAGCCCATGTCCTGCATCACGCAACCGGTCAAGTCGGTGGCGCCCAGCGGATTCGCAGTAATGAACGGCTCCATCAGCAGGCTGCGTGTGGCCATGGCCGTATCCAGGTAAGAGGCGACCGTGTCCCAGTGCGATACCGACGAACCGGAGTCGTAGGTGCTGGGCGCATACAGACGCAAACGCCCGCCGGGTGAACTCAGGCCGGCGGTGAGGCGACTTGATTGCGCATTCACCGCCGGGCCATTGAACACCAGCGCGCCATTGCTGATGCCAGCCGATACACGCTCACTGTCAGTCATGGTCGGCCAGAACTTGCCGAGAGTCTCGCTGTAAAGGCGTTGTTCAAAGCTGCTGAACTTGCCTGCTACCACCGGCGCACCGGTGCTGTTGGTGAGCGACACAAAGCCCAGCCCGTGCCCGAATTCATGCAGCAGTACGTTCAGCAGGTCGACATTGCCGCCAGTATTGTGATCGAAGCCCAGGTAGAAACTGCGTCCACCCAGACAGGACGGCCCGCTGCCGATGGCGCTGTTGATGGTGACGTTGATGTCATTGCGGCTGTTCACGTTGCTGCCGCTCAGCGCATCGGTCAGTGCCGCTGGCACCAGCACATTAGGCTCGGCGTTGCTGGTGAAATAGGTGACCGGGCCCGCGGTGGCCAGCACCGCTGAGGTGGTGGTGCAGGCCTGTGTCTGCATGCGCGCTTCGACCACAATCGGCTGGGTGCTACCCAGGCGCAGGCCCCAGATGCGCCCGGCCTCGGCCAACACATTCAGTCGCGCCTGACCCAACGTGGTGGCGGTGTTGCCACCCACAGGAGTGAACGCCGCAGCATCGTTCAAGCCGAGGCCGGCGGCATCCTGATTGATGATGGTGAAGGTGGCGGCCAGCGAAGTCTCGGCGAGCAGCATCGCGCCCAGCAGGCAGATACAGGACAGGCGTTTCATTGCGCCAGCTGCGACGCCTTGGCGCGCAACTCCAGTAGTTGGGCAGGCGTGCACTCGCCGAACGAGCCATCCGGCCGCAGGCAGGCGGTTTCCTGCACCTGTGATGCCGTACCAAAGTCGTACTGGGTGACGCCGCCCGGTAGCTCAGTGACGGTGACTGCGGGGCGAGAGGCGCTGCTGGCAGATTGAGTTTGTGCCTGCGTCCGGTCGCGTTTTTCGCTGGCCAGTTCATCCGCTGTCGGCACTCGTGGCTGTCCTGTCACAGGGTCGATGAACATGCGGCCGCTGGTCGTGGCGGGTGTCCCGGTGTCCGATACGGGGGCGGCCTGAGGGGTTGATCCGGTCTGCGCGGTGGTGGTTTCGTTGATGGCCGGAGCGGCGATGGACGCAGTGGCCGGCGGGTCCACGACTTTGGCCGTGCGGGTGCAGGCGGCCAGCACGCACAGGCAGATCAGCATACAAATATTATGGCGGTTCATTTCCCGATCCTTGTTTCGCCCTGCGGCACCCTTGCATCGAGGTCAGGCAAAGTCAAACAACGGCGGCCAAGTTTCGCTGACCCGCACCACTTGCGGGCAGCAATCTTTCCATGGCGTGACGGCCGGCTCATCTGTGCGCGGCTTTCGGCTGCATTCGTCACGCACTCGACCCCGCGCGAGCCAATGGTATTCCCGCGAGGCTGGGTCTAGTATTCCCAACCTATCGGTATACCTACAGCAACCCGCCCATCTCACTCAATATCCGCAAGGAGTCTTTATGTTCGCGCATCAAGCAAGAAGTGGTCTGACCGCAGCAGTTGCCGTAGCGCTGCTGGGCCTGAGCGGCACCGCGAGCGCCGCTGACAAGAAGGAGCCCGAGATTCCCACCTGTGACAAGCGCTTCGGTGCGTTGTCAGTGGTAGAGCCGGAAGAGTCTCCCAGCCGTTACTGGTACCGGGACCTGCAACTTGAATCGCCGGTGGCGTTGATCAAGGTGTTTGTGTCGCAATCCAAGTGCTTCACGCTGGTGGATCGCGGCAAAGGTCTGGATGCCGCGCAGGCCGAGCGTGCGCTGGCCAGTGGCGGCGAGCTGCGTGGCGGCTCCAATGTGGGCAAGGGCCAGATGAAGGCGGCTGACTATGTACTGGTGCCTGATCTGGTGAATTCGAATGCCAAGGCCGGCGGCAAGAACTTCGGTGGTCTGCTGGGTGGCGTCATCGGCGGTGTGGCCGGTGCGGTGATCGGTGGCGTCAGTCTGAAGAGCAAGACGGCCGATGTGGTGCTGACCCTGACCGATGTGCGCTCCACTGAGCAAATTTCGCTGCAACAAGGTCATGCCAAGAAGACTGACCTCGGCTGGGGCGCCGGCGGTGGCGCATTCTTCGGCGGCTTTGCTGCCGGTGGCGCCAGCAGCTATGCCAACACCGAAATTGGACAGGTGGTGACCAAGGCTTATCTCGATGCTTACATCAAGATGGTGGAAGACGTGAAAGCTATCGCGCCGGATGCCAAGGCCAACAACGTACAGCAGTCCGTGACCATGGCCAAGGCGGGTGTCCTGTACGCAGAGGCCAACAACAAGAGCGAGAAGGTGCGCGATCTGGATCCCGGTCTGACGCTGTATCCCACCGGTGAAAAGAACGGCATCTGGTGGCAGGTTCAGGATGAGCTGGGCAATGAAGGCTGGGTAACTTCGCCGCTGTTCGGGCTGGCCAGTAGTCGCTCACGATCTCGCCGAAGGGCGCATTGCTGCGTTATCGGCGCGAAAAATACTCACGTACTTTGTGTACGCTGTGTTTTTTCGCGCCGTTTCGCCTTGCACTGCATCCCTTGATCGAGATCGTGAACAGGCTCTAAGCCCATAGATCATTGACGTGTCATCGACCCCGCGCGCTGCTGGTGCGCGGGGTCGATTGTTTTTCAGGACGGGCATTTGACCAACGCAGTGCAAATAACCTCGGCGAACCTGGTACGCATGCATATTGCCTTGCGCAAACGCGGCATCTTGCTGTTGCTGGCGCATGTGCCAGCACTGCTGCTGTGGTGGGCCGGTATGCCGATCGCCGGCCTGGTGTGTTTACTGGCCGTGCATGCGGCGTTGCTGTGGGGCACCTTGCAGCCGCAATCGCATCTGTTCGGGCCGGTGTTGCGCCGTTTGCCGGTCACTGAGCAGCAGGCCAGTCAGCATCAGCTTTGGCTGACGATTGATGATGGACCTTCTGCGGATACGGTGGCGATCCTGCAATTGCTGGAACGCTACCAGGCGAAGGCGGTTTTTTTTCTGGTGGGTGAACGCGCGGCGCGTCATCCGGATCGGGTGCAGGCCATCGTTGCCGCAGGACATGAGGTCGGCAATCACAGCAACACCCATCCGGCAGCCTGGTTCTGGGCGCTGTCGCCCAATCGCATGTGCAGCGAAATCCTGCGTGCCCAGCAGGTGCTGACTGAACTGACAGGCAGTTCACCACGCTGGTTTCGTGCAGTCGTCGGTCATGCCAATCCCTTTGTCATGCCGGTGTTAAGTGCTCTGGGCATGCAGCGTGTGGCCTGGAGCGTGCGTGCCTACGATGCCGTCGATGGCGACGTCGAACGCGTAGTGGGCAAGTTGTCACGCAAACTCGTACCCGGCGCGATTGTGCTGCTGCATGAAGGTGCTGCGCATGGCCAGAGTGTGGCCATCATTGAACGACTGCTGCAGGAGATGCGCGCGCGTGGTTATCAGGCCGTGTTGCCGCCCTGAGCCCGTTCGGCAATCACCAGCCAGTTGTTGAACGGCGTATTGCCCCACAACGGCCGGAATTGAGCGCGCAGACCGTGTGTGGCAAACACCGCTTCCAGTTCGGCTTGAGTGGGATAACGCTTCGGGCCGGTGTTCATCCAGCGAATGCCGCGCGCCAGCAGGTCGGCCGCGCGTGTGAATTTGCTGCGCCAGCCCGGGCCTTGCATGCCGGTGCGGATCACCAGCCTCGCGCCTGGAATCAGGCAAACACAGGCGCGCGTCAGAAACTGGTTTTGCAGTTGTGGCGGCAGGTACTGCAACACATCCAGAATCACCACGCTGCCCTGATGCGCAGGAAACTCATTGCCAAGGTCCATGCGGACAAACTGCGCGTTGTGGAGTTGCGCGACCTTCGCCGCCTGTTCAGCGCGCGCTACCTTGCCGGTATCGTTGTCCACGCCGAGGTACTTGAAATTCAGTCCTTGCGCACGCAGGCAATGCACCAGCAGACCGATGCCACAGCCCAGATCCAGTACGGGCGCAGTGGCGCCAGACAGCGCAGCGCAGACGCCGTCGTACAGCGGATCGGTGGCGAGTTTCGAACGCGTGTAGTGGTAGTGCCAGCGGCTGGGCAGAAATGCGCTGGCAATGCGGCGGGCTAGGGTCGCATTCATCTTCTTTGATGGCCTGAAAAACGTGGCTGGACAGGCAGGAATACTAGCAGCCTGCCAATGGCCATTTGCTAAAATGCCGCGAACGGTCGTGAATGGCGCTCGCGATCACACTGACAACATACACAACGATTCATCACTGAACCGGCTTGCCACACACCTGATGCAACCCCTCAATCTGACGGCTTATACCGCGACCTGCGCTGCGGGTCAGGGCAAGCAGGCGCTTTGGCAGTCGCTGCTGCAGCGGCGCAGCGGCCTGTCGCGCAATGATCTGGCGGATTGTCTGCTTGATACTTACATCGGTCGGGTATCCGGTATTGAGCAGGTGCGCCTGCCTGAACACCTCGCTGCCTGGGATTGCCACAACAATCGTCTGGCGTGGCTGGGCCTGAATCAGGACGGCTTTCTTGAGCAGGCGCAGGCGCTGCGTGAGCGCTATGGCGCGGCGCGTGTGGCGCTGGTGCTGGGCACTTCCACAGCCAGCATGGCCAGCACTGAAGACGCTTATCGTCTGCGTGGCGATGCGGAGGAGCTGCCGCCGACAACCCATAATCCCCGCGTGCATTCGCCGCATTCGCTGGTGGGTTTTGTTGCCGACTATCTGCAACTCACCGGGCCGCAGTTAACCGTTGCGACCGCCTGTTCTTCCAGCGCACGCGTATTCGGCAGTGCCGAGCGCATGATCCGCCTGGGTCTGGCCGATGCTGCGATTGTCGGCGGCGTCGATAGCCTGTGCCTGTCGGTGATGTACGGCTTTCATGTGCTGGAGCTGATGTCCTCGCAACCCTGTCGTCCCTTCGATCAGGCGCGTAGCGGACTGAATATCGGTGAAGCAGCCGGTTTCGCCATACTCGAACGCGGAGCTGCCAGTGAAATACAGTTCACTGGCTATGGCGAAAGCAGTGATGCACACCACATGGCTACGCCGCATCCCGAAGGGCTGGGTGCGCGCAACGCCATGCACGCCGCATTGCAGCGCGCCGCATTACAGCCTGAAGCCATCGACTATGTGAACCTGCATGGCACCGCCACACGCATGAACGATCAGGTTGAAGCGAAAGCAATAACCGCACTGTTTTCTCAGCCGGTTGCGTGCAGCGCCACCAAGGGCTGGACCGGCCATACCCTGGGTGCGGCCGGCATTGTTGAAGCCGTCATCAGCGTGCTCAGCCTGGAAAATGACCTGATTCCCGGCACGCTGAATTGTGAGCAAGTTGAAACCGTGATGGCGGATTACCTGCCGCTGACCAACACGCAGAAAACAATGCAGCATGTGATGAGCAATTCATTCGGCTTTGGCGGCAACAATTGCTCGCTGATATTTGCCAGGCGCAGCTGACCATGCAGCTGTATATCAATGGCATCGGCACCTGGAGTTCTGGCTGGTCAGGGTGGCCTCAAGCTCGAAACATATTGAGTGGTGCGGCGGTCTGCGAACCGCAGCAAGCGCTGCCTATGCCACAGCTACTGCCGCAGGCCGAGCGACGTCGCAGCCCCACCAGTGTGAAGCTGGCGATACAGGTGGCCGCCGAAGCCTGCGCCATGGCGCAGGCAACCCCCGCAGACTTGCCCAGCGTTTTTGCTTCTTCGCACGGCGATACCGAGATCAGCGATTACATGTGCCGCGAACTGGCGCTGCCACAACCCGCGCTATCACCGACGCGATTCCATAACTCGGTACACAACGCGGCCAGTGGTTACTGGACGATTGCAGTGGGCTGCATGCGTGCATCCAACGCCATCAGCGCCGCTACAGAGTCATTCGCCAGCGGCTTGCTGGAAGCGGCGGCGCTGGCTGGTTGTGAGAACACTCCGGTGCTGCTGGTGGCATACGACATTGCCGTGCCACGGATCCTGTTGCCACTCTGTCCCATTCCCCAGACCTTTGCCGTGGCCCTGGTGCTCGATCCTTCTGCATCGGCACACAGCATTGCGCGCATTGAGACCACTGGCGCCAGCGTTGCAACAATGCAACTGCCCGGGTTTGCATCAAGCATGATGGCCGCCAATCCAGCGGCGCGCGCCTTGCCGTTGCTGCATGCCATTGCCAATCGGTCCCGCTGCACCTTGCAGTTCGCATCACAGGCATGGGAGGTCGTCCCATGTCAGTAGCCGCAGCGACTGAGCCGCTGACCGCGCAACAACTGGCCATTGTGATTCCGGCGCGTAATGAAGCGGCGTCGATTCGTGAGGTGGTGACCGCCTGCCTGTTACAGGCATCCCGGGTGATTGTGATTGATGATGCCTCCAGTGATGGCACCGCTGCTGCCTTGAACGACTTGCCCGTGCAAGTGCTGCGTGCTGAGCAACAACTGGGCAAGGGCGGCGCGCTGGCCTGGGGTTTTCGCGTGGCGCTGGAGCAGGGCGCGCGTGCAGTGATGACCCTGGATGGCGATGGTCAGCACGATGCGGCGGACATCCCACTTTTGTGCAGGCAGCCAATCGCTATCCCGGCCAGTTGATTATCGGCGCCCGGCTCAAGCAGCAGCAATGCGCGCCACGCAACCGCAAGATGGCGAACTGCATTGCCGACTTCTGGGTGTCATGGGCTGCCGGTGTGCCGGTGCGTGACAGTCAGTGTGGTCAGCGCCTGTATCCGCGCGAATTGCTGACCGCTGTGCAGGTCAACACCGCGCTGGCAAACAGCTTCGTGTTTGAAAGTGAAATCGTGGTTGAAAGCGTACGCAAAGGTTTCGCGGTAGTGGCCGTGCCCATCGCCGCACGTTATCCGCCCCAGGCGCGCGCCAGTTACTTCAAACCCGTGCGCGACGTGCTGGCGATTACCCGCATGATCTCCAGAAAGATGTGGCGCAGCCGTTTTTCATTGCGGGATTTGCAGCGGGTGTTGTCAAAGCAGCCGCGTATCGTGGAGCGTATTGATCTGTAGGTCAGGCTTCAGCCTGACTGCATGAGTTCCAGTGTTGTTCGGCGCTCGATACCTCTCACATTGGCCGAATTTACAGCTTGCCAACTTATGCCAAATCAAGCATATTCGTCCCATGAAGAAGGTTCTGTGGCAGGGAAGTAGCAAGGCCGATCTGAAATCATTCCCGTCGGCCGTCATGGACGATGCCGGGCATCAGCTGTTTCGCGTGCAATCCGGGCTTGATCCGGATGACTGGAAGCCAATGGCCAGCATCGGTTCTGGCGTCAGGGAAATACGCCTGCGGGACGCCACAGGTGCATTTCGGATCATCTACATCGCCACACGCCCGCAGGGTATTTACGTGCTGCACTGTTTTCAGAAGAAGTCACAGAAAACCAGTCCACAGGATATTCAGCTGGCGCGTGAGCGACTGAAATCAATTTTGAGGTGAGCCATGCCCAGGAAAGCAAAGTCCAAAACCAAGAGCGTGTTTCATGAGCTGTACGATCCCGATCAGGCCGCCGAGATGGAAATCCGCTCAACCTTGATGATCGGCCTGTCGCACTGGCTGATGCAGTCCGGGATGACCCAGGCTGCTGCTGCCAAAGTGCTGGGCATTACGCAAGCTCGCGTATCAGACATCAAGCGCGGCGCGATCAGTCGCTTCAGCCTTGATCTGTTGGTACGGCTGGCGGCCAGGGCCGGGCTGCGGCCCAAGCTCAAGCTGGCTGCTTGATTCGACGCTATCTGAATAACCGCAGGCGAAAGCACCATGCCGTATGAGATCGGCATGAGGGGGATGAAGCAGGGGAGGTGCACCGATACGTTCCAATGACCCCGTTGCTACTCCCTTAAATAACTTCTAACCTTTGGTCCGGCATTAACCTTTGGTGCAGGCCGCCAATCGCTATCCCGGCCAGTTGATTATCGGCGCCCGGCTCAAGCAGCAGCAATGCGCGCCCCGCAATCGCAAGATGGCGAACTGCATTGCCGACTTCTGGGTGTCATGAGCTGCTGGCGTGCCGGTGCGTGACAGTCAGTGTGGTCAGCGCCTGTATCCGCGCGAATTGCTGACCGCCGTGCAGGTCAGCACCGCGCTGGCAAACAGCTTCGTGTTTGAAAGCGAGATCGTGATTGAAAGCGTACGCAAAGGTTTCGCGGTAGTGGCCGTACCCATCGCCGCACGTTATCCGCCCCAGGCGCGCGCCAGTTACTTCAAACCCGTTCGCGACGTGCTGGCGATTACCCGCATGATCTCCCGAAAGATGTGGCGCAGCCGTTTTTCGTTGCGGGATTTGCGGCGGGTGTTGAGTGAGCGGCCGAGGATTGCGGATGGCACTGATTGATTTGTGGGCTGGACGCCCACCATGGACCTGGGGCGGTCACTCGAAAGACTACTATGGGTTATAAGGGCTGATAGCCAGCCATGTGGATAGAGTGGCCAGCGGCTGGTTTCGATATTCCACATCAGCTAGAGTGATTGAAGAACAGATACATTCGCGGCGGCGGGGCTGTTTTCGGTGGCTATGGCTTAGAAAATGAACCGAATCCAGCTCAGCTGTCATTCGCCGCAGGGCTACCTTGCGATGAATTGCTTGGCTGACTGGCTTCTCAAATGAGTATTGATATGACAGGTGAGTTCCTATGAATCTCTATTTAGAGAATGTACGCTCGTTTGAAGGGTGGCATGAGATACCTATCGCTCCTGCAACTGTTTTGCTAGGGGAAAATAGCGCGGGTAAGTCCACGTTGCTTGGAATGTTAGCGGTGGTACAACAGGATGGTTTCCCTTTCAGAGGGAATTTTTTCAATCAATTTCCATTCGAGTTTGGGGGCTTTAAAACATTGGCTAACAGCAAGAGAAGCGTAAAACACTTTTCAGTTGGATTTAAGTCAGATAGAGCTGCACTTCCTTTCGTGTCATCTAAAGAAAAAAAAACGGAGCATGTATCTGTTGGGCTAATCGTCGCTTTTCGGGAGAATGATGGCTTGCCTGTTCCCTGTCATGTTTTTGCTTGGATGGGAGATGTTGGTATTGCTTGTTATGAAGAAGAATATAAGCAGCTTAACCGTTCTAGTCAGGCGCGCATCCCGGCGAGTGTGAAGATTACTTCGCACTTGATGTCAGAGCCAAGTGCATTGGGTTTGGGTGTTGATATTCTGTCAAAATTGATGAGTGAAGTAAGGATGCGGGGCGAAAAAAGCAAGAACAGTCAACATATCACGGAGGATTATAATTTCCTTCTCATTCATTTTCTCCGTGCTGGAGGGTTCTCAAATATTCTTAGAACGTCAGCGATGGCTTTCGCACCAATGCGTTCTCGGCCTAAGCGGACTTATGATCAATTAAGTGATCAATTCTCGCCTGAGGGTGACCACGTGCCTCTGTTGCTCGCGCGTGCAACCGATCCAAGTAATAAACAAGCTAAGGCGCTGCACGACGCACTGCGTGACTTTGGACGCTACTCGGAGATGTTCTCCGACATTGGTGTCAAGCAGCTTGGACGTGGAAGTGGCGATCCGTTTCAAGTGCAAGTCAGCATTGGTACCAAAAAAACGAACCTTATGGACGTCGGATATGGTGTCAGTCAAATCCTGCCTCTCATTGTGGATGCGCAACGCGCTGGTCCGAATACCATGCTGTTATTGCAGCAGCCGGAAGTGCATTTACACCCGAAAGCGCAAGCCGCGCTGGGATCGATGATTAAAGACTGGGTTTCCAAAAGCAATAAGACGGTCGTAGTTGAAACGCATAGCGATTATTTAGTTTGACCGTTTACGCCTGGAAGTGAAACGAGGTCACCTTAAAGAGAGTCAAGTGAAAATATTTTTCTTCGAGAAGAAAAACAGCCAAACCAAACTTCACGTTCTAGAAATAGATAGTCAAGGCAATGTGTTAAACACCCCGGATGGTTACCGTGATTTCTTTTTGCGCGAGCAAACAGCCTTGCTGATGGATTAAACCCTTATGTGTCGATTCTGTTAAATCAAAAACCAGCGATACTTCTTATCAAGCGCTACGAGACGCCATTTTTTCAAATCGAATAACGCTTGTTCATGGTGGTAAGTTGACTAAGGAATACCAAATAGCTGGTGTTCTTAGCGTCATTGCTTTGCTTGCTCAAGGTGGTCGAGCTTTCAAGGTTGGAGATGACTTGATTGAAGCGGAGTTTGTGAAAATTAAAGGACTTTGTACATCAAATGACGACCATGTTATTGCCCTCGCAAGGGCGGATAGAAAACGCTCTCGTGTCCTATGTACTAATGATCAAGCATTACGAAATGATTTTAAAAATAAGGCTCTGATTGATAACCCGCGCGGCAAAATTTACAGCCCCACACGCCATAAAGCATCTTTAGCAAATTGTTAATACGCTTTGCGCACGAGCTGCAAAGCAATGATGCCGATCCGAACGGCCAAGGGGTATTTGTGGGGGTGACCGCTTGGGGGCAGGCTACGGGACTGGTCATGGGCCGAAAAAAGCCAGCCCCCTCAAGCCATCGCGCCATTCACACCGATGATCTGCCCCGACACATAACTGGCGGCATCGGAGGCCAGAAAGCCGACGACGCTGGCGACTTCTGCTGCGGTGCCCATGCGAGCGGCGGGCACCAGGGCTTTGATACGTTCGGCATCGAAGCTGTCTGCGGTCATGCGGCCGGCGATGATGCCGGGGGCAACCACATTCACGGTGACGCCGCGCGAGGCGACTTCCTTGGCCAGTGACATACACGCACCATGCAGGCCGGCTTTGGCGGCGGCGTAGTTGCTCTGGCCGCGATTGCCCAGCTGTCCGGCAACGGATGACAGCGCAATGATGCGGCCCCAGCGGGTGCGCAGCATGGGTAGCAGCAAGGGTTGTGTGACATTGAAGAAGCCATTCAGTGATACATCAATGACGCTTTGCCATTGTTGCTGGCTCATGCCGGCCATGGGCGCATCGCTGTGTATGCCGGCGCAGTGCACGATCACCTGAATCGCTGATTCCTTGATCAAGGGCGTCAGCGCAGCGTTCACTTCGCTGGCGTGGGTGATGTCGAAGTGGATGGCTTCGGCCGAGCCGCCCGCAGACTGGATCGCAGTCACGACTGCAACAGCGCGTTCAATATGGTTGGCTGCCTGTACATACACATGCAGACCTTGTTGCGCGAGCAACTGTGCGACGGCGCTGCCAATATCGCCACTGCCGCCGGTGACCAGGGCTTTGCGTTGGCCATTGCGTTGGGCATTGTTCATGTGTCGCTCCGGGTCATGATGGTGGCCTTGCCGCTGACCAGTTGCTGCGATCCCATGCTGACCACGAACTCATACATGCAACCGGTGGCGCTGGCGTGCTGGCGTGTGGCGGTCACCCGTAGTTCGTTGTCCGTGTGCAGCACGGGGCATTCATCCAGATACTCGATATTGAGTTTGACATCGCGCAGCGCCACCAGCCAGCCCGGCGCTGGGGCTTCATGCATCCGGGCGCTGAGTGCGCCATGTACTGCGGTGGCCTGTGCGCCGTATTCACATAGATGCACGGCAGAAAGCCGTCCCTGATAGCGCAATGGATTCGATGCAAGCAGATGCGTATGACTGCCGCAGGTGATGGTGTCGTTATCAACGCTGAGCACGCGCTCCAGCAGACACATGTCACCCTGATGCGGAATCAATGCGGCAATTGCAGCGCGGGTCTGCGGTAATGAATTGAGACAGGGAGCTGACATGTTATTTATTTTCAGCCGAAACGTGGCGCGCCAGCAAGGCGATAATGAAGCCGATGGTGACGCCGCACGCAACCGTGGAGCCGATGGCGCGCAGCACCGGCAATTGCGAAATCAGCAACAGCGCAAACGCACCCGTGGTGGACAACCAGCAGGCCATCACCGCGAAGCGGGTGCGCAGCGATTCCGCCGAGCTGGTTTCACTGCGATTGAAGAACAGGCCGTAATCAAAACACAGGCCGCCCACCAGCAGCAGCGAGACGATATGGAACAGCGTCAGTGAAATACCCAGCCAGTTGAAAATCGCCACTTCAGCCAGCAGTGTCGCGATCACCGGCAGCAACACCGCGAGCGCGGCGCGACGCGGCAGCTGCGCCAGCAACAGAGCGGCGATCACCAGCAGCGCCACGCCCAATGCGAGCAGGGCGCGATTGCGGAAGCGTTCCACCAGTTGTTCTGACACCTGCTTCAGATCCAGCAACAACACATCATCGCCAGTCGTGTTCACCCAGCTGGCCAATGCGGCGGGATTGGCGACGTTGCCGAGGGTGATCAAGGCCACGGATTCCTGATCGGTGTTGAACAGCGTGGCAGCCAGTCGATCGGCCAGCGGCCCCTGATCCAGATCAGTAATTTGCAGCGGTGGCAATGTGCGGCTGGCCTCCACGTCATTGATGAAGTCGGCAAATACCTCGGCACGGAAGGGCAGACCCGCGACGGCAGATTGCAGATTACTCTGCAATACAGCCGATGCTGGCAACGCAGCACGTCGTTCAAGCTGTTGAGACACGCTGGGCAACAGGCTGCTGGGCTGGCTGTAGTTGCCGATGATGTTCTGTTGCACCAGCTGTTGCAGTCCGCTGCTGAGTGATTCATCGCGCTCCAGTGCGGCCTGCGGGCTGTTGGCGCGAATCGCCAGTACATAGCGCAAGTCGGGTGCGCCCAGTTCAGTGCGCAACTCGGTATCCAGATCTTGCAGTGACTGTGGCACGGGCGTGAGTCCCGACAGTTCGTTGTTCCACAGCGGCTGCGGTGATAACAACAGCGCCAGCAGCGCCACGGGGATGACCAGCGTCGGTAACCACGGCAGACGTGGGGCGCGCTGCACTTGTTTTACCCAGTCGGGAATGCGACGCGCTGCCTGATTGTCCGCCAGTGTTGGCAACAACCAGCGGATGACAGCGGCGGTAGCCAGCAAGCCGCAGACGGTGAAGGTGCCCAGCTGCGCCAGACCATTGAACCCTGCAAAGATCAATGCGCAGTAGGCAATGCAGGTGGTGAGGATGCTCAGGCGCAGCGTCGGCCACACCTGTCGTGAGCTGTGTGCCGCGCTCTGGTCACGTTCAAGATGCAGCAGCAGATGCACCGGGTAATCCATGGCCACGCCCAGCAGCGTGAAACCAAATGCCAGCGTAATGCCATGCACCGACGGATAGATCAGCGTCACTGCCAGCAGCGCGATGACGCCTGCGGTGGCCAGCGTCAGGCTGCCCAGCACCACATGCCGCAGTGACAACAGAATCAGCGACAGGAACAGCACCGAGCCAATGCCTTCAGCCATGCCCAGCGCGGTGACATCACTGCGCACACTCTGTTCCAGTAACGCGGTGAATGCGCCGGGCCCGGTGATATCCAGATGAATCTCGCCGCTCGGGTCAGCCTGTAACAGCGCCTGCTGTATGGCGTCGATTGCCCGGTGCTGCTGGTCCGCATCAAAGCCCGGTGCCGCAGTTTGCGCCAGCAGCAAGGCGCGCTGGCTGTCAGTGGCAAACCAGACGCCCTCAATAATCTGCGGCTGGTTGACGCCCTGCCAGGCATCAATAATGGCCGTGAGTTCACCCGATGGATCACGTAACAACAAATCCTGCATTACAGCGCCGGCAGGTGAGCCCAGCTCCATCAGACGATCCTGCAAGGCCGCATGCAGTGATGATGAGTCACAATTGCAACCATTGTCGCGGGGTGTCAGCAAGTAGCGATAACGAAACATCTGTTCCTGCATCCGGGCATCCGTATGCAGAGAGCCATTTTCTACCTGAGTAAAAGCGGCGTTGCTGCGCAGCTGGTTACTCATCTGGTCGCTGACCTCAGCCAGTCGCGAATTGTCGGCGCCCGATAGCGCCAGCAACAGCAGTCGTGTGCCGGGGCCATCCTTGAGTTGTTCCAGCAGGATACGTTCGGCAGGGGTTTCCGCCTTGGGCAGGAACAGGCGCAGATCGGAACCAATCTGCGTGGTGGCGCCCAGTGCATAGCCAGCGAGCGCCAGCACGGCGGCCCAGATGCCGATGACCCATGTTGTGCGTGGCGCGTATTTCATGAGTCGTTAGCTGCCTGCGGTCAGGCCATGTGCGCAGTCGATTTCAAGCAGCAACTCGCGCCGGCAAATATCTGCGGCCAGCATCAGGAACTGCAACTGCGCGCCATAGCGGGTTCGCAAGCAGGCGGCAATCTCGGCGGCATGCCCGGGGTTGCGTACATAAATCTTGAGCCGACTACTGCGCCCCAGATGCCGTGGCAGATGTGGTGCATGTTGTGTGGCGCTGATGATCAATGCATCCAGATTGTTCAGCGTTTCCTGCAGCTGCGCCTGTACATCTCCTGCATGCAGCGAAGCATGACCGACGATGCTGGCTGTGCCCGAGATCAGCAATGGGCCACCGGGCAACAAGCAGGCGCGAGCGAAGCTGGGCGAGACTGAGCCATGGATGCGTGGATAACGATAGGCGCTTAACTGGCGCGGATTTTCCAGTTGCAACCCGGGGTTACGTCCAGCCAGCCAATAGACCTGCAGTTGTCCAGTGCGTCGCTGATGACCGAGGGCGCTGGCTGCGGGATAGTTTTCAGCAGCGATCTGACCAAAGCCGCGCGCACGACCTGCACAGAAGCGGCGATAGCGTTCATCGTCACCATCGCCTTCATTGATCGCATCCAGATAGTTCCACATACGCAGCAGGCAGGGAAACGTTGAGCGGGCGTTGAAGTCCTGTATCGCCCGATAAGCATATTCAGCAGCGGCTTCGATGCCACCCTGTGCGGCTTCATCCACTTCGATGCTGGCCAGTAACAATTGATCGTCACTGGCGAAGCGTATGGCTGAATCCTGTCCCTGGCGTATAGCGCCGTTAGCACCGAGCAACTCGAATCGGTGCGCATCGGTAACATCAAGTGGATCGAGTGCTACCTGTAATCGCAGTGCGGGTATCTCTGGCAGGCAGGTATCACCAAAGCTCACTAATCCCAGCGACGTTCTATCCGTCGCAATCTCGCCATCTGAGAGGTAGCGGATATCGAGGTGGCCGGGTTTGAAACTCGCAATGGCCATGTCAGGGCAGAATCTCGGTAACGGTGCGATCCCCGCTGCGTTCGTTGACTTCAAACTTCAACGGTTCGCTATTACGACCGGTAACCACCAGTGAGCTGACATACCGGGAAATTTCCTTGTCGCGCGGTTGCAGCAACAATTGCCATGCCTGTGCCGTGCCGCTGACATTGAGCAAGTAGTACGGCTCCAGGCTCGCCAGCTGGCCACTTACGACGGCCTGAAACCCCAGCATCAGTCCGCTCAGCAGGGGTTGATTGCGGGTGGATATCTGTCGTGTTTTACGGCCCGGCAGTTCAATCGACAGGGTGTTGTTTTTCAGCCGGTAGGTTTCGCTGGCCGGTTTCAGTACTCGCTTCTCAAAACTCGCTGGCGGTTCAAAGCGCAATTCACCACTGCGTTCGATGGGCGCAGTCAGGATCTTGCGATATTGATGCTCCACGAATCTGACTGTTGAAGCCTGGCTGCGATGAAGCAGTTGCGTCAGTTCCGTCTGACCAAAGCTGGAGAGTTCAGCTGCTGCTGCGGGTGTCCAGCACACGCTCATCAATGCAGCCAAGGCGCTCGCGGCGAGTGCGTGCAGTATTTCAACAGGCTTATGCATGTGGACTATTGTCAGTGGCCCAGTAGTCATAAAAGTTGAACCAGTTAAACGGCGCTTCACGGATGCGTGCTTCAAGTCGGCTGGCGTAACGATGCACCCATTCGTTGATGGCCTGGTCACGCTCGCCACGTCGACCGACATGCAGTTCATCTGCAAATGGCTCGAAGTAGACATCATAGGTGTTATCGCTGCGCAGGATGCTGAAGATCAGCATCACCGGTTTGTGCAGTACGGCGGCGATCCGGAACGGGCCCACCGGCAAGGCCACCGGGTCATTCAACAAGCGGCAGGGCACGGTGGATTCGCCGCTGCGCGCACGGTCGGCCAGCATGCCTACCAGACCGCCGGCATTCAGGGTTTCATGTATTTCCAGCAATACCCGGGTGGAGTCGCCGGTGGCGTCGATAATGCTGTCGCGTGCGCGTGGATTGAGTGCATCCAGCAACTGGCTCAACTGCGGGTTGTGTTGATAGTCCATCAGGATGCGCAAGTGCAGCGCCTGTCGCGCCAGTCCGATGGCGCGCACGGCTTCAAAACTGCCGAAGTGCGAACCCAGCAGCAACACGCCACGTCCGGCGTCAAGGTGTGCATTCAATTCCGGTAAACCATGCAGACGTATCCGCTCCGGCTTGAAACGTCCGGTGAGCAGGAATACGCGATCCAGAATGGTGGTGGCAAAGGTGTGAATATGCCGGGCGATATCCAGCAAGCGCGGTTCACGACCCAGTGCGCGCCGCAGGTAATCCCGTGAGGCGCGGCGTTCGGCGTGACGCATGATCAGGAAGTACGCGGTGATGGGATACAGGCATAACCGTGCTGCGGATTCGCCGACATGCAAGGCCAGCCAGCGGATGAAGCGCACCATGAAGGCAGAACCGCCTTCGCGCCGGTGTTGCCATTGCTGGCTCATGCCGTAGCCGGGTGAGTAGCGGTCAGCGTGAAGCTGCACTGCGCAACCGTTTGAGCATTGCCACGGCAGATGCAGCGACCCTGAGTGGCGCTGATGAATTCAACACCCAGCAGCAGACATTCGCCGGCAACGGCGGCACGCAGGAATTTGACGCTGGGCAGGCCGATCAGTTTTCCATGTGAAATCATGCTGTTTTTCATGAGTTCCAGCATGCGTTCGAGTATGACCACGCCGGGCACAATCGGGCGGCCGGGAAAGTGTCCGGGCAGTGCCGGGTGATCGGTCGCGATGCTGAGCCACGCGATGTTGCAGACCGGCGCCGGTTCGTTATCGTTGTCGTTATTGCTGTGCATGAAGCAATTCGGCAAATAACTTGAGTACGGCGGCACGCGGCAATTTGGTGACTTCATTGCGCGGCAGCGCATCCACCAGAAACAACGGACGTGGCAGGAAGGCCGGATCAATCAGCTTTCGCAATGCTGACATGACTTGTGCACGACTGAGTGTGGGTGCGACCACCAGCGCGGCGGTGCGCATCATGGTGTCGCTATCCATTGCGCCCGTCTTGCCATCCGGCAGAAAGATGATGCCATCGACTACGCCGTCAATGGACAGCAGCCTGGCATTGAGGTCGCCCAGTGAAGCGCGTCTGCCGGCGATGTTGATCAGATCGGCGCCGCGTCCCAGCAATTTGAAGTGGCGTGCATCAATCAGCTGGATCTGGTCCTGCAAGTACGCGCTGTCTGGCAAGTGCGGTGCGCTGATCAACGTACCGGCGTGCTGTGCAGCTGTATCTGTGGTGAGCGAAAAGCTGTCCTGCAACTTCCAGGTCTGATCGCGGGTGGTGCGACGGGTAGCGCAGCTGCCAGTCTCGGTGCAACCAAATATTTCGTGCAGGGGTGCGTTGAACAGTTGTTCAACGCGGGTGGCCAGCTCGGTACTCAAGGGAGCCGTGGCTGACCATACGGCGGCCACTGACGGCATGTGCAAACTTGATTCAGTCAGTGCGCGCAGGTGCACCGGGGTGGTGACCAGCACGCGTGGCTCCGGAAGATCCATCAGTGCCTGCTGGATGTCCTGCGGGTAAAACGGACGTTCACTGTGTACGGCGCAATAGCCTTGCAGGGACAGCATCACCATGGTTTCCAGACCATAACTGTGTTGTGCAGGTACGGTGCCGACGATGGTGGGTCGTGTTCCATGGGGTACGGAGGCCTGTGCATTGGTGGCAGCGCCCAGCACCAGTGTGCGCCAGGGTTTGGGGTAGGCAATCGATTTGCCGGTACTGCCCGAGGTGAACAGGATTGCCGCAATGTGCTCAGCCGCGATGGTTGGAATGCTGCTGAAGTGATGTGTCAATTCAGCCTCATCAGGCAGCGCCATGGGTACTTGCGGCAGCGAAGCCTGACTGGCTGCCAGTTCGTTCATCTGCGCATCAGACAGCAGGTAGCTGTCCGGATACTCCCCGGCAATCTCCAGCACAGTTGCCTTCAGCCGATTGGGTGGCAGCAGGCTGGTTTGTGCGCGTATCAGGGCGGCGGCGAATGCCAGCAGGAACAAGTACGGGTTATCGCAAAGATTGATGACGTAGCGATGCGGTGGCAGGCGCGCGGCAACTGCCTGTGCTTCGTCGAGAAAGCGTCGTACCGTAATCGGTTGCTGCTTGCGCCAGGCGATGCAGGCATCCAGATCCGTCCATGCCAGCAACGGATACTGCGTGTGGCCGGTCAGGGGCTTGTTCAAGGATGTGGGTTTCATGACAGCAAGATGCTGCGTGGGTCCAGCCGCTGCAGATCCCGCCAGAATTCAGACAGGCTGTTCAACGTGTAGGCCGGATAGCGTTGCCGACGGTACAGAAACTCGACCACGATGACCGTGGCTACTACGGTGACGTCAATCAGGCTCCAGGCCAGCGGCGCAATAGCGGGTTGCCATGAATACAGCACCACTGCGGCATTCATGATCGCCAGCCCGATGAAGGTCATGACCCAGCTCCAGGTAACCCATCGTGTATAGACGTCGATATCCGGCGGCAACGGGCTGTCATCGGTATGCAGTGCCGTCGCGATACGGCGGATGGCCGGTACCTTGCCAGGCAGCAGCGTGCGCGCCACCAGGCCGGCCAGTACGGCTTGCACCAGCGCGGGTAACAGCGCTGCGATCCAGCTATCCAGGCTCAGCACTCTGGCGATAACGGCAATGCCCGCGCCTTGTATCAGGCAGAGCAGGGCGCTGCGCCAGGTATCGTGTATGTGGTTGAGGGCAGCAAACACCAGCGCACCTGCCAGCGTGATCAAGCTGAAGTTGGCGAGAGGATGCCGGGCGCCGAGGCTGAGCTCCAGAATCAGAACCAGCGCCACGCCAGTGAGCAGCAAACGTCTGCCGATGGATTGGCGGGCAGGCATGGGCACGGCCCTAGCGGGTTCGATGCGCCTGGACGTGTTTGGCGAGCTCATGCAGGGAGCTGAATATCTGGCGATTGTTGGTGTCATCGGAGCGAAGTTCGAAGCCATATTTTTTGGAAATGACCAGCGCCAGCTCCAGCGCGTCGATGGAATCCAGTCCCAGCGCGTCGCCGAACAGAGGCGTGGCGGGGTCGATTGACGCTGCTGTGGTTCCTTCCAGATTCAGGGCTGATACCAATGTTTGCGCCAGTTCTGCTTCTAACGCCTGCTGCTGCACCATCAAAACCTCTGTCATCTATTGTATTGCTGGACTGCCGGTTCGAGCCCGGTTACGTGAGTGGCCAGTATACATGCACAAGTCTGGTGCTCAGAAGCCAGGTGCAACTGGATGCCCCCTCGTTGTTCAGCGACTGACGAAATGGCGCTCTGGCGCTGCGGACAGTTCATGAATCGGCGTGTTGTAGAGTTGCGTGAGTGTCTCCGGCAACCAGCGTGTCGCGGCACACGCCATGCTGCCAGCGGCCATCGCCGAACAGCAGCAGTGCATGGTCGGCAAAACGCAACGCCAGATTCGGATCATGCAGGCTCATGATCACGGCGCAGCCATTGTCAGCCTTGCTGCGCAGCAGCTTCAGCACCTGCAATTGGTGCTGTGGATCGAGATGATTGGTGGGCTCGTCGAGAATGAACAGGCGCGGCTGCTGTGCCAGCGCTGTGGCAATAGCCAGTCGCCGCCGCTCGCCACCAGATAGGGTCTCCACCGTGCGTTCAGCAAAGTTGTGCAGATCCACTGCGGCCAGCGCCTGACGCGCCAGCTCGTAGTCATGTGTTGATTCCCATTGCCAGAAGTCGATATGTGGATGCCGGCCACTGACTGCGCATTCCAGCACGGTGACGGGAAACGGCTCTTCAAAATCCTGCGGCACAAAACTGAGTTGCTGCGCAATCTCGCGGCGCTTGTAACTGGCAAAGGGTCGGCCTTGCAGCGCTATTTCACCGCCACGATGGGCGCGCAGGCCAGCCAGCGTGTGCAGGGTCAGCGATTTGCCTGTGCCGTTACGCCCCAGCACGGCGGTGATGCTGCCTGCCGCAAGATGGAAACCCAATTGCTCAACCAGCACACATTCCTGCACCGCGATGTTGAGTGCGTTACAGCTCAGCAATACTTCACCAGCGACGGGCGCTTGAGTTGTCATTTCGAGCATCGCGAGAAATCTTTCTTGTCCACGTTCGTTGAATCATTCATTTCGCACCAGATTTCTCCCTTCGGTCGAAATGACAGCAGGGAATTGATCGTTGGTTCACCAGCGGCGCTCATGGCGCAGCGGTCCAGCCAATCTCGCGTGCGGTGAGCGGGCCGATCACACAGTCAGTCAGACCATTGGCCTGTTCGGCTGTCGATTCACTGATGGCAATGCGGCCTGCCATCAGTTCGGCTTTTGATTGCGGCAGTCTGGGTTCCTGTTCCGGGTCGGCATAGCCATCGGGATACAGCGGCAGATTGTTGTTCGGGTCGTACTTGTCGGTAGCGCCCAGCGTATGCAGTAACTCATGCGCCACAATCACCTGATTGGCGCGCGCCATCCCGCCACTGGCGAACAGATGCGCAATGCCCAGCAGGCCTTTTTCCAGACCGACGGAATGCGGCAACTGGGTGGAAATAGCCGGATCGTGAAACAGCATGAAGATGCGAATGGCGGGCGTAGGGCCGGCTGGATCAGGCGTGCGCCAGCCAAACCAGCGCAACTTCAGGCTCCACCACATGATGCCGACCACACTGGCGTCTTCAGCCACCAGCGGCGGTGCATCGGGCAATTGCGGCGCCAGCGTGAAACGCAGTGGTCGATCCAGCGGCAACTCATACTGCTCAGCCTGCCGCGTAAAGAAATCCTCCAGACGTTGCAGTTCGTTGTCAGAGAGATTGCGGATGAACGCCTGCGTGACCTCATTGCCATCCAGATTGACCGGATACAGCGCCACCTGCAGCGGCCCATCCCAGTCACGACTGTAGACGCGATCCAGCCAGGTGTTCGCGGCGACGAATACCAGAATGAGCAGCAGGATGACGATACGGATTTTGCGGAACATGGTGGCTGCGTTAAGGATTCAATCGCGTGCCACGCCAGTCGCTGCCGACATAGCTGTATTCATCGTGTTGTGTCAGCTCACGCGACCAGCGCGCGCGGTCATGTACGCGGCCGATGCCGGATACCCATAGCTCGATGTGTTCAATCCACAGGCGGAAGCCGCCCCAGTGGGGTGGGCGCGGCACCAGAAACTGGCCGGTCAGGGTATTCATTGCATACTTGGTGGTGACGCCGGCTACTTGCGTCGCGAGCTGTGCGCGCGAACTCAGCGGCTGGCTCTGGTGACTGGCCCAGGCGCCGATCTGGCTGGCCCAGGGACGGCTGCGAAAATACGCATCGCTTTCCGCATCGGGTGAACGCAGGATACGGCCTTCGATACGCACCTGGCGTTCCAGCGAGTCCCAGTGAAATACCGCCGCCGCATAGGGATTGGCTTGCAGGGCCAGACCTTTGCGTGACTGATAGTTGGTGAAGAACACCACATAACCTGCCGAGTCGATCAGATGCTTGCACAGCACTACGCGCGCACTGGGACGACCATCGGCATCCACTGTGGCCAGGGTCATGGCATCCGGATTGTTCTGGATCTTGTTTTTGTTGCGCCTGCTCAAACCAGCCTGCGAAGGTGGGCAGTGGATTGTCCGGCAAGGGTTCGGGCAGGGATTCGTTGGGGCTCATGGGATGAATCGGATCAGTGTTTTCCGGGCGACGCTTGCCAGCCAGTACAGTGGTCGGTAAAACGTAGCACCTGCTGGTATGGGCGTAAGCGCCAAAGGTTTAGTTGACATGACTCTGGATGAACTGCGGCTCAAACTCAATGAGCTCGACACACAACTGCTGACCATTATTGCCGAGCGTCAGGCGCTGGGTGTGGAAATTGCGCGCTCCAAGCGTGATGCCGGGCTGGCCACCCGTGATTATCGGCGTGAACGTGAGGTGTTGTTGCGGGCGCGTGATAACGCGACTCGTCATGGTTTGTCTGCAGATCTGGGTGAAGCAGTGATGCGTTTGCTGATCCGCGCCTCGCTGACCACGCAGGAGCGTGAGCAGGTGGTGGCGCAGGGGCAAGGCTCGGGCCGGACTGCGCTGGTGATCGGCGGCGCGGGCAAGATGGGTCGCTGGTTCAGCAATTTCCTGAATGCACAGGGTTTCGCGGTTACCGTGGCGGATCCTTCCGGCGTGGTGGAGGGCTTTGCCCATCTGTCTGACTGGCGCAGCGATAGCTTGCAGCAGGATGTGATTGTGGTGGCCACGCCCATCCAGAAGGCCAACGAAGTGCTGCTGGAACTGGCGCAACGCAAGCCGCGTGGTGTGGTGTTTGATCTGGGTTCATTGAAAACGCCATTGCGTGCCGGGCTGGGCGCCTTGCGTGCAGCCGGTGTGCGCGCCACTTCAGTTCATCCCATGTTTGGCCCGAACACCGAATTGCTCACCGGTCGCCACGTGATTTTCATTGATCTGGGTGATGCCGAGTCTTTGCGTGTGGCGCAGGAGCTGTTTGCGTCAACCATGGCGGAGCGAGTGACCATGTCGCTCGACGATCATGATCGCCTGATCGCCTACGTGCTGGGTCTGTCGCATGCGCTGAATATCAGTTTCTTTACGGCGCTGGCCAACAGTGGTGAAGATGCGGTGCGTCTGGCGGCGTTGTCGAGCACCACTTACGACGCGCAGATTGATATCGCCACCAATGTGTCCAATGAAAGCCCGGATCTGTATTTCGAGATTCAGCATCTCAATGAATATGGCCGCGAATCGTTGCAGGCATTGCGCGTGGCGGTGGAGCAGGTGTGCAACAGTGTCGCCAGCAATGATGCACAGGGGTTCAAGTCCCTGATGCTCAAAGGCCGTGAATATCTGGCGGGACGATCGCGGGAGCGTTGATGCCGGACAGGGAAGCCGAAGTCCTGCGTCTGCGCCGACGCATTTCTGCCTTGATGGATGAGGCCGGCAACAATGAACGCCTGTTGAAGAAAACCCAGCAGCGTGAGCTGGAGTTGCTCAAGACCCAGGACTTGCCGCAGCTGTTCAATGTCATCTGCAATCAGCTGGCCGTATCGTTCGGACTGCCGCGTGTGACCCTGGTGCTGGGCGATGCCAACCACGAGATCCGGCATCTGTTGCTGGGCGCCAAGGTGTCGCTCAAGGAGCATCCACGTGTGGTGTTTCTGGAGCGCATGGATGAATTACATGCGTTGTTTCATGCCCAGCCGCAGCCGTGGCTGGGGCGTTATGTGGCAGCCCGGCACCAGTCCTTGTTCAAGGACGCGGGTGACACGCAGAGCGTGGCGCTGATTCCCTTGTGGCAGCAACAGCAGCTGCTGGGCTGTATCTGTTTTGGCAGTCCCGATGAGCGACGTTTTACCCGCCAACTGGCCACGGACTTTCTGGCACACCTGGGTGTCACCGCGAGTTTTGCGCTGGAAAACACCATGAATCGCGCACGGCTGGTGCTGAGTGGCATGACCGATTTTCTCACCGGCTGGCACAATCGTCGTTATTTGCAGGAGCGACTCAAGGAGGAGCTGGCGCGCGCCGGACGATCACACGGCAGCGTGGCGTGCATCGTGCTGGATCTGGATCACTTCAAGCACATCAACGATACGCATGGTCATCTGGCGGGTGATCTGGCGTTACGTGAAGCGGCAGAGCGCATCAAGCATCAGGTGCGTGACAGTGATACCGCTGCGCGTTTCGGCGGCGACGAGTTTGTGGTGCTGGCGCCCGCGATCACTGCTGAGCAGGCGTTGCATCTGGCCGAGCGCATGCGGCAGGCAGTGATTGCGCAGCCCTTGCAGCTGACTGAAGGCGTGCAGCATCAGTTCACGGTGAGTGTGGGTGTGGCGGTGCTGACAGTTACAGCCATTCGCCATGATGAGATTGATGCGCTGGCCGAGCGTCTGTTTGCCAGCGCGGATGCTGCGCTGTATCGCGCCAAGCAGCGCGGCCGCAACTGTGTAGAACTCAGTGAGCTTTCCGGCCCCGCAGCATCAGCGCCAGAAACACCGGCACGCCCAGCAGCGCCGTAAGCGCGCCCACCGGCAACTGTCGTGGCGCAAACCAGGTGCGTGCGGCGGTATCAGCCAGTGTCAGCAGAATTCCTCCCAGCAACACCGCCGCAGGCGCCAGCCGTCGATGGTCTGCGCCGACCAGCAGGCGCGCCAGATGCGGCACGATCAGGCCGATGAAGCCGATGCTGCCGGCAGTGGTCACGGCCGCCGCAGTCAGCAAGGCGCTGGCAAAGAACAGGCTGATGCGCAGATGTTTGACGTTCATGCCCAGGTTGTGGGCTTGCAGCTCACCGCGCGCCAGCACATTGAGATGACGCGCCAGCAGGTAACTCAGGCCACTTGCGCCGATCAGCAGCAACCAGAGCTGCGCGACGCGGTGGGTGTTGGTGATTTCACCCATCAGCCAGAACAGCATGCCACGCAGTCTGGATTCATCACCCAGCGCCAGCAGCAGACTGACCAATGCCGTTGCGCCCGCAGCCATGACCACGCCGGTGAGCAGCAAGCGAGTGGGTGACCAGCTGCCTTCGGCATGCGCCAGCGCAAACACCAGAAAAATGGTGAGGAAGGCGCCGCCGGCCGCCGCTGCTTCAACTGGAAAACCGGACAGTCCCAGCAGCATGGCGGTCAGTGCACCTGCTGCGGCGCCTCCGGAACTGCCCAGTATGTATGGGTCCGCGAGCGGATTGCGCAATAGCACCTGCATCAGTACGCCGGTCAACGCCAGCAGGCCACCCAGCGCAAAGCTGGTCAGCGCTCGCGGCAGCCGCAGTTGCAGCAGCACGGTTTGTTGCAGGGATTCATGCTGAGCCGGATTGAACAAGGCGATGAGGCTGGACCAAGGTACGTGAACGCTGCCGGATCGCAGGGCGACCAGTATCGAAACTGCTGCGCCCGCCAGCAGCATCAGCAATATCACGGGTTGTTGGCTGGCGGGTTTCAACGTGCTGGGTTACGGATCAGGCGGTGGGATTCAAGGGAACTCATTGAGCACCATAGCGCAGCCCGCTGGGAAATGCAGTTTCGGGTTGGAGTGCGTGGCTGCATGTGAAACAATCCTTGCCAGTAAATTGATGCTAGGGCCTGTTAACACGATGGTCATCACTGCGACGGCGGTCAAAAGGGCTCAGGACGCGACGCACCGAGCGCGGTGTACTCAACGTACTCAAGCGAGGTGCAACAAAGTCCTGAGTCCTTTTGGCCCCGTCCCTTCGGGTTGGGCCTCTGAAAGCGCCATGCCGCGTTACTCGTCGCTCATTTGGCCATGTTGATTAGCTTGGCCAAACCTCACTCCTCGCGCCTTGCCTGGCGCTTTCAGAGACTCCAACGCAGCGATGACCATCGTGTTAACAGGCCCTGGACATGACTGACTTTATCGACGCACAAGGTTTTCGCGCCAATGTCGGGATCGTACTGATCCGTGATGACCGGCAGGTATTTGTCGGTGGCCGTCCGGGTGGCCGTGGCTGGCAGTTTCCGCAGGGCGGCATTGCCCAGGGCGAACAACCCGAAGAGGCGCTGTTCCGCGAGTTAAAAGAAGAAGTCGGACTCGAAGCGAGTGACGTCGAAGTCATCGCCAGTACGCAGGGCTGGCTGCGTTATCGCCTGCCCCGCAACTACCAGCGGCGTGACGCCAAGATCAGTTGCATCGGGCAGAAGCAGCGCTGGTTCATGCTGCGTTTCAAGGGCGATGATGATCGCTTCCAGTTTGATACCACGCAACAGCCCGAGTTTGATCGCTGGCGTTGGGCTGACTACTGGTCGCCAGTGCGGGAAGTGATTTTCTTCAAGCGTGCTGTTTATGTGCGGGCACTGGAAGAACTGGGGCAGCATGCCTTCAAGGAAGGCCCGCCGCCGCTGCCCGAGTGGTGGCAGGAGGAAAAAAATCTGCGTGCGCTGGCGCGGCGGCGCGAGATGGGCGACGAGTAAATCTCCTCATAGGCCGTTTGGTAAACACAAGTCTTGCGTAGTGGCGGGTCTGTGACCCGCCTTCTTAAGGCAAAAGGGCGGGTCACAGACCCCGCCCCTACAACCGAGTCGGTGATCGAGAGCGTGAACAGGCTCTTAGAACGGCTTCACCACCGCCAGAATCACAATCGCAATCAGCAGCACGCTGGGCGCTTCATTGAACCAGCGATACCAGCGGTGTGAATGTATGTTGCGGTCTTCGGCAAACAGCTGCACCAGTTGCCGGCACCAGAGGTGATAACCAATCAGCAAGGCAACCAGCGCCAGTTTGGCATGCAGCCAGCCCAGTTGCAGATAGCCTGGCATCGCCACGATCATGAGCACGCCAAATATCGCTGCGAGTACTGCACCGATGGTCATGATGGCGTACAGGCGGCGCTCCATGATCTTGAAGCGATCGACACTGATCCGGTCGGTGGTGTCGGCGTGATAAACGAACAGACGTGGCAAATAAAATAATCCTGCGAACCAGGTCACAACAAACACAACGTGCAGGGCTTTGAACCAGAGCAAATAGGCTGCAAGAGCGGACATTGTTAACTCGCTGAAAGGCGTTGTGTTCGGGCTGTCGGGCGCAAGCGACTGAGGTGGTTATTGTAGGGGATGTGTTGCAATGATGCTTGATCTCGGGGAGCCGCATCGATCTCAAATGGCTACTTTTGCGCCAGCAAACACCGGACAGTTCATCATCAGGCCGCGCTCGTTGCGAAGGCGGCGAATGCTCGTGATCATGCTGGCGGTGTTGCTGATGGTGTTGCCCTACGTTGCCTATGAAGCCGGTCGTGCGCGCGCCGGCTTCAGCGTGATTGACGCAGTGAGCGCCCGCTTGCAGCAGTCCAGCCAGATCAAGTCCCTCAATGCGCAGGTGGCGCAGTTGCAAAAGCAGCTCAGCAGCATGCAACTGGATCAGCAGATGCAGGTGCAGGCCTCTGCCGCGCAGCAGCAGTCAACTGATGAGTTGCAGGCCAGACTACAGCAGCAACAGCAGGACCTGGCCTTCTATAAAGCCATTGTTTCGCCGGCCGCCGATGCGCCTAACGCGCCGCGCGTGCAGCGTCTGGAAATTGACGCCACGCCAGTGGCACAGCGGTACCTGTTGCGCCTGATGTTGATCCAGACCATGAATGCCAGCGCGCAGGCACAGGGCACGGTCACGCTGAGCGTCAGCGGCGAACAGGACGGGCGCAGCGTTACGCTGAACCTCGCTGATCTGCTCGCCGACAAGCAAAGCACCGCGCTGCCTTTCGCCTACAAATATTTCCAGACACTGGAACAGGCGGTGCAGCTGCCCGCCGACTTCGAACCCGGCAGCGTGCAGATCGAGGTGCATGGCGGGCAGCATGATGTGGTGCGACAGACCTTTGCCTGGCAACACAAACCTTCTGTGTAATTTCTCTGTGTAAATTTCTGAGTCGCCCATGTTCACTCGAAAAAAAAAGACGCCCAGCCCCCGGCAAATCGACACCCTTATTGGCGTGGGGACGGATATTACCGGTGATGTGCAGTTCAAGGGCGGCCTGCATGTGGATGGCTAGATTCTAGGGAATGCACGATTGAGGCACAGGCGGTGGGCAGTCTTAGCGTCAGCGACAGCGGATCTGATTGAAGGCTCGGTGCAGGTGCCGAAGTGGTGCTCAATGGCGCCGTGCAGGGTGATATCACCGCCAGCGAGCGGGTGGAATTGGGTGCTACTGCCAAGGTTCGGGAAATGTTTACTACGGGCTGATTGAAATGACCATGGGCGCCCAAATCAATGGCAAGCTGATTCCCCGAATTCGGTCGGAACGGCTCGGCTGCTGCACCAGCGGTGGTGGCGGCCGATTTGAGCTAGACTGCGCTTGCCCACTTTGACTTGTGACCGAGGCTCCCATGGCCGCTGAAATGACTGATACGGCCTTCCCCCTCCCGCCGTTTACCGACGCCGCCGCGCGTAAGGTCGGTGAGCTGATCAAGGAAGAATCCAACCCCAACCTGAAGTTGCGAGTATTCGTCAGCGGTGGCGGCTGCTCGGGCTTCCAGTACGGCTTTACCTTCGATGAAAGCGTGGAAGAAGGCGATACCCAAGTAAACAATGCGGGTGTGACGCTGCTGATCGATCCGATGAGCATCCAGTACCTGGCGGGTGCGGAAATTGATTACCGCGAAGACCTGGAAGGCTCGCAATTGTAATCCGCAATCCGAATGCCACGACTACCTGTGGTGTGGTTCGTCGTTCTCGGGTGATTAGGCGCGCCGATCAGCACGTTTTTGATCGCAACAAATCGCATACTTCGTTGAAGCTGCCGGGTTGTCCGGCTTGTTTTTTTTGTGTTGGAGATAGTTCATGCCCCGCATCACATCATTCCTGACGTCATTGCTGCGGTTGATCTGGGCTCCAACAGCTTTCACATGGTGGTGGGCGTCACACACATGGCCAGCTCACTATCATTGATCGCCTGCGCGAACCCGTGCGACTGGCTTCTGGGCTCGACGAACACGGCTACCTGTCGCGTGAAGTCACCGATCGCGCGTTGGCCTGTCTGGAACGTTTCGGCCAACGCCTGCGCGACATGAAGGCCGAGACCGTGCGGGTGGTGGGCACCAACACTTTTCGACAGGCGCGGCGCAAGGGCGCCTTTCTGGATCGAGCGCGCGAAGCGCTGGGACATCCCATCGAAATTATTGCCGGCATTGAAGAAGCGCGCCTGATCTATCTGGGCGTTACACACAGTTCACCCAGTGAACCGGGCAACCGGCTGGTGGTGGATATCGGTGGCGGCAGCACCGAACTCATTATTGGCGAAGGCAGGCACACTCACAGTTGGGAAGTCTGCGGATGGGCTGCGTCACCATGACCAAGCAGTTTTTTGACGACGGCGAGATCACTGAGAAGCGTATGAAGCGGGCGCGGATGGCGGCGCGGATTGAACTCGAGCCACATTGAACGCTATAAGGCTACTGGCTGGGAACAGGCGCTGGGCAGTTCGGGCACGATTTGCGCGTTGGCCGAAGTGGCTCGTGCCTGCGGTTCCCAGACGGCAGCATTACGTTGGAAGTGCTGGAAAATGCTATGAGCAGGCGCTGCGCGCCGGTCATGTCTCGCGCTTGAGTCTGCCGGGGCTGGACGAAGATCGCATGCCGGTATTCGCCGGAGGCCTGGCGATTCTGACCGAAATGATTCATTCACTGGGCATCGACAGCATGCGTCCAGCCGACGGCGCTCTGCGCGAAGGGCTGCTGTATGACCTGCTCGGTCGTCATAGCGACGAAGATGCCCGCAGACGTACCGTGCGTGCCATGGCGGCACGCTATCACGTCGATGCCGCGCAGGCCGACGTGTCGAAGCTACCGCCTTGAATGTTGCTGCAGATCTTGAGCAAGTATGGGCGATCGGCGAACCGCTGGCCGAGCCGGTGTTCAGTTGGGCATCGCGCCTGCACGAGATCGGCCTGGACATCTCGCATGCGCATTACCACAAG
>CAWBTE010000030.1:0-4067 GCA_963791615.1 uncultured Pseudomonadota bacterium | reverse complement strand
CAAGTTCGGCGGTTGCCCACGAAGCGAACGACGTACTAGATTTTTATGGCCTTGCTAGCTTCGGCTGCGTCGCTTTGAGAGCTCTTTTTTCCTCGATCAGGATGCCGGTCAGATTCGAATTCGATGGGACGTCATATTTTCTTCCGTGTTGCTCTTGAAAGAGCAAATGACGGCTCCATAATATACCCGTCCGCTAGCGTCCAACTTGCATCGCCGCAGGTTGCGCTGATCGGTTCATGTCGGCGGGAATGTCACCAAGCGCGCGGTCGCAACGTCTTTGAACGGAGTGGCTGCAAACCCGATGTCTGGATGGCGAGGCTCGTGGGCGCAGATGATGTTGAACGTTTAGACAGCCAGGCTCTCACCCCGGATTTCTGGAGGGCTGGTAAGGACCGTCAGTTGCACCCGAATGGAGGTGCGGAGCGCCGGGCGCGATTTCGGTGCCACTGTGTGTCACCGGGTCGGGCTGCGTACATATTGCCTGCGTGATTTCGGTGTGTTGCTGGCGTTTTGGTTGATATTCCGAGGCTTTTGTCCACTGGAGTTCGACATGATGCTGATGCATACAGAGTTTCGCGGTACCGATATTCGCCTTAGCGCCCAACTTGCATCGCCGCAGGTTGCGCTGATCGGTTCATGTCGGCATGCTTGTCACCAAGCGCGCGGTCGCAACGTCTTTGAACGGAGTGAGTTAGAACCCGATGTCTCGAATGCCAACTTCATGGGCCTGTCGGCGGCGTAGGTACGGAGTATAGTCAGATACCTGCAATCACGCGATTCTAAATATCTAAGCTTAAATTGTAGAAGTTCAGACTTGATCTGACAGTTACTGGATTTTCAGGTTGTGACTGTCAGGTCAAATTCAGCCGATCAATTTCTCCTGCCAGATTTTCTTTTCCATCAGTGAACGTTTCCATCGGCGTTCTGCCGCAGCACATTTTGCCTTGATGGGTTCGCTCATGATTGTAGTGGGCGATCCAGACGTCAAGATCGGTCTGCAACTCCTCCATGGTGCGGTATATTTTCTTGCGGAACGTCACCTGATAAAACTCCTGCAGAATCGTCTTGTGGAAGCGCTCGCAGATGCCGTTGGTCTGCGGTGATTGCGCGCCTTCGTCCTGGTATGCTCGATGTCGTTCATCGCCAGGTATAGCTGATAATCGTGCTGCTCCAGCTTGCCGCAATACTCCGTGCCACGATCCGTCAATATTCTTAGCATGAGCACGCCCTGCTCGGCAAAGAACGGCAGCACGCGGTCATTGAGAATGTCAGCGGACGTGATTGGCGTCTTTGTCGTGTACAATTTGGCGAAGGCCCCCTTGCAGTAGGTGTCGACAAAGGTTTGCTGGTAAATGCGGCCTACGCCCTTCATCGTGCCGACATAGAAGGTGTCCTGCGAGCCCAGATAGCCTGGATGGGCCGTTTCAATCTCACCGCAGGCCATGTCGTCCTCTTGCTTCTTTTCCAGCGCAATGACTTGGGCCTCGGTTAATACTGCACCGGTCGCAGCGACATGTTTTTCCAAGGCGTTGAGGCGCTGTTTGAAATTCGCGACGCTCATTACGCAGCCAAATCGAACGCACGCCCGAGGGGCTGACGAACATGCCGCGTTTACGCAGCTCGTTGCTGACCCGCACTTGACCGTGCGCCGGCTGCTCAATGCCATCGCCAAAACAGCTTGTTCGATGACCTCATCAATGCGATTTTTACAGATTCGGGCGCCGCCGATCTTTGTGCAGCAGCGCTTCGACACCGCCGCTGGCCTTGGCTTCTTGGTAACGATAAAACGTATCGCGCGAGACACCCATGATCTTGCAGGCCTTGCGACACATTGCCCAGCTCTTCCGCCAGATTCAGCAGCCCTAGCTTGTGTTTGACGATAGGTTGATTTACAACATTCATGCGGGGTTACTCCTCTGGGTTGGATTGATTGGTCGCACAACCATCAAACCCAGTAACCCCGTCTCTTTCAAGACCGGTGTCAGATCAGATCGAAACTTCTACATTTAAATAGTAAGTGGCAACGCGCTCTCAGTATCAGGAAGCTTCCACCAGTTTGAATCAGGCTTGGGAAACCCTTTTTAGCCGTTCATCCCAATTTCAGTTTAGCAGGCATACACGTGGCTTTGATGACGAGTCAATGCTGGATTTTGCTCGTAACAAAGACAGTAATTTCCGAACGATTGGCCGCGAACTAGCTACCGAGCAGGCCGTACGGTTTCTCACCGCTCATCGCTCACCTCATTCAGAAGACAAACGGTGGTAATCGCGTAATCTGCATTCCAACCGTACATCATCATCGTTCAGCGCTCGTTATCAGACTTTTTTGCGGTCAGATGATCTGCGCTTGGATAACCAGGTTAGTTTTGGCTTTATCACCGGTAAATCAGTGAAGAAGGCGGCGCGAAAATCTTGTGATCTCAGGGCGACGAAACGATGGGCATACAAAACAGACATATCAAAATTTTTCGACAATATTGAAAGGGATCGATTACGCACAGGCCATTTCTAAGTTTGTACGTGAAAGCTCTCCCATCCAATATTGGTTGCTGCGGCCACTGCGAAATCGCTGGAAGATTCTCAAGAGCGACGCAAGAAGATAGCTCAGGCTGGAATTTGTTCTGGAAAGGGCGTGCGACAGGGCATGCCACTATCCCCATCTTTTGCAAACGCTCTTCTTCGTCGGGTCTGTCAACGGAACTGTGTATCTGAGTTGAATCATAGCGCTGCCAGTGGCACGCGCTCTTCACCGAACATGATCTGAAAACTCTGTAGCGCAGGCTTCCAGTGATGAATCGCTTTCCAGTTCTTTGAGGCTTCCCGGATCGCCAGGAACAATGACTTCAACGCCGAGTCATCGTTGGGAAAGATTCTGCGATTGCGGGTGTACTTACGCATCACCATGTTCAGGCTCTCAATGGCGTTGGTGGTGTAGATGACCTTGCGGATTTCCGGCAGGAACTGGAAGAACGGAATGATGTTGGCCCAGTTCTCGCGCCATAGCCGGATGACGGCCCGATATGTCTGACCCCAGCGAGTCTCCAGGTCGTCCAGCGCCTGCTGTGCCTCATCCGCCGTGGCCGATTGATAAATCGCCTGTAACGCAGTCACCATGGCTTTGCTGTCTTTGCTGCTCACATAGCGCAGACTGGCGCGCACCAGATGCACGATGCACAGTTGCGTCAAGGTCTTCGGGAAGACGGTGTTCACGGCCTCGGGCAGGCCTTTCAGACCATCCATGCTGGCGATGTAAATATCCTGCACGCCGCGTTGCTTCAGCTCGGTCAGCACCGACAGCCAGAACTTGGCGCCTTCGTTCTCGCCACCACCGGCCCAACATTTCCTTCTCCCCTTGCAGGTTCACACCCAGCACCACATGCGCGGATTTGTGGTCCACCTGCTTGTTCTGCTGCACCTTCACCACGATGCCATCCAGCCACACGATGGGATCCATCGCTTCCAGCGGACGGCTCTGCCACAACCGGGCTTCGTCCAACACCGCGTCGGTGATCTGCGCGATCAACTCGTGTGAAATTGTCACGCCATACAAGTCCATCAGTACCGACTCAATGTCCCGGGTTGTCAGTCCCTTGGCGTACAGCGCGATGATCTTGTCTTCCATCCCCGCCAGCCGTACTTCGCGCTTGGGGATCAGTTGCGGCTCAAAGCTGCCGTCCGGGTCACGGGGCGTGTCAATCTGCAACAGCCCGTTCGTGCTCTTGACCGTCTTGCGGCTCTTGCCGTTGCGCACATTCCTGCCGATGCGCCATGCCGTTCATGTCCCAAGTGTGCCGTCAGCTCGCCTCCAGCGCACGGTTGATCATGTGTGCAACCTGTGAATACAAACTCTCCATCTGTGCAGGCGTCTTGAAATCTTTCGTCAGCTCGTCCAGTCTCTTTTACTGATCTGCATCTCTGCTCCTCACGGGCTTACCCGCTTTCTACAAAGGGCAGGTACACAGTTCAATTTACAGACTCACGGGCTCAGCAAGGAAGCAAAGATTTTTTTGGGCTTAGACCCTTTGTAATTACCTAGTCTGTAAGAAGCCGTTTCTCCGCCGCATAAG
>CAWBTE010000029.1:0-3068 GCA_963791615.1 uncultured Pseudomonadota bacterium | reverse complement strand
CCATTGTCAGCTCAAAAGGATCTGGTCACGCCGGTGCCTGCGGGCAGGTAGGCGCCTCGCATAGGTTAAGTCCCCTCTCCCTCAGGGACAAATTCGTCGGGAATGAATTTGGTCGAGCGAAGCTCGCCCGAAGGGAACCGGACAGGAGAGTCCGGTAACAAAGGGTTGGGGTGAGGGTCAGGAGGTCTCATGGCGCGTGTTTTGATGTTCGGGATATATCTCACTCTGGTGGTCACCTTGTGCGCTGCCGCTGCCCTGCAACCTGCGGGCACCGCACACACTGGCGTTGCATTCCGTTTCAACAAAGTGGCTGAGGGCGTCTACCACGTCGTTGGCACCGGCACTCTGTCGGTGGTGGGAAATGCGGCGGTGATTATCAATGACGATGACGTCGTCATTATTGATGATCTTGTGTCACCTGCGGCTGCATGGGTGCTGCTGGAAGAGATCAAGACCCTCACTGACAAGCCGGTGCGCACCGTCATCAACACGCACTATCACTTCGATCATGCACACGGCAATCAGATCTTCGGCAAGGACGTGTTGATCATCGGTCATGAAGTTACGCGTGACATGCTGCTGGGCGGCAAGTCTGCGGAAATGCCGCTCTATAAGGGATACGTGACGCGACTACCCGCGCAGATACAGACCTTGAAGCAGCGCCTGGCCGCCGAGACAGATGCTGCACGCAAGGCAACGCTGCAAACCGAGCTACAGATTGCGGAGAACAACGCGGCCTCGCAAGCGGAGCTGAAACCAACGCCGCCCAACGTCACGCTCAACAAGCAGATGACGCTGTATCGAGGTGGCCGTGAAATCCAGATTCGCTTTCTGGGTCGCGCGCATACCGCCGGCGACGTGGTGGTGTACCTGCCCAAGGAAAAGATCGTAATCACCGGCGACCTGCTCACCTCTGCGCTGTCCAACATGAGCGATGCCTACGTGAACGAATGGGACGATACGCTTGAAGAGCTCAAGAAGCTGGACTTCACCACGGTGCTGCCCGGACACGGTGAGGCGTTCAAGGACAGAAAGAAGATCGACTATTTCCAGGCCTACCTGCGCGACGCGTGGTCCGAGGTCAGCCGTCTCAAACAGCAAGGTATTTCAGCCCAGGATGCCGCTGCACGCGCCGACCTGACGAAACACCGGGAACACTTTCCCGGCATCACTGCGCCCGGCGTGCCGCTTCTCGGCGTCACTCGTATGTATGAACTGCTGGATGCGCAGAGATGAGTTTTTTATTCCCGACTTTCAAAGCCGTTACCGCCGGGCAAGTGAGATGCTCGTGCCACCGATCACTCGACAACCGAAATACCGAAATCCGGCTCCGTTCGGCGGCAACGGCGGCGTAATCCTTAATAACCCCGAACCCGGTGCCCGGCACCAACGCCCTGGGCACCAACGCCCTGAACGGCACTTGGCCGGGGGGATCGGGGGTATTGCGCGAGTCATGACAAGCACGCACCCATCCTAAGGCACTCTCCTCAATCTACAAGCACTCAAAATTGGCCACGTTTCTTCATCCATGATCGATATGAAATGACAAGAAGCGCGGTGACGAAAGAAATGCATGCCCACGCAAAGTAGTCCCCAAACCGCCGATAGATCGTGTCGCCGCTACCCAGCGGAACGTCGGCGATGACATGAGTGATGTTGGCCGGATTGGTATTGCCACGCGCCATCACGCGGCCCCGATCATCTGAAATGGTTACCAGGCCAT
The DNA here is from genome assembly GCA_963791615.1 of uncultured Pseudomonadota bacterium. GTDB lineage: Bacteria > Pseudomonadota > Gammaproteobacteria > Steroidobacterales > Steroidobacteraceae > CAILZL01. The sequence goes on along the minus strand of CAWBTE010000029.1, from coordinate 1,345 downwards.
TGCGCGCCGCACGGACCACGGCAAAACCATTCTCCACACCGCGCATGATGGACATTCGCGCATGGCTCCATCCGTCGGATTCAAAGTCTGCGGCCGGCACCAGCATCAACCCGATACCTTGTTGTGCGTCACTGCGAATCGTGGCTGGGAAGTCGAGGTCCTTGCAAATGGCCAGGGCTCGCCCGTTGCCCATTACTCCATCTGTCGTGCCGCGTATCGATTGATCCAGCGGCAACAGGGTATGACGTTTGACGTAGCGCGCCATCTCACCGACTGGTCTGAAAGTCAGTGCAACATTGTGGAACTGGTCGGCTTCATTGACCTCTGCGAAGCCGATGCTGATCAATGCACCAGATTCCTGTGCAAGCATCTGAAGTGGCGTAAGCGCCTGTTGTTTCCACTGCGATGCCAGAAGCGCCGTTAGTTCCGGGAAGACAATGACTTCGGCGCCGAGACCGGCCAGATTCCGGCCTTCCGCCGCATAGGCGCTGGTGATGGCCGATACAGCTTCTGCGCCTGCCGGTAGCCGGCTGCCCAGCGGCAAGTCTTGGGCAGCCGCAGCGACACGAAGTGTCTCGGTAGCTGGTGCATGCATATGAGCGACGCCGAATACAACGTTGATCGCCGCCACTGCAACCATAATGCCGGCATAGAAGCCTGTCCGCTTCGGCGTGCGTATGGCCAGCGCCAATCCGTTCGCAAACAGCGCGAGGATAAATTCGATTCCGTGCAGGCCGAACAATGAGGCGGACTGGATCAGCACAGGAACATCTACCTGACTGTAGGCAGGACTGGCGTTGGAATCACCACCTGAGGCCAGCATAAGAAGGTAGAAAGCGCTGGCATATGCAGCCGGAAACATGAGCAATGCAAAAATCGGTGAGAGTGTCCGCTGGGTGTGGCGGGCGGCTACAAGGCAACCGATGTAGAGCAGAGCAGCAGTTCCGATCTGGAGTGCGATCTGCGGCAGGACGCTAAACCCGCCGATTGCAAATGCGCGAACGGCGGAGATGGAACCACACAACAACATCGTCCCCGTCGTCGTCAGGATCAGTGTCCTGAGCGAGCCATGACCGTACGCCAGCCACAGAAGCGGAACAGGTGCGATCCATGCCAACGGCCAATAGCTGTCCTGCAGCAGCAATAGCAACGCTGAGCTGACAGCGCAAAGGACCAGCATCATTCCGGATTCTCCCTGATTGTTCCTGTTGGCCTATCCCTCAAAACACAGCATGGGTCGCAAGGTTTCAGATTTAAAAGAGTTTCCGGCGTTAACGGTACCGGCAACAAAATTGGGGGTATTGTGCGAAGCATGGCACGCACGCAAAAAACCTTTCCTAATTGA
>CAWBTE010000028.1:0-14568 GCA_963791615.1 uncultured Pseudomonadota bacterium | reverse complement strand
ACTGACTTTATCGACGCACAAGGTTTTCGCGCCAATGTTTGGATCGTACTGATCCGTGATGACCGGCAGGTATTTGTCGGTGGCCGTCCGGGTGGCCGTGGCTGGCAGTTTCCGCAGGGCGGCATTGCCCAGGGCGAACAACCCGAAGAGGCGCTGTTCCGCGAGTTAAAAGAAGAAGTCGGACTCGAAGCAAGTGACGTCGAAGTCATCGCCAGCACGCAGGGCTGGTTGCGATATCGCCTGCCCCGCAACTACCAGCGGCGTGACGCCAAGATCAGTTGCATCGGGCAGAAGCAGCGCTGGTTCATGCTGCGTTTCAAGGGCGATGATGATCGCTTCCAGTTTGATACCACGCAACAGCCCGAGTTTGATCGCTGGCGTTGGGCTGACTACTGGTCGCCAGTGCGGGAAGTGATTTTCTTCAAGCGTGCTGTTTATGTGCGGGCACTGGAAGAACTGGGGCAGCATGCCTTCAAGGAAGGCCCGCCGCCGCTCCCGAGTGGTGGCAGGAGAAAAAAATCTGCGTGCGCTGGCGCGGCGGCGCGAGATGGGCGACGAGTAAATCTCCTCATAGGCCGTTTGTAAACACAAGTCTTGCGTAGTGGCGGGTCTGTGACCCGCCTTCTTAAGGCAAAAGGGCGGGTCACAGACCCCGCCCCTACAACCGAGTCGGTGATCGAGAGCGTGAACAGGCTCTTAGAACGGCTTCACCACCGCCAGAATCACAATCGCAATCAGCAGCACGCTGGGCGCTTCATTGAACCAGCGATACCAGCGGTGTGAATGGATGTTGCGGTCTTCGGCAAACAGCTGCACCAGTTGCCGGCACCAGAGGTGATAACCAATCAGCAAGGCAACCAGCGCCAGTTTGGCATGCAGCCAGCCCAGTTGCAGATAGCTTGGCATCGCCACGATCATGAGCACGCCAAATATCGCTGCGAGTGCTGCACCGATGGTCATGATGGCGTACAGGCGGCGCTCCATGATCTTGAAGCGATCGACACTGATCCGGTCGGTGGTGTCGGCGTGATAAACGAACAGGCGTGGCAAATAAAATAATCCTGCGAACCAGGTCACAACAAACACAACGTGCAGGGCTTTGAACCAGAGCAAATAGGCTGCAAGAGCGGACATTGTTAACTCGCTGAATGGCGGTGTGTTCGGGCTGTCGGGCGCAAGCGACTGAGGTGGTTATTGTAGGGGATGTGTTGCAATGATGCTTGATCTCGGGGAGCCGCATCGATCTCAAATGGCTACTTTTGCGCCAGCAAACACCGGACAGTTCATCATCAGGCCGCGCTCGTTGCGCAGGCGTCGAACGCTCGTGATCATGCTGGCGGTGTTGTTGATGGTGTTGCCCTACGTTGCCTATGAAGCCGGTCGTGCGCGCGCGGGCTTCAGCGTGATTGACGCAGTGAGCGCCCGCTTGCAGCAATCCAGCCAGATCAAGTCCCTCAATGCGCAGGTGGCGCAGTTGCAAAAGCAGCTCAGCAGCATGCAACTGGATCAGCAGATGCAGGTGCAGGCCTCTGCCGCGCAGCAGCAGTCAACTGATGAGTTGCAGGCCAGACTACAGCAGCAACAGCAGGACCTGGCCTTCTATAAAGCCATTGTTTCGCCCGCCGCCGATGCGCCTAACGCGCCGCGCGTGCAGCGTCTGGATATTGAGAGCACGCCAGTGGCGCAGCGATACCTGTTGCGCCTGATGTTGATCCAGACCATGAATGCCAGTGCGCAGGCACAGGGCACGGTCACGCTGAGCGTCAGCGGCGAACAGGACGGGCGCAGCGTTACGCTGAACCTCGCTGATCTGCTCGCCGGCACGCAAAGCACCTCACTGCCTTTCGCCTACAAATATTTCCAGACGCTGGAGCAGGCGGTGCAGCTGCCCACCGATTTCGAGCCCGGCAGCGTGCAGATCGAGGTGCATGGCGCACAGCATGATGTGGTGCGGCAGACCTTTGCCTGGCAAGCCAAACCTTCTGTGTAAATTTCTGAGTCGCCCATGTTCAATCGTAAAAAAAAGACCCCCAGCCCCCTGCACATCGATACCCTGATTGGCGTGGGGACGGTTATTACCGGTGATGTGCAGTTCAAGGGCGGCCTGCATGTGGATGGCCAGATTCGCGGCAATGTCACGATTGAGGCACAGGCGGTGGCCAGTCTGAGCGTCAGTGACAGCGGATTGATAGAGGGTTCGGTGCAGGTGCCGAATGTGGTGCTCAACGGCGCCGTACAGGGTGACATTACCGCCAGCGAGCGGGTGGAATTGGGCGCGACTGCCAAGGTTTCGGGAAATGTTTACTACGGGCTGATTGAAATGACCATGGGCGCCCAGATCAATGGCAAGCTGATTCCCCTGAATTCGGTCGGAACGGCTCCGGCTGCCACACCAGCGGTGGTGGCGGCCGATTTGAGCTAGACTGCGCTTGCCCTTTTGACTTGTGACCGAGGCTCCCATGGCCGCTGAAATGACTGATACCGGCTTCCCGCCCTCCCTGCTGTTTACCGATGCGGCTGCGCGCAAGGTCGGTGAGCTGATCAAGGAAGAATCCAACCCCAACCTGAAGTTGCGGGTATTCGTCAGCGGTGGCGGCTGCTCTGGCTTCCAGTACGGATTTACCTTCGATGAAAGCGTGGAAGAAGGCGATACCGAAGTAAACAATGCGGGCGTGACGCTGCTGATTGATCCCATGAGCATCCAGTACCTGGCGGGTGCGGAAATTGATTACCGCGAAGACCTGGAAGGCTCGCAATTCGTAATCCGCAATCCCAATGCCACCACTACCTGTGGCTGTGGTTCGTCGTTCTCGGCGTGATTGAGGCGCGCCGATCAGCACGTTTTTGATCGGCAACAAAATCGCAAGACATTCGTTGTAAGCTGCCGGGGTTGTCCCCGGCTTGTTTTTTTGTGTTGCAGATAGTTCATGCCCCGCACTCACATTCCCATTCCTGACGTCATTGCTGCGGTTGATCTCGGCTCCAACAGCTTTCACATGGTGGTGGCGCGTCATACACATGGCCAGCTCACCATCATTGATCGTTTGCGCGAACCGGTGCGACTGGCGTCTGGTCTCGACGAACACGGCTACCTGTCGCGCGAAGTCATGGAACGTGCGCTGGCCTGTCTGGAACGTTTCGGACAGCGTTTGCGTGACATGAAGGCTGAAACCGTGCGCGTGGTGGGCACCAATACTTTTCGACAGGCGCGGCGCAAAGGCTCCTTTCTGGATCGGGCGCGTGAGGCGCTCGGTCATCCCATCGAAATCATCGCCGGCATTGAAGAAGCGCGCCTGATCTATCTGGGCGTGACACACAGTTCACCCAGCGAACCGGGCAACCGGCTGGTGGTGGACATCGGCGGTGGCAGTACCGAGTTCATCATTGGCGAAGGCAGGCAGACCCGGCAGCTGGAAAGTCTGCGCATGGGTTGCGTCACCATGAGCAAGCAGTTTTTTGATGACGGTGAGATCACCGAGAAACGCATGAAGCGGGCGCGCCTGGCGGCGCGGATCGAACTCGAAGCCATCATTGAACGCTACAAGGCCACTGGCTGGGAACAGGCGCTGGGCAGTTCCGGCACCATTCGCGCGCTGGCCGATGTGGCGCGCGCCTGCGGGTCCGTGGATGGCAGTATCACGCTGGAAGTGCTGGAAAATGCCATTGAGCAGGCGCTGCGCGCCGGGCATGTCAGTCGCTTGCGTCTGCCGGGGCTGGATGATGATCGCATGCCGGTATTCGCCGGAGGACTGGCGATTCTCACTGAAATCATCCACTCACTGGGGATCGACAGCATGCGTCCAGTCGATGGCGCTCTGCGCGAAGGGCTGCTGTATGACCTGCTCGGCCGTCACAGCGATGAAGATGCCCGCACACGAACCGTGCGTGCGATGGCGGCACGTTATCACGTCGATGTCGCGCAGGCGGATCGTGTTGAAGCGACAGCCCTGAAGTTGCTGCATGACCTTGAGCAAGTGTGGGCGATTGGTGAACTGCTGGCCGAGCCGGTGCTCAGCTGGGCAGCGCGCCTGCATGAAATTGGTCTGGATATTTCGCATGCGCATTACCACAAGCATGGCGCGTATCTGCTGCAAAATTCCGATATGCCCGGCTTCCCGCGCGAAGAACAGAGGCTGCTGGCCGCACTGGTTGGCGCACATCGTCGCAAGTTCAATCTGCAGGCACTGGAAGAGCTGGCGCCACCCTGGCACCTGAAAGCCGAAGTGCTGATTGTATTGTTGCGTCTGGCCGTGTTGCTGAATCGTGGCCGCAGTAAAGCGCCGCTGCCTGATATCAAGCTCGCTGCCAAGGTGCGCACGCTGGATTTGAAATTTCCAGCGCGTTGGCTGGATGATCATCCAATGACGCTGGCGGATCTCGAGCAGGAGGCAGAATTGTTGAAGGCGGTGGGGTTCAGATTGAAGTTTGAGTAGCGAGTGCCGGCCGGAAGCAGGCATTGTTATCTCAAGTCCAATTTTCCTGATAGCTGTCGTTTGACTGGCAGCCTTGCGGGTGCAGCTGAGGAGCTGTCGCACAATCAACGTCAGAGGCGCGCCGATACCTGTGCGTGATGATCGCTTGGCGGTCCGCGTCGGTGCAAACAAACTCGAATCATCGAGCCGGATATTGTTCGGTAACGTACATACGTAACAGCGCAGCAGTGACAATCTCCTGAGGCTTTCAAATGCGGAGATCTGATATGCGTAACCAGCTTGTGCTGATGTCTACGCCAACACGACACCCACCTTGATCTCACCACGATTTGCGAAGTCGCTGGCTACGACATTAGATTGATATACAGGGGAAGACCATGAAACTACGTAAAGTTGCGCCACCGGCCTTGAGGCCTGCAGCGATTTCTGGCCGGGTGATTACCGATGTACGCGGCAACAACCACTGGGAATGCAGCAAGGAAACGGGCAGCTTCAGCAGCGACGCTGATACACAGCGGGTGCTGAAGGCCTTGCATAATGACGAGCTGGCGCTGTGCGAAGACAGTCCTGTCGCCGCACCGAACTACAATCCCTATGACAAAGCGCACGAACGGCCAATAGATGATAAGCCACACAGGCCGCTCGATGGATTACGCACGCTTAGCGACAGGAACCGCTGGCGGAAATAACCTCTCGTGCTGATTTCGACATTGCAACCAGAACGGCACCGCAGGGCCGTTCTTGTTTGTTGATGATGCCATCTGTCATCAGGCGCGTGGTTCACCCTGGCGATTGACAGTGACGGTATTGCCGGGTGGGTCCTGTTTCACAGCGCTGGAGGTTCTGCGTATAACCCCTTTGATTGCCAGCGCGTGAGAATTGGGCAGTCGTCAGGTATTGCTTATCGCCGGAGCACTTTCATCACCGCTTGATACGCCATCACGCTAAGTGCGCCACCGTACAGACCATTGCCGTACATTTTGCAATAAGTCTTAACAAGTCGGTTCGGCTAAAGCGTCAGCGTTAATGATGAAATAAGCCAGATACGCATCATTCGCCCATTTCGCCTCCAGGCCCACTGCAAGGTCTGGCGCGCTTCATCATCAAGGCAGGTCATGTTGGAAGAACAAGCTGATGTCGTCGTTCGCGATAGGGCCAAAACGATGAGCGACCTTGCCAAAGAGCCGCGTCAGGCTGCACTGCTCAAAACGCAGGCACTGCAGAACGCCATTCTCAATAGCGCCAATTTCTCAATTGTCGCGACTGATGACAAAGGCATCATCCAGCTATTCAATGTCGGCGCCGAGCGGCTGCTGGGTTATGTGGCTGCCGAAGTGGTCAACAAGATCAGTCCCAGCGACATGCACGATCCGCAGGAGGTGACGGCGCGTGCCGAAGCATTGAGCCTGGAGCTTGATACACCCATTGCGCCCGGCTTCGAAGCCCTGGCATTCAAGGCTTCGCGTGGCATTGAAGACGTCTATGAGCTGACTTTCCTGCGCAAGGATGGCAGTCGCTTTCCCGCCATAGTCTCCATTACGGCGCTGCGTGATGACTATGGGCAGATCATCGGCTATCTGCTGATCGGCGCCGACAACTCGGTGCGCAAGCAGGTGGAACTGGAACTGCACAAGGCCATCGCGGTGGCCGACAAAGCCAATCTGGCCAAATCTGATTTTCTGTCCAGCATGAGCCACGAATTACGGACGCCATTGAGTGCGATTCTGGGCTTTGCGCAACTCATGGAGTCTGGAACACCACCCCCCACGGTCGCCCAGAAGCGCAGCATCGATCAGATTCTGCAGGGAGGCTGGTATCTGCTGGACTTGATCAACGAAATTCTCGATCTGACGCTGATCGAATCCGGAAAGTTGTCGCTGTCGATGGAGTCCAGCTCTCTTGCCGATGTCATGAGCGAGTGTCAGACCATGATCGAGCCGCAGGCACATCAGCGCAACATTACAGTCACCTTTCCTGAATTGGACGCCCCTTACTTTGTCAAAGCTGACCGTACGCGCGTCAAGCAGGTGCTGATCAATCTGCTGTCCAACGCCATCAAGTACAACAAGGCGCGTGGCACCGTGGTGGTCAGCTATCGCATCAGTACGCCCGGTCAGATTCGAATCTGTGTCACGGATAGTGGTGAAGGCCTGGCGCCGGATCAGCTGACACAGCTGTTTCAACCCTTCAATCGACTCGGACAGGAAAGCAGTGCTGAGGAAGGTACTGGCATTGGTCTGGTCGTATGCAAACGACTGGTCGAGTTGATGGACGGCGTTATTGGCGTGGAAAGCAAGGTCGGGCAGGGCAGTGTGTTCTGGATCGAACTGAAACTGACGCCGGAACGACAGGCCTCAACAGATAACGCCAAGTTGCTATCTGTTGCAACCAAGCCAAAAAATTCAGCAGATACCAGTACATTGTTGTACGTCGAAGACAATCCCGCCAACCTGATGCTGGTCGAAGATCTCATCGCACGCCGGCCGGATATCAAGCTGCTGACGGCACGAGATGGCAAGCTCGGCGTTGAGATGGCGCGTGCCCACCTTCCGGATGTGATTCTGATGGATATCAATCTACCCGGTATCAGTGGCATCAAGGCGCTGCGACTGCTGGCGGAAGATGCTGCTACCGCACACATCCCGGTGGTGGCGCTCAGCGCCAATGCCATGCCGAGCGATATCGACAAGGGGTTGGCGGCCGGCTTCTTCCGCTATCTCACCAAGCCCATCAAGGTTGCCGAGTTCATGACGACGCTGGATATGGCCCTGACGTTTGCCAAAGCGACACCGGCACGTGCCAACAAGAGTGAATGAGAAACCAGCATGATGGTGAACACAGCCGATATTCTCAACGCCAGCATCCTGATTGTCGACGATCAGAAAGCCAATGTGCTGTTGCTGGAGCTGTTACTGAGTGAGGCAGGCTACACTCGCGTTACTTCGACGCTGAATTCACAGGAAGTGTGCGCACTGCATCGCGGCAACAAATACGATCTGATCCTGCTTGATCTGCAAATGCCGGTCATGGATGGCTTTGCAGTCATGGAAGCGCTGAAGACCAATATTACTGACAGCTACCTGCCAGTCATTGTGCTGACTGCTCAACCTGGTCACAAGCTGCGTGCGCTGCAAGCGGGCGCGAAAGATTTCATCAGCAAGCCGTTTGATCTGGTGGAAGTAAAGACCCGCATCCACAACATGCTGGAAGTGCGCCTGCTGTACAAGCAACTTGAACACAACAACGCCGTGCTGGAGCAGCGAGTGGCGGAACGCACGGCGGAGCTGCGTGAAAGCGAAGCGCGTTACCGCAGCCTCACCGAGCTGGCCTCAGACTGGTATTGGGAGCAGGACGAGCAGGGCAATTTCACCAAGATCTCCGGTCCAGTGCTGGAAATGCTCGGCATCCGGGTCGACAACCTGAGTGGTGAACATAGCGACGCAGGCCTGGCTGGATGGAATCAGGCGGAACGAGATGTGCTGCAAGACAGGATTGCCAATCGCCAGCCGTTTCTTGACCTGGTGTTCAATCGCGTCAGCACCGATGGTTCGAAGCAGACATTCCAGGTCAGCGGTGAACCCATGTTTGATCGCGCTTGCCGCTTCATCGGCTATCGCGGCATCGGCATCGAGCTGACTGCCGGGCAGCACTAGCAACATCATGCCATTACTCCACAGTCCCAACCAGAACCACCTGCTCGCGGCACTGCCGACTGCGGAATTCGAGCGACTGGCTCCGCATCTGGAGCTGCTGCCGATGCGACTGGGTGAAACGCTTTATGAATCTGGTTGCTCATTACGGCATGTGTACTTTCCAACTACCGCCATCGTGTCCATGCACTACACCTTGTTATCCGGCGCCTCCACTGAAGTCGCTGCAGTAGGCAACGAAGGGATTTTCGGTATTGCGTTGTTCATGGGCGGAGTCACTACCAACAGCTCGGCGGTGGTGCAAACCGCTGGTCATGGCTATAGATTGGCAGCACGCTTGTTGGTTGAAGAGTTCGAGCGCGGCGAGATCATGCAGCGTCTGCTGCTGCGTTATACCCAGGCGCTGGCCACACAGATGTTCCAGAACGCGGCCTGCAATCGGCACCATTCGATAGAGCAGCAGCTGTGCCGATGGTTGTTGCTGACGCTTGATCGCCTGCATGTGAATGAGCTGGTCATGACCCAGGAGCTGGTCGCCAATGCTCTGGGTGTGCGCCGCGAGGGCGTTACTGAAGCCGCTGGAAAATTGCAGCGCGCCGGTATCATTCGCTACCGCCGTGGTCACATTTCAGTGCTGGAACGCTCGGGACTGGAGCACGGCGCCTGCGAGTGCTACGCAGTAGTGAAAAAAGAAACCAGGCGCCTGTTGTCGGAGGTCCGCTTCCGGCAGACAGATATCGCTTGCGCGATTCAGTAATGATTCCGGGCAGAGTTCGCCCACAGAGATTCGTGAACTTAAGGCTGCCAGCGTGGCGACAAGCATGTTGATGGCACCGTCACTGTGTGTGCCGGTGCCACGAACAATTCATCACTCAGAAGGCTTCGCCGGAACCACGATAATGGTGTCACCGCCGGTTTTTCCGGGCTCGCCTTGCGCCCCCGTATCACCGGTAGACCCGGTTGCGCCGGTATAACCCGTGTTGCCGGTATTACCGGTCGCGCCAACTTCACCCGTAGATCCCGTTGCACCGGTGTAACCTGTTGCGCCACTGGCTCCAGTCGCGCCTGTTTCGCCTGCTGGACCGGGAGGGCCGGGAACAGTAACCACGGGTGTCACGACCGGTTGTCTATCGCAGGCGCTCAGTGCCATGACCATGAGTGCCGCTGAAAATACCATTGAGTGCTTCATCAGAATTCCTCTTGAGTGTTCGACGAAAACCGCTCACTGGAAAGATTAGCGGCCGGCTGGGGATTGCAGATCAAGGCTATACCGATCTGCGCATGGTTCCGTTCGCTGACGCGCATAGCTGCACGTGTTCAGTGGCGCCACTGCTATCTGTTTGACATGGCGCGCATCGTTCCGACAGCAGTCAACACCGTCGAAATCGTTTTATACAGACGTACACCACCAAACAGCGTGGCAATACCGCCAATCGTAGTGGCTGCTGGAATGGTGCTGCGCTTCAGGAAACGCATGGTTGCGCTGCGTGGGTAGTCGTTGTCCTTTGGCAGATCGAGCTGCTGTGCGATGACTTGCCGTTGTGCCACCAGCTGCGCACACAAGGTTTGCCGTTGTACAGACAAGGGCTGACCGATGATCGAAGTCACAGCTTGCTCCTGATCATGGCGATATCCGCTGCCAACTCCGAGCGCGAGGCCGCGAAGGAATGAACGGAAAGCGCCAACAACGCCCGCATTGTTCGCCAGGTCAGGAAAGTGCCGCCGGCATAGAGAACGAACAGCACAACCGCCGCCGGAATCACATGCCCGGCTTGCCAGCCAAGCGTCAGTAACAGCACGCCAGCAGAAATACACGTGCACAGAAATAATGCGAAGCCAAGTGAAGCGGCGATCAGCAGCTTGCTTAACCTGAGTTTTTCTTCGGCCCATTCAACTCTGGCAAGTTGCCCATGCAAGCCCAACTGAGCAGCAAGAGCACCGCTTGCGGAACTTAATCTGCGTAGCGCATCCATCAGGCTGATATCGGCAGCCTCAGCTGCCAGCGCTGCGCGCTCCGGCGCAGCGCTGATGACAGGTGTTTGATGCATAGCTGTCACGCTCTCGCAGTTACTTTCTGCTTCCCAGCGCAAAACCGACGATCACGCCGACTGCCGCACCGATACCCACGGCAGCCCAGGGTTGATCGTGTACGTATTTGTTGGTGACTGTGGCTGTCTGGCGGGCACGCTGCGTAATCGATTCGCTGATGTCATCAAGATATGTGCGTGCCGTGGCGATGCGCTCGCTCAGTTGTTCCTTGGCTTTCTGCAAGTCTTCGCCGGTCAGGGAAGTGGTCTTGCTGATCAGGTCCTCGATATCTGCAACGAAATTGTGAAATTCGCGGGACGCGCGCGCAGACACCATATTGGCGGTTTCAAATATTGCAGATCTGGTTCTGACGCCTTGTCCATTCGCGCCGGATTCCAGTAAAGATGATTGGGGTTGCATGACTTGATCCTCATAAGGGTATTGAATAAATCGCACCGTGGCTTGTATTGGCAAGCCCACACGCTGCGAGGCATGAAGCGAGCGTCGACGATAGGCGTCGTTATGGGCTATGTCCGTGCGCCACCGAACGCTGGCTCGCTTTGGCTTGTTACTGAGTTCGGGCAGGGCCTTGCGCCGGTAACAGTACCTAACGCTGGCTTCTGCTGAACAGGGTGTTTATTCTTCCTGTCCTCCTAGCCCGTATTGGGTGAGGTTACCCCTGATCTGGAGAGTCCAATTGGCCAAGACACCCAACTTCAAGCAAGAAAAGAAGCAGCGCGAAATGGCGCAAAAGAAAAAGAATGAGCAAAAGCAGCAGCAAAAGGCTGCGCGCAAGGGCGACACCCCCGATCCGCAGCCCCAGTGAGTTTGTGGCAGTGAGTCTGCGGGCGGGCGAAAGTTGTCAGCCGCCCGCGGGTATTCCAGCCGAGCAGATCATTTCCGAGACCAGGCGCTGGCTGGAGGTGGCCGTCATCGGTCTTAACCTGTGCCCGTTCGCTGCTGGCGCGCAAAGCGGCAATCGCGTGCGTTATTGCGTCAGCAGCCACCAGACCACTACCGGGTTGCTGGCAGAACTGTCGCACGAGCTGCAAAAGTTGCAAGCCACCGACCCGATGAAATGCGAAACGACGTTGCTCATTCACCCGTGGGTGTTGAACGACTTTTATCACTACAACGAATTCTTGAGTGAAAGTGACGCCGCCCTTACTGCACTGGGGCTGGATGGTGAACTGCAGATTGCCAGCTTTCACCCTGATTACCTGTTCGCCAATAGCGATGCCCAGGACATGCAGAACTACAGCAATCGCTCACCCTACCCCATGCTGCACCTGTTGCGCGAAGCCAGCATCACACGAGCCGTAGATGGTTATCCCGGCATCGACGACATCGTCCCCAACAACATGCGCACGTTGCGCACCCTGGGTGTTGCCGGCTGGCAGAAACTGTGGACCGACAAGTCATAGAGCATTTGCACATGCTTAAAAAAGAGGCGCAAGGGCCATGCAGGCCAGAGCGCCTCGTCAAGACCAAAAGTACCCGCAAGCGATATGTCAGCCAACACGTCGCTGCAGTTCATGTACCTTCGGTTCGTTCTCCAGAAGCTGCAGACCCGCAGCCGTATTGGAAATCGGAATGTGATAGTTACGATGCAATTCACGCACCTCGCCCAGCAGAGCCGCACGCGCCGCAATCCAGTTGACTATCTCCACACCTTGGGTGCCAGCCAGCTCGATGAGCTCGTGGCTGCTGTACCTGGTCAGTGACTCCGGATTGGCAATCAGAGCATCCATACACAGCTTGTCGAAATTCTTGTTGATGAATCCGGCGCGTTGACCATCCAGTTGGTGCGACAGGCCCCCGGTGCCAATCACCACCACCTTCAGATCCTTGGGGTAGCTTTCGATGGCCGCACCCACCGCCTTGCCCAGTGCGTAACAACGCTGTGCCGATGGCATGGGGAATTGCACCGTGTTGATGTTGATGGGTACCGCCCTGACGGGCCAGTTGCCGTCTTTGCCATCCCAGAGCAATTTCATCGGTATGGAAAAGGCGTGATCTACCAGCATTTCCTGACAGGTGGCGATATCAAATTCGCTATCCACCAGATGATTGATGATGTGCCAGGACAGATCCGGATCACCGGGAAAGGCGCCCAGCGGCGGAATTCCCCAGCCCTCATCTTCGTTGTGGTATTCCGCTGCGGCACCGACCGCGAAGGTGGGCATGTTGTTGAGAAAGAAGTTCAGGCCATGATCGTTGGAGAACACCACTGCCACATCGGGCCTGACGCGATTGAGCCAGTCGCGCACCGGCGGAAAACCGTCGAAGAACGGCTTCCAGTAGGGTTCCTGCTGCAAGCCCTTCGCCATGGCGCCGCCAATGGCAGGCAGATGTGTGGTGCAGATGCTGCCGACGATGCGCGCCATGATTTAGTGCCCTTCTTCTTGAGTACGGCCGGCTTCGAGCAGCCTGGCCTTGAAATCCGCCACTGACATTCCCGTTTGCTGGGCGCCGATATCCTGCACATTCAGGCCGAAAATGCCGGCCAGTTTGGCGAGGTAGTAGACATTGCCGCCCGCAGCAATCATGTCCAGCACGTTCAAGCGTTTCACTGCATCAAACTGTGTGGGTGTCAGTTTGAATTTCCTGCAATAGGCATCCTGATCAGCGAGAAAAGCTGCACGATTCTCAGCCTTGTTGAATGAGTAACACATGTTATTCAACGCAAAGCCCTTCATGGCCTCTGCACCATCAAAAATGGTGGTGCCAGGAATCGGCTGTGCTGCGGACTTTGGCGATTGATCGCCCTGATACAAAGCCGGCTGTGACATAGATAACCTCTGTGGGCATCTGCTTTAATTGCGGCACATTCTTCGACGCGCCTGTTCATGCGTCGATACGGGGTTCCTCGTGTGTTATTGCGCCGAGGCACAGCTGAGTGGTACCCCGGATGGAAACCGGGCCAGGTATGGTCGCGCTCCATTGACATGGGCACAGACAGGGAGTGACACAACGCGAATTGTCGACTTTCGCAGTTCTGACAGTTATGGCGAACGGTCTTACTTGCTCATTGGCCGGAATGCCTTCATCACCGCTTCATTCGTTTCAAGTCTTGGCCCACCGATCAGGTCAATGCAGTACGGTACTGCAGGAAATACCACTTCCAGATTCTCACGAATGGATTTGGGCTTGCCGGGCAGGTTGATGATAAGTGTCTTGCCGCGGGTGCCGGCGGTTTGACGCGAGAGAATCGCGGTAGGAACGTACTTGAGCGAGGCGCTACGCATCAATTCGCCAAAGCCCGGTAATAATTTATCGCACACAGCAATCGTGGCTTCCGGCGTGACATCGCGTGCTGCGGGGCCGGTACCGCCGGTAGTGACGATCAAGGCGCAGCCAACTTCATCGGCCATGCGTTTCAGTTCGGCTTCAAGTATGGCCTGTTCATCCGGCACCACTTTGTAGTCCAGTTCAAACGGCGAGCTCAGCCATTCGCGCAATAGTTCAGCGCAGGCTTTGCCGGGAATGTCTTCGTAAATACCTGCGCTGGCGCGGTCGGAGACGTTGAGGATGCCGATGATGGGTGCAGTGCTCATTTCGTGTTGGCCATAAGTGTGAAGTACGTAGCATAAGCGCTGTATGTTGACTGTGCGATGTGGAATGTAGCCGCTTGCCGACAGAGGTTCATCCGGCAGACATCCGGTGCAAGCTTGGCAGCAGTCATTTTCGAGGTGGTTTATGCGTAGTCTGTTTTCTGGTTTATTGGCTGGGTGCGTGCTGAGCGTTGCACTGGCGACATCGGCACAGGCCGCCGACATCAATTTCGGCGCAGTGATTTCCGGTGAAGTACTGCCGGGCGTTTATGGTCGCGTGGAGGTGGGTAATTTGCCGCCACCGGTGGTGTATGTGCAGCCGGTGATCATTGCCTCACAGCCGCGCCGCACGCCACTGACGCCGGTTTACCTGCATGTGCCGCCGGGGCACGCGCGCAACTGGAGCAAGCACTGTGGTCGTTACAATGCCTGTGCGCAGCCGGTGTACTTTGTGAAGTCAGCGGAGTACGAGCCGGGCTATCGTGCCGGTGATCAGGGTAAGGGCAACAAGCGCAAGGCGCACTAACGTTTATCAGTACTAGGGTCTGTTAACAATTAGGCGGTCGCTGCGTTGGAGTCCCAGAAAGCGCCAGGCTAGGCGCGAGGAGTGAGGTTTGGTGATTCCAAATAAGCGACGAGCAACGCCGCATGGCGCTTTCTGGGGCCCAACCCGAAGGGACGGGGCCAAAAAGGTTCAGGACTTTGTTGCACCTCGCTGGAGTACGTTAAGTACACCGCGCTCGGTGCGTCGCGTCCTGAACCTTTTTGACCTCCGTCGCAGCGATCGCCTAATCGTTAACAGACCCTAACCACACGCGCCAATGCGGATTGGCGCGCTGATCGGGCTTGGTTACCATGGGCGCAGGTTCAAAGGCGCGCCACATGCTTCAGACAAGTTCTCAT
>CAWBTE010000027.1:0-11055 GCA_963791615.1 uncultured Pseudomonadota bacterium | reverse complement strand
GCTGACCACGCAGGAGCGTGAGCAGGTGGTGGCGCAGGGGCAAGGCTCGGCCGGATGGCGCTGGTGATCGGCGGCGCGGGCAAGACGGGCCGCTGGTTCAGCAATTTCCTGAATGCACAGGGTTTCACGGTTACCGTGGCGGACCCTTCCGGCGTGGTGGAGGGCTTTGCCCATCTGTCTGACTGGCGCAGCGATAGCTTGCAGCAGGATGTGATTGTGGTGGCCACGCCCATCCAGAAGGCCAACGAAGTGCTGCTGGAACTGGCGCAACGCAAGCCGCGTGGTGTGGTGTTTGACCTGGGTTCATTGAAAACGCCTTTGCGCTCCGGGCTGGGCGCCTTGCGTACAGCCGGTGTGCGCGCCACTTCAGTTCATCCCAGGTTCTGCTCTGAACACCGAATTGCGCCACCGGTCGCCACGTGATTTTCATTGATCTGGGTGATGCCGTTCTTCGGCGTGGCGCAGGAGCTGTTTGCGTCAACCATGGCGCAGCGAGTGACCATGTCGCTTGACGATCATGATCGCCTGATCGCCTACGTGCTGGGTCTGTCGCATGCGCTGAATATCAGTTTCTTTACGGCGCTGGCCAACAGTGGTGAAGATGCGGTGCGTCTGGCGGCGTTGTCGAGCACCACTTACGACGCGCAGATTGATATCGCCACCAATGTGTCCAATGAAAGCCCGGATCGGTATTTCGAGATTCAGCATCTCAACGAATATGGCCGCGAATCGTTGCAGGCATTGCGCGTGGCGGTGGAGCAGGTGTGCAACAGTGTCGCCAGCATTGATGCACAGGGGTTCAAGTCCCTGATGCTCAAAGGCCGTGAATATCTGGCGGGACGATCGCGGGAGCGTTGATGCCGGACAGGGAAGCCGAAGTCCTGCGTCTGCGCCGACGCATTTCTGCCTTGATGGATGAGGCCGGCAACAATGAACGCCTGTTGAAGAAAACCCAGCAGCGTGAGCTGGAGTTGCTCAAGACCCAGGACTTGCCGCAGCTGTTCAATGTCATCTGCAATCAGCTGGCCGTATCGTTCGGACTGCCGCGTGTGACCCTGGTGCTGGGCGATGCCAACCACGAGATCCGGCATCTGTTGCTGGGCGCCAAGGTGTCGCTCAAGGAGCATCCACGTGTGGTGTTTCTGGAGCGCATGGATGAATTACATGCGTTGTTTCATGCCCAGCCGCAGCCGTGGCTGGGGCGTTATGTGGCAGCCCGGCACCAGTCCTTGTTCAAGGACGCGGGTGACACGCAGAGCGTGGCGCTGATTCCCTTGTGGCAGCAACAGCAGCTGCTGGGCTGTATCTGTTTTGGCAGTCCCGATGAGCGACGTTTTACCCGCCAACTGGCCACGGACTTTCTGGCACACCTGGGTGTCACCGCGAGTTTTGCGCTGGAAAACACCATGAATCGCGCACGGCTGGTGCTGAGTGGCATGACCGATTTTCTCACCGGCTGGCACAATCGTCGTTATTTGCAGGAGCGACTCAAGGAGGAGCTGGCGCGCGCCGGACGATCACACGGCAGCGTGGCGTGCATCGTGCTGGATCTGGATCACTTCAAGCACATCAACGATACGCATGGTCATCTGGCGGGTGATCTGGCGTTACGTGAAGCGGCAGAGCGCATCAAGCATCAGGTGCGTGACAGTGATACCGCTGCGCGTTTCGGCGGCGACGAGTTTGTGGTGCTGGCGCCCGCGATCACTGCTGAGCAGGCGTTGCATCTGGCCGAGCGCATGCGGCAGGCAGTGATTGCGCAGCCCTTGCAGCTGACTGAAGGCGTACAGCATCAGTTCACGGTGAGTGTGGGTGTGGCGGTGCTGACAGTTACAGCCATTCGCCATGATGAGATTGATGCGCTGGCCGAGCGTCTGTTTGCCAGCGCGGATGCTGCGCTGTATCGCGCCAAGCAGCGCGGCCGCAACTGTGTAGAACTCAGTGAGCTTTCCGGCCCCGCAGCATCAGCGCCAGAAACACCGGCACGCCCAGCAGCGCCGTAAGCGCGCCCACCGGCAACTGTCGTGGCGCAAACCAGGTGCGTGCGGCGGTATCAGCCAGTGTCAGCAGAATTCCTCCCAGCAACACCGCCGCAGGCGCCAGCCGTCGATGGTCTGCGCCGACCAGCAGGCGCGCCAGATGCGGCACGATCAGGCCGATGAAGCCGATGCTGCCGGCAGTAGTCACCGCCGCCGCAGTCAGCAAGGCACTGGCAAAAAACAGGCTGATGCGCAGATGTTTGACGTTCATGCCCAGGTTGTGGGCTTGCAGCTCACCGCGCGCCAGCACATTGAGATGACGCGCCAGCAGGTAACTCAGGCCACTTGCACCGATCAGCAGCAACCAGAGCTGCGCGACGCGGTGGGTGTTGGTGATTTCACCCATCAGCCAGAACAGCATGCCACGCAGTCTGGATTCATCACCCAGCGCCAGCAGCAGACTGACCAATGCCGTCGCACCCGCAGCCATGACCACGCCGGTGAGCAGCAAGCGAGTGGGTGACCAGCTGCCTTCGGCATGCGCCAGCGCAAACACCAGAAAAATGGTGAGGAAGGCGCCGCCGGCCGCCGCTGCTTCAACTGGAAAACCGGACAGTCCCAGCAGCATGGCGGTCAGTGCACCTGCTGCGGCGCCTCCGGAACTGCCCAGTATGTATGGGTCCGCGAGCGGATTGCGCAATAGCACCTGCATCAGTACGCCGGTCAACGCCAGCAGGCCACCCAGCGCAAAGCTGGTCAGCGCTCGCGGCAGCCGCAGTTGCAGCAGCACGGTTTGTTGCAGGGATTCATGCTGAGCCGGATTGAACAAGGCGATGAGGCTGGACCAAGGTACGTGAACGCTGCCGGATCGCAGGGCGACCAGTATCGAAACTGCTGCGCCCGCCAGCAGCATCAGCAATATCACGGGTTGTTGGCTGGCGGGTTTCAACGTGCTGGGTTACGGATCAGGCGGTGGGATTCAAGGGAACTCATTGAGCACCATAGCGCAGCCCGCTGGGAAATGCAGTTTCGGGTTGGAGTGCGTGGCTGCATGTGAAACAATCCTTGCCAGTAAATTGATGCTAGGGCCTGTTAACACGATGGTCATCACTGCGACGGCGGTCAAAAGGGCTCAGGACGCGACGCACCGAGCGCGGTGTACTCAACGTACTCAAGCGAGGTGCAACAAAGTCCTGAGCCCTTTTGGCCCCGTCCCTCCGGGTTGGGCCTCTGAAAGCGCCATGCCGCGTTGCTCGTCGCTTATTTGGCCATGTTGATTAGCTTGGCCAAACCTCACTCCTCGCGCCTTGCCTGGCGCTTTCAGAGACTCCAACGCAGCGATGACCATCGTGTTAACAGGCCCTGGACATGACTGACTTTATCGACGCACAAGGTTTTCGCGCCAATGTCGGGATCGTGCTGATCCGTGATGACCGGCAGGTATTTGTCGGTGGCCGTCCGGGTGGCCGTGGCTGGCAGTTTCCGCAGGGCGGCATTGCCCAGGGCGAACAACCCGAAGAGGCGCTGTTCCGCGAGTTAAAAGAAGAAGTCGGACTCGAAGCGAGTGACGTCGAAGTCATCGCCAGCACGCAGGGCTGGTTGCGATATCGCCTGCCCCGCAACTACCAGAGGCGTGACGCCAAGATCAGTTGCATCGGGCAGAAGCAGCGCTGGTTCATGCTGCGTTTCAAGGGCGATGATGATCGCTTCCAGTTTGATACCACGCAACAGCCCGAGTTTGATCGCTGGCGTTGGGCTGACTACTGGTCGCCAGTGCGGGAAGTGATTTTCTTCAAGCGTGCTGTTTATGTGCGGGCACTGGAAGAACTGGGGCAGCATGCCTTCAAGGAAGGCCCGCCGCCGCTGCCCGAGTGGTGGCAGGAGGAAAAAAATCTGCGTGCGCTGGCGCGGCGGCGCGAGATGGGCGACGAGTAAATCTCCTCATAGGCCGTTTGGTAAACACAAGTCTTGCGTAGTGGCGGGTCTGTGACCCGCCTTCTTAAGGCAAAAGGGCGGGTCACAGACCCCGCCCCTACAACCGAGTCGGTGATCGAGAGCGTGAACAGGCTCTTAGAACGGCTTCACCACCGCCAGAATCACAATCGCAATCAGCAGCACGCTGGGCGCTTCATTGAACCAGCGATACCAGCGGTGTGAATGTATGTTGCGGTCTTCGGCAAACAGCTGCACCAGTTGCCGGCACCAGAGGTGATAACCAATCAGCAGGGCAACCAGCGCCAGTTTGGCATGCAGCCAGCCCAGTTGCAGATAGCCCGGCATCGCCACGATCATGAGCACGCCAAATATCGCTGCGAGTACTGCACCGATGGTCATGATGGCGTACAGGCGGCGCTCCATGATCTTGAAGCGATCGACACTGATCCGGTCGGTGGTGTCGGCGTGATAAACGAACAGGCGTGGCAAATAAAATAATCCTGCGAACCAGGTCACAACAAACACAACGTGCAGGGCTTTTAACCAGAGCAAATAGGCTGCAAGAGCGGACATTGTTAACTCGCTGAAAGGCGGTGTGTTCGGGCTGTCGGGCGCAAGCGACTGAGGTGGTTATTGTAGGGGATGTGTTGCAATGATGCTTGATCTCGGGGAGCCGCATCGATCTCAAATGGCTACTTTTGCGCCAGCAAACACCGGACAGTTCATCATCAGGCCGCGCTCGTTGCGAAGGCGGCGAATGCTCGTGATCATGCTGGCGGTGTTGCTGATGGTGTTGCCCTACGTTGCCTATGAAGCCGGTCGTGCGCGCGCCGGCTTCAGCGTGATTGACGCAGTGAGCGCCCGCTTGCAGCAGTCCAGCCAGATCAAGTCCCTCAATGCGCAGGTGGCGCAGTTGCAAAAGCAGCTCAGCAGCATGCAACTGGATCAGCAGATGCAGGTGCAGGCCTCTGCCGCGCAGCAGCAGTCAACTGATGAGTTGCAGGCCAGACTACAGCAGCAACAGCAGGACCTGGCCTTCTATAAAGCCATTGTTTCGCCGGCCGCCGATGCGCCTAACGCGCCGCGCGTGCAGCGTCTGGAAATTGAAGCCACGCCAGTGGCACAGCGGTACCTGTTGCGCCTGATGTTGATCCAGACCATGAATGCCAGCGCGCAGGCACAGGGCACGGTCACGCTGAGCGTCAGCGGCGAACAGGACGGGCGCAGCGTTACGCTGAACCTCGCTGATCTGCTCGCCGACAAGCAAAGCACCGCGCTGCCTTTCGCCTACAAATATTTCCAGACACTGGAACAGGCGGTGCAGCTGCCCGCCGACTTCGAACCCGGCAGCGTGCAGATCGAGGTGCATGGCGGGCAGCATGATGTGGTGCGACAGACCTTTGCCTGGCAACACAAACCTTCTGTGTAATTTCTCTGTGTAAATTTCCGAGTCGCCCATGTTCAATCGTAAAAAAAAGACGCCCAGCCCCCTGCACATCGATACCCTGATTGGTGTGGGGACGGTTATTACCGGTGATGTGCAGTTCAAGGGCGGCCTGCATGTGGATGGCCAGATTCGCGGCAATGTCACGATTGAGGCACAGGCGGTGGCCAGTCTGAGCGTCAGTGACAGTGGTCTGATTGAAGGTTCGGTGCAGGTGCCGAATGTGGTGCTCAATGGCGCCGTGCAGGGTGACATTACCGCCAGCGAGCGGGTGGAATTGGGTGCAACTGCCAAGGTTTCGGGAAATGTTTACTACGGGCTGATTGAAATGACCATGGGCGCCCAAATCAATGGCAAGCTGATTCCCCTGAATTCGGTCGGAACGGCTCCGGCTGCTGCACCAGCGGTGGTGGCGGCCGATTTGAGCTAGACTGCGCTTGCCCATTTTGACTTGTGACCGAGGCTCCCATGGCCGCTGAAATGACTGATACTGGCTTTCCGCCCTCCCTGCTGTTTACCGATGCGGCTGCGCGCAAGGTCGGTGAGCTGATCAAGGAAGAATCCAACCCCAACCTGAAGTTGCGGGTATTCGTAAGCGGTGGCGGCTGCTCTGGCTTCCAGTACGGATTTACCTTCGATGAAAGCGTGGAAGAAGGCGATACCGAAGTAAACAATGCGGGCGTGACGCTGCTGATTGATCCCATGAGCATCCAGTACCTGGCGGGTGCGGAAATTGATTACCGCGAAGACCTGGAAGGCTCGCAATTCGTAATCCGCAATCCCAATGCCACCACTACCTGTGGCTGTGGTTCGTCGTTCTCGGCGTGATTGAGGCGCGCCGATCAGCACGTTTTTGATCGGCAACAAAATCGCAAGACATTCGTTGTAAGCTGCCGGGGTTGTCCCCGGCTTGTTTTTTTGTGTTGCAGATAGTTCATGCCCCGCACTCACATTCCCATTCCTGACGTCATTGCTGCGGTTGATCTCGGCTCCAACAGCTTTCACATGGTGGTGGCGCGTCATACACATGGCCAGCTCACCATCATTGATCGTTTGCGCGAACCGGTGCGACTGGCGTCTGGTCTCGACGAACACGGCTACCTGTCGCGCGAAGTCATGGAACGTGCGCTGGCCTGTCTGGAACGTTTCGGTCAGCGTCTGCGTGACATGAAGGCTGAAACCGTGCGCGTGGTGGGCACCAATACTTTTCGACAGGCGCGGCGCAAGGGCGCCTTTCTGGATCGGGCGCGTGAGGCGCTCGGTCATCCCATCGAAATCATCGCCGGCATTGAAGAAGCGCGCCTGATCTATCTGGGCGTTACACACAGTTCACCCAGCGAACCGGGCAACCGGCTGGTGGTGGACATTGGCGGTGGCAGTACCGAGTTCATCATTGGCGAAGGCAGGCAGACCCGGCAGCTGGAAAGTCTGCGCATGGGTTGCGTCACCATGAGCAAGCAGTTTTTTGATGACGGTGAGATCACCGAGAAGCGCATGAAGCGGGCGCGCCTGGCGGCGCGGATCGAACTCGAAGCCATCATTGAACGCTACAAGGCCACTGGCTGGGAACAGGCGCTGGGCAGTTCCGGCACCATTCGCGCGCTGGCCGATGTGGCGCGCGCCTGCGGGTCCGTGGATGGCAGTATCACGCTGGAAGTGCTGGAAAATGCCATTGAGCAGGCGCTGCGCGCCGGGCATGTCAGTCGCTTGCGTCTGCCGGGGCTGGATGATGATCGCATGCCGGTATTCGCCGGAGGACTGGCGATTCTCACTGAAATCATCCACTCACTGGGGATCGACAGCATGCGTCCAGTCGATGGCGCTCTGCGCGAAGGGCTGCTGTATGACCTGCTCGGCCGTCACAGCGATGAAGATGCCCGCACACGAACCGTGCGTGCGATGGCGGCACGTTATCACGTCGATGTCGCGCAGGCGGATCGTGTTGAAGCGACAGCCCTGAAGTTGCTGCATGACCTTGAGCAAGTGTGGGCGATTGGTGAACTGCTGGCCGAGCCGGTGCTCAGCTGGGCAGCGCGCCTGCATGAAATTGGTCTGGATATTTCGCATGCGCATTACCACAAGCATGGTGCGTATCTGCTGCAAAATTCCGATATGCCCGGCTTCCCGCGCGAAGAACAGAGGCTGCTGGCCGCACTGGTTGGCGCACATCGTCGCAAGTTCAATCTGCAGGCACTGGAAGAGCTGGCGCCACCCTGGCACCTGAAAGCCGAAGTACTGATTGTATTGTTGCGTCTGGCCGTGTTGCTGAATCGTGGCCGCAGCAAAGCGTCGCTGCCTGATATCAGGCTCGCTGCCAAGGTGCGCACGCTGGATTTGAAGTTTCCAGCGCGCTGGCTGGATGATCATCCAATGACGCTGGCGGATCTGGAACAGGAGACGGAGCTGTTGAAGGCGGTGGGGTTCAGATTGAAGTTTGAGTAGCGAGTGCCGGCCGCAACACGCCGAAGCAGGACGCAGACAAGGTTCCCGGCGTGAAGCAGTTCACGCCGGTCTCGCTGAACGTACACAGGCCATTGAAGGGTTCTGGACGCTGACGGGTGGAGAAGGGTGGTCAGTCAGATCCGGACGCTACATGATCGGGCGCGCTGGCTTCTGCTGAAAAGGGTGGATATTCTTCCTGTCCTCAATGTCAGGTGAATCGCAGTTTCCGGCGATACACTGCCCGGCATTCCCGCGCCCATATTTTTTGGGTGAGGTTACCCCTGATCTGGAGAGTCCAATTGGCCAAGACACCCAACTTCAAGCAAGAAAAGAAGCAGCGCGAAATGGCGCAAAAGAAAAAGAATGAGCAAAAGCAGCAGCAAAAGGCTGCGCGCAAGGGCGACACCCCCGATCCGCAGCCCCAGTGAGTCTGCGGGCGGGCGAAAGTTGTCAGCCGCCCGCGGGTATTCCAGCCGAGCAGATCATTTCCGAGACCAGGCGCTGGCTGGAGGTGGCCGTCATCGGTCTTAACCTGTGCCCGTTCGCTGCTGGCGCGCAAAGCGGCAATCGCGTGCGTTATTGCGTCAGCAGCCACCAGACCACTACCGGGTTGCTGGCAGAGCTGTCGCACGAGCTGCAAAAGTTGCAAGCCACCGACCCGATGGAATGCGAAACGACGTTGCTCATTCACCCGTGGGTGTTGAACGACTTTTATCACTACAACGAATTCTTGAATGAAAGTGACGCCGCCCTTACGGCACTGGGGCTGGATGGTGAACTGCAGATTGCCAGCTTTCACCCTGATTACCTGTTCGCCAATAGCGATGCCCAGGACATGCAGAACTACAGCAATCGCTCACCCTACCCCATGCTGCACCTGTTGCGCGAAGCCAGCATCACACGAGCCGTAGATGGTTATCCCGGCATCGACGACATCGTCCCCAACAACATGCGCACGTTGCGCACCCTGGGTGTTGCCGGCTGGCAGAAACTGTGGACCGACAAGTCATAGAGCATCCGCACATGCTTAAAAAAGAGGCGCAAGGGCTATGCAGGCCAGAGCGCCTCGTCAAGACCAAAAGTACCCGCAAGCGATATGTCAGCCAACACGTCGCTGCAGTTCATGTACCTTCGGTTCGTTCTCCAGAAGCTGCAGACCCGCAGCCGTATTGGAAATCGGAATGTGATAGTTGCGATGCAATTCACGCACCTCGCCCAGCAGCGCCGCACGCGCTGCAATCCAGTTGACTATCTCCACACCTTGGGTGCCAGCCAGCTCGATGAGCTCGTGGCTGCTGTACCTGGTCAGTGACTCCGGATTGGCAATCAGAGCATCCATACACAGCTTGTCGAAATTCTTGTTGATGAATCCGGCGCGTTGACCATCCAGTTGGTGCGACAGGCCCCCGGTGCCAATCACCACCACCTTCAGATCCTTGGGGTAGCTTTCGATGGCCGCACCCACCGCCTTGCCCAGTGCGTAACAACGCTGTGCCGATGGCATGGGGAATTGCACCGTGTTGATGTTGATGGGTACCGCCCTGACGGGCCAGTTGCCGTCTTTGCCATCCCAGAGCAATTTCATCGGTATGGAAAAGGCGTGATCTACCAGCATTTCCTGACAGGTGGCGATATCAAATTCGCTATCCACCAGATGATTGATGATGTGCCAGGACAGATCCGGATCACCGGGAAAGGCGCCCAGCGGCGGAATTCCCCAGCCCTCATCTTCGTTGTGGTATTCCGCTGCGGCACCGACCGCGAAGGTGGGCATGTTGTTGAGAAAGAAGTTCAGGCCATGATCGTTGGAGAACACCACTGCCACATCGGGCCTGACGCGATTGAGCCAGTCGCGCACCGGCGGAAAACCGTCGAAGAACGGCTTCCAGTAGGGTTCCTGCTGCAAGCCCTTCGCCATGGCGCCGCCAATGGCAGGCAGATGTGTGGTGCAGATGCTGCCGACGATGCGCGCCATGATTTAGTGCCCTTCTTCTTGAGTACGGCCGGCTTCGAGCAGTCTGGCCTTGAAATCCGCCACTGACATTCCCGTTTGCTGGGCGCCGATATCCTGCACATTCAGACCGAAAATGCCGGCCAGCTTGGCGAGATAGTAGACATTGCCGCCCGCAGCAATCATGTCCAGCACGTTCAAGCGTTTCACTGCATCAAACTGTGTGGGTGTCAGTTTGAATTTCCTGCAATAGGCATCCTGATCAGCGAGAAAAGCTGCACGATTCTCAGCCTTGTTGAATGAGTAACACATGTTATTCAACGCAAAGCCCTTCATGGCCTCTGCACCATCAAAAATGGTGGTGCCAGGAATCGGCTGTGTTGCGGACTTTGGCGATTGATCGCCCTGATTCAAAGCCGGCTGTGACATAGATAACCTCTGTGGGCATCTGCTTTAATTGCGGCACATTCTTCGACGCGCCTGTTCATGCGTCGATACGGGGTTCCTCGTGTGTTATTGCGCCGAGGCACAGCTGAGTGGTACCCCGGATGGAAACCGGGCCAGGTATGGTCGTGCTCCATTGACATGGGCACAGACAGGGAGTGACACAACGCGAATTGTCGACTTTCGCAGTTCTGACAGTTATGGCGAACGGTCTTACTTGCTCATTGGCCGGAATGCCTTCATCACCGCTTCATTCGTTTCAAGTCTTGGCCCACCGATCAGGTCAATGCAGTACGGCACTGCAGGAAATACCACTTCCAGATTCTCACGAATGGATTTGGGCTTGCCAGGCAGGTTGATGATAAGTGTCTTGCCGCGGGTGCCGGCGGTTTGACGCGAGAGAATCGCGGTAGGAACGTACTTGAGCGAGGCGCTGCGCATCAATTCGCCAAAGCCCGGTAATAATTTATCGCACACAGCAATCGTGGCTTCCGGCGTGACATCGCGTGCTGCGGGGCCGGTACCGCCGGTAGTGACGATCAAGGCGCAGCCAACTTCATCGGCCATGCGTTTCAATTCGGCTTCAAGTATGGCCTGTTCATCAGGCACCACTTTGTAGTCCAGTTCAAACGGCGAGCTCAGCCATTCGCGCAATAGTTCAGCGCAGGCTTTGCCGGGAATGTCTTCGTAAATACCTGCGCTGGCGCGGTCGGAGACGTTGAGGATGCCGATGATTATGGGCTGGGTAGTGGATTGTGTCATGGCGGTCATGATGTCCTCTGAGGGAGGCGTTGCACTATAAAACGGATTTGCCCAGCATAGCGTCATGAGTTTGTCTGAACGATCTGCCCAGCTGAAGT
>CAWBTE010000026.1:0-12948 GCA_963791615.1 uncultured Pseudomonadota bacterium | reverse complement strand
CTTATGCATGCTGCTCAATAATAGCAGAGCCAATCATTTTGCTGCCCGCCAAATTTGCATGGCGCCACGATCCGCCAGCACCGCCGCAGGCACTGCCACGACACGCGGGGCGAGAGCGTAGCGCAAGGCGCCCGGATATATCACCCAAAGCCGTTCAAGGTTCAGGTCGACAAGCGCGGTGCGCATGGAGGGCGTCAACTTGGGCGCATCCGCAAACTTGACCTCCACCCCTACCCGCCGCCCGTTCTTGATAAGCAGCAAGTCGAGCTCAGCGCCTTGGTGAGTAGCCCAGAAATAAAACTCATCGGCCAGCTTTTGTGCTGTGTACTGGTCGAATTGCGCCTCATCCCGACGCAAACCCTCGCTGATGCAGCTCTTCAACAAGGTCTGAGCCCGTCAGGCCACGCAGCGGGCAATTTTTTCAATGACTCAACGATATCAACAGGCACCCGCATGGTAATCGTGGTGTTGGTCGATCTTTACTTCATGCGCTTTTTCAGACGCTCATTGAGCATATATTTCTGCCTCGGCAACAGATGCCCACGAAGCAGGTTTGGCTATGTCCTTGCACCGCCATAGCCGGGTCGCTTGCTATCGTGCTTGACGACCAAAATCATGATCCCGTCCGCGCTGGCGCGATAGATCACCGTATACGGAAAGACGCTCATGGCGAAGCCACGTCGGCCTCTTGATCGTGTTAGTCCAATATTCGGGTGCTCGATGACGAGCCTGGTGAGAGCTTTGAACTCTGCAATGAACCTTGCCGCCAAAACAGCAGACCCCTCACGCTCGTAGAAGGTAGCGGCTTCTTCGATGTCTTTCTCAGCTCCAGGATGAAGCGTGACATTCATCCGGGGAAGCGCGCCTCCAGCCTCGCAATAGCAACATCAAGAGGCACTGACTGAACAACTCCTGCTTCTAACTCTCCTTCTCGCTGGTGCGCAAGGGCGTCCCAGGCCGCCTCTGCTTCGGTGTCGACATCAAGGCTGGCGATCAGCCGATCAAGCAGTCGTGACCTGTCCCTCGGTGACAGGCGCAGCACCTCAGCCTGTAGTGTTTCGAGCGTGGTAGACATTAGTCTCTCCGCAGAGTAAGAAATTGTCGCAGAACATAGCTTGCCATAAGTTCAGGATTAGGCCGTACCAGGCAGCCCGTCGAAAGCCTGTACGCTGCACTCGTTGCACAACCAAGCCGCCAAACGCAGGTGGTAACTGCGCGTCCAACCATAGGATCACGCCGCAAGCACCGGGTGATCAAGCCTGCGACGTGCGTACTGCAATGTCGCCGCGATGTCAGCACGTTCGATGTCGGGATAGTCGACCAGTATTTGCTCAACCGAGGAACCCGCTGCCAATAAATCCAGAATGTCGATTACACGAATACGCATGCCACGAATGCACGGGCGGCCACCACACTGAGCCGGATTGACAGTGATTCGGTCTAACTGGTCGGTCATGACTCAAGCCCTTGCGAAATTATCACGCTTCTAGAATACCCCGGCACCCACCGCACCGCCACCCGATGTTAGTGTCAGGCTGAAGCCTGACCTACAGAAGAACTATCAGAACGAATTTACCGTAGCTGATGCAATGTCACTCAATACCAACTTGCAGTCACTACTCATAGTGATAACGACAGGCAATGATTGCCAGATCCTCACCCTCTACCGTATAGACCAACCGATGGGTATCGTCGATTCGACGCGACCAGCAGCCAGTCAAATTGGCTCGCAATGGTTCCGGCTTACCCAAGCCGACAAACGGTGTGCGTAGCGTTTCCTGGATCAGGGTATTGATACGCTTGAGTGTCTTGCGATCCTGTCCCTGCCAATAGAGATAGTCGCCCCAGGCGCTTGGCGTCCATACCAGTCGTTTAGGCATCCACCAGCTTCCGGAGTGTCTTTTTTCCCTTGCGTAACTGGCTAATTGACTTGGCCAGATGCGCCGCATTGGCCGGTGTTTTCAGCAAATACGCAGTTTCCATCATGCTGTTAAAGGTATCCAGAGACATCAGCACTGCATCCGGCGCATCACGACGCGAAATGACGGCATAGTCCGCATCTGCGACTACGCCATCAATGATTTTCTTCAGGCCATTGCGGGCTTCCGAAAAATTTACGACTCGCATGACAGTATCAACCTGTACAACATATTGGACAATAGTAAGCCCGGCCCTGCTTCATGGCAAGCCAAGAGTGCCAGTAAATTATTAACCCGGCGGACAACTACATCTGCTCTCTCTGCGCAGGGGCCGGATTTAAACCGGCCCAAACCGCCTGACCCGGCACAAGCAGGCGGGTTTCAAACCCGCCCTTACGCGAACCCCTCATAAAGCAGTAGATACAGTGATCCACCGGCTTAAGGAAGATCTGAATAACTTGTCATTTCGACCCCTTCGACTCTCAGGACAGGCTCCGGGAGAAATCTTTCTTTTTGGAGTACATGCAAGATCAAGCACTTGAAAGATTTCTCGCTACGCTCGAAATGACAGAAAGGAGTTAATCAGAGGCTCATTAATGGCCCGCACCGCTCATCTCCCGGCCGGCTTTCGGATCAAAGCGGGCGTTCGCAAAGTACGAGCATAACGAAATGAAGGTAACGGCCCAGAGCGCAACAGAGAAATCGATAAAGCCGGGCGTCGCGCGGTCGCCAAACGCCATGGAGATGTGCAGCATGGACGCACCAAGGCATACGCCCAGCGACAGCGCCAGTTGCTGGAATGTGGAATAAAAGCTGGTCGCGGCGCTCATTCGTGCCGGTTCGATCTCGTCATACGCGATGGTGTTATAGGCCGTGAACTGAAACGACATCAGAAAACCGGACAAAACCAGCACCGCGAAAATCAGTGGCATCGGCCAGCCCGGCCGGAAAAATCCGCACACCGCGTAGGAACACGCACCCAGTACGCCGATCAGCATCAGGCTCGTGCGGAAGCCGAAGCGGCGCAGGATGGGCCCGGCAATACTTTTCATCGTGAACGTACCGAGCGCCGTTCCAAACGTGATGAGACCACTTTCGGCAGCCTTGAGACCGAAAGCCAGTTGCATCATCAAGGGCAGCAGAAACGGCTGCGCGCCCTGCGTGATGCGCGTCAGCGAGCCGCCGATGAGTGACAGGCGAAAGGTGGGCACGCGCAGCAGCGACAGATCGAGAATGGGATGTTCGGTGCGAGCAGCGTGGCGCACATAAAACACGCCAAAAACGAGAGCAGTTGCGAGCAGACCCAAAGCGAGGCGCAGATCGTCGCTATGACCGATACTTTCCACGCCAAACAGTAGCGACACCAGCGTAAATCCTGACAGCACAAAACCGCGAAGATCGAAGGGACGGTGCACTACTTCGTGTTGATCGGGAATGAAGCGCCCGACCAGATAGATGCCCGCAGCGCCAATCGGCAGATTGATCCAGAAAATCCAGCGCCAATCCAGATAGGTGACAATGAATCCGCCGATTGGCGGTCCGGAAATCAGTCCGACAATGCCGGGCATGAGCAACCAGGACATTGCCGAGATCAGATCGCGCTTGGCCACGGTCCGCATCAGCACCAGTCTGCCGACGGGAACCATCATCGCTCCACCCATGCCCTGTGCAAAACGCGCCATGGCCAGCACGGTCAGATTGGGGGCCATGGCACACACCAGTGATCCGGCCATGAAGATGCCCAGCGCCGCGCGAAATATATTATTTCCGCCCCATCGATCCGCTACATGTCCCGATGCGGGCACGAACAGCGCCAGCGCCAGCAGATAGGTCGTTACTGCAATGCTCATGTCCGGCGCGCGAACACCAAAGTCCCGGGCCATGGTCGGGATTGCCGTCGCCAGCACGGTCGCATCCAGATTTTCCATGAACAGCGCCGAGGCGATGATGATGGCAACGACGCGGAAATTAGGCAGCGGGCGCTGTTCCTGTGCTTGCTGCGATGAATCGGAACGGAATCAATGCTTATGACGTCACCCTTTTCGTAAATTACTCGTCGTTGTTGCGGCCAAGTGCGAGGCCGTGACTCGATGCCACTAACTTAAGACCAGATTGGCTCTTGTAGGTCGGGTTTTAACCCGACTTTCTTGCCGGATGTCGGGTTAAAACCCGACCTACAACAGACGGATCCTCGCGAATACGGCTTAAGTTAGCGCTATTCGCCTTGACACCATTTGCCGGATCACTTGAGCTCGAATTCAACCAGTTCGATGGCTGTCGTGCCAATGTTGCGCACCGTGCGTGTTGCGCCGGGCTCCTGCCAGTAGAAATCGCCCTGCCGCAACATGATGCCGCGAGCGTGCCTGCCGGGTGCAAGTTCCTCGATCTCGCCGCCGTTGACGATCACCCGCAGTCCGGGTGGTTTCTGGGTGATTGCAGCCGCTGTCTGACCGGGCGCAAGCACCAGACGCCAGGCGCGCAGACGTTCGTTGTCGAACACTTGTGTGTAGCCGGCCACTTCGCGCGCCGCCGAGGTGAAGCCATGGGGCTTCGCACCCTGTAGCTCAGCGCAGACCGAATGCCGCGGCAGCGTGCCGGGATTGATGGCGCGATGGGTCAACGGTTTGTTGACATACGCAATATAGGTCGTTTCACCACGCGCAGCGCCACGCGGTTGTCCCGGCGGTCCACCGAGTGGCTGCGAGTAGGCTTCGGGCGGATAGTCTTCCACCACTACGCAGGTCTGATCGTTGCTGTGAATGTGATAGTCGGTGGTGCGCTTGGCCGGGATGTTCACCCGCAACACGGTCACATACTGGTTGCGGAACACCGGCACGTGATACGCCGACTGATCGACCGGCATCGGTCGTTCTGCTTCCTGTGCAGTCGCGGCGTGAGCGAAAGCCATGGCGCAGATGCTGATGAAAATCGCGAACGGGTGTTGCATGGAAATCCCCTCTCAACCATCAATTGAAATCGGTAATGCATCGATGAGCACAAAGGCAATCGTACAGGGCTCGGCGCCACGATTGATCCAGTTGTGAATCGTGCCCCGCTGAACCAATACATCACCGGCCTGCAGAGTAACTGTAACGCCATCATCCAGCTCCAGCACAATGCTGCCGCTCAGCACGACGCCGTAATCCAGCGTCCTGGTGCGATGCATGCGGCCAACCGCACCGGGTTCATAACGGACGACACGGAAAATGGCGCCATTGGGTAGCGTGGTTCCGGCCGTTTTGCTCGAACCCTCTGCCGGATCGAGATTGTCCGCTGGAATACAATCGGTTGCCCAGACGACATAGCCCTCCTGACCCGGACGCCGCGTGGTTACAGGCAGTAGTTCGTCACTGGTCACTACGGCTTTGCGCTGCAGATCATGACCGGTTACGACCCGTCGGACGTGTGGCTTCATGTTTGATCTCCTGATTTTCTTAGAGCCTGCTCACTCCTCGCAATGACGGAGTTAATCAGAGCTGCCCTAATGCGCATCGACAGCCAGCAGCGCTTTGCCGATTTTCGCACGCTCAGCTTGAGCGTGCGAAAAGAGCGGAACCAGCATCAGGACTGCCAGGATCAGAGCGAGCGCGGCAATCAGCGCCGGGCTCTCGTGGCGAATCCAGAAAAATGTCGGTGGCCCCAGCAATACGCCCACGAACGAGCCCTGGGTAATCAGCCCTGCGGTCGCCCCGCCTGCTTCGGGAGTGGGCACGGCTGCGGGGAGCAGCGACCAGATAAGCGCATTCGCAGTACCGATGGTTGCAGCAAAGACCATCACACACGCAAGTTTCATCGGCAGATCAGCAGCGAGTCCCGAGACCGTAACGAAGCCGAACAACGCCGCCGCAGCGGCGACCAGTGGCAGAGCGATGGCCGGGATGTTCCGCATGCGCGTGGCAACAATCACCATGGCCCCGCTCCAGTTCGCCAGCATCGCTGCCGCGATGACCAAGGCTGACTGTGGCCCTGAAAACCCGTGTCCGTCCGCCAGCAATGACGGCAACATCACCATCACGCCAACCTGGAACATACCCGAGGCGAGTGCCCCCACTGCCACCGCGTAGGCCCGTGCGCTGGTCAGCACCTGCCAGGCGCCGGCCGATCGGCTCACTTTGGCTGCTGAGGGCGCGCGGCCGAGTGTCAGTGCTGCCATACCAATAAGCAGCGCCACAACTGCATGTGGCAGGAAGCTCCAGCGCCATGAAACACCAGCGGCCATGAGTTGCGCCCCCAGCAAGACCGCAGCCGCGAAACCAAGCGGCGTGTGCGCTGCCCAGAAAGCCATGGCGGCACGACGCGTGTCTCCTACGGTGATCCGCTGAATGAAAGTGGGTGCAGCCACGGTAATGCAGATGTAGCCGAGGCCCTGGAATAGCCGGGCCGCGTACAGCCACTTCAATTCCGGCGCAAGACTCACGCCTGCGTCGCCCAGGATTACCAGTACGATGCCCACGAGCAACACCCGCACATCTCCCAGCCGATCAACGACCACGCCGAAGGCGAGCGCGCCTAAAGCACACACCACCGTGGGGAAGGATACGATCCAGCCGAGGCTGGCGCCGTTGACATTGAAGTCCCTGGCAATCGCTCCCAGGATCGGCACCGTCTGCGGCACGAGTGCTGTGGCAATGCTCCCCGCTAGAAACACGATCAATATGGGCATCCATGTCTTGACGTTATTTGAACTCATTGCTCGTATCCCCTTCACCGTAGCCGAACTCGTGTATTTGGCGCCGGATCATGTTGTGAAGATCATCGCGTGCCGCAGATTATTTGATCTCGATCAGTGTGCCTATTAACTCCGCTGCATGACATCCTGTTCAGCAAAATCCTATGGCGTCCGCTAGCCTTGTGATGGTCAGCGGCCGGGTGGCCACGTAGACTCGACTGCTTAGCACGTCCGGGCTGGTACGACTGAACAGCGACATCCACCGGATCGACGCGGCAACCGGCTGACACTTTGAGAATCGGGGGCAACCATGCCAAACAAATTGATCGATATTCATCCGCACATCATCTCCACGGACACGGTGCGCTATCCGCACTCGCCGCTGGGTGGGCAGCGCTCGGAATGGTCCAAACACCGCTCGGTGGATTTTGAGGAACTGGTGGCGGACATGGACAAAGCCGGTGTGAACAAGGCCGCCATCGTGCATTCCTCAACCACCTACGGCTATGACGCCTCTTACCTTGCCGATGCCATTGCCGATCACCATGATCGCTTCACCGGCGTGTTCTCCGTAGACGTGCTCGCTGCGGACGGCGTGGACAAGGTTCGCTACTGGATCAACCGAGGCCTATCCGGGTTGCGTCTGTTTGCAGTGGGCAGCACCGTGAAGACCGACCAGTCCTGGATTGCCGATCCGGCGACTTTTCCCGTGTGGAAATATTGTTCGGACAACAACATCCCGGTGGCCATTTCCATGCGTCAGGATGGCTTGCCGCATCTCGTCGACGTCATCAAGCGTTTCCCCGACGTGCGCATCGTGCTTGACCATCTGCTGCACGCGCCCATGGACGATGGCGCTCCGTACGCCAAAGCGGATGCCCTGTTCGGGATGGCGCAGTATCCGAATGTTTATCTCAAGCTCACCACCGCGATCATCCAGCGCACCAGGCAGGGCCTGGCAACGCCGGAGTCCTTCTTCGGCAAGCTGATGGGGACGTTCGGTTCGGCGCGTATTGCGTGGGGATCGAATTTCCCCGCAGTGGCAGACAGTTTTCCGGGGCTGGTGGCGGAAGCGAAGGAAGTACTCTCGATCCTGCCTTCAGAGGATCAGGAAAACATTTTCTGGCGCACCGCCGTTTCGCTGTATCCGGTGCTGGCAGAAACCAAATGAAGCCTGCGCTTTATGTCGCTCGTAGGGGTGGGTTTGAAACCCACCCTCTCCACGGATTGGAACATGCAACAGGAAGGACGGGTTTCAAACCCGCCCCTACGGCAGGCGCGGAGCGCGAAACAAACATCGAAGCGTTTGCATGAGCGCAGCTACTACCGACATTCGTATCGTTGACGCCGGTGGCCCGCACGAGCTGGTCACTGTGGAGCTGATGCGTCGCCAGGGCTTCATGGAACGCATGGGAGTCAGTGCTACCAAGACCTATGTGACCAATGGCGCTGAAGCCGTCGAAGTGCTGCGCGCCGGTCGTGCCGATGTCGCCATGCAGGTGGGCTTTGGTCCGGCATTGGTGGCCATCGCAAATGGCGAGCCATTACGCGTCATCGCAGCATCGAATCTGCTCACCGTGCATGCGCTGTATTCGAAGAATCCTGAAATCCGTCGTCTCAAGGATCTGCAGGGCAGGACCTTCGGTGTCGGCAGGCTGGGTGCGCTGACGCATCAGCTGATCTTTGCAGCGCTGAGCAAGCAGGGCATCGATCCGGCCACGGTAAACTTCGTCTCCATCGGCAACAGCGCCACCATCTTCAAGGCGATGCTGGCCGGACAGGTGGAAGCCGGATTCGGCGAAACCGATGTGTACGAACATCAGGCGCAGTACGGCGTACATGCGCTGGAAGACGGTGTGTTGTGGGAAACGCTGCCAGAGTTCCCGAACCAGTCTTCTTTCGCCACCGAGACCGCCATACGAGAGAAACGCGATGCGCTGGTACGAACGCTCGCGGCACATCTGTTGCTGTATCGCTTTCTGCAGCACCCGGATTCGTGGGATGAGTATGCCGCTGCGTGGACGGTGGCATTACCGGCGTCACCGCTGGAAGAAGCGAAAGTGCAGTGGAATTTCTATCAGCGCTACCATCCATTCGCCGAAGACCTGCTGTTGCCCGCAGCGCAGCTCAATTACCTGCAGGAACTGAATGTGACTATGAACTTGCAGCGCCGTGTGTTGCCCTTCGATGTCGTCACCGACATGTCGCTGGCGCACGATGCGTTGCGGCTGCTCGGTGACAGGAGAGATTGATGAAAGACAAGGTGTTAAAACCCCGTCCGCTCGGGCGCTCGGGATTGAGCACGCTGCCCTTGGCGCTTGGCGGCAATGCCATGGGATGGACCGTGGATGAAAAGACCACTCATGAGGTGCTGGACCATTTCATCGGTGCGGGCTTCTCGCTGATCGACACTGCCGATGTGTATTCCAAATGGGTACCGGGACACAGCGGCGGCGAGTCCGAAACCATCATCGGCAGCTGGCTGAAAAAGAATCCCGGCAAGCGTTCGCAGGTGCTGGTGGCCACCAAAGTCGGCGGCGAAATGGCGCCGGGCAAAAAAGGCCTGTCTGCGAAATACCTCAAAAGCGCCGTGGAAGATTCGCTGCGCAGATTACAGACCGACTACATCGATCTGTATCAGGCGCATTACGACGATCCTGAAGTTCCGTTCGAGGAAACGCTGCGTGCCTTTGGTGATCTGATTGCAGAAGGCAAGGTGCGCGCCATCGGTGTATCCAATCACGATCTGAATCGTTTCAAGGCCGTCATCGAAGCCAGCAAGAAACATGACCTGCCGCGCTACGAAACGCTGCAACCTTTGTACAACCTGTATGACCGTCAGGACTTCGAACAGAACTTTGCGCCGGTATGCCGTGCTGAAGGCATCGGCGTCATCAACTTCTATTCGCTGGCCAGCGGCTTTCTCACCGGCAAGTATCGCAACGAACAGGATGTGAGCGTCGCAACCCGCCAGCGCTCCAACCGCAAGTACATGACCGAACGCGGCTTCCGCATTCTGAGCGCGATGGATGAAGTCGCCGCGCGTACCGGCGCAAAGCTGGCGCAGATTGCCATTGCCTGGCTGGTTGCCCAGCCCGATGTCACCGCGCCCATCGCCAGTGCGACATCAGTTCAGCAGGTGGAAGAGTTGATCGCTGCAGTGCGCCTCAAGCTGGATGCGGAGTCATTGGCGCTGCTGAACAGCGCCAGCGCGTATTAGGGATTCCCTTGTCTTCTGTAGGGGCGGTTCGTGAACCGCCCTCCCTTTGGCATCACCACAGAAATCACCGAAAAGAAAGGTCGTTCGCGAACGACCCCTACGAATTGGGAACCTGTTGTGCAGCAAGCCGAGCGCGCGGCTTAGGTGACGATGCCGAATGCTATTTCCACCCCAGCAACCGGCAGATATTCCCCCCCATCACCTTCTCCAGATCACCGCCCGACAGCCACGACAGCGTTTCGCTGAAGTGGGTGACGCATTGCCGGTAGGGGTGATGCAGCCGCGACAGATCGCTGCCCCAGATGATGCGATCGGGTCCGAAGGCATCGAAGATGCGATGCAACGTGGCATCCAGCGAACGGAACGGATAAGGGTCCAGTGCGTAATCACCCACACCCGCGGCTTTGACGTGCACATTGGGATGCGCTGCAAGCGCCAGCAGTTGCGGCAGATGATCGAATGCCGAAGGGCCTGAGCCACCGCGTGGCACGCCGAGATGGTCAACGATGATCTTCAGGCGCGGGAACCGTCGTGCGATGTCGTCCACCAAGTGCAGTGAGCCGGGAATCAGCAGCGCCACGACCAGACCGTTCTGTTCGGCAATCGGCCACACGGGCTCGAACTGTCCCTGCAGCAGCGGCGCGATACGATCCTTCTGGTTGAACAGGAAGCGGATGCCGCGCATGCCGGGCTGGTCCTGCCAGGTGCGCATACGTTCGGCGACGCTGGTGACATTGGCTTCGAGCAGGCCCATCACGGAAAAAGTGTCGGGTTCTTCCTGAGCCAGCATGAGTGAATAAGCATTCAGCGCCGGGTCCCACAGCGGTGGCACGAGGACAACGCGATCAACGCCGGCCCGGGCCATCTCGGCCTTGAGGACGTCGCGGGTAATCGGCGAGCGCCGATGATGTCCGGTCGATTCGCCATTCGACCAGGCGTGCACTTGGGAGTCGACAATTAGCATTGTATTTTCGCCCCAATGTTCGAATCACATTCCTGTTGCAGCACGTTTTTCGGGGCCCCGATGTTTGAAGTCTATTTTTGTCACTTTCAAGCGACCAATCAGAAAGCTGCATTGGTCATCCATTTTTGGCTGCTTTTTCCTGAATTGAAGCCCCGCCTATCGCGGCCGCGTTGCGCTTCAGATTACCGAGAAAAGCGGCCTGGATTTCGTTGGGCTGCCATTCGCGTTTCATGGTGATTCCGACCAGTGGCCCATCCCATGGCACCTCGATGGCTAACGGTGCAAGCAGACCGAAACGACGCTCGACTAATACCTCGGTCCAGCTGAGCACAGTCAACATCTCGGTATCAAACAGCGTGATGCGCATGGTCGAGAGTGAATAAGTTTCGATGCTGGCGGTCGGCGGCGCACCTTCCGAAAATATATGTTCGTAAGCT
Organism: uncultured Pseudomonadota bacterium; assembly: GCA_963791615.1. Classification (GTDB taxonomy): domain Bacteria; phylum Pseudomonadota; class Gammaproteobacteria; order Steroidobacterales; family Steroidobacteraceae; genus CAILZL01. Next base: position 1,739 of record CAWBTE010000026.1, on the reverse strand, counting down.
TCACGCCGTGGCGATCCTTTGAGCGGCAAAACCCATTGATAGCGGCGCAGCGATTCGACTGTGACTGCTTTCTCGCGTGTCAGCGGGTGATCACGCCGTGCCACCACACGGTAAAGTTCACGATATAGAGGTTCTTCAACGAAATCGAAAGCCGGATCGGGGTGTTTCAGTATCCCGATCATGAAATCGATCTCGTCGCGCAACAGCTTGCTCAACAGGGCATCGTAGGTGCCGTTCACCACCACGACCCGCGTGGCTGGAAACTGCGCGCTCAATTCTCGAATCGCATTAACAATGAGAATGCTGGGATCGAGAATCAGCACACCGACGGTGACGCACTGCTCCTTCGGCAACTCATAGGCGTTGAGCGCATCAACCATGGCGACAATCTGGCTATTGATGCTCTTGAGCCGTTTGGCAAACTCCTTGCCAACCTCGGTCGTTTGTACACCAGACGCCGCGCGCTGGAACAGTTTTGCGCCCAGATTCTGTTCGAGCGTTCGTGCCGCGCGCTGTAACGACGCTTCGGCAATACTGAGCATGCGCGCCGCGGCGCGGAACGAGCCACACTCTTCGATCGCAATCAGGTACTGCATCTGGGTGCGGGTGATGCTGCTGGCCAATGCCAGCGGTGAGGAGTTGCGCGTGCTGCCGACCAGTGACACGGCTTCTTTGGCGGCCTGCAATATCCTTTTGGTCCTGACCAGCGCCCCGACACCGGCGGCAGTCAGATAGGTGCCGGTAGTCGAACGCTCAAGCAGGCTCAGGCCCAACAGTGCTTCAAACTCTGCAAGCCGTGAAGTAATGGCCGGTTGTGAGCGCAGCAACTCGGTTGAAGCCTGGGTCACGCTTTGATGGCGCGCGACGGCTTCAAACACCTTCAGCTGCCAGATGCTGGGCAGCTCTCTGGCTTCTTTCGGCTCGATGCGTTGCGTGGTCATCTTGCGAAAACTGTCCTGGGGCCTGGTGACACCAAGCATGCGAGTCTTGCGACCTTTCTACAAGTTGGCTGCAACTCAGCTCGTGGTAACCCGGTTTCGCAGTACGCCAACCTGATCGATCGATATCTCGCACACGTCGCCAACCTTCATCCAGATGGGCGGCTTTCTTGAAAAGCCCACGCCACTCGGTGTGCCGGTGGCAAGGATATCGCCCGGATGCAGCATCGTGATGGTCGACAGGTAAGAGATGAACTTGTTGATCCTGTGCACCATGTCGGCAGAGGTGCCGTCCTGCAGCACATTGCCATTCAAGGTAGTCCTGATGCGCAGGTTGTGCGGATCGGCGATCTCGTCGGCAGTCACCATCCACGGACCGACTGAACCGCTGCGATAGAAGTTTTTGCCCGGCGTAAGCTGTTTCGTGTGGAACTGCCAGTCGCGCACGCTGCCGTCGTTGACGATGGTATAACCGGCAACATACTTGAGTGCATCAGCTTCGGACACATTGCGTCCGGCCTTGCCAATGATGACGCCCAGCTCGCCTTCATAGTCGAACTGTTCGGATACGCCGGGATGCAACAGGCTCTGTCCGTGTCCCACTACGGAATCCATCGAGCGTATGAACAAGGCGGGCTGCTTGGGCAGCTCCTGCACACGGCCGGCGCTTTCCACTTCGTTATGATGTTCGACGTAGTTCAACGCCAGGCACCACAGATTGGTCGCATCGGGAATCGTGGGCAAATATTCGATATCGCTTTCCGCCAGATCGGCAGGGCCTTGCGCAGCCGCCACTACTTC
>CAWBTE010000025.1:0-31049 GCA_963791615.1 uncultured Pseudomonadota bacterium | reverse complement strand
ATCCGAATACGGCAACACCACGGTCTTCGAGGCGATAATACGGATGGGGTCCATAATGCTTCTCTATATGTATGAGTGCCGAGAGTATTTAGCAGCGCTCAGATCAGCTCGCGCGGATCGGTCACGCAACCGCGAATCGCTGCCGCCGCTGCGGTCGCGGGACTGGCCAGCAGGTGCGTGAACCAGCGCCCTGACGACCTTCGAAATTTCGATTGCTGGTGCTCACCGCATATTGGCCCTGGCCACCGTGTCGCCGTTCATACCGATGCACATCGAGCAACCTGATTCACGCCATTCGGCGCCCGCGCGCGGAAGATCTGATCCAGCCCCAACTTTTCGGCTTCGCGTTTGATTTGTTGTGAACCGGGCACAACCAGTGCACGTACGCCAGCAGCGACATGCTTGCCCTTCATCACTTTGGCCGCGAGTTGCAGGTCCGAGAGGCGGGCATTGGTGCAGCTGCCGATAAACACCACTTGAATGGGCTTGCCGAGCAATTGTTCGTTGGGTTTCAGGCCCATATAGGCCAGTGACTTCATGAACACCGGGTCATCAACCTGATCGGGCACATTGCCATTGATCGGCAGACCATGCCTGGATGCGTGCCCTAAGTGATCATTGGCGTGAGTTCGCTGCCGTTGATCAACACTTCACGGTCGAACTTGGCCTCGGTATCGCTGCGCAGATTGCGCCATTCGGCGACGGCCTTGTCCCACTCCGCGCCTTGCGGCGCTTTGGGGCGGCCTTGCAAATAAGCAAAAGTGGTTTCATCCGGCGCGATCATGCCGGCGCGCGCACCGGCTTCGATGGACATGTTGCACACCGTCATGCGGCCATCCATGGACAGCGCTCGGATGGCCGAGCCGCGATACTCCAGTACGTAACCGGTACCGCCGGATACGCCGATTTTGCCGATAATGGCCAGGATCAAATCCTTGGCTGTGACGCCTTCGGGCAGCTTGCCATCGACATTGATGGCCATGTTTTTGGGCGACGTTGCAACAGACATTGCGTGGCCAGCACATGACCGACTTCGGTAGTGCCAATGCCGAACGCCAGCGCACCGAACGCGCCATGAGTCGCTGTGTGACTATCACCACAAACAATCGTCTTGCCGGGCTGAGTGGCGCCCAGTTCCGGACCGATCACGTGCACGATGCCGCGCTGTGTCGACTGAAGTTGAGCAGTTCGATGCCGAACTCGGTGCAGTTTTTTTCGAGCTGCTTGATCTGCTGGGCGGCGGATTTCACCTTGATGGGCACGCGGCCGGCGATTTCTCCCGGATCAGTGGGCGTGGAGTGATCCATGGTCGCCAGCGTGCGGTCAGTGCGGCGCACGTTCCGACTTTTGATCGCGCAACATCGAGAACGCCTGTGGCGAAGTCACTTCGTGCGTCAGGTGCAGATCGATATACAGCACAGCCGGGGTATCAACCGTTTCAGGGACGACCTGGTGTCGTTCCCAGACTTTTTTCAAAGAGGGTTTTGGGTGTTGGCTGGCTCATAGGATTCCTGGCTGGCGCATTTTCTGAACAGGCGTGCATCATGCCTGTTCGTCTGGAATGCATTGCTCAATAAAGACCAGGCCATCGCCGCTGACGATGGGCACCGAGTGAATAAAGGATGTCAAGGTTGCATCGTTTGCTGAAAGCGGGTTGGCGGTGGCGGTGGCGGCCAGCGGCCCAGTTTTGAATTCCAGTAGGCCCACGAACGCGGGTCGATGATGCCGGGTGGTGCGTACTGCAATGCCTCAAGAAGGTCTGCTTCGGACACAAAGCCACGCAATATCCGCATATCCTCATGGGTGGCGCGCGCCATCGCGTAGGCCATGAATCGGATGGGATCGACGAGGGCGTCTGCCGGCGACTGGAACCCGATCAGGCGTCGTGCGATCGCTTCGGTCTGCGGATTGAGCGGGATGGGCTTCATTGCTGCGCTTCTTAAGCGCTACGTTGGCTGGAAATGACCGGCAGGTTATCCAGATTCACGGAACGTGCCGCAACAGCCAGTCGCTCTTTTATTTCCGGTGGCAGCCGGGCAACGTCACCATCTTCAAAATACGACAGTGCTTTGAGCGTGATCTGTGGATTGAATGTTGTGCCATACAGCGCACCAGCAGCCGCAAGGGCCGTTGGCAAATCGATGCCGCCTGAACTGATCAACGCGTCGATGTCGAGATAGTCCTTTGCCTCGGCACGCACCTGGATAACGGCTGCTTTGGTCGCGGCAATATCCAGCAATGACGCAATATGTAGTCCATTGTCGTTCGCACGCTCTGCACCGGCAAGTGCAAACAGCTTGGGCAGTCCGAAGAACGACACGCTGACTGGATGGTCGCGATTAACCAGCACGCTAAGCGTATTGTGCTGCTGCTGGATAGTTTCAGCGTCGGCCAGAAAAGGAATCCCAGTCCTGAGATCCTGGTGTGAAATATCCCGGAAAGCGAACAAGTCGAAATCCACTGATTGACGGTGGCCCAGCCTTAACGCCAGCGCAGTGCCGCCATACAGCACAAAGAAGGCGGGGACGCACCCAAGCTCATTCCACAGCCGTCGCTGTGAGGGCGGCAGAATATCGAGATGAAGGTTCAGAGGAGTTTCCGGCATGGCCGCATCGCTTCCGGACAATGATGGCTTGAGTCAGTGTTATTCATTTCTATGCTACTGCATCTGCACTACCGGTATAAACAAGAAAGGGCGACCGTGGTCGCCCTTGAATCAGCGTTCGCGCGCAATTAATCAGGCTGATGCCGCGCTCGGCTTGTAGCCTTCGCAGCTTTCCAGCCAGCCCCACTTGTCGGCGGTCTTGCCGTTGAACAGGCCGAAGAAGGCGGACTGAATGGCTTCCGTGACCGGACCACGCTTGCCGACGCCGACCTGGATGTGATCCACCGAGCGCACTGGAGTGACTTCCGCTGCCGTGCCGGTGAAGAACATTTCGTCGGCGATGTACAGGAATTCACGCGGAATGGCCTGTTCGCGCACTTCAAAGCCATGCGCGCGCGCCAAAGTGATGACCGTATCGCGGGTGATGCCTTGCAGCACGGAGTTGGCGATGCCTGGCGTGTAGATAATGCCATCGCGAATCACGAACAGGTTTTCACCTGCGCCTTCGCTGACCGTGCCATCCACGCCAAGGCCGATGCCTTCAGCAAAGCCCATGCGTTTGGCTTCCATGCTGATCAGCTGGCTGGACAGGTAATTGCCGGCGGCTTTGCCCAGCGATGGAATGGTGTTGGGCGCCAGGCGCTGCCAGGACGACACGCAGACATCGATGCCTTTTTCCATGCCTTCCGCGCCGAGATACGCGCCCCATTCAAAACCGGCCACGACGGTATCAATGGGTGGTGAAATCTTCGGCGCCACACCAATCTCGCCATAGCCACGGAACGCAAAGGGCCGCAGGTACGCACCCTTGGTCAGGCCATTGGCCATGACGATTTCCTTGCAGGCGTTGTTGATGTCATCGAAGGAGTAGGGGATATCCATGCGATAGATGCGCGCTGAATCGAACAGACGACGAGTGTGTTCTTTCAGACGGAAAATAATCGGCCCCCGGGGTGTGGCGTAGGCGCGCACGCCCTCAAATACGGTGGAGCCATAGTGCAGGGCATGCGTCAGCACATGGGTAGTGGCCTTTTCCCATGGCACCAGTTTGCCGTTTTGCCAGATGAAATTTGCTTGAGTGATAGGCATGGCGACTCCGAATTCTGTACTTTAGCTAAATCAATGACTTGAGAATGTTACTTGCAGCCATGTTTAGATGGCTGAGACGTCAGCGGGGGTGATGCCGGAGCGATCCACGCTACGACGTTCGGCACTGCTGCGCGTGGTCTCGATGCGGTTGACCACTTCAAGAAAGGCCAGCGCGGCGGCTTCGATGATGTTGGTGCTAAGTCCCACGCCACGATAACTTCGACCGGCGTGATCCACGGTGATCAGGGCTTCGCCCTGGGCATCTTCGCCAAGAGATACGCTGCGCACTTCAAACTTGCACAGCGCAACCTGTAGCTGCGTGACTTGTTCGATCGCTTTGATGATGGCATCCACCGGGCCCGCAGCGGTGACGGACTGTGCAACGGTGCGACCATCGACATGCTTGAGCTTGATGTCGGCGTTGGCTTGACCGGGCGAGGTGCTGACTTGCACCTCCACCAGCTGCCAAGGGCCCGGCACATCGGTCTCTGATTGCATGACCAAAGCCTCGATGTCGCCGTCGAACAATTCTTTCTTCTTGTCGGCCAGCGTCTTGAATTTCTCGAACAGCTGATTGATTTCATCATCCGAGGGCTCAAAGCCCAGTTCCTTCACGCGCTCGCGGAAAGCATGGCGGCCACTGTGCTTGCCCAGGACCAGATTCGTGCGCGACAGCCCACGTCGTGCGGACGCATGATTTCGTAAGTCGAACTGTTGCGAGCATGCCGTGCTGATGAATGCCGGATTCATGAGCAAAGGCATTCTCTCCGACAATGGCCTTGTTACGCGGAATCGCCATTCCCGTGATGGACGACACCAGCCGGCTGGTGGGATACAACTTGGTGGTATGGATACCGGTATGAACCTTGAACTGATTCTCACGAGTCTTGATCGCCATCACCACTTCTTCCAGCGAGCAGTTGCCAGCGCGTTCGCCGATGCCGTTGATGGTGCACTCGATCTGTCGCGCGCCTGCGCGCACCGCGGCCAGACTGTTGGCTACTGCCATGCCCAAGTCGTCATGACAGTGCACAGACAGAATGGCCTTGTCGATGTTGGGTACATGCGTCTTGAGGTATCGGAATACCTCATAATATTCTTCCGGCACGGTGTAACCCACGGTGTCCGGCACATTGATGGTGGTCGCGCCGGCTTCAATTGCGGCAGCCACCACTTCCGCCAGAAATTCCGGCTCGGTGCGGGAAGCATCTTCGGGCGAGAACTCAATGTCTTCGCACAGATCGCGGGCGATCTTCACGCCCTCGACGGCGGTGCGGATGATTTCGTCCTTGGCCATGTTCAACTTGAACTGGCGATGGATGGCGCTGGTGGCCAGGAATACATGTAGACGTGGCTTGGCGGCGTCTTTCAGCGCGCTCCAGGCCTTGTTGATGTCGTCGCGATGACAACGCGCCAGACCCGCAATACGCGGGCCGTGTATTTCACGGGCAATGGCATTCACCGATTCCCAGTCGCCCCGCGAGGCGATGGGGAACCCGGCTTCGATAATGTCCACCCCCAGTTCGGCCAGCGCTCTGGCGACTCGCAGCTTTTCCGGCTGCGTCATGCTGCATCCCGGCGATTGCTCGCCGTCACGCAGCGTGGTGTCGAAGATCAGAACTCTATTATCGGGGCGGTTCGGATCGAGGGTGGTCATACTCACTCAGTCTTTCGTAGGGGTCGCTCGTGAGCGACCCTCCGTGTTGCGATTCTGAAAGGGCGGCTCTCGAACCGCCCCTGCAGGGGCTTACGCTTCCAGCCAAGGCATGCGGGCGCGCAGCTTGGAGCCCACCTTTTCGATCGGATGAGCCAAGTCCTTTTTCATCAGGGCCTTGTACTTCTTCTGACCGCGCTTGTTTTCAGCAATCCATTGACGGGCGAATTTGCCGGTCTGAACTTCCTTCAGCACCTTCTTCATTTCGCGCTTCACTGCCGGGGTGACGATACGTGGGCCGCGGGTCAGATCACCGTACTTGCAGGTTTCGCTGACGTACTTGTGCATCTTGGCCAGGCCGCCTTCGTGCAGCAGGTCAACGATCAGCTTCAGTTCGTGCATCACTTCGTAGTAGGCGATTTCAGGCTGATAGCCGGCTTCGACCAGTACTTCAAAGCCCTTGGTCACCAGCTCGGTGGTGCCGCCGCACAACACTGACTGTTCGCCGAACAGGTCGGTTTCGGTTTCTTCGGTGAAGGTAGTCTTGATGACGCCGCCACGGGTGCCGCCGATGCCATCGGCATAGGTCAGCGCGTTGTCGAACGCACCCTTGGTGGCGTTCTGGTGAACGGCGATCAGGCAGGGGACGCCACGGCCCTGTTCGTACTGGCGACGCACCAGGTGGCCGGGGCCCTTCGGTGCAATCAGTACCACGTCCATGTCCTTGCGCGGCTTGATCAGCTTGTACTGAATGTTGAAGCCGTGCGCGAACAGGATGGTGGCGCCCAGCGACACGTTATCCACCACCAGCTTGTACAGGTCTTTCTGGGCCAGATCCGGCACCAGGAAAGCGATCAGCTTGGCGCCCTTTACGGCCTCGGCCGGTTCAGCCACGACGAGGCCGTCTTTCTTGGCCTTGGCCCAGCTTTCGCCGCCTTTACGCAAGCCAACCACGACGTCATAGCCGCTGTCCTTGAGGTTCAGCGCATGGGCGCGGCCCTGGCTGCCATAACCGAGAACGGCGATACGTGCGCCCGCCAGCGCTTTCTTCTTGACGTCTTTCTGAGAGTAGATCTGCATTGTGATGGCTCCTGAAGGAAAACCTTGAACGAACAGTTAAAAATTACCAACCAAAATTAAATTAATCAAAATCACGAAATTCAGTACCGCAAAAACGACAAACCCCGCTGCGGCCGGGCGGGGTTTACTGTCTGAGTGTCTTGTGCTGCTTCAGTTCAGTTACCCGCTTGTCACCGGTAGTACGGTGACAACCCGGACTACAGAGGCGACCGATGCTCTGACATCGGCAAGTTTTGCGGTGAAAAAATTCAAGAAAACAGCCTGTGAAAAAAACGGTGCAATGGCATCACATAAGCGACTGATTTGTCAATGGCCACAATACGAAAAGCACCTGATTTTCTGGTCAGAGTTACAGGGCGGCCTGTTAAGCTCGCCCTGCAAAAAAATCAACTCGATTGGCAGCGGTGACGGCCAATGCCAATTTTTTACACACCCATTTTCAGGTGACCCCGCATGCTGGTTCGCAGTGCTGATCTGATCGCCATTCCCCTGACCATACCACTGACAATTGTTGCTGAAGAACAGCTTGATCTACATCTTGCAGCGCAGCCACTGCGCAACCAGCTGTGGGCACGCACCCAGGCGTTTCGCGCTGAGCGTGGCAGGGTGCTGCTCATTCCTGACGAACACGGCGTTCTGAATATGGCATGGGTGGGCGCTGGCAAATTGGCCGAGGGGTTAAATCTATGGCTGACGGCTGGGCTGCCCGACAAGCTGCCCGAGGGGATTTACCAGCTACCCGCAGCACTGTCGCCGGAGCAGGCATTTCAGTTTGCACTGGGCTGGGAGTACGGCCTGTACCGATTCGACCGTTACAAGAAAATCGAGCGCAAGAACCCGGTGCTGGTAGTGGGCGACGCAGTTGATATCGCTGCCGTGCAACAGCAGGTTGCCGCCTGCACACTGGCGCGTGATCTGATCAACACGCCCGCCAGTGACCTGACCCCTCAAGTGCTGGCGCAAACCGCTGTGGATATTGCCCGAACACATGGCGCGACCATTCGCCGTTACGTGGGCGATGAATTGCTGAGCCATAACTTTCCCGCCGTACACGCCGTGGGCCGGGCAGCCAGCATCGCGCCCGAGCTGGTGGACTTTGAGTGGGGTGATGTCAGCCATCCACGCGTCACGCTGGTGGGCAAGGGTGTGTGTTTCGACAGTGGTGGTCTGGATATCAAACCGCCCTCCGGTATGTTGCTGATGAAAAAAGACATGGGCGGCGCGGCCTGCACGCTGGCGCTGGCGCAACTCGTGATGCAGGCCAAGTTACCAGTGCGCCTGCGGGTCATTATTCCAGCCGTAGAAAACGCTATTGCCGGGAATGCCTTCCGCCCCGGCGATGTCATCAGCACGCGTGCCGGGCTAACCGTGGAAGTGGGCAACACCGATGCCGAAGGCCGCCTGATCCTGTGCGATGCCTTGACGCTGGCCGATGCCGATGCGCCGGAGTTGCTGATCGATATGGCCACGCTGACCGGTGCAGCGCGTGTGGCGCTGGGACCGGAATTGCCCGCGCTGTTTACCAAGGATGCACAGCTTGCCAGTGAACTGATGGCCGTAGGAATCAAAGAAGCCGATCCCGTCTGGCATCTACCGTTGTGGTCAGGTTATGACGATGAATTGTCATCCAAGATTGCAGATCTGAACAATGTTTCCAGCAGCGGCCTAAGCGGCGCCATCATTGCCGGGCTGTATCTGCAACGCTTCGTCAGCAAGGCGAAGCAGTGGGTGCATCTCGATCTATATGCATGGAATAGCAAGGATCGACCCGGTCGGCCAGCGGGGGCAGAAGCGCAGTGTGTGCGGATGTTGTTTGGGTATTTGCGGGACAGGTTTGGAGTTTGAATAAAGTTTTTGAACCGGTCATGCATTGCGACAGGTATGTACCCTCGCATACGATTGAAAGCAACTCACTCAGCGCGATAACCGACAACAGCAGCGTGTAGAGGAGACGACTCTTTGAACAACGTATCGATCTCAGCGCGTCAATGCGTCCACTGCTCCACTGTGCTTGCCGGAGCGTATTGTTACGCGTGCGGACGCGCAGCCGAGGCAGATCGACTGAGCTTGCGCGCATTGTTTGCCGACGTGCGGCAGCGCGTGTTTCGATTGGACCCCGCATTCCCCAGGACGTTATGGCGGATGCTGCGTAAACCGGGCGACCTGACGCGCGACTTTCTCGCCGGGCGCACCAGGGGAATTCTCGATCCAATTCAATATTTCATCACCTGCACCTTTGTAGAGATGATCACCTTCGGCGTCACGCACAAGCTGGCGCTGGCCCTGGACAGGGTCTCTGCATTGAACTGGCTGGCGCGTATCGGCAGCATCGTTGCCATCAAGATTCTGGTTGTATTCTGGATGGGTTCCGTCTGGTATTGTCTGTTCAAGCCGGTGCGTTACAACCTTGCCGAAATCTATGCTTTCACCATTTACGCTTTCGGTACGATTGGCGTGGTGCTGCTGGCGTTGCCAGTTATCGATTTGCTGACGCCGGCTCCGCTGGCGGCAAATCCGCAATTCGCGATGCTGGTTATGGGCTGTATCCAGGCTGTGTATTTGAGCTATGCAGTGCACCAATTCGCTCAGAGATCGATATGGAGCGCAGCTTGGCGTGTCTGCGTGACACTGGCAGCTGCCTACGCGCTGCCTGCCTGGGTGTTCGGCACTGAGGCAGTGATCGGGCTTGCCGCTCCTTCGTTGGGCGAGTAAGAAAGACGACTGATACTGATATTACGAGGGATATTTATGCTGACGCGCAACCGAAGTATCTTTTTGTCGTTAACGATATCGCTCGCTGTCAGCGTTTCGGCAATCGGCGTCGCCACCGCAGGTAATTGGTCGTTTCTATCGAATACGCCAATGGCAAAGTTCACCAAAGAGGACCTGGGGTTAATGGTGCAAACCGCCGAAGCAGTCGTCACCGATGCAAAAACGCCCGCCATTCGCCGGTGGAAGAACGCGGCAACCGGCAACAGTGGCGAACTCAAGACATTACTGGCTTTTACCGGCCCTCGTGGCGAGCCTTGCAAACGATTACACATCGTCAATCGCGCCGGCAAACAGGAAGGCAAAGCTACTTATACGGTATGCGATATGCCACCGGACAGCTGGCGCCTGGTGCCGTCGGACTTCGCACCGGTACCGAAGCGTCCTGTCAGTCAATCGTCAACAGACCCTAGAACCTGAGCCGCATTCTTGTTCCGCCAACGAAGGCATTGTCGGTGTTACCTGGCGCCGGGTCGATATATTGCATATCGACTGCCACCGACAACCAAGGTGTCACCGCAGCATTGTAGTAAGCCTCGATGCCTTGCTCATCATCAAACCTGAGCGTGGGATTGATCGTGTTTTGCAGATCGTTGCTGAAGTTGTAATAAAAGTAGCCGACACCAAAGGTATCGTTCGGCCGCGAGCTGGCAAGGCCTTTGCCACCGATGCCGCCGGCAACAAACGATTGATATGGATTCGGGTTGCCGTCACTCACGCCAGCTTTCACGAACACGCCCCAGCCACTGTCGGGCGACGTCTCGTGCAAGAAGTGATCGAATTGCACGCTGGCGTGCCACGAGCCCTTCTTGTCGCCGGTTTTTAGCGAGTCGTCCAAAAATATTTCACCCAAGTTCGCACCGTCCTTAGCACTGTAAATGCCGGTGATAGCGAGACTCGCACCGCGCGCCGCAAGCGCAAAGTTGTATTTGCCCGTCGCCGCGAACGCGACCCCATCCTTGAAAGCATCGTCGAGCCCGTATTCCTCGGTGTAGTCATTGGGATCGAACACCATAAAAGTCCAACTGATGGGCGCCGTATTCACGCTCAAGATGCCGCCGAGCATGGAAGGAGGCAGTAAGCCGTTCGGCGGCGCGACCAAGGGCAAGCTTAGAAAACGTTGCTCGCCGGAGCCGCCGAAAAACGGGTGGCCCGCCAACAAGTCCACCGTGTTGATCTTGCCCGCGATCAGCGTCATGCGGTCGTTCAGTTTCTGCACCAAGTGAATGCTCGTGGCTTCCCATTGGTCGCCGCCGCTGAGCGGCAGTTTCACGCCGACGTTCGTCGGCAACACCGTGCCGCCCAAATTCGAATCGAGATCGCCGTAGAAATACTCACCGTGTACGCGAATCACTCCACCGTCCCACCAACCGAGCTTGGTCGAGTCCAGATTTAAATACGAATCCAATCGCCCGCCATATTTGACGTCGCGGTCGCCTGCGCCGGCTAGCAGCCCTTGGAAATAATGTGTGGAATCGAGCTCGAAGGTCACGCCATATGCGGCCGCATTCGTGCGAACACCACCCCAGTCGCCTGTCAGTTTGTCCCTGAAAGGAGAGGTTGGCGTGTCCGCCGCATTCGTGAGGATGGGCACCAAGCTTAACAGCAGAATACACAAATTCATTTTCACCCAAGTCGCTCCTCGTTGGTCAATCGACTCGAACCTGCCACCATTCGACCTTCAGCTAATCTCCAGGCCGTCGTTCACCTCAAGAGGTCTTCTCAGCCAGTCTCAACCGCTCATGACTTTATGCACTGGCTAGTTGAATCCGCCTAACATTTCCCCAGTGCGTTGATCGCTTAATTAGTTTTTTACGATGTCCTTGTAAATCTTGCCGTCCTTCATGATGATCACAAAGTTCTTCGCCGGGTCTTCGACAAGTTTGATATTGGCAATCGGATCGCCTTCCACCAGCAACAAATCCGCCAACGCGCCTTCCTCAACAACGCCGAGTTTGCCCGGATAAGGGTTGCGCGGACCGGACAGCGCCAGAAGTTCGGCGTTAATGTTGGTCGCCATCTTCAACAACTCTGCCGGCGTGTACCAGCGCACCATGGTCGCCAGTTGCGCACCTTGGCTCGCGGGCGCCTTGGGATCGAAGAGAATGTCGGTTCCCCAGGCGGTTTTGATCTTGTACTGCTTGGCAAGCTTGTAGGCGCTGTCGGTGCCGGTGTAGACCTGTTGCGCCCTGGCATTGGCTGCCGGGGTTGCATGCACGTTGGCGAACTCGTTGTCCAGGAAGGGCTGGATGCTGAGCCAGACACCTTTCTCGGCCATCAGCTTGGCCGTGGCCTCGTCCATCAACTGACCGTGTTCGATGGACTTGACGCCCCCGGCAATGGCCATCCTGATGGCGCGTGGCGTGTAGGCGTGAACCGTGACATAGGTGCCCCAGTTCTCTGTCGCCTCGACCGCAGCCCTGAATTCGGCCTCGGTGTACTGGCTGACGTCGATGGGATCGTAATCCGAGGCCACGCCGCCGCCTGCGGCCAGTTTGATCTGGCTCGCCCCCAGCATCAGCTGCTCGCGAACGCGCTTGCGCACTTCGTCAGGACTGTCGGCAATCACGCCCCCGTTGATCACCTCGCCCCGTGGGGGCGGCGCATTTCGAGGCTCAGGCACTTCGTTGAGCATGCGGAAATCGCCGTGTCCGCCGGTCTGCGAAATCATCGCTCCGGAAGGCCAGATGCGCGGACCGTTGACGACGCCTTGGTCGATGGCCCGCTTGAGGGCAAAAGCCGGGCCGCCGACGTCACGAACGCTGGTGAAGCCCCGCATCAGCGTTTCGCCGGCCTCCTTGCCGGCGACCAGGTGCACGTAGGCCATGTCGCCCGTCACGATGGTCGACAGGGGGATCGCCGCGTAGATGACGTGCCAGTGCACGTCGATCAAACCGGGCATCAGCGTACGGCCGTTGCCTTCGATCACTTTGGTCATGGCGCTGCGATCGACGGGAATTCCCGTGGTGGAAATCTTTTCGATCTTGTTGCCGCGCACCAGAACGTACGACGGTGCGGATAAAGTTGTGCTCTTGCCGTCGAAGACCCGCACGTTGGAGAAAAGCACCTGAGTGGGTTGCGGAGCCACGACTTGCGCGAACGCCGGCGCGATGCTCGAGGCGGCCAGCAGCAGAGAAGCCGATAACAATGATGCGAGTGACGCTGTGAATTGTTTGCTCATGATTGTTTCCTTTTCATTACAAAAATGCATCGATGGGCGCGGGGTATAACGCAATGAAATCGATTCGTGCGGTTTCGATGTTGTACATCGTGCCTGCGATCTTGATCTTGCCATAGTCGGTGAGTTCGCGCAGCACGGCACTGTGTTTACGAATGTCAGCCATCGTCAGTTCGACGCATCGAATACGGCCTCGGTTTTCATGGTGATCCTTGTGGTGGGGGACAAAAATCTGCCGGTCAATTTAGTCGCGGCAATAGAGTGATTCAGGAACGTTTGTGAAAGATCGCTGGTGCTTACGTTGTTTGTGAGACTGGTTTCGACACTGGCGTCTGATTGGCAGGGGTCATGAGAGAGCAGGGCGTCGATGGAACCGCCTTTGATCGAGGCGGTTTTGGAGCTACCGTTTACGGTGCTGGCAAAAATAGTGCTGCCCATGTTTTCACGCAACAGTAGAAACGCTGAAGCGATGAACTCCATATGCAACCCTATCGCATGTACCGGGATTCGAAGCGCGCCAGCGATAGACCGGCGGCATCGAATACCTCCAGCTGCTCGCCTTCGATGCGCCAGCGAGCCACTTTGCCGAGCATTGCATGGAACGCGCTTTCTGCCTCCATGCCCTGCATGCAGGCCATCATCGTCCCCGCAATTCCTGAAAATCCGAGCGCGTCGCCATTCAACGTGTAGCTTCCCGTAAAGCGATTGCAACCGCCGAACCCGGCGACGCGTTGCCCCTCGATTTGCAAAGCAAAGTACGGCTCGCGTTGATTTTCGGCTACGACGACAGCCTCTCCGTTCAGTGTCATCAACTTCCAGTAGGTGTTCACAAGCGAGGCCGTGGACACTGTGGCGGGCGACGTCGTGACAGCCGCGGACGGCGGCGGCGATACGCGACGCAACACCAATTCAAACGGCGCCGGTTTTGCAAGGTCGACGCTATGGGCAGTGTCGGTCGTAAACAGCAGTTTCCCTGCCAGTGTGATCCGGGCACGCACCACGTAACGATTTCTGGCATCGATGTGCTTCGCATCGTAGTCGAGCATAAATTTGATCGGTGTGTTCGGCCGGCTTACCGTCGACCGCGCCAAGACTTGCGCAAGCGTGTCGGCGCGCGAGACATCCTCCAGCGTCGCTTCGAACACGGTGCCGGGCGGCAGCATCATTCGCTCGCGATAGATAGCAGTTCCCGTAAGGGTTGCACCGAGGGCGGCCGAGTAACTGCCCGCCAGGATTGCAATCCAAAAAGCAGATCGAAAGCAAAAGCGCGATTTCATGGCGATATCCCTCGTTCGTGCTTGTGAAGCGAATGCACAGGGCCGGATTGCGTCGGGCTCCCATTGGGGTGGATGCTACTCTACGCCAAGGAATTGAGCTTGCGCTAGCGACCGAACGAATATCAGAATGCGGTCATTGCAGCAGGGCCAGGTATCATTTGCTTCGTGCGTCAAAAATGGCTGTCGTCGTTGCAGGGCGCTTGATGTGATCTTTCACAATGGGGGTTCGAAATGAGCGGTGTAGTGAAATGGGTAACTACGATGGTTGCGTTGACGTTATCCGGCTGCGCATCGACCTTTATTTCCTCCTGGAAGGCCCCGGATGCGACTCTGCTCGAAGTGAGTGGCGCAAAGGTCGTCGCGGTGGCGATGATGAAAGATGAAACCTCCCGGCGTATCGCGGAGGACTCGCTGGCGCGAGAAATTTCGGCGCACGGCGCCCAGGGCGTCGCTTTGTACGCCCTGCTTCCCGGCGCGAACGCCGCCAACGAGGCCGTCACTCGCGAGGCGCTGGCGAAGGCCGGTGTGCAAGGCGTGGTTGTCGTGCGGCCAATCAATGTCGAAAAAGAAGTTGAAATCACGCCGATCACCATGTTTGAACCGGCGTATCGCGGCTTCTGGGGCGGATACTACAACTACGGCTGGGGTGCACCGTGGGTGAGACCCGTTACTGTCGGTACGGACGTGCGCACAAAGACAGTCGTGTATGTGGAGACGCTCGTCTACTCGCTGGTGCAGAACAAGCTGGTGTGGAGCGGCCAAAGCAAGACAACGAACCCGCCGGGCGTGGATAAGTTCGTCAAGAAGCTTGCGACTGCGGCGGCGGCGGAGCTTGATAAGCAGGGACTGATCAAGCATTAGACTCACTTACTGAGCGTATCTGTCTCGCAATGACAATGTTATGACTCAAGTGCGATGGCCCAATTTGATTGTCTGCCTGGTCTTCGTCGGCCTGATCGCCGGCATACTCTCAAGTTGCTCGACTATCCAGAAGATGCTGCCGGCACAACGACAGGCAAAGCGCTACGCCGAGCAACTTCAGGAACTGCAGCTCAACGTGATGCGCTTCGCGGATGAGTACAAAACGCGAGTGAGCGAAGCCGCCGGGCGTTTTCAGGCGTCTGCGCAAAAGCCCGAGGATCGGTTATCCGCGCAGAATTGGAAACTGCAACAGTCCGAAGCCGTCTATTTGATTGCCAGCGGTCCGAATCCGCTCACCAACGCATTGGATGTCGTTGTGCTCGCGACCCTAAGCAGTATGGTGCTCGACGACACGGCGCTGAACGAAACCTATGGCGACCGCACGGCCTTCCTGAAGGAAACGCACCAGCAACTGGAACAGCAGGCATGGCAATTGGTTTCGGGTGTGCTGACCGAATCACAGGGGGAGCAGTTACGCGACGTGATTACGCGCTGGCGAGCACAACATCCGAAGGTCTATTCGGTGGGCGGAATTCATTTCTCCGAATTCGCCAAATCGGTGGGCGCGCCGGGTCCCGGCGAAGATAAAAAGCTGGGCAGCATTTTTTCGCTACTCGGCATCGATCCATTTTCGAGTCTCGATCCCGCGATCCGCGAGATTACGCAAACCAGGCAGTTGGCAGAACGTTCGATTTTCTATCTGCAGCGCGCTCCCGATCTCTTGAGCATGCAAGCGCAACGATTTACGGATTTAATGGCGACGCTTCCAGAAACAAAAGCCATGCTCGCCAGCATCGACCGCGTTTCGCTGGTAGGCAGCGCCTCAGATCGCCTTGCCAACATCTTGCCCGACATCATCGCGAAGGAACGCGAGGCGCTGCTCTCACAACTGACGCGCGAACTTGCCAATCAACGCGGCGCGATCAGCGCGATCAGCGACGACCTGCGTTCGACATTGCAAGCCGGAACGGAAACGGTTACGGCCTTACATGCCATGCTCGATTCGGCCGATAAATTGTCGGCGCGCTTTGCGAATCCAGATGCGGCGACAAAATCAACGCCGGAAGAAAATGCTCGTCCTTTCGATATCCGCGAATACAGCGACACGCTTCGCGAACTAACGGTGTCGATCCGCGAACTCAACTCGCTAACGAACAATCTGGATAAAGCTGTTCCTCTTGTGCGCACGGCCACACAGGACGCAGTCGTACAAGCTGATCAATTCTTGAATCGCGCCTACTGGAAGCTGCTGTCGCTGATCGCCTTCGCGATTGTGGGTTCGTTGGCCGCCGCAGTGGGATATCGGTTGATCGTTGCGCGTATTCCGAAAAGCCCGGCAAGTTAACAACTGCATAGGGAAAGCGTTCCGGTGTTATTGCAGCCGCGCTGACTGTGGACTTCCCGTTCTGGCGCTAGACGGGAAGCCCAACTCCAGAGTGACGCCGCGCGTGACTATACTCGTGCGTACATCGCCCCAATCGGGACAGGTTGCAGCAGGATGCTTGATGTGGGGTTAATCAGACCTTCCTTAATGTCCCAGAACGGTTTGGACAAATGTTATTTCGAGCGTCGGGAGAAAACTCCCCGACACCGTTTCCCCTGCACCTCGCTCCGTAGACTGGCCGGGGCAATTGACGTTATTGTTTGAGTATGAAGATGGGTCCTTACCCACGGAGACTTGTTCCATGGAGAGGTCGCTGATGCTTTTTGCGATGGGGACACTTTGGGTAACGGCCGCTGCTACCCATGACCCGTCGTTTGACTAGTCGAGCCATGCTGACTTTCAATTGCTCGACTGGTAGTGTCTGACTGGTTTGCCAACGACCGCCGGTCGCGGATTCGACATCAATAATGCAGCTGATGCAGGAGGTATCCATGAAGACGATGAGCAGCAGAATGTTTGTGCAACTGATTGTGGCAGTGGCATTGCTTGCCGGTTCTGGGCTCGCCCATGCTGGCGACGCAGCGCCGGCTGCTGACAAAGGCCTGGAGCTGACCAAAGCGAAAGGGATTGATGAGCTCTACAAGCGGCCCGGTGCCAGCTTGGCGGCCTACAGGCAGGTGCTGTTACGGCCAATAGATGTAAGTTTTGCCAAGAGCTGGAACCCGCGTGATTTCGGCACCTTTGGACTGTCTACCAGTGAGGTTGCGAAGATTCGTAACGATCTATCCTTACTGGCTCAGGAAACTTTCACTAGGACATTGACCGCGGGCGGTTATGCGATAGTCACTTCACCCGGCGAGGGCGTACTGGAAGTGAATGCTCGGCTGGTCGACCTGTATGTCAACGCGCCCGATACGAATTCGGCAGGTCGTTCAAGAACCTACGTCATGAATGCTGGAGAGATGCGTCTGATCACCGAGCTGAAGGACTCGGTCACCGGTGCGACACTTTACTGGGCGCGCGACCGGAAGCGGGGAACTGAAACCGGCCGGATGCAGTGGGCGAACAGTGTGTTTAACCGTGCTGAGGCGGAAAGCGCATTGCGTGGCTGGGCGAATCAGCTCAAGCAGGCGCTTGATGCAGCGAAACAGAATTGAACCGGGAACCCGGCCGCAGCCTGATACCAGCTGCGGTCGATTCATCTTATCTAGCGCGATTCAAAAGCTGCCAGCAGTTTGCCGGCAGCATTGAGCAATTCCAGTCGCTGTCCCTCGATGCGCCAACTTGCAGTGGTAAGCAGCGCAGCCGTGAAAGCCGTCGCCTGCTCCATGCCCGAGGCACAGGCCATTTGGGTGCCAGCAAGTTGCCCCAGCTTTAGCTGGTGGCCATCGACGGAGTAACTGCCCAAGATCCGGTTGCAGCCGTCCGATCCAGCCACGCGACCATCTGCCGACTGAAGAATGAAGTGTGCTTCGTTTTGCCCGTCAGCAACACTGACTGCCGTAGCACCGAGCTGTGTCAATTTCCAGTAGCTGTTCTCGAGCGCAGCATTTGTCGCCGGCATGGCGCAACTCTCTGTGGGCCAGATGCCCTGATAGCGATCGATGACCAATGTCGTCCTGGGACCGCGACCTTCCATCGGCATGCGTTGCGCCAGGCGTCCATCAACAGTGACCAGGAGCGCCTCACCGGACTTGGGGCGTGCTGTCGTGTAGGCAGACTCCAGCCTGGCGTTGTCCCCCTCGGTGGCGACCGGCCAGCGCAAGCCCGTCCCACAGTCGACGAACATGCCTGAGTCGGCAAAATATGAGTAGTTACCGCGCAACTTCAGTGTTGGTTCGAGCGCCATGAATTCCACTTGCCTGGCCAGCTCATAATTGTGCGCCGACTCGATGGGCTCGCCCGCAGCATCCAGCTTGCGCAACGTGCCGCTCCCGGCAATCGCGAAATGCTCAGCGCCATCGCGCGCGCCGGTCAGGGTGAGCATCCCTCCATCAGTCGAGACCCCCCAGCGCCCAATCGAATCCAGACTCAGCGCCGGATTCTTGCCGAGGTAACTGCGCCTTAACACAAACAGCCCGTCGGGATGCAGATCCAGCTGGTAACGCAGCGCCTGGCAATCAGCACACGGCAGCTCGCCGCTAAAACTGGCGGGCGGTTTGATGCGGTTGCCCGCGGCTGCGGTGACTGCTGGCAGGGCGGGAGTCGTCGCCTGAATCCTGCGCAACAACATTGCAACCGGGGCATTCTGACCAGGCACAAGGACCTGGTAATTCGTGTCATTGATAAACATCAGCCGCCCGGCTTCGGTGATCCGGGCTCGCAGCACGTAATCGTGTCCCGGCTGAATACGCGCCACGTCATACTCGAGCTTGAAGGAGATCGGCACCTGGCCCGGCGATTTGCGGCGTACGCGCGCAATGATCTCTGCCACAGCATCGGCGCGCGACACATCTTCAAGAGTAATCTCGAACGTCGCTTCGGGCGTTAATGCAATGCGCTCGCGGTAGGTGACCGTGCCTTCGATGCTCGCTGGCATAACTCCAACCAGATTCATACACGCGGCCAGCCACGTCAGGCAAACGCTGGCTGCGATAAGACGGAGAGATTGCATGATCGGCTGCTCCTGTCATTGATGGACATCTTATAAGACACCCGGTGCTACTGCATTCCGAGTTACGCACCCGCCGGCTGTTACGCCTTTTGACCGTGCCGCAGCATATTCAAGCGCAGCGTATCCGTGCATTGCAAAAAAACCATACCCGGCCCGCTATGGGCAGGCAACCAGTGTGCTTCGCCCGGAGTGATGCCTGTTTCGGCTTGCATGTGACACCTCGATGGCTCAAGTCCACAGTAGTCGAACAGAACAGATGTGAGCGTTGGCAGGGAGTGCCGTACCCAGAATATTCGCTTCAATCCGTTTAGATTTGCCAGCGTGGGGCGCGATTTCATCCCGAACTGCGTCGCGGGCGGCGCATTGACCGATCGCATTGATCAAATCTGTATGATGACTAATTAACCGTCGTCTGAAACCCCAAGGGAACGAGGGCTTGAGCTGGTCCCGGCAAACCGAACAGAAGGATAAGTGACGGCGTTGCTCTGTGAGGCGAAGATATCGCCTTGAATCAGGAGCAATCATGAGCAAGAGATCCAGACGTAATCATTCAGCAGGGTTCAAGGCTAAAGTGGCCTTGGAGGCGATCAAGGGGGAGCAGACCGTTATCCAGTTGGCAGAGCGCTTCGATGTGCATCCGACCCAGGTGACGCAGTGGAGGAGCCAGCTATTGGCTAATGCAGCCGAGGCCTTCGGCGCGGACAGTGATCGAGTCCCGGCACCGGACATCAAGGAACTGCACGCCAAGATCGGGAGCCAAGCCCTGGAGATTGATTTTTTAGCCGGCGCGCTCGGTCGCATCGGCGATCCGAGCGCAAAGCGATGATTGACCGTGAGCATGCTGTGCCGCTGGTGCGGCAAGCGGTGCTGGTGGGGTTGTCGCGTGGCGCGATCTACTACCAAGCCACGCCCCTGCCCGAGCGGGACTTGACCCTGATGCGGCGCATGGATGAGTTGCATCTGGAGCATCCCTTTGCGGGTAGCCGGATGCTGCGTGACCTGCTGAACCAGGAAGGCCATGCCGTGGGCCGCAAGCACGTTGCCACCCTGATGCGGCGCATGGGGATCGAGGCCATTTACCGTAAAAGAAACACCAGCCGTCCCCATCCGGATCATGTCGTCTATCCGTACCTGCTGCGGTACCTGACCATTGATCGACCCAATCAAGTCTGGGCCACGGACATCACCTATATCCCGATGGCACGCGGCTTTGTGTATCTGGTCGCCATCATGGACTGGCACACCCGCAAGGTGCTGTCCTGGAAGCTGTCCAACACGCTCAGCGCAGACTTCTGCGTTGAGGCCCTGGAAGAAGCCCTGGAGAAGTACGGATCGCCGGAGATCTTCAACACCGATCAGGGCAGTCAGTTCACCAGTGCCGAGTTCACCGGCGTGCTCAAGCAACACGGCATCCGCATCAGCATGGATGGCCAAGGCCGCTGGCGCGACAACGTGTTCGTGGAGCGGCTGTGGAAGTCGGTCAAGTATGAGGAGGTTTACCTGCGCGCCTACGACACCGTCAGTGAGGCTCGCACCCACCTTGCCCGCTACTTCCAGTTCTACAACACCCGACGGCCACACACCGCCCTTGACCGGCGCACGCCCGATGACGTGTACTTCACTTCGTTGCCGCTCGCGCAGGCAGCCTAAATCGCAACGTCACACTTATCCATGCGCGGTTCGCTGTTCAAATTTGTGGGACCACTTCTCTCAAGCAACATGCCCCAGACGAGTACTTCGCGATAAAAAGTCGGTACCACCGTAAGTCATTACTGGATTTAATTCTCGCCGCGAAAGTATTTAATGCCAGAGAAGAGCGGACGCCTGATGGCAATATTCGTATCTTGTATCGGATAGACCCTGATTGGACGCTGCAGTCCGTTTCGTAGCCCGTAGGGCGTATTAGTGCAGCGTAATACGCCGAATGGATTACGCCGCTTGCAGTGGCTCGATGTTCTTCAGTGACTTGCCCAGCTTGGCTTTGGCAATGCGCCGCTCGTAGTCAGCCTGCAGATTGATCCAGAACTGCTCCGTTGTGCCGAATAGAGCCGACAGACGCAGCGCCATTTCAGGAGAAATACCGCGCTTCTCCAATACGATGTCATTCAGGCGCGGCAAAGGCACGTGAATCTGCTTGGCCACTTTATAAGCGGTCAGGTCCAGCGGCGCCATGAATTCGTCGCGCAGGATTGCGCCGGGGTGGACGGGCGCAAGTTTTTTGGTTGCCATGTCGCCTTGCTCCTTTCAGTGGTAATCAACTATCTCTACGTCGTAAGCGTTTCCGGCTTCCCAACGAAAGCACAGGCGCCATTGCTGGTTGATCCGGATGCTCCATAGTCCCAGCCGATTGCCTTTAAGTGCTTCAAGCTGGTTGCCGGGCGGTATCCGCAAATCTTTCAGGTCACCTGCTGCATCCAGTTGCTGCAACTTGCCCAAGGCTCGTTGCTGCATATCCTTGGGTAACTTCCGCGAGAACTGTTCGTTATAGATCAGCTCTGTTTCCTTGCTACGGAAGCCTTTAATCATGGGCGTTATGGTAGTAAGTAACGGTGGTAACGTCAACCGTTACTATTCTGGACGGGATGTTTGTCCAGTTAATAGGCTGGGAGAGGCACTCAGCCTACGAAGAAACCTACGTAAGCACGGCCTAATAAACAGCATCCGTCTGCACCTGCCACTGATTGTCGATTCGCCGGGAAAGATCGATAGGATCGCCAACAGTAACCGAGCCGCGCGCTACCTGATACGCCCAGATCTCGAAGTGGCTGAGGGTTGCGGCGCCGTAGATGGTGGAGAACGCGCCATCGACAGCATCAAGTCCACATGACACCTTCACTCGACCTATGCGTGGCACGTGAAACCGCGCGTCGGTGGTGTACCAGCGACCACCCAGATAGACCTCGGCGTAGGCGTGAAAATCCATATGTCCCTGTGGATCGGGAAAACCAATATCAGGTACATGGCCGGTGACATAGCGGGCGGGCAAGTTGAAGGTGCGGTTCAGTGCGATTGCGAGATGGGCGAAATCGCGGCATACGCCATAACCGCGATGGAGCACGTCCCCTGCAGACAAATCCGGGCGCCCGGACTGGTAGGTGTACTGGATATTGTTATGCAGCCATTCGCTGATCGCCTGCACGCGCGGCAGACCGTGTTCGATGTGACCAAATTTTTCCCAGGCAAAGTTCGTCAGTTTGTCGGAGTCGCAATAGCGACTCGGCAAGGTATAGCGCAGCAACTCGGGAGGCAGTTCATCCACCGGCGTTGGCGTGGTGTTGATGGCCTGGTAGTTATCGGGAAGTGAAGGCACCGCCATAATGGCATCGTGATGAATGATGTTGGTGCCATGGCGCAGCACCAGTCGGTATACATGATTACCGTGACCATCAACGTATTCTTCGATGGGCAGGTTCTGGCCCATGCTCAATGACTCGCCAATGATCATATGCTGGCGGTCGCGCAGGGGTTGCACGTTGAGCAGCAGGGTTGACGTGCCGGTCACTTCGTAGACGAGATGGCATCCCACTCGTAGCGTTACATTCAACAGCGGCAGGGTTGCGGATGGCTCAATCATGATGTCCAGCCGCCTGAGACTGCGCGCCAACGTTAGCGTGCTGCGAGTATAGGGTGTCTATCCCTTGGCAGAGTGATTCATTTTCTCCGATTTTTCAGTCATCGCGCGTCAACTGAGTCGGCGGTTACTCATGCGCGTTTATGGGTCATTCACGAATACGCTGGACTATTGATGAAAATCCAGGCGATGTGCTGGGCGCAACCAGTCGCTCGCCTGCATAGCCTTTCACTTCACCAAATCGGGTGGAGTTGTTCCAGTCGTCCGTGGCTGTGACCATTCTGCTTGATTACGGGCGACAAAATTCCACCAGAGCAATACCTTTTCATTGAATGGTACGCCACCCAGCAATAACAGCCGCGCATTGTTGGTGCCTGAATATGCAACTGCGAACGATCCGTGCCGAGATAGAGCAGGGTGCCGGATTCAAGCGATTCACCTTCAATGGTGACCTGACCATCCAGCACCAGCACACCATGTTCAAAAAGTGGATTCAATGTCAGCTGCGTATTCGCCGCGCCCTTGCAGGCAAGGTCGAGTCCCAGCATGGGTGAATACACCTGTACGGGCGAGGTTTGTCCGAGTGCTTCACCCGCGAGCACGGTGAGGGTAAAACCATCTTGCTGCAACACCGGCAAGTCGGGGTAGTGCTGGAATGCAGCGGGTCCATGACGATGTGAATCAGGCAGTGCAATCCACAACTGCGCCATGTGCAGGCGGGTTGGGCCTGACATCGGCAAGGATTCCTCCGAATGCGCGATGCCATTACCTGCGGTCATCAGGTTGACCTGTCCCGGACGCAAGACTTGCTCATAGCCCAGGCTGTCGCGATGCAGGATTTCGCCTTCGATCATCCAGGTGAAGGTTTGCAGACCGATGTGCGGATGCGGGCCGACGCGGAATTCTTTGTGTGACTGCACGGTCACCGGCCCGGCGTGATCAAGAAAACACCACGCGCCGATCATGCGGCGCGCCTTGTTGGGCAGGGCGCGGCGGATGGGCAGATTCTCGCCGACGATGGTGTCGCGGGTGGTCAGGCGTTCGATTGTGCTGCTCATTGGCGGCGGCTCTAGCGCGCTTTGGCGCGAAATTTTACGCCTGCCAGACCTTCGAAGTCTGCGTCTTGTGTCCAGATGGTGGCGCCGTGGTGCCTTGCTGTCGCGAGAATCAAACTGTCGGCCATCGCGAGTTTGTTATCTGTGCCCAGTTTGGCCGCCGATAACGCCAGCGATGCATCAATGACGATGATACGTCCCTGCTGAAGGATGGCGGCAGCCCGGAGTGCCGATCCTTCATCACGCTGTTGCAGGATGCGTTTGAATACTTCGTAGAGCACGATGCTGGGCACCAGCAGATGCGCAGTGTCTTCGATGGCGGCTGCAAAATAGTTCGCGTTCGAACCATCCGCGAAGTATTCCAGCCAGGCTGAGGAATCGACGAGGTTCACACCCGATCACGCTCGCGCGGCACACGGGTGTCGATGCCTTTAAGAAAACCGCGCAATTGTTTGGGCGAACGCAAGGGAATGAACTCGATCCGGCCTTCGTATTCGATAGCCTGAACTTTCTGTCCCGGCACCAGACCCAGTGCGGTACGGATGGCCTGTGGGATGACCACCTGGAATTTCGGAGAGATGGTAACGACGGACATGGCAGAGACTCCGTATGACGTAACGGCAATCTATCAGCGGATCGTTGTACGAGCAAGGCTGTCATGGCCGGGCTGACTGGCGGAATGGACAAATTCGCGTCTGTCAGCGTATTGCAGCCGGTTTTGCTGTTTCACTGGTGAATCACTGATGGACTGATGCAGCGGGCGCTTGCTTGAGGTAACTTGCACCTTGGTAATACCAGCGGAGGCAAGGCCATGATCAAGATTGTCGGTATCTCGGGTAGCCTGCGCAGCGGCTCCTACAATTCGGCCTTGTTGCGTGCCGCGCAGCAGGTTTTGCCAGCCGATGTGCAGCTGGAAATCGGCACCATCAGGGGCATTCCCCTGTACGACGGCGATATTGAAGCCAATGAAGGCATTCCGGCCAGTGTGCAAACACTCAAAACGCAATTCATGCAGGCCGATGGCGTGTTGCTGGTGACGCCCGAGTACAACAACTCCATGCCGGGCGTGCTGAAAAACGCCATTGACTGGCTATCGCGGCCACCTGCCGATAGCGGCAAAGTGTTTGGCAACAAGCCGGTGGCGGTGATCGGCGCTTCGCCCGGTGGCTTCGGTACGATTCTGGCGCAGGCGGCCTGGCTGCCGGTGCTGCGCACACTCGGTACGCGTCCGTGGTTTGGCCCGAAAATGCTGGTGTCGCGTGCCGGCCAGGTATTCGATGCCAACGGTGAGTTGCAGGATGAAGCGGTGCGCAAGCAGCTGACCACGTTCATGCAGGGCTTTGCGGATTTCATTCAAGGCAAGGGTTGAGGCGATGGTCAAAGTTCAAAAAGCCAGCGATGGCAAACTCAAGCAACACATCGAGGTCGATGGATTCGAGTTGTTTGCTGATACTGCCGTCGCTAGCGGTGGCGATAGCTCTGCCCCCGACCCACATATGCTGCTGGATTCCGCACTGGGAGCCTGCACAGCGCTGACGGTCACGATGGTGGCGCGGCGTAAGCAGATGCCGCTTGACGATGTAAAAGTGCAGATCACGCATCGCGAAGAGGGCGGCGTGTATCACTTGCAGCGACAGATCGAACTGGTGGGCAATCTCACTGTCGAGCAGCGCGAGTACTTGCTGGGCATCGCCAACAAGTGCCCGATCCACAAAGTGCTGAGTGGTCGTATCGAGATCGCCACTGAACTGATGTCATGAAGGCGGCCCTGTTTTGACTGATGCGCGTCACCCGCACTGGCTGAAAGCTCACCACCTTGCCTTGCTGGTGTTCATCAACCTCGTGTGGGGAGTGAATCTGCTGACGATCAAGCTGGGTGTGAAGGAAATTCCGCCCATCCTGTTCGCCTGCTTCCGGCTGATATTCATGCTGCTGGTGTGCCTGCCCTGGTTGCGCTGGTTTCCCGGGCAGATGCGTAATCTGTTTCTGGTGGCGTTGTGTACCGGGGCCGGGGGCTTTGGTTTGCTGGCGCTGGGGCTGGGGTTGTCCAAGGATGTATCGACGGTAGCGATTTTCTCGCAGCTGGTGGTGCCATTTTCAACCTTGCTGTCGGTGCTGATGCTGGGTGAAGTGATTCACTGGCGGCGCAAGTTGGGCATTGCACTGGCGTTCATCGGTGTGTTCGTCATCGGTTTTGATCCGCGTGCATTCAGTTATCTGCCCGGATTGTTGTGCA
The DNA here is from genome assembly GCA_963791615.1 of uncultured Pseudomonadota bacterium. GTDB lineage: Bacteria > Pseudomonadota > Gammaproteobacteria > Steroidobacterales > Steroidobacteraceae > CAILZL01. Next base: position 5,616 of record CAWBTE010000025.1, on the reverse strand, counting down.
TCGTGCTGCAATGTCTGGCTGCGGCGCTGGGCATGATTTATTTCAAGCGACTCAAGGGCATCAATCCGATCCAGTTGCAGGCATGGATATCCATCATGGCGCTGCCGGTGCTGGCAGGGCTGAGTCTGCTGCTGGAACAGGGGCAGGTTGCGGCAATACAGTCCGCCAGCATGCTGGCCTGGGGTGCGGTCGCGGTCGCCGCAATAGGTTCCAGTCTGATCGGACAAACCGGTTTCTTTTACCTGCTCAAGCGTTATCCGGTGAGCAGCGTTGCGCCGCTGACCGTACTGTCAACCCTGTTTGGCATGCTCGCGGGCGTGCTGCTCAATCACGATCAGCTGACTGGCCGCATGCTGGTGGGTGGCGCCATTACCATTGCGGGGGTATTGATTATCGAGTTACGAACTCAGCGCATGGCAACTGACCCAGCTTGACGCCGGGTTATTGCCAGCACTTTTAACCTGGTTCCAGCGGTGCGGTTGCATCGGCGCGATGACTGTGCCGCGTCAGCAGATATAGCACCACGATAAACACCAGCAGGCAGCCTGCAATCAGCGGCGCAACCATTTCTCCGGTAGCGGCGCGCACCACCAGCAGCATCGCGCAAATCACCGCACCCAGAATCGGTACGAACGTCGGCAGTTTAATGGGTGCGGTGGGTTCCCCCGCGCGGTGGGCCAGCGCAATCTGCGCCAGATTCATCAGCGTGAATACCGCCAGCAGCAGAATGACGGTGGCGGCGGCCAGCTGGCTGACATCGCCCAAAAACAGCAGGATCGACGCCACGGCGAAGATCGCCAGCGCGGCGATATGCGGGGTGTGGCGCGTCGGATGAATGCGGGTCAGCACTTTTGGCAGCAATCCTTGACGCGCCATGCCGAATACCAGCCGCGAGCCCATCACGAAATTGATCAGGGCGGTGTTGGCGACTGCAAAGATGGTGATCACTGTGTAAACCACTGCCGGTATCCACGGCGCAGCGCGTTCCATCACCACGCCCAGCGGCGCGGGCGCAGTGGCGAGCACATCCCAATGCACCACGGATACCGCCGTGATGGCAATGAGCAGGTACAACACCGTCGCGCCCAGCATGGCGCCGATCAATCCCAGCGGCACATTGCGCGCCGGGTTTTTCACTTCTTCCGACACATTGAGCGTGTCTTCAAAACCGAGAAAGGCGAAGAAAGTCAGCACCGCGCTTTGCGCCAGTAACAGACCGGTCATTGCCCATTCCTGTTGCGTGGGCAATTCCAGCAGATCCGCCTGACCCCAGAAGCGCGCCCCCATGACGATCACCAGAATCAGTCCCGAGGCTTCCACTACGGTACACAGCGCGTTGAACCACAGTGATTCGCGCAAGCCCCGCCACACCACGGCACATAACAGCGCCAGATACAGCACGGCGATCACGGTGACCGGCACCGCACCCAGACCGAACAAGGCTTGCAGATTGGTGGCAACGATACGTGAGCCAGTGGCCATGGAGGTCAGTCCCGAAGCGACCACGCACAGGCCGGCCACATAACTCAGCATGGGGCGACCAAAGGCGCGCTGGATCACGTAAGCCGCACCGCCCGCGCGCGGGTAGCGTGAACCCAGCGCGGCGTACGACAACCCGGTCAGCAGCGCCGCCACCATCGCGATCAGAAACGATGCCCACACCATCCCGCCCAGCATGCCCGCTGCTTTGCCCACCAGCCCATAGACGCCCGCTCCAAGCATCGAGCCCAGCCCATACAGCGCCAGCATGCCTGCGCCCATGGTGGGCAGGAGACGAGGGTGATCGTTGCGTTGTTCAGTCATGACGTAAGTTCGTGCGACAACAGGATTGATGCAGTGAGCAGGCGCGGCGGTGCGGGCGTGCGGTGATATTCGCATACTCACCGGCGTCATCTGCACAAGATTGTGGCCAGTGAATCCAGCCTCAGCGGTCCGTCATGCCTGGCGCGGCTCCCGGTTGTACCGAGGCCATTTCACGCTTGTTATCTGCCAGCGACCCGTTACGATTGCAGCTCTTTTACACAGGTGACCTATGCCCACTCGCGCCAAACCAGCGACTACCACCGCCAGGCAGTCCGCAAACAAAGCTCCCGCCAGCAAGAAGAAGGCTGTTGCCAAAGCCAATACGCGTCGCTACTCCAGCGTCGTGGTTGATGGCCTGAAGCAGACCGCCAGCCGCGCCATGCTGCGTGCGGTGGGATACAAGGATGCCGATTTCAAGAAGCCGTCCGTGGGCATAGCATCCACCTGGAGCAACCTCACGCCGTGCAACATGCACATCGACAAGCTGGCCAAGGCGGCCGCTGATGCGGTGGATGCATCGGGCGGCAAGAGCACCACCTTCGGCACCATCACGGTGTCCGATGGCATTTCCATGGGCACGCCCGGCATGCGCTATTCGCTGGTGTCGCGTGAAGTCATTGCCGACTCGATTGAAACCGTGACCGGCGCGCAGGGTTTTGACGGCGTGGTGGCCATTGGCGGCTGCGACAAGAACATGCCGGGCTGCATGATGGCGCTGGCCCGCCTGAATCGTCCTGCCGTGTTCGTGTATGGCGGCACCATTCGTCCTGGCGCCAAGCACACCGATATCGTGTCGGTGTTTGAAGCGGTGGGTCAGTACGCCAAGGGCAGTATCAACGACAAGCAGTTGCTGGAAGTGGAAAAGACCGCGATCCCTGGAGCCGGTAGCTGCGGCGGCATGTACACCGCCAACACCATGGCTTCGGCGATCGAAGCGCTGGGCATGAGCCTGCCAAACAGCTCTGCGCAGGAAGCCGTGTCGCGTATCAAGCTCGATGACTGCAAAGCGTCCGGCGAGGCGGTACTCAATCTCATCAAGCACGACATCAAGCCGTCGGACATCCTCACCCGCAAGGCCTTTGAAAACGCCATCACCGTGGTGATCGCACTGGCCGGTTCGACCAATGCCGTGCTGCACCTGCTGGCGATTGCGCATGCGGCGGGCGTGAAGTTGACGCTGGATGACTTCACCCGCATCGGCAAGCGCGTGCCGGTGCTGGCGGATGTGCGTCCCAGCGGCAAGTATCTGATGTCCGAACTCATCAAGATCGGCGGCATCCAGCCGCTGATGAAGATGCTGTTGCAGGAAGGCCTGTTGCATGGCGACTGCCTGACCGTGACCGGCAAGACGCTGGCGCAGAACCTCAAGTCCGTGAACCGTATCCGACGGATCAGGACATCGTGCGCTTTCAACGACCCGATCAAAGCCGACAGCCATCTGCTCATTCTGTACGGCAACCTTGCCCCGAAGGCGCGGTGGCCAAGATCACCGGCAAGGAAGGCCTGCGGTTCACCGGCACGGCGCGCGTGTTCGATTCCGAAGAAGCATCGCTTCAAGCCATTCTCGACGGCGACATTGTGGCCGGCGACGTGATCGTGATTCGCTACGAAGGGCCGAAGGGCGGTCCGGGCATGCGCGAAATGTTCAGTCCCACCAGCGCGATCATGGGCCGGGGTCTGGGCAAGGAGGTGGCGCTGATCACCGATGGGCGGTTCTCCGGCGGCAGTCATGGCTTTGTGGTGGGCCATGTCTCACCCGAAGCTGCAGTCGGCGGGCCGATTGCGCTGGTGAAGGATGGCGATGTCATCACCATCGATGCGGTGAAGAATACCATCGGCGTGAATGTTTCTGATGCCGAAATGCAGACCCGTCGCGATGCATGGAAAGCTCCCACGCCCAAGAGCACGCGTGGCGTGCTGGCCAAGTACGCTCGTACCGTCAGCAGCGCTTCGTATGGCGCAGTGACCGATGGCAACCATTGATCGACATTAAATCAGCCAGAAAAATATCAGCCACAGGAGATAGATTTATGAGTATTCAAGTTGGCAGCAAAATGCCGGACGGCGCCTTCAAGGTCATGACGGACGAAGGTCCTAAAGCACTCACCACGGAGGCCTTGTTCAAGGGCAAGAAAGTGCTGTTGTTCTCGGTGCCGGGCGCCTACACGCCTACCTGTTCTGGCAAGCACCTGCCGGGCTATGTGAACAATGCGGCATCGCTGAAAGCCAAGGGTATCGACACCATCGCCTGCATGGCGGTGAACGACGTGTTCGTGATGAATGCCTGGGGCCAGTCAGCCAACGTGGGCGACAAGGTGCAGATGCTGGCCGATGGCAATGGTGATTACGTCAAGGCACTGGGACTGGAGCTGGATGCACGCGGCTTCGGCATGGGCGCACGTGGTCAACGTTTTTCATTGATCGTCGAAGATGGCGTGGTGCAGCAGTTGAATGTTGAGCCACCGGGCCAGTTCGATGTGTCCAGTGCTGAATGTGCCTTGAACCAATTGTAATGTAGGGGCGGTTCGTGAACCGCCCTTCTTGATCGCGTAAACAGGAGAGGGCGGCTCACGAACCGCCCCTGACAGCTGCTTTTCCAGCTCCGGCAACACGGTGAACAGATCATGGAAGAGTTGCGGGTGGGTTTCTAAGGACCCTCATCCGCCCTGTCGGGCACCTTCTCCCATTTTTCGAACGGGAGAAGGGATAATATTTGAAAGTTTTGCCTTCGCCCGCGCAAAGCGTGGGAGAAGGTGCCCGACAGGGCGGATGAGGGGCTCTCTGGTCTGTAACAAGCATCGCCCAATTCTTCCTCTCACTCAAAAAAATCTTCGTCCAGCCGCTTAATGATGAGTGTTTCCTCAACCCGACAACCAACATTGTACCGTATCATTAGTTGGGTCAACATCTGCCCATCAATCAAGACAATTCGCTTGCCCAGCTTCTCAACTGTTTCGATTGCAGCACTTGAAAAACTTGATGTCGTCACAAAAAGCCCTTTGGACGCCTTGTGCATGTCCAAGCTGCCGAAAAAATCCCGAATTGCTCCGGAACCAATACTATTTTGTTTTTGATATCGCTTTGCTTGAATGTAAACACGGTCAAGGCCCAGTGTGTCTTGATCAATCACGCCGTCTACACCATCATCGCCTGATCGACCTATTGCTCGTCCAGCTTCGGCGGCGCTGCCTCCGTAATCCATAGCCAGGAGCAGAGCCACGATAAGTCTTTCAAAAAAAACAGGCGGTGCTTGTAAGATGCGATCCAGAATGTCCTGGCCAAGCGCGGCACTCATTTGCTTGTGTGCAGAACGCATCACTTCGTCGGGCGTTTGCTCATCTAGAATAACAGGAACAGCTGAAGCAAAGGAATCATTGGATTTTTCCTCAGTTTCCCCCTTTCGTTCGCGAAACGCACTAAATTCGGGAAACTTCGTCAAAAATTTTACGTCTATTCGGGTCGGATTTTGAGCTAGGACTTCCTTGCCTCGCGCTGTAATCTGGAAATAGGCGCGGCGCGTGGTTTCAACTAAGCCCGCTTGCTTCAAATATGTCTTGGCCCAGTGAACGCGGTTTGAAAACGTGGTTTGCTTTCCACTTGGCAGAAGGTCCGCAATCTCATCAACTGACAATTGGTGTTCAATCGCAAGTTGTCCAACCACATCTGATATTCGGATTTCTCCAGATGATACCTTTTTTAGAACGGGCAGCATCAAGCTCTGATAATCCGGAATCATGTCCTTCTCCTTACCTCAGTCATATATCTATCATGTCCGGGAACAAAGGGACGCAAATTTTCAAACCCGTTTTACCA
>CAWBTE010000024.1:0-5527 GCA_963791615.1 uncultured Pseudomonadota bacterium | reverse complement strand
TGACTGGGCGCTGCATTGCCTAATGGATAACAGACCCTAGCGTTGCTCAATCTCCAACCGCAGCGCCGCGAAATGTTGCGCCAGTTCCTCACACAATTCAGTTGCGGTGCTCATGTCGCCGCTGCGGGCGGTGGCTTCCAGCCGTGCGCACACTTCGCCAATACGACTTGCGCCAATGCTGAAGCTGGCGGATTTGAGCGAATGCGCCGCGCTTTGCAGGGTGGCCGTATCGCCACAGCTGGCGGCGCTGGTCAGGGTAGAAAACTGCGTCGGCCACTGATCGCAGTAACTGCGCAGCAGTTCCGGTAACAGCGCACCTTCACGCAGGCTCTGCAACAGGGTGATCTGCTGTGCATCCAGCTGCGGTTCTGTGTACTCCAGGGCGGTCTCGCCGGTCTCGCTCGAACCAGGCAACACAGCGGTGGCGGGCAACCACTTGCGCAACATGGCGGCCAGTTCTTCGAGTTGAAACGGCTTGCTCAGAAAGTCGTCCATGCCGCAGGCCAGGCAGACTTCACGGTCACCCACCATGGCATTGGCGGTCAGCGCCACAATGGGGATGTGTCGCGCTGAGCCGGTTTCGCTGACGCGAATTTGCCGGGTGGCTTCAAAGCCATCCATCACCGGCATCTGGCAATCCATCAGCACCAGATCAAAGTGCGTAGTGGTGCGCAGCAGTTGCACTGCGAGCTGACCATTCCCGGCTACCGTACACTGACAATGCAGCAACTCCAGCAAGGCCACTACGACTTCCTGATTGATGAAGTTGTCCTCCACCAGCAACAGGCGCGGTTGCTGTGTTCTGCTGCTGCGGGGCCAGGTGGGCGGCAGATAAACGGGTGATGGGCTCTGTTCGATGTGCTGCGGATCGCGCTTGAACGGTAGCGTGAACCAGAAGCTTGAGCCCCTGCCGAACTGACTTTGCACGCCACAGTCACCACCCATCAGCAGACACAGGCGACGCACAATCGCCAGCCCCAGCCCGGTGCCGCCATACTCACGCGTAGTGGAGCTGTCTGCCTGCGTGAACGACGAAAACAGCTGTGGAATGACGGCGGTGCGAATGCCGATGCCCGAGTCGGTGACGGTGAAGCGATAGCTCAGCGTGGTGTCGCTCACCGACAGCAGTTGCGCCTGCAAATCAATCGAGCCGACCGCGGTGAACTTGATGGCATTGCTGATCAGGTTGGTGAAAATCTGCGCCAGTCGCCCGGGATCGCCGCATACCGCAGTGGGCAGCGTCACCGGCCAGTCGATATTCAACGCCAACCCCTTGCGGTGGATGAGAGGCAGCAGCACTGCCAGTGAGTTGTCAAAGGTGTGGCGCAAATCGAAAGCGATTTCTTCCGTCTGCATCTGGCCCGCTTCAATCTTGGAGAAGTCGAGAATGTCATTGAGGATGCGCAATAACGCCAGTGCTGATTGCCGGATGTTATTGGCGGAGCGCTGCTGCGCATCATTCAGTGGTGTGTTGAGCAGGATCTCGGTCATGCCCACCACGCCATTCATCGGTGTGCGCAGCTCATGACTCATCGCGGCGAGAAACGCCGACTTGGCGCGGCTGGCCTGTTGCGCCGCTTCATTGGACGCCACCAGTTCGCGATTGGTGGTTTCCAGACGGTGCAGTGCCTGTTGCAGCGCGGCGGTGCGTTCCTTGACCTGACTTTCCAGGGCAATGGCCGCCTCGAACAGCGAGAACGCGCTGCCCTGCGCATCCATGTCGCGCTCCACGCGATCCATCAGTGCGGCGTTGATCTTGTCGAGCTGCACGATACGTGCTTGCAACGCTGTACAGCGGGCGTTGAGCTCGGTCAGTGACATGGTCTGATTGCTGGCGTCTGTGCCGGTGGGTTCCATATTTTTAACGGCTACCGATGGCCACTCCAGTGAAGGTCTGGTTGACGTGCATGGCGTTGTACTGCTCGCCATAGGTGGCGAAACCAATCACATTGTTCTCGACGAAAATGGCGCCAATTTTTTCGGTCAGACCTTCGCGCTCGACTTCCAGCCGCCGCAACACGCAGTCGCAGCCCAGTACCAGCTGCGGCTGACCAATGACCGCGCGCACCTCCGCAAACGCCTGTTGCAGGTTGGCCACCATGTCCACGCCCCGGGCGATGGTCAGCACCACTCCCTGATCAATGGCGCAGAAAAATTGCAGGCTTTCGTCCTCGGCCACATAGCCCACCGAGCGCACAAAGTGCTGACCGCCCACCCGCACCACCACTGGATGAGTGGCGAAAATCATCGCCGAAAGCTCGGTCACATTCATGCCGATCAGGCGTGCATATTCACGCGCGGCGGGCAGGCCATTGATTTCGTACACCTTGCGTTGCGCGGGATCGGCGCGTGTCACCACCATGCGTTCATCGGAATTCACGAAGTGCTGGGTGCGAAACACCATGAACGGCGCATCGGTGCGTATCAGACTGAGCACGGCAATATGCTGGTGAAACTGGCCATGATGGTAGACATGAGTGGCCTTGAAGCGGGTCTGATCGGCAGCCGAGCCGCCTACCAGTTCGATGCCGTGCAAGTGATGATGAGTCACACTGACCAGTGCTTCTTCCTGCATGTCCAACCCGTCCAGCAACAGGAAGGCAAAGGTATCGCCGGGGTTGGCGGGCAGGTCATTACGGCGCCCAAGGCGCTCAATCAAGCGGGTGACTGTATCACCGGCGGCCACGCGATCCAGCGGGTTCAGTGCAATGGCCTCCACCACGGCGTCCAGTTGCGGTGAGGCCAGACTGAAGCCGGTCAGCGAACCTTGCAGATAACCCTGCGGCGTAATCTCGCCCGCCGTGGTGCAGCCCACCAGCTGGATATCGCCAAACTGCGAATGCAATGCCTGCGCCAGCGCTGGTAAATCGTAGTCGGACGAACAATAGAAAATTGCCAGCTTGATGTCAGGCTGTTGCAAGGCGGCAAACAGTTCCTGCGCCGCCCGCTGCGGATCGCGCTGCTGTGAAACACCCTTGCGTACTGACAATTGACTGGACATGGACACCCGGCTGGTTGCGCACCCCGTACCTGTTGTGCCCATCGCTGAGTGCAAACAGGAAGCTGGTGAATTAACGATCATTGCGTTACTGGCTTAAGCGTTAAAGCCAGCAGCCTTGCTGGCTGACAACATAGGCCGATAAACAGCGCGACTCAAGTAGCAGAACCCGTACCAGACCCTGGTCCACTCGCGGTCAGTCCACGCTCACCCGCGTGTATCAAGTTGCGGGTGTGTGGCTGGAAATCAGGCGCAGATATCTTTCACCCGGGTCAGCTGCCAGTTCCTGATCCAGTGTTCGCAATCGGCTGCGGCCATGGGTTGCGCCAGCAGGAATCCCTGCGCTTCGTGGCACTTGTTGTGCGCCAGAAAATGCAGCTGTGATTCCAGTTCCACGCCCTCGGCAACGCATTCCAGTCCCAGTGCGCCGGCCATCAGCAGGATGGCGTTGATCAATGCGCTGCCACTGTGGGTGACGCCAATGTCGGATACGAAGCTGCGATCAATCTTCAATACATCAAAGGGCAGGTCGCGCAGCATGCCCAGCGATGAAAAGCCGGTGCCGAAATCATCCAGCGCCAGCCGCATGCCACGTTCCCGGAAAGCGTGCAGGGTCTTGATCACCAGATCCGGATTGGCCATCAGTGCGCTTTCAGTCACTTCTGCTTCCAGATTGGCATGTCTCGCGCCCGCCAGCCTGACCGCCTTGTCGACTTCAGCAACCAGATCGACGACACCAAACTGCAAGGGTGAAATGTTGAACGAGATCCGGAAGTCACGATCCAGTTGCTGATGCCAGCGAGCCGCCTGTTGCGCCGCCATCCCGATGACCAGATTGCCGACACTGGCGATCAGTCCCATTTCTTCCAGCGCCGGGATGAATTCGCCGGGCGAGACAACTCCGCGCGCCGGGTGTCGCCAGCGCAGCAGTGCTTCGGCTCCCTGCACGCGATGATCGGCCAGGTGCAGTCTGGGTTGGTAGAACAGCTCGAACTGCTGCTTTTCCACTGCCTGACGCAACTGGCCTTCGAGACTCAGGCGCTGGCGCGCATGATCAGTAATTTCCGCAGCAAACAACTGGCACGCGCCTTTCTGTCCCTGGGCATGCAGCAAGGCCGTAAATGCGTTGTCGATCAGTTGATCGGCAGACAGCGCATCATCCGGATACAGGCTGATACCCACCGATACGCTAAGTTGAAATTCGTTCTCGTCGATCTGCAGTGACGCACCGATGGCGCGTTGCAGACGTCTGGCGATGCTGACAGCCGCTTCACGCAGTTGCAGATGGCTGACGATGCAGATGAACTTGTCGGCTTCGGCGCGGGCAATGATGAAGCCGTCATCTGTCTCACTGGTATTGTGCAACAGCACCTTGTCTGAATCGCGCACCTGCCGGCGCAGCCGGTCGCTGATAGTCTTGAGCACCGTGTTGCTGGCGCTCTGCCCCAGCGATCCGGTGATGCGCGCCAGATCGTCCACACACAGCGCAAACACGGCAATCAGATTCTTCTTTGGCTCCTGATTACGCATGATCCTTGACAGGCTGCGCGTTGCCGATTCGCGATTCGGCAACGCAGTCAGCGGATCGTGAAAGGCGAGAAAGCGGATGCGATCTTCCTGAGCCCGATTTTCAGTCACGTCCTGCACCGTGCTGTAGATCAGCCATTCGCCACTGGCGTCCTGATTGAACTCACCTTGGTGGCGCAGGATTCGCAAGCCGTTTGCCTGTCCCATGAAACGATGTTCGAGCTGGAAATTCGTGCGGTTGACCAGTGCCCGCTCCATGGTGGTTTGCAAGGCCGGCCGGTCATCCTGATGTGTGTGTTCCAGCAGATGGCTCCAGCTCAGCTGGCGCGGGTCATCCACATCCAGAAACTGGCAGACCACCGCCGACACGGCGCGTGTCTGGCCATCCAGTGTACGTTCCCAGTGTCCAAGTGAAGCCAGACGTTGCGCATACTTCAGCCGTTGCTCACTCTCGCGCAGGGTGTCCTGCATGTGCTGATTGCGCAACAGGAAGCGCACTCGTTCCACCAGCAGTTGCGGATGCAGGGTCTTGGCCGCGAAGTCATTGGCGCCAGCGGTGTAGGCTTTCTGGATGGACTCCAGATCATCAAGGTCGGTGATGAACAGTACCTGGATGCGTTCGCCGCCCGGCATGAAGCGAATCATGTTGCACAGATCGTAGCCATTGATGTTGGGCATCATCACGTCAGTGACCACACAATCGATATTCTGTCCGGCTACTTTCTCGATGGCCTCTGCACCATCTACTGCTTCCATGACAATGAAGCCGGCATTACTCAGCACAGTGCTGGTCAGCAGGCGAGCGCTGTCGTCGTGGTTGACCACCAGCAATGTGGCCGGACTTTCCACCTTCAGGCGGGTGTTGACCATGGTCTGATCGATGGCCCTGTTCACGGATATTGCCCGATCTGCCGCATCGACAATCGCTCAGACAATCGCACTGACATGATACTTCCCGACTGGCATGACACAAATGAACTCACGCCGTTGCATGCACGCAAT
>CAWBTE010000023.1:0-5166 GCA_963791615.1 uncultured Pseudomonadota bacterium | reverse complement strand
CTGACCGGTGGCGCGTTGCAGATCGTTGGTATGCACGACCAGTTCGACCATTCGCGTTCGTAGGTATTCGTCGTGGATCATTGGCCCGACTGGGGTCTTTACAAATTCAATTTCGTTGATTGCCGCAACAGTCGAGTTGTATTCCGATCGTGCGATTGCGAGTGGATTGTCACCGAGGGCCGTGCCAGCATCACGCCCCCGCTGGGCCACTGCGGCTGGATCGCCGGTGGATTGCCGCGGAATAACGAAATACTCCGACGCAGTAAGCATGGCCCCACTTGATTCATTGGACCGATAGGTCCGAACGAGGGTGACGGCACGAAGTGCATGGCCGACCAGGTCACGAACTGTCCACTCGCCGAGTGCGCTCTTGGTCCAGTCGTCCAAGGACATAGCTTCGACCGCTCTCACGAAGCTCGCCCCAGCGGCGAGAAACGATTCGGTGACAGAAGGTGGCGCGGCGCTACTGGCGCGAACTGTCTGTAGACCCGCGCCTGAGTGCGGGCTTCCAGAAGATAGGTGCGGATTGTCTTGCTGTACTCACAGGCAACTTGCTAAGCTGCACCTATGACTGAGCACACATTACCCGCCTCGTTATCGCTCTCCATCTGTGGTCTGCGCTTCAACTCGCCTATTGTGCTGCTGTCCGGCTGCGTGGGTTTTGGCGAGGAATACACCCGTGTCGAAGGCTTCAGCAATCGCGATGCGGGCGCAGTGATGCTCAAGGGCACGACGCGCGAGCCACGTCCGGGCAATGCGCCGCATCGTATTGCTGAAACCGCCATGGGCATGCTCAATGCCATTGGCCTGCAGAATCCGGGCGTGGAGGTGGTGGTGGTGACATCCTGCCCATACTTGATTTCAGCGAAACCAATTTCTGCGCCAATGTCTGTGGTTCGACCATCAACGACTATGTCGAAGTGACGCGCTGCTTTAATGATTCGCCGGTGGCCGCCATCGAGCTGAATATCAGCTGCCCCAATATCAAGGAGGGCGGGGTGCAGTTTGGCAACGATCCGGACATGTCGGCGCGGGTGGTCGCGGCCTGCCGCGCCGTGACCAGCAAGCCACTCATCACCAAGCTGTCACCCAATCAGACCGACATTCGCGAAAATGCCCGCCGTTGTATTGAAGCCGGCACCAATGCGTTATCACTCATCAATACGATGGCGGGCATGGCGATTGATATCCATTCGCGCAAGCCGGTACTGGGTAACGTGCAGGGTGGCTTGTCCGGTCCAGCGATCAAACCCATTGCCTTGCTCAAAGTGATGCAGGTCGCGGCAGTGGCGCGACCACTCAACATCCCCATCATTGGTCAAGGTGGCGTGCGTACAGCGGAAGACGCCATCGAATTCCTGATCGCCGGCGCTGATGCCGTCGGTATAGGCACCGGGCTTTACTACGATCCGCTGATCTGTCCGAAGATCAATGCAGGTATCGCTGCGTATCTTGAGCGTCACCAGCTAAGTAACGTGACGTAGTTGAGTGGCTCACTGCAATTGAAGAAATAGATTGATCATGCGACTACGCGGCATAGTCAAATACCTGCTGGTCATGGCTCTCATCGCCTGGGTGGGAACCATGATCTGGCAAACCCACAAACCGTTGCCGCCCGGCGTACATGTCAGTTCAGTTCCCACCTTGTTACCCGCCGATGCGGTGCAATTCCTGTCTGACCTCACCTATGAGACGCCGCAGGGCGAGCGTCGCAGCGAGCAAGCCATATTCGATGCCGTGCTCAAACAGGTGGATGAAGCGCAGAGTTCATCGTGCTGGACTTCTTCCTCATCAATGACGACATGGGCGATCCGGAAAAGACATTGCGACCCTTGAGTCGTGAGCTGGCGGATCATCTCCTTGCACGCAAGCGCGTTTTGCCAGAATTGCAGGTGCTGCTGATTACCGATTCCATTAACGATGTGTATGGCGGTGCGCCGTCACCTTTGCTGGCCGAGTTGCAACAAGCCGGTATGCAGATCGTGCGCACTGATCTCACGCCCTTGCGCGATTCAAATCCCGGCTATTCGGCGCTATGGCGTGGCGTTATCCAGTGGTGGGGCAACAGCGCGCAAGGTGGCTGGCTGCTGAATCCCTTTGATCGCACTGGCGCAAAGATCACGTTGCGTAGTTGGTTGTCGTTGCTCAATTTCAAGGCCAATCATCGCAAGGTGATCGTTACCGATCGCGCCGGCCGATGGATTGCGCTGGTGGCCTCCGCCAATCCGCACGATGCCAGCAGTGCGCATTCCAATGTCGCGCTGCAATTCAGCGGCGAACCGGCGCGCGCCGTGTTGAACAGTGAACTGGCCATCGCACGCTTCTCTGGCTGGTCGGGCAAGTTGCCTGAGGTATCACCGGCTGCGGTGCCGAGTGATGCAGGCTCAGTTGAGTTGGCCTACGTAACTGAAGGCGCGATTCTGGAACGCGTGGTGCAGGAAATAAACCAGACCCAATTGGGCGACCGCATCCAGATGGCGATGTTCTACCTCAGCGAGCGTTCCATCATCAACGCCCTGAAACAAGCCGCCAGTCGTAGCGTGTCAGTGCAGCTGATTCTCGACCCCAACAAAGACGCCTTCGGCATCCAGAAAGACGGTGTACCCAATCGGCCCGTGGCCAATGAACTGGTTGAAGATGGGCAAGGTCGAATCGAAGTGCGCTGGTATCGCACCCATGGCGAACAGTTCCATACCAAGCTGCTCATCATTCATCGTGGTGACGAAGTATTCGCCACGCTGGGCTCCGCCAACTTCACCCGCCGCAATCTGGCTGATTACAATCTCGAAGCCAATGCCGCGTTCACCGTGAAGGCAGAACACCACTGGCCCAACAATTGGACAGTTACTTTAAGACTCTGGCAGGGCGATACCGTCAATCCGAATACACCGCGCCGTTTGGCGCCTACCAAGATGATTCATCGGCACGCTACTGGCGTTATCGACTCATGGAGGCGACGGGGTTGTCGACGTTCTGAGTATTGGTCTTCTGCGTCTTGCGTAGGGCGCACTCGTGAGTGCGCCGCAGGTGGATGGGCAGACATATTGCGAGCCAAATCCCCCGATCCCCCACACCGGTACCGTTATCTACCGCGATCCCCCACACCGGTACCGTTATCTACCGAAAGGGTCTTGAGGAAAGCAAGCTAGTTGTTGGCTCGTCTGATCCAGTTAATTAGCCCAACGCCCAACCAAAACAGTCCATTAAGGAAGGCCCATATGACCCACTGTAGCTCATCACTCCCAACGCGCAGGCTAATTGTAAAAAAAGAGCATGGAATTAAAAACGCCACATAGATGGAGATAATGATTCTTTTCTGCTTTTCAGTGAAGCTGCTAAACATTTCGAGATAAATCCTATGATACCTAAAGGAATACGAACCACGACTCACCGAATTGGAGACAAGTAGTGGGTCCAGACACCACTTGCACTGCGTCGAATATTTATTAGCTCCTCCTCCACAGCTTAGACGTAAGCGGCACAAAGTGGAGCTAATTGATGTTAGCCTACTGCAGCGCTTTGATTGCCGCCACGTCTCCATCCCAATCTCAGTCAGCGCGTCGAACGCGCTTTTCTTTATCTGCAGATATACGGCATGGCTGCTTTGTGTGGCGGCTTGCTGTGGATTGGAGAAATGAGCAGATAGAAAGCTTAGATTCTGCTGCAATGATTCTCGAAGTGTGGCTTGCGATGTCTTCTCCGGATTCAGCATGAGGTGAATGATATTGACTTGAACCATGATGTCCTTCGACAGATCATCCAGCTCGTGCTGTATCACGGAGTCATTGGAGCTGAGACGCTGCACCAGACTAAACTGCATGTCCATCTTTGCGTAGACGTCAGCCATTCTCGCGCGGATACTCCCAGCGGAGCTTTTCCGCACTGACGATGGTTGCCTGAAGTTTCTGCTGCTCAATCGCGTGTTGCGATTTGATCGTGTGTCTAATGCCGAAATAGCTAAGCACTGACGCTGCAAGTGCGCCTGCTATTGCAGCACCACCTGCAACCCATGCGACTTCAAGCGATGAATCGCTCGCAGTGTTCTCTACGATCTTTTGCAGCAGTTCTAGTTCTGTAGGCATGATGTCTCCCAGTAGGCTAACGCATGATAGTCGCGCGGCGCGTGCTCATAGAGGGTCTAGCAGTCGCCCAACTACAAATAGCGGCCAGTGTTACGGGACTAAATGGCACTTCACAAAGGGACGTGGTGCTGTACATCCTAATGTCATTGTCCAGCTTTCCTTTTTGGCTCAGCGAGTTGCTGTCTTATGGGTTGAAAATAAAACAGACAGCAAAAGTGACTTGCGGCCTCAAGCCTGCCACCGATACCGGCTCAGATCAATCGCGCCAGCACGGGGATCGCCAATGCAACGTGAAGCTCAACCGGCATCACCGCGACATCAGCAGATAGATCACGATGGCCACCAACCCGACGATCAGCCCGCCGGCCAGCCGGGTCAGTCGTGCCACACGACGCCGGTTCAGCTCGGCACGCTGGACGAGTTTGATGTTCTGTTCGGCGAGCGACTTCAGCAGTTCGGAGGACATCTGCATCTGCTCGTTGAGGTGATACGCTGTCCTCAAGAGCTTGCACCCGCTTCAGCAGAGCATCGTTCGTGGAAGCTGCCTGCTCGATAGGCGCATCCGTCGGTGTGTTCTGAACCGGGTCCGACTTTCTCCATCCTGAAACCGTGTTCCAGAGTTTCACGGTGCCTTCGGCCACCTTGGGCGCGTTCTCAATAACGGTTTTCCAGGGAATATTGGCGAGGACGGTAAAAATGCTGCCTGCAGCCACGTCAGCCTCCGAAGATGAAGGGGCGAGTTGAGAATCCGATGTCCTTACGACATCCGCCATGGGCAATCTTCGCCATCACTGGCCCTTGATGTCCTGCCGCGCAGGGCGAGGCCACTCAAGCCTGCCACCGGTACTCCTTCAGATCAATCACGCCCCGGTCGTTGAAGCGTATCTTTTCGCGTTGCAGGCGTCGTTGCTGTTCGGTATCCGCGCCGCCTTCAGTACGCAGGCTGATTTTGCCCTGTGCATTTACTACGCGATGCCAGGGCACGGTGGTTTTCTCCGGCAGTGCATGCAGGGCATAACCCACTTGGCGCGCCTGTCGCGGAGACCCGGCCAGTTCAGCAATCTGTCCATAGGTGGCTACGCGA
>CAWBTE010000022.1:0-7574 GCA_963791615.1 uncultured Pseudomonadota bacterium | reverse complement strand
TATGGCTGACAATCCGGTAGCGTTGCTCGAACAACTTAATCGTGGCGCCCGCTCGGCGCTGGACATGGCGGCGGCGTCAGGCGTATCGCGGCCAACCGTGGCCAGGCAGTTGCAGTCCTTGGTGCGCCAACGTGTGGTGTTGGTCATAGGCGCAGCGCGTAGCGCCCGCTATGCCCGACGTCGGTTGCTGCCCGAGCTGGGCGCAGACCACTGGCCGATTTATCGGGTGGATGCGCAGGGGCTACCTAGCCTCGGGCCGCTCGTATCTGCTGATGGCGGATCAATACTTCGTCGAATTACATCCCGATGCGGCGGTCACTCGCGCACCGCAGGGACTGTCGGATGGGTTGCCCTACTTTCTTCAGGATCAGCGTCCCGCCGGTTTCATGGGCCGCAATGTGCCGCAACGTTATCCTGAGTTGAACCTGCCGCAGCGCGTGGTGGATTGGACGGATGTTCACTATCTGCGTTACCTCACGCAACAGGGTTGGGATGCGGTGAGTGACCTGATTGTCGGTGAAGCGGCGCTCAATCATTTTCTGGCGCGTGAGGTTCACGCCGTGTCTGCGCAAGCACGCTTGATAGCACTACGCGGAGCAAGCGGACATTGTTACTGCCGGTGGCCTGCCCGGTTCCTCCGCGCATGGCGAGCATCCCAAGTTTGTCTGTGCTGTCAAACAAAACGATGTGATTCAACAGCGGCTGGTGAAATTTTCGCCGCCGCGACATACCGATGTCGGTCAACGCTGGTCGGACCTGCTGGTGGCAGAACATCATGCGCATGTCTTGCTGCGCGAAGCGGGCTTTGCGGCATGTGATTCACAGGTGCATGTGCAGGGCGAGCGCACCTATCTGGAAATGCCGCGCTTTGATCGCGTCGGTGCGCGTGGCCGTCGCGGGGTGACTTCTTTGTTCGCCATCGATACGGCGTTATATGGTCAGCTGGATAACTGGATTGCCGCCGCGCAGCGGCTGCATCGTGCGCGCAAATTATCGGCAGATGATCTGCGCAGGGTGCAGTTTCTCAGCGCCTTTGGCGAACTCATCGCCAATACGGATCGGCATTTTGGCAACCTGGCCTTGTTTGATGACTACTCCGGTATGTTCGCACTTGCGCCGAGTTACGACATGCCGCCCATGTTGTTCGCGCCCCAGCACGATCAGGTGTTGGCGCGTGAATTCGTGCCGCCGCCACCCAGCGCTGCCACTTTACCGGTGTGGCGTGATGCACACGCGCTGGCACAGCGCTACTGGCGCGAACTGTCTGTAGACCCGCGCCTGAGTGCGGGCTTCCAGAAGATAGGTGCAGATTGTTTTGCCGTACTCGACAGGCAACTTGCTAAGCTGCACCTATGACTGAGCACACATTACCCGCCTCGTTATCGCTCTCCTTCTGCGGTCTGCGCTTGTACTCGCCCATTGTGCTGCTGTCCGGCTGCGTGGGCTTTGGTGAGGAATACACCCGCGTCGAAGGTTTCAGCAATCGTGATGCGGGCGCAGTGATGCTCAAGGGCACCACGCGCGAGCCACGTCTGGGCAATGCGCCGCATCGTATTGCTGAAACCGCCATGGGCATGCTCAATGCCATTGGCTTGCAGAATCCGGGCGTGGAAGTGGTGGTGCGTGACATCCTGCCTATACTTGATTTCAGCGAAACCAATTTCTGCGCCAATGTCTGTGGTTCGACCATAAACGACTATGTCGAAGTGACGCGCCGCTTTAATGATTCGCCGGTGGCCGCCATCGAGCTGAATATCAGCGTCCAATATCAAGGAAGGCGGAGTGCAGTTTGGCAACGATCCGGACATGTCGGCGCGTGTGGTCGCGGCGTGCGTCCGTGACCAGCAAGCCACTCATCACCAAGCTGTCACCCAATCAGACCGACATTCGCGAAAATGCCCGCCGTTGCATTGAAGCCGGCACCAATGCGTTATCACTCATCAATACGATGGCGGGCATGGCGATTGATATCCATTCGCGCAAGCCGGTGCTGGGTAATGTGCAGGGTGGCTTGTCCGGTCCAGCGATCAAACCCATTGCCTTGCTCAAAGTGATGCAGGTCGCGGCAGTGGCGCGACCACTCAACATCCCCATCATTGGTCAAGGTGGCGTGCGTACAGCGGAAGACGCCATCGAATTCCTGATCGCCGGCGCTGATGCTGTCGGTGTAGGCACCGGGCTTTACTATGATCCGTTGATCTGTCCGAAGATCAATGCCGGTATTACTGCGTATCTGGAACGTCACGGGATGAAATAGCGTCACGCAGCTGAGTGGCTCACTGCAATTGAAGAAATAGATTGATCATGCGACTACGCCGCATAGTCAAACACCTGCTGGTCATGGCTCTCATCGCTTGGGTGGGAACCATGGTGTGGCAAACCCACAAGCCGTTGCCACCCGGCGTACATGTCAGTTCAGTTCCCACCTTGTTGCCCGCCGATGCGGTGCAATTCCTGTCTGACCTCACCTATGAGACGCCGCAGGGCGAGCGTCGCAGCGAGCAAGCCATATTCGATGCCGTGCTCAAGCAGGTGGATGAAGCGCAGCAGTTCATCGTGCTGGACTTCTTCCTGATCAATGACGACATGGGCGATCCGGAAAAAATATTGCGACCCCTGAGTCGTGAACTGGCCGATCATCTGCTGGCGCGCAAGCGCGTTTTGCCAGAATTGCAGGTACTGCTGATTACCGACTCCATCAACGATGTGTATGGTGGTGCGCCGTCACCTTTGCTGGCCGAGTTGCAACAAGCCGGTATGCAGATCGTGCGCACGGATCTCACGCCCTTGCGCGATTCAAACCCCGGTTATTCGGCGCTATGGCGTGGCGTTATCCAGCGGGGGGCAACAGCACGCAAGGTGGCTGGCTGCTGAATCCATTTGATCGCGGTGGCGCAAAGATCACGTTGCGTAGTTGGTTGTCGTTGCTCAATTTCAAGGCCAATCATCGCAAGGTGATTATCACGGATCGCGCCGACGGTCGAGGGATCGCGCTGGTGGCTTCCGCCAATCCACACGACGCCAGCAGTGCGCATTCCAATGTCGCGCTGCAATTCAGCGGCGAACCGGCGCGCGCCGTGTTGAACAGTGAACTGGCCATCGCACGCTTCTCTGGCTGGTCGGGCAAGTTGCCTGAGGTATCACCGGCTGCGGTGCCGAGTGATGCAGGTTCAATTGAGTTGGCCTACCTGACCGAAGGTGCGATTCTGGAGCGCGTGGTGCAGGAAATAAACCAGACCCAATCGGGCGACCGCATCCAGATGGCGATGTTCTACCTCAGTGAGCGTTCCATCATCAACGCTTTAAGGCGCGCCGCCAGCGTAGCGGTGTCACGCAGCTGATTCTCGACCCCAACAAAGACGCCTTCGGCATCCAGAAAGACGGTGTACCCAATCGGCCCGTGGCCAATGAACTGGTTGAAGATGGGCAAGGTCGAATCGAAGTGCGCTGGTATCGCACCCATGGCAACAAGTTCCATACCAAGCTGCTGATCATTCATCGTGGTGACGAAGTATTCGCCACGCTGGGCTCCGCCAACTTCACCCGCCGCAATCTGGCTGATTACAATCTTGAAGCCAATGCCGCGTTCACCGTGAACGTCGATTCATCACTGGCGCAACAGCTGGATGCCTACTTCAACCGCCTGTGGCAGGGCGATGCCGTCAATCCGGAATACACCGCGCCCTTTTGCGCCTACCAAGATGATTCATCCGCGCGTTACTGGCGTTATCGCGTGATGGAGGCGACGGGGTTATCCACGTTTTGATTGAAGGGATACGCTGATCGTAGGTTGGGCTAAGTCTTCGCAGCCCAACTTTCAGATAAAGTGTTGGGCTTCCAGGAATCAGCCCAACCTGCGCGCTGGAACACTCGGGTCTCTACCCTGCTGCCTGCGCATGCAACCTGACACCCAGCGCCTTTGCCACTTTCAATATGGTCGCGAAACTCGGGTTGCCTTCTGAACTCAGCGCGCGATACAGGCTTTCGCGACTCAGCCCCGTGTCCTTGGCAACCTGCGACATGCCTTTGGCGCGGGCAATATCGCCCAGCGCACGGGCGATGCCAGCGGCATCATCGGGCGCATCTTCAAACCACGCATCCAGGTAGGCCACCATCTCTTCCGGCGTGCGCAGATGTTCCGCCACGTCGTAGGGCGTGATTTTTGTTTTTCTGGATTTTTTCGTAGTAGCTCTGGACATGGCCTATTCCGCAAAGTTTCGGTTCAATTCGAGCGCCTTGGCAATGTCTCTTGCTGTGATGACTTGTCGCGACCCGCCAATAACAGCAGCAATCGTTCGCCGCGAATTGCGTAGTACACCCGGTAACCGGACTAACATCGATCTTGAGTTCTGAGATTCCTTCAGACAGGTTGCGGAAGCGCCCGGGTTGCCGTGAATGAGGCGATCCACACGCATGAGAATCCGCGCCCGCCCGCTGCGATCCTTGAGCGCATCAATCCATGTGCGGTACCCGTCAGTCTTCTCGACTCGCATGCGGGCGAGTGTAGCTCATGGGCTACAGAGTGGCAATCGTATAAATCGAGAGCTACACCGATGATTTGAATACGCGTCATTGGCGCTACCGGGCGATGGAAGCTACCGGGCTGCCGCGTTTCCAGTGGTTCTTCGTCCCCCGCACCGGTCCCGTCACCTGCCGTTGGGCATCACTTTGGTTGACCGACACTTTCCACGATGTACTTGGCCCGCCGAAAAGTTCATCGAACGTGACGACCTCGGGGGACTTTAGATCGCGTCTAAAGAGTTCGAACGACGAATACTTTTCCTCGTTGACGCCATGTACGGTATGAAACTCGGACAGTGAGCCGATGACCAAGAAGGAGCGAGGCTGATACAAGAAGACTGACTCGCCTGTTGGCGAGCCGGCGTCATCTTTCATTTCAGTCTTTGAGCGAATGTTTCCCAATGAGGCTTGCACAGACCGTTGAACTTGAGCGATGCCTCCGGCTAACTCATCGGAAACTTGCCAGCACTCCCGGCGATAGGCTGATGAGACGGGTTTGAGTAGTTCGGCGCTTTGCGTCTTGATTCCTCGCCAAACGACAGGGCGCTGATTAGACCCTGGGTTTTTACGCAGGCAAATATTGAACGCGCTCGCCAGCGCCTGCGAATTCGTTATCCTTTACTGCGCGCTCAGCTTTGCACCGTTGAGCGGTGCATTGAATATGCAATCTGAAGCCGTAGCCAAAGATCCAGGTGTTCTGTTCAAAGAAATACTGCCAAATCGTTCTGGTCCTTTTGTTTGACGCCAAGCTGGCGCGGTGGGATTCCGAGGCGCTGTGTGAATCATTAAGTAGCTGATCGAAACCGGCGAGCTGTGCTCGGCGATGACCGAGTTCGGCAACATCTCGTGCAGCTACCCGCGTTTTGACGTAGCTCTTCCGACAAGGCTGGGTTGGGAGTTGTACAGCTTCAGCGCTTGATTGCGCGTGAGTACGAGGCTGGAATAAGCTGCTCGCTTGAGTTTTGCCAGTTTCGACACCACTGCATCTGGCACATTGTGTTTCTGGAGGAAGTTGTAAAGCGTGGGAATTTCTTCGTTGTTGAACGTGAAGTAGGTGTTGTGTGGTGCGCCGCTCTCAATCGTGTATCGCTGAATCTGAAGCGTGAAAATCTTCACGTGTATCTTCGTAGAACTTTGCGACGATTCCCTGACTAGCACCCGCTCCGGTGATTTGAAGAGATACCTGCTTGCCGTCCTTAAAGAACTGATGGGACTCTGTGCAGTCCATGACTTTTGAGACAACTCGGAACGGGCGTTCAAGCTCCTCAACCTCTCCCGCGTCTTTCTTGCGGAACTGCTTTTGCGAAAGCGAGCGACTAAGGTAGACCCGGTCTGGCCTCTTGTTTCTGAAGTATTCGTAGTCATCGCTCATAGCAGGAATGTACGTCGCCTAGTGGACAGTGACGCCCAATTACAAATAGTGGCCAGTATTACGAGCCATGAACGGCCATTTGCAAAGGGATTTAGCACTGTATATCCGAATTTCATTGTCCAGATTTCCTTTTCAGATCATCTCAGTTGCTGTCTTATGGGTTGAAAATAAAACAAACAACAAAGGGACTTGCGGCCTCAAGCCTGCCACCGATAAATCTTCAGATCAATAGAACCGGACAAAGGGTCGCCAGCGCGACAAGCAACCCCACCGTGCCTCACCGCGACAACAGCGACAGAAGATGACCGCTGCTAACCCGACGATCAGCCCCATGCCAGCCGGGTCAGTCGTGCCACACGACGCCGGTTCAGCTCGGCACGCTGGACGAGTTTGATGTTCTGTTCGGCGAGCGACTTCAGCAGTTCGGAGGACATCTGCATCTGCTCGTTGAGGTGACGCACGCTGTCCTCAAGAGCTTGCACCCGCTTCAGCAGAGCATCGTTCGTGGAAGCTGCCTGCTTGATAGGCGCATCCGTCGGTGTGTTCTGGACCGGGTCCCGACTTTCTCCATCCTGAAACCGTGTTCCAGAGTTTCACGGTGCCTTCGGCTACCTTGAGCATTCTCATGACGGTTTTCCAGGGAATATTGGACAGGACGGTAAAGATGGTGCCTGCAGCCACGTCAGCCTCCGAAGATGAAGGGGCGAGTTTAGGATCGGGTCCCCATGACATCCGCCTGGGCAATCTTCGCCATCACCGGCCCTTGATGTCTGCCGCGCAGGGCGATGCCACTTTAGCCTGCGACCGGGACTGTCTTCAGATCAATCGGGCCCCGCTCGTGAAATGTACCTTTTCGTGTTGCAGGCGTCGTTGCTGTTCGGTATCCGCGCCGCCTTCAGTTTGCGCTGATTTTGCCCTGTGGATTTACTACGCGATGCCAGGGCACGGTGGTTTTCTCCGGCAGTGCATGCAGGGCATAACCCACCTGTCGAGCCTGACGCGGCAAGCCAGCCAGTTCAGCAATCTGTCCATAGGTGGCCACGTGACCTCTGGGTATCTGTCGCACCGTGGCATAGATCAGTTGATAGGTGGTGGGTGAGTCGAGCATGCCAACGCCTGCTCAGGATGCTTCTTTCATGGCGGCGGCTGCTCGCTTGGCATTTCCTCTTCGGGAATATCCTCAACATGGGTGGCAATGATCCATACATGGCCAAACGGATCTTGCAGCGTGCCGGAGCGATCGCCATAGAACTGGTTCTGCAATGGCCGCATGACTTTTGCGCCCGCGGCAATCGCGGCGTTGAACACTGCATCGCAGTTATCAAGGTAGACCATCAGGCTGACGCCTGCGCCACCCGGCGATTGCGGGCCGCGAAAGCCCATGTCGGGAAATTCATCGGCGAGCATGACGACGGAATTGCCAATGCGCAGTTCAGCATGGCCTATCTTGTTATCGGGTGCAGGCATGCGCACGGTTTCCATTGCGCCAAAAGCCTGTTTGTAGAATTCGATGGCGCGTGCCGCGTCGTTCACAATCAGATACGGCGTGACGCTGTGGTAGCCATCAGGAATTGCTTTGATGGTCATGCGCGACTCCTTGATTGAGGAACTGAGACGCCAATATACCTGCTTGATATCCGCAGGGGCGGTTCACGAACCACCCCTGCGAACCTAACTCTTC
>CAWBTE010000021.1:0-3637 GCA_963791615.1 uncultured Pseudomonadota bacterium | reverse complement strand
TGAGGTGCAGGCAACAAAGCCAGCTGGCTCTTGCGGTCGTACTACACCGCGATCTGGTCTGGTGGCTTGTGCATCGGACGCTCCAGCAGCCGTTCTGCAAACGCCTTGCCGGCAACTGGCTTGCCAAAGAAATAGCCCTGTCCGATCTGGCAGCCGTTACTTTGCAGGTACAGCATCTGCTCGGCATTCTCCACGCCTTCCGCAATCACGGTCTTGCCGAGCGCATGCGCCAGCGCCAGCACGGCATCGCAAATCACCTGATCCTTGCCGTCAAAGTTCGTGGGCATGAAGGCGCGATCTATCTTCAGTACATCAATGGGCAGTTTCTGCAGATAGCTCAGTGAAGAATAGCCGGTGCCGAAGTCGTCAATGGCAATACGTGCGCCGGTATTACTCAAGGCCTGGAGGATGCGTGTCGTTTGCTCAATGTCGGTGGCCAGTGTGCTTTCGGTGACTTGCCAGTTCGAGCATGCCGGGTTGAATCTGGTAGTGGCGCATGATGTCGTTTACACGTTCCACAAAGTCAGGGGTGTGCAGTTGGGGTACGGCAACGTTTACTGATATCGAACGCAGCTCCAGGCCCTGCTGACGCCATTGCTGCAGCTGTGCGCACGCAGTTTTGATCACCCACTCGCCGATGGGCACGATCAGGCCGGTATCCTCTGCGATCGGAATGAACTTCAGTGGGCTGACCATGCCGCGTTGCGGGTGATTCCAGCGCAGCAAGGCCTCAGCGCCGATGATCTGGCCGCTGGCCAGATCGATTTGCGGCTGGTAGTGAAGCGCCAGTTCATTGCGTGCCAGCGCCTGGCGCAACTCGCCTTCCAGCTGGACCCGTTCACGGGCTTCCTGGTTCATGCTTTCCTCATAGAAGGCGTATCCGCCGCGTCCCTGATCTTTAGCGCGATACATGGCCGTATCCGCGTTGCGTAACAGTTCTTCGGCAGTTACACCGTTATTCGGGAACTGCGCTACACCGATGGATGCGCCGACAAAGTAATCAAGCCCTTCAAGAGTGAATGGCTGCTGCAGGCACTGTAGCAACCGTGCGCAGACACGCGAAATTTCAGTGGCATTACGGACCTGTGGAATGATGACCGTGAATTCATCACCGCCAAGCCGCGCGATGGTGTCAATGTCGCGCAGCTGTGCGGTGAAGCGTCCAGCAGCCCGTTTCAGCAGCTGATCGCCGGCGCTATCTGCCAGAGAGTCATTGATGTTCTTGAAGCGGTCCAGATCCAGAAACAAGCAGGGCAACATTGCTGGAATCACGCCGGGCATGCGCCAGTTCCTGCTCAGACGGTCCTTGAACAGCAGACGGTTTGGCAGCTCTGTCAGACTGTCATAGTGCGCCTGTCGGAACAGCTCCTGCTCACTCTCCGAGCTGGTCAGCGCTACGGCGAGCCGATCTTCGAGGTCGCGCGCCAGCTGGCGTTGCGCCGCTCGCACCTCCGCCACGCTGCGATGCCCCAGTATCAGCATGGCGTTGACCCGTGTTTTGTGTTGACGGGCAGTACCAGACATTGCTGGACACCGATTTCCCAGAGCGGTTGAAGGACTGCTGCGCCCGTCTCATCGCGATTGACCAAATAACCCTCTGTCTCTGAACCCTCCCGCAATGCGCCGAGCAGGGGCAGGCCCATGCGCAGCACTTTGGGTTTGGCGGTGTCGAGTCCATCCAGTACGTACAGGCGACCCAGCGTTTCGGTTTCGGTGTCGAACAGCGCAATGGCTGCCAGTTCGCAGGCCAGCAACTCACGCGCCTGGATCAGCATGACTTCGACAATAGGTTCGAGACTGGGTGAATCCAGGATGAAGCGATCGATCTGGCCCAGCACCGACAGGGTTTTGAACTGCCGATCCAGATTGCTGCTCATGGAATTGAATGCCCGTGCCAGCTCCTGATACTCGTCGCCGCTGGTGACGTTCAGCGGTTCATTGAACTGGCCATCGGCAATACGACGTGTTGCGACGATCATCTGTTCAAGTGGTTGATGGCTGCGACGGATGTTGATGGAGCTGAGCAATGCAACAAGCGCCAATACCGCCAGCATGGCGCCCAGCAGGGTGCGCTGATACAGGGAAACAGTGGCTAACGCGAAGGAGCGTGCTTGCGATGTGGTGATACGCCAGTCTTCGACGCCAAACTGGGCGTGCAGGAACAGATTCCACGAACTATCAATCTGTTCGCCCACAATGTCTTCATCCGCCATTGAGCAATACAGCCGCTTGCCGAGCGAATTTTCCACGCATATTGAGTACAGACTGGATTGTCTGTCTGGTTGCCAGAGATAGTCATTGTTGAAAGTGGCTACCAGCAGGGGCGAGGCGCTGTCTGCTTCCGGCCTGAGTACCAGATAGACAGCAGTGTTGCCACGGACATCGAGGTTGACCCACATATGCCTATCAGGGGAGATATCACGCAGTCTGTCTGGATTGACGAGTCGCTCGGCGTTGCCGGCGAGCACCTCGATTTTCTCTTCCGTGACAGAGGCAATAGCGTCAAACAGCGGTGCCTTATTGTTGCCAGTCGCATGCACAACAAAATTTTGCAGATCTTCAGGCCGGGTGATCTGCAACGCATTCTGTGCCAGTTCTATGCGGGAAAATAGTTGCAGGCCATAGCTTTTGGCTTCGCTATTGAGCTTTCTGGTGGTCTGTTCCGTCAGGTAACGTGTTGTCTGGTTAACAGTGATCAGGCCGGTAATGGCCAGCGGCACCAGTGCGCATAGAACAAACATCAGGAAAGTGCGCCTGGCCAGATTTCCTGCAATGCAGGCAAAGCAGGCCGGCATCTTCAGCGCACCGGTCAGACGTTGCCACGCGCCGGTCTTGCAGACCTCAGTAGTCACTGGCCTTGCCGATAAAACCGCCGTCATTGGCAAGAATGATGTCATCGCGACTCTTGGCGGCAGTCAGTGGCGACACGCTGTCACCATCCGGTCCTTTGCTGTACAGGTCGTAAGCCGTATTGATGGGTACCAGATTGTGATCCTTGCGTTTCGGGCCAGCGCCCATGCCGGAAATGGTGCTGAAATTCAGATACACATAGTTATTGTCCCACGGGTCTTTCATCGCGCCGGCATTTACATCAGTCAGCGTCAACGGCAAAACATCACTGTTGTTCAGTCGGAAAGCATCGATCAGCAGTTTGATTTTGCCCAGATCGCCTGCGGCTTTGGTGCTCTTCGCGTTCTGGATGTACTTGCTATACGACGAAACTGCGAGTGAGCTGAGCACGCCGGCAATAATGATCACCAGTAGTAACTCAATCAGCGTTACGCCGCTGGCATGTTTTACCGAAGCTGTACGCATGGAACCAATCGGGGGGGGGGTGAGCGCGGATACACTTGCAGATCCTTGTTGGGGCTGGTCTTTCTGCTATCGACCATTGCTCTCTGCGGTTGAGTACTGGACGGAGCGATATTGCCGCTTTCCCGAAAAAATTCGGCCGGAATCAGTTCACGCACAGAGAATCCCAGCGGGTGGTTTCGGTGGGTGTGACCGCCGTTTCGCGAGCTGCGTCACATTTGCCCGTCGGGGGATGATCGCGGGTTGGGCGGGGGCGGGCGGAAGGATACGGGCTGCATGCGCCCGTATCCGCAGAGTCTTACTTGGTTGCTCAGGTTGATAAACG
>CAWBTE010000020.1:0-3802 GCA_963791615.1 uncultured Pseudomonadota bacterium | reverse complement strand
GAAGCACGCTGATACGCCAGGTACAGACCGCCACCGATAAACACTACCAGCCACATGATGCTTGACACACTGCCACCCTCATTGGTTGTTCGGAAAGGTCTGATTAACGTCATACCCGCGCAGGCGGGTATCCAGTAAGAAATTGATTTAACTGGATTCCCACCTTCGTGGGAATGACAAAACAGAGGTTAATCAGAGCTTCCTTAGCTGATCTTCGCTTGCCCGGCTTCTCTTGCGAAGGCTGCCAAGACCCGACTGTAATCACACCCTATGCTCTGACACGGTACAGGGCAAGCCTGCATCTGTACCCAGATTGACGTCGGGCTGAAGGCGCCGCCACAACCCGGTCGCTGTGGCTGGATTGTATCCACGCCTATAAGAGCTACTCCGTGTTGGCGGTGCCACGCACTCCGGCCTTGTCAGCTGCCTGTTTTACCAACCCTGCGGATCTGGCTTCTTCGGCAAACTTGCGGATATAGGCGAGGCCATTGTCACGTCCCTTCGGGATCGCAAGCGCCATACGCTCCAGGCCCCATCGACCATCAAGCACTCTGGAACCGGGCAACTGATCAGAAAGCTCGAACAACACGGATTTATTTGTTGCGTACGCATCGACCTTGCGCGACGACAACAATTCGACGGCGGCTGCCAGCGATGGAGCAGTTACCAGCGTAGCGTGCTGGAACTGACTCGACAGCACACTCTGTGAACTGCTGCCCTGAGTCACACCCACACGAACACCGGGCCGATCCACCTCGGCAAGTGTCGACACGGGCGAGCCGGAAACCACCATATATCCCTGCTCGATTGCCAGTATGGGCGCACTGAAATCCATGTCCTTGGCCCGGGCTTCGGTTGCATTGGTGACGGTAAAGTCCACCACCCCCATTCGCAGCGCCTCCACAACCTGCGCGACTCGTTCGAACTGAACTATTTTGAACGGAACCTCCAACCGTGCCGCCAACTCCTTGCCGAGATCGATGCTGACACCCTTCACTTCGCCCGTTGCCGGATCGCGAATCATCGAGGTGGGACTGCCGGGATACACACCAACTCGCAATTCTCCGGTGGGCGCAAGCGCCTGGCGAACCTCTGGCGTCACGCCGGTACTGACGCAGCCACTGATCAGCGCCGTGGCCATCATGGCCACGAAAACAAGCGAACGACGAGTCAGGGTAGTCATGTTGTTCTCTCTGTCGGTAAGATTTCTCTATCGCTGTACTTTCATGTCGTTGCGGAATCAGGCCTGGCTCAGGACTACTGAAATCGTCCGGGCTTGCTCAGCCAGCCGTCCACATAGTCATAAATGATTTTTGTGTAGTCGCCGCCCTCGACGAACACCAGCGTCTTGTCGGCACTCCTGGCAAGTTCGTGGACGATTTCTGCCGCCAGAAATTCCCAACGCCCGGTCACGCCACGTCAACAACGGTACCTGGATGCGCTGCACATTGCCTGCCGGGATGGTGTAGCTGGAAGTCCAGTCCACACCCTGGATGGAATCTTCATCGTAGCCGAAGTCGTCAGTGACTCGAACCGCGTAGGTACCGAGGAACTTGCGCACCGTGGTCCGCAATGCGCCGGTACCCATCAGCGGCGTGGTGCGTTCCAGGTTCACCGGCGCGCGCACCGACTGGATAATTTGTGTGTTGAGGCTGCCGTCCCTGCGCAACAACGGCCAGGCATTGCGAGTGCGCGATATAAACCGCGGGTCCTGCGTAAAGAATTTGTTGTTGAAGGGATTGGTGGCAATGCCCGGTATCCAAACGGTTCATCGTCAGTAAAGCGCCCCTGCCCTGCATTGATTTTCTGCAGGCGCTCCTGCGCCATCTCAATCAGGCGGTTTTCCCGCCGCGCCACGCCCGCGTGAAAACGCTTAGTGAATACGTCGCTGTACTTCGCGCCCTTGGGATCGAACCCGTTTGCCGGATTCCACAGGTCCAGCGCCGGATCGATGTTCATCCCCGAGTTTTCATCCACGACGGCCGGGTCGATGCTGAACAACGCCATCATCGCCGAGCCGTAATTGGCATTCATCACCATCAGGCCATCAGCGGCCGGCAGACCCGCCAGCGTGTCCGGACACTTGTGAATCTTTTCCGGTCCCTGACAGGCCGGCAGACCGCCTTCGGCTACGGACTGGTAGCTGGACAACAACACACCACCGCCGCTGTTGCCCAGCAGCACCACCTTGCGCACTCCCGGCTGCTTGCGCAGCCAGGCAACGCCCAGCTTGGCATCGAGCAGTGACCGATCCATGGTGAAATCATTTTCAGTACCCGACTTGGAGGTCGTATTGTTGGCGCACAACACCCGATAACCGCGCTTCGATAACTCCGTACACGCGACGAACTCCAGGTAGTCCTCCGTAGGATGCATGACCAACAGGGCGATCCCTGCCTTCGGGCCGGGCGTCACCGGTTCGTAAAACACGCCGGGCACACCCGCGCCCAGGCGCACGAACGTGCTGCGGATCTCCTGAGCCTGTGCGTGACTGGGCATCATCAACCAGACACCCAGTATCACTGCAAACAACGGCAATCGGCTTTTCATGTGGTATCCCCTGGAAACATCAATCAAGTCTGTGGCGGAGCGCATCTGCCAACGAAGGTCTGATTACCGTCTCTTGTCATTTCGACCAAAGGGAGAAATCTTGTGGCTGCTGATCTTCTGAATACTGCAAATAACAAGATTCTCGCGGAGCGTCGGTCAGTTCCCGTTCGGCGGCCGGAAAGAACTTCAGCTTCATTGCTTGATGTTCGCGCGAACACGCTCGAACACCTCCGCAGCCGGAATCGTTTTCACCAAACCCGCGTCAAACTCGGCACTGCGACGTTGCGCCTCATCCAGCCACACTTGCTCGGCATCGGAATCGGCAGGCCCATCCAGTTCTTCAAGCAGCGCCCGCAACAAGTGCTCCTGCTCGGGGCGGTTCAAATTGCGAACTTCCGTTTCTATGTCTGAAATCGCTCTTGCCATAGTGCACCTCAATACCGATGGATCAGGCCCAGAGTGTAGACCCACTTGTTGACCATCGCTATCCGGTGGCTGGCACCGATCCCCCGGCCCGGTGACATTACCCATGCGCATACTTGTGCTTGTTCAAAATGGATAACGCAGCGTTTAGCCCAATTTCGTCGGCCGTTTCGGTGTAACCCTTGTCAGGCATCTCGTTGCGCGTGAGCTTAGGTGGCAACCCCAGCTCGGCTCTCCACTTCCGCAGCACCTCAGCTTCGATTTCCGACGCCAGGCGCCTGTCGGCACTAGGAAATATTCAACGACATTCCAATTTACATACTTACTCATCCTATGTGCGTACTCGTTTGTAATACCTATCTTAATCACGCCGCGACTAGAATCATGAACGAGGTATACATGAGCCGGCGCACCCCCATAGTCCTTCCCACAACGGAAGCAACCGCCCTGACCTTTCTTGATTGATGCATACATCGGCGTTGATTCACCACCACACCGAAAGCAACGAACCTTCCATGGTTTATCGTATCCCGGGTAGGATTCCAACGGTTCAACGCCTGCCGCGATCATTTCAAGTTCAGCTTCCCGAGGGACGATTGGATTGGGACCATGGCAATACCGGCAGGCACGGGAACCGCGCGCGAGGCTTACCAATCGCGGATAGATAACTTGGTTGCAAGAAGTACATTGACATTTCCACTTCGCGGCCATGTTGCCGGGGTACGGTTCCAACTGAATTGCCCCAGACTTTGCTAGGACTTCCAGCGCCGACTCTTCAGAATATTTACGGCTCATCTTTTCAGGTCACCAAAACTGCCGCCATCGTGAA
>CAWBTE010000019.1:0-89954 GCA_963791615.1 uncultured Pseudomonadota bacterium | reverse complement strand
ACTGGAGTACAGTGCCGGCACTGTTTGCCTGCATTGGGTCTTGTGTCCACGAACCCCCTATGCAAAATACATGCGGATCGACGCACCGGCACCATGCACACATGGGCACCATACACACAGGCACCATGCACACGCACCGCACCATGCACACGTTGTGCAGGTGAGCATTTGGCGTGCCATGCGTTTCGTGTGTTCGATGCTGGTTTAAGTCCAGCATGCTGGGCAGTTGCACCAGAGGCAGCCGAACAAGGTGATATTCTCAAGCCTGATGGATCGAGATTAGACGTCAGACCCGCGTTTTTGCTTTTGCCAAACGCTCAGCAAAGTTTTGCAGGCGACGCACCAGGGGCCTTATTTTGTTTCTGGTAGCGTTCAAGAATCGCAATCTCATCATTAAGACGCTTTGCTTTCCGGTATGCGATTGCAAGCCGTTCGTATGGGTATGGCGCCACCCCATACCCAGTCCGCGCCGCCTTTCGTTCTTCTTCCTCTACTAATGCAAGCAGCTCAACAACTAAGGAATCATGGTCACTTGGCAGCGAATAATTTCTGGATGCGTCAACGGATTGGCTGCCGGAGTTTCCTTTGCTGCCCTCACCATTTCGATACAATAAATACTTATCCTTCGGCCCAATAATCTGAAAATACACCTCAACTCGACCACCACTCCCGAATGCATGGTTTTCTACTTGGGCGAAGTGCCCCAAGTAAGTTTGACTGCGCGATGGTTTTAGCGATCTCTTTGGGAGAAAGCCAATCATGCGTCGCTTAGTCCCAAAGAATCCCGGCCAGCATCCTATTACCTTAATCGCGTTGGAATCATTGGTATTTGCTGTATCTCGCTCGAACTCAATCTGGGGGTCGCTCGCGGATGCTAGGCTTTTGACGTCATCTTTGTAGAAGTGGATGCCGGCAACTTCAATTCGGCTATCGAATATCCTAAATCCTGCGGGAATTGGTCGTGACTCCAAGTAGTGTCGATTGTTAGACATACTGTCCTCTCCTGTCTTCGGGTATCAGTTTGCAAATCATGCCAGTGCTAAGATCAGGCCAAGCGCAATCCGTTTTAATGCCTCGACTGTGGCAAGGACACCAACCAGAGGCACGGATATTACAGCCTTGCCGCGTCCTTTGCTGCCGTGCCTGGCTGCTTTTCACGCTGGCTACGTTCTTAAATTTCTTCCCGGTGAAAACTGACTTCCTTAGTGAATGGTGCCGGGCCGTCGATTCGCAGATATTAGCGCGAGTATCCGCTTTGATTACTTCCAGTGGCCGCCTTGGAGTAGTACTGATTTTCGTCCAGAGCTCAGCATTCACGGCCATCCCGTGACGATCCGGCCACTGTTACAAGTGGACCCGGAGACATTTCGAGAAGATTATTCGCTTCAACTAGCGTTTGCGAACGCACCAATTTGCCTGCCAGGAGATGCTCGCGATGACAAATCTGAATGGGTTATGGGGACTGCTCGTTCTGGCCGCCGATGTATGGGCGATCATCAATATTCTTCAGAGCGGTGTCAGCACCGGTAAGAAAGCCTTATGGACCGTGCTGGTCATTGTGTTGCCGTTGGTGGGGTTCATCATCTGGTACTTCGCAGGCCCCAAGAGCGGAAAGTAGTGCACCCTTGGCGACATGTCAGAACACGATCACACCACCGACGGGTCTAGGCAAATTTTCCAGATTCTTGTCCACTCTGTAACGAGTACTGGCGGTCACGCAACCGGCGAATCAATGCGAATCGCACCCTACGCCGATCACAGCGCATATCCGCGCTGCCCTGATTCCCGGGCACAAATTCAAAGCCCATATTTGCCGCTTCGTGCCTGAAAAGACCAATTCGTCGCAACTCCCAGCAGATCGGTTTCGTCGTCCATATGGTTACGGACGACGCCAATGAAACTGCGGGAGAGGGACCATGAGACATTCATACTCGCGGCTGTTGTGCCTGCCGTTGCGACGGCTCTGGCGCCGGTTGCTGTTGGTCGCAGTCTGTGCAGCCGTCAATACGTCGACGGCACTGGCCGGCGTCGGCGATATCGATCCGACCTATGGGAACAACGGCATCTTCCAGTTTCCGCTGTCGGCAACGGGTGATTGCCTGCTAAGAAGATCCAGCGCACCGGTCGCACAGGCGGGTCTGCTGGGCGACGGCAGCATCGTGTATTCGACGGCGTCCGGCGGCGGCACAACACAGTATGGCCACACCGACGTCAACGGCCGTCCGGATCTGGCGTACGGATTCGCAGGGAACCGGGTGCTGCAAGCCAGCTTCGAGATGTGCAGTGCCAATGGCATTACCGGGCCAGCGCTGCGGACGGCGGATGGCAAGTTGTGGCTGGGCGGTTCGTTTATCGGTAGTGCGGGCCGGCAGTCGGCGATCCTGCGGCTGGATTCCAGCGGTAATCCGGACACATCGTTTGGAGCCGGCGGCATGGTTACGCGACCAGCGGGTTCTTTCGAGGTCAATTCGAAGAGCGGGGACGGCAACTGGGTATACCGGTTTGCACTGCAGCCTGATGGACGCGTGCTGGCGCTGCTGGCGGGCTCCTCGTCTTCTATCACGTCTGCAACGGATATCGTGGTCGGTCTTCGGCGCTACAACACGGATGGCTCCGCAGATGCCGGCTTTGGTACCAACGGTGGTAACGCGGTACTGCCTGTCCATTCTCTTCCCTACTTCGATGTCCTGACGGGCGGAAACATCTATCTCGGCTGGGACTACGGCGAATTTGAACTGCTGCTGGACGCCAATGGCGTCGCTGGCAGCACTCCAATTGTAAATGCCAGTCCATATTGGCGGCTTGTCGCTCTACTGCCCGGCGGTGATTCGCTGTACGCCGGCTATGAAGGAACGCGCAGCCTGATCGCCCGCCTCCACGCGGACGGCACGCCAGTGGCGTCCTTCGGCGGGCTGGGCACGGGCTACATGCCCGTTGTGGGCGGCAGCTCGGGCGCGACGCTTTCGATCATCAGCGTGTCGTCGGCCGCTGCCAGCAACAATGGCCGCTACATCCTGGTGGCGGGATCGGCGCGAATTGGCAGCACGAACAACTATGTGAATGTCGTGGCCAGGCTGGATAGCGCGACCGGCGTACTCGATCCACTCTTCGGCGACCATGGCATTGTCGTTCTGCGATCGTTGGGAGTCACGGACATGGTCGAGCAACCCGACGGTTCCGTCGTCCTTCTTTCAGGCGCAACAGCCATCAGGCTGCAGGCCAGCGCGGTGCCCAGTCTTGGCTTGATCAGCATTGCATCGACATCGGCATTGGAGACAGCCGGGACAATGTCCGTGCGCGTGTCGCGTACAGCGGGCAATGCCGGTGCGGTCAGCGTCAGCTATGCGACCGGTGACACCTCGACAGTGTTTTACCCCTGCTGTGTGCCCGCGACTGCTGGCAAAGACTACACGCCTGTTACGGGCCAGCTCGACTGGGCCGACGGCGACACTGCAGACAAGCTCATCACTATTCCGGTCATGAACGACGCCGCGTCGCCCTTCGGGAAGGTTTTCGATGTCACCCTTGGCGCCGTGATGGGGAGCCCAGTCATCGCAGTGCCGAAGGTTACGGCAACAATCCAGAACGTCACGACGTCCACGACTGCCACCAACGCCAGCGCCCCGCCTGCCAGCGACGGAGGTGGCGGATCGCTGGATGGCTGGACGTTGCTGTGCATGGTCGGGCTGGCAACTATTTCGGCATCGAGGGTAGGGAGTCGTGGCAGCAGGCCAATACCTCAGAGCGGGTGGATCTGATCATTCTGATCTTGTGCTGCATCCAGCTGAACCCGATGTTCTGTGCACAGCCACGAAGCTGTCCGTGTTCAACACCTCGACAGGTTGCCGGTAACGGCATTGCGATTCTCTATGGCTCTCGACAACACGCACTTTGGCTTGCATTCTCCCGGGCATCATTCAGGCACTCCAAAGGACCGGTCGTTTCACAGCACGACAGGTTCTTCGGAGGCTTCGAATGTACAGTTCGCCGACAGGAATTGCCGTCTCGGGATTAGAGGTTTAGATGAAACAGCGCGCCTGGACCCTGCCGCGCAGCAGCGTGTTATTTGCGGCGCTGTCGTGTCTGGCGCTCTCGACGCAACTTCTGTTTCAGCGTGCGCTTTATCAGGAATGGCCCGCAGTCGACATTGCGCTTGCCTGGGCTCGCGGATTTTGCGAACTGACATTCATCGCCGTGGCGATTCTCGCTGCACTCATACTCGCAGCCCGGATTCCGTTACAGAACTTCATCGCACAGTGCGTACTTTTCGGAGTTGCATTGTTCGCAGGCGCCCTGTTCGGCGAATGGGCGGTGCTGGGGATTTTCTGGGGCGCGTGGCCCACAATCGAATTCTCGGCAGTCGCGACGCGAGCGATCCGCTGGTTGCCGATCGGGTTTTTTGCGGGTGCCATCGTTGTGTTTCGACAGAGAACCCTGGGAACGGCGGCGCAACTTCACGAAACACAGGTGCGTCGCCTGCAACTCGAACAGCAGCATGTGGCGATACGCTTGCAGCTCCTGCAAGCCCAGATCGAACCGCATTTCCTGTTCAACACACTGGCTACCATCCGGCGACTGCATCAGACCGATCTGCAGCGTGGCCGCGAGACGCTCGCGCACTTCATTCACTACCTAAAATCGTCGTTACCCGAGATGCGCGCCAGAGAGACTACGCTGGGCCGGGAGGTCGATTTGATCGGCGCGTACCTTGACGTATTGCGGGTACGCATGGGATCACGGCTGGAATTCAGCATTGAGGTCGATACGGTATTGCGCGATCTCCTGATACCACCGCTGTCGCTGGCCACCCTTGTGGAAAATGCGATCAAACATGGCATCAGCAACCTGCCTGAGGGAGGCGCAATAGCAATCAACGCCTGGTTGGAGGATGACACCCTGTCTGTACGCGTAGCAGACACCGGCGCTGGCTTGGTGGCGTCGAGTGGCACCGGTGTGGGGCTGGCGAATCTTCGTGTGCGATTGCGCGGACTCTACGGTGAAGCCGGCGTACTGGCTATCGCTGCAAATCATCCGCAAGGTCTGACGGCGACAATACATGTGCCCGCTGCGCGCCTGGCCACCGAGGCAATCGGTCATGCAAACTGAAGCCTTCCGACTGCATGAACGAGACGAAACTGACAGGGTCTTCGCGCCCGCACTGGTTGCTGCAGCCACGGGTGGCCTGTTGATTGGGGCAATGGAATTTATCGCGACGCGGGGCACAGTAGCTTTTGGCATCATCGATCAATTCGAGTGGCTGGCCCGGCTTGCCGTGCACTGGGCTCTCGCTGCATTGCCAGTCGGCATCGCGGTCGCACTGCTTGAAAAACGCACCTCCAATCGGGTTCCATCGGTGCGGCGCTATGGGCTCGCGATTGTGGCGGGAGCCAGTGTCGGTGCACTTGTCATGGCGCTGCATGGCAAGTTCGTCGACGTGACCATTTCCAGAAGCGCTGTCGGCTTCGATATGGACATCAAGGACCGGTTTCTTTACGGGTTCTGGCAGCTCTCATTCTGGGGCGCAGTCGGTGCAGCACTGCATGCGGCCACCCTGCGGCAACAGCGGACAGCGATTGCGCTGCGTTCGGGAGAACTGGCCAGACTGCAAAGCGAGGGGGCACTCCAGGAAGCGCAACTGCAGGCCCTGCACTCGCAGATCGAGCCTGAGTTTCTGTTGATGTCACTGAATACAGTGGAACAACTGTACGAACTCG
The DNA here is from genome assembly GCA_963791615.1 of uncultured Pseudomonadota bacterium. Lineage (GTDB taxonomy): Bacteria > Pseudomonadota > Gammaproteobacteria > Steroidobacterales > Steroidobacteraceae > CAILZL01. The sequence continues at coordinate 84,240 of CAWBTE010000019.1, read as the reverse complement.
ATGTCGCGGCGGGCGATCGCGCACTGGATGCATTGATCCGGTTTCTGCATCTGGCCATGCCGCTGTTACGCATGCAGAGATCCACAGTCCGGGACGAGGCACGATTGCTCAAGGCTTATACCCAGACACTCGGCCCTGAAAGCAACGTCGCCAATATGAATTACGTGGATGTAGATGAGTATGCGGGCAGTACACCCATATCCGCGGGCGTCCTGTTTTCACTGGTGCAAAAACTGTTGAAGACACCGCCACTCGCGAACCACAAAGTCGCCCTTGACCTACGTGCCCACTCCAGCAACCCGAACACGGTTGTCGATATCTCCGTAATCGGTGCCCCACTGACCGAACCGGCCATTCTTGGAGCTTTCGTTACCAGTAACGAACGCCGCTTGAAACTGTCATGCGGAGGCGCGACCATGCTCGAACTGCTCTGCGAACAGTCAGGAATCTTTACGCTGCGTGTGACCCTTACAAACAACAGAGAGCCAAAAAATGAGTGAGCCAGACCAGATTTATCGTCGCAACTTGCTGCTTGCAGCGTCGGCCGTGCCGCTTGCCAGACTTGCGATACCCTCCGAAGCTATGGCGCAAGACGCGGCTCGCACACAGCCGCAGAGATTCCGGGTGGCGTTCGAGAACGACAAGCTGCGCGTACTGGAATTCGTGAGCCGCCCGGGCACCGAACTCTGCGGTGTGGGGAAACATTCGCATCCTGCACATCTGACGATTGCGCTGAGTGACGCCAGGGTCCGCGTGAAGCTGGCCGATGGCAGCGTAATCGAGGCGACGAACAAACTCGGCGATGTATTCTGGAGCGAGGCGGAAACTCACACGGTTGAAAACATCAGTGGTACCAACGTGCGCGCATTGATCGTAGAGGTTAAAGACTCTGCGGGAGCGCGTGGGTAGCCTCATGATTCAGGAAAGATCGCGTGCAGTAATAGCCGAGGACGAAACGGTTCTTCGTGAGGAACTGTGTGCGCGAATCGGAGATCTCTGGCCAGAACTGGAAGTGTGTGCTTCGGTGGCGCATGGACATGCTGCGCTTGAGGCGCTGGATGCGCATCGACCGCATGTGCTGTTTCTGGACATTCAGATGCCTGGCCTGACTGGCATTGAAGTCGCGCGACGAGCCAATGGTCGATGTCACATTGTGTTCGTCACTGCGCACGATGAATTCGCCGTTGCCGCTTTCGAGCAGGGCGCCGTGGACTATGTGATGAAGCCCTTCCTGCCTGAACGGCTGTCGATGGCTATCGAACGGGTCAAGGCCCGGCTGTCGACCGATCCTGCGAATCTGCAGGACCTGCTCGAAAATCTGACGCGTCATCTGGTGCGACCCAAATCGTATCTGCGCTGGATCAATGCTTCCAGGGGCAATGATGTGCGACTCATTACGGTCGACGAGATTTGTTACTTCAAGTCAGATACGAAATACACCAGGATCGTTACAGCGTCAGACGAATCGCTGATCAGGCGCACGGTGCGTGAGCTTGCGCTGGAGCTGGACCCGGATGTGTTCTGGCAGATTCACCGCTCGATCATCGTAAACCTCGCCGAAATCGCCAGCGTTCAGCGCGATTTTCGCGGCCAGCTGCAACTCAAGCTCAAGAAAAGATCAGAAACGTTACCGGTCAGCCAACCATACTCCGGCCTGTTCAGACATATGTGATGGATCGGGACACTGGAAATGCCGCATCGGCCTTCAATGACACTATCGACGACTGATTGAGTCAAGCCTTTAGCTGCCGACTATTACCGCATCGAGGAGCCCATCGGTGAAAGCCTACATGCGGAAGGCGCAGCATCTGACTGAAGAATATCAGCCAGCGTCAAGAATATGGTTCATTCACGGGTGGAAGAAAGGAGCACGATCATGACCAATCCCATAAACAAAAATCGCATCTGCCTGTGGTATGACCACGATGCCGAAGAAGCCGCGGCGTTCTACGCTCGCACGTTTCCCGACAGTTCGGTCGGGGCCGTGCTGCATGCGCCGACGGATTACCCGGACGGCAAAGAGGGCAATACGCTCACGGTCGAATTCATGGTGCTGGGCATTCCTTGCCTGGGCCTGAACGGTGGCCCCGCTTTCAAGCACAACGAAGCCTTCTCATTCCAGGTCACCACCCAGGACCAGGCCGAGACCGATCGATACTGGAATGCAATCATCGGCAACGGCGGTCAGGAGAGTGCGTGCGGCTGGTGCAAGGACAAGTGGGGTCTTTCATGGCAGATCACTCCCGCCGCACTTACTGATGGAATGAGCGATCCAGACCCCGCCGTACGCAAGCGGGTGTTCACCGCGATGATGGACATGGGGAAGATCGATATCGCGGCGATCAATGCCGCTCGCAAAGGCTGAGGACGGACGGCAGCCTTTTTGGAATGTGGCGCGGCTGGAGAGACTCGAACTCCCGACCCCTTGGTTCGAAGCCAAGTGCTCTATCCAACTGAGCTACAGCCGCGTGCAGAGAAGTGCGGGGCGCAGTTTAACAGCGATATGCCCGACTGACATGGACTTTAGCGCTGCATGATTCCGCGCAGGGGCGGTTCGTGAACCGCCCTTCTATGTGTGGCGCACGATAAAGAGGCTGCTCGCGAGCAGCCCCTACAACGGCGTATCGTCGTATGCTTGGCATAACGAATCCAGCAGGGGCGATCCATGGACTTTGCACTGACCGAAGAACAACTCATGATCCAGCAGGCCGCGCGTGACTTTGCGCAAGCAGAGATTGCACCGGTTGCCGCCAAGTATGATGCCTCCGGCGAGTTTCCACGCGACACCATAAGCCGCGCCGGTGAACTGGGTTTCATGGGCGTGGAAGTGCCTGAGCAGTATGGCGGTTCGGGCCTGGACACCATCTGTTATGCGCTGGTGATGGAAGAAATCGCCGCGGCCGATGCGGCGCACTCCACCATCGTGTCGGTGAACAACTCGCTGTATGCCACCGGCATCCTGACCTATGGCACTGAAGAACAGAAACAACGCTTTGTCACGCCAGTGGCCACCGGCAAGGCCATCGGTTGTTATGGCCTCACCGAACCGCAATCGGGATCGGATGCCGCCGCCATGCGCACGCGTGCGGAGCTGTCCAGCGATGGTTCGCACTACGTGATCAACGGCAAGAAGGCCTGGATCACCTCCGGCCCGGTGGCGGATTACATGGTGATGTTTGCGGTGACTGATCCGCAGAAAAAAGCCAAGGGCATTACTGCCTTCATTCTGGATGCAAAGCAGCCCGGTTTCATTCGTGGCAAGACCGAACCCAAGCTGGGCATTCGCGCCTCGGCCACCTGCGAGATTGAATTTGAAAACTATCAATGTCCCGTCGAGAATCGACTCGGCAAGGAAGGCCAGGGCTTTGCCATCGCCATGGATATTCTCGACTCCGGCCGTATCGGCATTGCTGCGCAATCGGTGGGTATTGCGCGCGCGGCGTATGAAGCCTCATTGCAATACGCACGCGAACGCAAAGCATTCGGTTTAGCTATCGGCAGCTTTGAAATGATCCAGCACAAACTGGCCGACATGAAATGCAGACTGGAAGCGGCGCGTTTGCTGACCCTGCAAGCCGCATGGAAGCGCAGCAGAACCAAGGGCAGCAGTGAACGCTGCACTCTCGAAGGCTCGATGGCGAAACTGTTTGCCTCGGAAGCAGCCATGTTCTGTGCCCATGCGGCGGTACAGATTCACGGCGGCATGGGTTACTCGAAGGAACTGCCCATTGAACGCTACTTCCGCGACGCCAAGATCACCGAGATCTACGAAGGCACCAGCGAGATTCAACGCATGGTGATTGCGAGACTGGAAACCGGGTTGCGTTGAGCCTGCTTGCCCATGGATGACCCCGACATTCGCCGTGGGTCATCCTCATACCAATACCCGCTTACTCTGCAACTTCCTCTTCTACTTCATCGTCCACACCCGGTGTGGCCTTGTCACCCTCGGGCAGAATGCTGCCTTTCTGGTTGTTGCGATTCTCGGCAGTATTTTCACGCAGAATTTCCACTTCCTCGGTCTTGCCCTGATCATCCTGCACCATGGCGACTTCGATCCGCTGGCCATCACGCTCAACATAGCGGGTCTCCTTGACCACCACGACGCGATTGCCATGGGCCAGTTCCCAGCCAATGGCCATGCCCACCGGCACCACCCAGAATGGCCGACCGAACACGCTGCGAACAACAACATGACGACGGATGCGGCGGCGGATACGGCGACGACGCATTCGCCGACGAATGATCTGTGCCTCTGCTTCGCCGCTGGCTGACAGGCCAGCCACCGTACCAGCGACCACACCCAGGATTCCAGTCAGAAAATCACGACGCTGCATGATGGGCTCCGCTCTTGTTTTCAATCATGTTTCGAGGCGTGTTTGCGCGCCTCATGACTGCCTTAACGCCGCAGCATACAACTGGTTGACTCCAGCAGTGAAATTTCAATGATCATGTGCTTGGCCGCACTTACTGGCCATGCACTGCACAGAGCCTTCTGGTAACTTTCCTGCCGTAACCCCAGGGTCTGTTAACAGTCAGGCGATCGCTGCGTTGGAGTCTCTGAAAGCGCCAGGTAAGGCGCGAGGAGTGAGGTTTGGCCAAGCTAATCAACATGGCCAAATAAGCGACGAGCAACGCGGCATGGCGCTTTCAGAGGCCCAACCCGAAGGGACGGGGCCCCATGTTTGATTGAATGTGGGGCTCAGGACTTTGTTGCACCTCGCTTGAGTACGTTGAGTACACTGCGCTCGGTGCGTCGCGTCCTGAGCCCTTTTGACCGCCGTCGCAGCGATCGCCTGACTGTTAACAGACCTTGGCGCCACACCGGCAATGAGACTCATGAACACACACTCGGAACGCGGCACCGCTTTGCTGCTGGCTGCGGCACAGGCCCTGTTTCAGACCGCTTCCGTGGTCATGATCGCCGTGGGCGGACTGGTAGGCTTGCAGCTGGCGCCGGATGCACGGCTGGCCACGTTGCCAGTAGGCATGGTGATGGTTGCGGCAACGGCCAGCATGATTCCGGCCGCACTGTTCATGCAGCGCCATGGCAGGCGCACAGGCTTTTTGCTGGGCTGCATAGTCGGCACACTGGCAGGCGTGGTCGCCACGCTGGGTGTGGTGTGGCACAGCTTTACGATCTTCCTGATCGCCAATGCCCTGCTGGGTGTGTATGGCGCGTTCGCGGGCTACTATCGTTTTGCCGCAGCCGATGCAGTGAGCAGCGGCTTTCGTAGTCAGGCCTTGTCGTGGGTAGTTGCCGGTGGCGTGGTTGCCGCGTTGCTGGGCCCGGCCATCGTGCGTCATTCCAGCCAGCTTGCCGAGTTTGCCGCCTCCCCTTTCATTGCGCCGTATGTGGCGATGACCGTGCTGGGCCTGCTGGCGCTGCTGCTGGTGTCGCGTTTGCGTGTGCCGCCGATGGTGGCCGCTACGGCAATGGAAACCAGCGAAGCTCGTGCGCTCAAGACCGTCATGCGGCAACCGGTATTTCTTGCGGCACTGGCCAGCACCACGGTGGGTTTTGCGGTGATGGTCATGGTGATGACGGCCACGCCACTGGCCATGCAGCAATGCGGTCTGCCGCTGTGGGCTTCCACCAATGTCATTCAATGGCACATGCTGGGCATGTTTGTGCCCTCGTTCTTCACCGGCAAACTGATCCATCGTTTTGGTGTGCTGCCGATCATTATCGCCGGCGTGCTGATGTTCATCGCGCAAGTCAGCGTGGCCCTGTCCGGAATCGCTTATGGCCATTTTGCGCTGAGCCTGATCCTGCTGGGCGTGGGCTGGAATTTTCTGTTTATTGGTGGCAGCACACTGCTCACCGAAAGCTATCGTCCTGCTGAACGCGCCCGCACCCAGGCCGCGCACGACTTCATCATGTATGGCGTGACCAGCGTGGCATCACTCAGTGCAGGCGGGTTGCTGGCGATGCTGGGCTGGCGCGCTGTGAATCTGGCGGTGATACCCGCGCTGCTGGCAGTCGCCATCGCCATTGCCCATCTGGCCTGGCAACGCCGACGCCAACCCTTGCCTGCATGAACGCGGAGTAAGAATTTGCACCGTGCTGAAACAGGTATCATGGCAGCCCTTTTCCCATCCGGTTCACCATGCCTTTTGCCGCGCTCGGTCTGACGCCTTCCCTGATACACGCCATTGCGGCCAAGGGCTATGCCGCGCCCACCGCGATTCAGACCGCAGCCATTCCCGTTATCCTGAATGGCAGTGATCTGTTGGCTGCCGCACAAACCGGCTCCGGCAAGACCGCTGCGTTTGCCTTGCCGATCCTGCAGCAGGTATTACATGCAGCACCAACCGGGCGTTCGCCCCATGCATTGATTCTGACGCCGACACGTGAGCTGGCCATGCAAGTCGGCGAAGTACTGCGTGTGTTCGCGCGCTTCATGCCGGAGCCGATCAAGATCGCCGTGGCTTTCGGTGGTGTCTCCATCAATCCGCAGATGATGGCGCTGCGTGGCGGGACAAACATCCTCGTGGCCACGCCGGGACGCTTGCTGGACTTGCTGGATCACAACGCCTTGCAGCTGTCTGCTGTGAACACGCTGGTGCTCGACGAAGCAGATCGCTTGCTCGATCTGGGCTTTGCCGAAGAACTGACGCGCATCCTGGCGCTGTTGCCTGCCAAGCGTCAGAACCTGCTGTTCTCGGCCACGTTCCCCCGCGACGTACAACAACTGGCCGACACGCTGTTGCAACAACCCGTGCGCATCGAACTCCAGCATGCAGTCGAATCGCAACCCGCCATCAGCCAACGGGCCATCCAGGTGGATGACAAACAGCGCACACAATTGCTGAAACATCTGCTGCAAACAGAACAGTGGCCACGCGCGCTGGTGTTTGTCGCCACGCAGTACGCCACCGAACATGTGGCTGAAAAACTGCGTCGCAACAATCTGGCTGCAACCGCCCTGCACGGCGAACTGTCACAGGGGGCGCGAACTCAGGCGCTGGCTGACTTCAAGGCGGGCGCAGTGCGGGTACTGGTCGCCACCGACGTGGCCGCACGCGGCATTGATATCGAGCAATTGCCGGTGGTGGTCAACTACGATCTGCCACGCTCGGCTGATGATTACCTGCATCGTATCGGCCGTACTGGCCGTGCCGGTGCAACCGGCATGGCCATCAGCTTTGTCACCGCTGCCAGCGAAGCACACTTCCGGCTGATTGAAAAACGCCAGCAGTTACGCCTGCCGCGCGAACAGATTGCCGGCTTCGAGCCGCAGCTCACGCCCGACGCCGTGGTTGTTACGGGCGGCGGCATCAAGGGCAAACGCAAAAGCAAGAAAGACAAGTTGCGAGAGGCAGCAGCGCGTGCTGACCAGCCCGCTATCGCGGCCAGCAAGCCTTCCGGTTTTGTCTGGCCAACGCTGGGCGCGCGAACAAAACCCAACGTGGATTGAGCACGAAGCGACCGTCAGTGGTAGTCCTCTTCCCGCTGATGTCTGAGCGCAATGATATTCACCACATTGCCGGGCTCAATCTCAAATAACGCCACATAGCCCGCGTTACCAAACGGAATCACCAGCTCACGCAGGAAGGGATTGGCGGGCCGGGCTTTTCGGCAGGAGAACGGTGAGAATGCCAGCCAGCGAAAGGCTGCATCGATGGCAACCAATGCGTGCCCGGCGGCGTCGATATCCCGCTCCACCAGGAACAGATACAGCCGTTCGATGTCTTCGCCCGCCTCTTCCGTAAAGCGCACTGTGTATGACATGGTCAGCTCAGCGTTTGCTGGTTTTGGCAGTTTGCTTGCGTGCCGCCAGGTGCTTGCCCAACTTGTCCAGCACCACATCGGCAGCAAGATACCTGCCTGTTTGTTTCGCCTTGCGACTGCTGGCCAGACCGCGCGCGATGAAATCCCGTTCCTGTTTGCGCACTTCAATGTCACGCGTCACCGCGCCCAGCACCAGCGCGGACAGGGACTCGCCTTCTTCCAGAACTTCTTCGGCCGCTTTGCGCAAGGCAGGCGAGACCCGCAACGGCGGCAAACTGGTGGTTTTCATGGCGAAACTCATCCATTGAAACTGCATTGCAATTGCATCGCAGAATAGCCCGGCTGCGCACCAACCACAAGCAGGGCCAGATTCCCGAAATTTTCGCTTGACCGATTCCGCCCGATTGTTCTACTGTACTAGCGCATTAGTACAACTGATCAGCCAGAACATCTGCCATAGCCATGAAAGAACACCGTGCCCTGAGCCCCCGGCAGGAGGCGCTCGCTGAACGCGCCCTGTTTGGCGCGATTCTCACGTTGCAATCCATTGAGGAATGCCGCGCGTTCTTTCGTGACCTGTGTACACCGGCCGAATTGCAGGCGCTGACCGACCGCTGGGCAGTAGTGGGCCTGCTCAAATCGGGGCTGGCCTATCGCGAGATCTCGAAGCAGACCGGCGTCAGCCTGACCACCATTGGACGTGTGGCGCGTTGCCTGATGGCCGGCGATGGCGGTTACCAGATCGCCAGCGAGCGGGTGCATCATCACAAGTTCAAGGCACAACACGCCTAGCGCCTAGTACTTCGGCACAGGCGAACCAACGCCCCTGCGATCAGTCAACAGCCCTGCCATTCATCAATCACGCATTCATATTTCAGTAGCGCATATGGACAAACACACCCGTCTGAAAATCGCCATCCAGAAATCCGGTCGGCTCACCGACCTGTCACTGGACCTGCTGACGCGTTGCGGACTGAAGTTCAGTCGTGGCAAGGATCAGCTGATCTGTCACGGCGAGAACATGCCGCTGGACATTCTGCTGGTGCGCGATGACGACATTCCCGATCTGGTGCAGCAGGACGTCGCTGATCTCGGCATCGTCGGCTTGAATGTGATTGAAGAAAAGCGCCTGGCCTTTGAAGCCAACGGAATCCAGCCTTTGTTTGAACAACTGATGCTGCTGGATCATGGCCGTTGCCGTCTGTGCATCGCAGTGCCGGATGAGTTCAAGTATCAGGGCGCGCAATCATTGCAAGGCAAGCGCATTGCGACGACTTACCCGAACATCCTTGGCAGCTATCTGCAGGAAAACAAGGTCAAGGCCGAAATCGTCACGCTGAGTGGCGCCGTGGAAATTGCGCCGCGACTGGGCCGTGCCGATCTGATCTGCGACCTGGTGTCCACGGGTGCGACGCTGACCGCCAATCACCTCACCGAAGTGGAAACCATTCTGGAAAGTCAGGCGGCGATCATCCGTACACCGCTGCCGGTCAGCGAAACCAAGCAGGAATGGATACATCGCCTGATGGTGCGCGTTGATGGGGTGCAACAGGTACGTGAAAGCAAGTACATCCTGCTGCATGCGCCACGTGCACGACTGGAGCAGATCAAACAATTGCTGCCGGGCAGCGAGTCACCCACCATCATTCCGCTGGAAGGCCATCCTGACAAAGTGGTGATACACGCCGTATGCCGCGAAAACGTGTTCTGGGAAACCCTGGAAAGCCTGAAAGCGGCCGGCGCCAGCTCCATGCTGGTGCTGCCTGTAGAAAAGATGCTGAACTAACTAATGAGCACTCGAATCAAGGCACGTATCATCAACTGGTCGGCACTGAGTGTTGCCGAACAGGTGGCGGTGCTGCGTCGTCCGGCGCAGGACAATGCCGCCGAGTTATTGCAAAAGACCCAGGCCATCATTGATGAAGTACGTGCGGGTGGCGATGCGGCGCTGCGTGCGCTTACCGAACGTTTTGATGGCGCGAAGCTTGAGCAACTGCAAGTCAGCGACGCCGAGTTTGTCGCTGCCGGACAGGCACTGAACGAAGTGCAACTCACTGCCTTGAAACGCGCCATCAGCAATGTACGGCGTTTTCATGAGGCACAACTCAGTGAACCACTGCGAGTGGAAACTTCACCCGGCGTGGTCTGCGAACGTCACTATCGCGCTATTGATGCGGTGGGCTTGTATGCGCCGGCAGGCACTGCACCGCTGCCCTCCACGGTCATCATGCTGGCGGTGCCAGCCAGCATTGCCAATTGCCCAACGCGCATTCTGTGTACGCCGCCGCGCCGTGATGGTTCGGCTGATCCTGCGGTGCTGGTGACGGCCAAGCTGTGTGGCATTGATACCGTGTTCAAGATCGGTGGTGCGCAGGCCGTAGCGGCGATGGCCTTTGGCACTGAGTCCGTGCCCAAGGCCGACAAGATTTTTGGCCCCGGTAATCGCTGGGTCACCGCCGCCAAGTTGCTGGTGGCCAATGATCCGCAAGGCGCGGCGCTGGATCTGCCAGCCGGCCCCTCTGAAGTGCTGGTGATTGCCGACGAACAGGCGAATCCGGCCTTCGTTGCGGCAGACTTGCTGGCGCAGGCCGAACACAGCGCTGATGCCCAATCCATTCTGGTCACCACTTCCGCTGCACTGACTGATGCCGTGTTATCCGAGCTGGATCGACAAACCTCCCTGCTGTCACGTGAAAGCACGCTGCTGAAGGCGCTGGAGCATGCCCGCCTGATCATCGTCAATGATCTGCATACGGCATTCGCTGTCAGCAACACCTACGCGCCAGAACACCTGATTGTGCAGGTGGACAATGCGCGCAGCTGGCTGCCGCAGATTCGCAATGCCGGTTCGGTGTTTCTCGGTCCGTGGACACCGGAAACCATGGGCGACTATTGCAGTGGCACCAATCATGTGTTGCCCACCTATGGCTTCGCACGCGCCTACAGCGGCCTGTCGCTGGCGGACTTCATGAAGCGCATCACGGTGCAGGAATTGAGCAGCGCCGGCTTGCAGGATCTCGGCCCGACGGCCGTGACCATTGCCGAACTGGAAGGACTGGATGCACACGCCAATGCCGTGAAGATTCGCATGAGCTCGCTTTATGGGGCGCGCTCATGAATCCGAATCTCAAACTGGCGCGGGCGGAAATCCTGACGCTGCAACCCTATGTGTATGCCGCGTGGGATCATCGCTATGAACGCATGCACGCCAATGAAAACCCCTGGCGCGCGGCCGGTGATGATTCGGCACTGGGTTTGAACCTGTATCCGGAATCACCTGCGGTGGCATTGCATACCCGCCTCGCCGAATTGTACGGCGTTGCACTCGATCAGGTGCTGGCTGGACGCGGCAGCGATGAAGGCATTGATCTGCTGATGCGCAGTTTCTGTCGCGCCGGTCAGGACAGCATTGTCATCTGCCCGCCCACCTTTGGTTTTTATCGTGTCGCGGCCGGCGTGCAAGGCGCGGGCGTGATCGAGGTGCCCTTGATTCGCAGCCATGCAGGCTTTGCGCTGGATGTTGACAGTGTGCTGGCGGCCTGCGGCCGCAACACAAATGTGAAGCTGGTATTCCTGTGTTCACCGGGCAATCCGCCAGGCAATGCGCTGGATGCCAACGCCATGTTGTCACTGTGCCGGCAACTGAATGGCCGTGCGCTGGTGGTGGTTGATGAAGCCTATATTGAGTTCACGGGTCGTCCCAGTTTCACCACCCTGCTGGCACAACATCCGAATCTGGTGATTCTGCGCACGCTGTCCAAGGCCTATGCACTGGCCGGTGCGCGTTGTGGCGCCACCATCGCGGATGCAGAGCTCATCAGCGTACTGGCGCGGGTGATCCCGCCCTACGCCATTCCCACCTCCACGGTGGAATCGGTGCTGAAGGCCACTGCGCCTGAGCGACGTGCACGCATTGCCGAGCAGATTCAAACCCTGATCAGTGAGCGCAGCCGAATCAGCGCCGAACTGAAGCAATGCGCCCTGATTCGCCAGGTGTTTCCCAGCGATGCCAACTTCCTGCTGGTGGAATGTGTGGATGCGGATGTGGTATTCAACGCTGCAAAATCGGTTGGACTGGTGGTGCGCGACCAGCGTAAACAGCCGCAATGCGGCAACTGCCTGCGCATCACGGTGGGCACACCCGAACAGAACAACCGTTTGCTGCAAAGCATTCGTGCCGCCGCGACTCAACAGGTATCCGCATGAAGAAAGTGCTGTTCATAGATCGCGATGGCACGCTGGTAGAAGAACCGGCCGATCAGCAGGTGGATCGCATCGACAAAGTCAGGCTGCTGCCTGAGGTCATTCCAGCCCTGCTGAAGCTGCAATCGGCCAGTTATGAGCTGGTGGTGGTCAGCAATCAGGATGGCCTCGGCACCGCCAGTTTTCCCGAGCAGGACTTTCTGGTCACGCAGAACTTCATCCGCGAACTGTTCAACTCGCAAGGCATTCGCTTTGCCGCAGAGTTTTCTTGCCCACATTTCGCCAAAGACAACTGCGCATGCCGCAAGCCGAAGACCGGCCTGCTCACCGAATACATGAAGCAGGATATTGATCTGGCCAACAGCCATGTCATCGGTGATCGTGAAACCGATCTGCAGCTGGCGAAAAATATTGGCGTGAATGGCATTCGCATTGCCACGGCGAACAGCGCCGGTGAAACCTGGAGTGAAATTGCCGAACGCCTGACCCGGCGCGAACGTATCGCCGAAGTGACGCGCAAGACCAGGGAAACCGACATCAAGGTGCAGGTTAATCTGGATCAGGAAATGCCGGTGCACATCGAAACCGGTCTGGGTTTCTTCGATCACATGCTGGAACAGATTGCACGGCATGGCGGCTTTTCATTGCAACTCACCTGCAAGGGTGATCTGCATATTGACGAACACCACACCATCGAAGATTGCGCACTGGCGCTCGGTCAGGCATTACGCGCTGCGCTGGGCGACAAGAAAGGCATTGGCCGTTATGGCTTCCTGCTGGCCATGGATGAATCGCTGGCGCAAGTCGCCATTGATCTGTCCGGTCGCGCCTACTTTGTCTGGGAAGGCCAGTTTGGCCGCGAGCAGGTGGGGCAACTACCCTCTGAACTGGTCCCGCATTTTTTCCGGTCGTTGTCCGACACCCTCGGCGCAGCGATCAATATCAAGGTTACCGGCGAGAACACGCACCACATGATTGAAGCCTGTTTCAAGGGCGTCGGCCGCGCACTGCGTCAGGCATTCCGTATCGAAGGCACCGAGCTGCCTTCCAGCAAGGGCGTGCTGTGATGACGAGCCACGACATCAAGTTGAACAAGGTGCGTCCTTCGATACGACTGGCGATCATTGATAGCGGCGGCGCCAACATTGCGTCATTGCGTTATGCCATCGAACGCCTGGGTGTGACCTCCGAACTGACCACCGACAAGCTGGTGATTCGCAATGCCACGCATGTGATTCTGCCGGGCGTAGGCGCTGCTGCCGATTGCATGGGACGACTGGAACGCGCCGATCTGGTCGATACTATTCTCAATCTGCCACAACCGTTTCTCGGCATCTGCGTCGGTATGCAGCTGCTGTTTGAATCTTCGGAAGAAGGCGATGTGGATTGTCTGGGCCTGCTGCCCGGCCGCGTGCGTCGTTTCCCGGATCGCGATGGTCTGCCGGTACCGCACATGGGCTGGAACAATCTGGAAATCGTCCATCCTTCACCATTGCTGAAAGACTTCAGCGAACGTGACTACGTGTACTACGTGCACAGTTACTGCGCCCCGGTCAGCGACGATACCCTGGCCACTACCCACTATGGCGAACAGTTTTCAGCTGTGGTGCAGCACGAAAATGTCTTCGGTGTGCAATGCCATCCGGAGCGTTCCGCGAAGTCAGGCGCGTTGTTGTTGCAGAACTTTTTGAGCATTGAGTAGCCGCAAAATTTCAACCCACAAAATTTCAACGTAGGGCGGTTCGTGAACCGCTCCGTCCCTGCCAGAGAGAGGGCGGCTCACGAGCCGCCCCTGCATAGGAATAGATTTCGTCACATGCAATTGATTCCCGCCATTGACTTGAAAGACGGCCGCTGTGTACGCCTGTTTCAGGGCGACTTCGCCGCCGAAACACAGTACAGCACCCATCCGGTTGAAATCCTCGATCGCTATGTGGCATTGGGCGCAGAACGTGTGCACGTGGTCGATCTGGATGGCGCCAAAGACGGTTCGCAAGCCAATCATGCACTGATCGCCGACTTCGCCGGCAAGCAGGTTGCGCGCCTGCAAGTGGGCGGTGGCTTGCGCACCCTGGAGCGGGTGCAAACACTGTTGTCGCTGGGTGTGCAACGTGCCGTGGTAGGCAGTGTCGCCGTTTCCAGTCCGGATGAAGTGATCCGCTGGGGACAGAGCGTCGGCACAGACAATCTGGTGCTGGCCTTCGACGTGCGCATCGATGACCATGACACGCCCTATCTGACCACCCATGGCTGGCAGAAGACTTCGGATGTCAGTCTGTGGTCACTGCTGGAACGCTATGTGGCCGCAGGCTTCACGCATGTACTGTGCACGGACATCGCCCGCGATGGCGCCCTCACCGGGCCCAACTGCGCGTTGTATGCCGATGCCGTACGGCGCTTCCCGAGCGTGCAGTGGCAGGCATCCGGCGGCGTAGCGTCGGCGCGGGATCTGCATGAATTACGCGACTGCGGCGTGACCGCCGTCATCAGTGGCAAAGCGCTGCTGGAAAACAGGATTTCTGCTGAGGAGTTACGACCATTCTTGCGAAACGCATAATTCCCTGTCTCGATGTCCGCGACGGTCAGGTCGTCAAAGGCGTGCGCTTTCGCGATCACGTGGTGGTGGGCGACATCATCGAGCTGGCCACGCGCTATCGTGATGAAGGCGCTGACGAACTGGTGTTCTATGACATCACAGCCAGCCCGCATGGCCGCACCGTGGACCGTAGCTGGATCACGCGCATTGCGAGGATTCTCGATATTCCCTTCTGTGTCGCGGGTGGCATCAAATCCGTCGCCGAGGCCGAGCAGGTACTGGGTGAAGGCGCGGAAAAAATCTCCATCAACTCACCGGCATTGAGTGACCCCGATCTGATCAATCGGTTGAGTGCGCGTTTTGGCGCGCAATGCGTGGTAGTGGGTATCGATCAGTCAAACCATTGAAGGTGATTTCCGCGTCTATCAATTCACCGGTGATCCCACCCGCACCCGCGACAGCGCCCGCAGTACGGTGGACTGGGTGAAAGAAGTACAGGAACGCGGCGCGGGTGAAATCGTGCTCAACTGCATGGCCAGCGATGGCGTGCGTTCGGGTTACGACCTGGCGCAATTGAAAGTCATCCGCGCCATCTGCAAGGTGCCGCTGATTGCCTCAGGCGGCGCAGGCACACCCGAACACTTCCGCGATGTATTCAATGATGCGCAGGTCGATGGCGCACTGGCGGCCAGCGTGTTTCACAGCGGCAACATTGCAATTCCGGATCTGAAGCAATACCTGATCGGCGAACGCATCGAAATTCGTCCCTGAACTTGCAGACACCTCATCATGAACAACAACGCACTGAATCTGCTCGACTGGAACAAGGATGCCTCTGGCCTGCTGCCCGCCATCGTGCAGGACTATCACACCGGTCGGGTGCTGATGCTGGGCTACCTGAATCAGGCAGCGCTGGACAAAACCCTCAGCAGCCAGCAGGTCACCTTCTTCAGTCGCAGCAAGCAACGGCTGTGGACCAAGGGTGAAACTTCGGGTCATGTGCTGCAACTGGTGGATGTGCATGTCGATTGTGATAACGACACCCTGCTGATCACCGCCAATCCGGTTGGCCCCACCTGCCACACCGGCACCATTACCTGCTTTGGCGATGAGCCACTGACCACAGCCGAACAGCTGTCATTCCTCGGCAAGCTCGAAGCGGTGCTGGCCCAGCGTATCAGTGACAAACCCGAAGGCAGCTATACCGCGCGCATCTGGTCAGAGGGAAAGACCCGCATGGCGCAAAAGGTAGGCGAGGAAGGCGTGGAAGTCGCACTGGCCGCGGTTACCCAGGAAGATGATCGACTGATTTCCGAATCAGCCGACCTGCTGTATCACCTGGCGCTGTTGCTCAAGAGCCGTGACCTGTCACTGACTCATGTGGTGCGTGAGCTGGAACAGCGGCACAAGGCCAAGCCGTAGCTGATATTCACGCTAACAGCCAACCTGATTCTCAGGCGCGCGCGGTCATGTTCTGCGGACGCTCCCAGACCAGCTGCACAGCAGTGTCACTGGCGTTCGCGGAAAACTCATGACTGATCCATAAATCCGCTACCGCCACCAGTTTGTCACCGGCATAAATCAGCGGCAACCGTTCACGCCACCAGGGCAGTACGGCAGACTCCTGTAGCAGCTTCTTCAGCGCGCGGCGATGCTTTTCGCCCGGCAAGCGAATGCGTTCACCGCCATCGCGAAACGCTACGGTGAGTACATCCGGCAATTTGTCGCGGGCAATGCGGGGCATGGTGCGATCGACCAGCGATGTCAGATGCCGAGTTGACTCGCTGCTGATCAGGCTCAGTTCACCCAGCTCGCTGGGCAGGCGTAATTCCTGTTGCCAGCGCCAGTCGAGCCTTTCGCTGGCATCCCACTCGCTGAGCGGCTGCTCCACATACAGCAAGTCGCGATGACGATGTACGGCCGCGCCCTGCCAGTGCACATAGGGCACCCGATCATGCGCGGATTGCAGCATGTCATGCTCCAGTGAATGCAGCACGCGCGTGGAAGGCATCAGTACCTCATGCTGTTGCAACCAGAAACGCAACAAGGCATGCCGTCGCGCAGGCGGCAACTCGCGTAGCGCATCAACACTCAACGCATCATCCACGGTGGCCAGCACATAGTCGTTTTCGGTCCAGTCATCGAGCAGGCTTTGTGCTTCGGCCAGATGACTGGCGCTGCGTGAGGCGGTACGGGCAATCGCGGGCCAGCGACTCTTGAGCATGGGCACCACACCCTGACGCAGAAAGTTGCGGTCAAAATGGGTATCGTCGTTACTGGGATCAGAAATGTAATGCAGCTGGCGCGCCTGTGCCCAGTCGTGCAGGGCTTCATGCGTGAAGCCCAGCAGCGGTCGCGCATGCCAACCCTGACCAAAGCGAATACAGGCCGGCATGGCCGCCAGACCATCCACACCCGAACCGCGCATCAGCGCCAGCAGAATGGTTTCCAGCTGATCATCGGCATGATGCGCGGTAAGCAGCACTTCGCCCGGCTGCAGCGCCGTCTTGAATGCGGCATAACGAACCGCACGAGCCGCCGCTTCCACACCCAGCTCACCAATATCTGCCACATTCACCCGCAACACTTGGCAATCAATGCCGAGTTCCTGTGCTGAGCGCTGACAATGCTCCGCCCACTGCGCAGACTGGTTCTGCAACTGGTGATTGACATGCAGGGCACGCAACTGCACTTGCGGATTGTGCATGCGCACTTCCGCCATCACGTGCAGCAACACCATGGAATCCGAGCCGCCGCTCAGCGCGATGCAGAAACCGGTTGCGGCGCTTTCAGGCTGGATGGCCGCCAGAGCGGGCAGAAATGAGGTGATGGAGAACTCTGACATAGCCGCGAAGTTTGCCTGATTGTCGCAGCGATACCAGAAATCTCACCGCTAATGACTTAGCCTCAATTCTCGGAGAACACACCGTAACCACGTAAACGCTGATAGCGTCTGGCGACGACCGCTTCGATAGGCTGCGCTTCGAGTCGGGCGAGATTGCTCAGGATCGCAGCCTTGAGCACATCAGCCATACCCTGTGGATCGCGATGTGCCGCGCCCAGCGGTTCCTTCAATACTTCATCGACCAGTTTCAGTTCCTGCAACCGGCCCGCCGTCATGCCCATGGCTTCGGCCGCCAGTTCTTTCTTGTCGGCGCTCTTCCACAGGATGGAGGCACAGCCTTCCGGCGAGATCACCGAGTACACGCTGTATTGCAGCATGATGAGGTGAT
This sequence comes from uncultured Pseudomonadota bacterium, assembly GCA_963791615.1. Classification (GTDB taxonomy): domain Bacteria; phylum Pseudomonadota; class Gammaproteobacteria; order Steroidobacterales; family Steroidobacteraceae; genus CAILZL01. The sequence goes on along the minus strand of CAWBTE010000019.1, from coordinate 66,533 downwards.
CACACACACCAATGGCCAGGGCGCCGCCGGAGCCGCCTTCGCCAATGACGATGCCAATGGTCGGCGTCTTCAACTCCGCCATGATGAACAGACTGCGTGCGATGGCTTCGCTCTGACCGCGTTCTTCCGAACCCACACCGGGGTAGGCGCCAGGTGTATCAATAAACGTAATGATGGGCATCTGGAAGCGTTCCGCCATGTGCATCAGGCGCTGCGCCTTGCGATAGCCTTCCGGCTTGGGCATGCCATAGTTGCGACGCACGCGTTCCTTGGTATCGCGCCCCTTCTGCTGACCAATCACCATGACCGGACGTCCATCGAGGCGGGCGATGCCGCCGATAATGGCGGCGTCATCGGCGTACATGCGGTCACCATGCAGTTCGTTGAACTCGGTGAACATCATGCCGATGTAGTCCAGCGTGTAGGGCCGCTGTGGATGCCGCGCCAGCTGCGTGATCTGCCAGGGCGACAGGTTGGCAAAGATGCTGGTGGTCAGGGTACGGCTCTTGGCGCGCAGACGGGAGATCTCTTCCGCCAGACTGATCTCGGCATCGTTGGTGACAAACTTCAGTTCATCAATTTTGGCTTCCAGCTCCGCAATCGGCTGCTCGAAGTCCAGAAAACTCATGGCCATAGCGACTCAACGCGTGTACTCGGGAGGCGCGACAATAACGGAGATTGCCAGCCGAGGCCAGCCCGAATCGGCGGTAAAAGCCGATGAAAACCCTGCCTGATACCTTGCTCGCAATGCCATACTGGCGCCCGATACTTTGGCAGTATTTTCCCAATATCCACCATGGCATCACCCCGTTCGCCCCGGCCCAGTACCTGGCACCTGTTCGTCCCCAAGCTCTACACCGTCCTGAGTCAGGGTTACGGACGAGGGGATTTCCAGAAAGACCTGATTGCCGGTCTTACTGTGGCTATTGTGGCCTTACCACTGGCCATGGCGCTGGCCATCGCCAGCGGCACCACGCCCGACAAAGGTTTGCTCACCGCCATCATTGCCGGTTTCCTGATCTCGGCACTGGGCGGCAGCCGCTTTTCAATTGGCGGCCCCACCGGCGCATTTGTGGTGGTGGTGTACAACGTCATCGACCAGTTTGGTTACGACGGCTTGCTGATCGCCACGCTTATGGCCGGCGTGCTGCTGGTCATCGCGGGCCTCATGCAACTCGGCACCTGGATCAAGTACATCCCGGAACCGGTGGTCACCGGCTTCACCTCCGGCATCGCCGTGATCATATTTTCCAGCCAGATAAAGGAATTTCTGGGTCTGGACATGGCCAAGGTGCCCGCTGAATTTGTTGATCAATGGTCAGCCTACTGGCACAGCCTCAGCACCCTTGACCCACGGGTACTCACCGTTTCTGCGGGCGCGCTGGCGCTGATCCTGGTGTTGCGAAAGTTCGCGCCCCGGCAGCCGGGGTTTCTGTATGCGGTGATCATCGGCGCGGTGGCGGTATGGCTGTTCAAACTCAACATTCCCACCATAGGCAGTCGCTTTGGCGAAATCAGCGCCAGCATCCCCGTCCCCAGCCTGCCTGATGCCTCGTGGTCGCAGATCCAGCTGTTATTTCCCAGTGCCTTCACTATTGCGTTCCTCGCCGGTGTTGAATCGCTGCTGTGCGCGATGGTAGCGGATGGCATGACTGGACGTCGGCACCGCTCCAATTGCGAACTGGTGGCGCAGGGCGTGGCCAATCTCGGCTCGGCATTGTTCGGTGGACTACCCGCGACTGGCGCGATTGCCCGCACCGCCACCAACATCCGCGCCGGCGCCTTCTCGCCGGTGGCCGGCATGCTGCATGCGGTGTTTCTGCTGATCTTCATGTTGCTGTTGAGCAGGCTGATTGCCTATGTGCCGCTGGCCAGTCTGGCGGCCGTGCTGTTCATGGTCGCCTGGAACATGAGTGAACAGGAACGCTTCCGGCATCTGCTGCGCGCACCACTGGGCGATCGCGTGGTGTTACTACTGACTTTCTTCCTGACCATTCTGGTGGATCTCACCGTCGCCATCGAAGTCGGCGTGGTGCTGGCGTCGATCCTGTTCATGCATCGCATGGCTGAAGCCGCCGCTATCCAGACACATCAATCACTCATTGAAAAGGATCAGGACGATTTTAACCGTACCGACAGCCCCGCTGATCCACGCCGCGATCTGCCCAAGGATATACAACTGCTGTCGTTGCGCGGTCCGTTCTTCTTCGGCGTCGCCAGTCGCCTGAGCGAAGTGCTGGATCGCATCGGCAGTCCGCCGCGTCTGTTCATCCTCAACATGGATCGCGTGCCCCTGATCGACGTCACCGGCATCAGCGCCATCAAGGACCTGCTCAGGCGCTGCGAGCGCGATCAGACGCAAGTCGTGATTTGCGAACTGCAACCCGCCGTGGCGCGGACACTGGAAGAAATGGACGTACTGAGTGATACGCGATTGAAGGTTTGCAGCAAGCTGGATGAGGCGTTGCGGATGTAGGCAGGGAGCTCACCGCGCGGGCGCTAGCATGAACAACAGAGTCAATCACTTCAGCTGCGCATCACTCGGCAACAACCACGCAGAGTGGTGCGCAATAAAACCCATCTTCGGGTAGTACTCTTGGGCGGCGGGAGCAGCGAGCAGGATGATCTTGCACTGCGGCCCGAGACGAAGTTGCGTCTGATGGATCAGCTCCCGACCAATGCCCTGCTTCTGCCAGGCCTCATCCACGGCCAGATCAGACAGGTAACAACAGTAGGAAAAATCGGTGACAGAGCGCGCCACTCCCACCAGCTGCTCATCCTGCCACGCCGTGCAGAGCAAATTGGCATGTTTGAGCATGTCGGCGATGCAGGCCGCGTCGTCGATGGGACGACGCTGACCCAGTGTAGAACGCTTGAGCAGGTCAATGAACTGCTCAACGCTGATGGCGCGATCATGTCGATAAACGATTGACATCATCCCTGCAGGGGCGGCGGATTCGCATACACTCATCTTCCATTTCCTTGCGCAGATGCACTGGCTCGACTTTCTTGCGTATGCGGATGTTGAGCATCTCGACGATCACCGAGAACGCCATCGCGAAGTAGATGTAGCCCTTGGGAATATGGAAGCCAAGGCCTTCACCCACCAGCGCCGTGCCGATCAGGATCAGGAAGGACAGGGCCAGCATCTTCACCGTGGGATGACGGTCGACGAAATCCGAAATCGGACCGGCCATGAACATCATGACACCCACTGCTGCCATCACGGCGGCAATCATCACTTCCACATCATCGGCCATGCCGACAGCGGTAATCACCGAATCCAGCGAGAACACGATATCGATAATGGCAATCTGCACGATGATGCTCAGGAAGTTCGCGCCGGCCTTGCCAGCGGAGGCATCTTGACCATGTGCTTCGCCTTCCAGACTGCCGTGAATTTCCATGGTGCTCTTGGCAATCAGGAACAGACCGCCACCGAACAGCACCAGGTCGCGGCCAGATATCGCCTTGCCCAGTACCGAGAACAGCGGTTCACTCAGACCCATCACCCAGGTAATGGACAGCAGCAGGGCAATACGCATCAGCATGGCCAGCGCCAGACCAATGGTACGCGCACGCGGCCGCTGTGCGACCGGCAGTCTACCAACCAGAATCGACAGGAAAATAATGTTGTCGATACCCAGTACGATTTCAAGAACGGTCAGCGTACCAAACGCCAGCCACACTTCAGGACTAGATAGTAGTTCCAGCATTGCCATTACCTTTGCGGCGAAGTGTTCGCAGCCTTGTCACGTTTGTTAGACCACACCGATGCCGCCACGCCGATGGACAGGAAAATCAATATCACGCCCAGCGACAGCAGGTTGGAGATCTCGACGTGATGATGCAGCAGCATCTTCACACCGATGAAACCCAGTACAAAGACCAACGAGATTTTCAGATACTTGAACAGCGCCATCAATCCGGCCACCGCAAAATACAGCGAGCGCAGGCCAAGGATGGCAAAAGCATTGGAGGTAAACACCAGGAACGGATCCTGCGTGACGGCGAAGATGGCGGGAATGGAGTCCACCGCGAACACCACATCCGCCAGATCGACAAACAGCAGGGTAACGAACAGTGGCGTGGCCGCTGAAGCGCCATTCACGCGCGTGAAGAACTTGTTGCCATCCAGCTGATCAGTGATCGGATACACCTTGCGCGCCAGCTTCACCAGCACACTCTTGCCGGGATCAAACTCCTCGTCTTCGCTCTTGAGCATGCGCGCCGCCGAGACAATCAGGATGGCGCCGAACAGATAGAAGGTCCAGTCGAAGGCGTGAATCAACGCCGCGCCGGCCGCAATCATCACGCCACGCAGCACGATCGCGCCAACAATTCCCCAGAACAGCACCCGATACTGGTACTGCATCGGAATGTTCATGTAAGAAAAAATAATCGCGATGACGAATATATTGTCCACCGACAGCGACCATTCGAGGATGTAGCCGGTGATGTATTGAATGAAAGCATCATGCCCGGTCGCCGTCACCACCGTACCTGGTGCGGGATTCTGGTACATGAAGTACACCACCGCGCCAAAGCCCAGTGCGACCACAATCCAGACGACCGTGCGTTGCAGCGCCTGCTTCACGGTCAGCACTTTGGAGTCGCGGCTGAATACGCCGAGATCCACGACCAGCAGGGTCAGGTAGATTGAGAAGAAGATGAACCAGGCAACAGCTGACATGAGGGGGCAATCAGGGAAGTAGGTGATTGACTGCTAGCAAAAGGCGGGTTTACAAACCCGCCCCTGCAACATCAGGGCAAGGCGTCGATTTCGTCCTTCTCTTCCTTGGGCGGCATCATGTCCAGTGCACTGAGTTTCATCTCCAGTGACATGGCGCCGGCGACGTAGATCGACGAATAAGTACCGACCAGAATGCCGATGGTCAACGCCCAGGAGAATCCTTTCAGGGTCTCGCCGCCCATCAGCAACAGCACGATCACCACCAGCAAGGTAGCGCCGGAGGTAATCACGGTACGCGACAGGGTCTGGTTGATGGAGGCGTCGATGATTTCTTCCGAGGTTGCCCGGCGCATGGTGAGGAAGTTGTCACGCACCCGGTCGAACACCACTACCGTGTCATTCAATGAGTAACCAATCACCGCCAGAATCGCCGCCAGCACCGCCAGATCAAAGGTGATCTGCGTCAGCGCAAAGAAACCCAGAATGATGATCGGGTCATGCAGCGTGGCCACCACGGCGCTGACGCCCATCTTCCACTGGAAACGGATCCAGGTGTAGATGCCGACCAGGATGAAGGTAAGCATCACCGCCAGACCACCCTGATTGGTAAGTTCTTCGCCAATGTGTGGCCCTACCACTTCAGAACTGCGCAGCTGCACGTCGGGAACAATGCCCTGCAGCACCGCCGTCACTTCGCGACTGACTGCGTTCACATCCTGACCGTCTTCCGGCAGCAGCCTCACCATCACTTCGTTGGCGCTGCCAAAGCTGGTCACGTTGGCTTCATGACCGGCCGTCGCCAATGCGGCACGGGCCTGCTCGATATCCGCTGCCTGCGGATAGGCGAATTGCAACACCACCCCGCCGGTGAAGTCGATGCCCAGATTCAAGCCGCGCAGGATCAGCAATGCGATTGAAGCAACAATCGCGACAGCGGACACGCCGTACCAGGTACGGCGTGTATGCATGAAGGGGTAGGTCGTTACCTTGTGGAAAAATTCCATGTGTATGCCCTTCGATTAGATAGACAACGATTCAAGTTTGCGCTTGCGGCCCCACAGGAAGTGGACCAGCGCACGGCTGCCCACCACCGAGGTGAACAGCGAAGTGAGAATACCCAGCGTCATGACGATGGCGAAGCTCTTGATGGTGCCAGTACCGAAGGCATACAGCACCACACCGGCAATCAGCGTGGTGACGTTGGAGTCGGCAATGGTGGCAAAGGCTTTTTCAAACCCTGAATTGATTGCCGCCATCGGCGACAGCCCATTACGCAGCTCTTCACGAATGCGTTCATAGATCAGGATGTTGGCATCCACGGCGATACCCAGATGGAACACCACGGCGGCAATGCCGGGTAACGACAGCGAAGCCTGCAACATGGATAACAAGCCCACAGTCAGCACCAGGTTGGAGAGCAGCACTAAATTAGCAACCCAACCGAAGGCGCGGTAGTACACCGCCATGAACGCAAAGGTCAGCAACAGACCCACCAGCATGGCCTTCCAGCCCTTCTCGATGTTTTCTGCGCCGAGGCTGGGGCCGATGGTGCGCTGCTCCACCATCGCCAGCGGCGCGGCCAGCGAACCGGAACGCAACAGCAACGCGAGGTCACGCGCTTCAGTCACCTGCAAGCCGGTGATCTGGAACTGCGAAGAAAATACGCCCTGAATGGTAGCGACGCTGATGGCGTCTTCTTCAGTGCAGTCATTGCCAATCCTTGTGCCCTTGCAGGTCTCGCCTTCGGCCAGACGCTTTTTCTGGATGTACACCGTTGCCATCGGCTTGCCGAGATTCTGCTGGGTAGTGCGCAGCATTTCCTCACCGGCGCGCGCGTTCAAGGTCACGCTGACCGCCGGCTGCCCCTCAACCGTGGTGGACACGGCATTGACCAACTCATCACCCGAGGCAATGACATCGCGTTTGAGCAGCACCGGACTGCCGGACTGGCGCTCAAGATACAGCTTTGACGACAGCGGAATGCGGCGTGTGCGTTGCGCTTCATAGGCGTCATTGATCTGATCCACCAGACGAAACTCTACCGTGGCCGTGGCGCCCAGCACACGGATGGCTTCATTGGGATCGTCCACACCGGGCAATTCAACGACGATACGGTCGGCGCCCTGCTTGGTGACCGTGGGTTCGGAGATACCCAGCTGATCAACACGATTGCGCAGCGTCAGGATGTTTTTTTCCACTGCGGTGGCCTGACGTTCTTTCAATGCCGCTTCCGTGTAGCGCGCCAGCAGGCTGGCGCCTTCTGCGCTGGTCTGGCTTTCCACCAGCAAGCTGCCATCGCTGGGGGTAATGGCCCTGGTGGCCTTGGCCAGATCGGCAGCATTACGCAAAGCGACCCGCAAACCACTGCCTTCCGTTACCACACTCAGATAGGCGATGCGTTCATTGCGCAACGTGGTGCGCACATCGCGCTCCAGACTTTGCAGCGCCTGGGTCACCGCGCCCGCGGTATCCACTTCATAGACAAAGTGCACGCCACCGCGCAGATCCAGACCCAGGCTCATCGGCTTCAGGCCGATCTTGCGCATCCATTCCGGCATGCTGGAAATCCGTGACAAGGCCAGCGTGTATTCACCCGCAGCAGCTGACTGGATGGCTTCGCGTGCCTTGCTCTGCGCTTCATCCGTTCGGCAGGCGGATGACCAGACGACCATCCTGCAGGTAGTCAGCGCTGGGCGTAATGCCCTGTGCTGCAAGCACACCCAGCACGCGGGTTTCAGCAGCTTCGTCCATTGCCTGGCGGTCGGTACGCGACAATTGCAGCGCCGGGTCCAGACCGAAAACATTGGGCAGTGCGAACACCGTGCCCAGCACCAGCACGGTAATGACCAACCAGTATTTCCAGGTTGCGAATTGATACATGAATTATGTTTCCGATGGGGCGCGACGATGATGAGTAGGGGCGGTTCGTGAACCGCCCTTCCGGGGGACGGAGGGCCACGCGGGCGATCCCCTGCACACAACCTCAGCTGCCCTTGATGGTGCCCTTGGGCAGTACCTGCGATATGGTGTTGCGCTGTACTTTTACCAGCACGTTGGAGGCGATTTCCAGGGTAACGAAGTTGTCACCTACTTCAGTCACCTTGCCGATGATGCCGCCGGCCGTGGCGATTTCGGCGCCGGTTTCCAGCGTGGCGATCATGGCCTTGTGTTCCTTGGCGCGCTTGCTCTGCGGGCGGATCAGCATGAAGTAGAACACCACGAAGATCAGCAGCAGGGGCAGCATTGAGGTGAGCGGGTTTGCCTGAGCAGCGGTGCCCGCTGTCTGGGCAGCGGCGGTGGAAATGAACCAGTCCATCTGTAGGTACCTATGTTGGGTCAGCCCCGCAGGGCCGGAAAAAACGAGGGCGGATTATACACAGCCGCACCTTCACTGCCTGCCTGCAAAGTTAATGACCGGGCGCAGGAAATATCGTCCGGAACCGGGCCGGATGCCGCTACTCTCACCCTCACCTCCCTTGCACGCACTGGACGCCCGCCGATGCATGACACCCCGCTGATCACTACCCTGGTTGCCAGCTTTGCCTGGGCATTCGTCGCTGGCCTGGTGGCGCAGCGCCTGAAAATCTCGCCGATCGTCGGCTATCTGTTTGCCGGCATCATGGTCGGCCCGTTTACGCCGGGTATCGTCTCTGACCTGACCCTGTCCAGTGAACTGGCAGAAATCGGCGTCATCCTGCTGATGTTCGGCGTGGGTCTGCATTTCTCGCTCACCGACCTGATGCGGGTCAAGAACATTGCCATTCCGGGGGCACTGGCGCAGATCGTGATCGCCACCCTGATTGGCATGGGCCTGGCGTGGGCATGGGACTGGGACCTGGCGGCCGGGCTGGTATTCGGTCTGGCGCTGTCGGTAGCCAGTACCGTGGTCATGCTGCGTTCGCTGCAGGACCACAAGCTGCTGCATACCGAACGCGGCCGCATCGCCATTGCCTGGCTGGTGATGGAAGACATCGCCATGGTGGTGGTGCTGGTACTGCTGCCGATTCTGGCTCAGCTGCGTGGCGGCGAGACTGGTGTCGCGTTAGGCAGCATCTTCTGGCTGGTCCTGCTCACCCTCGGCAAAGCAGCGTTGTTTGTCGCCCTGATGCTGATCGTGGGACGCCGGGTGATTCCCTGGTTGCTGGAACGGGTGGAGCAAACTGCCGCACGCGATCTGTTTACCCTGGCGGTGCTGGCCATTGCCCTGGGGATTGCCTATGGCTCGGCGCTGCTGTTCGGCGTGTCACTGGCGCTGGGCGCCTTCTTTGCCGGCGTCGTGCTCAACGAATCGGCGCTCAGTCATAAGGCGGGCGCTGACATCCTGCCGTTCCAGGACGCCTTCGCCGTGCTGTTCTTTGTTTCGGTGGGCATGCTGTTTGATCCGTCCATCCTGTGGCTGGAACCGCTCAAGGTGCTGGCGGTGGTGCTGGTGATTGTGTTCGGCAAATCACTGGCGGCCTTTGCAGTGGTGCTATTCAATCGCCGCTCGCTGCGCACGGCGCTGACCATCTCTGCCAGCCTGGCGCAGATCGGTGAGTTCTCATTCATTCTGATCGTGCTGGGCGTGTCGCTGGAGCTGGTGTCGCGTGAAGCCCAGACGCTGGTGCTGGCCGGCGCCATTCTGTCGATTGCGGTCAACCCGATTGCGTTTCGTCTGCTACCGGCCCTGGAGCGCTGGTTTTCGGCGCATCCGAAGTTCGTGCGCTGGCTGGATCGCTCGGGTGCACAACTGGATGAAATTCCGCTGGTGGTGCCCGGCGACTGGCAGGGTCATGTCGTACTGGTGGGCCATGGTCGGGTAGGCAGCGTCATTGCTGAACTATTGCAACAGCGCGGCATTCATTACGCTGTAATCGAGACCAATGAGAAACTGGTGGAGCAACTGATCAGCCAGAATGTGCCGGCGGTATCGGGCGACGCTGCCGACCCGGTAGTGTGCGAAGCCGTAGGCCTGAAGCGCGCGCGCCTGCTGCTGTTCGCCATTCCGGACAGTTTTCAGCTACGTCATGCGCTTGAGTATGTGCGCTCCGTCAATCCACAGCTGGAGATCGTAGCCCGCGCGCACAGCCGCAGTGAAATAGACGAGCTCGCTGCGGCAGGCGTCAGTCATGTGGTAATGGGCGAATACGAGCTGGCCCGACAAATGGGCGCCTATGCCTTGCAGAAACTGGCGCCGTGAACCAGGCACATCAAGGCGGCGTCACCGACCGCACCGGACGATGCTCCAGCCACTCGCGCCAGATTGCCAGTGATACGGCCAGCACTACCGGACCAATGAACAGGCCGACCAGACCGAAGGCGATCACGCCGCCCAGCACGCCGAACACCACCAGGATGAAAGGCATGCTGGTCGCACTGGAAATCACCAGCGGCCGCACCACGTTATCCACCGAACTGACCAGCGCAGCGCCCCAGACAATCAGGAATATGCCCGCCCCCACCTGCCCGGTCAGAATCAGCCAGATACTGAGACTGATCCACATCAACGGCGTGGCAAATGGAATCAACGCCACCAACGCCGTCAATGCACCCAGGAATAGCGGCGCGCCCAGTCCGGCAATGGCGTAACCGATACCGGCAACCAGACCCTGCGCCAACGCGGCCAGCACCAGCGCATACACCACCGCCTGCGTGGTATCGCCAATGGCTTTCAGGTAATCACGCACCTGCGGGCCCAGCATGCCTTCCAGCACCGAGCGCACCTGCGAGAAAAACCGGGCGCCATCGCGCAGGAAAAAGAACATCGCAAACAGCGCAATGAACAGCTTGGCAGCGTTGCGGCCAACGCCACCCACTACACCCGAGACCTCATCAGCCGAGCGCGCCATCCATTGCTGGAAACCGGTTTTCAGCACGGTGGGATCCGCAATCAGCTCCGCCCAGCGTTCCGTGATCCACATACCGACCAGTGGCAAGTCGCGTAGCATTGCGGGCAACATCGGCTTGCTGGCCAGCAAGTCCTGTATGGCGCGATAGGCGCGTACTGCTTCTGTCTGCATGGTGAAGATCAGCCAGATGAGGGGCACCACGATCACCAAAGACACCAGCAGGGTTGTGGCCAGCGCCGCCAGCGTCTGCCGTCGGCGAATCACGCGGCTGACGCGGATATGCAATGGCCATGACACATAGGCCAGAATCGCCGCCCAGATTGCGGGCACCAGAAACGGCCTGAGCACGGTGTAGGTAAGCAACAGGATGCCCACCATGAGCGCCGCGACAATGACGCGACGAAACCACTGACTATTGGGCAATTCAGCCAGCATGTTCGACATCCTCGTTAGGGGCACGTTGCGCATGGAACCCGGCCACATAGGCATCCAGTCGATGCTCCGCAATGGCCTGTCGCAGTTCGTTCATGAGTTGCTGGTAGTAATACAGATTATGGATTGACGCCAGACGTGCGCCCAGCATTTCGGTGCAGCGGTCCAGATGCTTGAGGTAGGCACGGGAATAATTGCGGCAAGTGTAGCAGCCGCAGGTTTCATCAATGGGGCGCGTATCCTTTTCATATTGCGCGTTGCGAATGCGCAGTACCCCAAAGGTGGTGAACAGATGACCATTGCGCGCATTGCGCGTCGGCATCACACAATCAAACATGTCCACGCCGCGACACACCGCTGCAACAATATCCTCCGGCGTACCCACGCCCATCAGGTAACGCGGCTTGTCTTTCGGCATCATGGGTTCGATTTCTTCCAGCACGCGCTCGCGCTCGGCCTTGGGCTCACCCACCGCCAGTCCACCGATGGCATAACCATCAAAGCCGATATCACTCAGACCTGCGAGGGACGCCTGACGCAACGGCATGTACATGCCACCCTGCACGATGCCGAACAACGCATGTGTATTGCTTTTTTCCCCATTGGGCCCCTGATTCAGGCGATCAAACTCGGCGCGCGAACGCACTGCCCAGCGTAGTGACAGCTCCATGGATTTACGCGCTTCATCTTCAGTCGCCGGGTACGGCGTGCATTCATCGAAGATCATCACGATGTCGGAATCCAGATCGTATTGCACCTGCATGGAACGCTCAGGTGTCAGCTCCACCAGATCACCATTGACCGGCGAACGGAACTTCACACCCTGCTCGCTGATCTTGCGCAGCTCTTTCAGACTGAACACCTGAAAACCACCGGAGTCAGTGAGAATCGGTTTGTTCCAGTGCATGAAGCCATGCAGCCCGCCATGCGCCTTGATGACTTCCGTACCCGGCCGCAACATCAGATGAAAGGTATTACCCAGCACGATATGCGCGCCGATGGATTCCACTTCCTCCGGACTCACGCCCTTCACCGTGCCATAGGTTCCCACCGGCATGAATGCCGGTGTTTCCACCGCGCCGCGCGGAAAGTTCAGGCGGCCACGGCGAGCGCGGCCATCAGTGGCGAGTACAAATTCAAATTTCATGGGCACGGTCAATAGCAGACTCAATGGCAGGTTCAATAAACATCGCATCACCATAGCTGAAAAAGCGATACCGCTGCGCAACTGCGTGACGATATGCCGCCATCATCGTGTCATAGCCGCCAAAGGCGCACACCAGCATCAGCAGTGTCGATTCCGGCAAGTGAAAATTGGTCAGCAACGCATCCACCACTTTGAATCGATAGCCGGGCCGGATGAACAAACGTGTTTCAGTGCGGCACGGCTGCAACACGCCCGTGGCCGCTGCGGTTTCCAGACTGCGCACCACGGTTGTGCCAACAGCAATGACCCGGCCACCCCGCGCACGGGTTGCACTGATTGCAGCACACACATCGGCTGAGACCTGCACCACTTCTTCATGCATGCGATGCTTATCCAGATCATCGACTCGCAAGGGTTGAAAGGTGCCCGCACCTACATGCAGCGTGACGAACTCCGAATGCACGCCAAGATCAGCCACGCACCTGAGCATGGCTTGATCAAAATGCAACCCGGCTGTCGGCGCAGCCACTGCGCCCAGTTCACGCGAGAACACCGTCTGATAGCGTTCGCTATCCGACGCATCCGCACTGCGCTCGATGTACGGCGGCAGCGGCAAGGCGCCGTGCTCCAGGAAGAAGGCCAGCGGATCGACACTCAGCTCCAGCTCGAACAGGTCATCGTGTCGGCCCACAAATTGCGCCGTCACGCCGCCCGCTAATTGTATTGGCGAGTCGGCACGCAGGGCCTTGCTGGCATTGACATGCGCCAGAATGCGCCGCCCGCTCAGGATGCGTTCCAGCAAAATTTCCACACGCCCACCCGTGGGCTTGACGCCCAATACCCGGGCCGGAATGACGCGCGTGTCATTGAACACCAGCAAATCATCCGGTTTGAGCAGCGTCGGCAGATCGCGGAACTGACGGTCAGTCAAACTGCCAACCCGGCCATCAATATGCAAAAGGCGGCTGGCCGAGCGTTCCGGCTCGGGATACTGAGCAATCAGCTCCGTGGGCAGTTGATAGGAAAAGTCGCTGCGACGCATGGGGCGCGCACGGTATCAGGCATGGCGAAGCGACTCAAACGGATCTGTTTGCTTGCCAACTTGCCGTGACTTCAGCCGGTTTTGGGCGCGACTCCGGTGCAGGAAATCGAACCCAACGCGACTATTTCCGGCCGAAAAAATTCTTTGCGAGTTTTCAGAACGTCCCTATACTTGCCGCCCCTGAAAAGGCTGTGGCCGCCGGTGTGGCGGAACTGGTAGACGCGTCGGACTCAAAATCCGATTTTGGCAACAGAGTGTGGGTTCGATTCCCTCCACCGGCACCAGCCCTTCAGACCAAGACGTCCAAGAACGTCCAAGAACATTAGAGTTTTTCACTATTTCCGCTGAAATTCCGTCCAGCAACGTCCAACCATTTTCGTTGACAACCAGCATCGGTGCGGGTGGGTTTGAGGGTAACTCAGATGCCTGTGGGTAACTTCGCCCCACAAGCATCATGGTAGAGGGATCACATGCCGTTGACTGATACACAAGTCCGGACTCTTAAAAGGATGGATCGTCCCTTCAAACTGTCCGATGGAAACGGGCTCTCCTTAATTATTGGTGCAACCCAACGGTTCGAAATGGTGGCGCCTTCGCTATCGGATTGATGGCGTGGAGAAAATGCTCAGCTTGGGCGTTTACCCAGAAGTGTCCCTCAAAAAAGCACGGGAACGTCGCGACGAGGCCCGAGCACAGGTTGCAGATGGCGTTGATCCAAGCCTGCAACGAAAAACCTCAAAAACCACTTTGGCTGATACCTTTGAACGGGTCGCTCCGGTAGGTATTCTACGTAATTGTATGCCGCGCGGATTGCATCACGCTCACCGTGTGCAAGCTGGCGTTCGATCCAATCGCGGTTGAAACCTTGTTCATTGAGCAAGGTACTGGCCATGCTGCGAAAGCCGTGAGCAATGGAAGGGTCAGTGGTGGGCCGCTCTTCCATGGCACTCACGACCAACATGCAAAATGCTGATCAATCATGCGTTGGCATGTGGCAAACGCAGCATCAATATCATCGGATCGACGGGTGAAGCTTGGAACCCGTAGTGCTCATAGAAACTCTTGGCTCGGTCATGAAGGGCTTGAACGAGGAGTGCCCGCACCCCCGTGTGCTGCGAAACGGTCAGCGCGCGATTGACGGCATCCTGCAGCAAGGCGCCACCGAGTTTGATTCCCTGCGCACGGTGATCAACCGCCAGCCGCGCCAAGACCATCACAGGGATTGGCTCCGGCATGTTCCGGCGCACCCCGCCCGTAGCCATCAGGTGGGAGACCGCGCCGGCGGCCATCGCGTAATAGCCGTACACACGGCCATCCTGGTCAGTGACGACGAACGTGCGGCTGGCTCCGCTGACCTGATTGATCATGGCCCGACGCTTGAGCCACTCCTCCAGCACGGGTTCGCCGCAGGAGAAGTCATCAACAACATGGGCCGAAGTCAGCGGCTGTGGAGCCGACAGATCAAGGCTCACGCCTTGTCCCACGGCGCCTTCACGGCCAACAACCGCTCAAGACCGGGATTAGGTTTGGGAGGTGCATCCAACAGGTCGATAAATTGCTGGAATTTGTCGGCATCCAGCGATGAAATGCACCTGATCCAGCACAATAGCCTGAGCACGCTCACAGGCCGCTTCGAGCATGAAATCGGAGCGGTTCTTGCCCAGCAAGGTAGCTGCATGATCGATCAGATCTCGCTGTTCGGGCAGAGCCCGTAAATTGATGGCGGCAGCACGCATAGGACACCTCAGAGTGTATATACAATGGATACACAAAATAGACGCACGTATAGCGGTTGTCAATACAAAACCACCCCACCATGACGGGGTGGGTGCCTGCAGGCGACACACGACGTTGGGGTATCACCGCCCCCATTCAGCGGATCCGCATCAACGTTGCCGCTCCTCCTTGGGTCGTAATAATGGCCGTTCTTTGACCTCTGTTTTCTTTCGTAGCCGGACGACCGGCAACGGGTCTCCTCTTTTTATGGAACCCGCCATCGCCTCCCGGACCAGCGCCACGAACTTCTCCCGGTCCTTGGGATCGGCAATACGCCGTTGCGCAATCTCCTGTGCGCCCCGCAGTGTCAGATAGGTCGACATCAATTCCGGATGAGCTTTCACCGCTCTCCGTGCCTCCACTTGATCATCCCGGACGCGCCGCGCCAGCTGGCTGCGTTCGGCAAAAAACTGCACTTTCTCCACCACCCAGCGATTACGAAACACTTCCTGTTCACGCTGCGCAATCACCTGCCCGGCCCCATTCCGTTGTGAAGTGGTGATCGTCACCGGCTCGCGCGCAAGCCGTTTGATACCCACGACGTCACCCAGTTTGGGTTGAGTGCTGGCCGCGCTAGTGACCTGGATAATGATGAGCATCTCCATCGGCAGTGTGCTGTGCCTGATGGGGTACTACCTGCTCATTCGCCTATTCTCAAGGTAATTGCTGTCGGCTCGGAGTCCGTTTGCTCCCGCCCTTCAACCAGCTGCGCCGTCCTCGGCTTGCGGTAATCAGCCTGTTTTACTATGATTATTCCTGATTAAGACTGATTATTTCTGGAGAACGCCATGAGCACCAAGGTCCTGACCGCGCATGTACCGCTGGCGCTCGCTAAACGCGTCGACCAGGTCGCTGCGCGCCTGGAGCGCCCCCGGGGCTGGGTCATCAAGCAGGCGCTGTCGGCCTGGATAGATCAGGAAGAGGAACGTCGCGCCCTCACGCTGGACGCCTTGGCAGAGGTGGACGCAGGCCAGGTCATTGATCACCAGTCAGTGCAAGCCTGGGCGGCCAGCCTGAATACCAAGAAGCCGCTGCCGGTGCCCCGCAAATGAAACTGCAGTGGACCCGTTCTGCTCTGGCCGATGTGGTCCGGCTGTACGAATTCCTGTCGCCCGTCAATCCCGCAGCGGCAGCCCGCACGGTACAGTCTCTTACCGCTGCCCCCGCCAAGCTGCTGCAACAACCCCGCATCGGCGAGCGGCTGGAAGAATTTGAACCGCGCGAAGTACGCCGGTTACTGGTTGGACGCTACGAGATTCGTTATGAGTTACGCGAGTCCATCCTCTACATCCTGCGTATCTGGCATACGCGCGAAGATCGATAATCCACACTTTGACACGTTGCAGTAAGTGAATCACGAATCACTCACACTACGTCGTGCACTGCCCAATTATCCGTTCTGGCTCATGATGGGGATCTCTATCGGCAGTGTGCTCTGCCTGATGGGGTACTACCTGTTGATCCGCCTGTTCTCAAGGTAAGGGATGGCGCACTCCGAACTAACCTCCCATCAACCTATTTAACGCTTGTCGTTAAGCAACAAATTGGCTAAGCTGCCACCATGATCAAGAGTTTTCGCTGCGCGGACACCCGGTCTCTATTCGAGACTGGCAAATCCAGGCGCTTTGCCGCGATAGCCAAGGTCGCGACCCGCAAGCTGGCGCAACTGGATGCCGCCGAGACCCTGGAGTTCCTGAAGTCACCGCCAGGTAACCGACTGGAAGAACTCAAAGGTAATCGTGCCGGCTCTTACAGCATCCGGATCAATGACCAATGGCGATTGTGCTTTCGCTGGACCACCACCGGCATTGAGTCCGTGGAGATTGTTGACTACCACTAGCACACCATGAGTACCACCATGACGATCAAGAATGGCATGCGGCCGGTTCATCCCGGTGAAGTCCTGCGCGAAGATTACATTGTTCCACTTGAAGTGAGTGTCAACGCGCTGGCCAAGAATCTGGGAATACCAACCACCCGGCTGAACGACATCGTGCGTGAGCGACGTGGGGTGACTCCGGACACCGCCCTGCGACTGGCGCGGTATTTTGGCGGCGATGCCCGTTCATGGCTCAACCTGCAGACTAGTCACGATCTGCGTGTCGCCGAAATCGCCAAAGCCAAGGACATCACCCGACAAGTTCGCCCCCTGAAAGCCAAGGCAGCAGCATGATGACTGAAATACGGTTCCCCATAAGCAACTGTCACATCAATCGATCAGAACAACCGCTGCTGCATGACGGGTTCCAACAGCGACGCCATCTCGGCTTCCGTCACACTGTCACGATCCACCGGCGGATCATGACAGTGCTTGCAGGTGCGACGAATCGCCCCATAGCGATCGGTCATGACGGCACATCCACAGCCTCCGCAATGTGTCAGCACCAGCTCGCTGTCACGCATCAGTGAGTTGGTCAGCAGTACCGCGTGCTCCAGCGAGAGGACGCCTTGTGGTACCAGCTGGCGATACAATTCAAACGCACTGCACAGCCGCAGCTGGACTTCCCGTGGGGCCATCGTATACGTTGGCCGCCACAACGCCATTCGTGGGGAGATCCGCGATGAATCAGCCGATTGCCACTCGTCTTGCTACTCATCTGGCCGCTGTGCTCGCTATCGTGCTCGGTGCGTCATCCATGCTCGCCGAGGCGGCCGAGGTCAAGGTATTGTCGACGATTGCTTTCCAGCGCGTATTCGACGAACAACTTCCCGCCTTCAACCGGACCAGCGGCCACACAGCGAGTGCCGAATTCGGCGGCACGACGGCCATGGCCGGGCGGGTGAGCAACGGCGAGATCGCCGATGTGTACTTCGGCACGCGTGCGGCCATCGACGCATTGCTCGCGGCCGGCAAGGTGCGGCCGGATTCCGTGGTTGATCTGGCCCGGTCGCCGGTGGGCTTCGCAGTCAAGCAAGGTGCTCCCAGGCCCGATGTCGCCACGGCCGATGCCCTCAAGCGCACGCTACTGGCTGCCCGGGGAATCACTTATCCGAACCCTGCCTCCGGCTCGCCGAGCGCCAACCACCTCGTCCGCGTTGCCGAGCAGCTTGGCATTGGCAATGAATTGCAGGCCCGCACGCGGCGTCCACCGGGTGGCGCTGCTGCGGGGCCCACGATGCTGATCACGGGTGAGGCGGACCTGGCCTTTCAGCAGAACTGCGAGCTGTTGCTGACGCCGGGCATCGAACTGCTCGGTCCGCTGCCACGCGAGTTCCAGCTGATCACTATCATGTCTGCCGCGATGCCCGTCACGACGCGCGAGCCGGAAGCCGCAAGGGCGTTCATCCGGCACCTGCAGACACCGGCGGCCGCAGCGGTGATGAGTCGATGGGGGCTTGAGCCGATTGCGCCGAGTGGTGCCATCACATCCACGACGCAGTAGGGCGCCAAGCCAGCTCACAACGGGTGGATGTATCACGGAATGGCGAGCTAGCTACGAATAACATCGCCCGGAATGGACGCTGCGGCACCAACACGTGTGGAACGCAGGCGTGCTGACTACTTAAAACTGTATGGTCCGGAAAGATCAGCCTTACCGGATCGCATGGCCAGCAACACTGCGTTAGGGCAGCGCGCAGGTAAAGCTGGCAGCCTCATCCGTGCTGCCGGAGCCCTTGTATTTCGCAACCTGCGGATGCGGACACAATGGCCGGCTGCTATCCACCTTGCCGTCGGTCTTGTGCTCCGCATGAATCATGTTCGGCGCCTTGCCTTCTTCCACCCACGCGCGAATCGTGGCGATCTTGTCGAACTGATCCGTGCCAGGCCCGCCGCCGCAGTGCCCCATGCCGGGGACCATGAACAGGCGATAGAAGTCGCTGACATTGCCGCCGAGCTCTTTCTGCACGCGCTCGTGATAGTCGATGCTGTTGTACGGTGTCGGCTGTGCATCCCACCAGCCGTGATAGTGGAGCAGTTTGCCACCGCGTGCCTTGAAGGCGCGCAGGTTCGGATCGAAGTTGTTCATGTCGCCACCGACTTTCTGGTCGGCGAACGCCACGTCCTTGTCGAAATCGAACTTCGCGCCGTCCCACTTGGGATCGTCGAACACGAAGTAACGCCAGAAGGCCGAAGCCTCCAGCCGGTTGGGCGATGGCGTCTCGGCGAAGTTGGTCCGCTCGCCATGTTCGATCTCGAAGCCCACGGCGTGGCCGAACATCAGGCGCTCGCCGGTGCGCGGATTGCTTGAGCCGGCGTAGTCGGCCTGCATCAGCTTCGCCTGCGAGGCCGTGAGGCAATTCGGCTGGTCGCCCGCCTTGCAGATCATCTTCGACCAGTCGATGTTGCAGGCAGGCGGATGGGTGATCACGCCATCCTTGACTCCGTCCCGCGTATCGCACTGATTCATGACTTCCTGATGCAACACTTTCAACTTGCTGCCGGGGACGAACGCCGCCGGGTCCTCGCGCTGGATTTTCTGCAGGCCGAGATTGCGCGTCTGCGTACGGGTCCAGCCGAACACCGGCGCACCGGCGACGATGCCGTCGTAGTCGCCGGGGAAACGCTGCGCCTCACCCATGCCCTGCCGACCGCCTTCAGAGCAACCGATCCAGTAGGAGTAACGCGGCTGCGAACCGAAGTATGCAGCGACCACCGCCTTGCTCTTCACAGTCATCTCGTGCACGGCACGATGACCGAAATCCTTGATGCGGTCGGGGCTGCCCATCGCCCAGTTTGCCGTGCCGTCTGCTTCCGCCGCATGGCCGGTATCGGTGCTGGCGGTGGCGTATCCGCCAGACAGCGCGGCAGCCATGGCCGGATAGCTGATTGTTCCGGCGAGACCACCATTGCCAACTCCCTGGAACCGCTCATTCCATCCCTCAAGCGGCATCCATACTTCAAATTTTATGTTCGAATCCGAAGACGGCCGGATGACACCCGCGACTCTGCAAAACGCGGGCAGCGCTGCGAACGCAGCAGCACCGCGCCGACCACCGCCATCGGCGGGAACGAATGCACCGGACGCTATCTCAGTGGCGAGCGTAATGGTTGTGTCGGGCAACTTCAGTGAAGCCAGAGTCTCACACGAAGTTGCAGCCAGCGCGGACTGACTGAGAGCAACAAATATCAGACCCGTAGAAGTGATTGCTTTTGGCAGCACGTGCAACTCCTGATAAAGAATAAAAATGTGGCGTACTGTTAGCCACACGTAGTGCCGCCGCCAGAATGATTGTCTCCAGCAATCATCTTGTTGAAGAGTCACCCTCTAATTCATCGGCCCTACTTCGCGCTGCCCGGCTGGGGCGTCGTCATGGTGGCCTCGAATTCCGGGAAGCTCAGGAATCCATCCTTGTCCAGGTCCAGTTGTTTGAAACGCACAGCACGGTCGGTCAGCTCTTTGTCACTTGGAGGTGGCGTCACTCTGCCGGCCACTACGTCGGCATGGGAAGGGCGTGTCTGAAATTCCACAAGACTGATTTTGCTATCACCACTTTTATCAAGTTCCTTGAAACGCACGGTACGCTCTGTATGTCCTTCGTCTGCGGCAGCAGCTGCGGCATGCTGCGTCAAGGTTGCAGTGGCAATGAACAACATAGCAAGACAGGTTCTGTTCGACATGATTAATTCCCGCAGGATAAATGGATACCGCGATTGACAAGCACACACTACTTTGCCGATGAAGCGCCACCGGCAGGCTTGGCTATGAGCGCATCGAAGGTAGCCTCATCAATGGGCGCATGAATGACTTCCTTCAGCTCACTACCCTTCTTCTGCAGCTTCATGTTGATCGGCATGCTGGTCCACGGCTTCGAATACATCGACGGATCGGTGACCGTGATCTTCAACTGCAACATGTCCGGTGCGACGCGCTGCCAGCGCTCCTCGATGCGCGCATCGTCGCTGAAGGGCGTACCCCATTCGTCCAGCCACGCGCGTGAATCCAGTGACATGGTGTTCACCACCAGCGTGTCACCTTCCCAATGCCCCACCGAGTGCCCGTACCAGTAAGGCCCTGCCGGCATGTCCTTGGGAACTGGACGCCCATCGGTGTAGATGGGTCGCCACACCCGGCTCCATTCGAAAACCTGAACGAGTCTGCCGGGCGTCTGCACGAATTCCATCGGCCGGCTGTAAACCAGGGTGCGATACAGGCCCGGAGGGTTGCCCAGAGTGAGCGGATCAGTGCGCTCCTGCGGATTATTAAATAGCCGCGGGCCCTTGCCGGGGCGGTTGGCTTCGAATGCAGCACGGCCTTGGGGTGTGAACGGCAGCTTTTCGGTGCTCCATTCCGATTCGGGATTGTTTCTGAAGGTGCTGCTGCCACCGCCGCCACCACCCGAGACTATCCACACACCGCTCAAGTCGGCTGCAGCCTTCGCCTGCGATGCGATAGACAGAACCAGCGCGAACGCCATGCCCATGCCGAGAAACTGGTTAAACATTTTCATTATTCGTCCCCTCCGGCGATCCCTGTCACAGCCTTGCCATTGATTACGAACGTGCGGGTAGCAGGCTGGCCCACATTCGGGTTGCCAAATGCAGGGTGCATGTCGAAGGCCACGGTGTCGCCCACTTTGAACGAATCGCGGGAGAAGCCGCGCCCCACCAGCGAGCCCGGACTGCCTATCTCGAAGGAGTAAGTCACCTCCTTGCCCGCTGCGTCCTTGCCGGTCAGGAGCAAGATGCAGTGAGGATTCCGCCAAAGAAACTGCTTCACGACCCCCGACACTTTGACCACCTTGGTTTGATCGTAAGTCCCCGCCGTGCCGTGGTGGGCAAACAGCGAAACCGGAGACACCAGCAGCGCGAGCGCCACCAGTACCGACGCTTTCGTATTCTTCATGAAACACCTCGAAAAATTGATCTCCTGAACTATATACCTCGTTACAGTCGATAGGGAAAGCCGGTGTAGTAGCGACCAATCACATCGTCGCCGGGAGCATGACCGTCCTGATTACCCGGTGTTTCCTCACCTGCGCGCAGGGTGCCCCAAGGCCTGTGAATGCCCTGAAGTCGTCGCCCCCCGCTACGATAGTCAGGTGCGCCGACCCGCCAGGGTGTATGGTGTCGGCATGATAAATGCTTCAGCAATGACCACCCTGACTCAGGAAGTCCAGTATCGCCTGGCCTCCATCACGCCCATGGCCACCCCGCAGGACAGCGACGGCATCTGGCACCAGTATGTGATTGCGCAGGGCACCAACCTCATCAATGGCGCCCGACCCGGTGGTCTGGCAGAAGTGCAGTATCTTGTGCAGGACATGATTGATCGGCTGAATGAACGCAGTGCCGGCAAGACTCGTCCGCGCATCAAGCCTGCTCGCAAATAGTCGGCAGCTTCAATCACTCGCGAAGCTTCCTTCGCCGCTATGGGCCAGCCCGCAGGGCGTACTGTTCATCACCCAAGGGCTTTCGTGCTGTATGTCTTTCTCACGCTGATTCTGGCCTGCATCACCACTGTCCTGTGGTGGCAGCTCTCTCGCGCCCGGGAGTTGAATGCCCAGTTGCACGCTGAAGTGCTCAAGCTGCGCGGACGAGTACGTGCGCTGCGGCCGTAGTACCCCACAGACTTCTGACCCCACCTGATCCAACCGGAGCATTGCACATGAGCAAGGGCATGAACCAGAAAAAGCAGGAGAAGAAAAAACCTGCCAAGTCACTTGAAGAGAAGCGCGCCGCGAAAAAAGCCAAGAAGACTGATCGCGCGTCCTTCCAGCTTCCCTGACCCGCTTCGGCAACGTGCGACGCCTGAAAATCATTCACCGTACCTGGTACAACTTCACCGGTACGGTACAACTGGCGCCGCATCGACTGCTGCTGCGACCGCGTGAAGGTCATGAGCTGCACATCGAATCTTCCACGCTGGAAACTTCACCCGTCGCCAGCCTGCACTGGCTGCGCGATGCGTACGACAACTCGGTAGCCATCGCCAGTTTCGACAGCAGCGCCACGCAACTCGCGATCCTCAGTGAAGTCATCGTGCAGCACTATGACGAATCACCACTGGATTTCATGGTGGCGGATCATGCGGTGAATTACCCCTTCAGCTATGAAGCCGAGGCCAGCGCCATCCTGCAACCCTACCTGCTGCCACAGTTTCCCGATGAACGCAGTGCCTTGCGCGTCTGGCTGGAAAGAT
This sequence comes from uncultured Pseudomonadota bacterium, assembly GCA_963791615.1. Taxonomy (GTDB): domain Bacteria; phylum Pseudomonadota; class Gammaproteobacteria; order Steroidobacterales; family Steroidobacteraceae; genus CAILZL01. The sequence continues at coordinate 43,534 of CAWBTE010000019.1, read as the reverse complement.
TCTGGCATTCCGGTGAAGCGATACAAACCTACACGCTGTTGCAACGACTGTGTGTTGGCATCCATGAAACCTTTGAATACCAGGTGCGCGAAGAGCCCGGCGTGCAATCAGCCACTGAAACCCTGCAACGTGGCACGGGTTCGTGTCGTGACTTTGCCAATCTGTTCATGGAGGCGGCACGTTGTCTCGGTCTTGCAGCGCGCTTTGTCAGCGGCTACCTGCACGCTCCCACTTCCGGCTGGAACTTTGGCGCCACGCATGCCTGGGCTGAAGTGTATTTACCGGGCGCGGGCTGGAAAGGTTTTGATCCAACCATCGGCGAAATGGCCAGCAGCAAACACATCGCCGTTGCGGTCGCGCGCCTGCCTGAATCGGTATCACCGGTTGCCGGCTCATTCTTCGGGCCTCCCGGCGCCAGCCTGCATGTGGGTGTGTGGGTAACGGAGCTATTACAGGTTGATCCATGACATTTACTGAATTGCAGATACCGCCTGCACTCATCGCCGCCCTGCTCAAGCAACAGATTACCGAACCCACGCCGATCCAGAGCGCGGCACTGCCGATTCTGCTGGCGGGTCAGGATGCCTATCTGCACGCCGAGACGGGCACCGGCAAGACGCTGGCCTACCTGCTGCCGATTTTCTGTCGTCTGGATGCGGCGCTGGCGGCTACGCAGGCGATTATCGTTGCGCCCACCCATGAGCTGGCCATCCAGATTCAACGGCAATGCACCGACCTCGCACAGAATGCCGGCTGGCCCATTCGTACGCTGTTGCTGATCGGTGGCACATCACTGGACCGTCAGCTCGACAAGCTGAAGAAGAAGCCGCATCTGGTGGTGGGCTCACCGGGCCGCATCGGTGAACTGATCAGCAAGGGCAAGCTCAAGGCGCAGCAGCTGCGCAGCATCGTCATTGACGAAGCAGATCGACTGCTGAGTGAAGAAAGCCTGACCGCCGTTCGTGCAATCATTCAGGCGGCGCCACACACGCGACAACTGGTGTTTGCCTCGGCCACACAAGAGTCTGAAAGCCTGTCGATCATCAGGACGCTGGCGCCCACGCTGACGATGCTGCAGGCCGGCGTCGCACCAGTGAATGAAAACATTGAACATCTCTATCTCATCTGCGAAGAACGCGACAAGCCGGATGAGTTACGCAAGCTGCTGCATGCACTGGAACCCGAACGCGCCATCGTGTTCGTGCATCGCAATGATCTTGCAGAAAAAATTGCGCTGAAACTTGCGCATCACCATATTCCCGCCGCCGACCTCAACGCAGCGCTCGACAAACATGCCCGCAAGCAGGCAATGGAAGGTTTCCGCAGTGGTGAGCTGCGCGTGCTGATCGCCTCCGACGTTGCCGCGCGTGGCCTCGACATCAAGGGCGTCACACACATCTTCAATTTCGATGCACCCACCCTGAGCAAAGCCTACCTGCACCGCGTTGGCCGTACCGGACGCGCCGGCGCAAAAGGACTGGCGATATCGCTGGTCACCGAAATTGAAGCGCGGGTCATCCCCCGCTATCAGGAAGAACTGGGCATCACCATGCAATGCGTGCGCATGCGCGAAGGCCGAGTGATGACCGTCAACAGCTGATCAATCTGGCCGTTACTTGCTTGCCGCTGCATCCGCGCCCAGCACGGCTGATTTTTCAACTGCCACTGACTTGCCATCCGCAGCAGGCTTGACTGCTTTCTTGCGTTGTTTGGGCGCTGGCGCTTTGACCGCTGACTTGCCGATCTTTTTCTTCTTAACTACAGCCGACTTCTTCTTGCTGGCTGTCACCTTCAATGGTGTCCTGGTAGCAGCCTTGGCCGCTTTGGCTGCTTTCCTGGCGTCCTTCAAATCTTTCTTGGCGGCTTTGAGCAGATTCCTGGTGGCCTGCAGTACCTCCTTGACGGCGGCGACTTTCTGCTTGGCATCTTTTAAACGCTGTTTGGCTAATGCCAGGACGCTGGCCACTTTCACCAAGGGGCGACGTGCTTTTGAATTCATGACAACTCCAGACAACGAAGATTTGATCAGGATTAGAGCGTACTACAGATACCCAGCAGCTCGTCACCTCGATGCCGGCCGAGCCTTGGCGCGCACAAAATAAAGCGCCACCAGCAGTACACCCGGACCGGCGGCGAAAATCACACTGGATGTGCCGATGTGTCCCACCAGCAACCCAGCCGTCGCCACTCCCACCGACTGGCCAAGAAAGTAGCAAAACGCAAACGCCGACATGGCGGCGCCGCGACGCTCTGGCGCCATTTGCGTGGCATTGGTCTGCAGCGTGTTATGCAGCATGTAAAACCCCAAGCCCAAGCTGAAGCAACCCAGCGCCACAATTCCGAGAGTGTTGCCCAGCGCAATAACGCTCAATGACACCAGCATGATGCCCGCACCCCAGCGCGCCAGACCGGCTTCGCCCAGGCGCGGCAACAAGCGCCTTGATGCCACAGCAAATAACACGCCGCCGAAACCAAACAACATGACAATGGCGCCCGCCACCGTCAAAGACACCGCCAGCACGTGATGGATATGCGAAGCGAAAAACGCAAAGGCGCCAAATACGAACGCGCCTTCCAGAAACACCGTGAGCAACACCACACGCGCCCAACTCTGCGCCATGACCAGAGATATCTCGCGCCACATATGCTGCAGGACATGGCCTTCACCGCGACGGGTAAGCAATGCCGATGCCGGCAGCCGCCGGCGTACGGCAAACAATAACGCGGCATCCAGCAACAGCACGGCAGCCACCACAAAAAACGGGGCGCGCCAGCTGAAGTAGTCGGCAGAAAGACCGCCCATCAGCTGCCCGGCTGATACACCCAGAATCTGTCCGATCAGAAACTGCGCCAGCACCGGCTGGCGGCGCTCATAAGGCACCACATCGCCAATCCAGGCCATGGCCAGCGGAATAATCGCCGCGATCATTCCACCTGCCAACGCACGCCCGGCCAGCAACAACGGCAGCGTCGGCGCTAACGCGCACAGTAACGACGCTACACTGGCCGCCACACAGACCCAGGCCACCACCAGATACTTGCCATAGCGATCGCCAATCGGCCCAAAAAACATCTGACACAGGGCATTGCCCAAGGTGAAGCTGGTCACCACCCACGACACCGTACCCAGCGGCAGCAAAAACTCACTGGCCAGACGCGGCAACATGGGATCGGTGACGCGTTGCGAAATGCCGTTGGCAAACGCCGCCAGCGCCAGCGCAATGACCGCCATGGAGATGTAGTTGTCCGACTGGTTTTTGTCTTGTTGTGTTGTCACGTGCGCGTGTCAAGTCTTGCTTAAAGACACAGTATAAAAGTAGTTACACGAGATGCTTACGGTTTCGCCATGTCTTGCAAACTGTCCTTCGAATGGCCACCGGGAACCACCGTTCCCAAGTCCCTTTTGCTTTTTTCATTATCATCGACTACAAAGAACACAAGTAATTGTTAGTCAAGGGAAAGCAGGAGAAGGTCATGTCGATATACGGTATCAAGTCCCTTTATAAATGGCCATTCAGGGCCTGTAACAATGACCTCTACTTGTATTGTAGTTAGAGCGCTTCATATGCCAGCCAACAATCAATTCCACGAGTACGAGATCTCTACTAAGCCCGAGCGGCTGGATATCGCCGTCATTCACGCGTTTCTCACGCAAAGCTACTGGTCACTTGGTATTCCGCGCGCTGTAGTCGAGCGAGCCATAAACAACTCATTGTGTTTCGGCCTGTACCGAGGAGCCGAGCAAGTAGGGTTCGCTCGCGTTGTTACCGACAAAGCTACGTTCGCCTTTCTCGCTGATGTATTCATTCTTGAGGCACATCGAGGTAAAGGCTTGTCCAATGGCTCATGCAAGTCGTCAAAGGGCACGAAGATCTGCAAGGCCTGAAGCGCTTCATGCTCGGCACTAAAGCACGCACATGGGTTGTCAAGCAGTTCGAGTTCAACGAGTGGCCAAGCCGTCGCGCGTGATGGAAATACTCAAACCCGATGTGTACCGCGCAAGCACTCTAAGTCAAACGTTAAGCTCGAACGTCAGTATCGAACCATAGAGCCCCTTTCTTCCGGACAATGATGCGCATCGAACACATAGCCCTCTGGACAACAGACATCGAGCGCTGCAAAGCCTTCTATATGAAGTACTTTGCTGCGACAGCGAACGCCGGATACAAGAATGAAGCGAAAGGATTCGAGTCCTGCTTCCTGAGCTTCACGGATGGGCCTCGAATGGAACTCATGAAGACATCGACGCTGAGTCCCGTTGCCATAGAGCCGGGCGCGCAGCGCATGGGCCTCACGCACCTGGCGATCTCTGTGGGTTCGGAGCAATCGGTGGATGAACTCACAATGCGTCTGAAGGCGGATGGCTTCCCCGTGCTGGATGGCCCAAGGCATACTGGCGATGGTTACTACGAAAGTGTGGTTCTTGATCCTGATGGCAATCGCATCGAGATAACGGTTTGAGCCAGATCCAACCACACGCCATGACAGCTGCTGAACTTCAGCAATACCTGCATAGTCACATTCCACTTTCCGCTGCCATGCAGATTTCAGTGGATTCGATTGCACCCGAGTCGGTTGTGCTGCGGGCGCCGCTTGAGCCGAACATCAACCACCGGGAAACGGTGTTCGGTGGCAGCGCCTCTGCGCTGGCCATCCTCGCAGCATGGTCATTGCTGCATACTCGCTTGCGAACTGAGGGCATAACTTGCCGGCTGGTGATCCAGCGCAACACCATGGAGTATGAGTTGCCCATTCAGGGCGAGTTCGTTGCGTGGTCCTGTCTGGAAGAACCAGCGCAATGGCCGTCGTTCATGCGAGTGCTGGCGCGCAAGGGCAAGGCCAGAATTTCAGTCGTCTCGATCCTTGAGTACCTGGGCCAACCCGTTGGCAACTTCAAGGGTGAGTTTGTCGCGTTGGTGCGATTCGATGCAAGCCAGAAACAGGCAGTGCTGCCATAATTCGCCAATCAATCGTCCAGCAAGTCCACCATGAAGTTCTGTTGCCACTGCGGCCATACTGTCCAGGTCGAAATTCCGTCCGGCGACCACCTGCCCCGCCACGTCTGTCCGGCGTGCCACACCATCCACTATCAGAACCCGCGCATCATTGCCGGTTGTGTGCCTGTGTGGGAAGACAGGATCTTGATCTGCCGACGCGCCATTGAACCCCGGCTTGGCTACTGGACCCTGCCGGCCGGCTTCATGGAAAACGGCGAAACCGTACAGGATGGCGCAGCGCGCGAGGCCCAGGAGGAAGCCTTGGCCGATGTGGAAATCGGCTCGCTGCTGGCGGTCGTCAACGTCCTGCATACCCACCAGGTACACATGATGTTCCGCGCCCGGCTGCGTAACCTCGATTTTGGCATCGGCCCGGAAAGCCTTGAGGTCAAACTGGTACAGGCACATGAAATTCCGTGGCCAGACCTCGCCTTTGAGAGCATCCGCTTCAGTCTGGAGCGTTTCCTGGAAGACCGCGCCGCGGGTCGTGAACCCCTGCATCTGCACACTATCCCCTGAGTAGCCCGGCAAAAACCCGGCTTGCGATCCGGCTGCGGTTTGGCAGAATAGCGGCCCCTCGCGTCGCCACCGACGCGCCCTGGTTTCTGGAGCTGCTCAATGACCTTTGTCGTCACCGAAAACTGCATCAAATGCAAGTACATGGATTGCGTGGAAGTTTGCCCGGTGGACTGCTTCCATGAAGGCCCGAACTTTCTGGTGATCGACCCGGATGAATGCATTGACTGCACCCTGTGCGAACCGGAATGTCCGGCCGAAGCCATCCACTCGGAAGAAGAAGTGCCCAAGGGTCAGGAACAGTTCCTCAAGCTCAATGCCGAGCTGGCCAAGAACTGGCCGGTGATTACCGAACGCAAGACCCCGCCCGCCGATGCCAAGGACTGGGATGGCAAGGCTGACAAGCTGAAGCTGCTGGAGCGTTAATCACCCTCTTCAGGGCGTGAACATGAAGGCCCGCCCAATAATTCCAAGTTGGGCGGGCCTTTTGTTTTGCGATCAGGAACCCACTCGCACGCCGATCATGAAGGTGCGTGGCGCAGCGTAACTCACCACGTTATCAGCGGTCCGGGTGGTGGCAATATCGGCATCAAGCAGATTGTTGACTGCTGCGTAAATTCCGAAGCGCGGTGATGGCGCCCAGGTGATGCGTGCATCGACAGCACTGGCCGATCCCAGTTGCAGGGTATTCAAGTCGTCGGCATACCGCGCGCTTTCATAGCGATAGTTGAGATTGCCGACCCAGTGCGCGAAGGGCTTCATTACCAGTCCGGCTGTAATCGTGCTGCGCGGCGCTTGTGCCGGACGCTTGCCGGTCAGTTGTGACGCCTGCGTGCCGCCATCCACTTCTGCATCCACCACTGCCAGCGCGGTGCGCAGGGAATACTTGTCCGTCAGTCGCCAGCGCATTTCGGCTTCAAGGCCGGTCGCATCGATATCGCCGGCATTCTGCCGCTGGATCAACAAGCCACCCGCCGGCACAAAGCCCGCGCCGGGAAAGGTGCCCGGCCCCTGGCCAATGGTGACATTGGTAATCGCATGCTTGAGCTGGTTCTGGAACAGCGTCAGATCCCATGACCAAACCCCCACCGCGCCACCCGCGCCAAGCTCAACGCCATACAAGCGCTCCGGCCGCAATGCGGCATTGGCTTGGGTGATGTTATTGCCGAGACGAAACGGCCGATACAGTTCGTTAAGCGATGGCGTTCGAAAGCCGCTGTATGCCGCCGCACGCAGATACGTACCGCCGGCAAATGCACGGCGAATACCGGCACGCGCGGTGGGCACCACACCGGATTGGGATTCGGGATACTGCTCCAGGCTGATCGCGCCATTAGAGCGGGCGCGCTGGACGAGATGCCCATCGGAACTGCGCCATTGATCGGCGCGAATCCCCACTGTGGCCAGCCAATTTTCCGTGCGTGCAGCCGTTTCCAGGTACACACCGCTGATCAGCGTCTTGCCACCGGCAATTCGTTCCTGGGTGAAGGCGCCGGATACCAACTGAAAGTACTCGCGCGACTCACCCTTTGCGTAGCGCACATCGGTCCCGACTTCCCAGTTCAACCAGGCTAACTGGCCCCGCAAGGCAGCGTTGGCGCCCCAGCCGATTGCCGGCGTTGCGTACTGCTCGTTACTGGGCGTGGTGCTGGCACGGCCGCTGCCCACAGTAGCCGAAAGATTAGTGAAATCGGTGTCGCGCCACCAGGTCTGCAACCGCCAGCCCAGTTCGCCCGCCTGCTCCGGATGCGCGGCCGTAACACTGGCCAGCACACCCTTGGCGCTGGAGCTGGCGCCCACCAATCCGGAATCGCGATGTTCGTTGTAAGCGGCCACGCGCATTGCGACTGCGGTGCCAGCAACCGGTTGAAACTCACCGCGTAACGAAGCATTGGCGGCACTGAGTGTCACTTCGTTATCTGCGGCGCCACGTTGCCTGCTTGAGATGGGAATCCAGCCGTCTGATTGTTGCGCCGAAGCGCTACCGAACAGAGCTACGCCACCCACGTCTGTGCCGCCCGCAGCAGCGATGCGACGCTGCCCGAGTTCGCCGATTTCGGCATTGACAGCAGTCAGGCCAACACCACGCTGTTCAGTCAGTGTGACCACGCCCGTGAGCGAACCGGAACCATAAGGTCCTGCACCCGCACCACGCACTACATCGGCTTCGGCAATCGCCTCAGGCGGCAAGGCGCTCCAGATCACCCAGTTGCCGAACGGATCGTTCAGCGGCACGCCATCCAGCGTGACCAGCGCGCGACCCGCACCCGAAGGCGCAATGGAACGCAATGACATGCCTTGTGTGGTGGGATTGGCCGACAAACTGCTGTCACGCCGGAACAGCGACAGTCCGGGCACCTGACTCAAACCCACATCCAGACGCGATGCAGTTGCCAGTTCGTCTCCCGCAAGATGCATCGTGGAAAATGCTTCAGCGCCCAGCGCCAGTGGTGGGCTGGTGACAATCACCGTCTCCAGAATTCCAGGTTGCGTCTCGGCGGCAACCGCCGTGCCGCAGGCGCAAGCAAGGGCAATCAGTTGTGTCAGTTTCTGGCGGGCATGACTTGATCTACAGTGTTCACGGACGACTCATGAATGTGGCAACAAGCACCCATCATAGCCGACTGCTCGCGGGTGCTTGCTCGCCAACCCCCTCACCAGCAAAAAAGCCCGCTATTGCGGGCCTTAATTGTAATCAAGTCGGTCTTGGGTCTGGGTTTGCCAAGACCGTCGGCCGGAAGGATCCGGCCGTCGAGCTTACAAGGATGTACTCGCAGCGTGTCTTGGCAAACCCAGACCCAAGACCGACACCAACTTAACCTCATCCCCTCGGATGATGTTGCGCGTGTAATTCCTTCATGCGCTCGCGCGCCACATGCGTGTAAATCTGTGTAGTGGACAAATCACTGTGCCCCAGCAACATCTGCACCACACGCAAGTCAGCACCATGATTCAGCAGGTGAGTGGCAAATGCATGACGCAGCGTATGCGGCGACAGATCCTTGTTGATGCCACCCTTGAGTGCATAGCGTTTGATGATGTGCCAGAACGCCTGACGGGTCATGTGATCACCGCGACGCGTCGGGAACAGGTAGTCACTTTGCCGCTCCAGCAGGATTTCCATGCGCGAACCCTGCGCAAACTGCACCAGCCACTTCACGGATTCTTCACCCAGCGGGATCAGCCGTTCACGATCGCCCTTGCCGACGATGCGCAACACGCCCTGATTGAGATTGACCTGATTGATTTTCAGATTCACCAGTTCGGAAACACGCAGGCCGGTGGCGTACAGCACCTCCAGCATGGTGCGATCACGATTGCCCAGCGGATCCTTGGTGGCCGGCGCATTCAGCAGCGAATCCACCTCTTCCTCAGTCAGCGACTTGGGCAAGGCCCGACCAATCTTCGGCATGGCAATCTGTGCGGTGGGATCTTCCTTGAGCGCGCTCTCGCGCAACAGGTAACGATAGAAGCGACGAAAGCTGGACAGTTGGCGGGCAGTGGATCGTGGCCGGGCGCCGGATTCGACGCGCCAGGCCATGAAGGCCAGCAGATCGGCGCGAGTCGCGGTGCTGATCTGGCTGCCACGCTCGCGCAACCAGCGATCCAGGCCGGCCAGATCGGCGCGATAGGCCGACAGGGTGTTAGGGGACAGGCCACGCTCCATCCAGACCGCATCCAGGAAGCGGTCGATGACAGAAGCAGTAGTTGACGGCAGATTGCCTGACACGGCCAGCTCCGATTTTGAATACACTGAGGACTTGGGTACTACACTCATTCGCACTTACAAATCACATCCGCCCGGTGAAGATCACTGCGAATGCGCTTGCCCCGCTAAACTTGGTTATGTCGCAGTATGCGGAGCCACCAATCTGCCGTTGTGATTACAATCACAGAACATATTCCGGATTAACATAAAGAGAATCAGTTCACAGAAAATGCCGCCTCTGATGCTTGAAGAGCCTCCCGTTACCTGCCTTGCGTCACCCGTTGCTCAGCGGTTTGCGCGATGAGCAGCCCCATCACCAATACCTTGCGCCTGATTTACGGCTGTTATGCATGGCTGTGTCTGGCCGTGCTCGGCTGCGTCACCCTGCTGCTACTGCTCATCCTGCCGGGACTGAAGCTGCGCCGAGGCCTGGCGCGGCTTGCGGCGCGCACCCTGTTGCGCATCACCGGCATCCGCTATGAGTTGCGTCATGCGGAACTGTTGCCCGGCACGCCTTGCGTGGTGGTGGCCAACCACAGCAGTTACCTCGATGGCATGTTGATGAAAGCAGCCCTGCCGTCGAATTTTTCGTTCGTCATCAAGAAAGAAATGGTGCACGTGCCGTTTGCGGGCTTGTTGCTGCGACGCATCGGCGCCTTGTTTGTCGATCGCGCCAACCGGCACGCCGGCGGCATGGATGCGCGTCGCATCATGCGTGACGCGCAGGCCGGCCAGTCGATGGTATTTTTTCCGGAAGGAACCTTTACGCATCGCGTCGGGTTACAGGCATTTCACCTGGGCGCATTCGTGACCGCACAACGCGCCAGTCTGCCGGTCGTACCCGTGGCCCTGCATGGCAGCAGACGCGTGCTGCGTCCCGGCAGTCCCTGGCCCCGTCCGGGCAAAGTGCTGGTGGAAGTACTGGGCGCGCTGACCGCGCACCCGGATCGCAAGGATCGAAGCCAGACTGAGGCTTTGCGTGATCAGGCGCGTGCACGTATCCTGATGACGCTTCGCGAACCGGATTTACTGGTGGATAGTTCAGTTGCAGCGCCGGGGACGGATACTGTGGATTGACGCTGCATCCAGCCATACTTACCAGATACATTACTCAGTCACATTACAATCCATATTCAATAACATTCATAAGGAAGAGCGCCATGACACAAGCTGCCACTCCCTCCATTGTCATCCTCGCTGCCCGCCGTACACCGATCGGCGCGTTTCAAGGCGTATTCAACAGCACTGCCGGCCACCAGCTGGGTGCTGCAGCCATCAAGGGTGCGCTGGCGGCCAGCGGCCTGAAAGGCGAGCAGATCGACGAAGTCATCATGGGGTGTGTGCTGCAAGCAGGTCAGGGTCAGGCCCCCGCACGACAGGCCGTGCTGGGTGCGGGACTGCCGCAAAGCGTTCCAACCACCACGGTCAACAAGGTATGTGGGTCAGCCATGAAGGCCATCATGCTGGCCTGCGATCAGCTCAAAGCGGGCAGCGCCAACGTGATGATTGCCGGTGGCTTCGAGTCCATGACCAACGCCCCTTACCTGTTACCCAAAGCGCGTGGCGGCTTCCGGATGGGGCACGGCGAAATTCTGGATCACATGTTCTTTGATGGCCTGCAAAACCCTTACGACAGCAAGATGATGGGCTTCTTTGCCGATGCCACCTCCGCCAAGTACGGTTTCACCCGTGAACAGCAGGACGCCTTCGCCACCGAGTCGGTGCGACGCGCACAGGCTGCGGTTGCCAGCGGCGCCTTCAAGGCTGAGATCTCGCCCGTCACCGTCAAGTCACGCAAGGGCGAACAGGTCATTGAAAACGATGAGACCCCGGGCGCCTGCGACATCAGCAAGATTCCCACGCTCAAACCCGCCTTCAACAAGGACGGCACCGTCACCGCCGCCAGTTCGTCATCCATTGCCGATGGCGCATCAGCCCTGGTACTGACCACCGCTGCGCAGGCTTCAGCCCTGAATGCCAAACCCATTGCGCGCGTGGTTGCCTACACCAGCCACGCGCATCAGCCGGAGTGGTTCACTACGGCGCCCAGTGGTGCAATCCAGAAGGTACTGGACCAGTCCGGCTGGAAGGTCAGTGATGTGGATCTGTTCGAGATCAACGAAGCCTTTGCCAGCGTCACCATGTCCGCCATGCATGACGTTGCTCTGCCCCATGACAAGGTGAATGTGAATGGCGGCGCCTGTGCACTGGGTCATCCGATTGGCGCGGCGGGCGCCCGCATCGTCACCACCCTGATCCATGCGTTGCAAGCACGCGGACTCAAGCGCGGCGTGGCCTCGTTGTGTATTGGCGGCGGCGAAGCAACTGCCATGGCCATCGAACTGGTCTAGCTCACCCTCAGAGGGTCGCCTTAGAACCTGATCAAAGGCGGCCCTCTGACAGATACGGTGCGTGCGTGAGTGAGCATCACACAACCGCAATCAAACTGAAGCGCGATGAATCTTTGCCGCTGCTTCAAGATGCTTCCGCCTGTGAGCTGCTAAATCCATCATGACCATCCTGATTCTCGGCCTGCTCCTGTTCTTCACCTTGCACTCTCTGCCTATTTTTGCCGCTCGCTGGCGCGAGAAACAGCGGCAACGCTGGGGCCGCGGAACTTGGACAATAATTCACTCCATCGGCTCGCTGCTGGCGCTGGCATTGATTGTGTACGGCTACGGCCAGAGCCGACTGTCGCCCCTCGTTGTCTATGTATCGCCCGGCTGGACACGGCGCGTCGCCGATGTGCTGATGCTCGGCGTGTTCCCGCTGCTGTACGCCACCTTTCTACCTTCGATGATCCGGCACACGCTGAAGTATCCGGATCTGATTGCCATCAAGCTGTGGGCGGTTGCGCACCTGCTGGTCAACGGCATGTTGGCAGACCTGCTGCTGTTTGGCAGCTTCCTCGCCTGGGCCGTAGTGAATCGCATTTCACTGAACCGCCGTGTGCGCATCATTCCCAGTGGCGCGGCCTCGCAGTTCAACGACCTGGTGTGCATCATTGCCGGCCTGTTCACCTATCTGCTGATTTTCTTTTTCCTGCACTACCAGATCATCGGTTTGTCGCCCTTCTGATCCCGATTCAGCTGCCATCACGGAGTCAACCATGAGCACATTGATCTTTGGCCTGTTGCTGTTCCTCGGCATGCACTCCATCTCGATTGTTGCGCCGGCCTGGCGTGATCGCATGGCGACCCAACTGGGCCTCGCCTGGCGTGGCCTCTACTCAGTCGTTGCACTGCTGGGATTCGTACTGATCATTCGCGGTTACGCTGCGGCGCGCCTTACGCCGGAAGTGCTGTATGTGCCTCCGGGCTGGATGCGGCATGTGTCCATGACCCTGCTGTTGCCAGTATTTCCGCTGCTGTTCGCCGTATACCTTCCCGGCCGGATCAAGACCACGCTGAAACACCCCATGCTGGTAGCCACCAAGTTGTGGGCCTTGGCACACCTGCTCAGCAACGGCATGCTGGCGGATGTGCTGCTGTTCGGCGGATTCCTGCTCTGGGCAGTAGCAGATCGCATCTCACTCAAACGCCGTCCGGCGCGTGAACTCAAGACCGCTCCCGCAAGCATCTACAACGATTGGCTGGCAGTTATTGCGGGCCTCGGTCTATATGGACTGACTGTCCTGTGGGCACACGGAAAATTGATCGGGATGGCATTACTTTGACTCATCTCCATCCCATCTCGTCCATCCTGTTTGTATGCATGGGCAACATCTGCCGCTCACCAGCGGGTGAGAACGTCATGCGCAAGCTGCTGGAAGATGCGGGACTGACCCACGAAGTGCGTTGTGATTCAGCAGGCATCATTGGCTATCACACCGGCGACCCGCCTGATCCGCGCATGCACGCCGCCGGTCGCAGACGCGGCCTGCCCATGACGGGCCGGGCACGACAGGTAACACGTGCCGACCTGAATGACTTCGATCTGATTCTGGCCATGGACGATGACAACCACACCGGCCTGCTCAAGCTGTCCACGGAACACAACCGGCACAAGATCAAACGATTTTGCGAATACTGCGTTGTGCACCCGGATAAGGAAGTGCCCGACCCCTATTACGGTGGCCCGGCAGGCTTTGAACAGGTTCTGGATCTGCTCGAAGACGGCTGCGCGCAGATTCTCCGGTTGATCCAGCCAGCACACTGATCGCGCCGTGATGCTGCAACCCGCGCTGGTGAGCTTTGATGAGATAGCGCCGGCTATGCCTCGCCGGTCAGCAGGCCGGCAACGTCACTGATCGTCGCCAGCGACTGTAACTGGGCTGGCAAGGCGAGATAACGCAGTTGCCGATTCTGCAAGCGTGCCTGTCTTAACCACTCAATCAACAGTGACAATCCGGCGCTATCGGCGTGGGTGACACCAGACAGATCGACATCCATGCTGGACTCACCGGCGAACTGTGCCCGGCTTTGCCGCAGCAGTTCAGTCACGGTGGCAAAGCTGAGTTCACCACTGACCGCGTAGCGGCCCTCGCCCTGCTGAGTCAATTGCGCAGTAGCCATGTGATCAGCTGGCCTTCTTGCTGGTGCTGACTGGTGCAGCCTGTTGCGTTTGCAGCCGCTTGATCACGGCATCCAGGCCTTTCTGTTCGATCTCGGTGCCAAAGTCGGTGCGGAAAGACTTCACGTAGGAAATACCTTCGATCGTCACGTCAAACGCCTTCCAGCCACTGGCGGTTTTGCGCAGCGTGTAGTTCACCGGCACCTTGCTGCCATTGTCACGACGAATCTCGCTGCGCACGGTTGCCGTAGTGTCCTCTGCCTTGCCCTGGTAAGGCAGTATCTTCAACCGGTCAGCGGTGAAATCGAGCAACGAGTTGCCATAGCTTTGCAACAGTGACTGATAGAAAGCATCGATGAACTGCTTGCGCTGCTCAGGAGTTGCCGTACGCCAGTGCTTGGCCAGCACCAGTCTGGCAGCGTATTCGGTGTCGAAGTTCTCCAGCATGTACTTGTCGATCATCTTGCGCAGCTCGACGGCATCCTTGCGATAAAGTGCGCGATTGCTGTCCAGATCCGCCAGCACCTGTCGCGCCACCGAGTCCACCACCTTGTCAGGTGACACAACCACATCGGCTGCTCGCGCAGTGAGACCACAGCTGCTGAGCAACAGGCTCGCAGACAGAACCAGAGATTGCAGTAACTGCCGTTTCATCACTTTGTCTCCTCGGCTGAATCACTCTTCTTGCTGGCGAAATTCGCCACCAGTTGATTGATCAGATTTTCCAGCACCAGTGCATCCTGCACGATCTCGAACTTGCCGCCTTCCTTGAAATACGCCTCTGACCCACCGGCAGTCACGCCGATGTACTGACCACCCAGCAAACCCGCCGTCATGATGCTGGCGTCGCTGTCATCCGGAATACGATCGAATTGCGCATTGATGTGCATGCGCACCACGGCCTTGTACAGTTGCTGGTCATAACTGATGGACTCAACCCGTCCCACGTTGACACCCGACATGGCTACCGGCGCACCCACCTTCAGACTGCCGATGTTCTCGAAGTTAGCCACCAGGCCGTAGCCTGCGTTACCGTTGGCGGTGAAATCCTTGTTGGTGATCTGTGTCACCAGGAAAAACAGGGACGCAAAACCGAACAGCACAAAGGCGCCGGTAATGATTTCAGTTGCACGGGACTGTTGCATGAATATTCTCCAATAATTCAAAACGTCAGACAAACACAGCGTCGTTTTCTGACGGGCTTACAGCATCACGGCTGTAATCATGTAATCCAGAATCAGGGTCATGACCGCCGAATTCACCACGGTACGCGTGGTGGCGCGCCCCACGCCTTCTGCGGTGGGCTCGGCGGTATAACCTTCATACACTGCGATCAGACTGCAGGCGACGCCAAACACGCACCCCTTGATCAGGCCCTGCATGACATCTTCGACATCCACGCTGCCACGCATCTGTGACCAGAACGTACCCTGATCCACGCCCAGTTGCTGTACGCCAATCAACTGCACACCGAAGATGCCAATGGCAATGAAGATCATGGTCAGCAACGGCAGGGCAATCACACCGCCGAGAAAACGTGGCGCAACAACGCGACGGAATGGATCAACTGCCATGATTTCCATCGCCACCAGTTGATCCGTGGCGCGCATCAGACCGATCTCTGAAGCCAGGGCGGTGCCGGCGCGACCGGCAAACAACAGCGAAGCGATCACCGGCCCCAGTTCCTTGATCAGCGCCAGCGCAGCACCGCTGCCCAGTGCGCTTTCCGAGCCAAAGCGTTCCAGCAAGTCGTAGCCCTGCAGACCCAGCACCATGCCGACAAACAGGCCGCAGGTCATGATGATGACCAGTGACAAGGCGCCGGCATTGTAGATCTGGTAAATCACCAGTCCTGGCCGCAACAAGGCACGCGGCACCTGTGCCAGCAGGCGCAGCAGGAACCAGGTGATGCGACCGAAACCCGCGAGGGTATCTGTCATGGGTTTTACAAGGGCTTTGAACATGGATATCCGCAGTTGATTCGGGTGCTGGTCAAACCAGCAGCTCACCCAGTAATTCGCTGTGATAGTCAGCGGCGGGATAGTGGAAGGGCACTGGCCCATCCGCCAATCCGTTCATGAACTGGCGCACCAGTTCCGACTGATCATTCTTCAATGCCCGGGGATCACCCGATGCAACCACACGACCGGCCGCCAGGATGTAGCACAGGTCAGCCACCAGGGAGATTTCCTCCACATCGTGCGTCACCACCATGCTGGTGATGTTCAAGGTGTCGTTCACCTTGCGCAGCAGTCGCAGGATGACGCCCATGGAGATGGGGTCGAGGCCGGCAAACGGTTCGTCATAGATCAGCAGTTCGGGATCACGCACCATGGCTCGGGCCAGCGCCACCCGCCGCGCCATGCCACCGGACAATTCGTGTGGCAGCAATTTCCACGCGCCGCGCAACCCGACGGTCTGGAGCTTGGTCATCACCAGGTGACGAATCAGCTGTTCCGGCAAGCGGGTGTGTTCGCGGATGGGAAACGCCACGTTCTCGAACACGGAAATGTCCGTGAGCAATGCGCCGTTCTGAAACAGCATGCCCATGCGCTGGCGCAGGGCATACAACTCGGGCCGGGACAGCTGGCTGACTTCCTTGCCGTCGACCAGCACCTGTCCCCGGGTTGGACGAATCTGTCCGGTAATCAGGCGCAGCAAGGTGGTCTTGCCGGTACCGCTGGGGCCCATGATGGCCGTCACCTTGCCACGCGGCACATTGAGGGTCAGGCCCGTGAAGATAGCGCGGCCGCCCACCGAATAATGGACGTCCCGAATCTCAACCAGATTGTCGCTGGGCGTAACGTTGGGGTTAGGCACGAGTGGAAAATGACCTCAGGTAATCAGGGCAGAACAGTAAAACGAACCGATTCAGACAGTTATTGATACCGCAAGGATAGCAAATGCGTCTCGCCATCGTGCTGGGCAATCACCTTCGCTGGGCGCGACATTCGCTACCCCACGTATCACGATTGGGTATCACGCCTGAGTATCACGCTTGACGTGACAGCGACCGGCATCAGTACTAAAATGGTCCCAATTCAATCGTCCCCGGAAATGCTGGACACAACCGTGCTACGCATCAGCAAACTCACCGACTACGCCACCGTGATTCTGGCCTGCCTGGCCACTCGCGACGAGCGCCTGTACACCGCCACGGAGCTGGCGGAATTGACACATCTGAGTCCCGCCACCGTGAGCAAACTGCTCAAGAAATTGCATCAGGGCGGACTGGTCAGCTCCGGACGCGGCAGTCATGGTGGCTACCAGCTCGCCAAACCGGCTTCAGACATTACCGCCGCCGCGATTCTCGACGCACTGGAGGGTCCGTTCGCGCTCACCGAATGCAGCGGTGCGGACAGCGCCTGCTTCATCGCCAGCAGCTGTCACGTAGGTCATGCATGGCAGCGTGTGAATGCGGCCATCCGTAATGCCCTGAACGACGTTTCGCTGTCGCAGCTGGCCGGTCTGGAGCGTGCGTCCCTGAAGTCACTGGATCTGCACCCGGCGCGCGCCGGTGAAATGCCCTTAATACGCATGCCGCGTCCGCGCTAGAGCTCACCATGTCCACTCCATCGCAACATACCGCACCCGATCTCGACGCCCTCGTCGCACAGAAATATCGCCATGGTTTCGTCACGGATATCGAATCCGACACCGTACCGCCGGGGCTGGATGAAGAAGTCATCCGCAAGATTTCGGCCATCAAGAAAGAACCTGAGTTCCTGCTGCAATGGCGACTAAAGGCCTATCGTCACTGGCTGACCATGACGCCGCCAAACTGGGCGCATGTAAAGATTGCGCCGATTGATTACCAGGCCATTTCGTATTACTCGGCGCCCAAGACCAAGGCGAATGCGCCCAAGAGTCTGGAAGAAGTGGATCCCAAGCTGCTGGAGACCTACGACAAGCTGGGTATTCCATTGCATGAACGTGCGCGGCTGGCCGGTGTCGCGGTGGATGCCGTATTCGACAGCGTTTCTGTAGCCACGACGTTCAAGGATCGGCTGCACAAGGCCGGCGTGATCTTCTGTTCGTTTTCGGATGCGGTACAGAACCACCCTGAACTGATCGAGCAATATCTCGGCAGCGTGGTGCCACCGGGCGATAACTATTTTGCCGCACTGAATTCAGCCGTATTTACTGATGGTTCATTTGTCTACATCCCCAGGGGCGTGCGTTGCCCGATGGAGCTGTCCACCTACTTCCGCATCAATGCCGCCAATACCGGACAATTCGAGCGTACCTTGATCATTGCCGATGAAGGCGCAATCGTCAGTTATCTGGAAGGCTGCACCGCGCCCATGCGCGACGAAAACCAGCTGCATGCCGCAGTGGTGGAACTGGTGGCGCTGAAAGACGCCAACATCAAGTACTCCACCGTGCAGAACTGGTATCCAGGTGATGAAAACGGCGTGGGTGGCATTTACAACTTCGTCACCAAGCGCGGCGAATGCCGTGGCGCGAACGCCAGGATCAGCTGGACACAGGTTGAAACCGGCTCAGCCATCACCTGGAAGTATCCCAGCTGCATACTCACTGGCGACAACTCGGTAGGTGAGTTCTATTCTGTGGCGCTGACCAATCATTATCAGCAAGCCGACACCGGCACCAAGATGATTCACATCGGCCGCAATACCCGCAGCACTATTATTTCCAAGGGTATCTCTGCGGGTCATGGCCAGAACAGTTATCGCGGTCTGGTGAAGATCCTGCCCAGCGCCGAAGGCGCGCGTAACTACACGCAATGCGATTCGTTACTGATGGGCGATCGGTGCGGCGCGCACACCTTCCCGTATGTGGAAGTCAAAAATGCCAGCGCCGCCGTCGAACATGAAGCCACTACATCGAAAATCAGCGATGACCAGTTGTTCTATTGCCGCAGCCGCGGCGTATCGCAGGAAGATGCGGTGAGCATGATCGTCAATGGTTTCTGCAAAGCCGTGTTCAAGGAGTTGCCGATGGAGTTTGCGGTGGAAGCGCAGAACCTGTTGTCGGTGAGTCTGGAAGGCGCTGTTGGTTAGTGATGAATTCCTGTCAGGAGGTGACCGTTCTAATTTGAAAACCGTCGCGCGGTCGGATCCGCGCGCCGAGCCTACAGGGATGTATTTACGGCGTGTTTTCAAATTAGAACGGTCACCTCCTGACACCTCTGATCGGAGTAGTCGATAGTGTTAAGCATCAAAGACCTGCATGTGAATGTAGGTGACAAGAAAATCCTCAACGGCGTTTCGCTGGAAATCAAAGCCGGTGAAGTGCATGCCGTCATGGGCCCCAATGGCTCAGGCAAGAGCACCTTGTCGCAGGTACTGGCCGGTCGGGATGGCTATGAAGTCACCCACGGCAGCATCACTTTCAATGGCAGGGATCTGCTGGAACTGTTGCCTGAAGAGCGCGCCCGCGAAGGCGTGTTCCTGGCGCTGCAATATCCAGTCGAGATTCCCGGCGTCAATAACGTGTACCTGTTGAAGGCCGGTCTGAACGCCATCCGCAAACATCGCGGCTTGCCTGAACTGGATGCCTTCGAGTTCCTGGCGCTGGTCAAGGACAAGATGAAACTGATGCAGATGGATGAAAGTTTTCTCAACCGTGGCGTGAATGAAGGCTTCTCCGGCGGCGAGAAGAAGCGCAACGAGATTCTGCAAATGGCCGTACTTGAACCCAGACTGGCGCTGCTGGATGAAACTGACTCGGGTCTGGACATCGATGCACTGCGCATTGTCGCCAATGGCGTGAACAGCCTGCGCAATCCCGAACGCGCCATTGTTCTGGTCACGCACTATCAACGCCTGCTCGACTACATCATCCCGGACTACGTACATGTGCTGGCCAGTGGCCAGATCGTCAAGTCAGGCGACAAGTCGCTGGCGCTGGAACTGGAAAAACGCGGCTACGACTGGCTGACCCAATCCGAGTATCAGAAAGAGGTTGCAGGCGCATGAATGCCGTCGCACCCCTGCCGCCGTCGCTATCGCGACTGCATGCTGCCTTCAGCCAGCACGGCGGCGCGACCATGCCCGTGCGACAACAGGCCTTCAACCAGTTTCTGCAGCGTGGCTTTCCCACTACGCGCGATGAACACTGGAAATACACCCAACTGCGCCGGCTGGAGTCGCGTGAGTTTGCTGTAGGGCGACCGGATGCCGCATACAACTTGACCTCGCCGGCGACTGACACTTATCAGCTGGTATTTGTCGATGGCTTTTATCGCGCCAGTCTGTCGACGCTGCCTGACCATTCCGGCGTAGTCATCCGCAGCCTCGCTGCACTGACCGACGATCCAGCCACACTGGCCCGCGCACTGGGCATAACTGCAAACGATACCAGCCGCTTTGCTGGATTGAACACGGCGCTCACGCAGGATGGGGTTCTGATAGAAGTTGCCGCGAACACGGCGCTCGACAAACCCGTTGTGCTGAAATTCGTGTGGAGCAACACGGAACACAGCCTGATGGCGCATCCACGCATCGTCATCCAGATGGGGACACACAGCAAGCTGTGTGTGGTCGAGCAGTATCAGGGTGAGGACAGCCAGACTGCACACTTCACCAATGCAGTGACTACCCTGCAGTTGGCCAGCGGCGCGCAACTGGAGCATTGCCGCGTCCAGAACGAAAACAGCAGCAGCTTTCACATTGGTCTGATCCACGCCGAACTGGCCGCACAGTCCAGCCTGATCAGTCATCAGATCAACTTCGGCGCGGCGCTGGCGCGTATTGATATCAACGCCTTGCTGCAGGGCAGCGAAGCCAGCATCACCCTGAATGGCTTGCAGTTCGCCAGTGGCGCGCAGCATCAGGATACCCACACCCGGGTTGAGCATTGCGTTCCCCATACCCGCAGCAATGAAGACTATCGCGGCATCGCTGATCAGCGCAGTCGCGTGGTATTCAATGGCAAGGTGGTGGTCGCGGAAAAAGCCATCAAGACCGATGCACAGCAAAGCAGTCGTAACCTGTTGCTGGCCAACACAGCCGAGATCGATACCAAGCCCGAACTCGAAATCTATAATGATGATGTGAAGTGCGCGCACGGCGCGACCGTGGGTCAGCTGGATGCCAATGCCCTGTTCTATCTGCGTTCGCGTGGACTGAGCGAAGCACAGGCACGCGCCCTGCTGACGCATGCGTTTGCCGATCACATCATTGCGCAGCTGCCGGTAGCCGCATTGCGTGAACAGCTGACTGCGGCCGGTCACGCCCGTTTCGGCGCAACGCTGGAAGTCGGTGTATGAACGCGCAAACCCGGCAAGTGATCGAGCAAGTTGGCCATCGCAGCGTGGCCAGTATTCGCGATGACTTCCCCATCCTGCACCAGCAGATTCATGGCAAGCCGCTGGTTTATCTGGACAACGCGGCATCAAGCCAGCATCCCCGCGCGGTAATTGACGCCATCAGCCAGTACTACCTGCAGGATCACGCCAATGTACACCGTGGTGTACATACGTTGAGTCAGCGCGCAACTGATCAGTTTGAAGGCGCGCGTGAGGAAGTGCGCCGCTTCATCAATGCACGTTCCAGCAAGGAAGTCATCTTCACACGCGGCACGACTGAAGCCATCAATCTGGTAGCCGAAAGCTTCATCCGGCCCATGGTGAACCCTGGCGATGAAATCCTGATCTCGGCGCTGGAACATCACGCCAACATCGTGCCCTGGCAGCATGTCTGCAAATACACCGGTGCGGTGTTGAAAGTCATTCCCATCACGCAACAGGGCGAGGTGGATTTCGCGGCGTTTGAACAACTGATCGGCCCGCGCACCAGGTTGCTGGCGCTGGCGCATGTCTCCAATGCGCTGGGCACCGTGGTGCCGGTCGAAAAATTCATCGCGGTCGCCAGACAACAGGGCGTGCCGGTATTGCTGGATGGCGCACAGGCCATTCCGCACAGCGTGGTGGATGTGCAGCAGCTGGACTGCGACTTCTACTGCTTCTCGGCGCACAAGTTGTGTGGCCCGACCGGCATGGGCGTGCTGTATGGCCGCGAGTCACTGCTCAGGGCCATGCCGCCCTGGCAAGGCGGTGGCGACATGATTCTCACCGTGAGTTTCGACAAGACCACCTACAACGACCTGCCCTGGAAGTTTGAAGCGGGCACGCCGCATATTGCCGGCGCCATTGGTCTGGGCGCGGCGCTGCGTTATCTCAATGAACTCGGCATGGACAATATTGCCGCCTATGAACAGCAGTTGCTGGCGTATGCCACCGAACAGCTAAGCAAGGTCAAAGGACTGCGCTTCATTGGCACGGCGGCGCACAAAGCAGCCGTCATTTCCTTCGTGATGGATGGCATTCATCCACATGATCTGGGCACGATTCTGGATAGCGAAGGCGTCGCGATCCGCACCGGCCATCACTGCGCCATGCCGGTAATGAGCTTTTACAAAGTGCCAGCCACCGCGCGCGCTTCGTTTGCCTTCTACAACACCTTCGACGAGATTGACCAGCTGGTTGTGGCGCTTGACCGTGCTCGTGAAGTGATGAGTTAAGCCATGGACCTGAAAGACCTTTATCGTGATGTCATCGTGGACCACAACAAGCGGCCACGAAACTTCGGTCGCCTGGATCCGGCAGATGCCCATGCTGACGGTCACAATCCGTTGTGTGGCGATCAGCTCAGCGTCACCGTCAAGCTCAGCGGCGACACCATTGAAGACGTGAAGTTTGATGGCAGCGGCTGCGCCATTTCAGTGGCTTCAGCGTCATTGATGACCGAAGCAGTGCGTGGCAAGTCGCTGGCCGATTTCGAAGCTTTGCATGCCAGAGTGCACGAGTTGCTGACACAGCACGATTCCGGTATTGATCCTGTATCGCTGGGCAAACTCGGCGCCTTGTCCGGCGTGCGTGAATTTCCGGCGCGGGTGAAGTGCGCCAGCCTGTGCTGGCATACTTTGCAAGCGGCTCTGCAACACAGCACCCAACCCATTTCCACTGAATAGTCCGGGTACCACATGCTTGGCAATGAACACGAACCCGTCACCATACAACGCGATGTCGAGGCGATTATTGTCCCGGCAGGTGTGGCGGTGACGTTACGCGCGGGTAAAACCGGCTTCATCACCCAGGCGCTGGGTGGCAGTTTCACTGTCTATGTCGAAGGCAATCTGTTTCGCATCGCCGGCAAGAATGCCGATGCCATTGGCCGGGAGATTTCGCTGGACATCGAAGTCCCAGCCAATGCCACTGACGAAGACATCAAGAAGCTGGTCTGGGATCAGATGCGGCTGTGCTTCGATCCGGAGATCCCCGTCAATATCGTCGAACTCGGATTGATTTATGACTGCCACATCGAAACTGATCCGGACGGCGAGCGCATTGCCAAAATCGCCATGACCCTGACTGCCCCTGGCTGTGGCATGGGTGAAGTGCTGGTGGCCGACGTGCGCGAGAAAGTCGAAGTCATCCCGACCATCAAGCGTGCTGAGGTAGAGCTGACCTTTGATCCGCCCTGGAACCAGAGCATGATGTCGGACGTAGCGCGCTTGCAGACAGGAATGATGTAAATGACATGGTTACCGGTAGCCGCGGCAAACCAGATCGCACCGGGCGATTTCATCCAGGTCGATACCGGCTCACTCTATGTCCTGATCTGTAACGTCAATGGCGAACTGTTGGCCATTGAAGACCAATGCACACATGATGGCAGCAGCCTGGCCGGTGGCTGCATCGAGGGCGATGAAATCATCTGCCCGCGTCATGGCGCCCGCTTCTGCCTGCGCACCGGCGCCGTGATGGCGCCCCCGGCTTATGAAGCCGTACAGACTTTTCCGGTACGTATCAACGGCCCCAACATCGAAGTGGATGTACCGGCATGAAACGCCTGTCACTGCTGCGCCATGCACAGGCTGATACCCCGTTGCCCGATCAGCAGGACTGGGACAGACCTTTGACCAAACGGGGTCAACTCGATGCAGCGGAAATGGCGCGACGACTGAAGCTGAGTGGACCCACGCCGCAACTGATTCTCAGCAGCCCCGCCATGCGTGCGCGGCAGACCGCAGAAATAGTCGCAAAAGCCTGCGGCAAAGCTCGACTAACGTTTGATGAGCAACTCTACCTGGCCAGCCCGAAGCAGATGCTGGAGACTATTCAACAACTCGGCGACGCTGCTGCGCATCTGCTGGTGGTCGGCCACAATCCGGGCATCAGTGAACTGGCCGATCAACTCAGTGCAGAACGACGCATAGACGGCATGCCAACGGCATCCATAGTGACACTGGAGTTTGACATCACCACATGGCAGGCCTTGCGACCTGCCACGGGTGACAATGTGGAATTTGATTTTCCACAGCGACCCGCTTGAATAGCGGGCTGCGGTCTGCTGGTTACTTGAACTCGTACACCAGGTTCAGGGTCAACAGACGATCCGAGTGTGCGTAGTCGCCCGCACCAAAGGCGCGACGACCCGGCTTGCTGTTGTAGCGCACCTGATGACCCGCTGCCAGTGACAGCACATCCGACATCTTCACCTGCAATGCAAAGTCATTGACCACCAGCGTGTTGCTGGAACCATGCTCAAAGGACAGCTTGTCAACCAGTGCAGTCGTCGCCGTCAGTACCTGCTTGAGCTCCAGGCCACCCGTCACAATGGCTTCACTGTCCTTGATGCCACCTGCGCGCTTCTTGAAGCGCTTGTAACCCGCGCCCAACTGCCCCGCCAGCTTGGTACTGTCAGAGTCGATGAACTTGTAACCAACACCCGTAGCCAGCACCGACTGATACTCAAAGCTGCCGATGTCATCATTCTCATGACGGACGCCAGCAAACCAGTAGGCGCGCGGGCTGAACTTGTAGTCCGACTGCTCATGCACCTCCCAGCGATTCGCAGTGGTTTCATCAACCGGCCTGGGAACCGCAGCCGTCGCTTCCGTCTGGGCCTTGGAATAAACAATGGATGCGCCGAACGCATGCTTCCACTTGTCTGCTTCCGTGGCCAGATCAAACTTGCCCGCCAGCGTGGTGCTGCTGGCGCCCGTGGCGGCGTTTGACAACGCGGCGCCGAACTCGCCTTTGCCGGTCCAGGCCGCAGAGGCGATCATGGGCATACTCATCATGCCAATACCCAACAACAACCCTATCTTGGTCTTCAACATCGTCTTCTCTCCTTTTTACAAACAAACAATCAAACCTTGAGCGTAAACGGCGTGAAGCGGGTTTCGCTGTCGTAAAAATCCTCATTTTCGGCACGCTTGAGCTTGCCGACCAGCTGGTAAGTGACCGGCGTCATGACAATTTCCCAACTGGTCTTCAACACATACTGAGTAGTGGTCACCAGCAGCAATTGATCCAGTGTCCACACACCATAGAACGCAATGAAGTAGAACAGCGCCGAGTCCACCAGCTCACCACACAAGGTCGAGCCGATGGTACGCGTCCATAACCATTTTCCCTTTGTCCAGAGCTTCATCTTGGCCAGCACATAGCTGTTTACAAATGATCCGCACCAGAAAGCGGTGATCGATCCCGCAACGATCCGCGTAGTGCTGCCAAAAATCGCCTCTACTGCCGGCTGCTGCTCGCGCCATGCAGCCGCAGGCGGCAGCGCAACAATCACGGCCGCCATGATCGCGGCGAACACCAACGCCGCAAAACCGGTCCACACCACGCGACGATCACGTGCGTAGCCATACACTTCAGTCAGCACATCACCAAACAGGTACGAGATCGGAAAGAACAGCACTCCTGCCATGAAGGTGATCTCACCCACCAGAGGCAGGTTGATGGTCGATACCTTGGCAGGACCAATCAGATTGGCACACAGCAGCACACAGACATAGGCGCCGAGGATCAGGTCATAGTATTTGAACTGCCGTGCAGCATGAGTTGTGCTAGCCATAAAGACTCCAGTATGCAGGGTCGAAAATCAGTTACCAGCGAGCTCAGGAAAGTCGCTGCAAAGAATACCGCAGGTGCAGTAATCAACCGCTACCAGCCCTTCATGCTGCGCAAGGCGCGACGATCATGTTTGTTCGGTCGACCTGAGGGCGCAGGTGCGGCGTAGCGTTGATGTTCACGTTTCTGCTCGCGCTGCTGGATACTGGCAGGCGTTTCCGCATAGCTCTGCTGTGCTTCGCTGGCGGGGCCACGACGGGTTGGCAGACCGATCACGGTCACTTCAAAGCGCTGTTCCTCACGCGATATCTCCAGACAATCACCCACCTTGATATCGCGTGCCGGTTTGGCGCGCTCACCATTGACATGCACGCGCCCACCCGTTGCTGCATCAGTGGCCTGGGAACGGCTTTTGAAAAAGCGCGCATGCCACAGCCACTTGTCCAGTCGCATCGACTGGCTTGCGGACGCATTGCTGTTGGTACGATCGGCCAAGCACCTTACTCAACCAGACTCACCCTGCTCACTCGATGACGCAGGCACAGTAATAGTAAGCACCACCCTTCTGGGCGAAACGCTGCAAGCGCTGCAATTCGCGCTGCATGGGTTCGAGCCGTTCCCTGAACACCGACAGACCCAGCAAGTCCGGCGCCAATGCGCGCGTGAGCCGGCCGGAGACGGCGCTGACCTGTTGCGCCAGCAATTGCTGCCAGGAAAGATCCACTTCCATGTACTCCTGCTGGTAGTCATTGCCCAGCTGCGCACGTTCTGCTGCTGCCTTGACTGCGTCCTGCAGCAGACCCAGCTGATCTACCAGTCCATTTTCCCTTGCATCAGCGGCCGCCCAGACGCGGCCCTGCGCAATGGCATCAATCGATTCAAATGATTTGCTGCGCCCGGCAGCAACACGCGTGACGAACTGTGCGTATTCATGATCTACATTCAACTGGAATACCTGCCGGGCCGTCTCGCTCATGGCCTTGTCGATGCGCAGCGCGCCGGAAATGGCGGTCGTACCAATACCATCCGTGCTGATGCCCAGCTTGCCCAGCGTTTTCTCGAAGGTGGGGAACACACCGAACACCCCAATCGAACCCGTGATGGTGGTGGGGTTCGCCCAAATCTCGTCAGCATCCATGGCAATGTAGTAACCACCGGAGGCTGCCGTGCTGCTCATGGACGCAACTACGGGTTTACCGGCTGCTTTCAATGCAGCTACTTCGCGACGAATCACTTCCGAAGCCGTGACACTGCCACCGGGGCTGTCGATACGCAGCACCACCGCCTTGATGTCATCGTCATAACGCGCTTGCCGCAGCAACGCAGCCAGTGAGTCGCCACCCACCGTGCCGGCAGTGCGCTCGCCGTCCACAATCTCACCTGCCGCCACCACAATGCCGACGCGATTGCTGCCACGATTTTCCAGCGGATGCTCGGCATACTCGGCCGCAAGATAATCGTCCATGTGCACGCGCTGATAGCTGTGGTCTTCCTCATCGGCGCCGACCTGCTTGCGCAACTCATCGATGACCTGTTCACGAGTCTTCAGATCCGTGACCAGCTTGCGTTCTACCGCCAGCCTGGCGAAGTCACCCTGAGTCGCCTGCAACCCCGCCAGTAATTGATCGGCATAGTCGCGCAGTGCATTGGGCTCCAGTCCACGCGCCTGCGTTACGACAGTCTGATAGGTATTCCATAACGAACTCAGCCATTGCTGGTTGGCTTCACGCGCTTCGGGTGACATGTCCTGCCGCAGGAACGGTTCAACCGCTGACTTGTACTTGCCGGCCTTGAACACATTGACGGTGACACCCAGCTTGTCGATGGCCTCCTTGTAGTACTGACCGTAGTAGGCAAAGCCGTCAATCAATACCAGACCATGCGGATCGAGATAAATCTGATCGGCATGCGCGGCCAGATAGTACTGCTGCTGATCAAAGGACTGCCCCAGAGCAATCACCTGCTTGCCGCTGGTCTTGAAGTCACGCAGTGCAGCCGCGACTTCCTCCAGCTTGGCTACACCGCCACCGGTCAGGCCATCCAGATCCAGCACGATCAACTTGATGCGCTCATCATCCTTGGCGCGGGTGATGGCGGTGAGCACATCACGCAGGCGCACTTCAAACTCCTGCTCGCCGGAAGCTTCAGCGACCACCCGATCCAGCGGACCGCCACTGTTCTGCTCTACCAGCTCGCCCTGCGGCGCAATCAGCAGCGCGGCTTCGCGTGGCACCAGTGGAATATGCGGCTGCATGGCCACCCAGAGAATGCCGAAGAACAGCAGCAGCAGCACCAGATGCAGCGTCTTGCGGATGCCATCCAGCAGCAACCAGACATAGCGAAAGAATTTCACAACGTATTGCATGATGTCTCCGTGCGCTCTGCCCTGTGTCCAGCCGCTTCAGCGCGATGAATCTGAAGGGCTTTTTATCACGATGCCCGGCCCTTCTGGCAATAAAAAAGGCGAGTGGCTGTAGCCACTCGCCCTGTTCACAAAAACACGCGCAGTGTTTATTGCTGAATCTTCTCTTCAATACGCGCCGACTTGCCGGTGCGCTCGCGCAGGTAGTACAGCTTGGCGCGACGTACGTTACCACGGCGCTTGACGGTGATTTCACCGATGGCCGGGCTGTAGCTCTGGAACACGCGCTCCACGCCTTCGCCATGCGAAATCTTGCGAACCGTGAACGACGAATTCAGGCCGCGGTTGCTCTTGGCAATGACCACGCCTTCGTAAGCCTGCACGCGCTCGCGATCGCCTTCCTTCACTTTCACTTCCACCACCACCACGTCACCGGGTGAAAAGTCCGGGATCTTGCGGGTGATCTGTTCCTGTTCCAGTGCCTTGATGATGTTCATATGTTTCAGCCCTAACTCAAATTCAAAAAAACCAACTACACCGGCCTGGCAGCGCTGCGCGCCTGCTCGGCCTTGAATTCCGCCAGCAATGACTGCTCTTCAGCATTCAATGCCCCTGATGCCATTCTGGCCGCCAGCAAATCCGGCCTTCTCAACCAGGTCCGACCCAGTGCCTGCTTCAGACGCCAGCGTCGTATCGCTTCATGATTCCCGCCGATCAGCACCTCGGGAACCGTCAACCCTTCCAGCTCTTCTGGTCGCGTGTAATGCGGCCAGTCCAGCAAACCGGTCATGAACGAGTCCTGCTGTGCCGACTCTTCATCACCCAGCACACCGGGCAGCGTGCGCACCACGGCGTCAATCAACACCAGCGCCGGCAATTCACCGCCGGAGAGCACGTAGTCGCCAATCGAAATGGTTTCATCCACTTCGGTGGCCAGCAACCGCTCATCCACACCTTCATAACGCCCGGCCAGCAACAGCAATCCCGGCAGCTGCGCCAACTCGGCCACCTTGGCCTGAGTCAGTGGCGAACCCTCTGCACCCAGGTAGATGCAGCGACTGCCCGGTGGCAACTTGTCCCGTGCGGCGCGTAATGCGGAGCGCGTTGGCTCCACCTTCAGCACCATGCCCGGACCACCACCGTACGGTCGATCATCCACCGTCTTGCGGGCGTCGCTGGCGAACTCGCGAGGTGAAGTAGCCGAAATCGCCACCTGCCCGCGTTCCACCGCACGTCCGACCACACCGATCTGGAAAGCTGCGTCGATGAACTCCGGAAACAGTGTGATGACCGCAAACTGCATCGACTGTCCGGTTTTCTCTACCCTATCTTTCAACTCAAACCCGGCTTGCAACTCAAGCCCAGTTTCAACTCAACTCGGGACTTACTCAGTCCAGTCCAGCGTCCAGTCCAGCACCATACGGCGCTGCTCAAAATCCACGTTCAGAACTCTGCCCTTGACCAGCGGCACCAGGTTTTCCACCCGCGCCTGCTGATCGCTCAGTCCGTACAGCACCATGAACGGGTGCGCGGGACTGTCCAGATAGTGATCCAGCTGACCGAGGCACTCGCCCTTGGGCGTATACGCAGTCAAACCCAGCAGATCATCCCAGTAGTACTCTCCCTCTGCCGGTGGCGGCAATTCCTGCCGATACACTGCGACGTCGGTGTTGCGCAGCAGCTCGGCGGCATTGCGATCGGCACACCCCTCGAACTGCACCTGTAACTCTCGACCGGACCAGCGACTGTTTTCGACTCGAAGCGCGCGCCACCCGTTCGGGGTACGCAGCTGCCAGCTCCGGTACTGCAAAATATTCTCGGCGGGGTTGGTGTAGGACTCGACCTTCACCCATCCTGCCAGTCCCACCGCCGACCTGATTCTGCCCAACACCACCCGGCGTTCACCGGCCCGGCTTTCACCGGATTGGGCCGCAGGCAGCGGCTGGCGTGGCGTATCAGGCTGCAACGGCCTGCTTGCGATAGTCCTTGACCAGCGCCTGCACGCGGTCAGACAGCTTGGCGCCCTTGCTCTGCCAATGTTCAACACGGGCCAGATCCAGATTCAGCTTGACGCTCTTGCCCTTGGCAACCGGGTCAAAATAGCCAATCTGTTCCAGAGTCGTGCCACCCTGACGCATGCGGCTGTCAGTTACCACGATGTGGTAGAAGGGCAGTTTTTTGGCGCCGCGACGGGTCAAGCGGATCGTAACCATGAGTAATAGAGCCTCAGAAATTCACTCAAAAAATACAGCAAAGCTGCAAGTTCAGTAGCCCGACGCAATACATGCTTCCCGGCATGCATCCCGCTTGGGCCTGACAAGGGGCGCGCAGTGTACTGAAAAACCCTGCAAAGCACAAAGCAAAAAACCGGCGGTTTCAGGACCTTAGAGTCCTTTGACCAGCCCATTAACCCGAATCGGCAACTGGTGGCGTTTATTGCAGTAAGGAACGCGTCGCGTTCATTACCGGAGACCGCCATGAATGCCTTGCAAAGAATCGGAACAACGCTACTGACCGCCACGCTGGTGGCCTGCGTGGCGCAGGACGACGCCAGCCATATCGGCCAGAGTGAAGCCCAGCCACCGCTGCACCAGACGCACCAGACCGTGCAAACCATGGTCATCCCTGCGCCGGCAACACCCGCCGAGGTCAAATCAAGTCCACCCATCGAAACCCGGATCACGGCAGAAATCGATGCTGCGCGCGCTGCACCCAGGGCGGAACGGGCAGAGATGGCCGACCGCTCCATGCAGAAACTGGCGAGCGGTGCGGTCATGAACCATCACTGCTGCTTCCCTGCCCCACCTCCTATTTATCAGCAACCTACCAACACCGAACGCTACCAGCACCTGGAAAACAATCCGGTGCACTTGGCCGCCGAGCAACCCGTATCCACTTTCTCCATTGATGTGGATACCGGCGCCTACGCCAATGTGCGTCGGTTTCTGAATAACGGGCAGTTGCCGCCGCAGGACGCCGTACGTATCGAGGAGATGCTCAATTATTTCGACTACCAGTACACCCCCCCGACCCATCGCAACGTGCCTTTCAAGGTGGCCACCGAACTGGCGCCCGCACCGTGGAATAGCAATGCGCTGCTGCTGAAGGTGGGCATCAAGGGTTTCGAAATCGCCGCCAGCGAACGGCCTGCCGCCAACCTGGTGTTTCTGGTGGATGTCTCCGGCTCCATGTCCAGCGCCGATAAATTGCCGCTGCTCAAAAACGCCTTCCGGCTGCTGACCCATCAGCTCAGTGCCCGCGACAAGGTTTCAATGGTGGTGTATGCCGGCAGTGCCGGTGTCGTATTGGAACCGACGCCCGGTAATCACAAGCATAAAATTCTGGAGGCCATCGAGCGTCTGGAAGCCGGTGGCTCCACCAATGGCGCGGCCGGTATTGAACGCGCTTATCAGCTGGCGCATGAGGCATCGATCAAAGGCGGCATCAATCGCGTGATACTGGCCACCGATGGTGACTTCAACGTCGGCACAGTGAACTTTGAATCACTGCTGGACATGGCCGAGCGGCAGCGTGCCTCGGGCATTGCCCTGACCACGCTGGGCTTTGGCAGCGGCAACTACAATGATCAACTCATGGAACGTCTCGCCGATGCCGGCAATGGCAACTACGCCTACATCGACACGCTGCCGGAAGCACGCAAGGTGCTGGTGTCGGAACTGTCCTCGACGCTGTTCACCATCGCCAAGGATGTCAAGATTCAGGTTGAGTTCAATCCGGCCACGGTGCGCGAGTATCGTCTGATCGGCTACGAGAATCGCTTGCTGGCGCGCGAGGATTTCAATAATGACAAGGTAGATGCCGGCGACATCGGCGCGGGCCATCGCGTCACGGCGCTGTATGAAATCGTGCCGGTGACCAACCCCGGTCGCGTCGACCCACTGCGTTATGGACGGGAGATCGCCACCGAGCGCAACAGCAATGAACTGGCGCTGGTGAAACTGCGTTATAAACAGCCCGAAGCCAGTAACAGCCAGCTGCTGACCTATCCGATTCTGAAAAACTCGGCAGTCGCCACCCACAGCGCATCGGCAGATTTCCGCTTTGCCGCCAGTGTCGCCGCCTTCGGCCAACTGCTGCGCGGCGGCAAGTACCTTGAGCAATTCGACTACCCGCAGATCATCCAGCTGGCGCAGTCCGGGCTGGCCAATGATGAGGAAGGCTACCGGCGCGAATTCATTTCGCTGGTGAAACTGGCAGCGACCTTGCAAGAGCCCGTAGCAAATTCTGATATGGAGATACGCGTGGGTCGTGCGGAAAGACAATGAATTGGTTGTGCAGGGGCGACGTGAGTCGCCCTCTCAATTTACGCAAAGAGCGGTTCGCGAACCGCCCCTGCACAGGCCAACAACGCCTTCGATTTGCGGCCTGATCTACATGCGCCCAGCTTGCATCACCGCCTTTCGCCCGACCGACCACTCCAGTAGGCTGTCGGCCGTGAACCTGGACAGCGACACTGACGCCACCTTGATGCAGCGCTATCGCGATGGCGAACTGGCGGCATTCGAGTTGCTGTATCAACGTCACAAAACGGCGCTGTATCGCTATCTGCAACGCCTGTGCCGCGACCCCGACACCGCCAATGATGTGTTTCAGGAAACCTGGAGCAAGCTCATCGCCAGTCGTGCACGTTACGAAGTGCGCGCCCAGTTCAAGACATTTTTATACAGCGTGGCGCGTAATGCCGCGCTGGATGCCCTGCGTCGCACCGGCCGTCTGCAGGCGCACGAATGGCAGGAGATCGGCGAACTCAGCGACAGCCTGCCAGCCGCTACGCATGAGCAACCGGAGATGCAGGTCGCAGAACAGCAGCTACGCAGTGACTTTCAGCAAACACTGGAGCAGCTGCCTGCCGCACAACGCGAAGCCTTTTTGTTGTTTGAGGAGGCAGGTCTGAATCTGCATGAAATTGCCGCCATCACCGGCGCCAGCATGGAAACCGCGAAAAGCCGTCTGCGATATGCGGTGCGCAAATTACGTGCAGCGCTGCATCATTACCAGCCAGCGCATGCTGAGCCACACCAACAGGAGGCCACGTCGTGAGCACTCAAGACGAATCCGCCTTTGCTGATTACCTGCAAGGCAAATCCTCCGTGTCAGCGAGGTATCGTCAATTGCAGAATGACCAATTGCAGCATGACGAGGTGCCACCGGCGCTGGATCAACAGGTGTTACAGCAGGCGCGCGCCGCACTGCAATCACCCGCCGCGAATGAACCTTCCTTCTGGGCACGCTGGAACAAGCCGCTGGCGATGGCAGCATCGTTGCTGGTGATTACTTCAGTGATCATCAAGCTCGGCCAGCAAAGCCGTATCGAACCGCAGTTCACTCAGCAAAGCCCGGCGGTTGAAACAAAGATCGTGGAGGAAATTGCACCACCTGCCATCGCTACCCCCGAAGTGGCGCTTGGCAACACGCAAGAAGCAAAAACCGTGGTGGCCAGCCGCGACGAAGCCACTGCCAATCGCCAGGCCCAGCCCGCAGCACTGGCCGATGCCGCATCACTAGCCGATACCGCACTGGGCAGATCAGCCGCCGAAGCGATCGCACCTCCGCCGCCTGCACTCAATCTGCCGGTGGTCGCTGCGCCCAGCGCACCCGCCCCCGCTGAAACCAGCGCAGAACGTCGCGAACAAGACAACACGGCTCGCGGTAACGCGTTGCAGAAAGTGGCTACCTCCATCGCCACCGCAGAACGGCCCACGGCGGCTGCGGCGCAGTCTCCAGTCGCTACCGTCGGCGCGGTCCGTTCGCTCAATACCTTGCGCACGGACGAGGAACTGACCAGTGACCCCGCGCGCTGGCTGGAACAGATTCGCGAATTACGTGCGCAGAGCAAAAGCGTGGAAGCCGACGCAGCCTGGGTGCAGTTTCGCAAGGCGTGGCCAGAGTATGTGGTGAGTATCGATGACAAAGCGCGGCCCGCTTCGCCTTGAACAGACGTGATTCATCGCGCCCTCCAGAAGCTTCATGTGATCTAATGCCCGCCCTTTATTCCGGGTTATCACCTTGCTGCTTCGCTTTGACACTGTTTCTCTCGCCTATGGCGCAAAACCGCTGCTCGACCAGGTTTCATTTCAGTTAGCCGCTGGCGAGCGGCTGTGCCTGGTGGGCCGTAATGGTGAAGGCAAGTCTTCATTGCTGAAGCTGGCGCGTGGTGAAGCCCTGCCGGACTCCGGCAGCGTGTGGGTCCGGCCCGGCGCACGCATGGCGTATCTGGTGCAGGACATCATGGCGCTGGGCGATGAAACCGTGGCCGAAGTGGTCGCCGGCGGTCTGCCGGAAATCGGCAAGGCGCTGGTGGAGTACTTTCATCTGGCGAATGAAATGAGTGCGCACGCCACGCCGCAACAGACGCAACGCCTTACGCATTTGCAGTCCATCCTCGATGCCAACAATGGCTGGCAGCTGGAGCAACGCGTCGCTGCGGTGATGACACGACTGCAACTGGATGGCGAAGCCAACTTCGCCGAACTCTCCGGCGGCTGGCGACGACGCGCCCTGCTGGCGCGGGCGCTGGTGTCTGAACCGGAAATCCTGTTGCTTGATGAACCCACCAACCATCTGGATATCGAAGCCATCGAATGGCTGGAACAGGTACTGAAAGATTTCAATGGGGCGCTGCTGTTCGTCAGCCATGACCGCAGCTTCGTCAACAAACTGTCCACACGTGTCATCGAACTGGATCGCGGTCATCTGTTCGATACCGTTGGCAACTACGAAACCTACCTGACCAAGAAAGCCCAGCTGCTCGAAGCCGAAGCGCAACAGGCCGCGCTGTTCGACAAGAAGCTGGCGCAGGAAGAAGTCTGGATTCGCAAGGGAGTGGAAGCGCGTCGCACCCGCAATGAAGGTCGCGTACGCGCGCTGTATGCGCTGCGCGAACAACATCGCCAGCGCCGCGATCGCGTCGGCCGTGTTGAGCTGGAATTGCAGGAAGGCAACGAGTCCGGAAAACTGGTTTGCGAAACTGAACAGGTCTCACTGAGTTTTGGCGACCGCACCATCATCCGCGATTTCTCCACCCGCATTCTGCGCGGTGATCGCATCGGCATTGTCGGGCCCAATGGCGCGGGCAAGAGCACGCTCATCAAACTGTTGCTCGGCGAACTCACTCCCAGCAGCGGCGCACTTAAATCCGGCAGCAAGCTGGAAGTGGCCTACTTCGATCAGCAACGTGATCAACTGAAGCTGGATGAATCGGTAATGGACAATGTGGTGGACAGTGGCGATTTCGTCACTGTTAATGGCCAGCCGCGCCATGTCACCAGTTATCTGCGCGACTTCCTGTTTCGTCCCGAGCAATTGAAAACACCGGCGCGCGCCCTGTCGGGTGGTGAACGCAATCGCCTGTTGCTGGCGCGCCTGTTTGCCAAGCCGGCGAATCTATTGGTGATGGACGAACCCACCAACGATCTGGACATCGACACGCTGGAACTGCTGGAAGAATTCGTCGCCAACTTTCCCGGCACGCTGCTGCTGGTCAGCCATGACCGTACCTTTCTGGATAATGTCGTCACCGAATTGCTGGTGCTGGATGGCTCCGGCCGTATCCAGGAATTTGTCGGCGGCTATTCCGACTACGCGCGTTATCGCGAACAGCGTCTGGCCGCTGCCGCCAATCAGAAGACCAGCGCTGTTTCAGCAACAGCACAAGCCACCGCGAAAAAAACCCAGAAACTGTCCTACAAGGATCAACGCGAACTCGACCTGCTGCCCAAGAAACTGGAAACACTGGAAGCCGAACAAAGCGCGCTGCAATCAACCATGAGCGATCCGCAGTTCTACAACCGTCCACAAACCGAAGTGCAGCAGCAGCTCAAACGTGTTGCGGAACTCAGCAAGGAAATCGAGCAGGCCTATGCCCGCTGGAGTGAACTGGATGCGCTGGCAGCGGGGAATTGAAATGAAGTATTCACGCCCGGCACCAAGTCGCTTTCATCCGCATGACAAAATGTAGCAACCCGTGCCAGGCTGCTGATGCGAAGCGTGCTGGCCTGATACGCGATCCATGCTCGCGCCGCGAAGCTAGCGTTGGCGGCTAGTGGACATTAATTACTGGCGCGTCATCGATCCCCCGGCTCGGTGCTATCGGAGGCGCTATCGGACTCCGAACGCTGGGCATCATAGCCACGCTTTACGTTACTCACGCGTGCGTTACTATACAGCATGATAAATCGTTTAAATGTACAGACACGGAGGCTTGTTCAAAGGTGCCGGTGGCAATCGTTTCGTGACGCATTGTAATATCGCCGAAGCAGACGCGAAAGCTGGGCAGATTAACGTCGCCGGCAGGCTTGGACGACTTCCGGGTACCCCCTGGGAACCGGCTGGAAGCCTTGAAGGGCAAGCGAGCCAGGTCGCACAGCATCCGCATCAATGATCAATTTCGCGTGTGCTTTCGGTGGACGCGCGAAGGCCCGACCGATGTTGAAATTGTGGACTACCACTAAGTGAGCACTGTCATGCGCAAAGTCCCCTACCCCCACCCTGGCGAGATTCTTCTTGAAGAATTTCTTAAGCCTATGGGCATCACGCAGTACCGCCTGGCCAAGGAAATTGGAGTACCGCAGCGCCGTATCGGCGAGATCGTTGCCGGCGCTCGTGGTGTCACGGCTGACACCGGCCTGCGGCTTGCCCGCTTTTTCGGAATGTCCGAGGGCTTCTGGATCGGACTCCAGATGGACTATGAAGCGGCAACTACAAAAGACGTTCTCTCAAAGACATTGGACAAGATCACGCCTTGGAGCGCTGGAGCCCAACAGGTTCCAGCGGATGTTCCTCGCGCTACGCGCTCGGCCCGCCGCTGAAGCGGACGTTCCAGCGTCGCATCGACAGCACTTGCTACAGCCGACACTCATGCCCTCGATTCAAAGATGTGAACTACCGCTGGAAGCGCTGCTCAGCAAGTATCAGCACGGCGGCGCTTACGCGGACTGCTATGTCACAGAAGTCGCAAGTCGCGTTTCTCACGTCGAGTATGTCGAGGCGTTCTACACCACCGCCCTGTTCAAAGTCGAAAGGCTACTGCTCGCTTGGCTGGTTGTAAAACCTTCTACCGATGTCCAGGCCGCTCAACTCGCCGCTGGCACGCTTGATTCATTTGCTGCGTGGAGCGTAGAGGCACGGACTGTTAATCAGTTGCTCCTGTGTGACTTTCAGGGCCGTACACGGTCGTGGCTGATGGTTGCCACCGTGGAGAACAATGGCTGTGAATACACGCGTCTGTACTTTGGTTCCGCTGTTGTGCCAGTTGGCAGCGCCAGATCCGGAAAGCAGTCACTTGGCCTGGTGTTTCGCTTGCTGCTTGGCTTTCACAAGTTATATTCCCGCGCCTTGTTGTATGCAGCCAGGTCGCGTCTGGCGCGGCTGCAAGCCTCTGCTGCGAAGCACTAAGAACCTGTTGCTTATGCGTGAGTCCACCTCATCCGAAACCGTTATCGTTGCGGCTGGCCCGTTCGGGTCATGGCTCGCGCAGACTCGCGCCTTCCTGCGTGGTGATGGTGGTGCAGACGTACCCTGCGGCGACTGTGTTGGTTGCTGTGTCTCTGCCTATTTCATACCGATCCGCCCCGAAGACAGGGCAGCGCTGGCCAACATTCCAGCGCAGCATCTGATCAGTGCGCCGCAGGGAAAATTGATGATGGAGTATCTCGCAGACGGGTCGTGCCCCATGCTGCGCGCGGGCCAGTGCTCCATCTATCAACATCGTCCACAAACCTGTCGCGACTACGACTGCCGCATCTTTGCCGCCGCAGGCATTGCTGCGGGCGGCGCCGACAAGGTCGTGATCAACCGGCGCGTCCGTGCCTGGCGTTTCACTTATCCCGCGACTGCGGATCAACAGGCGCATGACGCAGTGCAGGCAGCAGCCGTTTTCATTCAGACGCAGCGCACCTGTTTTCCGGGTGGCCGCGCGCCCACCGCGCCAACCGGTATCGCGGTACTGGCCATCAAGTCCTATCAGGTTTTTCTGGATGACAGCATACAAACAAAAAGCGCTGCAGAAATCGCTGCCGACATCATCAAGGCCAGCCGCGATTTCGATGTGGCCATGCCAAGTCAGCCTGATTCAATTCAGGCAGCGAACTTCGGCGCAGATGATTGACTCAATGCTGACTGACCCTGTGTTGACTGATATGTTGCTGACTTATTGAGCGCCTCGGCAACCGCTTGATGGGACGATCCACCACGGTGACCTCGGCATGCAGCCACATCGCCATTTGCGCAGTGTTCGCGCCCACCACGCCGATGCAACTTGGCAAACCCAGGCCACTTGTCAGTCACTTGTGGCAAAATCCGCCACATACTCAACAACGGGTGGTGGCCGACACCGC
This sequence comes from uncultured Pseudomonadota bacterium, assembly GCA_963791615.1. Lineage (GTDB taxonomy): Bacteria > Pseudomonadota > Gammaproteobacteria > Steroidobacterales > Steroidobacteraceae > CAILZL01. The sequence continues at coordinate 5,253 of CAWBTE010000019.1, read as the reverse complement.
CGACTTCGAACGCGTGCACAGCCAGCATCTGACGCGGCTGCCGCATGTGGCGCGCGTGCATTCCAGTTTTGCCTTGCGTGCCGTGCAGAAGTCACGCGAGTTACCGATCAAGTAGGGGCGGTTCGTGAACCGCCCTCTTTATCCGACTGAGCAGGGCGATTCACGAATCGCCACTACAATTGTCGACATGACCGCACTCTCAACCATCATCACCCTGCAACAACTCACCGAACTCTGGATTCACACCGGCACTGCCTGCAATCTGGAATGTCCGTTCTGTCTGGAAGGTTCGCGTCCCGGTGATACGCGCCTGGAGCGCATCAAGCTCAACGAAATAAAACCGTATCTGGATGAAGCCGTGTTGCTCGGTATTGCGCGCTTCTGCTTCACGGGCGGCGAGCCGCTGATCGTCAAGGACATCGTCAGGATTCTGGAATACGCGCTGAGCCTGAAGCCCTGTCTGATCTTGAGCAATGGCACTGCGCCACTGCTGAAACGCCTGCATCAATTGCAACTGCTGAAACAGCAAGTGCATCCGCTGTCATTTCGTATCAGCATCGATTACCCCGATCAGCAACGCCACGACACCGCACGCGGCTGGGGTAATTTCCAGCGCGCCATCGAAGGCTTGCAGTTATTGCATGAGCAGGGCTTTGCCATTTCGATTGCCCGGCAGAAAGATACGAATGAAGACACCACTGCAGTACAGGAAGCCTATCGCCTGTTGCTGCGCAAGGCGCGCTTGCCAGAAAACACACTTATTCTTGCGTTGCCCGAACTGGGCAAGCTGGGCACAGACCCACGTAGTGGGGATCAGCTTGAACCCAGCGATGCATCAACCCTGATGTGCGCGCACAGCCGCATGCTGCTCAAACGCGACGGCCAACTGCGTGTATATGCCTGCGCCTTCACCGATGATGATGTGCGGTTTGATCTGGGCGCATCCTTGACTGAAGGCAACGCAGACTACGGTGTGCCTGCAGCATCAGCGCTGCCGACAGTGTGTACGGCATGCAGCGACGTACAGCGAAAATTTGTAAAACGCATACGCATGCTCAATTGCCGCTACTGCGAACCCGCCAGTTCCCACAGCACGCTGACGGGCGCGGCAACCAGCCCTTCGCCAAAGGGCAGCACGGTGTCACCGCCGTATAGCAATACGCCGCGAACGAATTTTTTCCCCGCTTCTTCCGCGAGCGCGCGCAGGCCAGCGAAGTCGCTTTGGCTCACGCTGGCGGATGCCTTGACCTCAATGCCCACCACTCTGCCGCCACTACCCTCAAGCACCACATCCACCTCGCGTCCTGCTGCGGTCCTGAAGTGATAAAGCGCCGGCCGTACCTGCGACCAGCTCGCCTGTTTGGATAACTCTGCGACCACGAAGCTCTCCAGCAACGCGCCAAACAATGGATCGTTGCGTGACAAGGCGCCGCGATCATGCAGAGCCAGATTCGCCGCCAGCCCGGAATCAACCAGATGTACCTTGGGTGATTTCACCAGGCGTTTACTTAAATTTGTGGACCATGCCGGCAGCAGCCGCAACAGATACGTCAGCTCCAGCAAGGCGAGATAACGCCGTAGCGTCGTATGCGACAACGTCGAAGCGCGCGACACTTCAGAGATATTCATCAAACCGGAAGACCGCGCCGCCAGCAGCGACAGCAAACGCGGCATGTCGACCAGGCCTTCGATGTGCGCAATGTCACGCACGTCGCGTTGCAGGATGGTGGTGATATATGAACCAAACCAGTTCGCGCGCCGCTCGGCAACCTTGCGCGCCACCGCTTCCGGATAACCTCCACCGACAATCAACCGCCCCAAATCGAGCGGCGCGTGTTTGCCGATGCGCAGTGGTTTGTCGGTAAACACTATGTCAATAAAACGCTCGCGACGACCACGCAGCTCTCCTTGCGATAACGGCCACAACGTTAACACCTCCATGCGTCCCGCCAATGATTCGGACACCTTGGGCAGGGACAACACATTGGCCGATCCGGTCAGCAGGAATCGCCCGGCTTTACGCTTCACATCGACAGCTTTCTTGATGGCAGGCAGCAGCTGCGGCGCCTTTTGCACCTCATCGATCACCAGCAAGCCGTCATGGCTCTGCACCAGAGCCTCCGGGTCGGCCGTCGCGGCGGCCAGTGTCGCGGCGTCGTCAAGCGTCAAATAGGCCGTCTTGCGTCCGGCCGCGATTTGTTTGACCAGCGTGGTTTTGCCCGTTTGCCGGGCGCCATTCAGCAACACCACCGGTGTATCGGCCAGTGCTGCGCGTAACTGGGATTCCAGATGCCTTTGGTACATGGCTGCATATTAGCCACCAACTGGCGAATTTTCCACCACCTTATGGCAATTGATTCAGGCATCGAAACCTCGCCAGCGATGCCAAGCCAGAAAACCCCTTAATCTTTGGCCGATGCGGTGGCAACAACCGCCGCAAACCCTGTCGAGCTTGGCGCCAGGACTGAAAGCGGATTCCCAATAGCATCGCGCGTGAGTTTCGACCCGGAGCAGTTAGTCGCTTGCCTCAATAGCAGTCACTCAAAATATGAGAGGCGAACACTTGCCCGAATACCTACGATCCGACGGCCCGGCTCCGATCACACGATGGCAAAGTAAGACAAGACATGCGGCGTACTACGCGGACTCAAAGAAGTCATCGCCAGGATCATCAAATAAATAACCCCTAACCCGGTGCCCTGGTCCCGCTGTCCCTCACTGCAGCTCACAGATCCAGCTTTCGGCCGGCCAGCATCTTGATCATGTTTGGATCGCGGTGCGAGAAGAACATGCTCTTGCCCGTGTCCAGCGTTGCAACGCGCGTCATCTCTGCATCATCCAGCTGAAAGTCGAACACGTTGAAGTTCTCTGCCATCCGCTCCTTGCGCGTCGACTTGGCCAGCGACACGATGCCGCGCTGGACGAGCCAGCGAAGCACGACCTGCGCCGCGGATTTCCCGTGCTTGCGCCCGATGTCGAGCAGGACCTCGTTCTGAAATAGGTTGTTCCTCCCTTCTGCGAAGGGCGCCCAAGCCTCGGCCTGCACGGCATTCTCACGCATGAACTTCGCACTCTCTTCCTGTTGCTGGAAAGGATTGACTTCAATCTGGTTCACAGCCGGGGCGACCTGATTGAAGACCTTGATGTCCATCAACCGGTCTGGCTCGAAGTTGCTCAGGCCGATCGCGCGAAGTTTGCCTGCCTTATAGGCCTGTTCCATGGCGCGCCACGAGCCGTGCACATCCCCATAGGGCTGATGGATCAGATACAGATCCAGATACTCGAGTTGTAGGCGGCGCAACGATTTGTCGATCGCCTTCTGTGTGGCATCGAAGCCTGTCTCCGAGACCCACAGCTTCGTCGTGACGAACAATTGCTGGCGCGGCACGCCACTGCTACGCAGACCACGACCGACCGCCTCCTCGTTCATATATGACGCGGCCGTGTCGATCAGCCGGTAGCCGGTCTCGATGGCGTCGACAACGCAGCGTTCACACTCCTTCGGATCCGTAATCTGGAAGACGCCGAAACCCACGAGTGGCATATGCACGCCATTGTTCAGCGTAACAATCGGTGTGGTATTCGCTGCCGCCTGGGCTTGCGTCAGCTCGGGTAAGGCAGCAATGGTCGTCAAAGCAGCTGCCTGCTTGAGCAAGGTGCGCCTCGTCGGCGACAGGTCTGCATCGTTACTCATGGCTCTCCTCGATGGCGTGTTCCCGGGGTGAGCTTCAGCATGGGGCTCTCCGCTTGTTCAAGGTGCCGGCACAGACCAACACTCTCTCCGCCCTGAAGGATAATCCCTCCCAATTCCATTGATAAGCGGCCATAATTTGGATGCTCTATGAAGTGAGGCTTCCAAATGAATCGTGTCTTCGATGATCTGGCTGCCTTCGCGCTCGTCGCCAGCGAACGCAGCTTCACAAGAGCCGCAGCCAAACTCGGTGTTTCGCCTTCTGCCCTCAGTCAGACCATCAGGAGTCTCGAAGACCGGCTGGGGCTACGTCTTCTGGTCCGCACTACACGGAGTGTCGCACCGACGGACGCTGGCAAGCGGTTCCTCGAAGAAGTGGCGCCACGCCTCGAGGAAATTCAGCAGGCCTTGGCGACGCTCAGTGAAATGCGTGAGAAGCCCGCCGCCACCATCCGGATCTCCGCGGGTGAGCATGCGGTCCACAGGGTGGTTCAACCGGCTCTCGCAAGACTGCTGTCGGAGTATCCGGACATCAAAGTTGAACTAAGTATCGACCACGGCTTCATCGATATCGTCGCGAAAGGCTTCGATGCGGGTATCCGCCTTGGCGAACAGGTTGCCAAGGACATGATCGCGGTACGCATCGGTCCTTCTATGCGCATGGCCGTGGTCGGATCTCCTGCATATTTCGCGAAACATCCGGGGCCATCCATCCCTGAGGAGCTGACAGCACATCGTTGCATCAACATTCGACTGCCAACCTACGGCGGACTGCTCCCGTGGGAGTTCGAGAGGGACGGGCGAAAGTTGAAGGTGCGCGTGGATGGACCGCTGATCTTCAACACGGGGGGACCACGGCTGGACTCTGCGCTTCAGGGACTCGGCATTGCCTATATGCTTGAAGACATAGCGGCACCCTTTATTGCCGCGGGAGCACTGGTGCGCGTGCTCGAGGAGTGGTGTCCATCTTTCGATGGATATCATCTCTATTACCCAAGCCGACGATTGTCTTCGCCTGCCTTCTCGCTGCTCGTCGAAGCGCTTCGATACCGTCCGTAGCGTGTCACGAGTGCCAGTGTCACGAGTGCCGCAGTGTCACGAGTGCCCAGTGTCACGAGTGCCGGGCCGTCGATCCGCAGGTATTCATGTGTCCACAAGCCCCTGTTCAAAATACATACAGATCGACGGCAGGCACCATTCACGCAGCCTGCCCGTCTGGAAGCGGAAATTCGGCCAGTCGGGGTTCTGCCAGTTCCAATTCATGAGCGATAAGCTAGGGTCTGTTAACAGTTAGGCGATCGCTGCGACGGCGGTCAAAAGGGCTCAGGACGCGACGCACCGAGCGCAGTGTACTCAACGTACTCCAGCGAGGTGCAACAAAGTCCTGAGCCCTTTTGGCCCCGTCCCTTCGGGTTGGGCCTCTGAAAGCGCCATGCCGCGTTACTCGTCGCTTATTTGGAATGACCAAACCTCACTCCTCGCGCCTTACCTGGCGCTTTCAGAGACTCCAACGCAGCGATCGCCTAACTGTTAACAGACCCTAGTACTTTATCGCTCAGTAT
>CAWBTE010000018.1:0-37419 GCA_963791615.1 uncultured Pseudomonadota bacterium | reverse complement strand
CCCGCAAATACCCAAACAACATCCGCACACACTGCGCCTCCGCCCCCACCGGCCGCCCCGGACGATCCTTGCTATTCCATGCATACAGATCCAGATGCACCCATTGCTTCGCCTTGCTGACGAAGCGTTGCAGATACAGCCCGGCAATGATGGCGCCGCTCAAGCCGCTGCTGGAGACATTGTTCAAATCGGCAATCTTGGATGACAGTTCATCGTCATAACCCGACCACAATGGCAGATGCCAGACTGGATCGCTCTCTTTCATCCCACCGCCATCAATTCACTGGCGAGCTGTGCATCCTTGGTAAACAGCGCTGGCAACTCCGGTCCCAGCGCCACGCGCGCCGCGCCGGTCAGCGTGGCCATGTCGATCAGCAACTCCGGGGCATCGGCATCGCCCAGCGTCAAGGCATCGCACAGGATCAATCTGCCCTCGGCATCGGTGTTGCCAACTTCCACGCTCAATCCGGCGCGGGTGCTGAGCACATCGCCGGGACGGAAGGCATTGCCGGCTATGGCGTTCTCCACGGCCGGAATGATCACACGCAAACGCACCGGCAACTTGGCCTGCATGACCAGCTGCGCCAGCGCCAGTGTGCAGGCCGCGCCGCCCATGTCTTTTTTCATCAGCAACATGCCGGAAGGTGGTTTGATGTCGAGACCACCACTGTCGAAACACACACCCTTGCCCACCAGCGTGACGCGGGGATGGCTGGCATCGCCCCATTCGAAATCCACCAGCTCGGGCGGCACGGTGGCGGCACGACCTACGGCATGCACGGCGGGAAAGTTATGGGTCAGCAATTCATCGCCCACGTAACGGCGAATGGTCGCGCCATGTGTTTGGGCAATATCCACGGCGGTTTGCGCCAGCACTTGAGGGGTCAGGTCACTGGCGGGCGTGTTGATCAGATCACGCGCCAGTGTGCAGGCCGCAACCTGCTGTTGCACGGCAGCGATATCAACTGCGTCGCCCACCACCAGTACCGGGTTCTTGCGCTCGATTTTCTTGTAGCGGTCGAATCGGTACAGGCCGTACTCCCAGCCCAGCGCAAACTGAAATGCCTGCTCCGGCGACAGCGCTGCGGGTAGCTGGTAAATCCCCTCGGGCAGCTTGTCGGGCAGCCCGGCCGTCAGCCATAGATTTAACCCCTCGGCCAATTTGCCAGCGCCCACCCATGCCATATTCAGAACGCCGTGTTCGTCAGGAATGAGCAGCACCCTGCCACGCTCAGCGCGAAACGCCTGGGTGCGCGCCCACAGCTGGTTGCGCTGTGGCTGCGCTGCCAGATGTAGATCAAGCTGCTCTTCAGCAACAATTGTCAGTGGTATGGTCAGGGGAATGGCGATCAGATCAGCACTGCGAACCAGCATGCGGGGTCACCTGAAAATGGGTGTGTAAAAAATTGGCATTGGCCGTCACTGTTGCCAATCGAGTTGAATTTTTTGCAGGCCCAGCTTAACAGGCCGCCCTGCAACTCTGACCAGAAAATCAGGTGCTTTTCGTGTTGTGGCCATTGACAAATCAGTCGCTTATGTGATGCCATTGCATCGTTTTTTTCACAGGCTGTTTTCTTGAATTTTTTCACCGCAAAACTTGCCGATGTCAGAGCATCGGTCGCCTCTGTAGTCCGGGTTGTCACCGTACTACCGGTGACAGCGGGTAACTGAACTGAAGCAGCACAAGACACTCAGACAGTAAACCCCGCCCGGCCGCAGCGGGGTTTGTCGTTTTTGCGGTACTGAATTTCGTGATTTTGATTAATTTAATTTTGGTTGGTAATTTTTAACTGTTCGTTCAAGGTTTTCCTTCAGGAGCCATCACAATGCAGATCTACTCTCAGAAGACGTCAAGAAGAAAGCGCTGGCGGGCGCACGTATCGCCGTCTCGGTTACGGCAGCCAGGGCCGCGCCCATGCGCTGAACCTCAAGGACAGCGGCTATGACGTCGTGGTTGGCTTGCGTAAAGGCGGCGAAAGCTGGGCCAAGGCCAAGAAAGACGGCCTCGTCGTGGCTGAACCGGCCGAGGCCGTGAAGGGCGCCAAGCTGATCGCTTTCCTGGTGCCGGATCTGGCCCAGAAAGACCTGTACAAGCTGGTGGTGGATAACGTGTCGCTGGGCGCCACCATCCTGTTCGCGCACGGCTTCAACATTCAGTACAAGCTGATCAAGCCACGCAAGGATATGGACGTGGTGCTGATTGCACCGAAGGGCCCCGGCCACCTGGTGCGTCGCCAGTACGAACAGGGCCGTGGCGTCCCCTGCCTGATCGCCGTTCACCAGAACGCCACCAAGGGCGCGTTCGACAACGCGCTGACCTATGCCGATGGCATCGGCGGCACCCGTGGCGGCGTCATCAAGACTACCTTCACTGAAGAAACCGAAACCGACCTGTTCGGCGAACAGTCAGTGCTGTGCGGCGGCACCACCGAGCTGGTGACCAAGGGCTTTGAAGTACTGGTGGAAGCCGGCTATCAGCCTGAAATCGCCTACTACGAAGTGATGCATGAACTGAAGCTGATCGTTGACCTGCTGCACGAAGGCGGCCTGGCCAAGATGCACAAGTACGTCAGCGAAACCTGCAAGTACGGCGACCTGACCCGCGGCCCACGTATCGTCACCCCGGCAGTGAAGCGCGAAATGAAGAAGGTGCTGAAGGAAGTTCAGACCGGCAAATTCGCCCGTCAGTGGATTGCTGAAAACAAGCGCGGTCAGAAGAAGTACAAGGCCCTGATGAAAAAGGACCTGGCTCATCCGATCGAAAAGGTGGGCGCCAAGCTGCGCGCCCGCATGCCCTGGCTGGAAGCGTAAGCCCCTGCAGGGCGGTTCGAGAACCGCCCTTTCAGAATCGCAACACGGAGGGTCGCTCACGAGCGACCCCTACGAAAGACTGAGTGAGTATGACCACCCTCGACCCAAACCGCCCGATATAAGTTCTGATCTTCGACACCACGCTGCGTGATGGCGAGCAATCGCCGGGCTGCAGCATGACGCAGCCGGAAAAGCTGCGGGTCGCCAGAGCGCTGGCCGAGCTGGGGGTGGACATTATCGAAGCCGGTTTCCCGGCCGCCTCGCGGGGCGACTGGGAATCGGTGAATGCCATTGCCCGCGAAACACACGGTCCGCGCATTGCGGGTCTGGCGCGTTGTCATCGCGACGACATCAACAAGGCCTGGAGCGCGCTGAAAGACGCCGCCAAACCTCGTCTGCATGTATTCCTGGCCACCAGCGCCATCCATCGCCAGTTCAAGTTGAACATGGCGAAGGACGAAATCATCCGCACCGCAGTCGAAGGCGTGAAGATCGCCCGCGATCTGTGCGAAGACATTGAGTTCTCGCCCGAAGATGCTTCGCGCACCGAGCCGGAATTTCTGGCGGAAGTGGTGGCTGCCGCAATTGAAGCCGGCGCGACCACCATCAATGTGCCGGACACCGTGGGTTACACCGTGCCGGAAGAATTCTATGAGGTATTCAGATACCTCAAGACGCATGTACCCAACATCGACAAGGCCATTCTGTCTGTGCACTGTCATGACGACTTGGGCATGGCAGTAGCCAACAGTCTGGCCGCGGTGCGCGCTGGCGCACGTCAGATCGAGTGCACCATCAACGGCATTGGCGAACGCGCTGGCAACTGCTCGCTGGAAGAAGTGGTGATGGCGATCAAGACTCGTGAGAATCAATTCAAGGTTCATACCGGCATCCACACCACCAAGTTGTATCCCACCAGCCGCCTGGTGTCCTCCATCACTGGCATGGCGATTCCGCGTAACAAGGCCATTGTCGGTGAAAACGCCTTTGCCCATGAATCCGGCATCCATCAGCACGGCATGCTGCGCAACAGCTCGACTTACGAAATCATGCGCCCACAGGACGTGGGCCTGTCGCGCACGAATCTGGTACTGGGCAAGCACAGTGGCCGTCATGCCTTCCGCGAACGCGTGAAGGAACTGGGCTTTGAACCCTCGGATGAGAAATCAATCAGCTGTTCGAGAAGTTCAAGACGCTGGCCGACAAGAAGAAGGAACTCTTCGATGGCGACATCGAGGCTCTGGTCATGCAATCGGAGACCGATGTGCCCGGCCCTTGGCAGCTGGTGGAGGTGCAAGTCAGCACCTCGCCCGGTCAAGCCCGCGCCGACATCAAGCTCAAGCATGTTGATGGTCGCACTGTGGCGCAATCCGTCAACGCTGCGGGCCCGGTGGATGCCATCATCAAAGCGATCGAACAAGTTACGCAGCTACAGGTCGCGCTGTGCAAGTTTGAAGTGCGCAGCGTATCCCTCGGCGAAGATGCCCAGGGCGAAGCCCTGATCACCGTAGATCACGCCGGTCGAAGTTATCGTGGCGTGGGACTTAGCACCAACATCATCGAAGCCGCCGCGCTGGCCTTTCTTGAAGTGGTCAACCGCATCGAGACCACGCGCAGCAGTGCCGAACGTCGTAGCGTGGATCGCTCCGGCATCACCCCCGCTGACGTCTCAGCCATCTAAACATGGCTGCAAGTAACATTCTCAAGTCATTGATTTAGCTAAAGTACAGAATTCGGAGTCGCCATGCCTATCACTCAAGCAAATTACATCTGGCAAAACGGCAAACTGGTGCCATGGGAAAAGGCCACCACCCATGTGCTGACGCATGCCCTGCACTACGGCTCCACCGTATTTGAAGGCGTGCGCGCCTACGCCACACCCCGGGGGCCGATTATTTTCCGTCTGAAAGAACACACTCGTCGTCTGTTCGATTCAGCGCGCATCTATCGCATGGATATCCCCTACTCCTTCGATGACATCAACAACGCCTGCAAGGAAATCGTCATGGCCAATGGCCTGACCAAGGGTGCGTACCTGCGGCCCTTTGCGTTCCGTGGCTATGGCGAGATTGGTGTGGCGCCGAAGATTTCACCGCCCATCGATACCGTCGTGGCCGGTTTTGAATGGGGCGCGTATCTCGGCGCAGAAGGCATGGAAAAAGGCATCGATGTCTGCGTGTCTTCCTGGCAGCGTCTGGCACCCAACACCATTCCGTCGCTGGGCAAAGCCGCCGGCAATTACCTGTCCAGCCAGTTGATCAGCATGGAAGCCAAACGCATGGGCTTTGCTGAAGGCATTGGCCTTGGCGTGGATGGCACGGTCAGCGAAGGCGCGGGCGAAAACCTGTTCGTGATTCGCGATGGCATTATCTACACGCCAGGCATCGCCAACTCCGTGCTGCAAGGCATCACCCGCGATACGGTCATCACCTTGGCGCGGGCGCATGGCTTTGAAGTGCGCGAACAGGCCATTCCGCGTGAATTCCTGTACATCGCCGACGAAATGTTCTTCACCGGCACGGCAGCGGAAGTCACGCCAGTGCGCTCGGTGGATCACATCCAGGTCGGCGTCGGCAAGCGTGGTCCGGTCACGGAAGCCATTCAGTCCGCCTTCTTCGGCCTGTTCAACGGCAAGACCGCCGACAAGTGGGGCTGGCTGGAAAGCTGCGAGAACTACAAGCCGAGCGTGACATCGGCCTGATTGATTGCGCGCGAACGCTGATTCAAGGGCGACCACGGTCGCCCTTTCTTGTTTATACCGGTAGTGCAGATGCAGTAGCATGGAAATGAATAACACTGACTCAAACCATCACTGTCCGGAAGCGATGCGGCCATGCCGGAAACTCCTCTGAACCTTCATCTCGATATTCTGCCGCCCTCACAGCGACGGCTGTGGAATGAGCTTGGGTGCGTCCCCGCCTTCTTTGTGCTGTATGGCGGCACTGCGCTGGCATTAAGGCTGGGCCACCGTCAATCAGTGGATTTCGACTTGTTCGCTTTCCGGGATATTTCACACCAGGAGCTCAGGACCGGGATTCCTTTTCTGGCCGACGCTGAAACTATCCAGCAGCAGCACAATACGCTTAGCGTGCTGGTTAATCGCGACCATCCAGTCAGCGTGTCGTTCTTCGGACTGCCCAAGCTGTTTGCACTTGCCGGTGCAGAGCGTGCCAACGACAATGGACTACATATTGCATCATTGCTGGATATTGCCGCGACCAAAGCAGCCGTTATCCAGGTGCGTGCCGAAGCAAAGGACTATCTCGACATCGACGCGTTGATCAGTTCAGGCGGCATCGATTTGCCAACGGCCCTTGCGGCTGCTGGTGCGCTGTATGGCACAACATTCAATCCACAGATCACGCTGAAAGCGCTATCGTATTTTGAAGATGGCGACGTTGCCCGACTGCCACCGGAAATCAAAGAGCGACTCGCTGTTGCGGCACGTTCCGTGGATCTGGACAACCTGCCGGTCATTTCCAGCCAACGTAGCGCTTAAGAATCGCAGCAATGAAGCCCATCCCGCTCAATCCGCAGACCGAAACGATCGCACGACGCCTGATCTGGTTCCAGTCGCCGGCAGACGCCCTCGTCGATCCCATCCGATTCATGGCCTACGCGATGGCGCGCGCCACCCATGAGGATATGCGGATACTGCGTGGCTTTGTGTCCGAAGCAGACTTTCTTGAAGCATTGCAGCACGCACCACCCGGCATCATCGACCCGCGTTCGTGGGCCTACTGGAATTCAAAACTGGGCCGCTGGCCGCCACCGCCACTGCCAACCCGCTTCCAGCAAACGATGTAGCCTTGATCATCCTTTACTCACTCGGTACCCATCGTCAGTGACGATGGCCTGTTCTTTATTGAGCAATTCATTCCTGAGACTGAAGCAGGCATGATGCGCGCCTGTTTCCGAACATGCGCCAGCCAGGATCCTATGAGCCAGCCAACACCCAAAACCCTCTTTGAAAAAGTCTGGGAACGACACCAGGTCGTCCCTGAAACGGTTGATACCCCGGCTGTGCTGTATATCGATCTGCACCTTGTGCACGAGGTGACTTCGCCACAGGCGTTCTCGATGTTGCGCGATCAAGGTCTGAACGTGCGTCGCACCGACCGCACGCTGGCGACCATGGATCACTCCACGCCCACTGATCCGGAAGAAATCGCCGGTCGCGTGCCCATCAAGGTGAAATCCGCCGCGCAGCAGATTGTGCAGCTGGAAAAAAACTGCACCGAGTTCGGCATCGAACTGCTCAACTTGAGTTCGGCACAGCGCGGCATCGTGCACGTGGTCGGGCCGGAACTGGGCGCCACTCAGCCCGGCAAGACGATTGTTTGTGGTGATAGTCATACAGCGACTCATGGCGCGTTCGGTGCGCTGGCCTTCGGCATTGGCACTACCGAAGTCGGTCATGTGCTGGCCACGCAATGTCTGTTGCAACGTCGCCCAAAAACCATGGCCATCAATGTCGATGGCAAGCTGCCCGAAGGCGTGACCGCCAAGGATTTGATCTTGGCCATTATCGGCAAAATTGGCGTATCCGGCGGTACCGGTTACGTTCTGGAGTATCGCGGCTCGGCGATCGAAGCGCTGTCGATGGATGGCCGCATGACGGTGTGCAACATGTCCATCGAAGCCGGTGCGCGCGCCGGCATGATTGCGCCGGATGAAACCACTTTTGCTTATCTGAAAGGCCGCCCCAAAGCACCGCAAGGCGCGGACTGGGACAAAGCCGTCGCCGAATGGCGCAACTTGCGCAGCGATACCGGGGCCAAGTTTGATCGTGAAGTGTTTATCAACGGCAGTGAACTCACACCGATGATTACCTATGGCACGCATCCCGGCATGGTGATGCCGATCAATGGCAATGTGCCAAATCAGGTTAATGACCCGGTGTTCATGAAGTCGCTGGCCTATATGGGCCTGAAACCCAACGAACAATTGCTCGGCAAGCCTATTCAAGTGGTGTTTATCGGCAGCTGCACCAATGCCCGCCTCTCCGACCTGGAACTCGCCGCCAAAGTGATGAAGGGCAAGCATGTCGCTGCTGGCGTACGTGCACTGGTTGTGCCCGGTTCACAACAAATCAAACGCGAAGCCGAAAAGTTGGGGCTGGATCAGATCTTCCGCGACGCGGGCGCCGAATGGCGTGAATCAGGTTGCTCGATGTGCATCGGCATGAACGGCGACACGGTGGCCAGCGGCCAATATGCGGTGAGCACCAGCAATCGCAATTTCGAAGGTCGTCAGGGCGCTGGCTCACGCACTCTGCTGGCCAGTCCCGCGACCGCAGCGGCAGCGGCGATTCGCGGCTGTGTCACCGATCCGCGCGAGCTGATCTGAGCGCTGCTAAATACTCTCGGCACATACATATAGAGAAGTCTTATGGAACCCATCCGCATCATTGCCTCGAAGACCGTGGTGTTGCCGTATTCAGATATTGATACGGACCAGATCATCCCGGCGCGTTTCCTCACCACCACCACCAAAGAAGGTCTGGGCCAGCATGCCTTCTCCAACTGGCGATACAACGCCGACGGCAGCCCGAAGTCAGACTTCATCCTGAACCAGCCGAGTGCCAAAGGCTGTCAGGTGCTGGTAGCTGGCAACAATTTCGGCTGCGGTTCGTCGCGTGAGCATGCTCCGTGGGCGTTGCTGGACCTCGGCTTCCGCGCCGTGATCAGCACCGAGATCGCCGACATTTTTCGCAGCAACAGTTTGAAGAATGGTTTCTTGCCAGTGGTAATTGATAAAGACAATCACGCCTGGCTGATGGCCAATCCCGGCGCCCAGGTGGAGATCAATCTGGAAGCCAACACGCTGACTTTGCCCAATGGAAAACAGGTGACTTTCGCCATTGAAGGCTTTGCACGCTACTGCCTGTTGAATGGCGTGGATGAACTGGGCTATCTGCAGAACCAGATGGACAAGATTCAACAATACGAAGCGCGAGTTTGAATTCACCTCCCTGCCAGGACCTGGAGAGGAGTTATTTGTGAGTATTCAAATCGTTGACATTGTTTCCGGAATTCTTGTCGGGCTGGGCGCGACCCTGGTTATGGATATCTGGTCACTGTTCCTGCGACGCGCTTTTGGTGTCTCGTCGCTCAGCTTTTGCCTGGTGGGACGTTGGCTTCGCCATATGCCTGCTGGCACTTTCAAACACTCCAGCATTGTCGCTGCGTCCAGAAAGTCGGCCGAGTGCACACTCGGCTGGATTGCTCATTACCTGATCGGTGTTGCATTTGCGCTGCTGCTGGTTTTTTCCACATCAGGCAGGTGGATTGAACATCCGTCATTGGTACCCGCTTTGCTGGTCGGCGTAGGTACAGTGCTGTTCCCGTTTCTTGTCATGCAGCCTTCCTTTGGACTGGGTATTGCGGCGGCCAAAACGCCAAATCCAACTCAAGCCAGACTTAAAAGCCTGATGACTCATACCATATTTGGTGTCGGGCTTTACGTCTCTGCACTTACACTGAGCCAGTTCATACAACCCTCTGTGTGACCATTACAGGTGCGCACAGGCAAATACCGACCCCGTTTAACTTTCCATTCAACACATACACATGAAAGCAAAAATCGTAATTCTCCCCGGCGACGGCATCGGCCCTGAAGTCACCCGTGAAGGCGTGCGGGTATTGCAAGCCATCGCGAAGAAGTTTGGCCATCAGTTTGAAACTGAAGAGCATTTGATTGGTGGCGCTGCCATTGATGCGACCGGCACGGCACTTCCGCAAGTGACTGAAGCTGCGTGCAAACAGGCTGATGCGGTGTTGCTGGGTGCGGTCGGTGGACCCAAGTGGTCTGATCCCGGCGCGAAGGTTCGTCCTGAACAGGGCTTGCTGGCAATTCGCAAAGCGCTGGGGCTGTTTGCCAACCTGCGCCCCGTCACGCTGCATCCTGATCTGATTGACGCTTCGACCATCAAGCCGGAGGTGCTCAAAGGTACCGACATCATGGTGGTGCGTGAACTCACCGGCGGCATCTACTTCGGTGAGAAGACCCGTACCGCCACCTCCGCCAGCGATCTGTGCACCTACACCGTGGAAGAAATCGAGCGCGTCACTCGCACCGCTGGCCACCTGGCGCGCCAACGTCGCAAGCAGCTCATCTCCGTGGACAAGGCCAACGTGCTGGAAACTTCCCGCCTGTGGCGAAGTGTCGTTACTCGGGTCATGCAGACCGAGTTTCCCGATGTGCAGCTTGAACACATGCTGGTGGATTCCGCCGCCATGCATCTGATCCGCCGTCCGACCAGTTTTGACGTGCTGGTCACCGAAAACATGTTTGGCGACATCCTGACCGACGAGGCCTCGATGCTGGCTGGGTCCCTGGGGCTGCTGCCATCTGCTTCATTAGGGGCCTCCCTGGGGGCCGGAAAGCTCGGCCTGTACGAACCCATCCACGGCTCGGCCCCGGACATTGCCGGTCAGGGTAAGGCAAACCCTTACGCCACCATTCTTTCTGTAGCCATGCTTTTACGTCACTCGCTGGGGCTGGAAACCGAGGCGCAAGCTGTTGAATCGGCAGTAGCTTCGGCCATTTCTGACGGCGTCCGGACTGCGGATATTGCCGCCGGAGGGCCAGTGGCCAGCACCACCGAGGCCGGAAATTCTGTAGTGGCACGTTTGTCGTAAAAACCTTGTAATTAATTGTTTTTAAAAGACTATATTGACTTCCATAAAAGCCAAATCTTGCTTGCAAACAGCCCACCAAGTCGGGGATGATGACCGCCAATCCCCTGCCATACCGCGCGATTTCAGGGATTTGCGATCAGACTTGGTGGAGATGAGGCTGTGTCAGGTTAGTCCCACGTTGATGCAATCACATCAGCACGACTCATGTCTTTGTTGCCACGTGTAGGCCGACCTAAACCGTCGGCCTTTCTTTTTTCTGATCACATCAAAATAATTTCAACCACTCGTTTCACTCACACCCAGTTCAACGCTGTTCTTTGTCTGGCCTGCTTGCTCATCAGCTGTAGCCCGGAATCTGAAAAGTAAAATCAAACTCAAGAACGGCCGTAGCTGATATGCACGCCATCTGGACCACACAACTTTCTCAGGTTCTCCAGCAATTCGTTACTGGGCCGGATCTTCCAGTCGTCGGAAAAACTGACGACCGCACGCGCTGATGGATTGCGGTAGTGAACCGCGATGCTGCATGCCCCGTCACGGTGAGGTTTCAGTATCTGTTCCAGTTGTCGCACTACATCGCGGCGGGTGCCATTGGCTTCCGGCCAGCGAATCAGCAAGCGGCGCGCATTCTGCTGACGGATTGTTGCAACGTCCTGCACCTTGTTGACGGTCAGCCGCCAGCCATCGATAAAATCGTCATAGCGAATCTTGCCTTCCAGCAACACGATGGCGCCCTTGGTGAGGATGTTCCTGTACTGCGCAAATGCTTCTTCAAACAACGTGGCTTCGAGGCGTGCGCTGCGATCATCAATTTTGAGAATAACGCGATTACCGCGCTTGCCAACTTCATCGACCATACCGGCCACCGTCACCGGCTTGCCCTGAAAGCGGAAACCTTCGCCTTGTAGCACTACGGGTTTGTCGCCGGTCAGATCATCAATCGGGCCGCTGATCAGTGATCGCAGCTCATCACGATATTCATCAAAGGGATGACCACTCAGGTACAGACCGAGGGTTTCGCGTTCGCCATCCAGGCGCACCCGCTCGGGCCATTCAGGCACTTCCTGCAAGGCGACGGGCGCCGCATCTTCGACCGCAGGTGTAGCGGACAGGCCAAACAAGTCATTCTGGCCCACTGCTTTGGCCTTCGAGGCCTGATCCGCCATCTGCATGGCGTTTGGCAGGTTGTGCATCAGGGTGGCGCGATTGGCGCCGAAGCTGTCGAGTGCGCCGGCGCGAATCAGGGCTTCCAGCACGCGCTTGCTGAGGCGATTAGCATCGCTGCGCTGACAAAGATCCGCCAACGATTTGAAGGGGCCATGCGCCTCGCGATCAGCCACCAGTGCATCCACTACGCCCTGCCCCACCCCCTTGATGGCGCCCAATCCATAACGGATGGTGCGCTTGCCGGACACGGTGAACATGTAAGACGAGAAGTTCACATCTGGCGATTCGACAGTCAGACCGATGCGGCGGGTTTCTTCAATCAGCGCGACCACCTTGTCGGTCTTGTCCATGTCTGATGACAACACGGCGGCCATGAAGGCTTCGGTGTGATGCACCTTCAGCCAGGCGGTCTGATAGGACAGTAACGCATAGGCGGCCGAGTGCGACTTGTTGAAACCGTAGCCGGCAAATTTTTCCATCAAGTCGAAAATGAACCCGGATTGATCGGGGTTGACGCCGCGCGCAGTCGCACCTTCCACAAAGATGCTGCGCTGCTTGGCCATTTCCTCCGCATTTTTCTTGCCCATGGCGCGACGCAACATGTCAGCGCCACCCAGCGTGTAACCGGCCAACACCTGCGCGATCTGCATCACCTGTTCCTGGTACACGATCACGCCGTACGTCGGCGCCAGCACCGGCTTCAAATCTGGATGCAGGTAGTCAATGGGCGTATTGGCATCAGCTTTCTTGCGGGCGATGAAGTCGTCCACCATGCCGGCTTCCAGCGGGCCTGGGCGGAACAAGGCCACCAGGGCCACCACGTCCTCGAAGCAGTCGGGTTGCAGGCGACGATTCAAGTCCTTCATGCCGCGCGATTCCAGCTGGAATACCGCAGTAGTATCGCCCCGCTGCATCAACTGATAGGTGGCGCGATCATTCAGCGGCAAAGCCGCCATATCCAGCGGCAGCTCGCCATTCTTGCTGCGCTGCGCGTTGATGTTCTTCACCGCCCAGTCAATGATGGTCAGCGTGCGCAGCCCGAGAAAGTCGAACTTCACCAGACCTGCTGCTTCCACGTCATCCTTGTCGAACTGGGTCACTACGCCAGCGCCACCTTCATCACAGTACAAGGGCGCAAAATCAGTGAGCAGCGTCGGCGCGATAACCACACCACCCGCATGCATGCCGGCATTACGCACCAGACCTTCCAGCGACAGCGCGAGATCCAGCACCGCCCTGGTATCTTCTTCGTTCTGGTAACGTCGACGCAGTTCTTCTTCCTTGGCAATAGCGTCCTTGAGCGTGATGCCCAGTTCAAACGGAATCAGTTTGGCGATGGAATCCGCAAAGCCATAGCTCTGCCCCATGACACGCGCCACATCACGCACCACCGCCTTGGCGGCCATCGAACCATAGGTAATGATCTGCGAGACGCGATCGCGACCATATTTTTGCGCCACGTAATCAATCACCCGATCGCGGCCATCCATGCAGAAATCGATATCGAAGTCGGGCATGGAAACGCGTTCCGGATTCAGGAAACGCTCGAACAGCAGGTCGTATTGCAAGGGATCAATATCAGTGATCTTGATGGCATAGGCCACCAGCGAACCAGCACCTGAACCACGCCCCGGCCCCACTGGAATATCGTTATCTTTCGACCACTGAATGAAGTCGGCCACGATCAGGAAGTAACCCGCAAAACCCATCTTGCAGATCACATCCAATTCAATCTGCAAACGCTGGCGATACTCGTCATGTGGAATCTTGCGGATCAGGTTCTTTTCATTGGCCGCCAGATACGCCAGACGTTTTTCCAAACCCTGTTTGGCTTCCAGTACCAGAAACTCTTCGGTGCTCATGCCGGCTGGCACCGGATACGCAGGCAATACCGACTTGCCCAGCTTCACTTCCAGATTGCAGCGTTTGGCCAGCTCCACCGTGTTCTGCAGGGCTTCAGGCAGATCGGCAAACAGCTCGGCCATCTGCTCGGGTGATTTCAGATACTGCTGTTCGCTGTAGCGACGCACGCGATTGGGGTCACCCAGTTGCGCGCCATCATGAATGCATACTCGCGCTTCGTGAGCTTCAAACTCTTCGGGAGCAATGAAACGCACATCGTTGCTGGCCACCACGGGCACACCCCGCTGCATGGCCAGCTCCACCGCCGCAGCAAGATGCCGCTCTTCACCCGCGCGACCGGTGCGCAGCAGTTCCAGATACAGGCGGTCATCGAACAGATCGAGCCAGTAATCCAGCGCCTGATTACTTTCCGGCTTGCGCTCATTGCGCAGCAAACGTCCCAGATCGCTGTCCGGACCGGCGAGTGCAATCACGCCTCCCAACGTATCGCGACTCAGCCAGTCACGCTGTACCAGTGGAATACCGCGCTGCTGACCTTCCAGGTAGCTGCGGCTGACCAGCCGCGTCATGTTCTTGTAGCCGGCCTCGTTCTGGCACAGCAGCACCAGCCGCGAAGGCTCAACCTTATCGCCGGGCTCATGAATCAGCAGGTCAACGCCCACAATGGGTTTGACGCCTGCTGCCTGTGCGGCCTTGTAGAACTTGACCATCGCGAACAGGTTGTTCTGATCGGTGAGCGCCACAGCCGGCATGCCCATCCGCGCCACGGCATCCATCACGCCGGTCACTTTTACCTGACCGGCATCATCACTCTCACTCTGAATGCGAATGACGCTGTCAACCAGCGAATATTCCGTGTGCAGATGCAGATGGACAAAGGACATGGAGCGCAGCTAACCGGAGGGTCAAAAGGGCAGCGATTATCGCATGCGTGCGCAAAGGATGGTGCCGACTGAGGGATTCGAACCCCCGACCCCCTCATTACGAATGAGATGCTCTACCAGCTGAGCTAAGTCGGCGACTTTCCAAGGGGCGCGCAGTATACGGATTCAGTGGGCAGGGGAAAAGCCTGTTGCGAGGTGTTCTCGGACTTCCCAGTATCGGGGCAAGACATTAGGCTTGCCAGATGCCAACTCAAGCGCTGTTCCCTACCCTGATCCATACCGCCCAGCTGAACTCCGGCGGCTGGCGCGCCTTCAACCAGCAATTGCTGCGCGAGTGTCAGCAGCTGGCTTGCGACGATATTTCCGGGCAGCGCTGGTCGGTAAAAAACTATCCCGGCGGCTATACCTCCTACAGCTCGGCCAATCGCATGCATCAGATGTCGCCGACCTTCGCGGCGCTGGAACGCAAGCTCAACCGGCAGGTACGCAGCTTTGCCAACAAGCTGCAACTGGATCTGGAAGGCCGTGCACTGAGCATGACTGATTGCTGGGTGAATATCATGCCGCAGCATGTGGTGCATGGCCTGCACCTGCATCCGCTGTCCACCATCAGCGGCACTTACTACGTGCAAACGCCGAAGGGCTGTTCGGCCATCAAGTTCGAGGATCCACGGCTGGATCGCTTCATGGCTGCGCCGCCACGCCGTCAGGATTGCAAACCCGAGCACCGCCCCTGGTTCCTGGTGCCTGCCGAAGCCGGCAAGCTGGTGCTGTTTGAAAGCTGGCTGCGTCACGAAGTCGCGTCCAACCCGGTGAAAACCGAGCGCATCAGCATCAGCTTCAACTACAACTGGTTCTGAGGCTGCTTCCTGGTCGGCGCGAAGCCATTTCTGGGTTGATCTGCCCAGAAATGCCGCGACCATTGCCGCCCACCCGGCACTAACCTGCATGCACCCCGATTCACAGGCCAAGGAGTGCAGCATGATTACCCGGAACCCTCAACGTGGCGTAACCCTGATCGAACTGCTGATTACGTTGGCGATTGCAGCCATCCTGCTCGGCGCGGCTGTACCGTCATTTGCAGAAATGCAGCGCAACTCGGTGCGACGCAGCGCCGTTAACGACTACTGGCACGCCATCTTTCTAGCGCGCAATGAAGCCATCAAACGTAATGGCGTGGTGGTGCTGTGCAAGAGCAGTGACGGTCAGCACTGTGCGCCCGGCGCCGATAACTGGTCAGGTGGCTGGCTGGTATTCCACAACCTGGATCGTGACGAACCCGCGCAGCGCGATAACAATGAGCCTGTGTTGCACATATACAGCGCCAACCCGAACATCCTGATTCGCAGCAATCGCAACAACTTCACCTTTCGCCCCATCGCGCAGGGTGCGGTGAATGGCACCATTACCTTCTGTGATGATCGTGGCAGTGAAGCGGCACGCTCGATCATCATCAGTCATACCGGTCGGCCACGGCACTCAACCCGCGATGCCAGTAATCGTCCAATCGCATGTCCGATCTGAGAGTGTGTTCACGCCGGGCGCGATGCGTGTAAGCTTTGCAGAAATGTTTATCAAGCTCCGCAACCATGCCGGACTGACGCTGATTGAAGCCGTGCTCGCCATACTGATTCTGGCCAGCTGCATCATTGGCGTCGCCACGCTGTATACGCGTCAGGAAAACATCGCGCGCGGTGGGCGGCTACACGAACGCGCCGTCGAGCTTGCCCGGGAACTGGCAAAGCAGATCAGCGACGACAGCGATTCAAAACACAACTACGAAACCGTACTGGGCATCAGCTGCGACACAGCCACTACCGCAAGCACTGCCGAGAATCGGGTGGCCTGCTGGCAGGACAAGGTGGAACAGGAACTGACCGATGGTAGTGCACGCGTGTCGCTGGATCGCACTTTGTTGCCCGCCCAGTACGTGATCATTGTCAGCTGGTCAGAACCCCGCTCGGGTACGGCCAGCTATGTACTGCGCGTTACGCCTGCTGAAAAACAGGCACCCGGCGCTTCACCTGTCACGAAGCAGGACGCAACTCGCGTGGCAGACTGAACATCACGTGTTCGACCTGCCCCTCGGCCTCCACGGGCACCTGACCGCCCCATTCGCGGATTTTCGCCACTACGCGCTGCACCAGCACCTCGGGTGCAGAAGCACCCGCAGTCAGGCCAATGTTCTGCTTGCCCGCAAACCACTCTTGACGTAAATCTTCCGGGCCATCAATCAGGTATCCGGGAATGCCGGCTTTCTCGGCGATCTCACGCAGGCGATTGGAGTTCGAGCTGCTGGGTGAACCGACCACCAGAATCAGATCGCAGCGTTGCACCAGACGCTTCACGGCATCCTGACGATTCTGAGTGGCGTAGCAGATGTCTTCCTTGCGTGGACTGCTCAGGGTCGGAAAGCGTTGCTTGAGCGCCAGCACCACCTTCTCGGTGTCATCTACCGACAGCGTGGTCTGGGTGACAAACGCCAGCTTGTCAGGATCATGGATCGGCAACTTCGCCACATCATCAGCCGTCTCGACGAGATAGATCTGACCACCGAAACCAGTATCAAACTGTCCCATGGTGCCTTCCACTTCCGGATGGCCTTCATGACCGATCAACACAACCTCACGGGCTTCACGCGCATAACGCGTCACTTCCATATGCACCTTGGTTACCAGTGGGCAGGTGGCATCGAACACCTTCAAGCCACGGCGTTTCGCCTCGTCCTGCACCGCGCGTGATACGCCATGAGCGCTGAAAATCACATGCGCATCATCAGGAACATCACTCAGCTCCTCGACAAACACCGCACCCATTTTGCGCAACTGGTCAACCACGAAACGGTTATGCACCACTTCATGCCGCACATAGATGGGCGCGCCAAACAGTTCGATGGCGCGTTCAACAATTTCAATGGCGCGATCCACGCCGGCGCAAAATCCACGCGGGTTAGCGAGCAGTATCTGCATGACTACGATTCCTTGGGAACGTCCGGGGGAACAACCGGCTTCTGCTTGCGACCTTCCTTGAAGGCATCAATCAATAGACAGACTGCACCGGTGCTGATGGCGCTGTCAGCCACGTTGAATGCCGCGAAACTGAAATTGATCCGCTCCCAGTGTACGTGGATGAAGTCCACCACATAGCCCAGCCAGACGCGATCAATCACATTGCCCAGCGCACCACCCAGCACCAGCGACAAACCCACCGCCAGCAAGGGCTGGGTCTTGCTGTTGACTTGCCGCAGCCAGATGAACAGCACCACGCTGACCACCAGCGCCAGCACCGTAAAGAACCAGCGCTGCCAGCCAGAAGCGCCAGCCAGTATGCTGAACGCCGCGCCCGTGTTATGCAGATGGGTGAGATTGAGAATGGGTAACAGCTCGACACTCTGATACAGATCCAGACTGCGCGTTACCAGTGCCTTGGTCACCTGATCCAGCACGATGACGATGATGGACAGCCATAACCAGCCGCTGGCGCCGCGTCCGGGAGTGAACCAGGGCTTGCGCGGTGTTGATGATTGAGTGACCTCAGACATAACGACGCACCTCACCGGCTCCACTGACATTGGTGACGCAACGACCACACAGTTCCGGATGTTCTGCATGTGCGCCTACATCCGGGCACTTGTGCCAGCAACGCACACACTTGGTGTATTCAACGGCCCGCACCTTGATCCACACCGGGTTGGCATCGCTATCGCTGGCCGGGATGGCATCGGCAGGTTTTTCTGATGCAGGCAGAACGCGGGCTTCGGAAGTAATAAAGACGAAACGTAGCTCATCACCCAGTCCATTCAAGGTCTCATAAGCAGGCGCATTGGCATACAGCGTCACGCCTGCATCCAGTGGCGCGCCAATGGCGCTGGCAACCCGCAATTTCTCCAGCTCACCAGAAACGGCGGCGCGCAGCTCAAGCAGTTGTCTCCAGTCAATCTGCGGCGCAGTCACCGGCGGCAACTGTAACC
This sequence comes from uncultured Pseudomonadota bacterium, assembly GCA_963791615.1. GTDB lineage: Bacteria > Pseudomonadota > Gammaproteobacteria > Steroidobacterales > Steroidobacteraceae > CAILZL01. The sequence continues at coordinate 19,081 of CAWBTE010000018.1, read as the reverse complement.
AGGTACTGAGGAACACTGACTCAGGACGCTGCGCAGCGCCGGGCATGAATTTCCAGATTTCCTCAGCCGTGAAGGACAGCACCGGCGCCAGCCAGCGAGTCATGGCGTCAATGATGAGATACATGGCTGATTGCGCCGAGCGGCGTGCGTGGCTATTCGCTGGCGTGGTGTACAGACGATCCTTGAGCACATCCAGATAAAACGCACCCAGATCCACGCTGCAGAAGTTATGCACCTTCTGATAAATCAGATGGAATTCATAACGGCGATAGGCTTCCAGCATTTCCTGCTGCAATTGCTGAGTACGCCAGACTGCCCAGCGATCCAGATCCACCATGTCCTGCACGGCAACCTGATGTACTGCGGGATCAAAGCCCGCCAGATTGCCGAGCAGAAAGCGTGCCGTATTACGGATGCGCCGATAGGAATCGGTCACGCGTTTGAGGATTTCATCCGAAAGGCTCATTTCATTGGAATAGTCAGTCGCTGCCACCCACAGACGCAGTACATCGGCGCCCAGCGTACCCACTACTTTCTGCGGCACGATGACATTGCCCAATGACTTGGACATCTTGCGGCCCTTGTCATCAATGGTGAATCCATGGGTCAGCACCGCTTTGTAAGGCGCGCGATCATGCAGCGCCACCGAAGTCAGCAGCGAGCTGTGGAACCAGCCACGATGCTGATCCGATCCTTCCAGATACAGATCCGCAGGCGCAACCATCTCTGCACGCAGGGCGGGCACGCAGTGGTGCACCACACCCGAGTCGAACCACACATCCATGATGTCAGTGACCTTTTCATAGTGTTCGGCATCAGCACCCAACAAGTCTTTAGCGTCCAGATCAAACCAGGCATCAATGCTGTGCTGCTCAACCAGCGCCGCGACCTTGTCCACCAGCTCGGCAGACTTCGGATGCAACTCGCCTGTGACCTTGTGAATAAACAGGGCAATTGGCACGCCCCACATACGCTGCCGCGAAATGCACCAGTCAGGACGATTGGCAATCATGTTGCCGATGCGAGCCTGCCCCCAACCCGGAATCCACTGCACCTTGTCAATTTCACGCAGCGCGCCAGCACGCAACCCCGCCTGCTCCATGCTGACGAACCATTGCGGCGTGGCGCGGAAAATGATCGGCGTCTTGTGACGCCAGCAATGCGGATAGCTGTGCTGCAACTTTTGCTGATGCAGCAGCTTGCCGCGTTCCTGCAACACTTCAATTACCTTTGGATTGGCATCAAATACTTTTTCGCCAGCAAACAGCGGCGTGTTCGGCAGGAAGCGGCCATCACCACCCACCGGATTATCAATCGCGAGTTTGTACTTCGCGCCGACCACATAGTCCTCCTGACCATGACCCGGCGCAGTGTGCACCGCGCCGGTACCGGCATCGAGAGTGACGTGATCGCCGAGAATCACCGGCACGATGCGGTCATAGAAGGGATGCTGTAACTGCACGCCTTCCAGCTGTGCACCACTGACTTCCGACAGCAACTTACCTGGCTCCAATCTTGGCACGCTGGAACACCGCTGCGGCGAGTTCAACCGCCAACACCAGCACTTCATCGGGCAGTTCATAAATGCCGTAACGAATCTCGGGACCAAGTGCGACTGCCTGATTGGCAGGCAAGGTCCAAGGCGTAGTAGTCCAGATCACGATGCTGACCGGCTTGTTCACCTTGACCAGGGTGCGCCGCAGCAAAGTCAGCTGCATCAGCCACACTGAAGCGCACATCAATGGCCGGTGAGCTGCGATCTTCGTATTCCACTTCCGCTTCAGCCAGCGCCGAACGGCAGTCCATGCACCAGTGAACGGGCTTGAGGCCCTTGTACACATGCCCATTGCGAATGATCTGCGCGAACGCCCGCAGTTGCTCTGCTTCAAAACGTGGCTGCATGGTCAGATAGGGATTATCCCAATCACCCATCACACCCAGACGCTTGAAATCTTCGCGCTGCCCGTTCACTTGCTCCGCTGCGTACTCACGACAGGCCTGCCGGAACGCACGTGGTTCGAGATGTTTCACTTCTTTACCACGGGTCTTCTCGATCTGATGTTCGATCGGCAGGCCATGACAATCCCAGCCCGGAATGAACGGTGCATCAAAACCATCAAGACTGCGCGACTTGACGATGATGTCCTTGAGCACTTTATTGATGGCATGGCCCAGGTGAATCGCACCATTCGCATACGGCGGGCCGTCCGCCAGAATGAACTGCGGGCGACCCTTGGCCTGCGCACGCAGCTGCTGGTAGGTCTGCCGCTCTTGCCACCACTTGAGCAAGTCAGGTTCACGACGCGCCAGATCGGCTTTCATCGGAAAATCAGTACTGGGCAGATTGAGTGTTGTCTTGTAGTCAGTCATCGAATGAATCTTGAAAATTATCCAGTAAATTCAGTATCGCAAAATCTGTCGCGCTTGCTGTGCATCCTGATGCATCTGCTCAGTCAGTGCTTCCAGAGTCGGAAACCAGCGCTCATCACGCAGGCGCGCAATGAAATCCACTTGCAGCTGCTTGCCGTAAAGATCGCCGTCAAAGTCGAATACATGTACTTCCAGCAACGGTTCCACGCCATTGGCGCCTGGACCATTCACCACAGGCCGGGTGCCCAGACTGGCGACCGCCTGTGCAGATTGCAAACCGGCGCCGCTGACCCGCACGGCAAAAATGCCCTTGAGCGGTATCACGCGTCGTTGCAGGCGCAGATTGGCGGTGGGAAACCCCAGTGTCCGGCCCAGTTTCTGGCCATGCACCACCCGTCCCGTAATCGCGTAGGGTCTGCCCAGCAGGCTCGCAGCACGCTGCAAATCCCCTGCAGCCAGCGCCTCACGCACCAGCGTACTGCTGACACGATCACTGTCCACCCGATGCGGCACCAACTCATCCACGCCAAACCCGTAGCGCTGACCGAGTTCACGCAAGCTGGATACACACCCTTCGCGACCCCGGCCAAACTGAAAATCATGTCCCACCACCAACCAGCGCACCCCTAACGCATTCACCAGTATCTGCTCGACAAACTGTGCCGCACTCAGATTGCGCAGGCGCTCATCAAACTTCAGGCAGACAAACTGATCAACACCACACGCCGCCAGCGTCGTGAACTTTTCACGAAAGCGCTGCAAACGGGCGGGCGCGTCCTTCCCCATGAAGTACTCACGCGGGCTGGGCTCGAACGAAACCACGGCCGACGGCACCCCGAACTCCATTGCTCGTTGTTTCAGTGCCGCCAGTAACGCCTGATGACCCCGATGCACCCCATCAAAACCACCAATGGTTGCCACCGAGCCGCCGCGTAGCGACGGCCTGCGGGTCGCAGACAGATAGGGCAGGCCCCGAATCAGCTCCATATCGGCTTGCAGGACTGCAAAATGCAAAAAAAGCGAAGCAACATGACGAGCCGGAATGACCTTGGGCCGAAAGACCGGCAATGGTATCGGGAGCGCGCTGCCCTCGATAGTCCCAAACCGTGTCTTTTACGCGCCAAAGCCATGGAAACCGCCGCTTACCCCTTGCCTTTGGCCGGATGCATCGGCAGAATTCGCGCCTCGTTTTTGGAGTCATCCTCCTGGAGTCTTAGAGCCTGTGGCTAATATCAAATCTGCAATCAAGCGTGCTGGTCAGACCATTCAGCGTCGCGCGCACAATATGGCGGCCCGTTCGCGCCTGCGCACCGCAATCAAGAATGTCCTGACTGCGGTTGAAGCCGGCCAGAAGGAAGCAGCGGTCAGCAACCTGAAGATTGCTGTGCCAGTGATCGACGCCATGGTCAACAAGGGCATCATTCATCGCAACAAGGCTGCTCGTCACAAGAGCCAGCTGAATGCCCGCGTCAAGACGCTTGCCGTCTGATCGGTTAACTGGCTGATTTCTTCGCGGCCAGACGCTCGTCTGGCCTTGCCGGTTCCCGGCTCAGGCTTGGTTAAAAGCCGTACATTTCCAGTTTGTGTAGTGGCGGGTTTGTAACCCGCCCTTCATGCCTTAAGAAAGCGGGGTAAAAACCCGCTACTACACATCTACTAACTGCGCGCTTCTTCATCCAGCACAGCCTGGCGTTCCTGCTCAGTCATGGTCTCGATCAAGGTCATGATGTCCTGACACAGCTTCTCGGTGCCGATGCGGGCCAAGCCGGAGATTTGATACACCGGCCCCTTCCAGCGCAGTCGTCGCACGATGTCCTTGCACAGCTTGTCAGCATCGGCATCCGTGAGCGCGTCAATCTTGTTCAGCACCAGCCAGCGTTCTTTCTTCGCCAGCTCCGGGCTGTACTTTTTCAGCTCAGCCGCAATGGCGCGCACATCCTTGACCGGATCAGCCTCCGGATCGGGCGGCATGATGTCCACCAGGTGCAACAACACGCGGGTGCGCTGCAAATGCTTCAGGAAGCGCAAGCCCAGTCCGGCGCCTTCAGCTGCGCCCTCGATGACACCGGGAATGTCGGCCATCACGAAGCTGCGATGCACGCCTACTGACACCACGCCCAGATTGGGATGCAGTGTGGTGAACGGATAATCAGCCACCTTGGGCTTGGCTGCCGACACGGCGCGAATCAGTGTGGACTTGCCCGCATTGGGTAACCCCAGCAACCCCACGTCGGCAATCACGCGCATTTCCAGACGCAACTCGCGCTTTTCACCGGGCAAGCCGGGCATGGCCTTGCGTGGCGTGCGATTGGTGCTGCTTTTGAAGCGCTGGTTGCCCCAGCCGCCCTTGCCGCCTTTCACCACCAGCACCCGCTGTCCGGCTTCAGTCAGGTCACCCAGCTGCTCTTCGGTTTCAGTATCGAAGACCACCGTGCCTACCGGCACGTGAATGGTCAGATCGTCGCCACCGGCGCCCGTGGAACCGTTACCGCTGCCAGCCGTGCCGTGCGGCCCGCGAAATGCGCGGTGGTAACGGAAATCGGCCAGGGTATTGATGCCGCTCATCGCTTCCAGATAGATGCTGGCGCCAAGTCCACCATCACCGCCATCCGGACCGCCGAAGGGAATGAATTTTTCACGGCGGAAACTTACCGCGCCACGGCCGCCGTTGCCGCCCTGAACCTTGATAATTGCTTCGTCGACGAACTTCATGCCCTTAACCTCTGCGGAGGGATACCTGAATCTTTTTCAGGGTCGTCGAAAACAAGGATGTTTTCGCGAAGCCTACACGGATGTATTCACGGCGGCCCTGAAAAAGATTCAGGTATCCCTCCGCCTTCAGATAAAAAAAACCCCAGCATGGCTGGGGCTTTTTCACGCTTTGTTCAAGCGCTATTACTCAGTTACCACGCTCACGTAGGTGTGCTGGGCAGCGCCACGCTTGCGGAATTCAACCCGACCATTGGTCTTGGCGAACAGGGTGTGGTCGGTGCCCATACCCACGTTGTCGCCGGGCCAGAACTGGGTGCCGCGCTGACGGATGATGATGTTGCCACCCACCACAGCCTCGCCACCGAACTTCTTCACGCCCAAGCGCTTGGATTCTGAATCGCGGCCGTTCTTGGTACTGCCGCCTGCCTTTTTATGTGCCATTGCTCTAGTCCTCTAAACTTAAGCGCTGATTCAAGCGCCAGTGATGCCAGTCACTTTGATTTCGGTGTACTGCTGACGGTGTCCGCCACGACGCATATAGTGTTTGCGACGACGGAATTTCACGAACGACACTTTGTCGCCCTGACCATGCTTCTGCACAGTGGCCGTGACCTTGCTGCCAGCCACCAGCGGCGCCCCCACGGCGACCTTGTCACCATTGGCCACCAGCAACACCTGGTCGAATTCGACCGCAGCGCCAGCCTCCACTTCCAGCTTTTCGATACGCAGAACCGTGCCTTCACTGACGCGATACTGTTTGCCACCAGTGGCGATCACAGCGTACATGTTTGAACTCACTCCGAATAACCCGCCCCGCTCTTGCGGAAAAGACGGCTGAAAACCGGGCATACCCCCGGCGAAAGGTCGCGAAGTTTACGGATAAGCGCCCGTCGGAGCAAGGGTTTTTCTGGAATAGAACCCTCGGAGCACACGAGCAAGTACGTCGACAGGAACAGCCCACTTTGACCATCCAGCCCGGGACACAAAAAGTGCATAGATCCCACCTGATTTTGTTGTCCTCGGTGCATCACTTGCAGCCCACCGCTGCTTCTTCAGCTACCATTGCCGCCCTTTTTGGCCGTTTGCAGTGTTCATGAGCCTTGATTCGATCAAACAGCCGGTCAGCACTGAGCTGCTCGCCGTTGATAGCGTCATCCGAGCCCGGCTGGCCAGCGATGTGGCGCTGGTCAATCAGGTGGCTGAATACATCATCCATTCTGGCGGCAAACGGGTGCGTCCATTGGTCGCGGCGCTCGCGGCCCGCGCCTGTGGCGCTACTGGCGACCGGCTGGCCAGCACTGCAGCGATTGTGGAATTCATCCACACCGCCACCCTGCTGCACGATGACGTGGTCGATGGCTCGGACTTGCGCCGTGGTCGCGATACGGCCAATGCCGTATGGGGCAATGAAGCCAGCGTGCTGGTGGGTGATTACCTGTATTCACGCGCCTTTGAAATGATGGTCGAGCTGGGCAGCATGCGTGTCATGGAAGTGATGGCCCACGCCACCAACAAGATCGCCGAAGGCGAAGTGCTACAACTGATGAATGCACACGACCCAGACACCACCGAGGCGCGTTATTTCGAAGTGATTTATCGCAAGACGGCCAAGCTGTTTGAAGCCGGTGCGCAGATTGCCGCCATTGTGGCCAGTGCCCCGCCGCCACAGGAAATGGCGCTGGCGCGCTATGGCAAACACCTGGGCACAGCGTTTCAGCTGGTGGATGATGTGCTCGACTATCGCGCCAGCCGTGAGGAACTGGGCAAGAACCTCGGTGATGACCTGGCCGAAGGCAAGCCCACCCTGCCGCTGATTCACGCACTCAAACACGGCAATCCCCAGCAACAACAGTTGATTCGCACTGCGGTTGAAAACGGTGGACTGGACTCAATCGAGCAGATCACGCAAATAATTGAATCAACCGGGGGGCTTGAGTACACTGCGCGCCTCGCACGGGGAGAGACCGACCTTGCCATTGCGGCGCTCGCGGAGTTGCCTGACTCGGTCTACAAACAAGCACTGTGCGAACTCGCGGAATTTGCCTTCAGTCGCAGTTACTGAGTTCTTCAGTTGCAGGCCTGCTGATCCAAAGCACCGCCTTCATCACTTCGGGGTGTAGCTCAGCTTGGTAGAGCGCTACGTTCGGGACGTAGAGGTCGCAGGTTCAAGTCCTGTCACCCCGACCATTGATTTTCTTATGTTTTTAAATGCCACTTAACCTGTAGGGTCCACCTATTATTCACAATAGGGGCCAAATAGGGGCCATAGTTTATCTATCGAAACCCATCTCAAGACTATTCGTGAATTGTTGCCGGCATTGATTATCAAGGACAATCAGGGCTCATACTATCCACGTTCAAGCATGCCGGAAACCGAGTGTCAGGTGAATTCCGATAAGCGGATCGTCCTCCAGCATGGTAGTGCCAGCACCGCTCTGGCAAATGCAGCGCATAAAATGCTAAGCATACCGATTCACGCGAACGCTCGAAGATTCACGTCACGTAAGTGTTAGCGTTGTGTTTTTAATCAAAGTCCGCGCTGGTCATTTTGAACGGCGGATTTCGGACGACATGTCAGACCGATTCGGGCCATTCTCGCAGTCGTGCATATTTGCCAACGCCATTACCTCGCCACAAGAGTATTTGCGCATACTGCTCATAAACACCCTCTGCCCTTCTTGCACAGCATCCGGATAATTCCGTAGTCAGTGATCACTCTCTCTGATTCATACGTACTCACATTATCCCGCAGGTGCATCATGATCGACACGAGTGCCTCAGCAGCATCCCTCCAGGTCATCCGCCTTCCCAAGGTGCTGCAGATGACGGGCCTGTGTCGATCAACGATCTATCAATTGGAAGCGGAGGAAAAGTTTCCCAGACGTGTCCAGCTCGCCCCTCGTGCGGTGGGCTGGGTCGAACATGAAATTCAGGGATGGTTGGCCAAGCGCATTGAGGATCGAGGCAGGAGTGCAGCCACGTGATGCCCACTGTGTATGCTGCGAATCAAGACTTCCAATCGCTGCAATTTAACTACCGAGAGTAAGTCAGCAGATTCGCCGCCACAACTTCCGTACCGGCGACCTATTCCTCTATCTAACACGCGTTGACTTACCACCGCGCAGACGCAACAGCTCCAGTGCAATTTGCTCTTGCTCGGTATGAGGTGGTTTCAAGTTGGCCACGAATATCCCCACCTGATTGGCCATCTTGGCATTGCCGTTCCTGGTTAGCATGTCCTGCACGGCACTCCAGCCCTGCAGTAGCTCCTTGCGGGTACTGAGCAATCGTGACTTCCCCTTCCCTGGCTGGACCTTGCCCTTGACCAGTTCGCGGGCAATCGTCTCCACTCGATGGTGCAGATGCGTCGAAGTGCCGCGTTGCTGGGCGCGATAGATGCCGTCCTTCTTGGGGATGCGGGTTTCACTGCGAACTGATCGTTCGGTGGCATTGGCTGCCACGCCCTGTTCACGCAGATAGTCGCGCAAACTCACTGCGCCATTCCCGCAGGTGGGCCTTCTTGATGTTCAGCCGGACACCGTACTCGCTGACCGCTTTGACGACCATATGGACATGCGGGTGGGGCTCGTCGGTGTGCAGCACCAGGGCATAGCGATGTTTCAGTCCAAACTGTTCCCGGGCAAATGCCTGGGTAGCGGCCAGCACCTTATCCGCGGGCGTACCCGGTGGCATGGAGAACAACAGTTTGTGGACCAGCTTGGGCTGAGCACGGTTGTCGGTGACGCGCAGATCAAGGCTGCGTCGGTGTTCGTCCAGATCCAGATCCCAGTCCTTGAGCAGTTGCAGCTTCGATACCGGTACCCTTCAAGGCCTGACCGTCATCGGTTTCCAGGTCCAGTTCACCATTACGACTGAGGTACTGCAGGTGACGTTGCACGGCTTTGAGATTCTGGCCACCTTTGCTCAGCACCTTGACCATCACTTCCGGTGTCCGGGACACCGTCCGCTGGATCACTTCGATATCCGCCTTCGACAGCTGGATACGCTCCCCCGGACCCCGCCGGGCATAGCTGGTCAGATCCAGCAGCGCCCGGCCTTCCCAACTCTTAACCGGGTTCGACATATCCACTCTCCCAGGACGTCAGGTTGGCCATGAGCAGCTCCTTGAACCGCGCATGCATCGTGGTACACACCTGCACCATCGCCATGACCTCAGCCCGATTAGGGCCGGTGACTTGGCCATTGCGCTGGGCCACCCGGGCCAGTTGATTGACGTTGCGACCGATGACCGCCAGTTCCGCGACGCAGCGCTTGAGAGCCGCCAACTCCTCTTTGGGAAGGGGCGCCACCTTATTCAGATGCGCCCGCAACACCAAGGACGCATACGTCGCGGGTGGCAGATGCCGAGCCGCCGACCGTTCCTTCAGCACGCGTTGCTCCAGGGGTCGGAGCCGGACTGACAGTCGAGAATGACGGGCAACGGTGATCGACGCACCAGACGTAGAAGCCTTGGGTTGACTGCTCTCAACGCCCTGCACCGCCAGTTCCACCCAGCGTTTCAGCAATGCAGATTCCGTGAGTTGCTGCCGTGCCGCCACCGACCGCAGCGTCTGCTTGGTCGCTGCGGTAACCCGACATTGAATGAACGCCTCGGCTGCCATGAGCCACATCGTGTGACAACAGCCGCCGCGAGGCTATCCTGCATTTCTATCCAAAATGACACAAAACTCAGCAGTGATTTTCCGCCGGCATGCTGCATAGCCACCGCAAACCATCCCGCAACAGAACGAATCGCGAAGTTCTGCCCGACACCCCGTTCAAAAAAATAGGAGAGAGCGACCACCGCCCTCTCCCACTTCCAAATCGTCAATCGGACTGACGGATCACTGATCCAGATAACTGGCCGCCAGTGACCACAGACAGCAATTGACCCGCACCTCTTCCCGCAGGGAGGACAGCCGCCGCATTCGGGTCAGTCGTCCACTGGGTGAATGACGGATAAACCCACCCCGCAGCACGTTCTCCTGCAACCGGTTCAGGATATTCCACACACTCTCCCGGGCATCCTCGTCTCGACGGCAGAACAGCAACTGCGATGCGGCCATGCCCTGCTGCTCCGGATCGGGATAGCGCAATGCCAGCGCCTGCTGCGCCAGCTGGAGCTGCTCATCCCGATACAGCAGCCGCTGTCTCATCTGCTCCACGGTCCCGGCCAGTTCCTCAAACCGCTCGGCCAGCTCAAGCGCACCGGTGACGACTTCATCCACGATGTCCTTGCGATGCGATACCCGGATGCCAGGAAAGGAATCCGCCGCGACCATCAATCCGTTAGTACACACCACCCGATAAAGTCCCAGCTTCAGGTGATACGCACTGCTGCCATCGTGACTGTTGAGCAGCACAATTTCCGGAATGGCATCTTTCAACTGCACCGTTTCAAAGCGTCGCTGCAACCGGATCAGATGCCGTGCATAGGAACCATTGCCCACCTTGGCACGCACCTGCCGGGCCTGCACCGGCACAAACCCCACCCGAGCCAACCCGTCCAGTACTCGTTCAGTGGGTATGAACGTGTAGCGCTCACTTAACTGCGGCCGGGCAGACTCTCCATACACCGCCGGGGCAATGGCTCGTAGCGATTCCGGTGACAACGCCGACCGAAACGCATGGGCGGCAACGGGGGTGACCATTTCAAGTACGGTACTCATGACGGACTCCAGGATCTGAAGGGCGGGATTGCCCGGCCTCGATCCGCCCATCGCAGCGCAGCGGTCCAGACTCGCGGGGCTCGGACCGCGACTCGCCGAGCACGCCGCCTCGGGCGGGCGCAGGGTCTGGACGGCGAGAACGAGGGACTACGCTTCCCCCCACACAATCCCGCCCCTCTTCTCTTTCTCCTTGCTTTGGCTTCCTCCGTCCTGTCGCTTCCGGCTTCGTTCGCCGTCGCTCCGCCCTACTCACAGTCATCCCAATAAAAGAAAACGCCGGGCGCTAAGCGCGCTCGGCGTACAGGGACTACAGCAGTCCCATTTCGGCAAACGAATAAATCGATTCGCCGACGATCAGATGATCCAGCAAGCCGGATCTCCACCAGCGCCAATGCTTCCTTCAAACGCCGGGTGATCAGTTCATCGGCCTGACTGGGTGGCCACGAACCACTGGGGTGGTTGTGATAAGCAATGATGGCGGCGGCGTTGTGACCCAGCGCCGCCTTGACCACTTCTCGAGGATGCACAGACGCGCCATCAATCGTGCCGCGAAACAGTGTCTCAGTCGCCACTAGGCGGTGGCGATTATCCAGATACAGGCAGCCAAACACCTCATGCTCCAGACAGCCAATATGCAGCGCAAGATAGTCACGAGTATGGCTGGGACTAGCAGCGCCGGTGAACCGGTACGATAGCGCTGCGCCATCATGCCCTGCGCCCGCGACATTACGTCGCCAAAACTCGCCTCGCGATAACCTTCACCTTCTCGCACATACAGTGTGCTCATGATGATCTCCTCGTCTTCCGGCACGTCGCCGTGCGGGCCGGTTCGCGAGGTGGTCAAGCAGTTGAGTCAATGGGATCGTGGAATAAATGGCGGGGACCCGCGCTGCGCGGGGTGGCGGCCGTTTATGCCGCGAAAGCCCGTTGACTCAACTGCGCGCCTCGCCAGGCTTGCCCGCAGGGTGAGGGGACGGAAGACGAGGGCCGACATAACCCCACCTGACACTCTGGTGAGATCTATTTTTTGGGTTACCGCTGGATCAGTTAAGCCGCAGCACGAAAGTGCTCATAGAACGGTCGATGGCGATCTTCCAGCAGGTTCAATAGTGCTTCGGGGTTTTGTCCCTGCGGCGATAGCCACGACTCAGCGGCTGCTCGCGTGAGATTGATCGGGCAGCGGTCATGCCCGGCATCAGCCACTTCGGGAGGCGGGTCATCGGTGATAAGGGCGAAAGAATTCAGGACCTCGTCGTTCCGTACCCATCTGTCCCACACGCAAGGCACCAACATTTTCTCATGGGCTCTGGGCTTGAATTCAAGCACGACGTTTTCTGGTTCTTCGCCAGACTTCAGCTGGCGATGCTCCATATCATGCCGCTTCACGTTTTCCCGAAAACCCGTAATCACAAACACGGCGTGTCGGACTCCAAATACGGGCGCCCACCAGTCCTGCAAGGAGGTTATTCGGGCGTTATATAGCCTTGGAAGCTGCTGATCGATTGAAGACGGCTTGCCGGCCAGGCGACAGTGGTAACGCATCGCCGTCAGCATGCGTCCTTTTTCTGTCTGGATCATGACCGGCGCGTAGTTCATCGCATGGACCACGCTGTCGCTTGCCTTGTTTTCCATGGTCTTCATGCCGTCCAGCCAACGGACGAGCTGATCGATCTTTCGCGACGAAATGCGAAGATCGGATTCGGCCTTTTTGGTGTGTCTGTTCTTCAGTGTTCGTTCTGCATCCGCATAGCGCTTGCGTTGCTTGAATATCTCTTGCTCCCACTCAGGAATTTTGACGGCGCGGTAGGTATTGATGGCCTCCCGGATGCGACCTTCGTTCCTATTTTCAGATTGCAGGAAGTATCGATCGATAGCGATCGGGAACCGAATACCGGCGCTGGGATTATTCACGCGCTCCGAGAACAGGAGCTCGAACGCATTGACGTCGAGAAAAGCATCATATTCGCGCAGACATTCTTCCAGGTCAGCGCGAGCCATTGCTGCATAGCACATGCGGGAATTCTAGTCTTACCTTGAGTGAATTTCATACTTCCTGGTTCGTACCATCAGTCCACCCTCTACGGTTTGAACTGGAAATCAGGTATCTGCAACTATCGAATGGGTACCGCTTTCCGTGTGGACTGTCTGGGCGGCCGCTTGCTCTGTACGTTTAACAATGGGAGCTGCGCTGACAAGCAGTTTTGCATGCGCGTTTGCTCCGCTTGGCGAGGACGCTCTGTTACCCATTCTTCTACCACCTTGGTGGGCAACCGATAGCCATGGCAGTACAGCTTGTACCAGATGCTCGAATACCCTCATGCCTTGCGGCGACTTAGTGAAAATCCCTGGAACCAATCTGCAGGTCTCCCAACCAGCTCGAATAGTCGCGCACCAGCTTGGCGACCACATGAATCACGCCTTGCTCACTTTGTAGCTCGCCTTGGACTACCATCAAGGTCGAGTCCAGGATCGGCTGACGTTGAGTCAGTTGTATGGAGGGCCACACCACCAGGTTGCTCATGCCGGTTTCATCTTCCAACGAAATGAACATCACACCTGACGCGGTCTCAGGTCGTTGCCGATGCGTTACGATGCCGGCGACACGCACGGCTTGTCCGTTGCGCAGTTCCGGCAACTCAGCGGCGCGTTTGACGCGCAAGCGATCAAGGCGCGGACGCAATAAGGCGAGTGGATGTTTCCCCAGCGAAAAGCCAATGCTGCGGTAGTCAGCGATGATTTCCTGTCCTTCAGTAGTCGTGGGGATATTGGTTGCAGATTCGCTGGCGGATCGTCCTGCTAATAACCCCGGCAGGCGTTCCACGCCCAGCGCGCCCCAGCGAGCGGCAGGCCTCGCGCTAACCAATGACGACATCGCACCAGCACGGGAGAGCAAATCGAGCGAGCGTCGATTAAGTTGAGCGCGGTGGGCAAGATCATTCACATCTATAAAGAGCGTTTGTCTGCGAGCCTCGACGAGGGCTGTTCCTTCAGACTCCTGAAGCCCCTTGATCATGCGTAACCCTAACCGAACCTCTGGTTTTCCAGCGCTATCCAGTTCTAATGTGCACTCCCATTCACTGAACTGCACATCGATTGCACGAAACGTCACACCGTTGCGCTTCGCATCGGCAATCAGTTGCGCTGGGGCATAGAAGCCCATGGGCCAACTGTTGAGTAAACCTGCGCAAAACGCAGCGGGCTCATGACAGCGTAGCCAGGCGGAAACATAGGACAGCAACGCGAAGGACGCCGCGTGCGATTCTGGAAAGCCATAAGAGCCAAAGCCTAGTATCTGCTCATAGATTTGTGTCGCAAACGCTTCCTGATAACCGCGCTCCAGCATGCCGTGCATCAAGCGCTCACGAAAATGATCCAGTCCGCCACGGCGCTGCCATGCCGCCATCGAACGACGCACCTGATCAGCTTCACCGGGCGAAAATCCCGCTGCGACAATCGCAATCTGCATCACCTGCTCTTGAAACAAGGGCACGCCGTAAGTTCGCCCCAGTACCTGTTCCAGCTCGGGACTGGGATAGGTGATCTTCTCCAGGCCCTGCCGGCGTCTTAGGTAAGGATGCACCATGCCGCCCTGAATCGGACCGGGCCGGATGATCGCCACTTGAATCACCAGGTCGTAATAGCAGCGGGGTTTGAGTCTGGGCAGCATGGTCATCTGTGCCCGGCTCTCCACCTGGAACGTACCCACCGATTCCCCACGACAGAGCATGTCGTAGGTCGCGGAATCTTCCGCTGGAATGTCCTGCATCGTGAAGGGGTGCTGGCGCACGGCGCTGATTATGTCCAGCGAGCGACGGATAGCCGACAACATGCCCAATGCCAGGCAGTCCACTTTAAGAAGGCCTAAGGCCTCCAGGTCTTCCTTGTCCCATTGGATGATCGTGCGCTCCGGCATGGCCGCATTTTCAAGCGGCACCAATGTGGATAGCGGATGCTCTGAAATCACAAAGCCACCGACATGCTGCGACAGATGCCGTGGAAACCCGATCAGCTGATCAACAAGGGATTAGCAGCAGTTTGGCGGCAGTGGAATTCGGATCAAAGCCAATCTTGATCAGCTGGTCGGGCAATCCCTCTCCGCCGTCAAACCAATACATCGATTTGGCCAGCACCTCGACCACATCGAGCGGAAAGCCCAGCGCTTTGCCGACATCCCGCACCGCCATCTTGCGGCGATAGCACACGACGGTGGCCGCCAGTGCGGCGCGTGAGCGCCCGTATTTCTGATAGAAGATATTGAATGACTTCTTCCGGCGCTGGTGTTCGAAGTCGATATCAATGTCGGGGACTTCTGCTCGTTCTTTGGAAATGAATCGCTCGAAGAGCATGTTGACTCGCGCGGGATCGACTTCTGTGACACCTAGCGCGTAACACACAGCAGAGTTCGCCGCGCTGCCGCGTCCCTGGCACAAAATCCCGCGTGACCGCGCGTAGCGCACGATGTCTTCTACGGTCAGGAAATAATGCTCGTATTGTAGCTCCGCGATCAGGGAAAGTTCTTTCTCGATCAGCTGAGTCACTGATACTGGCGTGCCGGCAGGCCAGCGCTTTTTCGCGCCGGCTTCTGTGAGCGTGCGTAGATGCGCGGCTGGCGTGAGATCAGTGGGAACCAACTCCCTCGGATATTCGTAGTGCAAAGAATCCAATGAGAACGTGCAGGCCTCGGCGATGGTGAGTGTCGTCGCGAGCAGCTGAGGTGGGAACACCTTTCGCAACGTCTCCAGCTTTCTCAAGTGGCGTTCGCCATTGGCAAAGCCGTGCCGACCAATGCGGTCGACACTGACCCCTAACCGAATTGCAGTGAGCACATCGTGTAACGGCCGTCGCGCACCCGCACGTGGTAATGCACATCCCCAACAGCGACTGCGTCGAGCTCAAGTGTCTTGCTTAACTCGATGGCGCGCGCGATGCGCTCGTCGCTGTTATGGGCGAAGTAATGAACGCAGGCGATGTATCGCGCTACCAAAGGCAGCGATGCAAACCATTGCCCTATTCTTTCGTCTGCAAGATCGGGTGTAACCCAGATGCCAATGCAGTCGGGCACGGTCGTTTCGAAGTCAGATCGGGTGATGACGTACTTGCCTTTCCTGGCTGCGCGTCGGGCGCGGGTGATGAGTTCGCACAATTGTGTATAAGCCGCTTGCGTCGGCGCCAGCAAGGCTAGCCGCGTTTTATCTGGCAGTGTGAACTGCGAACCGACGATGAGTTTTAAGCCGGCCTGCTTGGCCGCTTCATGCGCACGCACAATACCGGCGAGACTGCATTCATCGGTGATCGCCAGCGCAGCATAGCCAGCCGCCCTGGCGCATTTTACCAACTCATCCGGTTGCGATGCACCGCGCTGAAAGCTAAAGCTACTTTCGCAGAGGAGTTCTGCGTAGCTCATGCCCACAATCCCTGCAGATACCAGAGTTGAGTCGTAGCATCGCGATACAGCCACCACCTACTCCCTTCAGTGGTCTCGGCAATGTAGTACTCGCGGCGCGTGTCTTCGCCGGTCCACCATCCGGATTCTATTCGTTCCGGTTGCCGGCAATGTCGGGCAGCTGCCGTAATCGCTGCGAATCAAGTAGCCAGAGCGGACGTTCCGGCATGACTTCGTCGTTAGTCGGTTTGGTGGCGGTGCCTTTCTCATCGATCAGTACACACCAGGCTTTTTCCGGTCGATGATCGTCACGCAGGCCTAGGCGGCGTATTGCTTGCTCTCCTAGTCGCGCCCGCAACTTGTCGAGCAAGTTGTCCCAGGTGTGATCGCGACGAGTCGTATCATCAAACAAATCCTGCTGCGTATCGCCGAGGCCGACAAAGCGATCCACCTCCAGCAAGAGCTCTTCAGTGGGTGCGGGCAGCGAGACGATCGAGCTTTTCGCTCAACAGACTCAATAGCCGCGCTGCATCTCGTTGCGGGGCGGTGGTGCGTAGTTCCAGCACCGTGGCTGGCAATTTCTCATGACACAGCGTGAGTCGCAGACTCTGTATGGCGGTATCTCGACCCCGCAGATACCCCTGCAGTTCACTGAGCAAACGTCTCAGAATAAACAGCAACGGTTCGGTGGCCTGCACGGGCGCCGATAACGAAATCGACGACGGTAACTCGCCGGTGTCCGATGCGGCTCGCGCGGATCGGCACACTCGCCGACCAGACGCTGCAGGTACAACGTGAGATCAGGACCAAAGCGACGAGCCAGTTGATCGCGCGGGATGGCCAAGACATCGCCAATGCTTCGCCAGCCGAATACCATGCAGCGCTTCCAGCGCGGGCGCTTTGATCGCTAACGTCGTCAATGCCAGTGGCGCGAGCGTGGAATGAACATCAGCGGGCTGCAGGATGAACGTGCTGCTGGAGTGACGCGCCAGTAACGCAGCAGATTCGAGCGTCGGCGCAACGCCCATCACCGCCGTATAACCCAGCCCTTCGATACTAAGCGAGACCTTGAGTGTCAGCGCTTCCAGACCTTGAAAGTAATGCAGGCTCGCGCCAATCTCGACCCATACCATCCAGCGATCAACATCCAAATACACGACAGGGCTGAATTGTTCGGCCAGTGCGGCCAGCGCATTCATCGAGGCGCGTTCTTGTGACTTGGATCGCTCGATCAGCTTTAACGTGGGCACCAGCGCGAGTGCTGTAGTGGCGTCCATGCCCTGATGTAGACCGTGCTTCGTTGGCTTCACTGCAGGCAATCAGAAAACGACGCGGTCCGTGCCGATCTGCAATCGCAACGCAGCCGGATGCTTGCGGCTCGCGCAGCTCCAAGGGAAAGTCGGGGAAATGCAGGCACAACCACAACATGCAGGTTCCGCATCAAGCGGCCTGCCCCGAGCGGCAGCGTCACGGACTCAGTGCGGCCCCCTTGCGCCTTGAGTATTTCTATTCTTATTCCAGGGGCTGCCGGATGTAGTTTCAGGCGTACGGAGGCAGGTGACGCATTAACCACTGTTTGCGGCGAACGGTATAAGAAAGCCAGGCCTTCGCCTTCGCGTGCTGCAAGCTGCAGGCGGCGCAGGGATAGGTCTTTGGTGCGATCGCTCCACAACAACACGGCACCCGCGATACCTTCGCGCAGCGTTTGTTCAGCGGCCCACCGCGCATCGCTATCGCTGGCTGCATCGATCCAGATCAAACGATTAAGCGACAAGCCAGCCTGTTCAAGGGCCGGTGGATACGGCACATGCGGCGGCCGAGCATTAAGCGATGTCGCGCGCTTCGGAGGCGAGACGCTTCAACACCGGCAGCAGCAACCGCAATTCGCCCATGCCTTCGACCACCGGCAGGATCTCGATCAGCGCATTTAACGGCCATCCATGGCCAGGCAACGAACGATCAAGCGATTCAAAACCGGTGCGCTTCGCCCGTACCGGAGCGATCTGGTGGCCGGTCCAGATCTGCGAAGAATCGCGGAGCAATTGGCTAAGTAGTTGAGCCCGTTCCATCTTTAAG
This sequence comes from uncultured Pseudomonadota bacterium, assembly GCA_963791615.1. Lineage (GTDB taxonomy): Bacteria > Pseudomonadota > Gammaproteobacteria > Steroidobacterales > Steroidobacteraceae > CAILZL01. Next base: position 871 of record CAWBTE010000018.1, on the reverse strand, counting down.
CCTGTCACTGCCATGCAGCGTCCTGCGCAGCAGCAGCCAGCCACGGGGACACGTTCATTTCGACGATGGAGGGGGAAACGGTTATAGGCGGCGGATGCTATACATTCGCCAGTGACCTGTGCATTCAGTTCGATTGTGCTAGATCGTATGTTGCCTACCGCTTTCTCGCGTTGGGAGGGTTTTTCGTGCTCGACATCAAAAGATTGCTATGAATGCTTCCGCGATTTGGGTGGCCAACCCAGCCAGCAGACATTCTACGAGGATGCAATGGCTCCAATCCACCACCGAGTATCGATGTAAATACGAAAATGGTAGCGCTATGGGCTTAGCCGGAAACGGACATCTGAACTTAACCTTTACATCGAAGATTCGCGTAGCAACAATTATGTTAATACCGAGAACAGCCTTAGCTGTCGAATCTCATGTCGAAAGCCATCCTTCATGAGACTAGTCTCACGAAAGCTGTCACGCGGTTTGCCAGAACAATCAATCTCTTAGCTTCCGCCGCTTGATCTGGTGATGCGCCAGCCGGAGACAATCCCGGTGGATTGAACGTCCTCAGTCTCACGAAAGTTGTCTTTCAACCCTTGCCAAGCCGAATGCCATTATAATTGCCGAGCACAACTCACCAAGACCGAGGTGTCGAATCTCACCATGGCACGGCCCGCCCACCCGCCCCTTGGGCGCAAAACTGCAAATCAGGCCGGGGCGGCATCTTTATCTAATACCAATATTTGGTATATATTGGTATTAGACAGGAGGCGCAGCCTATCTGGCCAAAAACACCCCATTTCCCTCGGCGATCATTTCGAGGGCTTCATCAACAGCCAGCTCGAAAGCGGGCGGTATGAATCCGCAAGCGAAGTACATC
>CAWBTE010000017.1:162500-350062 GCA_963791615.1 uncultured Pseudomonadota bacterium | reverse complement strand
CCCCGGTCCCCGTCCATATCATCACCGGCGCACTGGGTTCCGGCAAGACCAGTGCGATTGCGCGCCTGCTGGCAAACAAACCCGTCGATCAAAACTGGTTGGTCATACTCAATGAGTTCACCGACACCGGCATTGATGCGCTGACCTTGGCGGCCGCGGCGCGCGGCGTGTACGACGTGCGCATGATTCCCGGTGGTTGTCTCTGTTGCACAGGTGAAGCCGACTTTCGCCAGCAACTGGCTGCACTGCTGGCGCAGCCTGAAGAACAGTGGCCTGCGCGTATTTTGATCGAGCCCTCCGGCATTGCGCATCCGGGTGCAATTGTCGAGGAGTTGCGTGGTTACGAACGCAGCGGCTGGTTGCGGCTGATGAGCACCATTGCACTGGTGGATGCACAGTCATGGTCCGGTGCCGAAGCCCTCGCGCCAGTGGTGCGCGAGCAAGTTGATGCCGCCGATGTAGTGCTGCTGTCCAAGTCGGAGCTGGTGGCTGAGTCAGCTCGGCAGCAATTCCTGCACTGGGCGGACAGCCTGTTTCCAGCCAAGCGCTGGGTGGGTTTGTGTGAGGCCAGTGCCTTGCCGGAAATGGCGCTGTCGCCACCGCGAGCGATATTTGAATTCACCAGGCGCAACACGCCCAGTGTGCGGACTGTGCCGCATCAGCATGCCCATGCGCCGGAGCTGACTGAAGTTGAATTGCGCTGGGCCAGCCAGCCGGTGGCGGCGCAGGTGCAGCGCCTGCTGGGACGTGAAGCCTGCGGCTGGAAGATTCCCGGCACGCTATTGTTTGATCTGCCACAGCTACAGCAGCTATTGCAGGACAATGCCGGTCGCTGGCAGGGCGTGGAGCGTTTCAAAGCGGTATTGCGTACCGATGTCGAGCGCTGGCATCTGTTGCAGCGCTGGGGGGATCAGCATTCAATGGAACCTTGTGCCTGGCGGCAAGATAGTCGCATCGAACTTCAACTGGCCGAAGGAGTCAGTACCGACTGGACTGTCTGGCATGTCTGCTGGCAGTCGATGAGCGAACTCTGTCCGGTCTCATGAATACCCGTAGGTAGCGATGTCCTTAGCGTTAGTAGGCCCTGAATGGCCATTCTGATCATTGAAGATGACTTGCAGGCCGCACAGCTGATGCGTCAGGCATTGGCGCAGCATGGCTATGTAGTCGAGCATGCAGCAGATGGCGAGACCGGTTTGCGGCGCGCCGTCGAACAGAACTGGGAATTGCTGATCGCAGATCGCATGTTGCCCGGGGTGGATGGTCTGAGCATCGTCAGGCAGGTGCGTGACAAGGGTAGCCGCATGCCCATCCTGATCCTGAGTGCGCTGGCTGAAGTGGATGATCGGGTGCGAGGCTTGCGCGCCGGTGGCGATGACTACCTCACCAAGCCTTATGCCTTTGCTGAGCTGCTGGCGCGGGTGGAAGTGCTGCTGCGTCGTGGTCAGCAGGTGGATGCCAAGACGCACCTCACCTATGCGGATGTTGCGGTTGATCTGCTGGCGCGTACCGCGCAGCGCGCCGGGCGTGCGCTGCAACTGACTGCGCGCGAGTTTGAATTGCTGGTATTCCTGCTGCGGCATGCCAACCAGGTGGTGACGCGCAAGATGTTGCTGGAGCAGGTGTGGGATCTGCATTTCGATCCGCAGACCAATGTCATTGATGTGCACATGAGTCGCTTGCGTCAGGCGGTGGACAAGGGCTTTGACCCGGTGCTGATTCACACCGTGCGGGGCGCAGGTTACGTGTTTGGCGAATCACTGGACGACTGATGCTGCGAGTATCCCGCACATTCTTTCGTACCAGCGTGGTGCGGCTCGCGCTGATCTACATCACGGTGTCAGCGCTCACCACCGCAATCCTGTTCGGCAGCGTGTATGTACTGACGCTGCGCGCCGTGGATACGGCTGCCGAGAATCTGATGGAGGCGCAGTTACAGGGCTTGTCCGAACAATACTCGTCGCTGGGCTTGCGCGGGCTGGTCTCGGTCATCCGTCAGCGCAGTGAAAGTCTGGATCGCTCCCGCGCCGTGTACCTGCTGGTGGATGCCGAGCTGCACGCTCTGGCCGGCAATCTGGACAATTGGCCCGCACTGACAACCCAGCGCGATAAATGGTTCGAGTTTGATGTGCAAGTCGCAACTGAACAGGGTCCGGAACAGCATCCCATCCGCGCCGCGCTGGTGACCCTGCCCGATGGTTACCGCTTGCTGATCGGTACCGACGTGGTGGAGCGCGCCCGTCTGGCGACCGTGATGCAGCGCATGGGTACGCTGGCGCTGGTGCTGATGGTGCTGATTGGCTCAGTCATCGCGATCTGGATGAATCGCCGCGTACTGCGTCAGGTGCATGCCATTGCTGAAGCCGGACAGGAAATTGCCAAAGGTGATTTTGCACGTCGCCTGCCGGTGAGTGGCGCGGGTGATGAACTGGATGAACTGGCGGGCGGGCTCAATGGCCTGCTGGAACGTATTGAGCAGCTCACACTGGCGCTGCGCTTCGTGATTGATGGTACTGCGCATGATTTGCGTGGCCCGCTCAATCGCCTGCGTCTGCGCCTTGAGCGGGCTCTGGCTGATGCGCCCGGCCAGGGTCGCGAATCGATTGAAGCGGCGATGCAGGATGCGGATGCGCTGTTACGCACGCTGGAATCGCTGCTGCGCATTGCCCAGGCCCAGAGCGGCGCGGCCAGTGCAGAAATTGCCGCGCTGGATCTGGGCAAGCTGGCAGGCGAGATTGCCGAGTTGTATACGCCGCTGGCGGAGGAGCGCGGGATCACGCTGCGCACCGGTGAGCTGGAGCCGACCACCATTCAGGGCAGCCGCCAGTTGCTGGCACATGCCATCGCCAACCTGCTCGACAACGCCATCAAGTACACCCCGTCCGGTGGCAAGGTCGAGTTACAGGTCAGGCGGGATGCCCAGCATGTGGTGCTCAGCGTTCAGGATAACGGCCCCGGAATACCCGCTGCGGATCGCGAGCGGGTGCTGCAGCGCTTCGTCCGGCTCAATTCTGCGCAAGCCGAACCGGGTACTGGACTGGGTCTGAGTCTGGTCGCTGCAGTGTGTCGTTTTCACCACGCCGGGCTGTCACTGGAAGACGCACAGCCGGGATTGCGGGTGCGTCTGGGCTTTGCGGCGATGCCGTAGTTGGGTTCCCTCAGGGGATTTTCAGGGCATTTTTCGTAGTAAGCGCCCAAGAAAAAGGCCAGTAGCTTGGTTGAGGGCTACTGGCCTGTGAACAGTACTCAGAAAGGGGGGCATCCGAGCACTGGCTACCGTTGCATTTTTACAACACAAGCATTTTTCATGGGGGGAGGGAAACCGAAAAATGCTTATGTTTCATCTACTTGTGGACTGATAGTGGTTCAAGGAATGGCAACTTGCAATAGCCTGGCAGAGTTTTTTTTCAGGGCCATCAGCTCGCCTTTGGAAAGCGCTTGTGACCGGCCATCTTTACCGGTCAACGCGTATCCGGGGCACGGGCGTCCGGGATTGGGTTGGTACAATGCCGTCCCTTAATCTTTGCTTCGCCGCCCTGTATGCCCGCCTCCCCCTACCAGCAACTCGAGCAGGAATTTCGCCGTCTGTATGCCCTGAAGTCGGCGACGGATCTGCTGCGCTGGGATGCGGCGACCCTGATGCCGCGTGGCAGTGTCGAACAACGTGGCGACCAGCTGGCAGTGCTGTCTACCGAGTGTCACGCCCTGCTGGCGCAGCCGAAGATCCCCCGCCTGCTTGACCGCGCTGCGGCCAGCGCCAGCGGTCTTGAAGATTGGCAGCAGGCCAATCTGCGCTGTATGCGTCGCGAGTATGAACATGCCATCGCGGTTCCCCATACCCTGATCGCACGGCTGGCCAAGGCCACGGCGACTGCTGAGTTGCGTTGGCGCGATGCGCGTGCCCAGCAGGACTTCAAACAATTCGCGCCGCACCTTGAAGAAGTAGTGCAACTGGTGCGGGATCGCGCCCAGTTACTAGGTCAGGCGCTGAAGCTGGAACCTTACGATGCGTTGGTGGATGAATTCAGTCCCGGGCTGAGTACGGCCGAGATCGATCGCATTTTCACGGTTCTCTCGCAGCGTTTGCCGGAGCTGATACAGCAGGCCATTGCAAAGCAACAGGGGCGCGAGCTGTTGCCCGTCAATGCCAAAGTCACGACCAGCAAGCAGCGCGCGCTGGCGCTGCAATTGATGCAGGCATTGGGATTTTCGTTTGATCAAGGTCGCCTCGACGAAAGTGATCATCCATTTACCGGCGGCGTGCCGGGCGATATACGCATCACCACGCGGTTCGCGCCGCAGGACGTCCTGTCGGGTCTGATGGCGGTGATCCATGAAACCGGACATGCACTGTATTTCCAGGGCTTGCCATTGGCCTGGCGCACGCAACCGGCGGGCCACGATGCGGGCATGGCCATGCATGAAAGCCAGTCGCTGTTGCTGGAAATGTTCATTGGCCGCAGCCGCGAGTTCCAACAGTACCTGCAACCGCTGTTGTACAGGCATCTCGGCGTGGCGGGCCCGGAGTGGCAGTCGGAAAATCTGTACCGCACGCTGACGCAGGTGCGGCGCAGCCTGATCCGCATTGATGCCGATGAGCTGACCTATCCGGTGCACATCATGCTGCGCTATGAACTGGAGCTGCAATTGCTGAGTGGTGAGTTGGCGGTCAAGAATCTGCCCGAAGCCTGGAATGAAGGCATGGCCAGTCGTCTGGGCGTGACGCCTGCCAACGATGCCGAGGGCTGTTTGCAGGACATACACTGGGCGTTAGGGGCGTTCGGCTATTTTCCTTCCTATGCCATCGGTGCGGTGATTGCCGGGCAGTTGATGGAACGCATCCGTGCCGATCTGCCGAATCTGGATGAGCTGATCGCACAGGGACAGTTCCAGAATTTGTTCGCATGGCTGGGCGAAAAAATTTACAGTGCCGGCGCCACGCTGCCGGCGTCACAACTGGTCAGGCAGGTAACAGGCCGACCGCTGTCGGCGGCGCCCTGGCTGCGCTATGTCGAAAGCAAGTATCTGGTTTGATGCCTCTGATGTTTGCCTGATGTGTGTCGGTTTCAAGAACTACCGTGTTGAGCAAGTCTGAATGAATGCCGTTGTCGATAAGCCCGAGTCCATGTCCAACAACTTCAAGAAACTGCAAGCGCAGATTCGTGGCCAAGTGGGCAAGGCCATTGAAGATTTCAGGATGATTGAAGCCGGTGACAAGGTGATGGTGTGCCTGTCGGGCGGCAAGGATTCCTACACCATGCTCGACATGTTGCTGTCGCTGCAACAGCGTGCGCCGGTGGACTTTGAATTGCTGGCAGTGAATCTGGATCAGAAGCAGCCGGATTATCCCGAGCACACCCTGCCGGAGTATCTCAAGGCGCTGGGCGTGCCGTACCACATTCTTGAGCAGGACACCTACAGCGTGGTGAAGCGCGTGGTGCCCGAAGGCAAGACCATGTGCGGCCTGTGTTCACGGCTGCGACGTGGTTCGCTGTATACCTTTGCCGCTGCCAATGGCATTACCAAGATTGCGCTGGGACATCATCGTGACGACATCATCGAAACGCTGTTCCTTAATCTGTTCTTCGGTGGCAAGCTCAAGGCCATGCCACCCAAGCTGTTGTCGGAAGATGGCCGCAACATCGTGATCCGTCCCATGGCCTATGTAGCCGAGCGCGAAATCGAGCGCTACGCCAATGCGCGCAAGTTTCCCATCATTCCCTGCAACCTGTGCGGCTCACAGGAAAACATGCAGCGACGCATCATCAAGAACATGCTGAAGGCTTGGGAGATGGAGCATCCCGGCCGCAGCGAAACCATTTTCTCGGCGCTGCGTAATGTAGTGCCGTCGCATCTGGCCGATCCCAAGGTTTTTGATTTTGCATCCTTGCGTAACCTGCGCGAGATCACGCCGGAGTTGCTGGCCAGCTTTGCGGTGACGGAAGTTGATGCCACATTTGACTCAGGGGCGGAGTTGCCGTGATTCGTAATGGATTCGCAGCCGTTGTTTGTTTGCTGGCGAGTTTCGCAGCCCGTGCCGAGTGGGTCAGTCGCATTGACGACGGCATCATGGGCACACGCATGACTGTCGAGGTGTGGACGGATACCACTGTTCAAGGCCATCAGGCGATTGATGCAGTACTGAATGAGATGCGTCGGCTTGATGCGGCGATGAGTACCTACAAGCCAACCAGCGAGGTGTCGAAAGTCAATGCCGAGGCAGCCCGGCATCCGGTGAAGATCAGCAAGGAGTTGTTTGATCTGCTCACCCAGGCCGTGGAGTTCTCGCGTATTACCCAGGGTGCGTTTGATATCACCTATGCCAGCGTTGGCTTCATGTATGACTTTCGCGCGCGTGAAAAGCCCACCGAGCAGCAGATCAAATCGGCGCTGCCCGCCGTGAACTACAGACATCTGCTGCTGGATGCCAAACAGCAGACCATCCGGTTTTCACAAGCCGGCGTGCGCATTGATCTGGGTGGCCTTGCCAAAGGCCATGCCGTGGATCGCAGCATTGCCCTGTTGCAGGCGCGTGGTATCACGCATGCTTCGGTCACAGCCGGGGGTGATACGCGCATCATCGGTGATCGCTTCGGCAAGCCGTGGATAGTCGGCATTCGCCATCCCGACGACGCCAGCAGATTGATTGCGAAAATTCCGCTCAATGATACGGCGTTTTCCACCTCAGGCGACTACGAGCGTTATTTTGATGAGGGTGGTCAGCGTATTCATCACATCATCGATCCCAGGACCGGCAAGTCGGCCAGCAAGGTGCGCAGTGCTACCATCGTTGCGCCTACGGCCACGCAGACGGATGGTCTGTCCAAGACTGCGTTCGTGCTCGGGCCTGAGGCGGCCATGAAGATCTACAATCAGATGAATGATGTCGATGCCATACTGGTCGCGCCGGATGGCAAGGTGTTGTACTCGAAGGGGCTTGAGGCTCCATAGCAGCGGGTTTCAAACCCGTCGCTACTGGAAAGAACACATAACAAGCATGGATCACACATGAAAAAACTTTTCTGGTCTCTGTTGGCAATTGTGGGTGCTATTGCCTTCGGCGGTGTCGCCCTGCAACGCGGCGAGTCCATCAATGCGATGTGGATTATTGTTGCGGCGCTGTGCATCTATGCGCTGGCCTATCGCTTCTACAGCGCCTGGGTGGCTGCCAGAGTGCTGACCCTTGATGCTACGCGCGCCACGCCTGCTGAGCGGCTCGACAATGGCCGTGACTTCGTGCCCACCAACAAGTGGATCGTGTTTGGGCATCACTTTGCGGCCATTGCCGGTCCCGGGCCGTTGATCGGGCCGACTCTTGCCGTGCAGTTTGGTTACTTGCCCGGTGCGCTGTGGATTCTGGTTGGCGCGGTGGTGACTGGCTGCATTCAGGACATGACGGTATTGCTGTTCTCCATGCGGCGCAATGGGCGCAGTCTGGGGCAGATGGCGAAAGATGAGCTTGGCCCCGTCGGAGGTTACGCCGCCCTGATTGGCACACTGATGATCATGATCATTCTGATCGCCGTGCTGGGACTGGTGGTGGTCAACGCCATGAAGCACAGTCCATGGGCTACCTTCACTGTATTTGCCACTATTCCCATTGCTGTGCTGGTCGGCCTGTATCTGCGCAACATTCGTCCGGGTCGGGTGCTGGAAGGTTCGCTGATTGGCGTAACGCTGTTGATCGCCGCAGTGGTGGCCGGTGGCATGCTGAACAAGTATCCCGCGCTATACGCCATGTTTGATTTTGATGGCTTGCAGCTGGCGTGGTTTGTCATTGCCTATGGATTGGTCGCCGCCGTGTTGCCGGTGTGGTTGCTGCTGGCGCCGCGTGACTATCTGTCGACCTTCCTGAAGCTGGGTACCATTGGCTTGTTGCTGGTGGCCGTGGTGCTGGTGAATCCGGAAATCAAGATGCCGGCAGTCACGCAATTCATCGACGGCACCGGGCCGGTGTTTGCCGGCAAGATGTTTCCGTTCCTGTTCATCACCATCGCCTGCGGCGTGATCTCCGGCTTTCATGCGCTGGTGGCCAGCGGCACGACGCCCAAACTGATCAGCAGCGAAGCCGATGTGCGCCTGATTGGCTATGGCAGCATGGCGCTGGAATCGCTGGTGGCGGTAACTGCATTGATCGCTGCCGCGCTGCTCGACCCCGGTATCTACTTTGCCATCAACAGCCCGGCGGGCATTGTGGGCAGCCTGCCGGCAGATGCAGTTGCCACGATCAGCAGCTGGGGTTTTCCGGTGACGGTTGAACAGATGAATGCACTGGCTGCCGAGATGGGCGAGTCCACCCTGTTTGCCCGCACCGGCGGGGCGCCGTCACTGGCGGTGGGTATGGCCAGCATTCTGTCATCGGCTTTTGGTCAGGGTTTGCTGGCGCTGTGGTATCACTTCGCCATCATGTTTGAGGCGGTGTTCATTCTGACCACACTGGATGCGGGTACGCGTGTCGGGCGCTTCATGTTGCAGGATCTGCTCGGGCATGCCTGGCAGCCGATGGCGAGAACTTCATGGTATCCGTCCATCATTATCAGCAGCACGCTGGTGGTGCTGGGCTGGGGTTACTTCCTGTATATCGGCGTGATTGATCCCAATGGCGGTGTGAACCTGCTCTGGCCCCTGTTCGGCATCGCCAATCAGATGCTGGCTGCGATTGCGCTGTGTATCTCTACCGCGATTATTGTGAAGCAAGGGAAACTGAAGTACGCATGGGTGACGGCCGTGCCACTGGCATGGCTGGCGCTGGTGACCACTACTGCTGCCTGGCAGAAGATTTTCTCCACTGAAGTACGCATTGGCTTTCTGGCCGCAGCCGATGCCATGGCCGACAAACTGGCCGCAGGTACCCTGCCTGCTGTACAGATCCCCATCGCACCGCAATTGATCTTTAATCAGCGACTGGATGCATTGCTCGCCGGATTTTTTGCGGTGCTGCTGTGGATCATTGTTCTGGACATGCTGCGTATGTGCTGGCGGGTCAGGCAAGGCGCAAGCGTGCTGCCGTTGGCTGAAACCCCGTATGTCGCCACGCAGTTGAGCAATTGATCATGCGCAACTGGCTGCATCAACTGTTCGGATACCTGCGCCAGCTCAGCGGTGACGATGCTTACGAGCGTTACCTTGCGCATCATCACCAGCATCATGCCGATCAAGCCATACTCGACCGCCGTGCATTCTATCTGGCCGAGCAGCAACGCAAGTGGAGCGGCGTACAGCGTTGCTGCTGAAGTTTCCGGCGCACCTGCCGATGATCTGGGGCGCGAGGTGCGCTTATGAAGCCAACAAGAGTCCTGTCCTTTTTCGGCGTGCTGGCGCTGCTGCCGGGTTGCGGTCTGCAGCAGCCGGAAAGCATTATCGTGGCGGTCTATCCGTCACGCCAGCAGTGTGGCGTCAAAAAGGAAATGATGAAGTGCGGCGAGATTGCGGCCTATCTGAGCGACACGCTCAAACTCAAGACGGACCGTGAAGTGGTGGTCTCCGCCGTCAGCAGTGACCCGCTGCCGAAGCTGGATAAATCACTCGACAAGATCGCGCAAACCATCAGGGACAGGGGTTACAAGAAGATCCGCACGGTCAATTTTGATATGAAGTAGCGAGTCGTGATCGCAGCTTGGGCTGAGTCCCCGTAGCCCGGCATTTCCATAGCGCGCGACCTCGAACGTTGAGCTTTGCAGGCTCGACCCACCCTGTGCGCCATAATCTTCCCAATCGCTCAACCAGATCCGGGTCACGCTGCATCAGCAGTTGCCATTGGCGCTTTCTGGACCTCAATCGTGTGTGCGCAGGGCGTGACCAACGCCGCCAGTCTTAGCTCACGGCAGGCCCACCACCAGGCCGGTCTAAATACGATTAGTGAGCTTGTTCTCGGATTGGTTGTGCATTGCTTGTCCTCGCTGCGACGAGCGTCCAGAGTTTAACGTCAGGAATAGTGTGTCTGACACCTTCTTGGTTCATGATTGCCGATTGCTGCATTGTTGATTGAATGCCCCTGACATAGATGCTCGAACCCGCACCACCAACCGAACTTGCGCCGGTCGCGCCGCCGCTGATGCCCTCGCTGGCCAGTGGCGTGCATCTGCTGTTCGTGCCGGATGCCGAGCGGCCGCACTGGCTGCTGTGGGGCAGTGAGGCCAGTCAGAGCCCGCTGGCGGTGCTGGGCGAACCCACTTCGCGCGTCATTCCCGATGAAAAACTCAAGTTGCGCCGGGTGCGTGCCTATCGTTTGCCACTGCTGGAGGGAGCGGCGCAGCTGGCCGCCATTGCGCAGGTAGAGTTGCCCAGGCTACCGGCTTCGGTCGCCGTATGGAGTCTGGCGGCCAAGCTGGGGCTGGAGCTGGTGGCGCGTGAACAGATTGTGCCGCGTGTGCTCAAGCAGGGTGGCAAGCAGGTGGCGCGCTGGTGTGTGACGCTGAATCAGGCTCAGGATGCCCAACGCTTCGATGAGCTGGCGCGCAGCTTTCCGGTGGCGGCGCATGCCTTGCCGATCAACACTTTGTCTGCCCCTGTGGAGGAAGCCACTGTGCAGGTCTGGACCGCCGCGAATCTGCTGCACGAGTTTCTGGATACGCTGGCCGATCAGCTGGTGAGGCTGTCACAACAACTGGCTACTCAACCGCTGCGCAAGCGCAAGACAGGCAAGCCAGCGCTGACCGGCGTCTTGCCGGCTTCGCCTTCGATATTGCCCTGGCCGAAGCGCTGGCGTGATGCGCTGACCGGCGCTGATGCCGAGTTTGTGCCCAACGGCCTTGCCGAACGATCGGTGCTCACCGAATTGCGTGACTGGGTGCAGCCGGTGCTGGCCGCTGCGCAGTCGCTGCGTTTGCATCTGCAATTGAATCTTCCGGCCACAATTGCCGATGAGTTCACCCTGCGTTTCGCCTTGCAGACCACCGATGCTGCGGAGGTGCTGGTCAGCGCGCACGACTTGTTTGTCCAAGGTGAATTGTCACAGGGCGAAGCTGCCCGACAGCTGGGTTGCGAGTTGCGCGTGGCGCAGGAGCAGTTGCTGCAAATGCTGGCGGTGGCCGCACGCAGTTTCGTGTTTATCGAAGCCGAGCTGCGCAAGTCGCATCCGGAATCAATGGTGCTCAAGCCGCGCCTGGTATTCGAATTCCTGCAACAGGTGAGTGCGCTGGAGCAGTCCGGTGTGGTGGTGCAACTGCCGCAGGTTTTGCAGCCTGAGCATCGACAGACCCTGCACATGCAAATGTGCATCGGCGGAACCGACCTCAACGGCAAGCGGTCGGGTTCTCAGACGCAACTCAGTTACTGCTGGCAGGCCATGCTGGCGGATGCCACGCTGAGTGTGGCCGATGTGGAAATGCTGGTAGAGCTGCGCACGCCGCTGGCGCGGTTCAAGAATCGCTGGGTGCTGCTCAATCAACGTGAGTTGGCGCACGCAGAAAAATTGCTGGCGCAGAACGTTGCTACGGGCGCTGGCAGGCAATTGAGTCTGCCGCTGGCGCTGTCGCTGGCGTTAACTGAAACCATCACGCAACCGGATTCCGGGCTACGTATTCAAGTGGTGGCGCAGGGTGAGCTGGCGGAGCTGGTCGAACGAATCCGGGCGCGTGATGCCATCAACGAACTGGCGCCGCCCGCTGAGCTGCGCGCCGAGTTACGCCACTACCAGGGACGCGGCATGAGCTGGCTGGTGCAGCTGACCCAGCTGGGCCTCGGCGCGTGTCTGGCCGATGACATGGGGCTGGGCAAGTCGGTGCAATGGCTGGCGTATCTGCTGCATCGACGCGCCTTGCATGTGGATGATATGCGCCCGGTGCTGCTGGTCTGTCCCACTTCGGTGATTGGCAACTGGGAACGCGAGATGGCGCGCTTTACGCCTGATCTGCCTTTGCTGCGGCACTACGGCGCGGAGCGAATCCAGAATGCCGATGACTTCATGATTGCAGCCACCGGACGTGTGGTGTTGACCAGTTACGGTTTGTTGCGACGTGATTTGCCGTGGCTGAAGGACATCGAGTTTGCAGTGGTGACGCTGGATGAAGCGCAGTTCATCAAGAACTCGGCTTCCGCCACGGCGCGTGCCGCGCGTGCCCTGCAAGCCAGTGAGCGTGTTGCGCTTACCGGTACGCCGGTGGAAAACCATCTGACCGAGCTGTGGTCCATCATGGAGTTTCTCAATCCCGGCCTGCTCGGGCCGCGCGAGACCTTCCGGCGCGAAATCGCCATTCCGGTGGAACGTTATGGCCGTGAAGATGTGGCGTTGCGCTTGCGGCGCATGGTTGCGCCGTTCATTCTGCGGCGTGTCAAGACCGATCCCAATGTCATCAGTGATCTGCCCGACAAGTTCGAAAGCAAGGTGTTCTGTTCACTGACGCGCGAACAGGCCAGCCTGTACCAGAACGCCGTGGATGAATCATTGGCGGAAATCGAAAGCGCCGCCGGCATTGCCCGGCGCGGTCGCGTGCTGGCCTTGTTGACCGCGCTGAAGCAGATCTGTAATCACCCCGCGCACTACCTGCGTGAACAGGGCCCACTCGCGGGCCGTTCCGGCAAGCTGGATCGACTGGTGGAAATGCTGGAGCAGGTGCTGGCTGAAGGTGATCGCGCGCTGATCTTCACGCAGTATCGCGAAATGGGTGAACGTCTGGTGCGCTCGTTGTCGCGTGTGCAGGGTAAGGCCGTGCCCTTCCTGCATGGCGGGGTCAGCCGCGTCGCGCGTGATGAGATGGTGCGGCGTTTTCAGGAAGAGTCACGCGGCTCGCGCCTGCTGGTTATTTCGCTCAAGGCCGGTGGCACTGGCTTGAATCTCACCGCTGCCACGGCGGTATTCCATTTTGATCGCTGGTGGAATCCGGCAGTCGAGGATCAGGCCACGGATCGCGCCTACCGCATCGGTCAGCAGCGCACGGTGCAGGTATACAAGTTGTTGTGTGCCGGTACGGTAGAAGAAAAGATTGATCAGATGCTGGAGGCCAAGCGCGAACTGGCCGCGCAGGTGGTGGGTCAGGGCGAAGCATGGATTACCGAGCTGGGCAATCAGGAACTGCGTGAACTGTTTGCGCTGGCGCCCAATGCCGTGGTGGGTGATGCGCCCGATATGGATGAGCCGGAAGAGTTGCCGTCGCGCTCTGCGCGACGGGTGGGTAATTCATGAACAAGCCTCCCCATAAAACCGGCGATGTCCGGGCAAAGACGGTGGCCCGGGTTTCCGGTGCCACCTGGTGGGGGCAGCGCTGGATTGAAGCGCTGGAGCACAGCTCGCGCGATGTGGTTAATCGTCTCGGGCGTGGCCGCGCCTATGCGCGTGATGGCCACGTGCATGATTTGCAGATCAAGTCGGGCAAGGTGCTGGCCACGGTCAGTGACGACGAGCTGGACAGTTATCGTGTCAGCCTGCAACTGGAAGTGTTTTCCGCCGAAGTGTGGCAACAGGTGCTGAAGGTCATGGCGGAGCAGGCGCTGTTTGCGGCGCAATTGCTCAATGGTGAAATGCCGCGCGAGATTGATCGCCTGTTCCGCAGTTGCGGCAAGAGTCTGTTTCCGCAAAGCTCGCATGACATTGATGCGGATTGCAGTTGTGAAGACTGGTCCAGTCCCTGCAAACATGTCGCTGCGACGCACTATGTGCTGGGTGATGCGCTGGATCGTGACCCGTTCCTGCTGTTCGAGCTGCGCGGTCGCGGCAAGGAGCAGGTGCTGGCTGCCTTGAGCCAGTTGCGTTCTGGTTCGGCGCGGGTAGTCACCCAGCAAGGGGCCGAGATTGCAGCGGCACAGTCCGGGGGCGTGCCTTTGCGCGAGCTGTCAGTCGATCACTTCGAGCAGCCTGAGACTGAACTGAATGTGGGCAGTTTCAATTTTGATGCACAAGCCGCATCCGGCGCTCTGTTGCGCAGTCTGGGCAGGCCATCCTCATGGATGATCAGTGAATCGCCTCAGGATCTGCTGGGGCCGGTGGTTGCGCAGGCAAGGCAACTGGCGATGGATCTGGCCATTTCAGCCGGCGAAGCGGGCGCGGAGATAAACCGGTTCTCTCACCTGACAGCAAAAACTGCGTCGGGTAGAAAACGCAAGATACACAAGCGCAGCAACTGATGTTGTGCACGCTGTGTGTGAGCTGACCATTAAATTACAACATTGATGAAATGAACGAACCACCAACAAAACCAATACCGAACAGTTACTGGGTACGGCCGAATCAATTGCTGGCAGGTGAATATCCCCTGGTTGCCAGAGAAGAAGAGTCCGCCGTGCGATTGCAGGACATGTTGCTGGCGGGCGTGACCTGCTTCATCAACCTGACTGATGCAGATGAGCTGTCGCCTTATCATGGGCGCCTCCCGGACAAATTTGGCGGCAAGCCGATCAGGCATCAGCGGTTTGCCATCACGGATCATGGCGTGCCGGAATCAATACAGCAGATGAATGCGGTGCTGGATGCCATTGATGAAGCGCTGGAGGCGGGTGCGTGTGTATATGTGCACTGCCGGGCCGGCATTGGTCGTACTGGCACAGTGGTCGGCTGTCATCTGGTGCGTCATGGTCAAAGTGGTGTGCAGGCGCTGGAAACGCTGAATACCCTGTGGCTGGATAACGCGCGCAGCAAGCGCTGGCCGCATGTACCAGAAACCGATGAGCAGGAAAACTTCATTCTCGGATTTCCGGCGGCGCTGCGTATCCCGCAGCCAAGGCATCCAGCCAAGCGTGCGATGCCCTCCACTCATCCACGTGTCAGCATTTATCAGGGCGCATTGCTGGGCCTGGTGGTCGGTGATGTGCTGGGTGGATTGCATACATCCGGCACTGACGAACAAGCCATTGGAAAATTGTCTGAAGCCAGTTGGAGTGGTGAAGCGGCGCTGGCCTGGGCGCTGGCCGACAGTCTGCTGCACTGTGGTCAGCAGCAGGCACTGGATCAGATGCAGCGTTATCTCGCCTGTCAGAAGCAAGGCCAATACACCGCGCATGATGTGCCGGCAACCTTGCCGTCGCTGGTGCAAAAAGCCATCGCGCTCTGGCAATGGAAGCGCAACCCGCTGGTGGGTTCGCATGATCCGGCCATGATCGACGCACATCCACTGGCGCGTTGTGTGCCGGTGGTGTTGTTTCATGCGGCGAATCCCCTGACTGCGTTGAGTGAAGCAGCCGAATCCGCGCGTACCTCGACACAGGCGCCCATCGTGCTCGATGCCTGCCGGGTGCTGGCGGCGGTGCTGTTGGCCATTGTTGAAGGCGTGCCGGCAAACCAGCTGATGCAATTCAAGGATGGTCGTGCGTATGCAGCATTGCGCTCGCAGAAGCTGAAGCCCGAGCTGGAGCGCTTCATTGATGGTGGCTGGCGTACCGCCATGACGAATCCCGCCGGTGAGGATGTGGTGTCGGTGCTGGCCAGCGCCTGTCATGCCCTGGCTACTACCGACAACTATCAGGCTGCGGTGTTCAAGTGCCTGCATAATTCGGTGCGACCGCATACTGTTGGCGCAGTATGTGGTGCACTGGGGGGTGCACTCTATGGCGTACAGGGCTTGCCCATCGTCTGGTGCGAGACCTTGCCCAAGGCCGCCGAGCTGTTGAGTGCAGGGGAGCGCTTGCTGCGATCCGCGCCTGCTGCGTAAGCTTAGATGATGAAATCACAACGCATTCTGGTGCTGATGCACGAAACGCTGGTGCCGCCTGATGATTTGCAAGGCTGCACGCAACAGCAGATCGATGAATTCCGCACTGAGTACGATGTGGTGCAGCAGCTCAAAGCCTCTGGTCATCAGGTGCGCTGTCTGGGGCTCGGCGACAATCTGACGGAACTGACGGCGGTTATCCGGGAATGGCGTCCACAGGTGGCCTTCAATCTGGCCGAAGAGTTTCAGGGCATCGTCAGTTACGACCAGCACGTGGTTTCATATCTGGAGTTATTGCGTCAGCCGTACACTGGTTGCAATCCTCGTGGCTTGCTACTGTCACGCGACAAGGCGCTGGCCAAGCAGGTTCTGAGTTTCAACGGCATCGCCACGCCGGGTTTTATCGTGTTTGCCAAGGGCCGGCGCGTCAGTTTGCCGGAGGGGCTGAAATTCCCCTTGTTCGTCAAGTCGGCTACAGATGATGCTTCATTCGGTATCGCGCAGGCCTCGGTGGTGCAGGATCTCAACCAGCTTCGCCAGCGCGTGGCATTCATTCATGAACAAACCGGTTCGGCAGCGCTGGTGGAGGAATTCATCGAAGGCCGGGAGTTGTATGTGGGCGTGATCGGCAACCAACGCCTGCAAACCTATCCCGTCTGGGAAATGGATTTTGGCTCATCGGATAACAACGGCATCGCCATTGCCACGCGCAAAGCCAAGTGGGATCGCGCCTATCGCAGCAAACATGGTATCGGCTCGCATGCAGCACGCCTCAAACCTGCGGTTGCTGCACGCATCAGGGATATGGC
Organism: uncultured Pseudomonadota bacterium; assembly: GCA_963791615.1. GTDB lineage: Bacteria > Pseudomonadota > Gammaproteobacteria > Steroidobacterales > Steroidobacteraceae > CAILZL01. The sequence continues at coordinate 333,672 of CAWBTE010000017.1, read as the reverse complement.
ATTACGCGGTTATCGCGACCTGTCGCTCACCGGCTATGCACGCATGGACTTTCGCCTCACCGCTGAAGGCGAGGTTTATCTGCTGGAAGCCAACGCCAATCCCTGTCTGACTGGATACGAAGACTTTGCACGTGCAGCGCAAGCGGCCGGAGATGACTATGCGAGCTTGCTGGAGCGAATCATTCGGCTGGGGAAGAACTATCGTGCGGCGTGGCGCAATTAATGTGACGATTCCTTGCTGCTGAAAACAGCAAACACACTGGTATACCCATGCATGTGCGTCACGCCACGCACCGGGCCGATTTCGCCGTTGCAGAAAAATCCGCCGATGGGCAGGTCGCCGACAAATTGTCTGAAGGCATTGCTGTCATGGTCGGCATGACCGTAGAACTCTGCGCCACGTCCCAGACAGGAAAGCAGCAATACACCGCATGGCTGAGATTCGGCGTGCTGGGCGCGATACTGTTTCAGTAACTGCTCCAGATCCTGTGTCGAGGTTTGTGCATCGCGCAGATGCAGTTGCACAACGCTGTGTGTTGGTACGTGCGTGTTGACCAGCAGTGCGCCGCTGTCGGGGTCGAGGCCGAGGATGGTGCGAATCAGGAAATCGCCGGCTTGGTACTGTTGTCGCTGTGGCTCCATGGCGATGCCGAGAAACAGCGCTTCGGTAAACAGTTTGCGATCACTGCGCCTGATGCCTTGGTACACCTCTGTCAGCACTTCGCGTGGCGCCTTGCCATCCAGCTGCAGGATCAGGTTTTCGTGAGTGGCATTGGCGAACATGGGTTCGCCGATCGGACGACAGCCTTGCGCCACGAGGGTATCCACGGCGATGTTGCCGGACATGGACAGACACAGCGCGCCAGTGTTGTACACGCGTTCATTCAGCAGCAGGCAGGGTGTGCCCGGTTGTTCCATGCCGCTGGACAGGCCGCCGAGCTTGACGCTGTGCGGGTAGTGACGATCCAGTGCCTTGAGCAGGTTTTCGGTGTTGAAGCTGAAAGGCTCGCCCAGCAACAGCTGACAGGTGGGTGATGCGGCGTCCAGTTGCAGCGCGCCGTCCCACAGACTGCGCTCGGCATACACCGGCGGCACGCCCTGCTGCTCCAGATGCACTGCATGCAACTGCACTGCGGGGAGTACTGCGCCCACCAGCGCAACAGCCGGCTGATCCATCGATTCGCGTCCCGCTGCAATGACGTTGGTCCCCAGACAGCCAACCAGCTGGGCGCTATCAAACTCACGGCGCAACAGACCGGGCAGGGCGGCAAACTGGTCGCGGTGCTGGGCGCTGACGAAGACCAGCACCAGGTCGGGCTCACGACCGCCCAGCGCTTCCAGCAGGCGATCGGCGGCGGTGGCGATGGCCTGGGTGATCGCGGGTTCGGTTGCGCCGACGGAGGCCCATTGCATCAACGTTGTTGCAGGCTGCGGCGAGTTGGACAGCTGGGGCATGGTGTACCTGAGGCGGTGTTGGCCGACCGGAAGCCGGGGGCGCAGACCGGGTGCGTACGATATGACAGCATCACCGTCCGGTGTTAGCGACTTTCGCGGGTAGCGGTTACGCTAGTGGTTAACAGGCTGCTAGCGCTTTCGCAAAACAAAATTAATGTGGATGATTTTCATGAGCAACGACAGTTCCAACAACTCTGCGGCAGATGAAGTGCAGTATCACCTGGCGACTCAGGCCATTCGTACCGGACATGCCCGCACCCATGAGGGCGAGCATGCCGAGCCGATTTTTCCGACCTCAAGTTTTGTATTCAAGAGCGCTGCCGAAGCGGCGGCGCGTTTTGCCGAAGGTGCTACCGGCAATATCTATTCGCGCTTCACCAATCCCACGGTGCGCTGTTTTGAAGAACGGCTGGCTGCGCTGGAGGGAGGTGCGGCTTGCGTGGCTACGGCCTCCGGCATGGGCGCAATCCTGTCGCTGTGCATGGCGTTGCTCAAGGCGGGTGATCATGTGGTGTGTTCGGACAGCGTGTTCGGTTCCATCATCACCCTGTTCAATCGTTATCTGACCAAGTTTGGCGTTGAAGTGACCTATGTGTCGCCGCAGAAACTGGAGGCGTGGCGCGCGGCGATCAAACCCAACACCAAATTGTTCTTTCTGGAAACACCGTCCAATCCATTGTCCGTGCTGGGGGATATCCGGGGTATTGCCGATATTGCCCATGCGCACGGAGTCCTGTTCGCAGTGGATAATTGTTTCTGCACGCCCGCGTTGCAACAGCCTCTGGCGCTGGGCGCCGATGTGGTTATTCATTCAGCCACCAAGTATCTGGATGGACAGGGCCGTGTGGTCGGCGGTGCGGTCGTGGGCAGTAAGGCCCTGATTGGTAAAGAACTGGTCGGCAAGGAGGTGTTCGGCTTCCTGCGCACAGCGGGGCCGAGCATGAGTCCCTTCAATGCCTGGGTGTTTCTCAAGGGGCTGGAAACTCTGGAGCTGCGCATGCGTGCGCATTCAGCGGCGGCGCTGGAACTGGCGCAGTGGCTGGAGCAACAGCCCGGAATCAGGCGCGTTCACTATGTCGGTCTCGAATCCCATCCGCAGCACGAACTGGCGACGCGTCAGCAGTCAGGCTATGGCGGCATCATTGCTTTTGAAGTGCAGGGCGAGCGTGCGGCCGCGTGGCGGTTTATCGATGCAACCCGGATGATTTCGATTACCGCCAATCTGGGTGATGTGAAAAGCACGCTGACCCACCCGGCCACCACCACCCATGGCCGTATCACCCCGGCCGAACGCGAGCAGGCTGGCATCACCGAAGGGTTGCTGCGTATTTCGGTGGGGCTGGAAGATCTGCGCGATTTGAAAGCGGACTTGCAGCGGGGACTGGATGCGATCTGAAGCCCGCTGTCGGGGTGCTAGCTTTTTTCAGGCTCTGAATTGCGTTGGGCTTCAGCGCGTTTTTTCGCCTCGATCCACTTTGACAGTTCGCGCATGTCCAGCTTTCTGGTGCGCACCGTCTGATTACGCGGCGCTACATGTTCGTAGGGGTTGTAGCCAGGACCGGCCACAGCGCGCGCTTGCAGCGAGGCAGGCAAGGTATCCTGGCCCAGGGTGAGTTCCTGATCCATCAACGGGTTTTGCAGCAAGTGCTGGTGCGATCCCTGGTATACGGCGTTGCCCTTGGCATCAAAACCAATACCGTTCTCCGGCATCAGGCGGATAGCCGAATCGGATGCAAACGCAAATTTTTCCTCAGGACGATTGTTCATCACGGTATTTAGTAAAGAAAAATACGGGCCTCGGCGACTGAATTCGTTCAGTGCAGACTCTAAAGAACCCTGTCGCAATTCGCTATCGGTGATGCCTTCGGCTTTTACATATTTGTGAACCGGATTCGCTTTACTCACCATAATTTAGAGCAGTGACCCTCACTGTGCGGAGGTGACCTGCGGGGCTTGAGTAAACGGCTGTGCCAGCAACAGCGCTACCAGCGTCTTGCCATCCTTGATCTCGCCTCGATGAACCATCGCCATTACTTCGGTGCAGGGACGCCATTCGACTGTGAATACTTCGTGTTCTTCGGGCTGGTTGCCGATGTGCTTCAGTCCGGTTGCCAGATACAGATGAATGACTTCAGTAAACACGCCCGGTGAGCTCAGGTATTCGCCAAGGTACTGCCAGTGCGTGGCAGTGCAGCCGGCTTCTTCCTGCAGTTCACGCTGTGCAGTCTGGAAATGCGGTTCGCGATTGTCAATTTTTCCGGCGGGTAATTCCCACAGCCGGCCACCTGCTGCGTGACGAAATTGATGCAGCAGGCAAATACGTTGCTGTTCATCCAGCGCCAGAATGGCAGCACCGCCGGGATGATGAATGATCTCCAGATCCGCGACGCTGTCGTTGGGCAGACGCACACGTTCAACATTCACGCGAATGACGCGTCCCTGAAATACCGTTGTCTGTTTTTCAATCATTGCAGGATCTCGGGTTGTCCGGGTTCCTGCATTGTGATGGATTTCCGATCCGTGATGCGAGAACGCTTTTATGAAACGCGTGTTCTGGCGCAGCTGATCCAGTGCTCAAGATTGCGCATATTGACAGCAAAACTCTCGTCATCGTTCCAGTACTTGAGCCACTCGGCCAGATTCGGCGAGTCAGGCTGCGTCTGGTTGTGCAGAGCGCGATGGGCGCGCAGTGCATCGCCGAAGTTTGAGTTGTGGGTTGGTTCCAGTTGCATATGGGTCACCTGTAAGTTCACGTTTGTTTCGTGTGAAATTATCAGCTGCGTACATGACGCACAGATGACAGCATCCGGCTCAATCAGTGAGCCGGTTCAAGTTATGGCTCAGTCAGCTTCCAGATAGGTGTAACCATTCAGCTCTGATTCGTAGAAGCGGCGTAGCGCCTGGCTTTCTTCCAGACTCATGCGCTGTTCACGCACGGCGCGCTCGCAGTCGCGAGCCAGCCTGGGGTACAGCTCGTCGACGCGATACTGCATGTAGGCGAGCACCTCGCTGGCGGTGTCGCCCTTGACGATCTCTTCGATCCACCAGCCGCCTTCATCATGCAGGCGGATGTGCACCACGTGTGTGTCGCCAAACAGGTTATGCAGATCGCCCAGCGTTTCCTGATAGGCGCCCACCAGAAACACGGCAAGAAAGTAGTCCTGATCATTCAGTTCATGGACGGCCAGACTCTGCTGGATGGCGTGCTGGCCGACAAAACGGTCGATCTTGCCATCCGAGTCACAGGTGATGTCGGCGAGCACGGCACGACGGGTAGGACGTTCATCAAGGCGGTGAATGGGCATGATGGGAAACAGCTGATCAATCGCCCAGCTGTCCGGCAACGACTGGAACAGCGAGAAATTGCAGAAGTAGGTATCCGACAGCATGGCGTCGAGTTCCTGCAGGTCCTCTGACATCTGTGGCAGAACCCGGCTGCGCTGGTGAATCCGGGCGCAGATGGCCCAGTACCAGCGCTCCGCCAGGCCACGATGCTCCAGGCTCAGATAGCCCAGCTTGAATGTCTGCAAGGCATCTTCACGAGCCTGTACGGCATCGTGATAACACTCGCTCAGACGTGTATCGCTGATGCTTTCATGGGCGTCACGCAAATCCTGCAGACACTGCGGATGCTGGCTGTTGATGGCGTACATCGGCGCATCAACGCTGAAATGATCCAGTCGCGAACTGCCCAGCACATTGAACAGCAGTACGCTGTGATGTGCGGCAATGGCGCGACCGGATTCACTGACAATGATGGGGTGCGCAATGTTGCGCGCATTGCACACGCTGGCGATGCGGTACACCACTTCGCTGGCGTACTCCTGCAATGAATAGTTCATGGAAGATTCGTAGTTACTGCCGCTGCCGTCGTAGTCCACGCCCAAACCACCACCGATGTCCAGGTATTGCAGATTGGCGCCCAGCAGTTTCAGTTCGGCATACACATGCGCCAGCTCACCGATGGTCTCCTTGACGCGGCGGATGTCATGCAGCTGGCTGCCGGGATGGCAGTGCACCAGTTGCAGGCAGTCCAGCATTTGCTGAGCTTTCAGCACTTCGACCAGCTCCAGTATTTCGCTGACCAGCAAACCGAACTTGGAACGATCGCCAGCGGAGTGTTTCCATCGACCCGCGCCTTCACTGGCCAGCTTGACGCGCACGCCAATGCGCGGTCTTACCTGATACTTCGCGGCATGCTTGAGAATCAGTTGCAGTTCGTTGAAGTTTTCAATCACTGGCACAATGCAGCGGCCCAGTTTGCTGGCAAGAATGACTGCTTCGATATAGCTGTCGTCCTTGAAGCCATTGCAGATAATCATGCGCTCCGGCGCATTCTCGGTTAAGGCCATCACCGCCAGCAGCTCGGGCTTGGAGCCGGCCTCAAGACCAAACTGGTACGGTGTGCCGTAGCGGTAGACTTCCTCTACCACCAGACGCTGCTGATTGACCTTGATCGGAAACACGGCGCAGTAGTGCTGTTGATACTGGTGATCACGTATGGCGCTGGCAAAAGCAGCGTGCAGACACGTCAGTCGATGCTTCAGTATGTCGGAGAAACGCACCACCACCGGCGCCGTCAAGTCGCGCGCGTGTAAGCCTTGCATGACTTCATACAGATCAATTTCGCGATCAGCTTCTCCGGTCGGTCGAACGACCACATGTCCCTGAGTATTGATGCTGAAGTAATCCCGGCCCCATGCTGGCAGCTGATACAGAGTTGCGGCGTTATCGATGCTCCATGGCTTGTCCTGTGCTGGCTGCTTCATGCGGCGTGCTCGTCACGGCCCACGGCTACTGGCCGGTTATGGGCTTTGCACCATTCGCTCCATGAGCCTGCGTAGAGCTTGCCTTCGCGCAAGCCTGCAATTTCCATGGCCAGCAGGTTGTGACAGGCCGTGACGCCAGAACCACACATGACGATGGTCTGGTGCGCAGAAACATTGCCAAGGCTTTGCTGATACTGCTGCCGCAGCTGTGCGAATGGCAGAAATCGCGCGTCGGCATCCAGATTGCGTGTGAATGGATAATTTCGCGCACCGGGAATGTGTCCTGCGACGGGATCAAGTGGCTCGGTTTCACCCGCGTAGCGATCTGCGGCGCGCGCATCCAGCAAGCGCCATCCTGTCTGGGCAACACGGGCTGCAACCTGTTCGCTGGACACGGTCATTTCGTCGTGTACGCGCGCCTTGAATTCGCACAGAACGGGTGTGAACACACTGCTGCTGAGTTCAAACCCGGCGGCCAGCCATTGTTTCAACCCGCCATCCAGTACGGCAACATGGGTATGGCCCAGCCAGCGCAGCAGCCACCACAACCGCGCTGCGGCCATGGCGCCATTGCCGGCGTCATAGGCAATGACCTGCTTGCTGCCGTTTATGCCCCAGCGGCTGAAGGTTTCAGTCAGGTGATGTGTATCCGGCAGCGGATGTCGGCCGGAGTGGCTGTTGATCGGACCGGACAGATCCTGGTCAAGATGTGCATACTGCGCGCCCGGAATATGCGCTTGCTGGTATGCAGTGTGGCCACTGGTGGGGTTGCCCAGCTCAAAGCGACAGTCAACGATGACCAGATGCGCATCGTGCAGATGTTCATGCAGGTCCGCGGCTGAGATCAGCGTATTCCAGTAAGGGTTTGTCATCTTTCTGTTCCTGCAACTGTGTTGTGCATCATACGTCAGGACATTGGTGTCACGTATCGGGACGCAACGCTATCTTGAGCTGGGTCAGCCCGCTAGAATCAGTCGTTGCGGAAAGAATTTGCATTGGGATATTCCAGTCGGGCGGGTGTGCATGACTCTTGAAGTGTATTGGGGTAGTGGCAGTCCTTTGTCCTGGCGAGTCCTGCTCGCACTGGAATTCAAGCGGCTGTCTTATGAATCCCATGCCCTGGACCTGTCCAAGCAGGAGCATCGCTCAGCGGAAATGCTCAAGCTCAATCCGCGCGGTCGCGTTCCCGTGCTCAAGGATGGCGAGTTTGTGTGTTATGAGTCGCTGGCCATCCTGATGTACCTGGATCGCAAATATCCGCAGCAACCTCTGTTTGGCGGTGATGCGGAAGCAGCAGGCAACATCATGCGCCGCATATGTGAATTTCAGGTGTATGTGGAAGGCCATCTCAACCGGATCATTACCGCCATCTTTTTCGGCGCGCTGGAGTCGCGCATGGAAGAAGTGAGCAAGTCCCTGGAAGTAGTGATCGGCGAAGCGCGCAGGATCGAGCAGCGGCTGGCGCAAATGCCTTGGCTGGCGGGCGATCAGTGTTCAGGAGCCGATCTGATCGTGTTTCCGTCCATCAAGATATTGCAACGGGCGCTGGCGCGTCGCGATGCGGACGAGCTGCACACACCGTTCGAACCGCTGGAACCCAATTTTCCTGCGATCGCCGCCTGGTTGCGTCGTGTTGAAGCCCTGCCGGGCTATGAGCGAACCTATCCGCCGCACTGGCGCGCCTAGCAAGGCTCTAACTCCAGCTGGTATTAAAACCAGTTCGGCCGTGGTTCAATTTCAGTAAACTCGCAATTCCATCACTCACTAGATGTCTTGCGAGGGTCTGAATGAAATGAATCAATTTCCAATACACATCGAGTTTCCTGGTCGCCTGGTATTTGTTGGATTTGGCAGTATTGGTCAGGGTGTGTTACCGCTGATCCTGCGGCACATCGGCCTCAACAAGGAACGCATCACGATTGTGACATCGGATGCACGCGGCGAAGCGGAAGCTCTCGAGTATGGAATCAGGTTCATCAAGCAGCCCCTGAATCGCGATAACTATCAGCAGGTCTTGAAGCCGATGCTGGGCAAGGGCGATTTCCTGCTTAATCTTTCCGTGGAAGTCTCCAGTCTGGCGTTGATCCGCCTGTGCGCCGATCTGGACGCGTTGTATCTGGACACCTGCATCGAACCCTGGGCTGGCGGTTATACCGATACTTCGCTGACGCCTTCACAGCGTTCCAACTATGCGCTGCGTGAAGCGGCGCTGGCGTTGCGCGATGAACTGAACGGCAGTCCAACAGCCGTGATTACACATGGCGCCAACCCCGGGCTGGTTTCGCATCTGGTCAAGCAGGCGTTACTCAATATTGCGGCGGATACTGGCTTGCAGGTGAGTATGCCGACCTCGCGTGATCAATGGGCTGCGCTGGCGCAGCAGCTGGGCGTGAAGGTCATTCATATTGCCGAACGCGATACGCAGGTAGCCAATACGCACAAGCACGTGGGTGAATTCGTCAACACCTGGTCGATTGATGGTTTTGTGGGCGAAGGTTGCCAGCCTGCAGAGCTCGGTTGGGGCTCGCATGAAAAAGCCCTGCCGCCGGCAGGACATCGCCATGAGTTTGGTCGCGGCAGCGCCATTTATCTGATGCGTCCCGGTGCGGGTACCAAGGTGCGTACCTGGACGCCCCGCGCCGGTCATTTTCATGGCTTCCTGATCACGCACAGTGAAGCGATCTCGATTGCCGATTATTACTCAGTGAAGCAGGGCGACACCGTGGCATACCGGCCCACGGTGCACTACGCCTACCATCCCTGTGACGATGCCGTGATGTCCGTGCATGAACTGGCGGGTCGCAACTGGCATCAGCAGGAGAAGCAGCGACTGCTGATGTCTGAAATCGTTTCTGGTGTTGATGAACTGGGCGTGTTGCTGGCCGGCCATAACAAGGGCGCGTACTGGTATGGCTCACAACTGAGCTGCACTGAGGCGCGTCAGCTGGCGCCGTACAACAACGCCACCAGCACGCAGGTGTGTATCTCCGTGCTGGCAGGCATCGTCTGGGCCATGGAAAATCCGCAGCGTGGTGTGATCGAACCGGACGAAATGGATTTTCAGCGCGCCTTGCAGATTTGCATGCCGTATCTGGGGTCAGTGGTGGGCGAGTACACCGACTGGACACCGCTCAAAGATCGTGGCCGCCTGTTTCCGGAAGATCTGGATACTTCAGATCCCTGGCAATTCAGGAACGTGCTGGTTTAGCGTTTTGCGCATGGTTCGCAGTCGGGAACTGCGAACCATGCGACTCACTCACCCAGATCGCGATAGCTGATTTCCACAACTACATAAGTCCTGCGCCCACCGGGCACTTCAATACTGACTTCATCATTCACAGCTTTCTTGAATAGCGCCTTCGCCAGCGGCGCATCCATGCTGATCAGCTTTTTTGTGGCGTCGAATTCATCCGGACCCACGATGCGGTACTGCACTTCGTCACCTGCTTCATCTTCAAGCGTGACCCATGCGCCAAAAAAAATACGCCCGCAATCAGATGGCTTCTGCTTGACGATCACCATGCCTTCCAGCCGTTGCCGCAAAAATCGGACGCGGCTATCGATCTCGCGTAATTGTTTCTTGCCGTAGATGTATTCGGCGTTTTCGGAACGGTCACCCTGCGCAGCGGCCTCGGACACCGCCTGCGTGACCTGCGGGCGTTTGATGCGCCACAGATAGTCGAGCTCGTCCTTGAGGGTTTGCCAGCCGGACTGGGTGATGAATTTGGAACCGCGCGGTTGCGGTGGGCGATAACGGGACATGGTCACAATCCTAGCCAGATGCCGGGTTTATGTAACGGAGTTTTGTGCACAGATTCACGGACGGAGCGGCTTGCGAATCCTAAGCTGCACCCATGAGCGTGAAGTACTACACCCACTTTCTCATGCAGGATCGCAAGGCTGGGGCGCTGGCCAGTGATCTTGCCCAGGAAATACCGCAAGACCAGACCGAGGGTTTGAGCGAATTCCGGGGAGTGGTGGAAGTGAACCGCAAGCTGCGACGTGGCGATTTTCGTGAGGCAGCGGGAGTGCTGGCACGCAACTTTGAATGCGATGTGCGTGATATCCGCATACTGCAGTGGTCGCGGGTGCATTGACTGACTAAAGTTTGCTGTTTGATCGTCGATACGTTCCTTGAATCCCCTGGCGGACTCTCAACCCCCTTCTGAAGTCCGCTCTTCTCTGCCCCGGCCTCGGCCGGGGTATTTTTTTGTCTGCTGCTCCAGGCGGCGCGGGCTTGCATTCCACAGCATCCACCGCATTATGTAGATCCGTGTCCGGGAACTCACAGGGGAAAATCATGCGTGTCATGCGTGGAGTGATGTTGTTGATGGTGCTCAGCCTGCTGGGTGGTTGTGGTTATAACCGCCTGCAGCAGACCGACGAGGCAATCAAGGCAGACTGGTCCGAGGTGCTTAATCAGTATCAGCGCCGAGCCGATCTGGTGCCCAATCTGGTGGCTACGGTCAAAGGCGCGGTGCAGGCCGAAAAAGACATCCTGGAATCAGTGGTGAATGCCCGCGCCAAAGTGGGTTCGATTCAGGCTACGCCGGAACTCATCAATGATCCGAATGCCTTTGCGCAATGGCAGGCCGCACAGGGTGAGCTGAGTTCAGCCCTGTCGAGGCTGATGGTGGTGGTCGAAAAGTATCCCGAGCTGAAATCGATTGCCAACTACACCGACTTGATGGCGCAGCTGGAAGGTACGGAAAACCGCATTACCGTGGCGCGCAATCGTTACATTGAAGCCGTTAAAAACTACAACCTGGTGGTGCGCGAGTTCCCCAGCAATCTGACGGCCAAGGTGTTTGGCTACGACACCAGGGCAAATTTCACCGTGCAGAACGAAGCGGTCATCGCCAGCCCGCCGGTAGTGGACTTTGGTGCAGCCAGCTCGACAGCGAGCGGTTCTTCGGCCAACTGAGATGAGGTGCACGCCGTTGTGGCGCTGGCTGGGTATTTGCCTGCTGTTCTGGTCATCACTGACCGGCGCCGCCGGGTCAGTGCCCGTGCCGACGCTCAATATGGCGGTGACGGATCTGACGCAGACGCTGACAGCGGAGCAGGTTGCGACGCTGGAGCAGCAACTGCGCGATTTCAGCATGCGCAAGGGCAGCCAGCTGGCGATCTTGATCGTGCCCAGCACCCAGCCCGAAACCATCGAGCAGTATTCCATTCGCGTGGTGGATCAATGGCAGTTGGGTCGTGAGAAAACCGACGATGGCGTGCTGCTGCTGATCGCCAAGAATGATCGCGCCGTGCGCATTGAAGTGGGCGATGGTCTGGAAGGGGCAATCACCGACGCAGTGGCCAGCCGCATCATTCGCCAGCGCATCGTGCCGCAGTTCCAGAGTGACAATTACTATCAAGGCATCAGCGACGCCACTACCCGCCTCATGCAGCTGATTGAAGGCGAAGCGCTGCCAGAGACTGAGCCTGAGTCATCCAATAACTTGAGTCGTTTCGAAAATGTGCCCTGGCCCTTGCTGTTGTTTGTAGTGTTTGCGGGCGGCGGTGTGTTGCGCGGGATCTTCGGGCGCATGGGCGCGGCGGGTCTGACTTCCGGCGCCGTGGGGTTGCTGATCTGGTTGTTCATGGGCTCACTGCTGTTTGCGCTGCTGGCGGCGGTGTTCGCCTTTGTGTTTGTGCTGGGTAGCGGTGGCAATGGTGGCGGCTGGTCCAGTGGGCCGCGCGGCGGATGGCGAGGCGGTTCCGGTGGTTGGGGCGGCGGCGGATTTCGTGGCGGCGGTGGCGGTTTCAGTGGCGGTGGCGCGTCGGGGCGCTGGTGAATCCTGTGCAAACCGAGCCCTCGTTGTTCAAACGTTGCTGGCGGCATCTGTGGATGAGCCCATGGCGATTGCATCGCCAATTTCCCGAATCCGTGCTGGCCGCCATCACTGACGCGGTGCGCCGCAGTGAGCAAGTACACGGTGGCGAGATTCGCGTCGCCATTGAAGGCGATCTGTCACTGCGAGCGCTGTGGCAGCGAGTCACTCCCCGGCAACGGGCGCTGGAAGTGTTTGCCGCACTGGGTGTGTGGGACACCGAACAGCGTAATGGCGTGTTGATCTACCTTTGCTTGGCAGACAAAGATGTGGAAGTCGTTGCCGATCGTGGCCTGGCCGGCGTCAGCGCCGAGGAATGGGGCGCGGTGTGCGCACAACTGGAACGCGCCGCAGAGGCGGCTGCCTATCAAGAAGCGCTGTGCGAAGCGGTGCAATCCGTGGGGCAGTTAATCGGGCGGCACTATCCGCAGGCGGATCGAAATCAACAGCCCGACCGACCGGTACTTTTCTAATGGGCCGCTTGGGTGGCTTGTAGCAGAGTGGCGACGCCCGATTTTTGGGTGTGAACTACGACACAGTTTGGCATCATGCGCCCCATGAACGCTTACACCCCCCGCCTCAACCCCCGCTGGCTGACATTGACGCTGGCAGTTTTGCTGACTTTGGTGGCTTGCAAAACTGCGCCACCGCCTGTGCCCGTTGTGGTTGAGCCACCGCCGCCGCCGGTGGTCAGGTCTGCGGTGGAGCCGCTGGCCACCCACCAGTTCCAGATCGCTGAAGGTGACAATGTCATCGGTGAAATTCAGATCACCCGTGCCACCAAGGAAGACACACTGTCGGATATCGCGCGGCGTTTCAATCTTGGTTATGAAGAACTGGTGCGAGCCAATCCCGGCGTGGATCCCTGGTTGCCCGGTGCGGGCCGCGAGATCATTTTGCCAACGCAGTTTGTGCTGCCGGATGCGCCGCGCGAAGGGCTGGTCGTCAACCTGGCCGCGTTGCGTGTGTTCTACTTCCCCAAGGCTAAGGCGGGGGCAAAGCCAGGCGAATTACAAACTGTCATCACGCATCCCATTGGTATTGGCAAGGTGGGCTGGAATACCCCCGAAGGCGTCACCAAGGTAGTCAGCAGGCGCAAAGACCCGACCTGGACACCGCCCGCTTCAGTCCGCAAGGAACATGCGGAGCGCGGTGATCCCTTGCCCAGAGTGGTCAAAGCCGGGCCGGACAATCCACTGGGCGCCTTTGCAATGAATTTGGGCTGGGCTGGTTATCTGATTCACGGCACCAACAAGCCCTATGGCGTGGGCATGCGATCCAGCCATGGCTGCCTGCGTTTCTACCCTGAAGATATTGCGTTGCTGTTTGAGCAGATTGCCATCGGCACCAAGGTGCAGGTGGTCAATCAACGACTGACGCATGGCTGGCACAACGGCAAGTTGTACGTGCAGGTGATGCCGCCCTCGGAAGAAGAGCTGGAATTGCAGAAAACCAAGCCGGCCGCGGTGAAGCCCTTGTTGACCGACGCCTTGATCGCGACGTTGTCGCAACAGGCAGTGCAGGCTGGAGTTACGGTGGACATTGAGCAGGTCAGACAGCTGGTGCAGCAGCAGACCGGTGTGGTGACCCCGGTTTCTACAGGTCAGACACAGGTGCAGTATCTGGAGCAGGCGCGGCTGGTTGAAAACCGGGTGCCCGCGGGCGCGACCTGGAGTGGCAACAAGGAATTGATTGTGACCACCGAAGAGTTTGAAGCCATGCGCGACGGTGTCATCCTGCCAAAAAAAGACGCCGCCAAACCGACCCCCGTCACCAAGAACACTCCCAAGAAAAAAATCACCTGAACTACATGTGGTCTTGCTGACAAACGGGCCGCGGTTGCGGCCCGTTTGTTTTTCCAAGAGCCTGTTCACGATCTTGATCAAGGGATGCAGTGCAAGGCGAAACGGCGCGAAAAAACGCAGCGTACACAAAGTACGTGAGTATTTTTCGCGCCCCGAGATATAACAAACCAACGCAGCAATGCGCCCTTCAGCGAGATTGTGAACAGGCTCTAGCGACGCTTGCCGCCCATCCCCTTGAACAGGCTTTTTACGAACCGGCCGACGCGCGCTACGACACTGGGTCGCGGTGCGGGTTGCTGTGGCACGACACGCGGGGCGTGTTGTTCATGTGCACGCTGTTGCTGCGGGCGACGATCATCGTGACGGCCATGCCCACGCTCTGCACCACGATCTGGGCCACGATGGGCTCCGCCGCGAGTGTCGCGCCGACCATCACGACGCGGTTGGTCATGCCGCGAGTGGGTCTGTGTGTGTGGTTGGCCATCATGACGTGGCCTGCGCTGTTCCTGCGCCCCGTTTTGCGATGGCTCCTGCCGTGGCGCGGTCGGAGCCTGATCGCGCCGCTCATCGCCCGGCTTGCCGTCATGTGGACGGCGGGTTGGTCCGCCGCTGTGCCCGCCACCATGAGGTCGTTGTGAACGGCCCGATGAGCCAGCGCCACCACCATGACGCGGGCCACCTGAACGGGGAGGGCCTGAGCGTGAAGGGCCGCTGCGACCGCCGGGACGATGTTCTTTGCGGCGGCGAGGTGAGGCGGGCGCGAGTTCCGCCAGTGATTCCGGTTCAATTGTGGCGACCGGCAGCTTGCGACCGATATACGCCTCAATCTCCGGCAGAGTAATGACGTACTCCTCACAACCCAGACTGATGGCATCGCCTTCAGCGCCGGCGCGCGCAGTGCGTCCGATGCGATGTACATAGTCTTCCGGATCTTGCGGCAGATCGTAGTTGAAAACGTGGCTGACATCGGGAATGTGCAGACCGCGTGAGGCCACATCGGTGCCGATCAGCACCGCCAGGGTGCCGTCGTGAAAATCACGCAGCATGCGCAGGCGCTTTGCTTGTGGCACATCACCGGAGATGGCTTCGGCATTGATGCCATTGTCGCGCAGCAGCGCTTCCACATCTTCGGCAGCGCGGCGCGTATTCACGAATACCATGCTGCGCGTCGGATCCATGTGTTTGAGCAGGCCGACCAGCAGGCGCGGTTTTTCGTTATTAGACGGGTAATAGATCACCTGACGCACGCGATCCACCGTCATTTTGTCCGGCTCGATGCGCGTCAGTTGCGGACTGTTCATGTGCTCGTAGGCCAGCTCCAGCACACGCTGTGACAGTGTGGCGGAGAACAGCAGATTCAGGCGCTTGTCGGGCGCGGGCATGCGCCGCAGGATGTAGCGAATGTCATTGATGAAACCCAGATCGAACATGCGATCGGCCTCATCCAGCACCACCACCTGCACGAAGCTGAGATCAATGACGTGTTGCTTGTAGAAGTCGATGATGCGTCCCGGCGTGCCGATCAGCACATCCACGCCTTCTTCGAGATGACGCTTCTGTTTTTCAAAATCGATGCCGCCGAAGGCGAGACCCAGCCGCAACCCGGTGTGCTGGCCCAGCGGCTCGGCATCGCTGTGGATCTGCACGGCCAGTTCGCGCGTCGGCGCCACAATCAGCGCGCGCGGGGCGTTGGTTTTGCGTCCGGCAGGCACGGGTTCGCGCAGCAGGCGCGCAAACATGGCAACCAGAAACGCCACGGTTTTACCAGTGCCGGTCTGTGCCTGTCCGGCGACATCCATGCCCGCCAGGGCATGTGGCAGTGTTTGCGCCTGAATGGGTGTGCAGCGTTCGAAGCCTGCATCGGCAAGGCCTTTTTGCAAGGCTTCAGGAAGGTGTAGTCCAGTGAAGGACAGGTCAGTCAGGTGAGATTCAGCCATTGGGCTTTTGGGTGTCTGTATTGTGATTAACGTGAATGAAACGATGGTGTAGCCATCAATCCGTTGGGTGACTGGTAAGGCAGATTATTCAGTCGAGTGTGACGGCGGGCTTGCAAATTGCAAAATCGCCAGCTTTAATAGCACCCAACAACGCGGATCGCCACTTGCCAGTCAAGTTATCACTGGCCCACTGGAACCGCATCCCCGCCAAACAATCACTCAGTAGCTGGCTCTGCAACACTAAACCCGTAACGGGCTGCGTTTCCAACATCGAGCAAGAGTACCGCGCATACCGGCGGCGTCCAAGCGGCAATTGTGCCTGAGACGCTTACCCATCGTCACCCTTTCTGGGTCGTGCGTTTGAATCTCTGCAAAGTACCCACCATCCAAATTCTTGATATTTCAATATTCCACCCCCAATTCCATGTTTCTTTCCCCACTCCTGAATTCCTTCACTAGAGGTAAACCCGGTGAGCAGTGATCTTATTGTCCATGTTACGGACGCGACTTTTGAAGACGATGTGTTGAAATCCGACCAGCCAGTGTTGCTGGATTTCTGGGCCGAGTGGTGCGGCCCGTGCAAGATGATTGCACCCATGCTCGATGCGGTGGCTGCTGAATATCAGGGCAAGCTGCGCATCGCCAAGGTGAATATTGATGAAAACCCCAGGACGCCGCAGCGTTTCAATGTGCGCGGCATTCCGACCCTGATCCTGTTCAAGAATGGACAGGTGGAAGGTCAGAAAGTCGGCGCGTTGCGCAAGGCGGATCTGGCTGCATTTCTGGAAAGCAAGCTGTGAGAGGCTATCTGGGCAATCAGGCACGCGGTAACCGCCAGGGCGGCGGTGGCAATAATGGCAATGGCGGCAGTGGCGGCAGTGGTGGAGGAAGCGGTGGCGGCAACCGTAATCGTCCACCGCGCGGCGAAGGGCGGAGCAATCGACCCCGTCATCGTGGCAACCAGAATGAAGGCTTGCCGCAGGATGACTTTATCGATAACGACGAGGTAGGCATTGTCTCGGCTGCCGAGCTGGCCGCGTCGCGTCAGTCGATGAACCTGACCACCCTGAAGCTCAAGCCCATCGGCGAACTGGTGGAAATGGCACAGCGTCTGGGCGCAGAAAACATGGCCCGCTCGCGCAAGCAGGACATCATCTTTGAGATTCTCAAAGCGCATGTCCGTAGCGGCGAAACCATTTTCGGCGAAGGTGTGCTGGAAATTCTGCAGGATGGCTTTGGCTTTCTGCGGTCTGCCGAAGGCTCGTATCTGGCGGGTCCTGATGACATCTACATCAGCCCTTCGCAGATTCGTCGTTTCAATCTGCGCACCGGCGATTCCATTTCCGGGCTGATCCGTCCGCCGCGTGAAGGCGAACGGTATTTCGCATTGCTCAAGGTTGGCGAGATCAATTTTGATTCTCCCGAAAGCGCACGTCACAAGGCATTGTTTGAAAACCTCACGCCGTTGCATCCGACCAAGCGTCTGAAGCTGGAGCGTGGTACGGGTTCAACCGAAGACCTCACCGCGCGTGTGATTGATCTGGTGGCGCCGATCGGCAAGGGCCAACGCGGTCTGATCATCTCGCCGCCCAAGGCCGGCAAGACGATGTTGCTGCAGAACATTGCCAGTTCAATTTCTGCCAATCATCCCGAGGTCTATCTGATCGTGCTGCTCATCGATGAGCGTCCCGAAGAAGTGACCGAGATGACCCGCACGGTGCGCGGCGAAGTGGTGGCATCGACCTTCGATGAACCTGCCAGCCGTCACGTGCAGGTTGCGGAAATGGTGATCGAGAAAGCCAAGCGTCTGGTTGAACACAAACGCGATGTGGTGATTCTGCTCGACTCGATCACGCGTCTGGCGCGCGCTTACAACACCGTGGTGCCCAGCTCCGGCAAGGTACTCACCGGTGGTGTGGATGCCAATGCGCTGCAACGTCCGAAGCGCTTCTTCGGCGCGGCGCGTAACGTTGAAGAAGGTGGTTCACTGACCATTCTCGCCACGGCGCTGATCGACACCGGTTCGCGCATGGACGACGTGATCTATGAAGAGTTCAAGGGCACTGGTAACTCGGAAATCCATCTGGATCGCCGCGTTGCCGAAAAGCGTACCTTCCCGGCTGTGAACATCAACCGTTCCGGTACACGTCGTGAAGAGTTGATCACTGCCCAGGATGAGCTGGCCAAGATCTGGATTCTGCGCAAGCTGCTGCATCCCATGGATGAACTGGCTGCGATTGAATTCCTGCTCGACAAGATGAAGGACACCAAGACCAATGGCGAGTTCTACGACGCGATGAAGCGCGGCTGATTCGTCAATTCAATCATTGTATTGGTGAGAAAATCAAGGCGTGGTCAGTAACTTGGCCACGCTTTGTTTATGAGTGCCGCTTTCGCGGGATCGACGGAAAGAGGTTGATCAGACCCTCTCTCCCTGCCTGGTCGGCTGCCCCTTTGGGACCCGACAGGAAATTTATAGCTCATCGCAGATATCGAATTATTTGCGTTTGCAAAGTTGGGTGACAATAGTCACACGCGTTCTTCGCCGCACCAGCGGACGAGACATCAGGTTTTTTAATTTCGGGGGTATCATGAGTCGAGTTGCGTCTACTGCGTTCTTGCTGGCCGGTGTCAGCACCTTTGCATTGCCATCGTTGGTAACTGCACAGGAACTTGAAGAGGTTGTCGTCACCGGGTCGCGCGTCATCAAGAATGGTGACAACAGCCCGACACCGGTCACCGTGATGGCCGTCGAGGACATGCAGACCCTTCAGCCGTCCACCATTTCGGACAACCTTAACAACCTGCCGGTGTTTTCCGGTTCGCGCAACCAGACCGGCAACCCCAACCCGCAGGGTGGTAACGGCGCTGCCAACCAGCTCAACCTGCGCAACCTGGGTGCGCAACGCAATCTCATCCTGTTCGACGGTCATCGCGTACCGCCGACACTGACCGATGGCACCGTCGACGTGGACATGATCCCGCAGATGCTGATCCAGAAAGTGGACATGGTCACCGGCGGTGTGTCCGCGGTGTATGGTTCCGATGCGATTTCCGGCGTGGTCAACTTTGTCGTTGACCGTAACTTCAACGGCATCAAGGCGAACGTTCAGTACGGCCTATCGGAGTACAAGGACGGCGAATCGTACAACGCAGGTGTCGCATTCGGTACGGACATCGGCTCTCGCGGCCACTTCATCGGCAGTTATGAGTATCGTAACGACAAAGGCGTGTTGTATCGGTCCAGCCGTCCCTGGAACAACCAATGGGCCGCCACGGGTCTCGGCTCGGCAGCGTTCCCATATTATCTGGTCGATAATGTTCGTCTCGGCAACACTGCGTTTGGCGGCCTGATCGTTAACAATGTGGTTGGCGGCGTTCAGCAGCCTGGCGTACTGACCAATCAGTTTTTCAGTTCCAATGGCGTTCTGAGTCCCTTCAATATTGGTGGCGCGACAGGCTCAGCCGCCGTGCGAATCGGCGGCGATGGCGCTTATTACGATGACTCCCTCAAGGCGCCGCTGGAAAGTCACCAGATCTTCGGCCGTTTTGATTTCGATTTGACCGACAACCTGCACGCCTATGCTATGGCCAGCGCCAACCTGAAAAAGAACAAGCAATACCTCAGCGCATTGCAGTTGCAGAGCATTCAGTTCAGTTCTTCTAACGCATTTCTGTCTCCGACCTACCGGACCCAACTTACTAATGCGGGGCAGACAACATTCCGCATGAGCGAGTTCATGGAGAGGAACGCGCCGCGCCGTGCGCCAGAGACCCACGCTGACCAGTACTTCTTCAACGTTGGCCTTGAAGGCAAGCTGAGTAACTATGACTGGGATGTATCCTATGTCAGAGGCATGACGCGTCAGGAGACCATCCAGACCAACAACGTCCGCAATGATCGCCTGTATGCGGCGCTCGATGCGACGCAGGTGACTACAACCAATGTCGGTAGCACCGGTCTTGCGATCGGCTCAATCGTTTGTAATGTTGCACTGACCAATCCCGGCCTCTATCCGGGCTGCGCACCGTTGAATATCTTTGGTCCCACCTCCGCAAGCGCTGAGGCGATTGACTACATTCACTTTGATACCAGCAACGTTGCCCGTCAGAACACAGACGACATTGCTGCCAGTATCTCGGGCGAAACCTTCAGCACCTGGGCCGGGCCGATCACTTCGGCGCTGTCCGCCGAGTGGCGTCGCCTGACTTACGGTACGAAATCCGAAGCGCTGTCCGCCGACCTGCTGAACTGCACGGGCCTGCGCTTCAACTGCCTGGCCACCACCACGCTCTGGCAGAACGGCGCCACGCCGCGCGATCAGGTGAGCCAGGAAGTGAAGGAAGCCGCGTACGAATTCGATGCACCGCTGCTGCGCGATGTACCGGCTGTGGAATCGCTGAACCTCAACGGTGCAGTGCGTTATACCTCGTACAGCACCAGCGGCAGCTATACGACCTGGAAAGTGGGCCTGGACTGGCATATCAACAGTGATTTCCGCATCCGCGGCACCGCCTCGCGCGACATCCGCGCGCCCACGCTCGACGAGCTCTTTTCACCGGCAACGGTGGGACGACAGACCAGCACGGATTTGTTGACTGGCCAGACCCCGACTGTCCCAATCTTCAATAGCGGCAATCCCAACCTGACTGCCGAAATCGGCAAGACCAAGACGGCCGGCATCGTGTGGCGTCCAGGCTTCGCGCCGGGTTTCAGCCTGGCGCTGGATGCCTATCACATCGAGATCGACAACGCCTTGTCCAGCGTGATGGGTACGGTCACCACCGCCCAGAATGCGTGTTACGACAGTGGCGGCACGTCGGTGTACTGCCTGCAAACCCGTCCGGGCGGCTTCAGCCGTACCCCGGCGAACCAGCTGCCGAGTAATGCTGTCACCAGCTGGCGCACCATGAATCTCAACATCGCCAAGGCCGAAACCTATGGTCTGGATCTGGAGATGAACTATGCGGGCACTCTGATGGATCGTCGCTTCTCGGTACGCGGTTTCGTCAACTGGCAGCCGCATCTGATCTTCGACACCCCCGGCTTGCCGGTACTCGATCATGGTGGTGTGGCGTACTCGACGGGTGCCCGGTATCCGGCCCCCCAGGTCAAGGTCAGCATCATGGCGAACTATCAGGTGACCGACAGATTCTCGGTGGCTGTGATGGAACGTTGGCGCAGCGCGCTGACCATGAAGAACGCTCCGGACCACGTCTGGGTGAATCCGCGCGTGGCATCAGTGGCCTACACCAGCATGAACCTGTCGTATGACCTGTTCGAGCAGCGTGGTCGTGCGCAGGTGTTCCTGAACGTGCAAAACCTGTTCGACAAGGATCCTCCGCCGGCAGCGTTTTACAGCGCCCAGACCCAGCCGGGTCAATTCGGTGGCTTTGCGGTCGGCGACGACCCTATGGGCCGATACTACACAGCGGGTGTTCGCGTAAAGCTCTGAGAAGGATGATATATGCAGCGCCCCTCGCGGGGCGCTGTGCTTGCCGGCCTGGTCAGTTATGGCATGTAGTGAAAGCCATATCATTAGATAGCCCGTTCCGTAGCCCTTCTGAGGGGGAATCATGAATTTTTTCCGCAAGTGCGCCGTCATTGGTGCTGTCTTTGGCGCGGGGCTGCTGTGCTGGAGCGTCACGCAGGCGCAAGCACAAACACAAACTCAGGCGCAGTCAAATCCAGTTGCCTCTTTTTACAAGGGCAAGACAATCACGCTGATGGTGAGTGCCGAAGCCGGCACCCTGACTGATCTGATTGCGCGCCAGTTCAAGGATTATTTTTCCAAACACATACCCGGCCAGCCGTACATCATCGTCAACAACATCTCTGGCGCCGGCGGCATGATTGCGGCAGCCAGATTGCAGTCGCAGGATCCCAAAGACGGCACCGTGATCGGATTTCTTCAGCGCAATAATCTCTACCTGCCGCTGGTTGAGAATGATCACAAGAATTTTGATCCTCGCCAGGTGAACTGGCTCGGCAGTCTCGACAGGACGGCGTACGCCGTGGCGGTGTCGTACAAATCGCCGGTGAAGACCGCTGCCGAGATGTTCACCAAGCGCACCATCATCGGCGCCACGGGGTTTGGCAGCGACAATCGCACGCTGCCTGCGTTGATGAACAAATATGCGCACACGCAGTTCAGGATCATCAACGGTTATTCGGGGCGCGGCGAGGTTTACATCGCGATGGATCGCGGCGAGGTGGATGGCTGGGCGTCCACCATCGAAGGGCTGCTGCAGCCGGAGCAGATGGCCATGATCAAGAAAGGATTGCTCATTCCGGTCATGCATCTGAGCTGGACCAGTCATCCTGCCTTCCCCAAGCTGCCCAATCTTTCAAACTATGTGAAGGACCCGGAAGGCAAGGCGGTGTTCGATTTCTTCATCAAGTCTTTCGAACCGGGACGTCCACTTGCCGTACCGAAGGGCGTGCCGGCCGATCGACTGGCTGCACTTCGCGATGCATTCGACGCCACCATGAAGGATCCGCAGTTCCTTGCTGCCATGCGGCGCAGGGGTTACGCGATTGATCCGATCTCAGGACAAGGAATCGATGCGCTTCTGACGCAGCTTTACACGACGTCGCCCAGGACGCTGAGCGCCGTTCGCGAGATCGTCAAGCCACCGAGGAAGTGAGCTGCCGGAAGTATTGGTTTCAGTTAAGAGTAGAGATTCAGTCATGACAGCCAAGATCATCGATATCCATCCGCACATCATTTCCAGGGATACGGAGAAGTATCCTGTGGCGCCGCTCGGTGGCGTGCGATCCGGGTGGTCCGCCACGCGACCGATTGCCTTCGAACAACTGGTTGCGGAGATGGATGAGTCCGGCGTTGCGAAGGCGGCGATAGTTCACTCATCGACTACTTATGGTCATGACAATTCCTACGTTGCCGACTGCGTGGCGCAAATGCCGCACCGGTTCACCGGCGTATATTCCATCGATGTGCTGGCGCCTGATGCCGTCAAGACGTTTGACTATTGGCTAACTCGTGGCATGACCGGCATCCGGCTGTTCACTGGCGGCCATACCAATCAGACCAAGGGTGAATGGCTGGTCGATCCGAAATCATTTCCCGTGTGGCAGCGC
The DNA here is from genome assembly GCA_963791615.1 of uncultured Pseudomonadota bacterium. GTDB lineage: Bacteria > Pseudomonadota > Gammaproteobacteria > Steroidobacterales > Steroidobacteraceae > CAILZL01. The sequence goes on along the minus strand of CAWBTE010000017.1, from coordinate 310,779 downwards.
GCCGCAGAGCTCGGCATGACCATTGTCATCCAGACCACGCCGGATGGCCTGCACATGGTGCGCGAGCTCGCGCAACGTTTCCCCAAGGTCAAGATCGCGATTGATCATCTGGGCCGGCCGGATCTTGAAGAAGGTCCGCCGTACCAAGCTGCAGAAAAACTTTTGGCGCTGTCCGAATTCGACAACCTCTATCTCAAGCTGACGCCCACTGCGCTCGCCAGAGTCAAGGCCGGCAAGTCCACACCGGAAACTTTCTTCCCGCTGCTGGTCAAGGCCTTCGGCGCAGATCATCTTGCGTTCGGTTCCAACTACCCGGCCTCTGAGGGACCACTGAAAAAACTGGTCACTGAAGTACAGGCCAGTCTGGGCACACTGTCGGCAGAAGATCAGTCCTGGATCATGGGCAGAACCGCGCAGGTTCTTTATCCCGTCCTGGCAGATTGATTTTTCAAGCGCCCTGCGGAGCACATCGCCCCGCAGTGGTTTCTTATTCCTGAAGTCTTGAGTAACTGACCATGGATCCATTTGCAGATATAAGCATGCTCGGTGCGGCCGGGGATGCATTCATGACCCTGATCCAGCCGGAACGAATTGCGTTTCTGTGGGCCGGGGTGATGGTCGGACTGGTGATCGGTTTGATCCCGGGTATCGGCGGGTTAACTGGCTTCGCCTTGCTGGTGCCCTTCACCTTTACCATGGACCCGATCTCTGCATTTGCCATGTTGTTGGGCATGCATGCGGTCACCGCGACCTCGGATACCATCCCCTCGATCCTGATCGGTGTGCCCGGTACAGCTTCATCGCAGGCGACGGTGCTCGACGGCTTCCAGATGACCAAGAAGGGCGAGGCGGGCAGGGCGCTGAGCGCCAGTTACTGTGCTTCGATGTCCGGCGGCTTGATCGGTGCTTTCCTGTTGGCCGTGTCGATCCCGATCGTCCGGCCACTGGCGCTGTCGGTTGGAACGCCTGAGCTGCTGGCTTTGACCATTTTCGGCATTGCCATGGTGGCTACGCTGGCCGGCAGTGCACCGTTACGCGGATTGATTGCTGCGTGTCTGGGCATTCTGGTGGGCATGATCGGCACCAATGTTCAAAGCGGCGAGCTGCGCTGGACGGGCGATCTTGTTTACCTGCGCGAGGGCTTGCCCTTGCTGCCAGTATTACTGGGAGTGTTCGCACTGCCCGAGCTATGTGATCTGGCCATTCAGCGCAGTGCGCTCGCCGAGAAAATCAAATTCAGCGCAATCAGTGGCATGTTCCAGGGTGTCCGCGATTGCATAAACAACTGGTTCCTCATTGTTCGCTGCAGCGTCATGGGCGCAGTGCTCGGCGCAGTGCCCGGCATTACCGGTTCGGTTGCTGACTGGTTTGCCTACGGCCACGCTCTGCAAACGGAGAAAGGCGCGAAAGAAACCTTCTCCAAAGGCGATGTGCGCGGCGTGATCGCGCCCGAGTCGGCCAATAACGCCAAGGAAGGGGGCATGCTGGTGCCGATGATTGCCTTCGGTGTGCCCGGCGGTGCAGCCCAGGCGATCCTGCTGGGTGCCCTGATGGTTCACGGATTTATTCCGGGGCCTGACATGCTCACCCGGAATCTTGATGTCACCTACACCATGGTATGGAGCATCGCGCTCGCCAACATCTTTGGCGCGGGCATCTGTTTCCTGCTGAGCGGACAGTTGGCGAAGATTTCGACGTTGCGCTACACGCTGGTATTGCCCAGCATCATGGCGATTGTTTTTATCGGCGCCTTCCAGGGTTCGAAGAGCTGGGGCGACCTGTATGTGTTACTCATCGCTGGCGTAGTCGGCTGGATCATGAAGCGACTGAAATGGCCGCGCCCGCCACTGATTCTCGGTCTGGTGCTGGGTGTACTGGTCGAGCGCTACATGACCATCTCCATCCTTCGCTATGACTTCGAATGGCTGGCCCGCCCCGGCGTGATCGTCCTGTTGACGCTCGCCTCTGTGGTGATCCTGAGTCCGTTGTACAAGAAGATCCGGCATGAAGGACTGAGTGCGTTCGTGCCGCGCAGCAAACCCATTTTGCATGCGTCGGATCTGATGTACGTCATCCTGATCGTCATCGCCGGCTTCATGTTCGTCGCGGCGCAGGAATGGTCCTTCAACGCACGCATCGGGCCGACCTGGGTGTCCGGGACATTGATCGTGTTTGCGCTCATCAGTCTGTTCAATCAGCTGTGTTACGAGCGGGCGCCGGAAGCGCATGGCCGCTCCAGGGCACATATGGGCATCCACATGGATGTCTCATCCGCCGATGGCCTGCAACTGCGTTCGGTACTGCTGCGCTCCGCGAATTTCTTTGGCTGGCTGCTCGCCTTCCTCGCATCGATGGCGGTGATCGGCCTCATTCCTTCCGTGCTGATCCTGATCATCGCCTTCATGCGGCTTGAGGGACGGGAACCCTGGAAGCTGACGTTGACGTTGGCCGTGGCGGCAACGTTATTCATCTATGTTGTGTTCGATCGGGTGTTGCTTGTGCCCTGGCCGAGCACCCTGATGGGCGCATGGTTTCCTGCTCTCGGAGAAATAATTCCGTCCATGTAACAGTGATGTAGGGGCGGGTCTCAGACCCGCCCGTGCCTTGACGATCAATGAAGACAGGTTACAAACCCACTGCTACACGTGCAATCAAAGACGCGGCAGCAATCGCATCGCACGCTGCGCCGGCCCCATGTCCGCCACCTGTTCAAACGGCAGCACTTTTTTCTGCAAACCAAAGGCCACGTTGAGTTCCTGCAGGTAGGCCACGCGTTGCGGCGACACACCGACATTGAGTGCGTAAGGCTGGTAGCGCTGAATGAAATTCCAGATCGCTTCGCCTTCGGTCACACTGGCTTCGCCGGCAGCGCGTCTGCGTGCATCGAGATAGGCGGCTTTGGAGCCTGGTCCAGACATGTATCTGAACAGTGTGGTGTACGCCGCCAGGCAGCGCGCCAGTTCTTCCGGTTTTTCGCGTATCGCCCGTACTGAGGCATAGGCTGGCTGGTAGGTGTATTCGGGCAGCTCGCGCCACAACATGCCATCTGCCAGTACGCGCGCTGCATCCGGATTCGACATGCCGGCGGTGCCGCTGAGTCCTGCGTCCACCTTGCCGGTGGCGACGGCTTCAAACACCTGTGCGTTGCTGCCCGAGGGCACGAAGGTGATGTTCGAGGCATCAATGTTTTTCTTGCGCAGCAAGGCCAGCATCAAGGTGTGCAGTAGACCGTTCTTTGGGCCGATTCCGATGCGTCGCCCTGCAAGATCCTCGACCCGCTGGATGGAAGTATCACGCGCGTAGACAGCGAGTGCGGGCAACAGCATCGCTGCACCGATCAGCCGCAAGTCCTTGCCCTGTTCAATGGCGGGCAGGAAGCCAACAAAGGCCGAGACCATGCAGATGTCGGCATCGCCAGCCAGCATCGCTTCCATGGGCGCGGAGATGGTGCTGCTTTCCACCAGCTGGACATCGAGTGAAAACTGCTGGAAATATTGTTGGTCCGCCATCAGTTGCTGGAGCGTCGCGTTGTCGGCGCCCTGATTGCTGGCCACCCGCACTACGAAGCGATGGCGTCGCGCCAGAGCATGCAATGTCGATGGCAGTGCCAACGATGCGGATGCGGTGCCTGCGTCAATCAGGAATCGGCGGCGTCCGATTGAATTATGCTGGCTCATAATAACGATGCTGCAGGAACTCAACTCAAGAAGCCAATGCGCGCCGCCATTCATGCAGCACGCGGCGGCGCCTGAATTCGTCGAGGTTGGCCAGCAGTGAGGGGCCGAAATCGACCCGCCGTATCACCTCGGGTGACGGCGCTGCGCCGATCACGGTAACGCCATTACGGGTTGGCTGCGCATGTTGGCGTGCCATGAGATTTTGTCCGGGCGCAGAGAGGAGAAAATCGAGAAACAGTCTGGCCGCTGCGGAATGTCTTGCCGTCTTTGGAATGAATGCAATGCGCGACAGCACCAGTGTGTAATCGCTGGGAAATACGATGGCAATATCGGGATGTTGCAATCGCCTTACGACCATGTACGAGTAGACCATGTTGTAGGCCAGCAGGTGCTCGCCGCTCGAGAGCTTTTCCCTGACATCTGCTCCGGAGATGTAGAACTTGGGCTGCGTCCGTCCCATTGCCTGAACCAGGTCGAGCGTATCGCGGCTCAGCAGCAGGTCCTGCGTGTAGTAGAGATAGCCGGTGCCGCTGCGCTCGGGATCGTAGCCGGCGATCTTGCCACGATAGGTGTCCGTCTTGCGTCGCAACAGATCCGCGAGTTCCTCATGCGAGCCCGGGACGTCCTCGGGTGGCATGAGCTTCTTGTTGTATGCAAAAACGAGCGGCTCGGTAGTGATGGCGTAAGCCTGATCCTTCCAGACTGCCCAGTCGGGCAGGTGCGGCTTTTCCGGCGAGTCATAGGTCTGCGCGAAACCGTCGTTGACGAGCTTGAACTGCAGATCCATGGCCGAGCTGATGAGAATGTCTGCTGTTGGGCGGCCAGTGCTGGCCGCTTGCAAAAAATTCGTGTGTAGCTCACCGGAGGATGCACGTTGATAGTCGAGCACTATTTCCGGATACAGACGATTGAACGCTTCCAGCAAGTCCAGATCGTCGATGGCAAACAGGCCAGTCGCCGCATCAATGCGCAGCGCACCCTCTTTGCGTGCGGCTGCCTCGAGCCTAGAATGAGATGAAGGGAAACCGAGGCGAGCTCGATCAACATCTGGGCCGAGGCCGCAGCCGGTTGCTGTCCAGGCGAGACTGGTCAATGTAAAGTTTCGTCTCGATACGGGTCGCCTCGAGAACATATGCAGCCTCACCGCCAAGGATATTTCACGATTTTGGCGAGGCTACCATCATTCACCCGCAATTCGGGAGTTGAGTATGAGTCGGATTCTGCTCGCCGAGGACGATGCGGCCCTCGCTCGTGGGCTTGTCGCCCTGTTGAAGCACAATGGCTACGACGTTGAGTCGGTCGCCACTGGACAGGCTGCGCTGGCGCATCAGGCAGCCGGTGGCTATGCGGCAATTATTCTGGATCTGGGATTGCCTGATCTGTCCGGATTCGAGGTACTCAAGCAGATACGCAGTCGCGAAGTCCGGGGGCGCAGCGAGTCGGCCCGCTGCCCGGTGCTCATACTGACGGCGCGCAGCGCGCTGGATGACCGGGTTCGTGGACTGGATCTGGGCGCGGATGATTATCTGCTGAAGCCATTTGAACCATCGGAGTTACTGGCGCGTGTGCGAGCCCTGCTGCGTCGGGCGCAAGGTGATCCATCGCCCTCGATTACGGTTGGCCGATTGACGCTTGAACGCACCAATGGGGCATTTCGTCTCGACGATGAGCTGCTGGAATTGCCCAGGCGAGAACGAGCGGTGCTGGAGCAGTTGATGATTCGCGCCGGGAAGATCGTGCTGCGTGAAAATCTGGCGAACATGGTCTTTGGTCTCGACGAGGATGTGGGCGCCAATGCGCTTGAGGTCTATATCGGCAGACTTCGCAAAAGACTTGCCGGGGGGCCGCAGATTCGAACTGTGCGCGGTCTCGGGTACATGCTCGAGCAGATGTAATGCGCACAGGAGGTTCCGGCCGGTCTGTTACCCGACGTCTGCTCTGGGTGATGATTACAACGTTGACCGCAGTCGCGATCGGGCTCGGCGCGGTCGGCACTGTTCTCATCAACAGAATTGTTGAGCAATCGTTCGACAAGCTGCTCGGCGCTTCAGCAGAGGAGATCGCTGCAACTGTCGCACCGGAGCGAGGCAGCCTTACCTTCGACATTCCGCCTTCCGCGCTCGGGATGCTCGAAAATGACCAACGCGACAATGTTTACTACAGTGTGCGTCAGGGGAACCGGCTGCTGACAGGTTACGCGGACCTTCCGGCGTTGAACCTGTTGGCTGCCCGTCCAGGCGAGACGGTGTTCGGATATGCCACCTACAAAGGACAGCGTGTTCGCATCGCCGCCGAGTTACGCCACCTGCCCAGAATGTCCGACTCGGTTGCAGTGCAGGTTGCGCAGACTCTGGGTGAGCGTCGGCGTCTCGCCCTGGTGATGCTGGCAGCGTTGTACCTGCTCGAATCGAGCTTCGTAGTCGTTGCCGGACTGCTGGTCTGGCCCACCTTGAAGTGGAGCTTGCGGCCGGTGAACCGGATACGCGAGGAACTCGATGCCCGACCCGCAGATCACGCCAATTTCGAGCCGCTGGACTTGCGCAACGCACCTACCGAACTCGTTGGCCTGGTCGCCGGCTTCAATCATCTGCTCAAGCGACTGGAGGGTGTGGTTGCGGGCATGCGCCAGTTCACCGCTGATGCATCGCATCAGATGCGGACGCCGCTGGCCGTACTGAAGACGCATCTCGCTGTGCTCAGTCAGCACGTGTTACCGGGCAGTACCGACGCCAGTGCGCTCAAGGATGTCAATGGCGCAGTCACCCGCCTTGAAGCGCTGCTGACACGTCTGATCACGCTGGCGCATGCAGATGAAGCGGTTCGGGGCGGCATCACTCTATCGCGCATCGATCTACGTTCGGTGATTACTCAGGTTACTGGCGACCTGCTGCCGCTGGCGGCCAAGCGTGATATCAGCCTTTCCGTCAATGCGGAAGAGCGACCCGCCTGGGTGTATGCGGAGTCGGTGATTGCCGCCGAGATCCTCACCAATCTTCTCGATAATGCAATCCGCTACAACCAGCCGGGAGGCAACGTTTGCATCTCTGTTCATGAAACAACCCAATCCGTCAGCATGAGTGTGGAGGACGACGGGCCCGGAATTCCGCAAGCGGAACTGAAACATATTTTTGAACGGTTCTATCGCTTGCCGCGTGATCAGGCGCAACCGGGCAGTGGGCTGGGACTATCAATCGTCAAGACGCTGAGCGAGGCGTTGCATGCGCAGGTATCGATTGATGCATTACCCACTGGACGCGGACTGAGAGTTTCGGTGCGGTTTGAGTCGTCGACCTAGCCGCTGATCCCGATTTTCACCAAGCCCTCGACAACGCTGTCGGACTCAGCCACTGTCGCATGACAGCAGAATGACAGCTAGCAGGGCTATCTTCGGTTCTGCCAACTCGTACGAGTCTGCGGCGACGCAGCAAGACTCGTATTTTTAAACATCAAATCAAGTACGCGCTGGCGTTGCGATCCATTTCGCACGGCCAGTTCGGGGGGGATGGGGAATGTATATCAATCGTTCTGAAGCCGCATTCATTGCACTCACTGCAGCACTGGCGACGCCATGTTTTGCTCAATCTTCGACAGCAGCTACTGCCGGGGATATAGCGCTGGAAGAAGTCGTGATCACCGGTAGCCGTCTGGCCACCGGCTTCGATACGCCGACACCGGTGACGATGGTCGCAGTCGAGGACTTGACTGCTGCGGTACCCAACAACATGGGCGAATCACTGGCGCAGCTGCCATCACTGGCGGGCTCCGTGCAGAACACCACCTCCGGCCAGGGCTCCGCCAACTCGCAGACCAATGGTCAGAACCTGCTGGATCTGCGCGGCCTGGGTTCCGGCCGCACGCTGATTCTCCTTGACGGTCAGCGCATGGGCGTGACCAACGTGGTGGGTTCGGTGGACATCAACATCATTCCCCAGAGCCTCGTCAAACGCGTGGACGTGGTTACCGGCGGCGCATCGGCGTCGTATGGTTCGGACGCAGTAGCGGGTGTGGTCAACTTCGTGCTCGACACGCAGTTCGAAGGCGTGAAGATGGACGTCAACTATGGACAGACCACCTACGACGACGCTCAGAACGGCAAGGTCTCCGTGGCCTTCGGCACGCGCCTGAGTGATCGTGCTCGCGTGATCGGCGGCCTGGAATATTTCCGTCTCAACGGCATGAGCTGGGGCGAGGACGTGGGTCGTGACTGGCACACCAACCCGACCATGTCGGTGGCCACCGGTGGCGTCGGGGGGGCACCGACTTTTGTGCTGATCCCCAATGTCAGATCGCGGTACGGCTCGTTCGGCGGCACCATTACTACAGTATTCAACGCGGCCACCGGAACTGCGGCCTGCACCACTGCCGCCTGTACGGCACTCCTGAACAATCAGTTTCTCCCGGGTGGCGCCAATGTGCCCCTGCGCCCAAGGGACCAATATCTTCAATCCTGCCGCCCAAGGCCAGGCGTATGTCACGGGCGGCGGCGGATCCATCGTGAATCAGTCCATGACGCCCACCAAGGTGGAGCGCAAAGGGCTGTTCCTGCATGGTGAACTCGACCTCAATGACAACCTGACGCTGTGGGCGCAGGGCAGCTACAACGCCAGCGAAACCTACAACGAGTCGCAGCCGCTGCAGTCACAGACCAACAACCAGTTCCGGCTTTTCGAAGACAACGCTTACTTGCCTGCGGGAGTCAGAACGGCGCTGGGCACTGCCACCGGCACGCAGTCGTTCAATTTGACGCGTTACAGCCGCGACATGGGCTTCAACGAAGTCGATGGCAATGTGTTTGTGACCCGCCTGTCAACGGGTCTGAAGGCCCGCATCAATGATCGCTGGTCTTATGATTTCATCGTCGGTTACCAGGACTCGCACCAGGACCTGGACGTGCGCACCGCCATCATGCGCAACCTGTATGCGGCCGCGGATGCGGTGGTTAACCCGGCCAATAACCAGATTGTCTGCCGTTCGACGATTTACGCCACAACGACCAGCACCACGCCCGTTGCCAATACCGGCATGGACCCGGGCTGCGTGCCCATCAACCTGTTCGGTAATGGTGCGCCGAGCCAGGCCGCTATCGATTTCGTGATGGGGCGGAATACCGGTGACATCGACCTGAAGCAGACCACCGCCGATTTCAACCTGCGCGGTGACTTGGGCGACAGCGTGACGCTGGGCGCGGGACCCGTCAGCTTCGCTACCGGCCTGAACTGGCGCAAGCTGACCGCCGACCGGACTGTCGATCCACTGTCGGCGATCTACAAAAACATGACCGGCGTCCGCGGCTCGCCGAATATCGATGGTACCTACGGCGGTTATTCCTACTACAACCCCAGCCCGGTGACCGGCGAGGTGAGTGTGAAGGAAGGTTACGCGGAATTCGGCGTACCCCTGCTGAAGGATCTGCCGGGTGTGCAGGAATTGTCGACCACGCTGGCGGGACGTCTCACTGACTACAGTCAGAGCGGTGTCGAGAACATGTGGAAGCTGGGTTTGAACTGGACGATGAACGACAGCGTGCGGTTCCGTGCCACGGTTTCCAAGGACACTCGTGCTCCCAGCGTGATCGAACTGTTCAATACCGCGCAGGTGTCGCGCGGCACCTATACGCTGCCGCCGAACAATCGTGCAGGTGCAGGGCAGAACATCACGACGGGTAATCCGAATCTGGAACCGGAGGATGCCAAGACCTTTACCGCCGGCTTCGTGTTCACTCCCGCCTCCCTGCCCGGGTTCCAGGCGTCCATCGACTGGTACAAGATCAACCTGCTGGGCCAGATCACCGCACCCGGTGGACAGGACATCATCAACCGCTGCTACGCGGGTGATCAGGAATACTGCGCCATGCTGACCATCAACGGGCAGAACGTGACCACCATTGCCTCCACGGTGACCAACACTGACTTCATCGCAGCTACCCAGGCCAACCGCAATGAGACGGTCGACAACTACGTCTCCGGTCTTGATTTCGAGGTTGGCTACCGTACCGAGATCGGCGCCGGCAACTTGAATCTACGGCTCGCCGGGCTCTATGACCTCAAGGAGCACTTCCCGGACAACGGCTGCGTGGCGGGCCTTTCGGGCAAGAAGACTGACGATCTGGTAGGGGCCATCGGCGCCTGCGGCGTCAATCCGAAGATCCGCGCCCGCCTCTCGGCACGCTACGACATCGGCAATTTCGGCATCTACGTGCAGGAACGCTACATCCACAGCGGCTTGCGCAATCCCAATTACCAGACCGGTGTGGATATTTCCGACAACGAAATTTCAGCGGTCTGGTACACCGATATGACCCTCAACTACAAGCTGGGAGACTTGCTCGGCGGTGATGGCGAACTCTATTTCAACATCACCAATCTCCTGAACAAGGATCCACCGCCCACCAATTCGACGGGTGGGCGTTCATGGGTGGACCCGACCGAAGAAGGGCTCTACGACGTGCTCGGTCGCCGCTACGTGCTGGGTGCTCGTTTCAAGTGGTGAGTTGGCGGCAACGCGCGCTGTCTTACGCAAACGAAGCTGAATTGATGGATTTTAATTACTGATGTTGAAAGCATCACATCAGGTTTATGTAACTGAAACAGAGGGTAAGATCGATGAGCGATAAAATTGACAAGTTGACCAAGTTCCGCAAGGCCTTGGGCCAGGTAGATCGTCGCACGGTGCTGGGCAAAGGCGCTGCTGTGGTGGGTGGCCTGCTTGCGGCGCAATTCGTGAAGCCGGGTAAGGCTGAGGCCGCCGCTGCGGCGCCTGCTCCGAAGCCCAACGAGTTCTTGGTCAGTTGCGTCGGTGAACTGATGCCGGTACGGCCGTTCTCCATGCAGACTGAACCTGAATTTCTGGATGTGATGAAGCTGCTGCGCGAATCGGATCTCGCCTACGGCCATCTGGAAATGAACATTGGCGATGACGAAGATATCACTTGGGCGGCACGCGGCTCGAGCGGCGGCGCCGGCTATCTGGTTGCGCCCTCGGAAGTGGCGCATGACATCAAGTGGGCGGGCATTGACTGCCTGTCGCTGGCGATGAACCACAGCTACGACTGGGGCACCGACGGCCTGCTGTCCACCATCAAGCACTGCAGGAAGGCGGGCATTGCCGTGGCTGGCACCGGCCGCGATCTGGAAGAAGCCGGTTCGCCGGTGTATTTCGAGAAGGATAAAGCCCGCGTGGCCATGGTCTCCTGCGCGTCGGGTAACTCGCCGTTTGAATGGGCGGGTTACGGCAAGGGCAAGATTCCCGGCCGCCCCGGTATGAATCCGATGCGCCTGAAGAAGCTGTTCCATGTGGATGCGGCCACTGCCGCGTCGCTCAAGGACGCGGGCCGGAAGATGGGTACGCTCAGCGCCGCTGCGGCGGCGCGCAAAGAGTTCAACATTACCCCGGGTGCGATTGCCGGTTCCAACGGTTTCTCAGGAGCCGCCATTCTCGAGAGTGACAAGTTCGACATCACTACCGAGAACCATCCCGGCGATCTCAAGCGCATTCTGGCCCGCGTCGAAGAAGCCTCGAAGATGGCCGACTACGTCATTGTCGCGCAGCACCAGAGTGTGTCGGAAAAGAGCCGTGGTGAAACCCCGACCCATTCCTCCTCTGATTTCGCCCGCAAGGCTATCGATGCCGGCGCCGATGTGTATATGGGCCATGGCTGGCATGTGCCGCTGGGCGTTGAAATCTACAAGGGCAAGCCGATCCTGCACGGCATGGGCAATTTCTTCTGGCAGAGCGACTACATCACCCGCAAACCAGCGGACCAGTACGAGTCGTATGACGCCGACATGGAAAAGCTGAACACCCTGAACCCGGCATCGGGCAACTTCCATCCGGAAGGCAATGAGCACTGGGGTTATTCCGCGGTGTACCAGCTCAAGTATGTCGACAAAAAGCTGGCGGAAGTCCGTCTGCACCCGATCGAAATGGGCTATGACTTCTCGGAAGATCCGAAGGGCAAGACCTATCGCATGATCGGCCGTGGCGAGTACAAGTACCTGGACGGCAGCCCACGCATTGCCATGGGCAAGAACGGTCAGTGGATTCTCAAGCGTATGCAGTATCTGAACAATCTGCGCGGCAGCAAGATGGACATCGTGGGCAACATGGGGGTTATCAAAGTAGCTTGAAGCAGCCATGAGTGACTGCTGATTACAGTCACTGCTGTAATGAAAGAAGATCGAGCCCGGCGCATGTGCCGGGCTCGATGCAAATCAATAAAGACTATATCTAGTCCACTCGGTCAAGTTCCTACGCCTGAAGCAGATTGATTACCGAAGCAGATTGGGGGATGAGTTATGAGCAATAAATTCGATAAATTTCGGCAGGTGTTGAACACCATGGATCGTCGTACTGTGCTGGGCAGAGGCGCCGCCGTGGTTGGTGGTCTGCTTGCAGGGCAGCTCTTAAAACCTGGTAAGGCTGAGGCGCAAACCGCCAAACCCGCAGCCAAACCAGACAACACCTTCACCGTCAGCGGCGTCGGCGAGATCATGGCCACCCGGCCATTCTCGATGCAGACCGAGCCGGAGTTCACCGACATCGTCAAGTTGTTGCGCGAGTCGGATCTGTCCTACGGTCACCTTGAAATGAATTTCGGTACTGATGAGGAGATCCAGTGGACGCCACGCGGCACTGCCGGTGTGGCCAGCTACATGATCGCTGATCCGCAGATCGCTCACGATCTCAAGTGGGCGGGGCTTGACTGTCTGTCGCTGGCGATGAACCACAGCTTCGACTGGGGCCCACAGGGCATTCGATCGACCATGAAGCACTGCAGGGAAGCGGGTCTTGCCACTGCCGGAACGGGCAATGATCTTGAAGAAGCGCGCTCGCCGGGTTATTTCGAAGTGGATAAGGCGCGTGTGGCGATGGTTTCCCTCGGGTCGGGCAACAACCTGTATGAATGGGCGGGTTACGGCAAAGGCAATATTCCCGGTCGTCCCGGCATGAATCCGCTGCGTGTGAGTACGCGTTACCACGTTCCCAAAGCAGCTGCCGATCAGCTCAAGGCCATCGGCAAGAACCTGGGCGTGATGAGCGATGCGGCAGCAGCCCGTCCCCAGTTCAACATCGTGCCGGGTGGTGGTGCAGGCGCTGGCACCGGTACAGCGGGCTTCGCGTTTCTGGAAAGTGACAAGTACGACATCACCTCGGCGGGTCATCCGAAGGACATTGCAGGCAACCTGGCGTCAGTTGATCAGGCCATGAAGATGGCGGACTACGTCATCGTGGCGCATCACAACAGTACGTCGGAAGCATCGCGTGGTTCCGGGCCCAGCGAGTTCGTCGTTGACTTTGCCCGCAAGGCCATCGATGCCGGCGCTGACGTTTACTACGGACACGGCTGGCATACCTTCCTGGGCATTGAAATCTACAAGGGCAAGCCGATTTTTTACGGCATGGGTAACTTCATCTACGAGAGCGGGTTCTTGACACGAATTCCCGCTGATTCCTACGAGTCCTATGCCTTTGATCTGGACAAGTTGACCACTCTGAATCCGGCTGCTGGCAACCTGCATCCCGGCGGTGATCAGGAAGACTGGTGCTGGACCGCGGTTTATCAATGCAAGTATGTAGACAAGAAGTTGACCGAGATCAAGCTGTACCCAGTAGAAATGGGCATGGATTTCTCCAGCGGCAAGGGCGTGCTGTACCGGTACGTTGGCAAGGGCGATCACAAATACATCGATGGCAGACCGCGGCTGGCCTACGGCACAAATGGTGCAGAAATCCTGAAGCGTCTGCAGGCGCGTAATGCCCTGCGTGGCACGAAGATGGACATCGTCGGCAACGTCGGCGTTATCAAAGTTGCTTAGAGCATCAACGTGAACAGCTTGCTGTCGCCGATGCCGAGTGAGTAAAGCAAATCAAGCCCGGCATTCTTGCCGGGCTTTATGTACATCAGATCAATCATCCAAGCAGTTGAAACTGACAGGGGAATGCCAATGAACGACAAATTAAACAAATTTCGCAAGGTGTTGAGCACCATGGATCGCCGTACGGTGCTGGGCCGAGGCGCTGCTGTAGTGGGCGGTCTGCTCGCGGGGCAATTCCTGAAACCGGGCAAGGCCGAGGCGGCTGCGACTCCGGCTCCGGTGAATTCAGATAAATCGCTGGTTCAGAACACCTTTACTGTGAGTATTGCCGGAGAAACTCTGGCCGCTCGGCCATTCTCCATGCAGACCGAACCGGAGTTCACGAATCTCGTCAAGCTGATCCGGGAATCGGATCTTTCCGTCGCGCATCTGGAAATGAATTTCGGTACCGATGAGGAGATCAAGTGGACGCCGCGTGGCACCGCCGGCGGCGCCAGCTACATGATGACCGATCCCCAGGTCGCCAAGGACCTCAGGTGGATGGGCTTTCACGCACTCTCGCTGGCACACAATCACAGTTTCGATTGGGGCCCGGAAGGCGTTCTGGCCACCATCAAACACACCAAGGAAGCGGGCATGGGTTTTGCGGGAACGGGCGCTGATCTTGAAACAGCGCGCGCGCCCGGTTACTTCGAAGTGGACAAGGGCCGAATCGGCATGGTGTCCATTGGTTCGGGCAACAACCTGTACGAGTGGGCGGGTTACGGCAAGGGCAAGATTCCCGGGCGTCCCGGCATGAATCCATTGCGCGTGAGCACGCGTTATGAAGTTCCCCATGCCGTTGCCGAGCAGCTGAAGGCTGCTGCCAAGGGTCTTGGTGTCATGAACGACGCAGCGGCGGCCCGCAAGGAGTTCAACATCAGCCCGGGTGCTGCAGGCGCGGGCACCGGCACCGCATCGTTCGCCTTCGTGGATGGCGACAAGTACAACATCACCTCGTTCGCCCATCCAAAGGATATCGAAGACAACCTGAGGTCGGTCGCCGAAGCGAGAGCGATGTCGGATTTCGTCCTTGTTGAGCATCACAACAGCACTTCGGAGGGCAGCCGATCAACTGAAGCGAGCGAGTTCGTCGTGGACTTCGCCCGCAAGTCCATCGATGCCGGCGCAGACCTCTATGTCGGACACGGCTGGCATACCTTCCTGGGCATTGAAATCTACAAGGGCAAGCCGATCATCCTCGGCACCGGTAACTTCATCTTCCAGACCGGATTCCAGACCCGAATTCCGGCTGACCAGTATGCATCCTACGGTTATGACCTGGATGAACTGGTGACCCTGAACAAGACCATGGGCACCTCCCAGATGCATCCCGGTGGTGGCAATGAAGACTGGTGCTGGACCGCGCTGTTTCAATTCAAGTATGTCAACAGGAAGCTGACGGAAGTCATCCTGCACCCGGTTGAGTTGGGCATGGACTTCTCGAGTGGCAAGGGTGTTCCCTACCGGCAGGTTGGTATCTGGAAGTGGCCGTACATCGATGGCAGCCCGCGGCTGGCCTATGGCGCAAATGGCGCGGAAATCCTCAAGCGTTTGCAGCAGCGATGTGCTTCGCGTGGTACGAAGATGGATATCGCGGGTGGCGTCGGAGTGATCAAAGTTACCGCTTGAGGCTTCGACATAATAGCCAACAGCCACTCATGCAGGGTGCATCTTGCATGGGTTGCCGTTGGTCTCATATTCAATCTGTGTAAGCTTGACGGAGAAGCTTGCGGTAAGTGATAGTGCATGCAGAATACAACATACCTCTTGGGGGAGGTAGCGATGAAAAAGCAACAGTTCTTGCACCTGTTAACGGGTGCCGTCATGTCAAGTCTGATGTGCGCGCCGCAGTCAACGTTTGCAGCGCAGGCGGCAGCTGACACAAATGACGATTTACAGCTGGAAGAGGTGGTCATCACCGGCACCAGCATCCGCGGCATCGCACCGGTCGGTTCGACGCCCGTCCAGTATGGACGTGAAGATATCGAAGCCGACGCCCCATCGAACATCGGCGACGTGCTGGCCAATGTGCCGCAGATCGCCAGTTTCGGCACAGAACAGCAGCTGTCCACCACCAACCGCTTTCGCACCTCCGGCTTCATTCCGGTCATCCACAACATGGATATCGGTTCCACGCTGACGCTGTTCAATGGTCACCGCATGGCACCCACCGGTACTGAGGCAACGTTTGCCGATCCGAGCATCATTCCGACCATTGCACTGGAGCGCGTCGAGGTGGTTTCCGACGGCAACTCTGCCATCTATGGTTCGGATGCCGTCGCAGGCGTGGTGAATTTCCTGTACCGCCGCAATGTCGACGGCTTTGAAGTTGATCTGTCCACCACACAGGATCCCGATACTTCCTACGAGAACATCAACGCCGGCCTGCTCTGGGGCAAGACCTTTGATCGCGGCGAGGTAATGGTCGCGTACGAACATGCCGAGCACACTGCCGCCCTGCAGGGCGACTTCCCGTTCATTGCGAACGCTGACCATCGAGCCATTGGGTGGTGCTTGATCGCCGCACCACTATTTGCAATGAACCCAGAATACGCTATTGGGCACGACCACCTACTCTGGCCCGAGCCTGGCTTCGAGCACTGCAGCGACTGCCAGTCGCTGCGATCCGGACACCAATCTGACTCTCGGATTCGATAACGAGCGCGACTCGGTCCTGGCGACGGCGCGTTTCAGGCCGATCGATGGCGTGGAGTTCTGGGGCGAACTGAACTATTCCGATTACTCGGAGCCCCGCTACCAGAACTGGGCGAACATATCCGTCACGGTCCCCAGCACCAGCCCGTACTTCTGGGTACCTCCCGGCGGTACGACGGCCACCTCGCAGACCGTTAACGTGCAAGCGGAAAACATCTTTGGTTCACGCCTGCAACTCGGCCACTTCGGAAATCGTTGCCTTGACAGCAGGGCGCATCCTTCGATGTGGGCGACACGTGGAAAACCGACGTTCGGTTGCATCATTCAACAACCGACGACTACTGGGATGCGCTGGCGCTGGATGATGCGAATTTGCGCAGTCTGGTCGCTTCGGGGCAATTCAACCCCTATGCCAATGCCCCCGTTAGTGGCACCGCTTTAAACAGGACAGCCAACAGTGCTGCGGTGCTGGGACAGATCGTCAATGGTTCGGGAACCACGAACACGGGCAAGCAGAGCCTGACCGAGCTCGAGGTCAAGGCGGATGGCCCCCTGTTCGCCATTGGTGGCGGCGATGTGAAGGCGGCAATTGGTTTCAATCATCGCACTGAAGCGCTCCGCCAGGTTCAGGACGCGGGCTGTCAGAAAGCCGGCTGCAGCTTCTTCCTGCGGCAGCGTGATGACGACTTCGCGCGTGGCGTCAACTCGGCATTTTTTGAAGCTGGCGGCCCCGTTTGTCAGCGACGCTAACGCCAAGCCCGGTATCCGGGAACTGACGCTGTCTCTGGCAGGCCGCTTCGACAAGTACGATAAGCTGGATGGCGAATTTACCCCGAAGGTGGCATTCAACTACAAGCCGGTGGACAGCCTGTCCTTCCATGGTTCGTGGGGCAAGTCGTATGCTGCGCCGAACATCGGCCTGACCACCTCAGACCTTCTCCATTGTTCAGACCGGCATGAACATCGCAGGGCCAGACGCTTTGACACCTATAATCTGGGTGGCGGCAATGCGAATCTGGAGTCGGAGAATGCCAAGACCTACAGCTTCGGTATTGACTGGAAGCCGGAGAGCGTTCTTGCTGGCCTGAGCGCGGGTGCGTCTTACTACAATGTTGAATACAACAACATCATCTACAAGCCCGGCTTCCCGGATCTGATCTTCAATCCGGCCTTCAACAGCCAGCGCATTATCGGCAACGAAGCCACGCCGACCACACCGGTGGCGATCAGCCGCAGCGGTCATGGCGCCTATTTTTGTGCAATACCCGCCTGACCGGATCGTTGCGCCCGGCCAGACCTTCGATCTGGTTGCCCGTACTTATGCGATCAATATGTACAAGCGCAATTTTGCCGGTCTTGACCTGAATGTCCGGTACGACTGGGACAGCAGCATCGGTAAGTGGGGCGTGGGCATCAACGCCAACAAGCAGCTCGTCAGGGAAACGCAGATCTCTCCCGGCGCCGCCATCATTGACGATATCGGAACCTTGCGGGCGCCAGAATGGCAGGCTCGCTTCCAGGCGCAATGGGCTGCCAACAACATCCCGCTGCGGCTTACCTGGGTGGCCAACTACCTGAGTAGCTACAATGATCGGCGCAACGCCAATGGCACGCTGTTGCTAACTGATTGGCCGTACGGCGGTGACAGCAGTCTGCTTCACAACCTGACCGTAGCGTATGACCTGGAGAACATCTTCAATGGCATCACACTGCAAGCTCGTGTCACGAACCTGCTGGATGACGATCCAAACCTTGCCGATACGGTAGTGGGTTATGACGACGACAACCATAATCCTTATGGCCGTCAATTTACGCTGAGCGTACGCGCAAAGTTCTAGCGCCTTGATATGCCCTGTCTGGACGATGCTGTATAGCATCGCTCAGGCAGGGCATTCTTGTTTATGAAGACCTCGTTCGAGGCAATCCGGGGGATAAAGTAATGAGTCGATCCTTGTTCGGTACGATTGCACTCGCTGTTGGATTTCTTTCAGCGCCCACCTTTGCTGCTGAAGGCCCGCTGCGGGTTGGCGCCGCCAAAGTCGATATCACTACCTTGCCACCGGCAGCGCCCGCGACTGGCAAGTACGATCATGAGAGGCTGTATATCCGCGCCATCGTGCTGGACAACGGCGTTACGCGTGCGGCCCTGCTTTCACAAGATACCGGCCGCCTCTCGGAAGCCGGTTTGAAGCTGGTGACAGCGGAACTGAATGCTCCCGCCGAGAACATCGTATCTTCGTCCATCCATACACATAGCGCCTCTCTGGCCGGAGTGGGCCCCGCTGCTGGTGGCGCGGCGCCAGCAGATCCCAACGCGCCTACGCCGACCGATCTGAACATTCTGAAAGCAGTTCGCGAGGCGAAGTCCAAACTTCAACCTGCGCTGGTCGGTTTCGATACGGGAATGTCGTATTTGAATGTCAATCGAGATGGCATCGATCCTGACACCAAAAAGTGGTATCAGGGCCCCAACCTCAATGCTTCGTCCGACAAGACGGTAGCAGTGCTGATGTTCAAGAAACCCACGGGCGAACCGATAGCCGCGTATGTCACTTACGCCATGCATCCGGTCAGCGGCTATGTATCGGGCATCGTCAGCGCGGATTTTCCGGGCGCCATGACCCGCTATGTCGAAAAGGCTTTCGATGACCAGATGATTGTCGCGTTCGCGCAGAATGCTTCCGGCGATCAGAACCCGTTGCATCTGCGACCCTCGACCAACGTGATGGCCAGTCGCAATGGAACCAGGGTGACGGGTTACGTGATGAACCGCGAAGCCTCCGAATCGCTATTGCGGATGAACCCCCGCAGCGGCAAACCGGCCGATCCCAAGATGATGGACACACTGCTTCGTTTCATCGAGAGCCAGGGCCAGATGCTGGGCGAAGAAGTCATTCGTATCATGAGCTTTGCTGATGACATGGCAGGCGACGTTGCCATCGTTGGCGCTGCGAAAAACATGACTTGTCCCGGACGCAAGCGGCTGACGGGTGATGCATGGGACAACGCGACCCGCGAGGGCGTAGAAGCCAGGTATGAGGATGCTGAACCCGTGCCGATTCACGTTGGCGCCTTGCGGATTGGCAACATTGCAGTGGCATCGTCAACTGGTGAGCTGTACACACTCATTGGCCAAAGGGTGAAGCAGGAGTCGCCGCTGAAAAACACCATGCTGGTGACGCTGATCAATCCCTACAGCGGCAACGGATATACGCCTGATGACGCCTCATACGGGCACCAGACCTTCCAGGCGTTGGGTACCCGGCTCAAACAGGGCTGTGCGGAAACATCCATCGCGGGTGGAATCAGGGAGCTGGTGCAGAAGACCTTGAAGTAGACTGGAGTCAATTCCGGCATTCGGGCCTTACAGGGCCCGAGTTTTCTTGTGTCCTCACCGATACGCCATGCCAGATGGCGCACAACAAGACTCTTGCGCATGGTCAGACCAAAAGTTTCTCTAGATCCTGCCGGCTGGCTCAATCTTGCCGTCGTCTGCCTGTGCTTTGTACTCAGCGGCGTGGCAGCACTGGTGTACCAGACCGCTTGGACACGCCAGTTTGCGCTGGTGTTCGGCACCTCGGAGCTGGCCGTGGCTGCTGTGCTGGCGGCCTACATGGGTGGCTTGGCACTGGGTGCATGGCTGATCGAAAAATATATCCGCAACATCAGTCGGCCGGTGCTCTGGTATGCGGGACTCGAAGCCGGCATTGCGGTCGCTGCACTGATTTTGATTCCTCTGGGATTGTGGCTGGCAGAAACATTGCTGGTCACGGTGTTCGGTGGTCAATCGGCGCCGCCCAGCGCCAGTCTCAGCGGCACCTCGCTGTTCTATCTGATCTCGGCATTCGTCGTGCTGCTGGTGCCCACCACACTGATGGGTGCGACTTTGCCGTTACTGGCGCGCCATGCCGTACACAGCGAACAACAGATAGGTCGACGCATCGGCTTGCTGTATGCCTGTAATACAGCCGGTGCGGTGTGCGGCGCATTGCTGGGCGCACTGACATTGCTGCCGAGATTTGGCCTGCACAAGACAGTCTGGATTGCCGCTGCCATCAACCTGCTGGTGGGGCTGCTGGCCTTGACCTTGAGCAAGACTTCAGCCAATGCAGTCAGCAGCGACGCTGCCACCACTACTGGTGAGACATCAGCAGAAACCGGCTGGCCACTGCGCGCCGCGGCTATCTGGGTGTTGCCACTGATGTTGCTTTCCGGTGCAGTGTCCTTCCTGCATGAAGTGTTGTGGACGCGGTTGCTCGGCCATGTGCTGGGCAGCAGCCTGTATGCCTTCGGTGTCATGTTGGCCAGCTTTCTCGCCGGCATCGCACTGGGTGGTGGTCTTGGCGCATTGCTGGCGCGCACGCGCGAATCGGCTGCGCGCTGGCTGGTACTGGCCGAACTCGGCGCGGCGGGGGCAGCCATATATGCGTGGCACGGCATCCAGCAGGTCAGTCCAGATCTGAGCACACTGGCGCAACGCATTCAATTCGGCTTCCTGCTGCTGTTTCCACTGGCCTTTGCCATTGGTCTGACCTATCCGCTCGCCGTGCGGGTGCTGGCGCGCAGTGTCGCAGACGCAGCGCCTGCGAGTGCGCGTGTCTACGCATGGAACACAGTGGGCGCCATTCTCGGTGCCATTGCCGGTGGCTTCATCATCGTACCGGCGCTCAAATACGAAGGAGCAGTGCAGCTGGCCGTTATAGCCAGCTGTGTGCTGGCGGTTGTCGCGGCATTCGCGTTGTTCCGTCCGGTAAAGTGGTTTGGCATCCCGGTGCTGGGTGCAGTCATCGCTGCCATTGCCTTGTTCAAGCCGGTTGTGCCCGAGGCACTGCTGCGTTACTCGCTATTGCCCGTCAGTGGTCAGGGCGATCTGCTGTACTACGACGTCGGCCGCAGCGCAGCGGTGACCGTGCTGCGTCAGGATGATCAACTTGAGTTGCGCAGCAATGGCCTGCCCGAAGCCTCGGTCGACACTGCGGGCACCATTCCGAAGCTGTATGTGGAGGCGTGGATGGCGCCGCTTGCGGTGCTGGCGCGACCGCAGCTGGAAGACATGCTGATTGTCGGCTTCGGCGGTGGTCGAGTTGTGGAAGCCGTGCCACCCTCGGTGCGTAATGTGGATGTCATCGAACTGGAAGACAAGGTGGTCACCGCCAACCAGAGCATTGCTGGACGACGCTTGCGCAATCCGCTCGCCGATCCGCGCGTCAACCTGATCATCAATGATGCGCGCGGCGCGCTGCAGCTCAGCAACAAAAAATACGACGCCATCGTGTCACAGCCCTCGCATCCGTGGACGGCCGGGGCGTCGCATCTTTATACGCGCGAGTTCATGCAACAGGCCAAAGACCAGCTCAAGCCGGGCGGTCTGTTTGTGCAATGGATGAACGTGGACTTTCTCGACGAGTCGCTGCTGCGTTCGCTGGTGGCCACCCTCAATGCCGTGTATCCGCAGGTGCGTGTTTATCGGCCCGCGCCACCCACGCTGCTGTTTCTGGCCTCGGATTCCCCGATTGCGCCGGAGCAGCAGATCAATACTACCCGTGCCGCATTTGCCGCCGCACCCATGCACTACGCCCGCCTGGGCCTCAACGTAGTCGAAGATCTGCTGGCGGCGTTGGCGCTGGATGACACTACCGCCCGCGAATTTGCCGGTGATGCGCCAGTCATCACCGACGACCAGAACCGCTTCGCCACGGCCAGCGTGTACGACTTCGGTCGCAACCTCAGCCTGGCGCAAGTTGGCAACCTGCTGGCGAAGTACGATCCGCTGCAGGACAGGAGCAGTTACATCTATAGCGATCTGAACGGCAAGATCGACTACGCCTATCTTGGCCGCAGAGTAGGCGCCTACATGCAGGCGGATACCAGCGCGCGTGACCGACTGAACAGCTATGCCAATCTGTTCCGCAACACCGACCTGCAGGCCTACCTGCAAGCTGTCATCCTGCAGAACTCCTTTCAGGCTGCCAAATCGCAGGAGCTGCTGCTGGCCGCTGCTCAGACATACCCAGACAGTGTGCTATTGCGGGATGCATTACTGGATGGGTGGATGGGTTCGGTGGCGGCCGGTACGGCGCCCGACAACATTCGCAATCTTGTCAGTGGCGCCAGCAACGCGGGCAAACTGACTCTGCGGGGCGCCACCGCTGCTACGCGCGATGAATGGAAAAAGCTGGCCGACATGGATTCGGCCTTGGCGCAGATTCCCTGGACGTCACTGTTGAGCAATCAGGCTGCGCAACTGCGCGCCGAGTGGCGCTCCCGAGTTTCCAGCCCGGATCTGCGACGGAGATTTGCGGCCGAGAGTCTGGCCATCATTGATCGCATGAGCATGGTGAATTCCAATCCGGAGCTGCTGCTGCTGCGTGCCTGGAGTACGGTCGATAGCGACCTGCCGCTGCAATTGCTGGAATCGATTGCGCGATATTCGCAGGCGGTGATACAGAACTGGAATATTGCCGATGCCAGTGCTCGCATTAACTTCCGCAATGACCTTGCCGCGTTAAACAGGCCCCTTGCGCAGCTGGGCCCGGACCCGGCGCTGGACAGGAATCGCTACGAAGAAGTCCGCAGTCTTTATGGCCAGGCTGTAAAGGTGGTTGGTCTATAGCCGAATGACGATGCCTTAAGTAAGCGCCATTCGTCATGGCTGTGTTGCGGGCGCTGACTGTTAACAGGCTAGGGCTGGCTTGTGCGTAACAGTGTGTTTATTCTCGTTGTCCTGCAGGTCTGCCGCAGCTTCGATAAGAACGTTGAATTACTCCGGACATATTTACTTCAGGGTGGCCCATGACTTCTACACGAGCAGTATTGCGCTTTAGCAACAGCAGCAGCGGACTTGTGCTTGCGCTGACGCTATCGGGCTTGACCGGTTGTGGGCCCAAGTGGACCGAGAGCGAAACCGACGGCATCCATGTCGTCAACAATCCAGCAGGCGCAACACTGGGCTATGCGGTGTCTTCAGGCGTGAAGATGCTCACTGTGGATCGACTTGCGTTCAAGGATCTCAACAAGAACGGCAAACTGGATAACTATGAAGACTGGCGCTTGTCAGCTGAGGTGCGCGCCAAGGACCTGGCAGGGCAGATGTCGGTGGAACAGATCGCGGGGTTGATGCTGTATAGCCGCCATCAGTCGATTCCCGCCATGACGCGCGGTGCGGCGATCAGCAGCTATACCGGTAAACCTTTTCCAGAAAGCGGCGCACAACCATTTGAGTTGTCCGATCAACAGAAGCAGTTTCTGACCGAGGACAACCTCCGTCACGTGTTGATCACAACGGTTGCAAGTCCCGAAGTCGCGGCGCGCTGGAATAACAATGTCCAAACGCTGGTGGCGGGATTGGGTCTGGGCATCCCGGTGAACACCAGTTCCGATCCCCGGCATGGCACGGTTGCAACGGCTGAGTTCAATGAGGGTGCGGGTGGCGCTATTTCAATGTGGCCCAGTTCGCTGGGCCTGTCTGCAACGTTTGATCCCGAATTGGTAAAAAGCTTCGGCAACATTGCGGCGCGGGAATACCGCGCACTGGGTATTACCACGGCGCTTTCGCCCCAGGTTGATCTGGCTACCGATCCCCGCTGGAGCCGATTCAGTGGCACCTTTGGTGAAGATCCTAACCTCGCCACTGACCTGGCACGTGCCTATGTGGACGGTTTTCAGACTTCCAGCGGTGACCGTGAAATTGCCGATGGTTGGGGCTATGACAGCGTGAATGCGATGATCAAACACTGGCCGGGTGGCGGTTCCGGTGAAGCGGGCCGCGATGCTCACTATGGCTATGGCAAGTACGCGGTATATCCCGGCAACAATTTCCAGACTCATCTGTTGCCCTTCGTGGAAGGTGCATTCAAGTTGCAGGGCAAAACCGCCACGGCGTCGGCCGTCATGCCTTACTACACAATTTCTTATGGGCAGGACACCAGCAACAAAGAGAACGTAGGCAATGGCTACAGCGCTTACCTGATCAATGATCTGCTGCGCACTCAATATAAGTACGATGGCGTCATTTGCACCGACTGGGGCATTACCGCCGATGAAACCGCCGTCGGAACATTCTCAGGCAGGCCCTGGGGTGTAGAAACCCTGACGCTTGCCGAACGTCACTACAAGGTGCTGATGGCGGGTGTGGATCAGTTCGGCGGCAACAACGAGAAGGGCCCGGTGCTGGAAGCGTATGCCATCGGCATCAAGCAGCAGGGTGAACCATTCATGCGCGCGCGCTTTGAACAATCTGCAGTACGCTTGCTGAAGAATATGTTCCGCACCGGATTGTTTGAGAACCCTTACCTGAATATCGAGACATCGAAGGCAACCATTGGCAAGCCGGAGTTCATGAAGGCCGGGTATGACGCGCAGCTGAAGTCGATTGTTATGATCAAGAACAAGGATCACGTGTTGCCATTGCAGAAAGGCAAGACGGTGTACGTGCCGAAGCGAAGCAAGCCGGTGGTGGCCGGATTCTTTGGCGTGACGGCGCCGGCCAGCCTCGACTATCCCGTCAGCCTTGAGGGGGTCAGAAAATACTTCACCGTGACAGACAACCCAGGCCAGGCCGACTTTGCGCTGGTGTTTATTGAAAATGCCAGATCCGGGACGGGCCATAGCGTCGACGACGCTGGCAAAGGTGGCAACGGCTACGTGCCAATCAGTTTGCAATATCGTGAATACACCGCAAAGACGGCGCGCGACCCCAGCATTGCCGGCGGTGATCCTTTCGAGAAATTCACCAACCGCAGTTACAAGGGCAAGAAGTCCACCGCTGCCAACGCCACCGATCTGGCGTTGGTGCAGGACACATACAAAAAAATGCGGGGTAAGCCCGTCATCGTCTCTGTGAATGTCGAGAATCCAGCTGTGTTTTCCGAGTTTGAAAAACAGGCGCACGCGATTCTGGTGACCTTTGGCGTGCAGGACCAGGCGGTGCTGGATACGCTCGCTGGCGCCAGCGAACCCAGTGGCCTGTTGCCGCTGCAAATCCCCGCCAACATGGAGACGGTTGAGGCGCAGCTGGAAGATGTGCCACATGACATGCAGAGTCATGTCGATGCCGAAGGGCATATCTATGCGTTTGGCTACGGACTCAATTGGCAGGGCGTGATCAAGGATGGACGGACGGAAAAATACCGGCTCACAAATTGAAACTGCGAAGAGCGTTAATCAATAACCCCCATTGAGTCATGTTGGCTAGAATTGTCGCTGCTTTTTATCTCTCGCAAGTCAAGAGGAAATTCCGTGAGCAAACATGTTGTCGTGCGCGAAATTGCGCGTGCCGCCGCCAGTGACATTGAAGCATTGGCCACCTATGGCGTCGCTACTGTCCACGAGGCGCAGGGGCGTACCGGCTTGCTGGCGCATTACATGCGGCCTATTTATCGACGTGTCGCCATCGCGGGTTCGGCGGTGACCGTTTCCGTGCCGCCCGGCGACAACTGGATGATTCACGTTGCCATCGAAGTCCTGAAGCCCGGCGACATACTGGTGGTTGCGCCCACCTCGCCCTGCAACGACGGTTATTTCGGTGACCTGCTGGCGACCTCGGCTCAGGCGCATGGCGGAATTGGTCTGATCATCGATGCGGGCGTACGCGATGTAGCTACGCTGGAAGACATGAAGTTCCCGGTATGGAGCAAGTGCATCTTCGCGCAAGGCACCATTAAAGCCAGTCTGGGCTCGGTGAACGTGCCCATCATCTGCGCCGCACAGCGTGTGGAGCCGGGCGATGTGATCGTCGCCGACGATGATGGTGTGGTGGTGGTGCCGCGTGCCGATGCGGCCAAGGTCGCCGCAGCGGCGGCCAAGCGCACCGCGACTGAGGCAGGTCGACGCAAGCAGTTTGCCGCTGGCGAGTTGGGTATGGACCTGAACAAGTTCCGCGAGCCGCTGGCGGCCCTGGGTCTCGAATACAAGTAACAGACTCTGATGTAAACCTCGTCGGGGCGGCTCGTGAGCCGCCCCGACGAGGTTCGGATCACTACTGCGGAAAATTCTGGCTCAGCATCAGTGCGCTCTTGTCCGCCAGGTCTTTCATGCCCAGCCCGACGTAGGCATCGCGGGAGATTTCCAGTGCGGCCTTGATGGAGGGCGCACCGTCGTAATTTTCAATCGCATACTTGGCGCGGTTCAGTGCGGCCACATAGGCCTTGCGCTTCATGTAGTACTCCGCGACATACACTTCGTAACTGGCCAGTCGATTGCGCAGGAAGACCATGCGCTGCCGCGCATCAGCAGCGTACTGACTGTCGGGATATTTCTGGACCAGTTGCTGGAAGGCCTGAAAGGAGGTGCGGGTGGTGTCCGGTGGTCGCCTGCTCAGATCGGCACGGAACCAGCGTTCCAGGAAGTTGCGCTCGCGATCGATGTTGGCCATGCCTTTCATGTAGTAGGCATAGTCCACGCGTGGGTGCGTGGGGTTTTCACGAATGAACTGGTCAGCCTGATCGATGACGTTTTCCTTGTCGCCGTTGGCGTAGTACGCATACAGCATGTCCAGCTGTGCCTGACGGGTGGCATTGCTGAACGGGAAGCGGGCTTCCAGCAATTCCAGATCCTTGATCGCCAGCTCGTAGTCGCGGCTGTCGAGTTCCTTGCGAGCCCGGTCGTACAGCTCATCGGCATTGGTAACGATTTTCTGGCGAAAGCCACTGCAGGCGGTGAGGATCAGCGCCGCAAGAAACAGGGCGGCCATACGGCTGAAGAGGCGGGAAAACGGGGCAAGGGTAGGCATGTGGCGGGTTGCGTATTCTTGTGGAGGGGGCTGTTTGACAGGCTGCTCGAAACACAGGGCGGACAGTATAGCGGGTAATTATCCCAACTCATTATCCCGACTGAATCAGCGCAGGCGACCGTGTAGACTCTGCGCCCGCCATTTGGTTCTGCCTGCCGTTTCCGCATGTCCAACGACCTGAAAACCCATTCCGACCATCCTGTTGACCAGCCCGTCGAACTGACCATTCCCCCGGAATATGCCGGCCAGCGTCTGGATCAGGTGCTGGCCGAGCTGCTGCCTGAATACTCGCGTACCCGCATCAAGGCGTGGATCGAGGGCGGGCAGGTGGCGGTCAGCGGGCGACCCCTGCGTCCCAAGGATCCGGTGCTGGGCGGCGAGCAGGTGGTGGTCACGCCGTTGTTTGAGGCGGACACGCGAGTACAGGCGCAGGAGATTGCGCTCAACATCGTCCATGAAGACAAGCATGTGCTGGTGGTCAACAAGTCTGCCGGGCTGGTGGTGCATCCCGGCGCGGGTAATCCGGCGGGTACCTTGCAGAATGCGCTGCTGCACTACGACCCGAAGCTGGCCGTGCTGCCGCGTGCCGGAATCGTGCATCGCATCGACAAGAACACCAGTGGCCTGCTGGTGATTGCGCGCACGCTGAAAGCGCACACCGTGCTCACTGAAATGATCGAGGCACATGCTGTGCAACGTCACTACGAAGCCGTGTGTGTGGGGGTGATGACTGCCGGTGGCACCATCGACAAGCCCATCGGTCGGCATACCGCAGATCGCATCAAGATGATGATCCGCTCCGATGGCCGCGATGCGGTGACGCACTATCGGGTGGCAAATCGCTTTCGTGCTCACACCCATGTACGCCTGCAACTGGAAACGGGTCGCACGCACCAGATTCGTGTGCATCTGACGCATGCCGGTTATCCGCTGGTAGGCGATGCCGTGTATGGCAAGCGGCTGGTCATCCCCAAAAACTCCAGCCCGGCATTCGAGGCTACGCTGCGCGGATTTAATCGCCAGGCCCTGCATGCCGCGAAGCTGGAATTCAATCATCCTGTTACTGGCAAGCTGGTGACTTGTGAAGCGCCGCTGCCGGATGACATGAAGCAATTACTGAAGGCGCTGGCCAGCGATCTCAAAGCCAGTGAGAAAGCGGCCGCCAAAGCCCGGGCGGCTGATCCACGCGGAGCCTGAGGCATGCGTGTGCCATTTGAATGGCTGCAAGCCGAGTGGCCCGCGCCTGCCAATGTGCGTACGGCCTCAACGTTGCGCACGGGTGGCGTGAGCGCGCCGCCTTTCGATACCTTTAATCTCGGTACGCATGTGGGCGACCTGCCGGAGGCGGTGCGCAGCAACCGGCAGCGCCTGACGAATACCTTGCATTTGCCAGCCGAGCCTTGCTGGTTGAATCAGGTGCATGGCAGTCGGGTGATTGAGGCCGGTAGCTGGGTTACCCCACCCGAAGCCGATGCCTGTATCGCGCGCAGCGCCGGGCAAGTCTGTGTAGTGATGACGGCCGACTGTTTGCCGGTGTTGTTCTGCAATCGTGACGGTGACCGGGTCGCAGCCGCCCATGCAGGCTGGCGCGGACTGGCTGGCGGAGTACTGGAATCCACGGTGAGTTCACTGGGGTTGCCCGGTGCTGAAATCATGGCATGGCTCGGTCCGGCCATCGGCCCGCAAACCTTTGAAGTAGGCGATGAAGTACGCATTGCCTTTACCTCGCGCGATGCTGCGGCAGCGCAGGCCTTCCGGCCCAGTGGGCGCATGGGCCACTGGCTGGCGGATCTCTACCTGCTGGCCCGTCAGGATCTGGCGCGACTGGGCGTGCAGGCGGTGTATGGCGGTGGCTTATGCACCTACAGCGATGAAACGCGCTTCTTTTCCTATCGCCGTGACGGTCAAGGCGGCCGCATGGCGAGTTTGATCTGGCTGGCTTGACGCCCGTGCTAGGCTGCCTGCTTTATTTCAAGCCGTAGGGGCGGTTCGTGAACCGCCCTTGATAGACGTTGCCCAGACGGGCGGTTCACGAACCGCCCCTACAACAATATTTGCCCATGCCGACCTTACTCTGGATCATTGCTGCCACTGCCCTGGGTGGCGCACTCAGCGCGCTGGCCGCGTCGCTGTTCCTGCTGGTGCCCGAGCACAAGCGCGTGCACTGGGTGCCGCATCTGGTCAGCGTGGCCATTGGCGCGTTACTGGCGGCTGCCTTGCTGGATCTGTTGCCCGAAGCCATTGAAACCGCAGGTGTTGAACGCGCCGGTCAGGTGGGGCTGACCTTGCTGATCGGCCTGCTGATCTTTTTCGTGCTGGAAAAACTGGTGCTGTGGCGTCATTGCCATCATGAAACCTGCGAAGCGCATCCAGTGGAAGAACCGGTCAAGCTGGGGCGCATTCAGCTGTTGCAGCCTGCTGAGCGGCACCACTCGCCTTCGCTCTTGCTGAGTCAGGACCAGCATCGCCACGCCGCCACCGGCTGGATGATCCTGTTCGGCGATGGCTTGCATAACCTGCTGGATGGTGTGCTGATTGCGGCCGCCTTCATGACCGATGTGCATCTCGGTGTGGTCACGGCGGCGGCGGTAATCGTGCATGAAATCCCGCAGGAAGTCGGCGACCTGGCCATCTTGCTGCACGGTGGCATGCCGCGTCGCAAGGCACTGTGGCTGAATCTCGCCGCCAGTCTGACCTCAGTGATTGGTGGTGTGGTGGCGTACTTCGCCCTCGGCGCGGCCATGAGCGTGCTGCCCTATGCCATTACCCTGGCGGCGGCCAGTTTCATCTACATCGCAGTGGCCGACCTGATTCCCGGTCTGCACAAACGCGTCGATGCCGAGTCAGGCATGCAGCAGTTCGCGTTGATTTCGCTGGGCGTGCTGCTGATCTGGGGCATGGGGCAAATGCTGCATCATTAACCGTAGGGGCCGTTCGTGAACGGCCTTCCTGCGCGCTTCGAAGGGCAGTTCGCTAACCGCTCCTGCGCGCTGCACGTGACTCGCGCCTTTTCCTTATTGCCTCACCGGTTGAATTCCGC
Organism: uncultured Pseudomonadota bacterium; assembly: GCA_963791615.1. GTDB lineage: Bacteria > Pseudomonadota > Gammaproteobacteria > Steroidobacterales > Steroidobacteraceae > CAILZL01. Next base: position 280,821 of record CAWBTE010000017.1, on the reverse strand, counting down.
AGCATTACCCCTAGATAGTCTGCAAGCTTTGAATTCATTAAACGGGTTACTGCAATGCGAATGGACAAACTGACCAGCAAATTCCAGATGGCGCTGGCCGATGCGCAATCATTGGCGGTGGGTCGTGATCATCAGTACATCGAACCCCTGCACTTGATGCAGGCCTTGCTGGAACAGCAGGGCGGTTCGGTGCGACCACTGCTGGACAAGGCGGGCGCCAATCTCAATCAGCTGCGCACACAGTTGAATGAGGCACTGGATCGCTTGCCGAAGGTGGAAGGCAATGCGGGTGAAGTGCATATCTCGAACGATCTGAACAAGCTGCTCAATCTTACTGACAAGCTGGCGCAGAAACGTGGCGATCAATACATCTCCAGCGAACTGTTGGTGCTGGCGGCGCTGGATGACAAGGGGCAGATGGGCTCGCTGCTGCGCAATGCCGGTGTGCACAAAGCCGCGCTGGAAAAAACCATCGATGAGCTGCGCGGTGGCGACAAGATCGACGATCCCAATGCCGAAGAGACGCGTCAGGCGCTGGAAAAATATTGTGTTGATCTCACCGAACGCGCTGCGCAAGGCAAGCTTGATCCGGTGATTGGCCGCGATGATGAGATTCGCCGCACCGTGCAGGTGTTGCAACGGCGCACCAAGAACAATCCGGTGCTGATTGGTGAACCCGGCGTGGGCAAGACCGCGATTGTTGAAGGGCTCGCATTACGCATCATCAATGGCGAAGTACCCGAAGGCATTCGCAACAAGAAAATCCTCGCGCTCGACATGGGCGCGCTGATTGCCGGTGCGAAATATCGTGGCGAATTCGAAGAGCGTCTCAAAGCGGTGCTCAATGACCTGAAGAAACAGGAAGGTCAGATCATTCTGTTTATTGACGAGTTACATACCATGGTCGGCGCGGGCAAGGCCGAAGGCGCGATGGATGCCGGCAACATGCTCAAACCGGCGCTGGCGCGTGGCGAATTACATTGTGTGGGCGCGACAACGCTCGATGAATATCGCAAATATATTGAAAAAGACGCTGCCCTGGAGCGGCGCTTCCAGAAAGTGCTGGTGAATGAGCCTTCTGTTGAAGACACCATCGCCATTCTGCGTGGCCTGAAAGAACGCTATGAGGTACATCATGGTGTGGACATCACGGATCCGGCGATTGTTGCGGCGGCGACGTTGTCGCATCGTTACATTGCGGATCGGCAATTGCCCGACAAGGCGATTGATTTGATCGATGAAGCCGGCTCGCGCATTCGCATGGAGATTGACTCCAAGCCGGAGGAGATGGACAAACTCGAGCGGCGCATCATTCAATTGAAAATCGAGAGCGTGGCGCTCAAGAAGGAATCCGATGAGGCATCGAAAAAACGCCTGAGCATTATTGATGAACAGCTCAAGGCGCTGGAGCGCGAATACGCCGACCTTGAAGAAGTATGGAAGGCGGAAAAGGCCGCAGTGCAAAGTTCTGCCGGCATCAAGGAAGAACTGGAGCGGGCGCGCATGGAGCTGGATTCTGCGCATCGTGCGCAGAATCTGACCAGGATGTCCGAACTGCAATACGGCAAGATTCCCGAGCTGGAAAAGCGCCTGGCTCAAGCCGCTTCAGCTGAGCAAACTGAAACCCGTCTGCTGCGCAACAAGGTGACGGAAGAAGAAATCGCCGAAGTGGTGTCGAAGTGGACCGGTATTCCGGTGTCCAAGATGCTGGAAGGCGAGAAGGATAAACTGCTGCGTATGGAAGAGTCGCTGGCCAAACGTGTAGTGGGCCAACGTGAAGCGGTGACTGCCGTTTCCGATGCCATTCGTCGTTCGCGCGCAGGCATTGCCGATCCCAATCGTCCCAATGGTTCGTTCCTGTTCCTCGGTCCCACCGGCGTGGGCAAGACCGAACTGTGCAAAGCCTTGGCTGAGTTCCTGTTCGACACAGAAGAAGCCATGATCCGCATCGACATGTCCGAGTTCATGGAAAAACATTCGGTGGCGAGACTCATCGGCGCACCTCCCGGCTATGTGGGTTATGAGGAAGGCGGTTATCTCACTGAAGCCGTGCGCCGTCGCCCGTATTCGGTGATCCTGCTGGATGAAGTCGAGAAGGCGCATGCCGATGTGTTCAATGTGTTGCTGCAAGTGCTGGACGATGGCCGCCTCACCGATGGTCAGGGCCGTACCGTGGATTTCCGCAACACCGTGATCATCATGACCTCGAACCTCGGTTCGCATGTCATCCAGGAACTCACAGTTGAAAACGGGGGTGAAGCCAACTACGACAAGATGAAGTCAGCGGTGCTGGAAATCGTCAGCCAGCATTTCCGTCCCGAGTTCATCAATCGCGTTGATGACATCGTGGTGTTCCATCCGCTGGATCGCACCCAGTTACGCTCGATTGTCGATATTCAGCTCGGTCATCTGCGCAAGCGACTGGCCGACCGCGATATTGCGCTGGAGCTGGACGATGCCGCTCGCGACCTGCTCGGTGTGGCCGGCTTCGATCCGGTGTATGGCGCAAGGCCACTAAAACGCGCCATTCAGTCGCAACTGGAGAATCCACTGGCACAGCGCATCCTGCGTGGTGAATTCGGGCCGGGCGCGCAGGTACAGGTCACGGCGGCCAGGGGCGAGCTGGTGTTCTCACGATAGCGGCGGCGCAGCGAGCCAGCAGCGAAAGATCGGCTTAGACGAACCGAACCCCTGCCGTATACTGGCCAAGGTCTGTTATCCGCTAGTGTTCTTAACTCTGATGAGTTCAGTATGCCCATCTACGAATATGAATGTTCTGCCTGCAAGTTCTACGTTGAAACGCTGCAAAAGATTTCCGAGCCGCCGCTGAAGAAATGTCCCAGCTGTGGCAAAGATGCGTTGCGCCGCCTGATTTCTGCGCCAGTGTTCCGGCTCAAGGGCGCGGGCTGGTACGAAACCGATTTCAAGTCGGACAAGGAAAACAAGCGCAACTTGGTCGATGCCGGGGCCGAAGACAAGGAGCCTGCTGCGGCTGCGGATAGTGACGACAAAAAGCCCAAAGTGCGCTCCAGCAAGGCGCTGAAGAAAGCGCCCACTAAAAAAGCCGCCAAAAAAGCCGCCAAAAAAGTGGTCAAGAAAACCACCGGTAAGTTGGCTAAGCCGGCCAAAAAGCTCTTGGTGCAGGCCGCTGCTAAAAAAGCGCCTGCCAGGAAAAAGGCTGTGGGCAAAAAAACAGCTAAAAGAGTCGCCAAGAAGCCAGCTGGCAAGTCGGCTGCCCGCAAGAAGTAAACTGAAGTCAGTCCGGCGCAAAAACGGAGCGCGCGCCTTGCTAGGGTGGGGCGGCCTCCGTAACATTCGCGGCCTCTTTAATCAGGTCTTGGGCATTTGTAGGCGGGATTGACGCGTAGCGTAAACCCGGCATCCCAATGCTGGGAGTGCATCCCGGCCTACTTAAATCGCCCACAGCCACAGCCCAGGTCTTTTCCATGCGTACTCATTATTGCGGTCAGGTCAACGAAACCCTGGCCGGTCAGGAAGTGTCGGTAGCCGGTTGGGTGCATCGCCGTCGTGACCACGGGGGCGTGATCTTTATCGATCTGCGCGACCGCGAGGGTCTGTTGCAATTGGTGTTCGATCCGGATCGTGCCGAGGTATTTGCCAACGCTGAACGTCTGCGCAGCGAATTTTGTATTCGCGTCACCGGTAAGGTTCGCCCACGCCCGGCCGGTACGGCGAACGCCAACCTCGCCTCGGGCCAGGTGGAAATGCTGGGTACCGATCTGGAAATTCTCAACCGCTCGGAAACCCCGCCGTTCCATCACGACGAGCAGACCAACGAAGAGCTGCGTCTGAAGTATCGCTACCTGGACTTGCGTCGCGATGTCATGCAGCAGCGCATCCGCCTGCGTCATCGCGTCACCATGGCGCTGCGCAACTATCTGGATAACACCGGCTTCATCGATATGGAAACGCCGATGCTGACCAAGGCCACGCCGGAAGGCGCGCGCGATTACCTGGTGCCCAGCCGCACCCATCCAGGCCATTTCTTCGCGTTACCGCAGTCGCCGCAGATCTTCAAGCAATTATTGATGATGTCGGGCTTCGACCGTTACTACCAGATCGTGCGTTGTTTCCGCGATGAAGATTTACGTGCTGATCGTCAGCCGGAATTTACCCAGCTCGATATCGAGACGTCGTTCATGAGCGAGGCGCAGATCACGGATGTGATGGAAGGCTTGATTCGCGATTTGTTCAAGACCGTAATGAACACCGAGTTGCCCAATCCGTTTCCGCGTATGACGTATGAGGAAGCCATGCGTCGTTATGCCTCGGACAAACCGGACCTGCGTATTCCGCTGGAACTGAAGGACATTGCTGATCTGGTGAAGGACTGCGACTTTAAGGTGTTTGCCGGTCCTGCGCAGAACCCGAAGGGTCGCGTGGTGGCGATGAATGTGCCCAAGGGCGGCGCGATGCCGCGTTCGCAGATCGACGAATACACCGCGTTCGTTGCGCGCTACGGCGCCAAGGGTCTTGCCTATGTGAAGGTGAACGAAATTGCCAAGGGTCGTGATGGTCTGCAGTCGCCGATTCTGAAGTTCCTCAGTGATGCGGCAGTCGCCGGCATTCTGGAGCGTACCGGCGCGCAAGATGGCGACCTGATGTTCTTCGGCGCGGATCGCGCCAAAGTGGTCAACGATGCCATCGGCGCATTGCGTATCAAGGTGGGTCAGGATCTGAAGCTGGTTGCCGAAGGCTGGCGTCCCCTGTGGGTGGTCGACTTCCCGATGTTCGAATGGGATGAGGATGGCAAGCGCTGGGCGGCGTTGCATCATCCTTTCACTGCACCGAAGAACGACGATCCCGAAGTGCTCAAGGCCGACCCGGAAAGCGCACTGTCCAAGGGCTATGACATGGTGCTGAACGGCTCGGAAGTCGGTGGTGGTTCAGTGCGCATCCATCGACAGGACATGCAGTCCACGGTGTTCGAGTTGCTCGGCATCGGCAAGGAAGAAGCCGAACTCAAATTCGGTTTCCTGTTGGAAGCCTTGAAGTTCGGCGCACCACCGCATGGCGGTCTTGCCTTCGGCGTGGATCGTCTGGTGATGCTCATGGCCGGCGCTGACAGCATTCGTGACGTGATTGCCTTCCCCAAGACGCAGACTGCGGCGTGCTTGCTTACCAATGCACCGACGGAAGTCAGCGAAGCGCAGCTTAAAGAGCTGCACATTCGCGTCAGATTGCCGGTGAAGGCGGATTGATGTTGTAAGCCGGGTGCCGCACCCGGCTTTCGATGGTGAGTGCGGCACCCACCCTACGCAGGCCTAACCCTTTCATGCCATCTGAAACCATCCTCCTCGTGCACGGCCTGTGGATGACCGGCCTTGAGCAGGCGCTGCTCAAGCGGCGTCTGGAAACCGACTATGGTTTCAACTGCGAGATGTTTTCTTACGCATCCGTCACTGGTCACATGGCTGATCATGTACGCAACCTTCGCGAACTCGCGCAGCAACAACATTGCCAGCGTTTGCACTTCATCGGTCACAGCCTGGGCGGTGTGGTTGTCTACAAGCTGCTCGAATCCAGCAACGATCTGCTACCGGGTCGTGCGGTGCTGATCGGATCGCCGCTGCAGGGCAGCCGCGCCGCGCAAGTCATGGCCGGAAGTACGCTGGGACGTATGGCCGTGGGGGATTCCGCCATTGACGAGTTGGTGTCCAGGCAACCTCGCCAATGGGATGGTCGACGCGATATCGGCCTTATTGCCGGCTCCGACAACATGGGTCTGGGCCGCTTCATCTCGGGCGATCTTGCGGAAAACAGCGATGGCACCGTGCTCATCGAAGAAACCCGCCTTGAAGGCGCGGCTGATCACATCATCCTGCCGGTCAGTCACACCAGCATGCTGTTCTCGCCACTGGTGGCGCAGCAGATCGCCGTGTTCCTGCGCACTGGCAGGTTTGATCACGCATAGGACATTCCAGATACGCCTGTGGCGCAAGCTGAAAACCAGATCGAAAACAAGATCTGGTTTCCCGCAGCTGGACTTTCAGCAGCCGGTCTTTGTGACCGGAGCGCCTACTTCTTGGCCAGATCCCTCACTTCATCCAGGCCTTCAGTAACGCGCTTCGAGATGACCTCCAGCGCGTTTCTATTTGATTGCGAAACCAGATCAGCCAGTACGCGCATGTTTTCCAGTGCCTGCTCGAAGGCCTGCTTGGTCAAGTCTGTCAGCACCTGGGTTTTTTCGCGAGGATCCGAGGTCATGTTCAGGCTGCTGACCGCTTTGGATGCCTCGGCCATGGTCTGGGTCATGATTTCCATCTGGCGCTTTGCCACTGCCTGGATACCTTCGATGGCCAAGGCATTTGCCTTGGTCAAGGCCTCGATATTTTTGCTCTGGGCATTGAGCAGCGCCTGCACGTCGACCCCGGGTACCTTGGCGGCGTTCAGCAGTTTCGACAGGTCAAAATTGGAGGCGTCTGAGTTTCCAAAGGGGAAAAATGGATTGGTACTCATGCACTGTATCTCCTGAAGGTTTTAAGTACTGGCACCCGACGTCCAGCGCGAATCGGGTTCGAGGCATTGTCCCCCAGATTTATCCTGACTACCAAGCCAATTGTGGTACTTCGGCGGCCGGGTTTCGGGTGTCGCTGTCTCCAGCAGGAGCCCACGTAACAGGCTGTGGTAACGAGGTACATCAGAGCAGGAGAAAGTGATGTATTCCTGTACATGCTGACGGATACGCGTGGATATAATGTCGGGAATTTACGCACGCCATCGCTGACAGGTACTTCTTGAATGATTGCTAATGAAAATGCGGTTTCACCGGAACAGCAAAACCATGATGTCCTGAATCGGGAGTTGCAGGCGCAGCTGGCTGCGGTGACGGGCGGGCTGGCGCCAGAGCCGTTTGTTCAGGCCTGGTGGGACTGGTATCTGGGACTGTCGAAGACGCCGGAGGTGCAGGCGGAGCTGTCAAAGAAGGCTTGGGCCAAAGTGCTGGATACCTGGCAGTTCGCGGCCAGCGCCACTCAGGGTGCTGGCGTGGCGCCTGCGCCGGAAGACAAGCGATTTGCGCATGAAGGCTGGAATCAATGGCCTTTCAATGTATATGCGCGTGGCTACAGGAATTGGGAGAACTGGTGGCAGGAGGCGCTGACCAGCGTGCCCGATCTCGATGGGCGGAGCGCCAAGCTGGTCGAATTTGCCGGTCGTCAGATGGCGGATTCGATTTCGCCTGCCAACTACCTGCATACCAATCCGGAGTTGATTGAACAAACGCGAGCCGAGTCGGGACAGAACCTGGTTCGTGGTTATCAGAACTGGGTCGAAGACCTGCAACGCACCCTGTCCGGGAAGCAGCCGCCCGGTGCGGAACAATTTGTGGTCGGGCGTGATATCGCCACGACGCCGGGCAAGGTCGTGCTGCGCAATGACCTGATCGAACTGATCCAGTACTCGCCGCAAACGCCTTCGGTGTATGCCGAGCCGATTTTGATCACTCCGCCCTGGATCATGAAGTACTACATTCTCGATCTGTCACCCACCAATTCCCTGATTCGCCATCTGGTTGAACAGGGACACACGGTGTTCCTGATTTCCTGGAAAAACCCCACGGCTGTGGATCGCAATCTGGGCATGGATGATTATCTTGAACTGGGCTTCATGAAAGCCATTGATGCCGTCAGCGCCATCGTTCCGGAACGCAAGGTACATGCGGTGGGTTACTGCATCGGCGGCACCTTGAGCTTTATCGGTGTGTCTGCACTGGCGCAACGTGGTGATCAGCGCATTGGCTCACTGAGCCTGTTTGCCTCCTTGTGTGACTTCGACGAGCCGGGTGAATTGTCCCTGTTTATCGAACCCAAACAGTTGGCGATGCTGGATGCGATGATGTGGAAAAAGGGCTACCTGGACAGTACGCAGATGGGCGCAGCGTTTCAGCTGTTGCGTGCCTATGATCTGATGTGGGTGCCGATGGTCAACAACTACGTGCGCGGCAAACGTGACAAGTTGAATGATCTGATGGCGTGGAATGCCGATGGCACGCGCATGCCCTGGCGCATGCATACCGAGTACCTGCACAAGCTGTATCTGGAGAATCAGCTGGCCAAGGGTACTTTCAACATCGGTAACGAAGCGATCCTGCTCAGTTCAATACAGGTGCCGATGCTGGTTGTTGGTACGGAAACGGATCATGTCACGCCGTGGCGGAGTGTCTACAAGGCGCGGCAACATACGCGCTCAACGGACTACACCTTCCTGCTCACCAGTGGTGGCCATAACGCAGGCATCATCAGTGGGGTGCAGAATCCCAAGCGCCGTTACCGCACGCTCAAATTCAGTGATGCTCACTCCGGTGTGGCCCCTGATGAATGGTTTCAGAACGCGCCGCCTGCGCAGGGTTCATGGTGGCCAGTCTGGCAGCAATGGCTGGTTGAGCACTCCGATACGAACAGGGTGTCCCCGCCTGCGACTGGCAATGTTGATCGCGGTTACGTGCCCACGGTGGATGCGCCGGGCGAGTACGTGTTGCAGCGCTGAGAGCCTGTTCACGATCTCGCTGAAGGGCGCATTGCGGCGTTGGGTTGTATATCTCGGGGCGCGAAAAATACTCACGTACTTTGTGTACGCTGCGTTTTTTCGCGCCGTTTCGCCTTGCACTGCCTCCCTTGATCGAAATCGTGAACAGGCTCTGAGGCAGAGCGGCAGGTTTTGTGCGTCTCGGGCGGCGCAGCAGCCTGAGACGCACGTAGAGTTAGCCGTGTTGTCTTGCTGCCTGGCTCAGATCCTGAGCCCGCCGTCTATTTCCAGAACTCGACCTGAAAAATAATCGTTCTCGGCGATGAAGATGGCGGCATGGGCTATTTCTTCAGGTTCAGCGAGGCGTTTCAGCGGGATCGGCGCAATGGCTTTCTCAAGTACGTCAGGGCGCATTGCGTTCAGGATCTCGGTGCGGGTAAAACCAGGTGCGATGGCTGCGGCGCGAATCTTGTAGCGCGCCAGCTCCCGGGCCATGACTACCGTCATGGCTGCCACGCCCGCTTTGGCTGCGGTGTAGTTGGTCTGGCCGATGTTGCCAGCGCGGGAAATGCTGGAGATATTGATGATCACTCCACCATCGCCAGAGTTGACCATGCGTTCGGCGGCTTCCCGCGCGCCGAGGAATACACCAGTGAGGTTGACGTCAATCACGGCCTGCCACTGATCCAGCGTCATTTTGCTGATGACTTTGCCGTCTTGCGCCTTAAGCAGCAAGCCATCACGAGTGATGCCGGCATTGTTGACCATGATGTCCAGACGACCCAGATCCCGGATGGCTCCGTCCAGCGCACTGGCCACTTGATCCTCGCGGGTTACATTGCAGGTATAGGTTGCTACCCGCGTGCCATTGACCTCAAGCAATGCCCGTGATTCTTCAAGTTCTGCTGCGCCCACATCCAGCAACGCCAGATGGCAGCCCTTGGCCGCAAAGGCTTTGGCGATGGCGCGCCCGATGCCCCTGCCGCCACCGGTGATGGCGACCACTTTGTCTTTCAGTTCCAAGCCCGTCTCCCAAAGGTCTGTTGAGCCAATCTCAAAGGGCAATCTTGGCTGATCGTGCTGCAATGCACAATAGGAGGGCCGTTAGTTGGGCTGGTGGGTCTGGCAGGTCTGTCCGAAACCGCGAGGCTTGTTGGCTCAAGCCTCGCGAGCGTTACGCCGACGTCAATGACTGTCTCGCATTGACATAATCGGGAGCCGGCCTAGTGCATGTGCAGGCCGCCGTTGACGGAGAAATCTGCTCCGGTGGCGAAGGCGGCGTCGTCGGAGGCCAACCACGACACCATGGAGGCGATTTCGCTGGGCTCGCCGAGACGTTTGACTGGAATGGCGCCCACTATTTTCTCAAGGACTTCAGGTTTGACCGCGCGAACCATGTCGGTGCCGATATAGCCGGGAGACACGGTGTTCACTGTCACGCCACGGTTAGCCACTTCCAGCGCCAAGGCCATCGAGAAGCCATGAATGCCCGCCTTGGCTGTTGAATAGTTGGTCTGGCCGAACTGGCCTTTCTGGCCATTGACTGAAGAGATATTGATGATCCGTCCCCAGCCACGCTCCACCATGCCCTCAATGACTTGTTTGGTGACATTGAACAGGCTGTTGAGATTGGTATCGATCACGGCACGCCATTGCTCAGGCGTCATTTTGCGGAATACGCCATCGCGCGTGATGCCGGCGTTGTTGACCAGCACGTCAATGGGGCCGAATTTTTCCACTACGGTCTTGAACGCAGCAGCAGTCGAGTCCCAGTCGCCGACATTGCCTTCAGACGCTTCCACGGTAAATCCCTGTGCCTGCATATCTTTCAGCCACTGATCCTTGCGGGGTGAGCCAGGCCCGCATCCCGCGATGACGGTGTGGCCGTCGAGGCAGAATCGTTTGCAGATGGCCGTGCCGATGCCTCCCATCCCGCCGGTGACATAAACGACTCTCTTGGTGCTGGTCATGTTGTTATCCCCTGAAACAAGAACATTTAGAGTTGAAAAACAGTCTGCGGCTTGGCGCATCGTGCACGATTAATAGTAGCTGTTTTCATGCAGAAAACCCGCAACTCAATCAGCTTGAATATAGAGGCCGGCCGTTCCGGCACTCCTGAAACCGTTTGGAGCTTCTGAGCGTGAAGAGGGATGGGCATGGTCCTGAGAGTGGACGGACAGGCGGACTGCCAGTTCGGTCTGTATGGAGCCCGTGAATTAGACGCGGCGCATTAAAAAAATGGTCATGGTCTGTATAAAAAGCTTAAAATACCGTTTTGATATTTAATTAAGTAATTGTTTTATAAATGTATTAATTGAATTTATCGGCTTGTAGACAGGGCGAAATCCGGACCTGAAAAAAGATTTTGCAGTGCATACAAAAATAGGTATACTGACATCCAGCGGCGAAAGTCGCCCCGTTTCCAGCTCCCTCCCACACTGCCCTTGTTAAGGAGATTTCAATGTTCAATTCCTTCCTCGATACCAAGTCTGCGGCCGATTTCGCCGCGAAGTCACTGGCCCCGTTTGCCCGTCTGACCGACATTGCTGCTGCAACCTTTGAAAAGGCGGCGCGCTTCCAGGTCGAAACGGCCATTGCTGCAACGAACCACGCTGCTGCCCGTCTGCAAGCCACTGTGCAGGCTTCTGGCAACCCTTATCAGTTCGCTGCGCGTCATGCCGAGCTGACTGCGGAATTCGTTACTGCCAGCAACCAGAAGTGGCAGGAATACCTGAAGCTCACCACGGACTTGCAGAGCGACGTGACCAAGTGGGCTGAAGACGCCAAGTCACAGGTCGCGACGCAGTTTGCACCGTTGATGCGCGCCGCCTGAAGATAGATATCAAGGTCTGCTGGCCTTGAATGAAGGACGGTGGTCAAACCTGACCACCGTCTTTTTTTTGGGATAAGCGGGTCTGCTATAGTCTGGCCATGACACAAGCCGCCGAAAGAGTAATCAAGAAGTATGCGAATCGGCGCCTGTACGATGCAACAGCATCGCGACATGTGACGCTCAAGGATATTCACCAGCTGATTGTTCAGGGTGAGCAGGTCAAGATTCTTGATGACGCGACGGGCGATGACATTACTCGTAGCGTGTTGTTGCAGATAGTTGCCGAGCAGGAGCACTTCGGCAAACCCATTCTTTCCGCCCAACTGCTGCATTCCATCGTGCGATTTTATGGCACGGCCATGGAAGAGTTCACCGGGCAGTATCTGGAGAAGAGCGTTGAAAAACTGCTGGAGCAGCAGGAATCAATGCGGCAGCAATTCTGGAAGTTCATGAGCGTCCCGCCCGTCACCGGCATGGCTGAAATGACCCGCAAGAACATGGAGCTGTGGGGCAAATTTCAGGAACAGATGTTTGCCGGTGCAGCTCAGAAAAAACCAGGCGAAGAATAAGGCTACCGCTTCGCCAGCGCCATGAGCTGATACAGGGTTTGCAGCGCTGACAGTGGTGTCATCCGGTCAGGATCCAGGCTTCTCAGTTCCGTCACGGCTGCATGTTCTTCAGTCACCACTATCGGTGGTACTTCCAGTTGCAATTCCTGCTGTCTGCGTGGTGCGTGCGCTTGCGTCGAGTGACGTTCCAGTTCCTGTAGATATTTGCGTGCTGCGGTGATGACTCTGGGTGGTACGCCGGCCAGTGCGGCAACCTGCAGGCCATAACTTTGATTGGCCGGGCCCTCTTTCACCGTGTGCAGGAAGATCAATGCTTCGCCATGTTCGGTAGCGTCAAGATGCACATTGACACAAGCATCGAGATCATTTGCTAACGCAGTCAGTTCGAAGTAATGCGTTGCAAACAGCGTAAACGCACGCACCTGTTGCGCGATGTGGGTGGCGCAGGCCCACGCCAACGACAAACCATCATAGGTGCTGGTGCCGCGACCGATTTCATCCATCAGCACCAGGCTGTGCGCAGTGGCGTTATTCAAAATATTCGCCGCTTCGGTCATTTCCAGCATGAATGTGGAGCGGCCGCCGGCCAGATCATCCGATGCGCCAATGCGGGTGAAGATGCGGTCTGTTGGTCCTACGCGCGCAAAACTGGCCGGCACGAAGCTGCCGATACGCGCCATCAATACGATCAACGCGGTCTGACGCATGAAGGTGGACTTACCACCCATGTTCGGGCCGGTGATGATCAGCATGCGGCGCGCATCGTTGAAGTTCAGATCGTTGGGCACGAAAGCGCCATCAATAAAGCGTTCAACGACGGGATGACGACCAGCGCGAATTTCGATCACGGCTTCATCACTGAGCTCCGGCCGCGAGTATCCGAGCGTTACCGCACGTTCCGCCAGATTGCACAACACATCCAGGGCAGCCAGTGCGGCGGCGGTGTTTTGCAATGAAGCCAGATGCGTGATCAGCTGATCCAGCAACAGGTCATATAACTGTTTCTCGCGCGCCAGCGCCTTGTCGCGCGCGCCCAGCACCTTGTCTTCAAAGGACTTCAGTTCCGGCGTGATGTAGCGTTCCGAGTTGCGCACGGTCTGGCGGCGCACATAGTCCACCGGTACTTTGGCCGCATGGGTATTGCTGATCTCAATGAAGTAGCCCTGCACGCGGTTATAGCCGAGCTTCAGGGTGCTGATGCCGGTGCGTTCGCGCTCGCGGGTTTCCAGGTCCAGCAGGTACTGATCGCTGTGTTCGCTGATCTGACGCAGCTCATCAAGTTCGGCATCAAAGCCTGCTGCGAGTACGCCGCCTTCGCGCAGGATGGCGGGTGGCGCTTCAATAATCGCGCGTGTGAGTAGCGCATGCGCGTCAGGGTGTGTACCCGCCTGTTGTCTCAGAGTTTGCAATAAAGGCGAATCCTGATCACTGAGCAATTGCTGCAATTCCGGCAACCGACCCAGTGCATCGCGCAGTTGCGCCAGATCGCGCGGTCGTGCTGACTTCAGTGCAACACGCGCCAGGCCGCGCTCAATATCGCCGACCTGCTTGAGCAATTCGGTAATCGGTTCATCGCGGCGCGAGTTGATCAAGGTGGCGATGGCGTGCAAGCGCTGTTCAAGAACCGCACGCGTGCGCAACGGGCGATGTATCCAGCGACGTAATTCACGACCGCCCATCGCGGTGGCGGTGCGATCCAGTACGCCAGCCAGAGTGCATTCGGGTCGGTCGGCGAGGCTGGCATCCAGTTCCAGATTGCGGCGCGTGGCCGCATCCATCAATACCGCTTCACCGCGCGCTTCGGTTTGCAGGCCGCGAATATGCGGCAGGGCGGCTTTTTGCGTATCGCGCACGTAATGCAGCAAGCAACCCGCCGCACGAATGGCCAGCGCCAGGCCGTCACAGCCAAAGCCCGCCAGATCGCGGGTGCCAAACTGCTCGCACAGCGTGCGGGTGCCGGCGTCCACGTCGAAATGCCAGATGGGGCGTTCGCGGGTGTTGAGATTCAGGCTTTGCAAGGCGCGGGAACTGGCTTCGCTAATCAGCAGTTCGGCTGGACGCAGGCGCTCGAGCTCGCTGAACAGGGCTTCCTCACCTTGCGCCTCCATGACTTGAAAGCGACCACTGGACAGCTCCAGCCAAGCGAGGCCAAAGCCTTGATCATGTTGCTGCGGGTTTGACTGATACAGGGCGGCCAGCAGGCTCGAACGCCGTTCTTCCAGTAGCGCTTCATCGGTGAGCGTGCCAGGGGTGACGATGCGCACCACTTTGCGTTCCACCGGGCCCTTGCTCTTGGCCCCATCTTTTTCAGAAGAGGGGCCGATCTGTTCGCACAGCGCTACCGATTCACCCTTGCGTACCAGCCGTGCCAGATACGGCTCCATGCTATGAAATGGCACACCACACATGGGAATGGGTTGGCCGCCTGACTGGCCACGTGCGGTAAGCGTGATATCCAGCAGGCGCGCGGCGCGTTTGGCGTCATCAAAGAAAAGTTCGTAGAAATCGCCCATGCGATAGAACAGCAGCGCATCCGGATGCTGCGCCTTGAGGCGCAGATACTGTTGCATGACCGGGGTATGGCCGGAAAAATCCTGATTGTCCACGGTGAGGCTGCTGCTTGGTCTGCTATTTGGTTTATGTGGGTCGCGAAAGTCCGCGATGCTAGTGGCAAGGATCAGAACCGGCAAGCTCAGACCCAGACTCAGATCGAGAGTGGTTATCTGCTATAAAGTCGCCCATGACCAGCGATGACAGTTTGTTCAAGCTCGCCGTACAGGTGGGCCATCATTTAAGTAATTCAGGCCGGCAATTGGTGACCGCAGAATCCTGCACCGGCGGCTGGCTGGGTAAGGCGCTGACCGACGTTCCCGGCAGTTCCGGGTTCTATCTGGGCGGGGTGGTGGCGTACAGCAATGTGCTGAAGCAGTCGCTATTGCAGGTAACCGATGCCACCTTGGCGGCTCATGGTGCGGTGAGCGAAGCGGCAGTGCGCGAAATGGCCTGTGGGGCATTGGCCCAGCTGGGCGGGCAGGTGGCGGTGGCCATCAGCGGTATCGCCGGGCCGAGCGGCGAACTGCCCGGCAAGCCGGTGGGTACGGTGTGGTTTGCCTGGGCCTTGCGGCGTGGTCAGGGCATTGATTGCAACACGCGGCTCAAATTGATCAGCGGTGACAGGGAGGCGGTACGGCGGCGCAGCGTGGTCATGGCGCTCAACGGCGTGCTGGAGTTGTAAATAAGACTGGTGTAATGATCAGTACTGTACAATAATACAGTCATACCGCCGCAGGTTGGCACAGTCCGGGTCAAGTTTAGTCCACTACCATGAGTGCCCAGGGAAGGTGGCGGTCTCCGGACCTGACGGGTTATCAGGCTTTAATTGAGGCATACGACAATGGAAGAGAATCGCAAGAAGGCGCTGCTGGCAGCGCTGGGTCAGATCGAAAAACAGTTTGGCAAGGGCTCGGTGATGCGTCTGGGCGATGCCAGCTCCACCTATGAAATAGATGCCATTTCCACCGGTTCGCTGGGGCTGGATATCGCGCTGGGGGTGGGTGGCCTGCCCCGCGGCCGCGTAGTTGAAATCTACGGACCGGAGTCTTCGGGTAAAACCACGTTGACCTTGCAGGTCATTGCCGAGGCGCAGCGTTTGGGTGGTACGGCGGCGTTCGTCGATGCCGAACACGCGCTGGACCCGGGCTATGCCCAGAAACTGGGGGTCAATGTCACCGATTTGCTGGTTTCGCAGCCCGACACCGGTGAGCAGGCGCTGGAAATCACCGACATGCTGGTGCGCTCCGGTGCCGTGGATGTGGTGGTGGTGGACTCGGTGGCGGCGTTGACGCCCAAGGCCGAAATCGAAGGCGAGATGGGCGATTCGCACATGGGCTTGCAGGCCCGTCTGATGTCGCAGGCGCTGCGCAAGCTCACCGGCAACATCAAGCGTTCCAATACGATTGTTATTTTCATCAACCAGATCCGCATGAAGATTGGCGTGATGTTCGGTAATCCCGAAACCACCACCGGTGGCAATGCCCTGAAATTCTACGCCTCGGTACGTCTGGATATTCGCCGCATCGGCGCCATTAAAAATGGTGAAGAGGTCGTTGGCAATCAGACGCGGGTAAAGGTGGTAAAGAACAAGGTAGCGCCGCCGTTCCGCGAGGCCGAGTTCGAGATCATGTATGGCGCGGGCATTTCGCGGAATGGCGAAATTGTTGATATGGGCGTGGCGCATAACCTGATTGAAAAATCTGGTTCCTGGTACGCCTATAACGGTGAACGCATCGGTCAGGGCAAGGAAAACGCCAAGACTTATCTGGAAACCCATCCACAGGTGGCCAAGGACATCGAAGCCAAGCTGCGCGAGAAGTTGTTGCCCGCCAAGCGTGGCGATGCGGCCAAGGTTGCTGAACCGGTCGAAGCCTGAGCTTGGTCACGATCTCGTTGAAGGGCGCATTGCTGTGTTAAAACGCCGCGAAAAATACTTACGTACTTATCTGTACGCTGCGTTTTTTCGCGGCGTTTCGCCTTGCACTGCATCCCTTGATCAAGATCGTGAACAGGCTCTGAGTCAGAGCTGAGCTCATGAGCGCGGACTGAAATGTTCAAGCGCGGGCGGCGCAGCAGAAATCCGGCAGAGACCGAGGGGGGCGACCCTCCCGATCCCGCCAAGCTGCGCAGCGCCGCGCGCAATACGGCCATCGGCCTGCTGGCGCGCCGGGAACATGCGCAGGCGGAGATCAAGCGCAAGCTGCGTGATCGGGGCTATGACCAGAACACCACACTGGAAGTGGTGGATGAGCTGACCCGGCAGCGGTTGCTGTCCGACGCCCGCTTTGCCGAGATGTTCATTCGCTCGCGTGCCGAGCGCGGGCAGGGACCGGTACGGCTGCGCGGTGAACTGCGCCAGCTAAAATTGCCTGCCGAATTGATCGAACAGCACTTGAGTGCGGCGCAGGTGGATTGGATGCGGCTGGCAGTGGAAATTCGCCAGCGCAAATTTGGTGGCGCGACGCCGGCAACCATGGGTGAACGTGCAAAGCAGGTGCGCTTCCTGCAATATCGTGGTTTTACGACGGATCAGATTCGCGTTGCCTTGGGCACGAGCTGCGAAGATCAGCTGCTTGAGTCCGGCGACGCGGGCGATCCGCCCGACCTCGATCCGGAAAACTAAGCGCCAAACCATGTCTACTTCTGTATCTCGACCCAAATTCCTGTCGAGCGCCGCCCTGCGTGCGCTGTACCTCAAGTATTTCGAGCAGCAAAGCCACACCATCGTGGCCTCCAGTTCGCTGGTGCCCGGCAACGATCCGACGTTGTTGTTCACCAACGCCGGCATGGTGCAGTTCAAGGACTGTTTCCTCGGCAAGGAAAAGCGTTCCTATGTACGTGCGACCAGCTCACAACGCTGCGTGCGTGCCGGTGGCAAGCACAACGATCTGGAAAATGTGGGTTATACGGCGCGGCACCACACTTTCTTCGAAATGCTGGGCAACTTCAGCTTCGGCGACTACTTCAAGCCAGAGGCCATCAAGTTCGCATGGGAATTCGTTACCGGTAAGGATTGGCTGGGCATTGACCCGCAGCGCCTGATGGTCACGGTTTATCACACCGATGATGAAGCATTTGAAATCTGGCAGCAGGTCGGCGTGCCGGCCAGTCGCATTGTGCGTATCGGTGACAAGCAAGGCGGTGGTTCAGACAACTTCTGGCAGATGGGTGATACCGGACCTTGCGGGCCCTGCACGGAAATTTTCTACGATCACGGCGCACATATTCCCGGTGGGCCACCCGGTTCGCCCGATGAAGACGGTGATCGCTGGATCGAAATCTGGAATGTGGTGTTCATGCAGTATGAGCGCGGCAGCCGACGGTCAAGCTCGCGCCGCTGCCCAAGCCTTCCGTCGATACCGGCATGGGACTGGAGCGCGTTGCTGCGGTTATGCAGGGCGTGCATTCCAACTATGAAATCGATCTGTTTCAGGGGCTGATCAAGGCTGCGGCGCAGGCCACCGGCACCAGCGATCTCTCGTCCAGCTCGCTGCGCGTAATAGCCGATCATATTCGCGCCTGTTCATTTTTGATTGCCGACGGTGTGCTGCCCTCGAATGAGGGACGTGGCTATGTGCTGCGCCGGATCATTCGCCGCGCTATTCGTCATGGCTACAAGCTGGGCTGCAATCAGGCCTTTTTCCACACGCTGGTGGCGGCACTGGAAACGGCGATGGCGACGGCCTATCCGGAACTGACGCACCAGCGTGCGCATATCGAACGTGTGCTCAAGCAGGAAGAAGAACGCTTTGCCGAAACGCTTGGCGCAGGGCATGGGATTGCTTGAGGACACGATCGCAAGAGTTAAGCAAAGTTGTTCCAGGTGCCGGTGCAATCACATTGGGGGCGATTCAGGTTTCTGGTGAAGGTGGAGTGATTCCGGGTGATGCGGTATTCAAGCTGTACGACACCTACGGCTTTCCGGCGGATCTCACCAACGACATCGCTCGCGAGCGCGGTTTGAAGATTGACGAAGCTGGCTTTGAGGTAGCGATGGAAGCGCAACGTGAACGCGCCCGTGCTGCCAGCAAGTTTGGTGTGGATTTGCGCGACACCGTGAAGCTGGATGACAAGACCCGTTTCAGTGGCTACGAGCGTGAGCAGGACCAAGGCAAGGTAGTAGCGCTGCTGCGCGATGGTCAGTCGGTTGAAGTGCTCAAGGCCGGTGACAGTCGGTCAGGTGGTGCTGGATGCAACGCCGTTTTATGCCGAAAGTGGCGGACAGGTGGGTGATGCTGGCATGCTGAGTGCCGCAGGTGGCGGCTTTGTGGTCAGCTGACACCCGCAAGATCAATGCGGCGTTCGCGCACATCGGCCAGCTGCAGAGCGGTTCGAACTGCGTTTGGGCTCAGTGCTGGTCGGCCGAAGTCGATCATGCCCGGCGCAGCGCCATTCGTCTCAATCATTCCGCCACACACTTGTTGCATGCAGCATTGCGTCAGGTGCTGGGCACACATGTCACGCAGAAAGGCTCGCTGGTCTCAGCAGATCGTTTGCGCTTTGACTTCTCACATTATTCCGGCGTCACGGCTGATGAAATCCTGAAGATCGAGCAACTGGTGAATACGCAGGTGCGCGCCAATGCGCCAGTAGAAACCCAGTTGATGAATCAGGAAGCGGCCGTGGCGGCCGGCGCCATGGCGCTGTTTGGCGAAAAATACGATGACGAAGTGCGCGTGCTGCGCATTGGCGATTTTTCCATGGAGCTTTGTGGTGGCACGCATGCCAGCCGTGCCGGTGACATCGGCTTGTTCAAGATTGTCAGCGAAGGCGGTGTTGCCGCTGGAGTGCGTCGCATTGAGGCGGTCACCGGCGAGGGCGCGCTGAACTGGGTAAAGAATTCAGATGAGCTGCTGCGTGGTGTCGCGGGCCTGGTCAAGGCGGGCCGCGACGATGTCGAAGACAAAGTGCGCCAGCTGATTGAACGCAGCCGCAAGCTGGAAAAGGAAGTTGCCCAGCTGAAAACCAGACTCGCCAGTGGCCAGGGCAATGATCTGTCTGCAACTGCTGTGGACATTGCTGGCATCAAGCTGGTAGCCAGTCTGGTCGAAGGTGCGGACGTGCCTGCTCTGCGCGATGCTGTGGATCAGCTCAAGAACAAGTTGAAATCGGCTGCGATTGTGCTGGCCAGTGTCGATACCGAGGGCAAGGTTGCGTTGATCGCCGGTGTGACCCCGGACCAAACGGCACGAATTAAGGCCGGCGACCTGGCCAATTTTGTTGCGCAGCAGGTAGGTGGTCGTGGCGGTGGTCGTCCAGACATGGCGCAAGCGGGTGGCACTGATGCCGCCAGGTTGCCTGCCGCGCTCCAGTCAGTGGCTGGCTGGATCGAGTCCAGATTGGGCGCCAGCAACGGCTGACTTCAGGGACAACGGTTGCTGGCCATTCAGGCAGGTTGGAGGAAATCCGCACAGCGCATATTGGTGGATGTCTTATGTGATGAAATCAGCTGTCGATGGGCCTGAATCAGGGAAATGCCTATCTACTGGGCAGCTTGTGTTTCTTAACCTCGCAACCGCGTGACTTATGCAGCAAGTGATTGCGTGGCGTAAGGATTGAAAACACAAATACAAGCGCGCCCACCTTATTTGGCAAGGAGCAGAAATGTTAATTTTGACTAGACGCGTTGGTGAAACCATCATGATCGGCGATGACGTCGCCGTGACGATTCTGGGTGTCAAAGGCAACCAGGTTCGTGTCGGAGTAAACGCCCCGAAGGAAGTCTCGGTGCATCGAGAAGAAATTTTCGAGCGCATCAAACAAGAAGAACAGGCGGGGGGTGCTCCGCGTCGCACCGCCTCATCGGACATTGAATCTTGAGATCAAAGCCTGTCATGTCCGCACCCAGCCCGGCGGACGTGACACTTTTGGTGTAAATCCCGAAATTCCCCTGATCAGGCCTTTACGGAACCCGTATCGGCAAGTATTCTTGCCGCCCTCTCGCGGGGCCCTCGCCACATGTAGCAGTGCAAGCAGGGCTACAGTAATCCGCAAATGCAGATTGCTGGCTTGAGGTGCTGAACTCCGGTAACGATGGTTAATCACCAGCAGCTACTGAGCGGACAGTGGTAGGTTTCGTGCGCCGGAGAGATGGCCGAGTGGTCGAAGGCGCGCCCCTGCTAAGGGCGTATGGGTCAAAAGCCCATCGAGGGTTCGAATCCCTCTCTCTCCGCCAGACATTTTTCTAAGTGCGACCGTAGCTCAGTTGGATAGAGCGCCTGGCTACGAACCAGGAGGTCGGGAGTTCGAATCTCTCCGGTCGCACCATTTCCTTAGAATCTGTACTGAAAGGGTTTTCCGGACAATTCGCCTCAAATGACATTCCGTCGTGCGCAATCCTGGGTGTGGTGGCTGCTGCCGTTTCTGATGGCGCGCGCGCTCATGCCCGTGGGTTTCATGGCGCAGGCGCATGAGGGCAAGCTGCAGATTGTGTTTTGCAGCGCCGGTGTCGCTCAGTCTGATGCGAGTCATGATGCGGCTGGCAAGGATCATTCAGGCCCTCAGAACGATTTCTCCTGTCCGTTTGCTCATGTGACTGCTGCACCGTTGCTGGATGTCGGCAGCAGCGAAGCCATTTCGTTCTTTCCCACTGCGGAAATTCTTCCGCCTGCCGAGTCGCCATATTACGCGTCCGGCCCACCGCGCTTCATCGCCACGCGCGGTCCTCCAGCTCTCTCCTAAGCAATTGCGTTTGTATCTGTACGGATGACGTAAACCCGTCGTCCTGCTTTGCTTTGCTTTGGGAGTTTGAGCCGTTGCCAGCTCTGGTCGACCATTCATCTGCGCAGCCGCTGCAGTCCGATGTGCGTTGCGATTCAGTTTTCGAGACTGAATCACTGACGTCGGGTGCGTCGCGGCCAATCGCCATCATCGCAGTCGTGCTGATGCACCTGCTGGCGTTTGCGTTGTTTCGTCTGGCGCCCATTATCGTCAGTCATGAGACATCACCGGTTGTCGTTGCCTTGATCAATCAGGAACGGCAGGTGGAGCAGCCAGTCGAATTGCCACCAGAACCGTCGCACTCAACGGTTGTCCGTCCGGACATACCGGCTCCCACCACGCCGACGCTTGTGTTGCACGTTGAGGCCATCACCGAACCGCCTCCCGTCACTGCGGCATCTACCAATGTGGCAACAGGCAACTCTGCATCGGCAATCGCCGGGTCTGGCAACGAACTGGCGTTAATGTGCCCGGAGCGCAGCGCGCCATCTTATCCGGCTCAATCGAAACGCCTGCGCGAGCAGGGCGAGGTGACCTTGCGGGTGCTGCTTGATGCGACGGGTTCGGTGCGTGACGTTGCAGTTGTCAGGAGCAGTGGCTCGCAACGACTGGACGCGGCCGGCATCGCGACGGTGCGAGCCTGGCGGTGTCGCCCGGCCATGCGGGACAACCAGGCAGTGCAATCCACAGCGACCCAGACCTTCGAGTTTGTGCTCAACAAGCGCTGATGCGCCGCAAGCAATCAACACCAGGCCCAAAGCCAGAACTGAATTTGATAACCAATACTTCCAATAATTGAGAGTCTTTATGAACGTACATGTTTCGAGCGCCTTATCCAACAGCAAACTGGCTACGGCCATTTTCTTCACCCTGTCAGCAGCAGCTCACGCTGCACAAAGTGACAAGGAGGTCGCATTTTCCAAAATTACCGTGGCGGAGAGCGCTCCGGCCGACTCCCTGGCGCTGGATGAGCAGGTGCAGACCGGTTCACGTCTGGGGCTGACACCACGCGAAACGCCGGCGACAGTGGTGGTGGTCGATAGAGAGACAATCGAACAGCGCGGCGCGGTCGACACGCAGGAAATTCTCAAGAGCGTGCCGGGCATGACCGCCGCATCGCCACCGGGCTCGGCAGGTTCGGTGTCCTATCGTGGCTTCGGCGCCAGTTCGCTGACGCAGTTGTTCAACGGCATCACTGTGCAGTACGACGCCATTGCGGCACGCCCGGTGGATAGCTGGATCTATGACCGAGTGGAAGTCGTAGGTGGCCCATCGACCTATCTGTATGGCGCCGGCGCCGTCGGAGGATCGATCAACTACATTACCAAACAGGCATCGCGGGACAGCGAGTTTGTTCAGGCGCGCGTCAGTGTTGGCTCCTATGTCACCACACAACTGTCTTTCGGTATCAATCAGCGCATTGGTGATGATGCAGGCGTGAAGAATTACCTGCGCGCCGATGTAAATCGCGCCAGTTCGAATGGCTACGTGGATGGTAACAAGCGTGAGTCGTGGACTGCCGCTGCGTCATGGTTGATCGACATCACGCCCGCCCTGTCGCACACACTGGCGCTGGAATTCCAGAAAGAAGACGTAAATCGTCCGTACTGGGGTACCCCACTGCTCAATCCCACTACCGGTGAGGGACGCATTGACGAAGCCACGCGTTTCAAAAACTACAATTCTCGTGATGGCATTTACCAGCAGGAAGTTCGCTGGGCGCGTTCCTTGCTGGAATATCGGCTGGGCGAACACACCAGTTTGCGCAATACCCTCTATCACTACGATGCGTTGCGCGACTATCGCAATGTCGAAACCTATCGATTTAACTCAACCAACACTGCAGTCGCGCGTTCTTCGCCGCTGTTGCAGCGGCATGATCAGGATCTGAATGGCAACCGCCTGGAGCTGACTCATGCCGGCCACATCGGTGGGCTGCAGTCCGACTGGTCGGCGGGGCTCGATTACAGTATCAATAAGCAAACACGGTTCCCGCGTTCATTGACTCTGACGGTCAGCACTGTTGATCCCATCAACTTTGTTACCGAAGAATTCTTCAGCATTCCCGGCATGGTGCCCGGCTTCACGCCTGATAGAAACAACAGAGTCACGACCACGGCGGCATTCGTCGAGAATCGCACCAGATTTACCAATGCGCTGTCGCTGGTGACCGGTCTGCGTTACGAGCAGATCGATCTGGAGGTTGCCAACCGTCGTACCGTGACGGCCACCGATCCTGCTTACTTCAAGCGCACCTACACGCCGGTAACAGGGCGCGCGGGTCTGGTGTTTGATTTCTCGCCTGCATCGAGTGTCTATCTGCAGTACAGCACCGCAGCCGATCCACCGGCCGGCATTCTGACCACTGCCAACTTCAATCAGGTACGTGACTTCGATCTGACCACCGGTCGTCAGATCGAGCTGGGTACCAAGTGGGATGTACTGGATGGACGAGGTGCGCTGACGGCCGCCGTCTACCACATCGTGCGCAAGAACCTCGCCATTGCAGATGCCAACAATCCCGGTACCACCATTCCGGTGGGGCAGCAGTCGTCGCGCGGTGCTGAAGTGGCGGCATCTGTACGCATTGCCAAAGCACTCAGTCTGCAAGGCAATGTCGCCTACACCGATGCGCAATACGATGACTTCATCGAGAACGTCAGCGGCGTGGGTGTATCGCGTGAAGGCAATGTGCCGGGTAACACGCCGAAGTGGGTGGCCAATCTGTGGGCGGCTTACGACATCACGGCCAACTGGCGCGCGGGTGTCGATGCCCGATACGTCAGCTCGCGTTTCGGCAACAACGCAAACACCATCAGCGATGGTGCTTACACCCTGTTTGGTGCATTTGCCAGCTATCAGCCAGATGACAAGTGGCTGGTGACGGCCCGTGCCCGCAACATTGCCGACACCATCTATGCATCGTCAGTGACCGGAACGCCGATGTTCTATCTGGGCGCACCACGCACGTTCGAGCTTGAACTGCGCGCGTCCTTCTAGAGCATCGCCATGAAGCGCTATCTGTATCTGACGCATCGCTGGTTGGGAATTACCCTGTGTCTGTTCATGGCTATGTGGTTTTTCTCTGGCGTGGTGATGATTTACGTCGGCTATCCGAAGCTGACCACTGCAGAGCGATTGTCACGCTTGCCGGCACTGGCAAGCGGTGACTATGTGGAGCTGGCCACGGTGCTGCGTGCTGCGGATTTCGAATCGCCGCCCAAGGCGATTCGGCTCACCACGGTCGCTGGCAGTCCGCGCTACGTGCTCAGTGGCGGCAAGGATCACTACGTGGCTGTCGATGCACGCAGCGGCCAACGTATCGACTCGGTGTCGACAGCCGATGCTGCTGCGGCGGCATCGGCATTTGCCAGTGTCGCGCCCGGAGAATATCTGGGTGCGGTGCAGGAAGATGCCTGGACACATTCAAAAGCCATGGATGGTCATCGGCCACTGCATGTCATGCAGATGCACGATGCGTCTGCAACACGACTCTACGTATCATCGACCACCGGTGAAGTAGTGCGCGATGCCACCGGTGTTGAGCGCGCATGGAACTGGGCGGGTGCGTGGATTCACTGGCTGTATCCGTTCCGGGGTGGTGCGGTCGACAAGTACTGGACCGACATTGTCATCTACACCTCGCTGATCGCCACGCTGCTGGCGATGACCGGATTGGTAGTAGGTATCTGGCGGTGGCGCTTCTCAGGCAAGTACAAGAATGCCTCGCATTCGCCGTATCGCGAACCGCTGATGAGGTGGCATCACATCATCGGGCTGGTGTTCGGCACGCTGGCCATCACCTGGATATTCAGCGGTCTGATGTCGATGAATCCGTGGAAGGTATTCAGTTCCGGTCGCGAGCCACTTGATGAAGCAGCGTTCTCCGGTGGTGTGCTCGAAGCCAGCAATTTTCCGCTCGATCTGAATACGCAGTTGCAGCGTCTGCATGCCACTGGTTTTGTAGCGCGTGAACTGGAGTGGCGCATGTTCGATGGCGCGGGGTATCTCGTGGCGTTCGATGCGGCGGGACGAACCCGGTTGCTGTCGCCATCAACCACAGAGGTCCCACTGACCAGTCTGCCTCGTGAGCAGCTCACCGCTGCCGGCGCAAAGCTGATTGCGGGTGCTTCGACTCGCGAGCAGCAATGGCTGCAGCAGTACGACTTTTTCTACTACGGCCGTGAGCCGCACACCATGAGTGGACATGCAGAGAAGCGATTGCCTGTGCTGCGTCTGAAGTTCAGCGACGAGCATGACACCTGGGTACACATCGACCCGTTCACCGCGCAGGTGATCAATGTTTCCGACACGCATCGTCGCGTTGATCGGGTGTTGTTTGCCTTTCTGCATAGCTGGGACTGGTTGCCGCTGCTGCAGCGTCGTCCGGTGTGGGACGTGCTGCTGGTGCTGGGCAGCGCCGGTGGCCTTGCCATCAGCATCACCGGCATCGTAATCGGCTGGCGGCGTTTGCGTTTCAAGCAGCGTCGTCAGGCGCTGGTTGCGTCCGCGTCGCGTAAATCGCATGCGTAGTGGCGATTACTAATCTGTCCGCCCAGGCAAGTATTCACTGTATCTCCAGTTTCTGATCAATAAACAACTGCATCTGGATTCATCATGAGTTTTAATCATTCAAGCAATAGCCGGTCATCACAACTGCTCGCCTTGTCCTGCGCAGCCGTTATTTGCGCATGGAGTCATGCCGCAAAGGCACATGAACCACTCGAAGAGGTCATCGTCACTGCACGCGCCATCATCGACAGCAATGCAGTCGATTTGCAGGCGGGCCTGACCACGGTGGTCACCGAGGCGCAGTTGCGCGATCTGAATGCGCTCGATCTTTCGTCAGCACTGCGCCGCACGCCGGGCGTGACGGTGTCGCGCTTCAACCCCGTGGGCTCGTTCGGTGGCAGCGAAGGCGGCGCAGTGTACGTGCGTGGTCTGGGCGCCAGTCGTCCCGGTAGTGAGATCAAGACTTACATCGATGGCGTGCCGTTCTATATGGCGGTGTGGAGTCAC
This sequence comes from uncultured Pseudomonadota bacterium, assembly GCA_963791615.1. Taxonomy (GTDB): domain Bacteria; phylum Pseudomonadota; class Gammaproteobacteria; order Steroidobacterales; family Steroidobacteraceae; genus CAILZL01. The sequence goes on along the minus strand of CAWBTE010000017.1, from coordinate 254,640 downwards.
CCCTTGCTCGATCTGTTGCCGGTGAATGGCGTGCAGAGTGTCAGTGTGCACAAGGGGCCGCAGCCGCACAGCACGGGCAACAACTTCTCCAGCATCGAACTGAGTACGCGGCGTGCAACCTCGGCAGGCGTGCAGGGCAACGTCACCCTGGCCGGTGGCAGCTTCGGAACGTTTATCGAACGGATGGATGTCACCGGCAAACAGGGTTCGCTGGAGTACTCGGTGGCGCAGAGCTATGCCAGTTCCGATGGGCATCGTGAAGACGCCGATGGCAAGCTGAGCAACGTCATGGGGCATGTGGGTTATGCGCTGAATGAGCACTGGTCGCTGGGCGCTACGGCACTGGCTGCCAGCAACACGGTCGGCGATCCCGGTCAGGTGGGCGCGCCGTCAACCAAGACCGGCCGCTATGACACCAAGGGCACCTGGGGCATGGTCGAGTTGCAGCACCATTTCGACACCATCAGTGGCACGCTGCAGGTGTATGCCAACAGCGGCGACGGTGACTGGCTGGGTCAACCGGTAGATGGCGATACGCTCAGTCACTTCAGTCTGTCGGGTCTGCGCTGGCGCGAACAGGTCACGCCGTGGCAGGGCGGCGAAGTGTTGTGGGGTCTGGATGTCGATCAGATGAAAGGCGCGGTCAACTTCAACAACTTCTTCAAGTTCAATGGCCCGACGCTGCGCATCACCTCGCCGTATCTGGGACTGTCGCAACGCATTGCGCTGGGTGAGTCATTGACGCTGCTGCCATCTGCAGGCGTGCGCTACTACGATCACAATGTGCTGGATGCCAAGACTGCGCCGCAAGCCGGCCTGCAGCTGCTGTCGACATTTGTGGATGCACGCGTTACTGCCTCGCGCGGCATCAGCTACCCGGGACTGGATGCAGCGGTGTTGTCATCGCTCATCTCGGCGCTGGGCGACAGCTGGCGCAAGCTTGATCCGGAGCAGCTTGATCATGTGGAAGCGGGCATTGCTATTCGCCCGGCGGCTGGCAGCACCATTGATCTGGCCGTGTTCAAGGACAAGCTGAAGCATCGCTATGTGTTTGCCTTCCCGCCGGCGGTGTCTGCACCCGCATTCGTGAATCTGGGCAGCTATGACATCGACGGCATCGAGCTGAGCTGGCAGCAGCAGCTCACCAAGAACTGGGATGCCTTCATCGGCTATACGCATCTCGATCCATCCCTGGCGCAGTTGCCCTATGCACCGAAACAATCGATCAGCTTCGGCAGCAATGTGGTGCTCGGCAAGGTTCGCCTGAGTGTCGATGCGCAGCATCAGGATGACATGTACGTGCTGGAACAGGTACGCGCCAATGGCGCAGTCAATTCTGCGCAGGTGGATGCATTCACCGTCGTCAATCTGCGGCTTGCCTACAGCCCGCGCTTGGTGGGTGAACGCGGTCAGGTGTATGTGGCCATCGAAAATCTGTTCGATACCGATTATGCCTATCGCCCCGGCTATCCCATGCCCGGTACTTCCGGTCAGTTGGGTCTGAGCTTTGGCTGGTAAGCACGCATGAAATCCATAAACAGGTTTCTGCCGCTGATGATGCTGGCGCTGTCGGCGTGCCAGCAGGCGGCGCATACCGACAGTACCGATGTCAGCGCCATCCAGCAGTTGCTGCATCAAACCTATGATCAGTCGGGCAAGTTGCTGACGCTGGATCCCGTAATAGTGCAGGGCGGCGATGCCATTGTTGGCTGGACACAGGGTGACATGGGTGGTCGCGCCCTGCTGAGGAAGCAGGCCGATCAATGGGTGATCGTGCAGTGCGCGGGCGATGCCGTGAAAGATGCGGCGTATCTGCAGCAGGCGGGACTCAGCGCGGAAACGGCTGCGACCTTGTCCGCCGCATTGCTGCAGGCGGAGCGAAAATTGCCGGTCGAGACGCTGGCGTTGTTTGCGCGCTTCGGTGCGCCGGTGGTGATGCAGTCTGCAGGCGGCAACGGGCAAGCGGTTCATCATGAATAAGCCGATGCTGATGATGGTGCTCGGTCTGCTGTTGGCGGCGTGCAAGCCAGTCGCTGCGCCGCAGACAAACAGACTGACGGGCGAGCAGGTATTTCAGCGCTGCATCACCTGTCATTCGGAAAAGAATGAGAACCGGCCGACCGGACCGAATCTGCATGGAATACTGGGACGCAAAGCCGCGACGCGTGAAGGCTACTTCTATTCGCAGCCGTTGCGTGAATCGGGCCTCACCTGGGATCGCGCCACGATGGATGCGTATCTGGCCGATCCGCAGAAGCTCGTGCCGAACAGTTTCATGCTCTGGCCGACACCGGATGCCGATGAGCGCGCAGCCATGCTCGATTATCTCGAAGACCTGAACTGATTGATGTCAGCGCCCGGCATGCACATACGCCCATAGACGGGAGCCGACGGCGGCCACCAGTGTGCCCGGGTAGTCGTCATCGTCGCGGTCGCGGCCGGCCAACATCACACCAATGCCCATCTGGGCGCTGGCGAAAGTCAGGCCCATGAACAGTGTGAGCATGAGCAGCGCGACCGGGCCATCTGCGGCAATCAGGTTGCGGAGGTTGCCGACATTGAACAGCATCAGGCACGAAACCAGCAGCGTCGCCAGTCCGAAGCCAATCAGGGCGTGACGAATCAGCAGCTTGACAAGGTCTGGCATGAGGGACTGGTTCCGCCCAAGGTAGGCGGCGTGCATGACTAATGTGCGCAGTGTATTGTTGGTTTCAGAAATTGCAATCAGGAGACGTTCATGGGTAACTTGAAACAGTTTGTTGCGGCGATATTGCTGGCTGCCGGTTTTGCGACCAGTGGCACACTGGCCTGCGATCTCAAGGTTGAATCTGCGTGGATTCGCGAAGCGCCTGCTGCAGCGACTGCGCTGGCGGGTTATGCGGTGCTCAGCAATACCGGCAAAAGCGCGTTGTCGATAGCGAGCGCAAGTTCTGCGGCCTTTGCCAAGGTCGAGCTGCACGAAACCATGATCGAAAACGGTATGGCGAAGATGCGTGCTATCGACAAGCTGGATATCGCACCCGGCGCCAAGGTCGAGTTTGCACCCGGCGGCAAGCACTTCATGCTGATCAATCCCAGGCAGGGTTTGCGTAGCGGCGATGACGTGGCGGTGAAGATCAAGGACGCAGCCGGTTGCGAAACCACGGTGCAGTTCAAGGTGGGCAAGGCGGCTGCGACCGCGGGAGCGATGAATCACTCCCAGATGGACCATTCAAAAATGGACCACTCGAAGATGGATCATTCGAACATGAAGATGGATGGTATGAAAATGGATGGCATGAAGATGAGCAGTTCTTCCAGCCAGAGCAGCACGGAACATCAGCACTGATGGGTAAGTATTTGGGCAATGTATCAGCGGAAAACCAGAAGGATCTGCTCAAGCTGGCGCTGGTGGGTGTGATCGACGTGGGCGCAGTCGATGTAGTGGCGGGTTACAAATCTGCCCAGAGACGGACATGGCGCCTGTGACCGAATCACAATCCACATCCCGCGTCCTGATGATTCGCCCGGTGTATTTTGCGGGTAATGTAGAAACTGCAAGCTCCAATCGTTTTCAGAATCTGGACCAACAACAGGCAGTCGCTGAAATTCAGCAGCAGGCTGTGACGGAATTCGATGTGTTGGTCAGCAAGTTGCGCACAGCGGGGATACAGGTACAAGTCGTTGACGATACGCCCGAGCCACATACGCCCGATTCGATTTTCCCCAACAACTGGGTGAGCTTTCATGCCGATGGCACGGTGGTGCTGTATCCAATGCAGGCACGCAATCGTCGCAGCGAACGTCGCATGGATGTGCTGGAGCAATTAAGTGCGCAAGGTCTGCGTATCACTCGCACGCTTGATCTGACAGCGCATGAAGAACATGAGCAGTATCTGGAAGGCACAGGCTCGCTGGTGCTGGATCGCGTGCATCGCATGGCCTATGCCTGCCTCTCGCCGCGTACGGATCTGGATGCGCTGGGCGACTTTGCGCAGCAGCTGGATTACGAGCTGGTGACGTTCGATGCGGCGGATGCCGAAGGTGTGCCGATCTATCACACCAATGTGCTGATGTGTGTGGGTACGCACTTCGCGGTGCTGTGCACGGAAGTGATTGCAGCGCATGAACAGAATGCAGTGCTGCATGCCCTGCGCAGTACCGGGCATGAGGTTATCGAAATCAGCCGCACGCAGATGCAGGGATTTGCCGGCAATATGCTGGAGCTGCGCAACCAGCAGGGTGAGCTATGCGTGGTCATGTCACAAAGCGCCTTCGATGTGCTCACAACCACTCAGCGGCAGCAATTGCAGGCGCTGGCCGGTCCACTGATTGTTGCCGCCATTCCCACCATCGAACGGCTCGGCGGTGGCAGTGTGCGCTGCATGCTGGCCGAGGTGTTTCTGCCGATGCGGGACTAGCCTGCTAGAATTCCCGCCACTCTGACTTCGCGGAAACCGGTTTTGCTCGAACTCATCATCAAAATCCTGCTCGCATATCTGCTGGGTTCATTGCTGGGCTCGCTGGTCATTGGCAAACTCAGAGGCGGTGTGGACATCCGTCAGCAGGGCAGTGGCAACGCGGGTGGCACCAATGCCTTGCGCACTCAGGGCTGGCAGTTTGCCGCCGGGGTGATGCTGATCGACATTGGCAAGGGCTGGCTGGCGGTGGCGTTTTTGCCGTTCTGGTCGTTCGCCAGCCTGACCGGTTCCATCGAACCTGTCTGGTTGCAGATCGGCTGCGCCATCGCGGTAGTGGTGGGCCATGTGTATCCGCTGTGGTTTGGTTTTCGCGGCGGCAAGGGCGCGGCCACGCTGGTGGGCGTAGTAGCAGGGCTTGCGCCCGCAGCATTGCCGTATGTGCTGGGCTGCTGGCTGCTGGTATTGATGCTGACCGGCTTTGTCGGACTCAGCACCATGCTTGCCACCGCAGGTTTCAATGTCTGGGTATGGCTGGCCGGGCCGGTTGATAACCAGCCCTTGCGGGTATTTGGTGTGCTGATGATGGTGTTCGTCGTGTTCACACATCGCAGCAATATCCAGCGCATGCGCAGTGGCACTGAAAATCGCGCGCGTAAACTCTGGCTATTCAAACCGCGCGCATGAATGCCGCTTCCGTAACCATCGATATCCCACGCCGTGAGCAATTGCTGGCGTTGCTGGCGGATGGCGAATTACATTCGGGAGAACGTCTCGCCGAGCGACTGCAGGTCACGCGTGCCGCAGTGTGGAAGCTGATTCATGGCCTGCGCGATCTGGGCATCGACATCGAAGCGCATCATCAGGGCTATCGTCTGCCCTTCGCGGTGGATCTGTATGACTCACCACGCCTGCACTCCCTGTGTGCGGCGCAGTCAACCTCGTTGCAGCAGATACATGTGCTGTTTGCAGTGGATTCCACCAATCGCTTTGTCACCGAACATCCTGCGACCGTATCCGGGCAGGCGATGCTGTGCGTGGCCGAGTTGCAGCAGGCCGGGCGTGGCCGTCGCGGGCGCAGCTGGCTGGCGCCCTTTGGTGAAAGCATCTGCATGTCGCTGGGCTGGCTGTTTGAAACCATGCCAGCGGGGCTTTCATCGTTGAGTCTTGTCGTAGGCGTGGCGCTGGTGCGGGTGCTGCGCAGCTTTGGTGTGCATTGGCGCTCAGGAAGTCGGCGTGAAGTGGCCCAACGATCTGCTCTGGCATGGCAACAAGCTGGCGGGCGTGCTGATTGAAATGCGTGGCGAGCCCGATGGTCCGGCGCATGTGGTGATTGGCGTTGGCCTTAACTGGCGGCTGTCGGCAAGTAGTCGCGCCCAGCTGCAAGGCCAGCAACTGGCCATCTGCGACCTGCATGAAATCCTCGGCGAGTGTTGTCCCTCGCGCAATACACTGGTAGCGGCATTTACCTGCGAACTGCAAACCTGCCTGATGCAATTCACGCAAGCTGGCTTCGCGGACTTCATGGACGAGTGGCAGTCGTACAACGTCTTGCACCAGGCAGAAGTGCAGGTGCTGCAAGGCGAGCAGCGCGTGCTGGGTATTGCGCGGGGCATCACGGTAGAGGGCGCGTTGCTGCTCGACACGCCGGCTGGCATCAGGCAGTTTGTCTCTGGTGAAGTCAGTCTGAGGCCCACCTGATGCGTCTGTTACTCGACATCGGCAATACCCGTATCAAGTGGGCAGTGCAATCGGTACAAGGCCTGTCTGAACAGCAGGCCATCGCGCATGGTGGCCTGAGCACGGCGCAACTGGGTACGCAGGTGTTTGCACCGGCGGGACAAGTCAGTGCAGTGTGGGTGTCCAATGTGGCGGGCGAGACTATTGCCGAACAGGTGCGACAGGCGGCGCGTGACTGCTGGCAGATCGAGCCCGTGTTTGTCACGGCGACGGCACAGGCGACAGTGAATGGTCAGGTCATTCGCAATGCTTATCTGCAACCGCAACAGCTGGGCGTGGATCGCTGGTTGGCCTTGCTGGGCGCGTATGCCTTGTCGCCGACTACCGCGCTGGTGGTATCCGTCGGCACTGCCATGACTCTGGATGCCGTGACCACCCATGCTGTAACCGGCGAGGGTCAACATCTCGGTGGCCTGATCGTGCCCGGCCCCAGCCTGATGACGAGCAGCCTGTTGCGTCATACCAGCGATATTGCCGAACGTGCGTCCCGTCCCGATGTGCCGGATCAGGCGTCGGGCAGTTTCTTCGCCAACAACACCCGTGATTGTGTGCAGATGGGTTCGCTGCGCGCTGCCTGTAGTCTGATTGAAGCGTCGTATCGACACCTTGCCCAGTTTGGTAACGTACGGCTGCTGCTCACTGGCGGCGCAGCGCCCGCATTGCAGACACAACTGAGCATCGCCAGCCAGCTGGTGCCGGATCTGGTGTTACGGGGGCTGGCTCAGTGCAGTTATTAACCCGGCGGACAACCTTATCCGACGTAGGGGCGGCTCGTGAGCCGCCCTTCCTGTATTCAAAGGCGCAAGAGGGCGGCTCACGAGCCGCCCCTACACAAGAACTTGCATCGCCATGCCGGACATTGTTGTCCGCCGGGTTAATAGATCTGTGGTCTCGGTTATCATGCCGCAGCGACGAGGTCATTCGTCAGCCGTTCAAGGAGTTCACCATGCGTTATTTCATTGCTCTGATGCTGGCTGCAAGCCTGGTGAGTTCTGCCGCGTTGGCGGCCGATGTGGTCGCAGGCAAGGTGGTTGCAGACGCCAAGTGTGCGTCCTGTCATGAGCCCAAGGACTGGCAGGGCGAAACCACCCGCAGCATGGAGTCACTGATTCGTGATGTGGTGTCCGGCAAGGTAACGCACAGCAAAACCAAGGTCGAACTCAGCGAAGCCGAAATTGCGGATGTGGCGGCCTACTGGCTTGCCGGCAAGAAATAACTCGATCAACACCCAGGAAGCACACTGAATTGCGCGCTGTTGCACTGCTGCTGATACTGGCCAATGTCTGTGTCTACTTCTGGGCTCAGTATGTGGATGTGCCGGAAGCCAGCCTGACTGCCGAGGTCAGCGCCGCCACGCCACAACAGGCGCCGAGCTTGCGGCTGGCCAATGAGACCGATCAACAACTTGCCGCAGCCGCTGCACAAATCAACAGCGAACTCACCTGTATCAGCGTTGGCCCGCTGGCCGATGCCGAACAATCAGCCGCGCTGGCTGAGCGTCTGCAAGCGGCCGGCTTCAGCAGCGTAGCGCGCAACGAAAACGCTGAAGTGTTCTCCGGTTTCTGGGTCAGCCTGCAAGGCTTTGCCAGCGTTGCCGAAGCCGAGCAGACGCTGAAAAAACTGCACGATGCCGGTATTTCCGATGCCTATGTGCTGGCTGAAGACACTCCGCCCGTGCTGTCGCTGGGCCTGTTTTCCGAACAGGGGCGCGCCGACAATCGCAGCGCAGAAATCACCAAACTGGGCTTCCAGCCAGTGGTACAGACCCGTACCCGTCCCGGTCAGGCCCAATGGCTGGATGTCAGCCTGCAGGAACCCGGCCAGGCCATCGACCCTGCGCTGCTGCAACCCGAATCCGCTGGCATCGTACGACTCGAAACCAGGGCCTGTGCGGCAGCGAACGTCACGCAGAGTGCTACATCCAGCACATCGTCCAGCCGCTGAGAACCTGTTCAAAGTCTCGCTGAAGGGCGCATTGCTGCGTTGGAACTGCCCAAAAAATACTCACGTACTCCGTGTACGCTGCGTTTTTTTGGTCAGTTCCGCCTTGCACTGCATCCCTTGATCGAGACTTTGAACAGGTTCTGCGCGAGTTGCACTGTGCTAGCCACGAACCGTCAGCCCGGGAGTGCGCCAGCGCGTGAACCAGCGCGTGAATTAGTCGCTTCGACCCGCTACAATCGCGGCCCGCGCGCAGGCGTGGTCTTGTAATTCCGGCATTCGCCAATCATTGCCGACTTAGCACAGCTGGTAGTGCACCTGATTTGTAATCAGGGGGTCGGGGGTTCGAATCCCTCAGTCGGCACCATCTTTTCGACATCAAAATGACAGCAACGTCAGCAATTGCAAAGCTGCTTTCGGCGCAGCGTGCATCGCTGGCACGATGCAGCGGACACTAGGTGGTCACGCACCAATGCTGTGATGGCTGCTTGTGCCTCTGTTCCCTGCTCTTGATAAAAATACCAACCGCTGGAGCTTACTTCCATGACGACACTTGAAGGCAATGCCGTTTCGTTCAAGTCCCACGCGCTCCGCTGCCTGTTCGTGATGGTCGGGCTGGTGGCAGTGGCTCCCTATGCAATGGGACAAGGGGCAACCACTGCGGATGCGGCCACCTTGCTGCCTGTTAAATACGATCCGGCGCAAGACCTGCCCTTGAAGATCACTCAACCTTTCACCTTCGCGGCGGTCGGCGACATTCTTATGCGCAGACCGGTGGGCTCCATCGACCCGGCACACGAGAAGCTGGCGAAGATCATGCGCGAAGCCGACATGACGTTTGCGAACCTGGAAGGGCCACTCGGTAATGACGGGGAACGCAATCCGGACAGCACTCTCGATGAGCTGAAGCGCATGGGCATCGATATGGTGACCACCGCCAACAATCACGGCATTGAAGAAGGCATCGAGGGTATTTTCAACCAGAACCGGATGCTGGCAGAGGCAGGCATTGCACAGGCCGGTTCTGGAAAAAACCTCGCCGAGGCGCGCAGGGCCGCCACCGCGTTAACGCCCAAGGGACTGGTTGCGGGGATCGGCATCTGGTCGGTGGATCACGAAGAGGAAGGGGAAGCAACCAACAACCGCCCGGGCATGAATTTTTTGAAGCTCAATGTCTCCAACGTCGTGACCGCCGAGCAGATGCAATCTCTCAAGCAGATTCGCGACTCGGTGTTTGCCAGAAGAGGCGAAGTCAACACGCCGCTGGCGCCGGTATCCGAGCGTGAGCCAGCGGATCGCCTGCAACTGTTCGGGTCGCGCTACAAGGTGGGGCCGAAGCCGGGAGACCTTTCATATGCGATGAATCCCGCTGATCTGAGGGGAATGATTGCCAGTGTGCGTGGTGGCAAGCAGATGGCTGACTTCATGGCCGTGGGGATTCATGTTCACCAGAACTCGTTCGCCTTTCAGGCGTACAGCCATGATTCTCAGCACGCCTGATTTCCTGATTGATTTCGCTCATCAGATGATCGACAACGGCGCAGATGTGTTTGTTGCCCACGGTGTGCATACCCTGCGTGGTATCGAGATATACAAGGGCAAACCCATTTTTTACGGGTTGTCCAACTTCTTCATACACAACGGGCCAACCGACGATGTGGTGAATCCGGCGGGGCTTCCGCCCGGCGCCGGTACAACAAGAGCATTGGTGCACCAGCCCGACAACAAGGAAGCACTGCTGACCACCAGCCACTACGACAAGGGCAAGCTGGTTGAAGTCCGCATCTATCCGGCGGATCTTGGGCGCGATGGCACGTGGCCGTCTGTAAAGAGAGGCAATCCGGTCACGCCCTCGCCAGAAGCAGCTCGACAGATTCTGGAGAAAGTGCAGGCGCTCTCTGCGCCATTCGGAACACGTATCGAAATCGAAAACGGCATTGGCGTGATCAGAGTCAGGTAGGGAGTCGGCCTTACCTTGTTCAATTGCTTCCCGCCGGACGCGGGGCATATCGTAGTCGTCGACCTGGGGTCAATGCACAGTCTTCCCAGGAGCGGTGATGGCGATTCTCAAGCAACGTAATCTCATATATTATCGATGTTGAAAAAATTCATATCTAATTTGTATTTCTGTAATTTTTGTTTCATCCCGAGCTGTTTGGCCGCGATTAGCTGAGCACTCAAATTCTCGAGGACACTTATGAAAGCTTTGGTGAAAACCGGAGTGGGAGACCGCCTTCAACCTGTGCATGGACAAGAAGGCTCTCAAGGTGCTGATGTACCCGGTCGACTGAAGTCATGAACGTAAGCGTGTTTGATGATCGTGCCTGTTCCCTGGGCGAGGGGCCAATGTGGCATCCGCTGCGTCAGCAGTTTTTCTGGTTCGATATCATCAATAAAAAACTGCTGAGTCGCGAGTCAGGGCCAGAGGGTTTCAGTGGTCGCCAGTTGCTGTGGCAGTTCGACGAACATGTATCTGCGGCGGGCTGGCTGGATCACGACCATTTGTTCATGGCCTCGGAAACGTCGCTATCCCGTTTCAATATCAACACCGGCAATCGCGAGATCGTCACTCCACTCGATGCAAACAATCCGATCACCCGCTCCAATGACGGCCGAGTCGATCCTCTTGGTGGTTTCTGGATCGGCACCATGGGCAAGTCGGCTCAAGCGGAGGCGGGCGCCATCTATCGTTTCTATCGCGGTGAGCTGCGGCGTATCTACGATCGCATCAGCATTCCGAATTCCATCTGCTTTGCGCCGGATGGCGGCCTTGCGTACTTCACCGATACAACCAAGCAAGTCATTTTCAGGCAGCCGCTCGATTCAAAAGGCTGGCCCAAGGGTGACTACGAACCCTTCATCGATCTGCGTGCCGAGAACCGGTTTCCGGATGGTTCAGTGGTCGATGCCGAGGGCGCGATCTGGAATGCCCAGTGGGGTTCCGGGCGTGTGGCGAGATATTTATCGAATGGCCGCTTCGATGTGGCCGTGTCTGTGCCCGGCATACACAGCTCCTGCCCAGCATTCGGCGGCAGCGACCTGAAAACACTGCTGATCACCTCGGCACAGGAAAACATCGAAAAGCCAACACCGCACGATGGCGTAACTTACTTCCTCGCGGATTCGCCGTTTCGCGGCATTGCCGAGCCACCGGTTCAGCTCTGAGTTCGCGCGCTTTATTACCCCGATTCCCGCCCGGCATCGTTACCACATTTAGTTCTGATTCGAGGTTGCAGTCCATGGCGTTTGAAGATCTGAAAAATAAAACGGTGGCCATCACCGGCGGAGCCGGAGTCATCGGCCATGCCCTGGGACATGGTCTGGCTTCAAACGGGATGCGCGTCGCCATTCTCGATCTCGACGGCGGGAAAGCCGTGGCACTGGCGCAAGAACTAACAGAGCAGCACGGCACCAAGGCATTGGGGCTGAGTTGCAACGTGCTCGATAAAGATTCCATCGCCGCCGCGCGTGACGCACTGGTCGATCAATTCGGCCACCTCGATTTCCTCATCAACGGTGCCGGCGGCAACAGTCCCAAAGCGACCACTGCCATCGAACAAGTCGAGCTCGGCCAGCAGGATCTCAAAGGCAGTTTTTTTGAACTGCCGGAAGCCTCTTTTCGCTCGACCATGGACCTCAATTTCATGGGCACGGTGCTGCCTTCCCAGATACTGGGTCCGCTGCTGGTGCAACAGAAACAGGGCGCGATCCTGAATATTTCCTCGATGAATGCCTACCGGCCGCTGACCAAGATTCCCGCTTACTCGGCAGGCAAGTGCGCGGTGAGCAATTTCACCGAATGGCTGGCCGTTCACCTGGCCAAAACCGGGGTCCGGGTCAACGCCATTGCTCCGGGTTTCTTCCTGACCGAGCAGCTCAAGTTTCTGGCCTTCGACAAAGATGGCAACCTGACGGACCGCTACCGACGCGTGCTGGCAAACACCCCCATGAATCGTTTCGGAGAACAAGACGAGCTGGTCGGCCCCACGCTTTTCCTGCTGTCCAATCAGTCGGCGTTCATCACCGGCGTCATTCTCCCAGTGGACGGTGGTTTCAATTGCTACAGCGGTGTTTGAACTGAGGCTTCGCGAGTGTCTGCTGCTTGAGATGCGTGAGGATGCGTTCGATGCACGCGGCGCGTTATCTGTCCGATGGTCGCTGTTGATTTTCTTCCGAGGGGATCAGTGCTAGATTGCTTCCATGGACAAAAGCATCCACAAATACAGCAGCATTGATGCGATGAAAGCTGATGAATACCGGTATTGGCAACGCATGCCGGGGCACCAACGCCTTGATGCGGCCTGGGACATGAGTGCCGAGCTATACGAACTCAAGGGAGCGACCCCGGATGCACAAAGACTTCGAAGAACTCTTGTCCGTCTTCAACGCTCATGGAGTTAGGTATCTGATTGTCGGCGGCTATGCGGCAACGACGTTTGCGAGAGTACGACGATGTATGCAAATAAACGTAGACTTGAGTCCCGCGGCTGAAGGTCGGTGACACTCGCGTATCGTGATGGTGCCGGTGCGAAGGTTCGAAGCTATTTATAGATGAGAGAGCCAGGAGGCGTTGTGCGAATACCGAAATACCTACGAACTTTCGCACCGGCACCATCCATGCGGCAGTCCCCTCTGAAGAAGCAAAAGGACAACATCAATGGCATTAACTAACGCATATGTACTTGCGACAAACCGTGTGCCCGATATCTTCTCCAAGATTCGGGATGGTCAGGCACCAGAGCGCTTTACTCAGCAATTGCTTAAGGACTGGGGCTTCGGTTCGACGAATGACCGGGCGTTCGTTCCGCTGCTAAAGGCTCTTGGATTTCTTACGGCTGACGGAAAGCCTACGCAGCGCTATCACGATTACAGAGACCACTCCAGATCTAAGCAGGCCATGGCAGAGGCGTTGCGCGAAGCTTACGGAGATATTTTCCTTATCAAGGAACATCCCGCTAATTCCGATCGCACGGCAATAGAGGGCAAGTTTAAGAGCTTCCATAATGCAAGCGACAACGTTGCCGGGTTGATGGCCAAGACATTCTTGGCTCTGCTACCGCTCGCGGATTTCTTGTCCAAATCTGGCGCGCCCGCAAAGTCGTCAGACGTTGTAGCTCAAGTAAAGACTGAATCGCTGCCGATCACTTCGGGTCAAGGAAACAGCGTGCTTTCAGGACTTCATTACAACATCCAAATCCATTTACCTGCCACGAAGGATGTCGAAGTCTACAACGCTATCTTCAAGTCTCTGCGGGAGCATCTCCTTGAGCAGTAGCAATAAAGACCTTCGAGATTTCATGTTCCGCGGCCTCATGTTTGAAGCAGAAGCAGAGAAATTCCGGCGGGCTGGAATCCAGATTGGCGCGAGCTCCACCGAAGCTGAGGAGAGCCTCCTCGAAGAGGCGCTGGCTCCTTTCGGCGTTGCGGTCCGAAACAACTCTCTGGAAATGGGCCGACTCTACTCGGTGTTGTTTTGCTTTGAGAACGAAATTCGAGATTTCATTCGAGAAGCGCTTGAAGAAAAAGAGGGGCTCGACTGGCAAGATAAGCTACCCCAAAAAATTAAGGAACACGCAGAAGGTCGTCGCGAGGCAGCTATGAAGGATTCATGGCTTGAAGGTGAGAAATCAGACCTTCTCGGGTTCGTGGACTTCGGTCATCTGGCACAGATCATTGTAGCTAAATGGGACCACTTCAAGAACATTGTGCCGACTCAGCATTGGTTGAAGCAGCGCATGGAAGAGATTGAGAAAGCTCGCAACTTCATTGCTCACAATAGAATGCTACTTCCGAGCGAATTTCAAAGGCTCTATATGTACATCGCGGACTGGAACCGCGTCGTTGGTCTATGACGGAAACAGAACAAATAATTTGAGGCGACGAGCGAAACACACGCGCCTCAACGATGGCGTTAGCTTTCACAAGTAATGGACATCAACAGCTATCTGATCGATCAGGCTGGGAATAATTGGGGGTCACTTCTGAGTGATTGGGTGCCGCCGCTCCCCTCCAGTTTCACCCTTTGGCTGGTGAATCGCTTCGGCGACGCATTCGTGGTTTCAGACGACGATGGTTCCGTGCACATGCTTGATGTAGGTGGAGGAACTCTGGCGCGTGTAGCCGACAATCGCGCTCACTTTACTGATCTTCTGGACCAAAGCGACAACGCCAATAACTGGTTGATGATCCCGCTCGTCGATGCGTGCAGGGAAGCTGGTATGAGTCTGGAGCCAAGCAAATGTTACGGTTTCAAAATTCCGCCTGTGCTTGGAGGAAAGTACGAGGTAGCGAATGTCGAGCCAACCGACTTGGCGGTCCACTACTCGTTACTCGCCGACATCTACAAGCAAACGAAGGACTTGCCTGACGGAACGCCAATCAAGACAGTTGTTGTCGAATGACCGCGATCAGAGAACGAACGGTGCCGGCCGGGGATCGGGAGTATCTGCACAAGCATCTCTCTATTGCTTGAAACTCTGTTTCAGATGATCCACCAGGCACCGCACCGCACGCGGTACCTGCGCCGTCCAGGGCCGAATCGCATAAATCTGCTGACCGAAAAATCCCACCGGCTTCCAGTCCGGTAACACGTGTTGCAGCTGTCCGCGCTTCAGCAAATCGGACGCAGTGAAGTCCGGCAGCAACGCGATGCCCAGCCCACCGAGTGCGGCTTCACGCAACACTTCGCTATTGTTGGCGCGTAACGGGCCGACGACGGGCACGCTGATGCGTTCGTTCTTTTTACGGCCGCGTGACTTTTCGAAGACCCAAGTGCGTTCAAGGTCGCGCAGGTACATCAGGCAATCGTGATCGGCGAGTTGCGACGGGTGATCGGGCGTGCCGCGTTGTTGCAGATACCCTTGACTGGCAACCAGTATCGAACGCGTCTCACATAACGGCCATGCCACGTAAGTGTCGGGTGGATTGTCGGTGTGGCGGATGGATAGATCGAAGCCTTCCTGTGCGAGGTTGATGAGGCGATCCGACAGATCAAGCTCGAGACGCACTTCCGGGTACTGCAACAGGAACGCCGGCAGCGCGGGGGCGATGACCTGCCGACCGAGCGCCACGGGCGCAGTGACCCGCACCAGGCCACGCGGCGCGCCGGCCAGATCCTTTACATGACTGAAGCTGTCCGCAATGCGGGCAAACGAGGCTTCGATGTCCTGCGCCAGGCGCGATCCGGCTTCGGTCAGCACCACCGAGCGGGTGGTGCGCCGTACCAGGGGTATGCCGGCCGATTTTTCCAGCTCGTTGATGCGCGCGCTGACCGAGGCTTTGGACACGCCAAGTCGTTGTGCGGTCTGGGTAAAGCTCTGGGTCTGCGCCAGCACGGTGAGCAGGTGCAGATCGGGCAAAACGGGGCCTAATTCGCGCTGCATGGGCACCAATCCTCAATAAGGTTCATTGTTCAGGATAGTGAACAATGTAGTCAGTTATTCCGTGTTGCGCCAGAGGGGGTGGGTTCCTAGACTGCGCGTCACTGAAGGAGTGGTGTTTACCTGCCTGCTGTCATTTCGACCGAAGGGTAGACGAATCTTTCCGAAACGGATTTCTCGCCTTCGGGTCGAAATGACAGGTTGGTTGCCGCGCTTCTCCGCGATTCACATTATATCAACGCGAGGTCCATATGGACGGTTCAAAGCTCAGCATTCAGTACCCCATCACCGGCACGATCCAGCACTGGATCGGCGGCAAGGTGAGCGCCAGCAGCAGCGGTCGTTCGCAGGATGTGTTCAATCCCGCCACCGGCGAAACGCCGCGCAAGGTGGCGCTGGCCAGCATCGATGAAGTGAATGCCGCCGTTGCTTCCGCCAGGGCCGCATGGCCGAAATGGGCGGACACTTCGCCGCTGCGTCGCGCGCGCATCATGAATAACTTCCTGAACCTGATGAATCAGCATCGCGATCAACTCGCGGCGATCATCACCAGCGAACACGGCAAGGTGTTCACCGATGCGCAGGGCGAAGTCTCGCGCGGCATCGACATCATCGAATTCGCCTGTGGCGTGCCGAACCTGCTCAAGACGGACTTCACTGATCAAGTCTCCACGGGTATGGATAACTGGGTGCTGCGTCAGCCGCTGGGTGTGGTGGCGGGTATCACCCCATTCAATTTCCCGTGCATGGTGCCGTGCTGGATGTTCCCGATGGCCATTGCCACCGGCAACACCTTCATCCTCAAGCCCAGCGAGCGCGATCCGTCTGCATCGTTGTACATGGCCGAGCTGTTCAAGCAAGCCGGTTTGCCGGATGGCGTGTTCAACGTTGTGCAAGGCGACAAGGTGGCCGTGGATGCATTGCTCGAACATCCGGATGTGAAGGCCATCAGCTTTGTCGGCTCGACGCCGATTGCGCATTACATCTATCAGCGCGGCGCAGCGATGGGCAAGCGAGCGCAGGCGCTGGGTGGCGCGAAGAACCACATGGTGGTGATGCCGGATGCGGATCTCGATCAAGCCGTCGACGGTCTGATCGGTGCGGCTTATGGTTCAGCCGGTGAACGCTGCATGGCGATTTCCGTGGCCGTACTGGTGGGCGATGTCGCCGACAAGATCATGCCGAAGCTGGCTGAACGTGCGCGTCAATTGAAAGTGAAGAACGGCATGGAGCTGGATTCCGAAATGGGTCCGATTGTCACGGGTCAGGCGCTGGATCGCATCAAGGGTTACATCGATGATGGCGTGAAGAGCGGCGCGAAGCTGGTAGTCGACGGTCGCGTCGGCGCCGATGGCAAGCCGTTCACCGTGCCGGGTTTCGACAAGGGCTTCTGGATCGGCGGCACGCTGTTCGACAACGTCACTCCCGACATGCGCATCTACAAGGAAGAAATCTTTGGACCCGTGCTGTCCTGTGTGCGAGTGAAGGACTTCGCTGAAGCAGTGAACCTGATCAATGCGCATGAATTCGGCAACGGCGTGTCGTGCTACACCCGCGATGGCCACGTGGCGCGCGAATTCGGTCGTCGCATCGAAGTCGGCATGGTCGGCATCAACGTGCCAATCCCGGTGCCAATGGCATGGCATGGTTTCGGCGGCTGGAAGAAGAGCCTGTTCGGCGACATGCATGCGTACGGTAACGAAGGCGTGCGTTTCTACACCAAGCAGAAGTCCATCATGCAGCGCTGGCCGGAAAGCATCGAGAAGGGTGCGGAGTTCGTGATGCCGACGTCGAAGTGATCAGGTCGGAATAGTCGGTGGAAGTCGTGCTCTATTCGGCACATTACGGCCGGTGCTACACTCGCCCGCAATGAAAGCCCGCATAGACCACGCACTCGATGAAGTCCTCGGCCTCCCGGTTGAGGAGCGTTCTGCTGTGGCTGTGGCGTTGATTGATAGTCTGGAAGGCACGGCGGATCAATCAGTGTCTGAAGCCTGGCGACAAGAACTCCTGCGGCGACGTGATGCGCTGCGTTCCGGGCAAACCAAGGCATCGACCTGGAGTGAAGCCCGCGCGCGCCTGTCTTCCTTGTGACGCGTTTCAGCGTCGCGATTCTTCCGGAAGCGGAGGCTGAATTCCGCGAAGCGTTTCTTTGGTACTTCGAGCGCAGTCCGCTTGCCGCCAATGCTTTTCGCACGGAAGTCTTCGACAAGATCGATGCGCTTGCAACGGATGCCGACAGCTGGCCGCAAGACGAAAATGCCATTCACTTCCGTGTGTTGAACCGATTCCCCTATACGCTGCACTATGACTTGGACGGCACTGTGGTCACGATACTTGCCGTAGCTCACCAACGGCGAATTCCCGGGTATTGGCGCTCTCGTTGAGGTGAGCGAACCCCCTCCTGATCAACCCGCAATCCCGCCCCCGCTCAGCCGGCACCGATAAAGCAAGGCCACAGCGTCATGCCGCCATCCACGTAAATGGTGGTGCCATGCACGTAATCCGACTGGTCGGACGCCAGCCACACGGCCGCTTGCGCCACATCTTCCGGTTCGCCGATGCGTTTGCAGGGAATCAGCTTCAGCAGCACGCGATCGAAGATCTCGGGAGAGGTCAGCTTCTCGACATTCATCGGCGTGCGGATGGCGCCCGGCGAAATCGCGTTCACGCGGATGCGCAGGTGCGCGACTTCCTGAGCGAGACTCTTCATGAACAGCATCAGGCCGCCTTTGGCCGTGGCATAGTTGGCGTGGCCTTCCCAGGGAATGATGTCGTGCACGGAGCTGATGAAGATCAGCTTGCCGGCGGCATAGGACACCGAGCGGTTGATCTCCTGCTTCTTGAAGATGGTCACGGCTTCACGCGCGCACAGGAACAGGCCGGTGAGGTTCACGTCGATGACGTCCTGCCACTGCTTGAGTGTCATCTCATCGACAGGCGCATTGAGCTGGATGGCCGAGTTGGGCACGCAGATGTCCATGCGCCCGAACTTTTCCATCATGAACTTGAACATCGCTTTCACTTCATCTTCGCGGGCGACATTGGCCTTGAAGATTTCGGCGCGTCTGCCGAGCGCTTCAACGCGTCGCTTGGTTTCGAGCGCGCCGGCTTCATCGCCGTTGTAGTTGATCAGCACATCCGCGCCCGCCATGGCGAAGCCGATAGCCATGCCTTGCCCCAGACCTTTGCTGGCGCCGGTGATCAGCGCCGTCTGGCCCACCAGGACCTTGTCGATGCGCATCGGGGGCGCGTCGTTGGGCGGTGTGTAAACGTCTTGAGTGTTAGTGGTCATTAATAGTCGTAGCCCCTGATCAGGAATGTGAAAAACTAATCAAAGCGAATGCTGGCTTCAGCACCTGCATGCCACTGTACATCCGTGGGTACGCAGTCGCCATCCAGCAGGAAGGCGCAATAGGACACTGCGATGCGTGATTTGGCCGGCGCCCAACGGAATGATGGGACACCGAACAGGCTGCCCCGGTTCACCATCTCGCGACGCGATTCAACAGTGGGCGATACACCGAACTCCATCGCGCAGGTCAGCGTGCGGCCGCTCCACGGCACATCCATGCGGTGGTTGTTTTCTTCCCAGCGACAGATCCACGGAAATTCTTCGCGGTTCCAGGCGTAGCCGAACACCAGCTTCGCACTCGGCGACCACGCGGCGAATGCGCCCTGCTTGCGCGCCGGGTCGGACAGATGCGTGGAGAACTCGCCTGATTTACGGGACTCGGTGAAACGGCGCAAATCAAATTGTCCGCCATCCTTGGTGGGACACATCGGCCACGTGAACTCCGCACCGGGCTTCTGCACGCCGCCGAAATCGGCATCGATGACTTTCGATCGCGTGGCGGTCAGGAAGAATTGCGTCTGGCCATAGTCAATGAAGGGTGGACCCATGGTGACGTGCTGCGTCCAGGCAATCGGACGGTCGCTGGCCGACAGATTCTCGATGGTCTCGTTGATGTGTGCGGTATGTCCGCGCTCGTCGAGTTTGATGGTGCGCTCAAAGCGTAGTTGCGCCAGTGGCAGCATCGCCGAGAGGCGAACTTCGCGAGCACCCAGTGTTTCCACGTTGTAGCGCACCAGCGGCCCTTCACCATGAATCGGCATGCCCGCTGCGGCTTCTTCAGCGCTGGGACCGCCGTAGGTATCGAGGCAGATGTTGTGGCCCATGATGCTGGCCAGAATCGGCGCTTCCTGAGTAGTGCCGAATTCGGGATGTCGCTCGACACTGTACTCAGAGGGTTCCACCGCAGGCCAGGGTGGCGTCCACAGCGGATTCAATCCTGCTGCGTTGCCGGCCTTGCGCACCATGCTGGCGATGTGACCACCCTCAACCAGCACGGTGATCACCAGATCCGCATTGTCGATTTCAATGGCCTGGCGGCCACGATAGCTGATCGAACGCACGATACTGCTCAGCCCACGGGCTTCCATTTTGTCACGGTGACCGCCGCCATCGGGTCCGGGCTTTGCGACTCCTTCCATTTCACAAAAGCCTGGAAGTGCGGTTCGGCCAGATGTTTATCCAGCGCGGCCTGATCCTTGAAGGCTTCGTAAAACATGAGTTTGTCCGCGTCTTCCGGATCGGTGTGCAGCAGGTAACTGACGCAGCCCGGTTCTGCGCGGCTGGGCGCCAGCAGTGCCGACAGATGTTTCAGCAGTTCCGGCCCTTTGCCCGGCGCCGCTTGAATGTGCACGTTCAGTACGATGGTGTCGCTCATCTGGATGATCCCCCGCTCGATCTAGGTTGTTCTGGTATTTCAGGCTTTCACGTCGACCCAGGCGCGCGTGTGCGAGCTCTTCAGCACCGCATCCAGCACTTTCATCTGGCGCAGACCATCGGCAAAGGTCGGGTAGTTGATTTCGGCGTTGCGGTCCTGCACGGTCTTGTAGAACTGGCGCGCGGTCTGCTTGAAGGTGTCGTCGAAGCCTTCGCTATGGCCGCCCGGCTGGTCGGCGAATTCGCGGATGCCCGGTTCCATCATGGCCGGGTCCTTGACCACGATGCGGTTGGGTTCATCGCGCTCGCCAATCCACAATTGATCGGGCTGCTCGGCGTTCCAGGCCATGCCGCACTTCGAGCCGAACAGCTCGATGAACACGCGATTCTTGCGGCCGGCAGAAATCTGGCTGACGGTCATCGCGCCGTGAGCGCCGTTGTCCATGCGGAAAATCAGGCTGGCGAAGTCTTCCGACTTGATCGGCACTTCGGTGTAGTCCTGCACCTTCTGCGTCTTGCCGGCGAAGGTCTCGATGCTGCCCTTGGGCTTCTTGCGGGTGGTGTGCACGGTGTGCAGGTCGGCGCATACGGAGGCGATGCGGCGTCCGGTGATGAATTCGGCGAGGTCGCACCAGTGCGAACCGATGTCGGCGAAGGAGCGCGAGGCGCCGGATTCGATGCGCCAGTTCCAGTCGGTGTCATGGAACAGCCAGTCCTGCGAGTAGGTGCCCTGCAGCGCCCACAGCTCGCCCAGTTTGCCCTGCTGCACCAGTGAACGCATGTGGCGCACATGCGGATAGGAGCGGACATTGAAGAAGCAGCAGTTGGCCAGACCGGTGGTCGCGGCGTGTCTGACCAGGGTTTCGCCTTCCTCGACGGTGTTGGCCAGCGGTTTTTCGCAAACCACATGTTTGCCGGCCTTCAGCGAGTCGGTGACCATCCGGAAATGCAGTTCATTGGGGGCGCACACATGCACCACCTGGATTGCCGGGTCGGACAGCACGGTGTGGTAGTCGGCGGTGGCGTTCGGCATGCCCCACTCATCGGCGAATTGCTGCGCCTTGTCCTGGCTGCTGGCCACAATGGTGGTGGCTTCTACATACCCGAGTCGGCGGATGGCTTCGAGGTGAACTCTGCCCATGAATCCGGTGCCGAGGATCGCAATCTTGATGGGTCTCTTTTTCATAGGACGCGGATTTGAAGGAAATTGGATTGTCTATGGAATGGTTTTTTCGGTATCGTACGAACTTGAAACAAATCATACCCGGTCTCATTCCGCCGCGGCAAAAAAATAGCCACGTCGATGAGCGCGCAGGGTTTTAACTCGCCCATGTGCGCGGAACGGCCCGCATACGGACAGGGTTCGAAGGCTCGTCACGATACGCGCAAGCGTCGTCAGAACTTCAATCAGAGGGGAGCACATGTTTTCCACCCGGTCTTTGAAATCGGCTCTTTTGTTGGCCCTGGTTGCCGGTACTGCATGGGCTCAAGGCGCGCAGCACTTCCGGCCGGACTACCGTTTGCAGGGATCGAACCTGGCAGGCTGGCAATCCGTGGGTGGGCCGCGATGGACGGCGGCCAATGGCGAGCTCACCTCAGCCGCATCGGGCTGGCTGTTCTCCGAGCGGCAGTTGCAGGACACCGGGTTCTTCTCCAGCTTCTACTGCACCGGCCCGTGTTCGACCGGTGTGATCGTGCGTGCTGCAAAAACGGCCACTGGCTGGCAGGGCTTCTATGTATCCCTGACCGCGGGTGATATCGCCACATACCGGATCACGCTGGATGCACAGGGTCGTGAAACAGCACGCGAGCCGCTGCGTCAGGTGCGTGGCCAGATTCGTTTTGCCCCCGCCGCAGCACCGCCTGCTGCAGGTCCGGGCGGTGCTCCTGCTGCTGGTGGTCCTGGCGGCCCCCCCGGTGGTCAGGGTGGCAATGTACCTGCGCTGAAGGTGGGTGACTGGAACCGGGTGCAAATTGCGCTCGACGCCGATGTCATGCGCGTGTGGGTCAATGACACACAGCTGCCCATGAGCGCCACCAACGATCAATCCGCAGGGTACGGCGTTATCGGCTTGAAAGCAGCGGATGGCACGCGTTTCCGTGAAGTCAGTGTGGCGGACCTGGCGCTGCGGACTGTGCCGCCGGAAAAGCTCTCGGCCAACTATCGCAAGCAACAGATCAGCGACATGTACTACAGCTGGTCCGCAGTCTCAGCCGATTTCAACAAGGATGGAGTGACCGACATCGTTTCCGGACCCCACGTGTATTTCGGACCGAACTTCACTGATCGCCGCGAGATTTTTGCCTCGGGTACGCTCGATCCTTCGACGCGTTATCCCGATGAGGCGATGATGCAGTTTGCTTACGACTTCACCGGCGATGGCTGGGTCGATGTGCTGACCATCGGCGCCATCCGTTCGCCCGCGCGACTGCTGGTGAATCCGCGTAACGAGGCCCGCCGCTGGGACAGCTACAAAGTCGTGACCAGCGTGCGCAAGGAGATCGCGGTGATCGCGGATGTCGATGGCGACGGTCGTCCCGAACTGGTTTACACCGGTGACGATGCACTGCGTTACGCCACGTACAACCCGGCGGATGCAACCGCGCCCTGGACCGAACATGTCATTTCACCGAAAGGTCCGTGGGGCGTTGGTCATGGCATCGGCGTTGGCGACATCAACGGCGACAAACGCATGGACATCGTCGAAGCGGGCAGCTGGTGGGAGCAGCCCGCCAGTCCGGCAGCTGAATGGATCAAGCACGATTACGCTTTCGGCAACGGCGCTGAAATCGGGATCTACGATGTGAATGGCGATGGGCTCAATGATGTGGTCACCGCGGTGCAAGCCCACGGCTATGGTCTGGTCTGGCACTCACAAACTCGTGATGCCAATGGCGCCGTTGGCTTCGTCCGCCACAGCATCATGACCGGACCGAATCGTGACGATAACGCTGGCGGCGTAGTGTTTTCGCAGCCGCACGGCGCGACCTTCGCCGACATGAATGGTGATGGTCTTAAGGACTTCGTGGTCGGCAAGCGCGTTTGGTCGCATCTGGATACCTTCGGTGATCCCGATCCACACAGTGAAGCAGTGCTCTATGTCTATCGCGCCGTGCGCAATGCCAAAGCGCCGGGCGGCGCCGAGTTCGTTCCCGAGCTGGTTCACAATCAGTCCGGCGCGGGCAATACCCTGTCCGCCGCAGACATCAATGGCGATGGCGTCGCGGATATTCTGACCGCGACGAATCGGGGAACCTTTGTATTCTTTGGTAAGCGGCGCTAGTTACTGTGAGTTGAGGGGGTCTGACTCGAAACGAAAATTTCAGCATTGGTATAAGCTTTTCAGTCTGGCTACAATGCTTCGCACCTTCCCAAAGGAGCCGAGCCTTGACTCGCCCTAGCGATCTTGAATCATTGCGTGAGGCGATCATCGCCCGCCACGAAACTCTGAGCCCGCGTCTTCGTCAGATTGCCGCTTATGTGCTGGAGCATCCCAACGAAATAGGTCTCGAAACGCAGGCGGAAATAGCTCGTCGGTGCGGTGTGCACGCCCCCACCATGGTGCGGTTTGCAAAGGAATTCGAGTTTGATGGCGCAAGCCAGATGCAGCGGTTATTCAGGGACGAACTGATCAACTCGGCGCCCAGTCCGTCGTGGGCAGAGCGCATACGTCAAGCCAACCTGCAAACCAGCGATGGCCGCGTCCTGACACCACACCAGCTGATACAGGAGTTTGCGGCCGCCAACATCATCGCCCTCGGGCATATTCAGGAGACCATATCCGCCGATGCCATGGATAAGGCCGTCGACCTTATCGATCAGGCCGCATCGGTTTGCATATGTGGGTTGCGTCGATCATTTCCAATTGCGGTCTGGCTGGCGTATGCCTTGCGGCACGTCGACAAACCGGTGCACCTGATCGACGGGCTGGGCGGCATGCTCGGCGAGCAAAGCGCCATGATCTCGAAGTCTGATCTCCTGTTCGCCATCAGCTTCCGACCCTATGCCAAGGAAACGCTGGAGGTTGTCGCCCACGCCAAGTCGGTGGGTGCGCCAGTCGTGGTGATCAGTGATAGTGAGCTGAGTCCGGTGTCGCGCCAGGCCGATGTGTCATTCAATGTTCAAGATGCTGAAGTCCGCCAGTTCCGATCCCTGACCGGTTCAATGTGTGTCGCGCAAACCCTGGTGATCAGTTACGCCCAGCTTGTCGAAAGCAGACGTTAGAACAGGTTCTTGGAGCGCTTGATTCGGGATGCAGCCGTCAGGCGACCGCTGCACCGAATCCTTTTCGAGCCTTTGGCAGGCCGCTTACCCATGCATCGATCATGCGCTTGTAGCGAGCGGTGACGGAAGCCTTGGCGCCGGCATCGTCCAGACGCCCCGCGAACCAATCGGCCGCCGCATCGGCAAAGATGCTGCGACCCACGGCAAATCCGCGGCAGATTTCGAACCCCGCAGCGACATGCAGATCCTCGATGAGTGGCTCCTCGTCAGCGCCAAGGCCGAGCACAACCACGCCCTTACAGTGCGGATCGCGCTTGCGGATGATGTGGGTGATTTTCTGCCAGCCCTCGGGCGATTGCGCCTTGAGCTTCCACCAGTCCGGCCGGATGCCCAGATCGTAGAGCCGTTCCAGTGCACGCGGCAGCGCGTCACGCTTCTCTCCCGGGCCAATATCGGGACAGATGATTTCCAGGACGATGCGTCGCTCCAGCGTCAAAAGACTTGCATAAAGCTCCTGCAGCTTTTCTTCCTGGCGAATGCGCATGTCATCGGCATCATCAGGGTGATAGAAGGCAAGACATTTGACGATACGGTCCGATGGCCAGGCGGCGATGGTTTGTGCCGCTCCGAATACCGGATCGAATTCCAGTGGGCGTGAGCCGGGCATTTCAATCGGGGCCGCAGTCCAGATCGAATGACCGGATTCAACCAGCCGGTCGAGCGCAGCCTGACCATGTCGTTCATCAATGATGGTGCCATGGCGTACTGATCCATCGTTTTCTTCGACGACATTCAGGACTACATCGGTCAACAGCATCTTGAAGCGGCTGATGTCCAGGTTCGATCGGCCATGTGCATCCGCCAGCTCTTCCAGTTGGGCGCGATGATCGTAGGCCAGCACGCATAGCGGGCGCGGATCGTCCTGCCACATGGCTGCGCGGTGCAGGTGAGACATTTCCTTGTCGTGCCGCGGGTCAGGCGTTGGATTGCTTCCCATGAAGCGATCCAGCTCAGCCGGTCCTGGCATTGCCGGAGTGCAGCCATGTCGCGATACGACGATGGCGCCACAGGCATTGCCGAGTCGTCCGCATTCTCGCCAGGACTTGCGGTCGATCCAGGCGCGCAGGAATCCAGACAGGAAGGCATCGCCGGCGCCGACGGTGTTGAACACTTCCACCGGGAATCCGGAAATGACAACGCCTTCTTCAAGCGAGTTGATGGTGGCGGCATCGAATACGGTGCAGCCGGCGGCACCGCGCTTCAGCACAATCGCAGCGCTGCTCAGGGAGCGGATTTTCTGCACCGAACTCAACAGATCGGTGGTGCCCCCGGCGATGGAAATCTCTTCTTCGGTGCCAATGATCAAGTCGCACCAGGGCAGAACTTCCTGGGTAAAACCCGTGACAACGGACGATTCAACGTAGCGACTGGCGCCATCGCCTGCCACGGTAAGGCCCCAGAGCACCGGACGGTAGTCGATGTCGATGATGACGCGTCCGCCGGAATTTTTGGATGCACGCATAGCCTTGTGAACGGCCTTGCGAGTGGTCGGCGTGGACAGGTGCGTGCCGGTTACCGCCAGCGCGTGAGCCGACGCGATGAATGCTTCATCGACATCATCATCAATCAGTCCCATGTCGGCGCAGCGTTCACGGAAGAAGATGTGCGGGATCTGACCGCTCGGGCCGATGCCCAGAATCACCAGTCCGGTCAATCGATCGGGGTCGGTACGCACGGCACTGACATCGACGCCTTCACGTTGCAGTTGTTCGCGCACGAACCGGCCCATATGGTCGTTGCCCACGCGGGTCAGCATTGCACTGCGTACCCCGAGTCGCCCGAGGCCTGCCGCAAGATTGCCAGACGAGCCGCCGAGATACTTGGCGAAGGTCTGCATGTCTTCAAGCCGACCTCCCACTTGCTGGCCGTACAGATCGACGGCCGCGCGACCCAGGCAGATGATGTCCAGATGTTTATCAACCATGAGCCTTCATCCCTTCGGCCAGGATCGCCCCGAATCTTTTGTTATTCATGACTTCAGTCCTGTTTGCGTACCCGGTCAAGGTCAGATCCAGCGGAGCCGCAACGGAACAGCAGGGATCGCAATGCTGGAAGGTGAAATGAGGCGGCAAGATAGCGCCGCCGAAATAAACTTTCAACAAAATAAAAAGTGAAACGAAAGTTATTTGTGTAGTAAGCTGCCTCTGCTGGGGGGATCCCGGTGAGCATCAGTTTTTGTTGGGTGATTCCGCTGGGGAGAGTCAGTCTTGAACGGCCTCAATGAATACAAATACCGCCTGATCGCTGCGTACCAGTGGTTCGCAAACCGTCCCTTGGTGAGGTCGGGTCTCTTCGGCGTAATCCTGGCCGCCGGTTTACAAGGCCAGTCTGCACAGGTGCATGCGCAGTCGGTGGCTGCCTTGAACCCGGCCAACTGGGCCGAATATGGTGGAGGCGCCGACAATGCACACTTCTCATCACTGACGCAGATCAACAAAGAGAACGTCAAGGAACTCAAACAGTCCTGGTTCTTTCCCGCGCCGACTTCGGGTGGCCGCTTCGGCTTCAATCCAGTCATCGTCGACGGCGTCATGTATGTGCAGGGGGCCAACAACACCATCAATGCGCTGAATGCTGAAACCGGCACGTCCATCTGGAGCGTTCCGAATGAGCAGGGCATTACCAATCGCGGCATCAACTACTGGGAAAGCGACAACCGTTCCGACCGGCGGTTGTTCTACTCTTCTGGAGACATGCTGCGCGCAATCGATGCGCGCACTGGCGCGGTGATCAAATCGTTCGGCACGAACGGCACGGTCAATTTGCGGGAAAACCTGGATCGTGATCCGCGCAGCGTCAATCGTATCCAGTCAGGCACCCCCGGCAGGGTGTATCGCGATCTCATCATTATGGGATCAGCAACTGGTGAGGATTACGCGTCGCCACCCGGACATGTCCGCGCCTACAACGTGGTTACCGGCAAGCTGGTCTGGACCTTCCGCCCGATTCCGGCGGCTGGCACACCCGGCTCCGAGACTTGGCCAAAGGGCTATGACACTTACATCGGTGGCGGCAACGTCTGGGGCGAGATCACTGTCGACTACGCGCGCGGCATTGCCTATCTGCCTACCAGCTCTCCCACCTACGATTTCTATGGTGCGGATCGTGCGGGTAACAACCTGTACACGGACAGCATCGTGGCGTTGGAGGCCAGTACCGGAAAAGTGCTGTGGCACTTCCAATTGATTCACCACGACCTGTGGGACTTCGACACCGTCACGGCTCCGCAGCTCATTACCGTGAATCACGAAGGGCGCACCATCGACGCCGTCGCGCAGCCCACGAAACAGGGATTCCTGTTCGTGTTCGATCGGGTAACCGGCAAGCCCCTGTGGCCCATCGAAGAGCGTCCGGTGGCAAAGTCGCTGATGCCGCTTGAGCGGGCATCGCCGACACAACCGTTTCCGACCAAACCGGCGCCGTTTGCGCGTCAGGAATTCACCGAAGCCGATGTGAATCCCTTCATCACCGATCCGGCGGACGTCGCCCGTGTCAAGGCGTGGGTCCGCAATGCTCGCAACGAGGGTCTGTACACCCCGCCGGGTCTGGCCGATGCCATCCAGGTGCCCGGCAACAACGGCGGCGCCAACTGGGGTTCGGCTGGCGCAAATCCCAAGAAGGGGCTGGTGTTCATCATGTCCAAGGATGCACCGACCATGTTGCGACTCGAGGCGCAGCGTCCGCGTGGCGGGTTTAATGCGCCGCCTGCAGTTCGCGGCGCCGGTTTCTATGAAAGCCGTTGCGTCGGTTGTCATGGCATTGACCGAAAAGGCCATGCCGGCATGGGCACGCCAGTCGTCGATGTAGTGCAACGCCTCGGGGCCGAGACTACGGCTCAAGTGATCAAGAATGGCCGGAATACCATGCCGCCGTTCGCAGCGATGCTGAACGACGCGAACATCGAAGACATTGTTGCCTTCCTGAAAGATCCCGCTGCTGCAGACGTTCCCGTCCGTGGCGGTGGTGGTGGCGGTCGGGCTGAGGCCGAAGTGGAACCGCCCTCGACTCCGGGGCAGCGCTTCTTCACGGGCTACGGCACCATGAACGCCGAGAATGGCCTTCCCGCTATCGGGCCGCCGTGGTCAACCCTGACGGCATACGATCTCAACCTCGGCACCATCAAATGGCAGGTGCCGCTGGGCACCGTGCCATCGCTGGCGGCGAAAGGCTTTACCAACACCGGTAGCTACTGGCCGCGCGGCGGCCCCGTGGTAACAGCTGGCGGTCTGGTGTTTGCAGGAACCGGTGGCGACCAGACAGTCCGTGCCTACGATCAGGATACCGGCGAAGTTTTATGGGAACATAAACTCGCGACCGGACCTGAGGGCATCCCGGCGGTATACGAAGTTAATGGACGTCAGTATGTGGTGTTCTGCACCCGCTCCGGTGACGCCGCAGATAACCTGCCGGCGAATCCGAATCAGGTGGCGCAAGCGAAAGACGATCCTGCAGCGCAAGGTTATTACGTGTTCGCACTGCCTAAGCGGTAGAAACTGATGCCTTGAAGGTGATTGTTCAGCAAGCAGCTGCAGCAATCACCCCTTCAGGACAAACTAGGACAGGAGTCGGCAAGGGGCTCCGTGTTATCCCGAACAATTAGTCAAACTGGGGAGAACCAACTTGAATATCACCTTCTTTATTTTCACCATCTTTCTAGGCGTGGTTCTCACCGTACATCTGGCCATGAACGGCAAGGTCGGTGCAGCCATTGATAACCCGCGCGTTGCCAATGGTCTGTTCTGGTGTATCGGTGCCGTGGGCGCTTGCATTATCGGCGCTACGGGCTGGACTCCCGGTGCACTGGACGGATTGAGTAGTGTCAATCCGATCCTGCTCATCGCAGGGGTGATGGGCGCGTCCCTGGTGTTTGCGATTGCCTGGGCCATTCCTCGAGTGGGCGCCTTCGGTCTGATGATGGGGTTGCTGGCCGGCCAGATTCTTTCCGGCATGGTGCTGTCCCACTTCGGCTGGCTTGGCTCGCCTCTGCAGCCGATTACGCTGCTCAATCTGGTGGGTGCAGCGGTCATGGTCGGCGGTGTCGTCATGGCAACCTCGAGCGGCAAAGCCGGCGGGTAACCGGGATTCATCAGGCGTCATTCAAGAAAGCCATAATTCAAAATAAATTTGAGAGAACCAAAGTGAAAACTCCATTTTTTCTTTTCACGATTTTTCTGGGGATCATCCTCACAGTTCACTTGGCCATGAACGGCAATGTGGGCGCGGCCATTGATAACCCACGCGTTGCCAACGCGCTGTTCTGGTGTATCGGTGCAGTCGGCGCAGTTGCCATCGGCATCACCGGCTGGAAATCAGGTGCGCTCGCAGGCTTGAAGAGCGTCAATCCGATTCTGCTGACTGCGGGATTGATGGGCGCTTCGCTGGTGTTTGCAATCGCCTGGGCTATTCCGCAGGTGGGCGCCTTCGGCCTGATGATGGGTCTGCTGGCCGGACAGATTCTTTCCGGCATGGTGTTGTCCCACTTCGGTTGGCTGGGTTCGCCAGTGCAGCCAATCAAGCCGCTGAACCTGATAGGTGCCATCGTCATGGTGGGCGGCGTAGTGCTCGCTACCTACGTTGGATGAGGTCTGACGTTCATTGAGATCAGTTAGGAGTTACGACGTTGAGAAAGATCAAACTCGGCCATTCCGGTCCGGAAGTCAGCCAGCTGTGCATGGGCTCTGACGTTCTGGGAAGCAAGCATGACCGTCAAACCTCATTTGCGGTTCTGGATGCGTTCCGTGAGCGCGGCGGTACCTTTCTGGACACCGGCAACTTCTATGCATGCTGGCTGCCGGGCTCTGTCGGCGGCGACAGTGAAAACGTCATCGGCGAATGGCTGAAAGAACGTGGCTGTCGTAACGAGATGGTCATCGGCACCAAGCTGGGCTTTGACTATCCCAGTAGCCCGGGTGGTCTGACTGCTTCCGAGATCCAGAAGGAGTGCGACAAGAGCCTGAAGCGTTTGGGCACGGATCATCTCGACATCTACTGGGCGCATCGCGACGATCGCGATACACCTCAGGCCGAAACCATGCAGGCCTTCGACAAGCTGGTGAAGGCCGGTAAAGTCCGTTCGATTGGCGCGAGTAACTTGAAGGTCTGGCGTATTGCCCAGGCCAACGAGATTGCGCGCGCCAATGGCTGGACGCAGTACACCGCGGTGGAGCAACGCTATACCTACCTGCGTCCACATCATGCGGCCGACTTCGGTCCGCAGCTGATCATCGGCGACGAGCTGAAGGACTTTGCCGCAGCCACCGGCGTGGCGCTGGTGGCCTATTCGGTTCTGCTCATGGGTGCCTACTCCAAACCGGGCGCTGTGCTGCCGCCGCAGTATGCGGGTTCGGAGGCTGTGGAGCGTCTCGCCGTACTGAAGGCCGTGGCGGCTGAAATCGGCTTCACCGTGAATCAGGTGATCATCGCCTGGGTCCGCCAGCACAGTCCTGCGATCCTGCCCATCATTGCCGGCAGCAAGCCGGAGCAGATTGCGGAAAGTGTTGAAGCCTTGAAGCTGGAGCTGACAGCGGCGCAAATGCAACGCCTGAATACTGCAGGTGATCCGGTGGACACGGGTGGTTGGTTGCAGCCGACTTGAGCTGTACTCAGGGCAAGGAGATAAAGACAAGAGCCTGGCACAGAACGCCAGGCTTTTTTATGGAAATCTGAGTTTGAAAAATGATCAGGAACTGCCGAGCAGATGCAGTCGCGCAAGCAGATTCGCGACTCGGTGTTTGCCAGAAGAGGCGAAGTCAACACGCCGCTGGCTACGGTATTCGAGCGTGAGCCCGCTGATCGCCTGCAACTGTTTGGGTCGCGCTACAAGGTGGGACCAGTTGCCGGGTGTGGGCCGTGATCTATGACTTCCTCGTCATGGCGGCGGGCAACAATTTCGCGAGCCATATTTTCCAGAAGGGCAACTTCGTCGAAGGCGCTTGCGGTGGTGTGTACACCTCGCCACGCATCTCCATTTCTTCGACCACCTGATCAAATACGACACCCGCAGCTCGCTCTGGATCGTCCGGGCACTCCATCATGAGGGAATCGATTTCCTCATCTTCTATCCGGGGGCCGAGATGGTCCATGTCCCACATAAAGTCATGCTCCGGGTGATATTCCCAGAGGCGGTTCGTGTAGCGTTCAACCCATTGTTCCCGTTGCATCCGGGCATGATCGCAGTGATGCAGGAGGACTTCAATTGCGCGACAGCCTCGGCATTGCACCGCAGGCATCTGGACTAATCACAGCAGGCGGGGCGGCGATGCCAGTATCAGCCGTCCATCACGCCAAGGCTCAGCTCGCGTCGTTCGCCGCCTTGCCGGCCTGCTTTTCCTGCTGGATGCGCTCGTAAATCTCTTCACGGTGCACGCTGACTTCCTTGGGCGCATTCACGCCGACACGCACCTGATTGCCTTGAACGCCCAGCACGGTTACGGCTACGTCTTCGCCGATGATGATGGTTTCGCCTACGCGGCGGGTGAGAATGAGCATGGGATGTCCCTTCGGGTGGTTCTGGAGATTGGTCGGTAGTTTACCCGCATCGACGGGTTGCGCCAGACCTGGCGCCATATCTTTAGCGCTGTCTTGTTGGCAGTTCGGCGTAACGGTGGACATTGCTTGCACTCCTGGCTGGTTTGGTGGCGACGCCCTCAGGGCAAATGGGTAGCTTTGCGGGGAATCGGCCGGGCAGGATGCCAGTAAGTTGTGCAGAAACAGTCGGTTAGGCAACAGGGTCTGTTGACAATCACGGCATCACTGCGACGGCGGTCAAAAGGGCTCAGGACGCGACGCACCGAGCGCAGTGTACTTAACGTACTCCAGCGAGGTGCAACAAAGTCCTGAGTCCTTTTAGGCCCCGTCCCTCCGGGTTGGGCCTCTGAAAGCGCCATGCCGCGTTACTCGTCGCTTATTTATGTTGAAGTGACCAAACCTCACTCCTCGCGCCTTGCCTGGCGCTTTCAGAGACTCCAACGCAGTGATGCCGTGATTGTCAACAGACCCTAGTAGCGGCTGTGATCCGGTATTGCTGGCAGGCAGCGCAACCTGATTGTCATACATGACGTTTACTTTAAGAACCTCCATGGCAAACGCCGGCAGGTCTGTTACATGCACGTGCTGATGATTTCCGATGTGTACTTCCCGCGCGTCAATGGCGTGTCCACGTCAATCCGGTCGTTCCGGCGCGAATTGCAGGCGCAGGGACATCAGGTGACCTTGATTGCACCTGCCTATCCGCATGGCGACAAGTTCGATGTGGCCAATCCTGATGCCGATTTGATCCGCATCTCTTCATTGCCCATTCCGCGCGATCCGGAAGATCGTCTGATGCGCAAGGCCAGGATCATGCAGCTGGTGCCGCAACTGCAAAGACTCAACTTTGATGTCTTGCATATCCAGACGCCATTTGTGGCGCACTACGCAGGACTGGCGTTGGCAAGGCAACTTGGGTTGCCGGTGGTGGAGAGCTATCACACCTTCTTTGAAGAGTATCTGTATCACTACATCCCGCTGTTGCCACGCAGCCTGCTGCGTTTCGCGGCGCGCCGTTTTACGGTGGCGCAGTGTAATGCGGTACAGCAGGTCATTGCGCCGTCGCGCGCCATGCATGATGCGTTGCGCGGCTATGGGGTGAATGCACCGATCAGCATCCTGCCCACGGGCCTCGAAGCCAGTCAATTTCGCGCTGGTGATGGTCTGCGGTTTCGTGAGCAGCAGGGGATTGACGCTGATCGCCCGCTGGCTATGTATGTGGGACGGGTGGCGCACGAAAAGAACATCGATTTTCTGTTACGGGTGTTTCAACGCACGCTGCAACAGGCGCCGAATGCCTGGTTGCTGATAGTCGGCGAAGGCCCGGCTGTGTCACATCTGCACCGGCTGGCGCAGCAGCTGGAGATCAAGCACGCGGTCAAGTTCATCGGCTATCTGGATCGGGACAGCACTCTGCTTGACTGCTATAGCGCCGGTGATGTGTTCGTGTTTGCCTCACGTACTGAAACGCAGGGACTGGTGCTGCTGGAAGCCATGGCACAGGGCACGCCGGTGTTGTCTACGGCGCACATGGGTACGCGCGATATTCTGGAGGGTGCGCAGGGCGCGCAGATCGTGCCTGAAGATGAAGTGTCCTTTGCGCATGCGCTGGCGCATCTGCTCGGCAATCCACTGGAGCGGCAGCAGCTGTCGCAGTACGCCCGACAGGATGCGCAGCACTGGAGCACACGTGAAATGACCCAGCGACTGTTGCAGCTTTATGCCGCCCTGACTGCATCCGTAAACGAATCGCACCTTCAGTCGGTCCGGCCCGCTGTTTCATGACATCTGAGAATTGTGAACTATCTGCCTGATTTGGCTGTGTGTAACCAAACTGCAACAATAACTTCACGGCTCCGCAGCATCCGTCATCGACAGTAGTCACGCCGAACAAGGCGTGAGCAAGTACTTGCAAAGATTGCCACGACAATCGGCACACGAGGAGGACACATGCTCTCTGTCAGTGCCACCGAACTGTTTCGTCGATTTGATGCAGCCGAACTCGGGCTGTGCATGCGCTTCAATCGCTGGTCGAACCGGGCTGCTGTGAGGCAGCTGTTCGCTGTAGTCAGTCGACTCGGTGATGGCGTGTTGTGGTACACCTTGATCCTGTCACTGCCATTGATTCATGGCTTGTTTGGCGCTCGCCTCTGCCTGCAATTCAGCATCACCGGCCTGCTCGGATTGCTGCTCTACAAATCCATCAAACATCACTGGGTGCGCGAGCGACCTTTCATTTCGCATCTGGGCATTCGCGCCGGTGTAGCGCCGCTGGATCGTTACAGCTTTCCTTCCGGCCACACACTGCACGCCGTGTGTTTTGCCACGCTGTTCTGCTACTACCTGCCGTTCATGGCCTGGCTGGTGATTCCGTTCGCCGCAATGGTGGCGCTGTCGCGCGTGGTGCTGGGCATGCACTATCCCACGGATGTGCTGGCCGGCGGCGCGCTGGGCGCCTTGCTGGCCTGGGTGAGTATCAGCCTGTCGAGCCTGATTGCATGACAAAACAGCCGCCCAAACGGCCCCTCAAGCTGCGCAGTGTTTTTATCTCCGACGTACACCTGGGTTGCCGCAGCGCACGCGTTCAGTACCTGCATGATTTCCTGAAGCAGGTGGATACCGACTATCTGTATCTGGTGGGCGATATTGTTGATATCTGGAGTCTGAAACGCAGCTTCTACTGGCCACAGGAGCACAACAACGTATTGCGCCTGATTCTCTCCAAGGCCAAGCAGGGTACCAAGGTGATTTACATTCCCGGCAATCACGATGAGATGTTCCGTGAATTCGTCGGCCACAACTTCGGCAAGTTACAAGTGCGCCGCAATGCCGTGCATACCACAGCGGATGGTCGCCGGATTCTGGTGCTGCATGGTGATGAGTTTGACGGCGCCATCAAGTGCGCCGCGTGGCTGGGACTGGTCGGAAATCATGCCTATGAAGTGATCCTGAGCCTCAACCGGCGCGTGAACTGGCTGCGCGGCAAGCTCGGTTTTCCCTATTGGTCATTGGCGGCGTATCTCAAGCACAAGGCGCAATCAGCGGTGAAATACATTGACCGCTTTGAGCATTCTGCGGTGCAGGCGGCGCAACGGCGTGGTCTGGATGGGGTGCTGTGTGGCCATATCCATCGGCCGAAGCTGGCCGAAGTGGATGGTCTGCAATACATGAACTGTGGTGACTGGGTGGAGAGCTGCACCACCATCATTGAAGATCACGCGGGACACATGAGCCTGATGCACTGGAGCGATCAGCAGCGTGTTGTGACCAGGGTGGAGGCCAGACTCAATCCGGT
Source organism: uncultured Pseudomonadota bacterium (assembly GCA_963791615.1). Lineage (GTDB taxonomy): Bacteria > Pseudomonadota > Gammaproteobacteria > Steroidobacterales > Steroidobacteraceae > CAILZL01. The sequence continues at coordinate 219,347 of CAWBTE010000017.1, read as the reverse complement.
GACAGGCAGACCGCTGGGTAATGCTGCCTGATTCGCTGGGCTGAATTAGTCATATCCCTGTCAAGCCAAGCGCTATTCGCATCACTTCGGCTTGGCAGTATTCGCCGCAGTGCTGATGGCTATGCCGGTGCTGGCGATGTTCGGGCCAATCGAAATGGCTGGCGCGGGGGGGGATGTTGCCGCAGCAGTGGTTGCAGTTCCGGCAACGGCAGGCACATCAGTGGCAGCCGCTGCGGCAGGGACCACGACATCATCCGCAGTAATGGCCGTGTCCTGATCGCCACGCGTGGCGGCGCTTTCCTGTTTGATGGCGGCTTCCGTCCGGGCGTTCATCACAATGATGGAGATGCGACGATTGATCGGGTTCTGCGGATTCTCGGCGTCGAGTAATGCGGTGGAGGATAACCCTACCACACGGCCCATTTTTTCTTCAGGCAGACCACCGACGATCAAGGCGCGGCGTGCGGAGTTGGCGCGATCCGTGGAGAGTTCCCAGTTGCTGTAATTCTGGCGAATGTATTTCGATGGATCGGTGTGACCACTGATGCTGATCTTGTTGGGCACGGTGTTGATGGCCTTGGCCAGCTCCAGCAGTACGGTCAGGCTGTAGTCCTTGAGCGTGGCGCCGCCCACGTCAAACATGGAACGATTTTCCTTGTCGACAATCTGGATGCGCAGACCTTCAGGCGTCAAATCCATGATGATCTGGTCCTTGAATGGTTTGAGCAGCGGTTCAAGATCAATGGCCTGTTCCAGTTCTGATTTCAGATTGGTCAGGAGTTGTGCTTCGGCCTGTTGCAGCGCCTTTTCGGTGAGATCCAGGTCTTTCTCCTGTTTCGGCGGCGCCGGGTCCTTGTACTGCTCTGTTGCGCCGCCGAGATCCAGCAGCGAGGTGCTGGCGCCACCAGCGCCCTGCACCACACTGGGTGAAGGTGTCGGGCTTGCACCCTGGGCAATGGACGGGTTCTGGAAATATTCGGAGATACCGCCGCGTTGTTCGGCGGTGGTGCTGCCCATCAGCCACATCAGCAGGAAGAACGCCATCATGGCGGTGGCGAAGTCGGCAAACGCCACTTTCCAGCCACCGCCATGGTGACCGTGGCCCGCGACAATGCGTTTGATGACGATGGGTTGTGGCGCGTTCTCCATCGCTTACGCTGCCTTCTTGCCTTTGACGTGCGCTTCCAGCTCGGCGAACTTGGGTCGGTACGCGGTGGGCGTGGCCTTGCGGCCGAACTCAATCGCCACTTGCGGCGCATAGCCTTGCACCATGGCGATGATGCAGGTCTTGATCACGGTGTAGAAGTGACCTTCTTCCGCCACTTTGTGCTCCATCGCGGTGGCCATCGGGCCGATGAAGCCGTAGGCCAGCAAGATGCCGAGGAAGGTACCTACCAGCGCCGCTGCAACTTTGACACCGATTTCTTCCACCGGGCCACCCAGCGAACCCATGGTGTTGACGATACCCAGCACCGCCGCGACGATGCCGAAGCCGGGTAGTGCGTCCGAAACCCGATTGATCGCCTGCGCCACCGCTTCACCTTCGTGGTGATGCGTTTGCAGTTCAATGTCCATCAGGTTTTCCAGCTGGAAGGGATTCATCTCGCCGCTGACCATCATGCGCAGATAGTCCTGGATGAACTCGATGGCGTGGTGGTCCTTCATCACCTTTTCATGCTTGCTGAATACCGCGCTCTTGTGCGGGTCTTCGATCTCGCGTTCCAGACCCAGCACGCCATCCTTGCGGGCGATGTTGAACAGGTCGTACATCAGGCCGAACAGATCCAGATAGTCGTCCTTCTTGTACTTGGCCCCCTTCATGATGCCGCCCATCGCCCCGCCGGCTTTCTTGGCCATTCCCAAACCGTTGGCGATGATGAAGCCGCCCAGCGCCGCGCCGCCGATGATCACCACTTCCGAGGGTTGCCACAGCGCTGCGATCTGGCCGCCGTGTACGGCGAAACCGCCGAGTACACAGCCCATTACCACGACTATTCCGATGATGAGATTCACGAGGCAGTCCCCAGAACGAATTGGTGTTTCCTCATCATCGGCAGTGGGCAGTTGGATTTGAGGGTGCTCAGATCAAAAAATCCTTGCGGAATGAGCTGAGTTGCCCGGATCTGTGACTGCGGCATCCCGAAGCTCTGGTCTGGGATGATGTGTTTTCCGCACCGTTTTTGTGCGGAAAGTGACGGGGACGTGCATCACGATGGGGCGAAACCCGTCTGAAACTGAGGTGGAGTTGCCCTATAGCGCGCATTTCCCGCGTTGGCGGCACTGGCATGGATGCTGCATTGAACAATACGAGCGCTGGTGCATGACTGGCTGGTTGTTCAAATAGAAGCCAGTCCATTGCGATCCAGCGACGGCTACCGTTGCGTTTTTTGATTCTGGGCGCACCACCGGGTGTGCAAAATTTTGCACCAACTATAGAGGGTTGTTATGAAGTCAATCAAAGTTCTGTCGGCACTGAGTCTCCTGGCCTTGGCCGGTGCTGCACAAGCAGAAGTTACTGGGTCGATGGGCATTGCCAGCTCTTACCTGTGGCGTGGTCTTGACCTGGGCTCGGGCACACCGGCTGTTTCGGGTGATTTGAAGTTCAGCGAAAGCGGCTTCTATACCGGTATCTGGGGTTCTTCTGGCGATACGGCTGCCGGTACCGAATATGACCTGTACGCTGGTTATGGTGGCGCGGCAGGTGCTGTGACCTATGACATCAGCTACTGGACGTACTCTTATCCTACCGGTCTGGGTTTGAAGCCTTTCGACCTGGCTGAAGTTGTTGGTTCACTGGGTGTTGGTCCCGTTACTGCCTCGATGTATTACAACGTTGCAGATCCTGCAGGCAATGACGGAGATTACAAGTACTACACTCTCAAGGCGAAATTCGGCGCCTTCACTGCGTTGCTGGGACAGCACGATGGTGGTGCTGATGATCTGAGTCATTTCGATCTTTCCTACGCCTATAACGACAACCTGTCATTCACGATCAGCGCGCCTATTGATAGTGATTCAGGCAACGAAGCTGATCCGACGTTCGTTGCGTCGTACAGCGTACCCTTCGGCAAGTAATTGAACCGGTCGCATCTATCGCGACTTTCGGTTGAGCAAGACAAGCCCCGGACGCAAGTCCGGGGCTTTTTCGATTCTTGACGTCATCAACGCTGGTCAGCAGCGGACTTCTTGCGTACATTCGCGCCCGGTTGCTCAATTGTTGTGAGGGTTTATGAAGCAAGTAAGAGTGCTGTCGGCATTGGGTTTGCTGGCCGTGGCTGGCGCTGCCAACGCGGGTATTTCATCCACGATCACGCTGACGAACGATTACGATTTCCGGGGTGTGTCGCAATCGGCTGAAGATCCTGCCTTGCAGGGCAGCTTTGATTACAGTGACGCCAACACGGGCTGGTACGCCGGCGCGTGGGCCAGCAATGTGGATTTTGGTGACAAGACAGATTACGAGCTGGATCTGTACACCGGGTTCACCGGCAAGACCGATATCGGCCTTGGCTGGGATGCCGGGTTGGTTTACTACACTTACGACGAAGACCGGAACAACTTTCCGGAAATCTATACGGGCTTCAGCTACAGCAACTACAAGGCCAAGCTGAGCTACGCCAATGATTTTGCCGGTCGTGCAGTACCGGGCCACACCTCGGCATTCAATCTGGCGCTGGATGCAGCGTGGCCCATGCCGGTGGCGAACCTGTCGGTGCTGGCGCATGTGGGGCGCAGCGAAGGCAATAACGGCTTTCCGGATTACACCGACTACTCAGTGGGTGTTGCCTACACGGTGCAGAAGTTCAACCTGGGTCTGAAGTTTGTCGACACCGATCTGCCGGGTCCGCAGTCGGATGTCTTCAATAGCGAAGGCCGTCTGGTGTTCAGCATCGCAACCACGCTGCCCTGGTAGTTCTCTTCTTCAGGCATGCGTAGGGGCGGGTTTGCAACCCGCCCTTTTTGTTGCGAGGAAGTGGGCAGGTTTCTGTATCTATTGATATGGCCTGCCCCTACGGAATGCCGCGTATCACGTCGCTCAATATTCCAAACAGCTGATCAATCTGCTGCTTGCTGATAATCAGCGGCGGCGACAGCGCAATGGTGTCGCCCGCGCCGCGTACCAGCAGGCCTTTTTCAAAACACCGGGTAAATACTTCAAAGCCACGTGCGCCGGGTTTGCCGGGCAAGGATTCAAACTCAATACCGGCAATCAGGCCCAGATTACGAATGTCCACCACATGTGGCAGACCACGCAGTGAATGTGCCGCCTGTTCCCAATAGGGCGCGAGTTCAGCAACACGCGTGAACAAACCTTCGCTTTGATAAATATCCAGCGTGGCGCTCGCTGCAGCACAGGCCACTGGATGACCGGAATAGGTATAGCCATGAAACAGGTCGATGGCCGATTCCGGACCTTGCATGAAGGCGTCGTACACAGACTGACGCACAAAGGTGGCGCCCATCGGGATGGCGGCGTTGGTCAGGGCCTTCGCAGAGGTGATCATGTCCGGCAGCACATCGAAGTATTGCGCCGCAAAGGGCTGGCCCAGACGTCCGAAGCCGGTGATGACTTCGTCAAAGATCAGCAGCAGACCGTGCTTGTCGCACAGCGCACGCAGACGTTTGAGATAGCCTTTGGGCGGCGGCAGCACGCCCACTGATCCGGACAGTGGTTCAACAATGACGGCGGCAATGGTGGACGCATCATGCAATTGCACAATGAGTTCCAGCTCGTCGGCCAGATGCGCACCCCACTCAGGCTCACCTCTGGCAAAGCGATTGTGTTCCTGATCCAGTGTGTGTGGCAGGTGATCGACACCCGGCAGCAGTGAGCCGAACCATTTGCGGTTGTTGACCATGCCGCCCACCGAGATGCCGCCAAAGCCGACGCCGTGATAGGCCTTTTCGCGGCCGATCAGCCGCGTGCGCGATGACTCGCCGCGCACGCGGTGATAGGCCAGCGCAATCTTCAGCGCGCTATCGACCGCTTCCGATCCGGAGTTGCTGAAGAACACATGATTAAGATCGCCGGGGGTGTGCTTGATCAGGCGATTGGCCAATGCAAATACCTGTGGATGACCCATCTGGAAATTTGGGGCGTACTCCATCGTGCCCAGTTGCTGCGTCACGGCCCGGGTGATTTCCTGGCGCGCGTGACCGGCATTGACGCACCACAGGCCTGCCGTGCCGTCGAGAATCTGGCGGCCATCGTCACTCCAGTAAAACATGCCTTCGGCGCGCACCAGCAGGCGTGGCTGGGCCTTGAACTGCCGGTTGGCAGTGAAGGGCATCCAGAAGGCTTCGAGTTCAGTGCGGGACAGCGTCATGGCAATCTCGTGCAGTTGATGGTTAACAAATTGACATGCTTCAGGGTCACAGCGCAAATTGGCGTCAATTGCATTATTTCTCTCACCAATTTTACTCCGGCTGCAGGTCAGGCTGAAGCCTGACCTACAAGGGTTTTTACGATATGGACAACAATCACAACATCGATTGGCACGGCCGTGCCGCCGCATTGCAGTTCCGCAATCAGGCTTATATCAATGGCCGATATGTGGACGCCGTCAATGGCGCGCGCTTCGACTGTATCAGTCCGGTTGATGGACGCTTGCTCACGCAGGTAGTGGTGGGTGATGTTGCCGATGTGGATGCGGCCGTGCGTGCAGCCCGCGCCGCCTTTGACAAGGGCAGCTGGGCACAGGCCAGCCCGCAACATCGCAAACAAGTACTGGGCAATTTTGCTGATCTGATTGCCGCGCATACAGAAGAACTGGCGTTGCTGGAGACGCTGGACATGGGCAAGCCTATCCGCTTCAGCCTGAGCGTGGATGTGCCGTCCACCGTGAAATGCCTGCGCTGGTATGCCGAGGCAATCGACAAGCTGTATGACCAGGTGGCGCCGACTGAACGCTCGGTGCTGGCCACCATCACGCGCGAGCCCATCGGCGTGGTGGGCGCGATTGTGCCGTGGAATTTCCCACTGATCATGGCGGCATGGAAGTTTGCTCCGGCGCTGGCAGTGGGCAATTCCATCATCATCAAGCCTTCGGAGAAATCGCCATTGAGTGCCCTGCGTATTGCCGAACTGGCCACACAGGCGGGTATTCCCGATGGCGTATTCAATGTGGTGCCCGGCTATGGGCATACCGCCGGCAAGGCGCTGGCCCTGCACGGGGATGTGGATTGCATTGGCTTCACCGGCTCCACCGCCACCGGCAAGCTGATGATGCAGTATGCCGGTCAGTCCAACCTGAAACGGGTGTGGCTGGAGTGTGGCGGCAAGTCACCGAACATTGTCATGGCCGATGCGCCGGATCTGGAGCAGGCGGCTGAGGCCGCGGCCGCAGCCATCTGTTTCAATCAGGGCGAAATGTGTACCGCCGGTTCGCGACTGCTGGTGCATGAATCCATCAAGGATGTTTTCATCGAGCGCGTGGCGCACTTCGCGCAGGTATACCAGCCCGGTGATCCGCTGTCGTATGCAACCCGACTGGGTGCACTGGTGGATGCGCCACAACTGGAGCGCGTCATGGGCTATGTCGAAGCGGGTCGCGCCGAAGGTGCGCGTATTTACTCCGGTGGTGAACGTGTGCGGCAAGCCAGCGGTGGTTACTACCTGCAACCCACCTTGTTCACCAACGTGCAGTCACACATGAAAATTGCCCAGGAAGAAATCTTCGGCCCGGTGTTGTCCATCATCAGCTTCAAGGATGAAGCGGAAGCCGTGCGCATTGCCAATGACGTGCCTTATGGCCTGGCGGCGGCGGTGTGGACGCGTGATCTGAATACCGCGCATCGCATGTCACGCGCATTACACGCCGGCATGGTGTACGTGAACAGTTATGACGATGACGACATCACCGTGCCCTTCGGCGGCTACAAGCAATCCGGCAATGGCCGCGACAAGTCGCTGCATGCCTTTGACAAGTACACGGAGTTGAAGACCACCTGGATCCGGCTGGGATAGACACGCACGCCCCTCCTGCGCATACAGAGGGGACCGTGCCGGTCAATGCCTGACAAATCAATGCCCCGGAATTTTTAGCAGATTTTTTACGCCTCGCGTACCTACGATGAATCACCCCATAAGCGAGGTGATTCAGATGAACGTTGTGTTTCCGGGCCTGCTGTTGATCCTGTTTGCAGCCAGTTACGCACTGGTGCAGCTACTGGCGAAGCTGGGCAAGCGTACCTCGGCAGATCGTCCATGAGCGGTATGTACGGTTTTTGCCTGGTGCTGGCGCTGGGCTTGCTGGTCTATCTGCTGTACGCCTTGTTGAAAGCGGAGCGTTTTTGATGGCTGCCGCAACCTGGTTGACACTGGTGCTGTTCGCACTGTTGTTGCTCAGTGTCAAGCCGCTGGGCAGTTACATCGCGTCGGTGATGAATGGTGAGGATAGTCTGGCAGTACGCCTGGGTGCTCCGCTGGAGAACGCCATTTATCGCTTTGCCGGCATTGATGCGCGCCGCGAAATGGCCTGGCCGCAGTATGCGATAGCGGTGCTGGTATTCAGTGCGCTGGGTGTGCTGGTGGTGTACTTGATGCAGCGCTTGCAGGGGTGGTTGCCACTCAATCCACAGTTTTTGGCCAATGTCAGCACCGACTCTGCATTCAATACCGCCATCAGTTTTGTGACCAACACCAACTGGCAGGGATACGCGGGTGAGTCCACGCTGAGTTATTTCACCCAGATGTCAGCGCTGGCCGTGCAGAACTTTGTTTCCGCTGCCACCGGCATGGCGGTGGCCATTGCATTGATCCGTGGTCTGGTGCGGCATGGCGTCGCCACCATCGGCAATTTCTGGGTGGATCTGCTGCGCGGCACACTGTATGTGCTGTTGCCCTTGTCACTGCTGCTGGCCATTGCGCTGGCGGCCACTGGCGTGATCCAGAATTTTGATGCTTACAAGGAAGTGCAGATTGTTGAGTCGCTGACACAATTAACATCAACACAGGCTACGCAAACCCTGCCTATGGGTCCGGTGGCTTCGCAGGAAGCCATCAAGGAACTGGGCACCAATGGTGGTGGCTTCATGAATGCCAACTCTGCGCACCCGTTCGAGAATCCGAATGCGATCAGCAATTTTCTGGAGATGTTCGCCATCCTGCTGATCCCGTTCGCGCTGACTTATACCTTCGGCAAGCTGGCAGGTGATACCCGCCAGGGTTGGGCCGTGCTGATCGCCATGCTGTTATTGCTGGGTTCAATGTTGATGCTGGCCGAGTACAGCGAGCAACAAGGTAATCCAGTACTGACGCAACTGGGCGCAGATCAGTCGAGCAGCAGCACGCAGGGCGGCGGCAATATGGAAGGCAAGGAAGTACGTTTTGGCGCGGGTACTTCAGCACTGTTTGCCACCCTCACCACCGGTACTTCGACCGGCGCAGTCAACAGCATGCACGACTCCTTCACGCCGCTGGGTGGACTGGCGCCGCTGGTGATGATGCAACTGGGTGAGGTGGCGCCGGGCGGCGTCGGCACTGGCCTGTACTGCATGCTGCTGTTCGCCATTCTCGCCGTGTTCATTTCCGGCTTGATGATTGGCCGCACGCCCGAGTATCTCGGCAAGAAGATTGAAGCCTTTGACATGAAGATGGTGTCCATCGCCATCCTGGTCACGCCGCTGCTGGTATTGGTGGGAACCGCCATCGCAGTGATGACTGAAGCGGGCCGTGCCGGTGTAGCGAATCCCGGCGCGCATGGGTTCTCCGAAATTCTTTACGCATTTACCTCGGCGGGTAACAACAACGGCAGCGCCTTTGCGGGGCTATCGGCGAACACCCTTTTTTATAACACCGCATTGGCAGTGGTGATGTGGCTGGGCCGATTCTGGGTGATCGTGCCGGTACTGGCCATTGCCGGTTCACTGGCCGCAAAAAAACGCGCGCCGGTCACCAGCGGCACCCTGCCCACGTATGGCCCGCTGTTCGTGGTGTTGCTGGTGGGTGTAGTGCTGCTGCTGGGATTGCTGACCTATGTGCCGGTGCTGGCGCTGGGGCCGATAGTTGAGCATTTGATGATGATTGGTTGATGCCATGAGCAAAAAACAACTTTCCATGCTTGATAAATCACTGCTGTTACCGGCGATGTTGGATGCATTACGCAAGCTGGATCCGCGTGTGCAGTGGCGCAATCCGGTGATGTTTGTGGTGTTCATCGGCAGTGTGCTGACTACCGTGCTGTGGGTGCAGGCATTGCGTGGCCCAACCGATACCGCGCCCGGCTTCGTTCTCGGCATTGCCCTGTGGTTGTGGTTCACCGTGCTGTTCGCCAATTTCGCTGAAGCCATGGCCGAAGGACGCAGCAAGGCGCAGGCCGCCGCCTTGCGGGGCTTGAAGCAGACCGTGCAAGCCAAGTTCCTGATCAACCCGAAAAAGCGCAGCCTGCCGGATCGGATTCCGGCCACCGAGTTGCGTCGCGACGACTGTGTGCTGGTGGAAGCGGGAGACATTATCCCTGCCGATGGCGTCGTCATCGAAGGCGCAGCGTCAGTCGATGAAAGCGCCATCACCGGCGAATCGGCGCCGGTGATTCGTGAATCCGGCGGTGATTTTTCTGCGGTGACGGGTGGCACGCGGGTGTTGTCCGACTGGATCGTGGTGAAAGTCAGCGTCAATCCCGGCGAGACTTTCATTGACCGCATGATTGCCATGGTGGAAAGCGCCAAGCGACAGAAAACGCCCAATGAAATTGCACTGACCATTCTGCTGGTGGCATTGACGCTGGTGTTTCTGCTGGCCACGGTGACGTTGCTGCCATTCTCGTTGTATAGCGTGCCGTGACACAGGCTGGGTTCACCGGTGACACTGACGGCGTTGATTGCGTTGCTGGTGTGTCTGATCCCCACCACCATTGGCGGTTTGTTGTCCGCCATCGGCGTGGCGGGAATGAGCCGCATGATGCAGGCCAATGTGATTGCCACTTCCGGTCGCGCCGTGGAAGCTGCGGGCGATGTCGATGTGTTGCTGCTCGATAAGACCGGCACCATTACGCTGGGCAATCGTCAGGCGGCCACCTTCATTCCCGCGCCAGGCGTCAGCGAACAGGAACTGGCCGAAGCTGCGCAGTTGGCTTCGCTGGCCGATGAAACGCCGGAAGGCCGCAGCATTGTCATATTGGCCAAGCAACGCTTTAACCTGCGTGAACACACCACTGACGGCGTAACTTTTATTGCCTTCTCGGCGCATACACGCATGAGTGGTGTGGATCTGCCTCAAGCCGGTGGAGTGCGCTCTATTCGTAAGGGTGCTGCCGATGCAATTGCCAGACATGTGGAAGCGCTGGGCCAAGCCATGCCGCAGGACTTGCAAGACAGCATTAACCAGGTGGCGCGCCGCGGTAGCACACCGCTGGTGGTGAGTGATGACGCGCGAGTGCTGGGCGTGATTGAACTCAAGGACATCGTCAAGGGTGGCATCAAGGAACGGTTCGCCGAACTGCGTCGCATGGGTATCAAGACGGTGATGATCACCGGCGACAATGCTCTGACCGCAGCGGCCATTGCCGCTGAAGCCGGCGTGGATGATTTTCTCGCCGAAGCCACGCCGGAAATGAAACTCAAGCTGATTCGCGAACATCAGGCGCAAGGCCGGCTGGTGGCCATGACCGGCGATGGCACCAACGATGCGCCGGCACTGGCGCAAGCCGATGTGGCGGTGGCCATGAACAGTGGTACCCAAGCGGCCAAAGAAGCCGGCAACATGGTGGATCTGGACTCCAATCCCACCAAGCTGATTGAAGTGGTGGAGACCGGCAAACAGATGTTGATGACGCGTGGCTCATTGACCACGTTCAGCATCGCCAATGACATCGCCAAGTATTTCGCGATTATTCCGGCTGCGTTTGCCACTACTTATCCGCAGCTCAATGCGCTCAACGTGATGGGCCTGACCAGTCCCGACTCGGCGATCCTGTCGGCGGTGATCTTCAATGCCTTGATCATCGTGGCGCTGATTCCGCTGGCCTTGAAGGGCGTGAAGTATCGCGCGCTGGGTGCGGCGGTGTTGTTGCGTCGCAATCTGCTGGTGTATGGGCTGGGCGGCATCATCGTGCCATTTGTGGGCATCAAGCTGATTGATGTGATTTTGAGTCTGGCGTTTTGGGCGTAGGGGCGATTCGTGAATCGCCGTTCATGATGCAAATGCAAAGAGGGCGGTTCACGAATCGCCCTGAAGAGGAAAGAGGTTTAAATGCGTAATGTAATTCGTCCCGCGCTGGCCATGCTGCTTGGTCTTACGTTGCTCACCGGCGGTGTGTATCCGCTGGTGGTCACGGGTTTTGCTCAATTGTTGTTTCCAGCCAAAGCCGCTGGCAGCCTGATCGTCAGGGGCGACAAGGTCATGGGCTCAAGTTTGATTGGTCAGCAGTTCACTGATCCCGGCTATTTCTGGAGTCGTCCTTCCGCCACGGGTGGTTATCCCTACAACGCAACGGCGTCCGGCGGTTCCAATCTGGGGCCACTTAATCCGGCGCTGAGAGAAGCGGTCACACAACGCATGGCTGCGCTCAAGGTTGCTGACCCGCTCAATACCTTGCCGGTGCCGGTGGATATGGTCACCGCTTCTGCCAGTGGTCTGGATCCGCATATCAGTGTGGCGGCGGCTTTGTACCAGTTGCAACGCGTGGCGCGAGTGCGCGGAATTGCGCCCGACCAGTTGCGTACGCTGGTTGGTGCGCACACCGAAGGTCGCATTCTGGGCTTTCTCGGTGAACCGCGTGTCAACGTGCTGGAGTTGAACCTGGCGCTGGACGAGTAGGTTGGGCTGAGTCCGCGAAGCCCAACAGTTCTTCTTTAATCGCGAAGCAGAAGTTGGGCTTCGCGGACTCAGCCCAACCTACTACTATTCATAACGTGTCTAACGCCAACCCCACCCGCCCGTCTGCCGATGCCTTGCTGGCTGAAACGCAGCGCAGTGAACGCGGTCGCCTGAAAATTTTTCTGGGTGCGGCGCCCGGGGTTGGCAAGACCTTTGAAATGCTGACCCAGGCGCGCCGCAAGAAAGCGGAAGGCGTCGATGTGGTCATCGGCATCGTTGAAACCCACGGCCGTCAGGAAACCCTGGCGCTGGTGCATGACTTGCCGCAGCTGCTACGGCGCACCCAGGAGCATCGCGGCCGCGTGCTGGATGAGCTGGATCTGGACGCGATACTCGCGCGTCATCCGCAACTGGTGCTGGTGGACGAACTGGCGCATACCAATGCACCCGGCTCACGGCATGCCAAGCGGCATCAGGATGTGCAGGAGTTGCTGGATGCGGGTATTGATGTGTACACCACGCTCAATGTGCAGCATCTGGAAAGCTACAACGATCTGGTGCAGCGCATTACCGGTGTGGAAGTGCGCGAGACGGTGCCCGATTCAGTGCTGGATCTGGCCACTGACATCGAGTTGATCGATCTGCCACCGGATGATTTGATGGAGCGTCTGCGTCAGGGCAAGGTGTATATCCCGGTGCAGGCACAACGCGCGCTGGAGAATTTCTTCACGCGTGGCAACCTGCTGGCGTTGCGTGAACTGGCGCTGCGAGCCGCCGCAGAGCATGTGGATGATGATCTCAGTAACTTCAAGAAAGCGCATGGCATTGCCCAGCCCTGGCCGACACGCGGCCGTCTGCTGGTGTGCATCGACGCTACACAGGCCAGCGAAGACTTGCTGCGCAGCGCCAGGCGTCTTGCTGAACAGCGGCACTTGCCGTGGACTGCGCTGCATGTGCAGACCCTGGGTGCGCAGCAATACCATGCCGGTCAGGAGCAACTGGAAAACAATCTGGCGCTGGCCGCCGAGCTGGGCGCCGAAAGCGCCAGCATTACTGCTGACCGTATCGGTACGGGGGTGCTCGACTATGCGCGTGCCTGCAATGCAGCGCAGATCGTCATTGGCAGATCGCGCGGTCAGCGCTGGCCGTGGCAACGCTCATTGGCGCAATGGCTGCTGGCCAATGCCGCTGATTTTGAAGTCACGGTGGTGGCGACAGAAAATGTAACAACACGCAAACAGATCAGGCATGGCTTGCTGTCCTCGCGTGACTGGTGGCGTGTTTCTGATCGGGCGCTGGCCTGTGCCATTGGCTTTTCGGCCGTGAGTACCGTGCTGGCGGCGCTGGTTCAGCAGTGGGTGGCGGTGGACGATCTGTCCGCCGTGTTTCTGCTGGGCATTGTTGCGGCAGGCGTATTTGGTGGATTGAATTCGGCCTTGCTGTCGTGCGCGCTGGGATTTCTCGCCTACAATTTTTTCTTTACCGAGCCGCGTTACACGCTACAGATTGCCGACGGTTCTGATGTGCGTACGCTGCTGGTATTTCTGATGGTGGGTATTGCCGTCGGCCTGCTGTCAGGCCGCTTGCAGCGGCAGGCCGTGGATGCGCGCTTGAATTCCCTGCGCACCGCCATGTTGTTCGATTTTGCGCGACGCCTGGCCACCGCCATCAATGAGACCGATCTGCGGCAAGCGGCGGCGCGTGGTGTGGAGGACATTCTCGGCGTGCAATGTCTGGTGCTGGTCTGCGGCAGCGATGGACGGGTGTTGATGCCGGGTGACTTGCAGCGCAGCGCCGGTTTTCGCGATACCGATCTGGCCGCAGCCAACTGGGCTGCCGAACATCACGAGCTGGCGGGGGCGGGTACTTCGACGCTGCCGGCAGCGGACTGGATGTTCATGCCCCTGCTCAACGGTGAGCAGGCGCTGGGTGTTTTGGCGCTACAGTCACGTGTTGGCGCGGATGTGCACAGTGCCGACGCGCGTCGCTTGCTGCATTCCCTGCAAGCGCAGATCGCCACGGCCTGGCAGCGCTTTGTGCTGCTCAAACATGCCGAAGACGCCAAGGTGCAGCGCACTGCCGAGAGTTTGCGTTCCGCGCTGCTGGCATCGGTGTCACATGACCTGCGCACGCCGCTGGTGTCGGTGATCGGTTCGTTGAGTGCGATGCGTGAACTGGCCGGACAACTTGATGCGGCTGACAATACACAGCTGATGAATACCGCATTACTGGAAGCCGAACGCCTGAACCGTCTGATACAGAACTTGCTGGATGCCACGCGCCTGTCACAGGGTGGCGCGGCGCTGCAGCTCAGTGCGGTTGCCGTGGATGAAGTGCTGCAGGGCGCGGTGCAACGTCTGGGTCATCCAGCGCAGACGCGGGTGAAGCTTGATATGCAGTCAACGCTGCCTGCCGTGCGGGCTGACCGCGCCTTGCTGGAACAGACCGTGATCAACCTGCTGGAAAATGCCTTGAAATATGCACCGGCTGATACGCCGATCCTGGTGACCACCGCGCAGCGCGCCGGACGGGTACAGATCGCCATCGTTGATCAGGGGCCGGGTATTGATCCGGCAGATCGTGCGCATATCTTCGATTTCTTTTTTCGCGCTGCGCGACGCGACAGTGGCGTGGCAGGCAGTGGCCTGGGTCTGGCAATCTGCAAGGGTTTTGTCGAAGCCATGGGGGGCACGATTACCGTACACGAAGGCCAGCAGGGCAAGGGCACGCGCTTTCTCATCGATCTGCCGGCTGAAGTATCTGCATTACATCCGGAGTTACGCGAATGAGTGGCCAATGAGTGGTCTGGCGCGTGTATTGATTGTGGATGACGAGGAGCAGATCCGTCGCTTCCTCGATATCAGTCTGCGCGCAGCGGGCTACGAAGTATTGCTGGCAGCCTCGGGCAAAGAAGCCTTGCAGGTGTATGCGCACAAGCAGCCTGAACTGATTCTGCTGGACCTGGGCTTGCCGGATATCAGTGGCCACGAAGTGATCCGCACGCTGCGCAAAAATTCACCGGTGCCCATCATCGTGCTGTCGGTGCGCGGCGAAGATGCCGACAAGGTGACTGCGCTGGATGCGGGTGCGAACGATTACGTGCAAAAGCCGTTCAGCACCGCCGAGTTGCTGGCGCGCATTCGCGCCTGTCTGCGTATCAACTCGGCCATCGCCACCTTGCCGAAGATCGAGGTGGGTGACCTGCATATTGATGTGCCGGCTCATGAAGTCCGGCTGGCGGGTGAGTTGCTGCATCTGCCCAGGAAAGAATTTGATCTGCTGCTGGCGCTGGCGCGCTCGGCCGGACGAGTCTGCACCCACCGGCAATTGCTGGAAGCGGTGTGGGGGCCGTCGCATCGGGAAGATGTGCAGTACCTGCGCATCTACATTTCCGCCCTGCGCGCCAAGCTGGGCGACGACCCGGCCCATCCCCGCTTCATCGCCAATGAGCAGGGCATCGGTTATCGGCTACAGGCGCCGGATCGCCCCTGAAGTAAAGCGGCTGGCCGGTTTGGCGAGATACCGCTTGCAATACAAATAAGAATCATTATCATTTGTCCATGAAGCTCGACCTCCCGACCAATGCCGAAGTTGCTGTACAGGCCGAAACGCCCACAGCGGCGTCTCATTCGTCACATCAGTTGCCCCGAACGCCGGTGCTGCAGGCGCGGCAGCTGTTCGGGATTGCCAAGGAAGTGCTGATCGAGCACGCCGGTTTTACCTATCGGTTGCGTATTACTCAGGCCAACAAACTGCTGTTGACCAAGTAAGAGCCGCGTTCACTCCTCCAGCCAGCCATCCTCGTGATACAGGACAGCCAGCCACTCACTGCCTCTTCAGGCTGGAGCAATTCATGTGTGATCAGGATTCACAGTGCATCACTCGCGTAGTCGACGGTAGTGGCCACGATCTGCAACTGGCGCAATTGCAAGCGGTCATGCAGCGCATTCAGTCTGCGTTGCGTACCGTGCCTGTTGCGGAGCGAACTTATCTGGGCAATGCGCTGCTGAATCTGGCGGTCAATCGCATTCTGTGTGATGAAGGCGCGCCACGCACCGCCAGTATCCTGATGCGCATGAGTGATGCGGTACAGGCCAATCCCGTACCTCCCGAAGCTGCACACGCGGTAAATCTGAGCGTGCTGCATGGATAGCCCGCTACGTTCGCAAGGTTGTGGACCGGTCGCCAGAAACAGCTCGGTGCTGGAGTTGCCCGCGCTGGAGCGCACCCTGTTGTGGTCGATCCGTGCCTGGGCGGCTTATCACGATGAGCCGCAGTCGGTGTGGTGTCATCTGGAGCGTGTATTTGATCAAGCAGGCATTCGTCCCGCGCTGGAGCCTTTTGCCCAGCTGATGACCAGTCTGTTCGCCAGTACTTGTCGTTTGCCGGATATCCGTTGTGTGCGCTGCCTGCGTCTTGGCAAGGATGAAGGTGAACTGCTGGCAGTGATGGCGCTGGTTACGCATGATTATGAGTCAGAGTCTCTGGTGCTGATGCGTCTGAGAAAGTTGATGTCTCCTGCTGCCGCCCGTATCGGCGCGGCTGCGATACTGACGATGATGCGAGTCATCGGGCAGGCCGGGCTGAGTATGGCGCGAGAAAAAGACAACCCCATCCCCGGTTCATGGCCACCCACTTATTTCGGGCATCACGGACATCATGGGATGTTGAGTTCAAAGCCGCATTGACAATTACTCGCTGTGAAATTCTTTAGCAGGCCTATTGTCTGGCCTGTGCGCACTGGCGTACAAAGCAGCAGGGTGGTTGCGAGAGATCATGGTGTTCAGATTACTGTTTCTGATGTTGTTGTCCGGGTGGCTTGCGAGTGCGCATGCGCAATCGGCAGTGCGCTATACCTTTGCGTGGCCGATCGAGACCGATCAGCCCGCGCCACGCGGCGGCACATCACGCGGTGCGCCAGTCACGCTGGATACAGCGGCGTCCGCACAATGGCAGGTTTTGCAGTCCGCCGGGCTCAGTCAGTTCGAACGCGATCGCCACGCCATTCTGGCGATGGCCGGTACCTACCGATCCACATTCGACTTTCTCGAAGTGCTGGACTTCGGCAGCAGCGCTGCGTCACAGCGGCCCTATCAGTCCTGGGGTACGGAAAAAGTCTATGTGGACAGCGATACCGGGCGCAGCATCAGCCTGGTGCATATTCTGGAGATGCGCATTCAGAAGCAGGACGGTTCCATCAGCGAGCCCATGGTGACCAAGCACTGGCGACAGGACTGGCAGTACGAACCCGAAGCCATTGTTGAATATCGCGGCAATGCGACCTGGCAACGGCGCCTGCTGAGCAGCAGTGAAGGCAAGGGGCGTTGGCTGCAAACCGTATACCAGGTGGATGAGTCGCCGCGCTATGCCAGCTTGGGAACATGGCAACATGAAATGACGTTCTCCAGCTGGATCAGCGCCGAGACCTGGCGGCCGTTGCCGCGTCGCGAGTGGAGTGTGCGCAAGGATTACGATCTGCTGATCGGCAGCAATCGCCACACCATTACAGCGACCGGCTGGGTGCAGGAAGAAAACAATCTCAAAGCGCGGCTTGCCAGCAGCTTGCAGCCTGCCTACATCGCACGAGAGTATGGCGTGGCGCGTTACCAGCGCATCAAGGACTTCAGCTTCGCTGCAGCAGATGACTACTACGACAAGACACGGGGTTTCTGGAATGAAGTGCGTGACGAATGGCGCAACTGGTTCGCACGCGATACCACCGTGAAGCTGCGTGGTCATGTTGATCAATTGCAGATGTATGAACCGCTGTTTGCGCAGGCTGGCAAGCTGGCCAGCGCCGATCCTGCTGGACTGACCGATCCGGCAACCCGGCAGCGGGCCATTCGGGATGCGCTCACTGCGATGCGGCCGACGCCTTAAGTTCGGTTATTGGCCCTGCGGAAAATTCATCTGATCTCTCGCGTAGGGGCGGTTCGTGAACCGCCTTCTTGTTCTAACTCAGCAGGGCGGTTCACGAACCGCCCCTACGCGAGAGTCAAGACGCAGTAGATGCATTTGTCCGGGTTAATACCAGCCGCGTCAATCACCAGCGCTGCGGTTGCCAGCAAAGTCGGGCAATGTCATTGTGTGATGCATGAACTCCGTGTCAGAACAACCAGCAGTCGTTGCCAGTCCCGCGTCTGAAACCAGCGCAGTTGAAAAAGCCATTCGTGCGCGGGCGTTGCGGCCATTGAGCAGGAAGCCTCACGTCCACCCGTGTCGATGCAGCGGCGCGTGCTGATAATCGCACTGGTGCTGGTGGCGGCAGCCGGATTCCTGATATCGGTGAATTTCGTGGTAACCGGCATGCACCGGATCATGGATATCTGGTATCCGGGCAGTATCAGTAACCGTACTGCGCCCGCGCCCGGATCTGTTTCCGGGCCCGCACCTCCGCCGGGAACCGCCGGTTCAGACAAGCCGTTTGCGATTTCCGTTGTGCCTGCATCCGGCAACGAGTCGGCATCCAGCGAGCAATCAAGCTCGAAATAACAGACCCTAATTCCCGGGATATTTCTTTTCACCCGCAGTCACGGCCAGCTGCAACCGGTTCTGTCGGGGTGGCAATGGGCAGGTGGCGAATTCCGTGAACGCACACGGCGGATTGTAGGCCCGGTTGAAATCCAGCGTCGCATGTCCGGCGACGGGCAAAGGCACATACAGATAACGACCGGCGCCGTAAGTTGCGCGGCCACTGGTCTGGTCAGCAAACATCACAAATAGTTCGGTGTCGGTGGGCGACTCCAGCAGCGTTTCCAGACGAAACTGTTTGCCGTTACGATTGAATAGCAATGCGCCGGGCGAAGCGAGTTGCTCGGTCATGCCCACGATGTTCACGATGGCCATGCGCCGATGTGGTTTATACGCTTCAAAGCGGGCATCGATCACCCAGTCCATGCTGACCGGAAAATACTGCAAGCCCTTGAATGCGGTACGCGCCGGGCTGGCTACATCGCGCACGCGCAAGCCGATGTTGCCGGCGCGCTGGATGGCAAAGATACGTAACGATCCGGTGGCGAGCGTGGTGGGTTCGCCGTCCGCATCAGTAACCAGGTCAAGGGTTGTGACGGCTTGGTCTTCGTGAGTGACTTTCGCACCGGCATCGGCCTTGAAACTGACCTTGTCGTTGTGCAGGGAAAAAACTCCCAGGCGATTACCGATCGCTGGGTGATCGAGGATGAGTTGATTGCCAGATAGTTGATTGCTGCGTGTGCGACTAAAGCTGTTGTCGCCTTGTTGCAGCCAGTACAACCCTGCCAGCGTCGGCCAGCCATTTTCGCTGGTCAGGCTGGCGAGGCGTTGCGCGCGCCACTGGTTGATCTCAGTCGTTTCCTTTTGCAGCGCGCTGTTGTCGGCGGCTCCGTTCGCGGCGATGGCCAGCAGGGCGGTGAGTGAAATGCAGATACGAGACCGGAAAGACATGATGAGCTCCGCGCAGCGTTGCATCAGATGGTATGCCCGATCTTTACATCACGGCAACTCTCCCCGTCTTTGGCCCGAAAATACAACATAGGGATGCGGCTCGCCATACCCTGTCATCATGCAGGCATACAATGATGACCGCCCCGGAAAATTCGTCCTGACTGCCATGACCAATCCCTACATCGGTTCCATCATCGAGCAGCGTCTGAACCGGCGCGAGGTGTTGCAGTCGGCGTTGCTGGCTACGGTCTTGCCGTTTGCATCCTGGTCGGCCAATGCGGCGGCTGCGGGGCTGAGCTTCAGGGCCATCGTTGGCAACAAGGAAGACAAGGTCATTCTGCCGTCGGGCTATGCCCATGATGTGGTGATCCGCTGGGGCGACAGCCTGAGCGCCACTGTACCGAACCTGGATACAGCAGCGATTCCCCATGGCAGTCTGTTCAAGCCGCAGGCGGCACAGCAGCAGTTGCGGCAGTTTGGTTCCAACTGCGATGCCATCCAGTTCTTCCAGTTGAATACGGGCGCGAAGAGTACGCAGGGCGTGCTGTGCGTGAACAATGAATACACCAACGACTGGTTGATGTATCCCGGTCGCCGGCAGGTATTCGGCACCGACCCGCGTCATGTACGCGAACAGATCACGCAGTATCCGGGCATTGTGGCCATGAGCAAGGCGGCGCATGGCATTTCAGTGGTGGAAGTGATCAAGACCAATGGCAAGTGGAGTTACCGCAAGGCGTCGAAGTACAACCGCCGCATCACCGCGGATACGCCGTTCGAGATCAAGGGTCCGGCGCGGGCTTATGCGTGGATGAAAACGCAGGCGGACCCCACCGGCACCCGGGCGCTGGGCACCTTCGGTAATTGCGCCGGTGGCCGCACGCCCTGGGGCACGTATCTGTCCGCTGAAGAAAACATCCAGGATTACTTTGGCAACTTCAAGGCGCTGAATGCGGATGCGGCTGTGCCCGTGGCGGTCAAGCTGGCGCATCGCCGCTGGCGAATGTGGTCGGATGTATCGCCTTATGGCTGGGATGTGCTCGACAAACGCTTTGATCTGGGCGCTGAACCCAATGAGCCGTTTCGTCATGGCTGGATTGTGGAAGTGGATCCACTGGACGCGAAAAAAACGCCGGTCAAGCGCACTGCGCTGGGTCGTTTTGCGCATGAAGCCGCCAGTCCGTTCATTGCCGCCAATGGTCAGCTGGCCGTGTACATGGGCGACGATGACAAGTTCGAGTACGTGTACAAGTTCGTCAGCAACCAACGCTTTGATGCCAGGCGGCCGCAGGCCAACCGGGATTTGCTGGATGACGGCGTGTTGTATGTGGCGCGTTTCGATGCCAATGGCGTGGGTGAATGGTTGCCACTGGTGTATGACCCGCAAGGGCCGTTGAATGAGAGTAATGGTTTTCGCAATCAGGCCGAAGTACTGATCAAGACGCGCGCCGCAGCAGACCTGCTGGGCGCAACCATGATGGATCGTCCCGAAGACGTGGAGCCGAATCCGCTCACAGGCAAGGTGTACATCGTCTGTACGCGCAATGATTCACGTACCGATGTCGCGCGCACCGGCAGTTATGGCAATCGCCAGATTGATCTCGGTCCCAATGCCGCCAATCCGCGTGGCAACAATCTGCACGGACATATCATCGAACTCAGCGAAGACGGCAACGACCACACCGCCCGTAAATTTCGCTGGGAAGTGCTGCTCATGGGTGGCGATCCGGCCAATGGCGGCTTGCTGTCGCAACAGGCCGCGCTCAGGCCCGGCGAGATCAGCAGTAAACACTCCTACTTCGCCGGCCAGCGTGATGGTAAAGCATTAAGTGCCTTCGGCTCACCTGACAACATCGGCTTCGATGCCGCAGGTAACCTGTGGATCGTCACCGATGGCGCGCAGCCCACCGGCAACAACAATGGTTGCTTCGTCTGTGCAACTTCCGGAGCCGAACGCGGCCTGCTCAAACAGTTCATGAGCGGCCCGGTTGATGCCGAGATTTGCGGCTGCGTGTTCACGCCTGATAACGAAACCCTGTTCCTCAGCGTGCAGCATCCCGGTGAAAGCGGCACGGTAGATAAACCGGAAAGTCACTGGCCCGATGGGGGTGATTCATTGCCGCGCGCGAGCGTGATTGCGGTTCGCAAGGAAGGAGGGGGTGTGGTGGGGAGTTAGAGGGTTGGCGACAACGGTAGGCCGTGCCCTCACGATCAGTTCGTACGCATTCCCAACGCGCCTTTATTGTCCCTTCTCTCTACGCATGCGTCTGATCCGGCGTGGCTCGTTGCGCTCGGGGCTCCCTGCAGCTTGATCGCACTTCACGGTTGACGCTGGTATTTAATGTAGCTACAGTAAATTATGGAAATCGAGTTCGATCCGGCCAAGGATGGTGCCAATATGGCGAAGCATGGTGTTTCGCTGGCTTTGGCAAGTGAGCTCGACTGGCAAGCTGCGCTGGTCTGGATCGATGGTCGATTTGAGTATGGTGAGGTACGCATGATCGCGCTCGCACCGAAGACTGAAATCCTGTACTACGTGGCCTATGTCGAGCGTGGCAGGGCGCGCAGGATCATCAGCCTTCGCCGGGCCAATCGTCGCGAGGTGAAACACTATGTCCAGAGTATCTAAACGCCCTGCGATCGTGATGCCGACTCCGAAAGAAGATCGGGCAATCACTGCGGCAGCAAAAACTGACCCCGATGCGAAACCGCTTTCCTCGAAGCAGCTAAAGTCCATGGTGCCCATGCAGGCGCTGCGCGGACGGCCCAAGTCCGAAAACAAGAAATTGCTGGTGTCGGTTCGCTACAGTCCCGAGGTAGTGACCTACTTCAAGTCGACAGGCGAAGGCTGGCAATCACGCATGGATAGCGTGCTACGCCGACACGTGGCGCGACATTCCCGTGGGGCATAGCCATTGCGTTGGCCAGTAACTTGCACATTGGTAATCATGTTGGCGATGTGGGCATGAAAATCCTGTCATCGCCCCATCCTTGCGCGCTTCCTTTAATTCACTGAGCATTTTTGTTGCATATGTCAGCCGTACCCCCACTACCGATTACGCAGAACTCCGACATTCGTTACCTGGGCCGGTTGCTCGGCGATGTCATTCGCGGTTATGGCGGTGAGGAGCTGTTCCAGCGTATCGAGCGTATCCGCGCTGCGTCGGTAAACCGGCATCGGGGCATTGCCGATACCCAGGCGCTGAATCTTGGGCTGGATGCACTGAGCCAGGATGAAACGCTGGCGTTCGTGCGCAGCTTCATGCTGTTTTCCATGCTGGCCAATCTGGCGGAAGATCGCCAGGGCGTGACGCATGAGGCGGGTGATGACATGGTCACGACGCTGGCTGCGCTGGAAAAACAGGGCGTTGACCGTGCGCAAGTGAACGCCTTGCTGGATCGTGCACTGGTGGTGCCGGTGTTGACGGCGCATCCCACCGAAGTCATGCGCAAGAGCATGATTGATCATCGCACCCGCATTGCCGAGCTGATGTTGATGCGCGATGCGGGGCAAAGCGAAACGCTGGATGGCGATGTCATCGAACAGGCTATCGTGCGGCAGATCGCCCTGTTGTGGCAGACGCGGCCATTGCGTCGCGAACGTCTGTATGTGGCCGATGAAGTGGCGACCGCACAGGCGTATCTGCGCGATGTATTCCTGCCCACCTTGCCGGCGCTGTATTCACGCTGGGAGCGCGCGCTGGGACATCGGCCACGCAGTTTCCTGCGACTGGGCAGCTGGATTGGTGGCGACCGTGATGGCAATCCCAATGTCATCGCGGCATCGCTGCAGGGGGCGCTGAGTCGTGGCGCCGAGACGGTGCTGGCCGACTACCTGGTCAAGTTGCATGCACTGGGCAAGGAGTTGTCGATTTCCAGCGAGCTGGCGCAGCCCACGGCGGAACTGATGGCGTTGGCGGAGCGAAGTGGCGACAACTATTCGGCGCGCAGTGATGAGCCGTTCCGCCGCTCGATTACCGGCATCTATGCGCGCACGGCGACGACCTATCAGAAACTGACCGGACGTGCGCCACCGCGACCGGCCTCGGTGAGCGCCGAGCCTTATGCGAGTCCCGAGCAGCTGCGCGCGGATCTGGTCACCATTGCGCATGCGCTGAATCCGCCGGGCGCAAAGCTGCTGGCCAGTGGCGGCGCACTGGGTCGATTGATCCGTGCCGTGGAAACGTTCGGCTTCCATCTGGCCACGCTGGATCTGCGCCAGAATGCCGATGTGCATGAACGGGTGGTGGCTGATCTGCTCAAGGTCGCCGGGGTGGTGGAGGATTACCGGGTGCTGGAGGAAGCCGCGAGAGTTGATTTGCTGCGTCGCGAACTGGCCAGTGAGCGTCTGCTGGCCAGCCCGTATGCCAGTTATGCAGAAGAAACAGTGAAAGAGCTGGCCATCATTCACGCCGCCGCCAAAGCGCATGAACTGTATGGCCCGGGCTGCATCACCACCTACAACATTTCCAAATCGGAAAGCGTTTCTGATCTGCTGGAAGTGTATGTGTTGCTCAAGGAAGCCGGTCTGTATCGCGGCTCCGCACAGGGCTCAGCGCACGCCGCCATCATGGCGGTGCCGCTGTTTGAAACCATTGGCGATCTGGAACGCTCACCGCAGATCATGGGTGCGTGGCTGGCGCTGCCGGAAGGCAAGGCCATTGCGACGGAACATGGTTATCAGGAAGTCATGGTGGGTTATTCGGATTCCAACAAGGATGGTGGTTATCTGACTTCAGTGTGGAGTTTGAATCAGGCGACACGCGCACTGGCGAAAGTGTTTGCCGAAGCGGCCACGCCAATGCAGATATTCCATGGTCGCGGCGGCGCGGTGGGACGTGGCGGCGGTTCATCCTTTGATGCCATCCGCGCGCAACCACGCGGTACGGTGCAGGGGCGTATCCGCATTACCGAACAGGGCGAAGTCATCGCGGCCAAGTACGGCACGCGTGAAAATGCTGCTGCCAACCTCGAAGCCATGTGTGCCGCGACCTTGCTGGCGTCGCTGGAAACACCGTCGGCAGCGGCGGCAGGTGAAGCGCACTTTGCCGAAGCGATGAGCCACATCTCCGCCGATGCCTTCAATACCTATCGTTCACTGGTCTACGGCACCGAGGGTTTCGTGGAGTTCTTCCGGCAGATCACGCCGATTGCGGAAATCGCTGATCTGAAGATTGGTTCGCGACCTGCAGCGCGCACCAAGTCGACACGCATTGAAGATCTGCGCGCCATTCCCTGGGTATTCAGCTGGGCGCAGGCGCGGGTGATGTTGCCGGGCTGGTATGGCACCGGGCAGGCGCTGAGCAATTTTGCGGATCAGGGCCTGTTGCGTGAGATGGTCGAAGCCTGGCCGTTCTTCCGCACCACGCTCGACAATCTGGAAATGGTGCTGGCGAAATCGGACATGGCCATCGCCCAGCACTATGCAACGCTGGTGCAGGACAAAGCCCTGTCGCAGGCCATCTTCGGCCGCATTCGCAGCGCATGGCTGACCACGCATGACAGCTTGCTGAGCATCACCGGTCAATCACGCCTGCTGGAAAAGAAACCCGCGCTGGATACGTCGATCCGTTTGCGCCTGCCGTACATTGAACCGTTGAACCTGTTGCAGGTGGAATTGATCAAACGGCATCGCGCCGGTGAAGATGATCCACGGGTGCGTGAAGGTATCCAGCTGTCGATCAATGCGGTTGCCACGGCGCTGCGTAATAGCGGGTAGTGGATGCCCCCACCCCAGCCCTCCCCCGCAAGCAGGGGAGGGAGAAAGAAATGCCGTCCCTTCCCCCGTTCGACGGGGGAAGGACAGGAAGGGGGCAAGCTCAGGCCCCCGCAGCATTCGGATCACGCCACTGCCGCTCGAACGGTAGTCGCCAGGCATGCGGTGCGATGAGCTGGTGAATGGCGTTGGGTCCCCATGATCCTGGTGCATAGGGACGCACGGGGGGCGGCATCTCGAGCAACGGCGTCGAAACTTCCCACAGACGTTCAATACCTTCAGCCGTGGTGAATAACGTGTGATCGCCGCGCATGGCGTCGAGAATCAGGCGTTCATAGGCTTCCAGCACATCACCGATCAGTGCGGTATCGTGCATCGCGAATTGCAGGCTGAGCTTGTCCAGCTTCATGCCCGGGCCGGGCCGTTTGCCATAGAACGACAGTGACATCTTCGAAGCATCGGCCAGATCGAAGGTCAGATGATCCGGGCCTTGCGCGCCCACGCCGGAGTCGGGCGGGAACATGCTCTTGGGTGGTTCGCGAAAGGCGATGGAGATGATGCGCTGGCCTTCGCCGAGACGCTTGCCGGTGCGCAGATAAAACGGCACGCCTGCCCAGCGCCAGTTGTCGATGTAGCATTTCATGGCGATGAAGGTCTCGGTGTCCGATTCCGGATGTACGCCCTCCTCGCTGCGATAACCGGTGTACTGGCCACGCACCACATCGCCGGGTTTGATGGGCAGCATGCTGCGAAACACCTTGTTCTTTTCCTCACTGATCGATTTCGGCTCCAGTGCAGTCGGCGCTTCCATGCCCATGAAGGCGAGAATCTGGAACAGATGCGTCACCACCATGTCGCGATACGCGCCGGTGGCTTCATAAAATCCGGCGCGTTTGCCCAGACTGAGTTTTTCCGGCACATCAATCTGTACATGATCGATGAAATTGCGATTCCAGATGGGCTCGAACAGCCCATTGGCGAAGCGGAATGCGAGGATGTTCTGCGCCGGTTCCTTGCCCAGAAAGTGATCGATGCGAAAAATCTGCTCTTCAGCGAACACTTCGTGCAACTGGCGATTCAGCGAGACGGCGCTGGGCAGATCGGTACCAAAGGGTTTTTCCATGATGATGCGCGAGCGTTCCACCAACCCCGCCTCGCCCAGCATGCGCACTGCCGACAGCGCCGCATTGGGCGGCACGCTCAGGTAATGCAGACGCCGGCATTCGCCATGGATGCTTTGTTCAGCGCGATCCACCGCTGCCTTGAGTGCGCCCGCGCCAGCAGATAGCGGCACATAGTCCAGGGTTTCAGCAAAGGCCGACCAGTCGGCATCGGTGACCTTGCGGGTGAAGAATTCGTTGAGCGCTTCGCGGGTGAACTGACGAAAGCTCTCGGCGTTGAGATCGTCCAGCGACAGCCCGATGATGCGGCAACCCGGAATGAAGCCGGCGTTCGCCAGATGGAACAGACCCGGCAACAGCTTGCGTCGGGCCAGATCGCCGGTCGCGCCCACCAGCACCACCACTTGCGGGAATTGCGGGCCAACGCCGGGAGGTATTTTTTTAGCCATGCTGCACGTTCAGTAGTCAGACCAGAAGTTGTAGTTTCAGAGCCGGTAACAGGCAAGCACAAACAGGCAAGCCGGATCGACTCTATGCTGTAGCCATCGGCAGCATCGCTGCATCACTTGAACCTACTGTGCAAAGGCGATGCCACAGCGCACAAATTTTCAGGAAGACGAAACGAACCCCTCGCGCGCACAGCTGGCCGAGGCAGATATTCGGGTGTAAAGGCAGGGAGGGGGCATCCGCTGCTTCACGATGGCGCTACAACCCTGCGCATACGCGCTGCCGAGGTGCAGGCCTGTACACCCAACTGTGCCGGAGAGTAACTTGGCAATGGGGCGGGTTGGGCTGAACGCAGTGAAGCCCGGCATGTACTATTGCCAGATCACAGGCTGGGCTTCGCAGGCTCAACTCAATACAAACTGTTGTCACGCAAGCAAGCACATGAAAATTGATAAAAAAGCAGTGGGTGACGTTAGATGGTTACATCGCCAGCTTCCCGCCTGCTGTGCGGACACTGCTGGAGAAAATTCGATCAACCATCAGCAAGGCCGCGCCCGAAGCGGAACAAACCATCAGCTATCAGATTCCCACTTTCAAGCTGCACGGGAATCTGGTGCACTTTGCGGCATTCAAACAGCACATTGGATTCTATCCGGGTGCTTCAGGCATCGCGCAATTCAAGGATGAACTGTCTGTCTACAAAAGCGCGAAGGGCTCGGTGCAGTTTCCGCTGGATAAACCGCTGCCGGTTGGTTTGATCACCAGGATGGTGAAATTCCGGGTAAAGGAAAATCTGGACAAGGCGGCGAAGGCTGGCAGCAAGCGCCGCTGATCAGGTTCTCAGGACTGGATGGCAGGCAATATCAGGCAGTCAATTGACGCCTCAGCTTCATGGCTTGTTCGTAGCGTTGATTCACGGCGTCCCACTGGATGTTGTTGAAGAACGCCTCAATGTAGCGAGCGGCTGCTGAACCATAATCCATTTGATAGGAATGTTCGTACATGTCCATCACCAGCAGCGGTAGCGCCGTGTTCAGCGACTGGGTGTGATGGTTGGCGCCGTAAGTACGCAGTTCGCCGCTCAGCAGTTCATACGACAACAGGGTCCAGCCACTGCCACCACCGAGGCTGGCGCCAATGCTGCGAAAGTGCAGCTCCCAGTTATCCAGGCTGCCATAGGCGGTACTCAGCGCCGTGGCAATCGCGCCCGATGCTTTGCCACTGCCACCCAGATTGCCAAAGTAGGCTTCATGCAGCGTCATGGAATTGTGGAAGGTGAGTTCGCTTTGCCGCAGACCACCGACCAGAAATGCCGGCGTATCCTTGTTGATACGCGCCAGTTCCTGTTCAACCCGATTCAGATTGTTGACTGCACCGCCGTAGTTGTTGTCGTGATGCGAGACCAGCAGCTTCTCTGACAGACCAGTCAACTTGCCGGCATTGAAGGGCAGGGGCTGGATGACATGCTGGCCGCGAAACGCGGGCGGTGCGCTGCTGGCTGCGGCAGTTTCGGCCGCAGTGGCAATCTGCGTGGCCGCCATGCTGGTGGCGGCAAGGCCGCCGATGAGTTCACGACGTGAATACAGTGAATCGCTCATGACAAGCTCCTGTTGCAAGTGAGCCGGATCATAGCCACTTCCAACACGCCATGGAGCAGAAAGAACATGACGCTGCTTGAGCAGCAGCGTCATGCAATTCATGCCTTCGGAAGCAGGCCACTAGCGGGCGCGCAATTCCGCCAGCACCTTGTTCAGATCCGGCCGGTTGCGGTAACTCTCCTCGGCAAACTTGTGCGTGATCTTCAGCTGCGGATTGATGATGAAAATCATTGGCCGCGCCACGCCGAATGCCCTGCTGCCATCCGCATATTGCATATCGCGAACGCCCAGTTTTTCCACCACGGCGCCATCCGGGTCGGCCAGCATGGTGTAGCCGATGTTTTGCGCGCCGTGAAAGGCGGCGATCAGGGGCACGGTGTCGTGACTGACAGAAACGACATTCAGGCCCAGTGCCGTGAAGTCGGACAGGCGGGTGTTCACATCAGCCAGTTGCTTTTTGCACCACGGGCACCAGTCAGCCGAACGTACGAAGAACAATGCTGCGCCGTTTTTGCCGAGCAGGGCTTTCAGTGTTTGTGGCTTGCCGCTCTGGTCATGCAGCGCCAATGTATCCGGGAAGGCGCTGCCCACGGCCGGGCCGGGGGGTGTCCAGGCGCTTTGAGCGGTAGCCAGCATGGGCAGTAAGGCGATGAGTATCAGCAGGCGGCGTATGAGTGTGCGCATAACAGGTTCCCCGGTTGAGTCAGTCATTGTTAACGGATCTTAGTTCGCAGCGTGACGTCGGAAAGTTACAGCCTACAACACTTTGCCCGGATTCATGATCCCGTGTGGGTCGAGCGCCTGTTTGATGTTGCGCATGACTTGCATGGCCACCGGGTTTTTATACTGCGCCAGCTCGTCGCGCTTGAGCTGGCCGATGCCGTGCTCGGCGCTGATGCTGCCGCGATAGGTTGCGATCAGTTCATGCATGGCGTGATTGAGCACAGTGGTTTTGGCGAAGAAGGCGGCGCGGTCATTCTGTTCTGAGCTGTTCGCGGGCGCATTGATGTTGAAGTGCAAGCTGCCGTCACCGAGATGGCCGTACACCACCATGACGCCTTCAGGTGCAATCTGTTGACATATCCGCGTACCTTCCGCAATGAAGCGCGGCAGCTCGCTGATGGTGACGGAAACATCATGTTTGATGCTGCCGCCGGCGCGGGTCTGGGCTTCGGGAATGGCTTCGCGGATGCGCCAGAAAGCTTCGCGTTGTTGTGTGTTCTGCGCCAGCAGCGCATCGTCAATGAGTCCTTGCTCAAGCGCGGTGTCCAGTGCAGCAGTGAATTCATCATTCAGATGTTCGGCAACCTGGGCTGAAGTGGCTTCGAGCAGCACGTACCAGGGATGTGCGGCATCGAATGGATCGCTGGTGTTCTGAATGTGCTTGAATACCAGCTCCAGCGCGATGCGCGGCATCAGTTCAAACGTCGCCAGTGAGTCGCTGCTACTGCTGCGTAAATGCGACAGCAGGTTCACTGCAGCGGCGGGATCATTCAGGGCAACCAGTGCCGTCACGCGCGTGCGTGGCAGCGGGAACAGTTTCAAGGTAGCCGCCGTAATGATGCCCAGCGTACCTTCGGCACCCATGAACAGATCGCGCAGGTCATAGCCCATGTTGTTCTTGCGCAGGCCGGTGAGGTCATCCAGCACGCGGCCATCCGGCAACACCACTTCCAGCCCCAGCACCAGCTCGCGCGCCATTCCATAGCGTAGTACCGCGGTGCCGCCGGCATTGGTGGAAAGATTGCCGCCAATCTGGCACGAGCCTTCCGAGCCCAGACTCAGGGGAAACAGCCGATCCTGTGCTGCAGCGGCTTGTTGTACTTCAGTCAGCACGCAGCCGGCCTCTACGGTGAGTGTGTAGTTGTGCGGATCAACCTGACGAATACGTTTCAGGCGCGCCAGCGACACCACAATCTGTGTGCCATCACTGGACGGTGTGGCGCCACCGCAGTAGCCGGTGTTGCCGCCCACCGGCACTATCCCGATGCCCTGCTCGTGGCACAGTTTGAGGATGCGTGACACCTGTTCAGTGGAGTCCGGACGCAGCACCAGCGGCGTTGCGCCGCGATACAGTCTGCGGTGATCTGTCAGGAATGGCTCGATATCGCCGGGTTGATCCAGATAACCGGCAGGGCCGACGATCTGGCGCAGCTGATTGAGATGGTCGGGTTGGATGAGCGTCATTCCGCGATTGTAAGGGCACAGGTAAGATGTCGTAAGCTGATTCCTTGAAACCCTGATGCGACTAACTTTGGCTCGGCGTAGGGGCGATTCGTGAATCGCCCTGCTTCATTCCCCCGAAGCAGAAGGGCGGCTCGCGAGCCGCCCCTACGAAATGAATGCCTGAACGGACACCCTCATGATCTACTGGATATTGCCCATTCTGCTGCAAGTTGCGCTGGTGATTCACATCCTGAAAACCGGCCGCAATACCCTGTGGATATGGCTGATCATTCTGGTGCTGCCCATTGGCGCTATTGCCTATTTCGTGGTCGAAATCCTGCCCGAGCTGATGGGTAGCCGCACTGCCAAACGCGCGGCCACCGGCCTGCGCAAGACGGTCGATCCGCATCGCGACCTGCGTGCGGCCAGTCAGAAGCTGGCGGTGAACGACAGCGTGGACAGTCGTCGCAAGGTAGCGGATCAATTGCTGGAGCGGGGTCGTATGACGAAGCCATGGAGCATTACCGCGCCGCCATGACTGGCATCTACAGTCACGAACCCCTGCTGATGCTGGGGCTGGCCAAAGCGCAGTTTGCCAAGGGGCAGATTGGCGAGACGCGCCAGACGCTGGACGAACTGATCGCCAACAACCCTGATTTCAAATCACCCGAAGGTCATCTGCTGTATGCGCGTGCGTTGCAAGGTGAAGGCAATGTTGATAAAGCGTTGAGTGAGTACAAGGCGCTGGTCGAAGTATTACTCCGGCGCTGAGGCCATGTATCGCTACGCCAGCCTGCTCAGGCAGCAGGGACAGATTGAACCCGCCAATGCCATGCTGAAAGATCTGCTGGCCAATGCCGAACTGGCGGGCGCCGTGTTCCGCAGGGAGCAGCAGGAGTGGCTGGATGCAGCGAAACGGGAGCTGGCATGAGTCTTTCGGTGGGTGTGGTGGGCTTCGGTCTGGCGGGCCGGCAGTTTCATTGCCCGCTGATCACCGCTGCCGGCATGCAGGTGCGCGGTGTGGTGACGCGTCAGGCAGAGCTGGTGCGTCAATCACTGGGTGACGTGCGCGTACATGCAGAGATCGACAGCCTGCTCGCCGATCCCGCGATTGATCTGGTGGTGATTGCCACGCCCAATCACCTGCATGCGCCGCAGGCCCTTGCTGCGCTCAAGGCCGGTAAACATGTGGTGATCGACAAACCCTTTGCATTGAACCTGCACGAGGTGGATGAGTTGCTGTGCACGGCGCAGGCGCAGCGTCGTTGTCTGGCGGTGTTTCACAATCGTCGCTGGGATAGTGATTTCCTGACGCTCAGGAAAGTGCTTGATTCTGGGCGTCTGGGCGATATTTACCGTGTGCAGATGCGTTGGGATCGTTTCCGGCCTAATGTGGTCGAGCGCTGGCGCGAGCATGAAGAGGCAGGCGGCGGTTTGCTGCTTGGATCTCGGCCCGCACCTGATCGATCAGGCGCTGTGTCTGTTCGGCACGCCTGAGTGGGTACAGGCGGAGCTGCTGAAGCAGCGCGCAGGTGCGACAGTTGAGGATGGCTTTGAGATCTGGATGGGCAAAGGCTCGTTGCGTATCCACATCGGTTGTAGCGCCATTGCGCCGGACAACATTGGGCGTTATCAGGTGCACGGTCTGCTGGGTTCGCTGAGCAAGGGCGGACTGGATGTGCAGGAGCCGCAGCTGCGTGAGGGCATGAATCCGCTGTCGTCAGGGTTTGGCATTGAGCCGGATGAGCAATCGGCGTTGCTCGTCGATGCCAATGGGTATCGCGAATACTTGCCGACGGAGCGTGGCAACTGGGTTGAGTTTTATCGTGGCATGCAGCGCGCGATTGAAGACAGGTGCGCCGGTGCCGGTGTCTGGCGCTGAGGCCAGGGAAGTGATGTGGGTGATGGATGCTGTGCGTACCAGTCATCTGGAGCAGAGGCGCATCGGATTGTGACAAGTTGCATCGACCGGTGTGGCGCAGGCCTTGTGGTTCTGTCGTAGGGGCGGTTCGTGAACCGCTCTCTTGTAACGCACCACATGCGGAGAGCGGCTCACGAGCCGCCCCTACTCCCAGACATTAATCTCGGGGTCCTTGTTTTAGCCGGTAGTTACTTTGATCTGCGAATAAGCAGTCAGCGCTGCTTCACGACTGAAACCCAGATCAACAATCGGCGCAGGGTAGTGTCGACCCAGCTCGATGCCTGCCTTGCTGAGTTCCGCAGCAGGCGCATCCCAGGGTCTGGCAATCCACTTGTCTTGCAGACGGGCGATTTCCGGAATCCATTTACGGATGTAGGCGAACTGCGGATCAAAGCGTTCAGCCTGCAATACCGGATTGAACACACGAAAATAGGGCGCGGCATCCGCACCGCAACCGGCTGTCCACTGCCAGCCCTGCGTGTTGTTGGGCAGGTCGGCATCCACCAGTGTGTCCCAGAACCAGCGCGCACCTTCCAGCCAGTGCAGGCGCAGGTTCTTGGTCAGGAATGACGCCACCACCATGCGCACGCGGTTGTGCATGGTGCCGGTATGCCACAGCTCGCGCATGCCGGCGTCAACAAGTGGTATGCCGGTTCGTCCACGCTGCCAGGCTTTCAGTACCGCTGCATTTTTATCCCACGGGAAATTTTCAAAGCGCACATCCAATGGTTTATCCGTGGTGTGCGGGAAGTGATACAGCAGGTGATGTGAAAATTCACGCCAGCCCAGTTCACGCACATAGGCTTCAGCCGGCACGTTCTGCGCATTCAATTCCGCCACGATCTGGCGTGGTCCGATTTCGCCGAAGTGCAGATAGGGCGACGAGCAATGAAGTGCCGCTTCTTGTCTGGGCGATCACGCTCAGTTTTGTAGTCTGCCGCCGGCGTTATCAATAAAGTGTTGCAGACGTGCCTGCGCCCCCGCTTCCCCTGCTTGCCAGAAGGTACGCATGCCGGTGTCCCACGCGATGCTAGGTAACAGTTGCAGTTCAGTGAGTGACAACGAGGACAGCTTGGGATCAACCGCAGGCAAGGTTGCTGGTGCTGACAGCGGCAAGGGCTGTTCTGAAAGACGTGTCTGGCAGTGTTTCCAGAACGGCGTGAACACCCGGAAGGGTTTGCCCTGCTGGTTCTGTACCTGCCATGGCTCGAACAACAGCGCCGCGTTGTGGCTGCTGACGGTGATGCCCTGATCTTTCAGCGTGGTCTTGATGTGTGTGTCACGTGCGATGACCGCAGGCTCATACAAGCGGTTCCAGCACACCAACGTCGCACCGGTTTCCTTGATCAGTTGTTGCAGGCAACCCAGGCTGTGACCTTGACGAATGATCAGGCGCGACCCAAGTTTCTGAATATCTTTTTGCAATGCAGTGAGCGAGTGATGCAGCCACCATCGTGATGCTGCCCCCGGTGCCCACGGTGTTTCTTCTTCCGGTGCATGAATGAACACTGGAATAACCTGCGTGGCCTCACTCAGCGCATGTATCAACGCCGGGTTGTCGGCCAGCCGCAGGTCGCGGCGGAACCAGAGCAGAGCGGTGTGGTGTGGTTTGTGGTTCATGTGTAGGGGCGGTTCGCGAGCCGCCCTGCCGCTTCTTTCATAATCTGGATGTTGTCATGGCCTGCTGAAAAAAGAAGGGCGGCTCGCGAACCGCCCCTACGGCAATGAGCGATTTTCAGTCGGTCATTGCTGAGCGTTCTGCAATGCGGCGATGCGCTCTTCCAGCGGCGGGTGGGTCATGAACAGGCGGCTGATGCCTTTGCCTCCGGAGATGCCGAAGGCGGCCATCTTCTCGGGCAACGCATCGGGCGTGCGATTCTGCAGGCGTTGCAGGGCGGCGATCATGTTGCTGCGGCCGGCGAGATGGGCGCCGCCTTTGTCGGCACGGAATTCGCGCTGACGCGAGAACCACATGACGATCATGCTGGCAAGAACGCCCAGCACCATCTGGCTGACGATAATCGTGATCATGTACGCCGGGCCGTGGCCACGCTGGTTCTTGAAGATAACGCGATCCACGGTGTGGCCGATGACGCGCGACAGGAAAATCACGAAGGTATTCACCACACCCTGAATCAGGGTGAGTGTGACCATATCGCCATTGGCGACGTGACTGATTTCATGGCCGATGACGGCTTCCGCTTCGGCCTGGCTCATGCTGTTCAGCAGGCCAGTGCTGACCGCGACCAGGGCGGCATCGCGGCGTGCGCCGGTGGCGAAGGCGTTCATGTCGGGTGAATCAAAAATACCCACTTCGGGCATGCCGATACCGGCCATCTGCGCGTGACGCTGTACGGTGTTGACCAGCCACATTTCGCGCGGGGTGCGGGCGTCGGTGATGACCTGCACGCCCATCATGCGCTTGGCCGACCACTTGGAAATGGCCAGCGACAGCAGCGAACCGGCAAAGCCGAACATCGCCGAGAAAATCAGCAGATTTTTGATATCGAGGCCACCGGTGGCTGTTTCGATCTTGTCCGCGCCGATCAGCTGCAGAACGATGTTCAGCACGAACATGATGGCCAGATTGGTGACGAGGAACAGGGCTATGCGTTTCATGGTTTCGCTCAAATCTCCGCGGACTGCCGCGACGGGTGAAAGTATGGGGGTATGGACCAGCAATTCAAGAGTCGGTTCAGGTTGCCATCACTTCCGGAACCGGGACAGGGTGGGCTGGATGCAGCGCCAGTCCGCATTGCCGCACTTTCGCCGCTACAATACCCGCCTGATTTTTCGGGAATACGCCATGAATGCCACCGCTAACCCTGTTGCTGCTGAGTCCCTGGCCCAGATGGGCGCCTTGATGGAGCCCCTTGGCCGCGCCGCAGTCGAGGCCGCGCGCGTACTGGCGCAGGCGGATACGGCCAGCAAAAACCGGGCGCTGACAGCGGCCGTACAAGCACTGCGTGACAACAGCGCCGGGATACTGGCCGCCAACGCCAGGGACATGGCTGCGGCCACTGAGCGTGGACTGAGCGGCGCATTGCTGGATCGCCTGCTGCTGGACGCCAAGCGTGTCGAGGCTATGGCCAAAGGCATCGAAGACATCATTCAACTGGCCGATCCGATCAATACACTGATTGCCGAATGGACGCGTCCCAATGGCATGACCATCCAGCGCGTGCGTGTACCGCTGGGTGTGATCGGTATCATTTATGAGAGTCGTCCCAATGTCACTGCGGATGCGGGCGCGCTGTGCCTGAAATCGGGCAATGCGGTGATCCTGCGCCCCGGCTCGGAAAGTTATTACTCCAGTCGAGCAATTCATGCCTGTCTGGTGGATGGACTGAAAGCCGCCGGCCTGCCCGCAGCGGCAGTACAGGTGGTGCCGACCATTGACCGCGCTGCCGTGGGTTACATGCTGGCCGGCATGACCGACTACATTGACGTGATCGTTCCCCGTGGCGGAAAAAGTCTCATCCAGCGTGTACAGCAGGACGCACGTGTGCCAGTGATCGGTCACCTCGAAGGCAACTGTCATGTGTATGTGGATCGCGATGCCGATGTGAACATGGCGCTGGCCATCGTGAAAAACGCCAAGCTGCGTCGTACCGGCATATGCGGCTCGGCGGAAACCGTGCTGTTTGATCGCGCCGGCGTAAAGACGCTGGCAGTACCCGTGGTGAAGATGTTGCTCGACGCCGGGTGTGAAGTGCGTGGCGACCGCACCGTGCAGGAAATGGATGCGCGGGTGAAGCCTGCCACCGAAGCCGACTGGTATACCGAATATCTGGATTCAATCATTGCCGCGCGGGTGGTGGAGGATGTCGATGCAGCGGTGGCGCACATTGCCAAGTATGGTTCGGCGCATACCGAGTCGATTGTGACCGGGAATCAGCAAACCGCAGACCGCTTTCTGAGCAATGTGGATAGTGCGATTGTGCTGCACAATGCCTCAACACAATTTGCGGATGGTGGTGAATTCGGCATGGGCGCCGAGATCGGCATCTCCACCGACAAGTTTCATGCGCGTGGCCCGGTGGGTGTGGAGCAGCTGACCAGTTACAAGTATGTGGTGCGTGGTTCAGGTCAGGTGCGGCCTTGAAGTCGGGTGTTCGTAGGGGCGGGTTTTAAACCCGCCCTCCGGTGAGATTTCTGGAGTCCTGCTTGATGTCGATGAAGTTTCATATGCGATTCCTGTTGCTCACGTTCTGCTGTGTGGCGGCAAGCGCACAGACGCCGGACAGCAATGCGCTGCTTGCGCCACTGCAAGGCAGCATCGAACAGACCAGGGTCTCGCGCGCCGAGTTGCTGGCGCCGCGCAGTTATGCGCGCGCGATGGCGGCGTTCAAGGAACTGGAAAAAGATGTCATTGGCAAGGCCAGAGCAGATCGCCTGCAGAAGCAGCAGGTTGAAGTGCAGCAGGCCATCGCGACTGCTCAAAAACTGGTTGAGCAAAGCGGCAAGACTCTGTCCACCGTGATTCAGGCTTATGACGATGCGGCAAAAGCAGCTGCGCCCGCTTTGACTGGTGAGGCCTGGGCCAAGGCCGAGCAACGTTTCAAACAGGCGGTGGCGGAAGTAGAGAGCAATGACCTCGATGATGCACGCGGCAAAGGCGCCGAAGCTGAAGTGTTGTTGCGTGAAGTCGAGTTGCTGGCGATCAAGAATTCGGTGCTGGATGTCGCCCGCAAGGCCATTGCCAGTGCGCAGGCCGCGCGTGTGCCGGAATTTGCGCCGCGCAGTTTTGCCGTTGCGCAGCAGCAGCTGGGGCTGGCGGAACAGCAGCTGACCAGCAGCCGTTATGAATTGGCCGAGCCGAAAAAACTGGCGGCACAAGCAACCTATGAAGCGCGCCATGCGCAGTATCTGGCCGGTCTGATCGAGCAGGCACAGAGCAAGGATGGGCAGAAACAGCAGCTTGCGGAGCAACAACTGCTGGCGATTGAGCAACCGATCCGTCAATTGGTGATGGAGATGGAAATACCGGCGATATTTGA
Source organism: uncultured Pseudomonadota bacterium (assembly GCA_963791615.1). GTDB lineage: Bacteria > Pseudomonadota > Gammaproteobacteria > Steroidobacterales > Steroidobacteraceae > CAILZL01. The sequence continues at coordinate 182,198 of CAWBTE010000017.1, read as the reverse complement.
TCAAGGTTATAGTGCGGCGCTGGATGAAGCGCGCAACAAGATCCAGCAACAGCAGCAGGCCTTGATTGCTGCGCGACAGGCAAATCGCGATCGTGAACAGGATATTGCCGACCTGAAGCAGGAGGCGACACAGTTGAAGACACGACTGGGCGGTGAATCCGAAGAACGCCAGACTTTGCTGAAGCGATTGAGCACCCAGGAACGTCTGCGCGAAAACATCGGCAAGGTTGAGAGCATGTTCACCGCCGACGAAGGCCGCGTGTATCGTCAGGGTAATCAGATCGTCATGTCACTCAACGCCATCAGCTTCCGCAGCGGCAAAAGCACTATCGAGCCCGCCAGTTTTCCGGTGCTGGTCAAGGTGAATGAGGCCATCAACCTGTTTGCGGGTTCAACCCTGACCGTGGAAGGGCATACCGACAGCGCGGGCACCGATTCTGCCAACCTGTTGCTGTCTCAGGATCGCGCCGACGCAGTACGTCAGTACCTGGTCTCCAACCTCGGCGTCAGTGCCGAGAAAATCAGCTCCGTCGGCTACGGCGAATCCAAACCCGTTGCCAATAACGAAACCGAGACCGGCCGCGCCCGCAATCGCCGCATTGATGTGGTGATGGATCTGGGTGCGGCGCAGTGACTCCCTACAAACTCAGCATCCAGCGTCGCCGACAGGTATTCGGTGCGGTGCTGATCATGGTGGCTGTCGTGTTGCTGGTGGTGGCGATGATCGGGCGCGCCAGATTTGTCAGTTACGCCGCGATGGTGTGTGGTGCGGTTGGGGTGTGGATGATTTCGAGGCGGTCTGGACAATGATTCGATTCGCAAGCCCCGAGAGCCCGCGACTAGTGAAGTTTTCCTGACGATCTCCGATAAAGATGCTGCGCTCAATCCTCCCCCAATCAATATGAAAAAGTGGAGCATGTAGCCGTCATGCATGACACTATCGTCGCGGCCGTAAGCCGAACTTTCGGATTCAAGAATTGGCCCTACTCAAACGAGTTTGAAGTCAAGCACGAGTTGTTCTACCAACTGTCCCGTTTAGCCGTCGATGGAACCAGCTTGGCAGACATAGTGCCTGGATCGCCTACGTGCCGTTTGCACGCAGAAGGGAAAGTGCTGAACGGCAAGCCTAAAAAGCAGACATACTGATCCGCGATCCCTTTAAGCGCCAACACTTAACTACGGCGTTACTTCGTTGATCGAGATAAGAAGGCTTTAACTTCGGTTCGTTTCGCTCGAGATTGAGAAATGTCGTTCGTTGCACAAAATTTGACGGACTGTACTTAGTTGCGCCGGTTAACTCACGTGACCTAATGGTACCGGAGGAGATCAACGGCACACCCATCTTTGCATTACACCCAGAAAACACTCAAGTACAACGGAGAGTTCAGCCGACCCTGAATCAGGGATTGATCTTTCTTTGGCTTTTTCCTTGGTTGAATTGGCGATCAAGCGGACGCTAGAGCAATATGGTAGCGGACGGGCACAGTTCCATAGCTTCTTCTGGTGCAATTACGAACACGAAACGTCGCGTCGCCATAGCTTTCCATCAGAAGGTGACTTCAATGCGCAACTTTACCGACGCCTGAGAGAGCAGCTTCCGTCGTCAGTATTGGTACGTAGCGAAGTTCATCCCACCAACCAACCTACGCGCAGAGTGGATTTTGTAGTAAGCGACCGCGAAGGACTATGGGCTATTCCCATCGAGATCAAAATGAATTGGGATCAGTTCAAGCCAAAGTTCAAAGATAGAAAGCAAGCCACAGCCGAGGCCGCTGTAATTATCGAACGCCTCAGAGGTGTGGGCGTGCAATTCCTGCAGTGGCGCGCGGTTCTTGTCGTGATTCAGGGTGCGTGGCAATTGCCGCGTGACATCAAGTCCAGAGCGTTACCGATACTTGAGGACTGCCCATACCCACTCTATCTATTCTGCTTTGATGAGTATCAGAATAAGATTCTGCATCGAGCACTCGGGTTCAAGGTCTAGCGTGGATTTTCTTGAGACTCGTGCAGATGTGCAGAGAGCGCGGTAAGTTGATGCGTCACACTTGGTCGGTTAGCGCTGAGTCCGCCAGGCCCAGCATTACCACTTTATTACCAGTTACGAAGTTGGACCGCGCGGCACTTCGCAATTCACCCAGCCCGAATCACCGTTGGCGTAATGCTCTTTCTTCCAGATCGGTACGCGCTGTTTCACTTCGTCGATGATATAGCGGCAGGCATCAAAGGCTGCGCCGCGATGGGCAGCGGCGACACCTACCCATACAGCCATGTCGCCGATCTCCAGCAGGCCGACGCGATGTACGCAGGTTGCGCCGGTAATGGCGAACTTGTTCAAGGCTTCTTCAATGATGGCTTGACCTTCCTTCTCGGCCAGTGCCGCGAAGGCTTCGTACTCCAGTTTCAATACGGCCTGACCTTCATTGTGATTGCGCACCCAGCCTTCAAAAGCCACAAATCCGCCAGCAGTGGGGTGGTTGAGGTGCGCTCGTAATGCAGCAACATTAATGGGTGTTTCGCTGAAACTGAAGGTGTTGCTCATGACGTTAACCACCGGCAACTGGCGGAATGAAGGTCACGACGTCGCCCGACTTGAACCGTTGTTGCCAGTCGCAGAACTCATTATTGATGGCGACCTTGAGTTGTGCGCTGCCGAGGGTAAAGCCATAACGCTGCTGTAACTCCGCATATAACGCGGCCGGTGTTTGCGCCGTGGTGGTGATGGCCTCGCTGCGCTTGCCGGCCTGTTCGCGCAGGATGGCGAAGTATTGCAGTTGCAGCGTCACCGCCTGCGCTACCGACTGCGCTTCAAGCAGGGCGCTGGCTTGCTGGTATTCCGCAGGTGTGTTCACGTTACTCAGAGTCTCTGGCTGGCTGGGATCGATCAGTAATGTATCCCAGGTCTTGAGCAACTGGCGCGGCGAAAATTCGCCGGCCGCAATCGCGTTGCGAATCAGTGGTGCGCTGGCGGGTTCCCAGAGGGCGCACAGTGGTTCGGGCTGATGATCCAGCGGGCTGCGAAATGCCGTTGCCGGACGGGCGGGATCGCGTTGTTGCAGAAGTTGTTTGAGGCTGGCGTCATTGAGCAGGGGTTGGTCGCAGGCAATCACCAGCCAGGCAACGTCGGGATGTTTGGCCTGTGCGGCGGCAATGCCTGCCAGCGGACCCAGATCGGTATGCTGGTCAACAATCATTGGCCAGCGGTTGCGCAGTGCGTCCTGCTGGTCCGCGCGCGCCGAGATAAACACCTGTGCGCAGTGCCGTTGCAGCAAGTCACCGGCGCGTATCAGTTGTGGCGCTCCGTCATACAGCAGCGCCGCCTTGTCCTGATACATGCGGCGACTGGAACCTCCGGCCAGCACCAGTCCATAGACAACGGATCTGGTCACGGCACTTTGTGGGTGCTGTGCAAGTAGTGGCCGCTCTTGTAATGACCGCTTTGGCCCCCGGTTTTTTCCAGCAATCGTGTGCCCTCAATCACGAGGTCGTGTGACAAGGCCTTGCACATATCGTAGATGGTGAGCGCGGCGATGCTGGCGCCGGTCAGGGCTTCCATTTCCACGCCGGTCTTGTGATGGACGGACACGGTGCAATGAATCACTGCCTCGTCGCCATCCATGTTGATTTTGATCTTGCAGTTCTCGATGCCCAGCGGGTGGCAGAAGGGAATCAGTTCATGGGTGCGTTTGGCGGCCAGCGTGCCGGCAATGATGGCAGTGTGGAACACCGGGCCCTTGCTGGTGGTGAAGTCCTGTGCGCGCAGTGTTTCGGCAACACTGGCGGGAAAACGCACGCGCGTTTCAGCGGTGGCGGTGCGTTTGGTGACACTTTTTTCACCGACATCCACCATGGTGGGCGCGCCGTCTTCGACATGTGACAGTGACTTCAAGCTCAGCCTCCGATGTAGTACATCTCGATCTTGCGCAACGGGTGCTCATTGTTGCCCAGTTGTGCGCGTTGCTCGCTGTAGCGGTCATCGCGGTTTTCCCAGGTATTGCGAATCAGCGCACGCAGCTCGTCATCACTGGCGCCGCTGCGCAGCGGTGTTTTCAGATCCAGCCCGTGGGTGGCAAACAGGCAGGTATAGAGCACGCCTTCGGAAGACAGCCGCGCCCGGCTGCATGAGCCGCAGAACGCCTGCGTAACTGAGGAGATGAAGCCCAGTTCGCCTGCGCCATCGTCGTAGGCGTAACGTTCGGCGACTTCGCCACGATAGTTGCCGGGTAACGCATGCACTGGCCAGCGTGTGTTGATGAGTTGCAGCAGTTCGCGTGACGGCATGACGCGTTGCATCTGCCAGTGATTGCGATTGCCCACGTCCATGTATTCGATGAAGCGGACAATGATTCCGGTGCCGCGAAAATGCTCGAGCATGTCGAGCAGCGTATGGTCATTCACGCCACGCTGGACCACCGCATTAATCTTGATGGGCGTCAGGCCTGCTTCCTGTGCGGCCTGCAATCCCGCCAGTACCTGATCACGACCGTGAAAGCCGCCGCTCAGTTGTGCGAACACGGCGTCATCCAGGGAATCCAGACTGACGGTGATGCGATTCAGTCCGCCCGCCTTCAGTTCGGTGGCATGTTTTGCCAGCAACATGCCGTTGGTGGTCAGCGCAATGTCCTTCACGCCTTCGATCGCGCCCAGCTCGGCAATGAGTTCACTCAGGTTGGGCCGTAGTAACGGTTCGCCACCCGTCAGGCGAATTTTGCTCACGCCCATTTCCACAAACAGATGCGCCAGCCGCGCGATTTCGTCAAACGAAAGACGTTCGGTGGGTTTCAGAAACTGGTAGTGCTCGTGAAAGGTTTCGCGAGGCATGCAATACGGGCAGCGGAAGTTGCAACGGTCCATCACCGAGATGCGCAGGTCGTGCATCGGTCGATGCAGGCGATCACGCGGCGGCGCAGCGGGCATTGGCAGTACGTTGCTCATGTGGGAGAGATTACCAGCGAAACAGCGACACAACCGTGCCGGTGCTGATCATACCCTGTGCCGGGGGCAGTTCGACGAAGCCGTCGGTGCCCAGCAGCGAAATGAAGTCGCCCGAACCTCGCGTGGGGCAGGGCAGTGCGCGGGTTACGCCAACGACATCGGTTTGCAGCTTGATGGGTAGAAACACGCTGAGTTCGTCGTGCGCTTTGGCATCACTGGCCAGGGCAATCAGTTCAGGTGCATGCGGCCCGGTGTTCATTGAGTGCGCCAGTCCCGGTAATACGTAACGATGCAGGCAGATCAAGGTCGATACCGGGTTGCCCGGCAGCGCGTAAACCACCCTGCCATCGTCGCGAGTGCCAAACCATAAGGGTTTTCCGGGGCGCTGCGCGATCTTGTGGAATACACAACGCACACCCAGTTCAGTGAGCACCTGCGGCACGAAATCAAACTTGCCCATGGACACGCCGCCACTGAGGATCAGTACCTCATTCTGCTGCAACAACTGCTCAAGTCGGACGCGCAAGGTGTCGAGCTGATCCGGCAGGTGTGCGTCGACTATTTGTGTATGGCCATGCTGTTGCAGCGCTGCGTGCAACGCGTAGGTATTGGAGCGACGTATCTGGAATGATTCAATCGGTTGGCCGGGCTCCACCAGCTCATCGCCGGTGGATATCAATGCTATGCGCGGCGAGCTGCGCACCACTGCCTGCGCATGGCCAGCCGAGGCGATGATGGCGACTTCGACAGCGCCCAGTGGCATGCCGGGTTGTAACAATGTCTGGCCAGCCAGCGCATCACTGCCGCGACGATGCACGTTCATTCCTGAGGTGAGCTGTATCGTGGCGTCAATCTCTGCAAAGCCATCGCGGGTATTGAATCGTTCAACCGGAATCACACAATCACAACCCGTTGGCAGCTGCGCGCCGGTCATGACTTCGATGCAGTCCTCCGCATGTTGCAGTGCCAGTGGGTTTGCGCCAGCCGCCTGCGTGCCTGAGATACGCAAGCGTCGAATACCGCCAGCGCGTTGCGCATTCACGGCGATACCGTCCATGGTGACCCGATCAAACGGTGGCTGGTCGCGTTCCATCTGGATTGTCTGGGCCAGTACGGTGCCGGACAGCTCGCGCAAAACATGCGTCCCGGTCGCCCGTAACGGTACCTGCGAATACACCAGGGCCTGCGCTTCGGACACACTCAGAATGGACACGCGCAACTCCTGGGCGGGATGGTTATGGGCAGTCCTGATTGACTGGCTGGGCAGGAAGTGTGGCACGACGATGCATGAGGCGCCACGCGCAACGCAGGTGTGCTGTATCCCGTGAGCGCGGCAACAAAAAAACCGACGTTGCGGACAACGCCGGCCTGATTGTGCAAGGAGTAATCCTTGCGAGTGAAAGCGACTTACTTGGTCTTGAAGGCGCGCAGCTGCACGTTGAAGGCATCGGCAACCTTGGTTGCATCCTCGAAGGCATCGTCGGCTTTCTTGTTCTGTCTGCTCTTCACGCGCTCAATGGCTTCCGGCTTGGCATCAACACCGAGCGCCACAATCATCTCTTCGGTCTCGGTGTTCAGGCAGGCCTGATAGGCTTTCACGTCTGCGTCGAACTGTTTTGACTCTCTCATTGCAACAACCATTTCTTCCTGAGTAGCCTTTTTGCCATCGGGTGGGTTGGCTGGCTTCTTCGGAGCGACGCAATCGGCTGCCATTGCGGCGGCGCAACCCAGGCTTAACACCACGGCCAGGCAGAAATTCTTGGCAAGTTTCATCGTCAATACCCCCAGTTAGGTCTGGTCAAGAGTTAAAAACAGGATTCTAGACAGGTTTATTTTCGGTTGACACCGCGTCGGTATCTTAGGCAGTTCAATTGCGAGCGCAAGCTTGTCGCCTGGACACTGAGCTGAAGCTGAACGATATCAAGACAGCTACAAGGTTTGCAAAGTCCGGTTGATTCCCAGGCGGGACATCTGCCGGGTGATCCATGCCTGTCGTGCACGCACATAGGACGAGGGACGATCAACCCGGTAGCGTTTGGGGGCCGGCAACACGGCCGCGAGCAGGGCGGCTTCTGAATTATTCAGCCGGGCCGCTGATTTCCTGAAATAACGCTGGCTGGCGGCTTCGACGCCGAACACACCCTTGCCGAATTCCGCACTGTTCAGGTACACCTCGAGAATCCGCTGTTTGGGCCAGAACGTCTCAACCAGCAGCGTGAACCAGGCTTCGATGCCCTTGCGTACATAGCTTTGCCCGGGCCACAGGTACAGATTCTTGGCGACTTGCTGGCTGATGGTGCTGCCGCCGCGCACTTTGCGACCGCGTTGATTGGCGCGCCAGGCTTTTTCCATGGCCTTGAAATCGAAGCCGGTATGTTGCGAAAAAGTCTGATCTTCGGCAGCGATCACCGCGACTTTCATGCTCTTGGCGATCTGCGCCCAGTCCACCCACTCATGGGTGAAGCGGTAACTGTTATCGCTGCTGAACAGCGCGACCGTGCGATCGCGCAACATGAAGGCAGAGGTCCACGGGTCTACCCAGCGCATCAGCAGCACGCTGCCCACGGAAAACACCAGCCAGCCTGCAATGAACAGGCCCAGCCAGCGCAGCAGGCGCCTGCCGAAGGTACGTGCTTTCGCCATGGGCGTGGTCAGGCTGGCGTGGGATTACGCGCAGTTCCTGGCCGTTGTCACCACCACCGCCTCGACGGGCACGTCATCATGATGACCATTGCGACCGGTCTGGACGGCGGCGATGGCGTCGATCACTTCCATGCCGGAGGCGATTTTGCCGAATACCGCGTAGCCGTAACTGCCGGGTTTGTTATCGAGGAATTCGTTGTCCACCAAGTTCACGAAGAACTGCGAGGTGGCGCTGTTGACATCGTTGGTGCGCGCCATCGACAGCATGCCACGCTTGTTTTTCAGGCCATTGGTGGCTTCGTTCTTGATCGGGTCATTGGTCTTTTTCTGTTTCATGTCAGCCGTGAAACCGCCGCCCTGAATCACGAAGCCGGGAATGACGCGGTGAAAAATGGTGCCATCAAAAAAACCGGCATCGGCATAAGCGGCGAAGTTTTCCGCACTGATGGGCGCTTCATCGTGAAACAGTTCGACGGTGAAAGTGCCCTGGCTGGTCTTGAATTCGATCATGAGTTGCTCTGTTAAGGTGGGGAATGGTGCTGTGTGGGAATGGAGGTGCCCGGCCATTGGCCTTCCGTGACGCGCAGGTGGCCGGCCAAATCGGCGTGCGAGGCTACGCCAGAGAAGCCTGTTGACTCAAGCAGTTCGCGCACTGCGGCGGCTTGTTGCCAGCCGTGCTCCAGCACCAGCCAGCCTTGATCGGCCAGAAACCGGGGTGCGTTCTGAACGATGCGGCGAATCGCATCCAGGCCATCGATCCCGGAAAACAGGGCCAGCGCGGGTTCATGCTGGCGCACGGCGGGTTCCACGTGCGGGTCGTCGTTGGCGATGTAGGGCGGGTTGCTGAGGATCAGGGCGAAGGGCTGTAGCGGTACCTGGTACAGCCAGTCACTCAGCAGAAAACGGACGTTGTTGAGCTGATTGAGTTCGGCGTTGCGTCGGGCAGTGTCCAGCACCGTGTTTGATTGGTCGGTGGCGACCACAGTCGCTGTCGGGCGTTCCTGCGCTACCGCCAGTGCGATGGCGCCGCTGCCGGTGCCCAGATCCAGGATTGCACCCGCGAAGTCTCTGGAGGTGTGGTGCAGGGCGCGTTCCACCACCAGTTCCGTTTCCGGACGGGGAATCAGTACTTCGGGACTGACCTTCAGTCGCAGCGTCCAGAAATGCTGTTCGCCCAGCAGGTAGGCTAGTGGTTTACCGCTGATGCGGCGCTCAGTGAGGGTCTTCAATGTAGCCACTTGATCATCATCAAGTAGTTGATTTTCATTAATTAACTGCTGACTACGAGAAAGCCCGGTCAGGTGTTCCAGCAGCAGTTCTGCTTCTCGCCTGGGTGCGTCGCTATGGTCGACAAGTTGCGTCGCGGTGGCGTGCAGTGCGGCATGAAGGGAGGTGGACATGACGGGTTTACTCGGGAGGGCGCGCAGTGTTGCGGCCGGCACAGGGCGAGTCAATTGTCTCGTACGTACCGAGTCTGCTTAGGTTACTGCTTAGGTAAAATACGTAATTGACAATCATTCTTATTTGCATGTACGCTTCATTCCACTCCTGCAGTGCCCCGTCACCGTTTTATTCACTGCTGGTTCCGACCCTTTCCTGAGGTACCCATGTACGTCTGCATTTGCCACGGCATCACTGATCGTCAGATTCGCGAGACCTTGCAGCGCGGTGCGACGACCTTGTGTGAAGTGCAGTTGCAGGTGCCGGTAGGCGGTTGCTGCGGCCGCTGCTTGCCAACGGCGCAGGAAGTGATCGAAGAACATCAAGCACAACAGACCGGCTGCTGCAAATCACGCGCTGCCTAGAATCTTTTCCGAGGTTGCGTCTTTAACCTCGCTCCGCCAAGATCGTCGTCTGATCACAGCTCACTCGGAGTCAGGCGATGAAAGGCGATCCCACCATCATTCGGCACCTCAATGTCGTTCTCAAGAACGAGCTGACGGCCATCAATCAATACTTCCTGCATGCGCGCATGTTCGGCAACTGGGGTTTGAAGGCGCTGGAAAAGCATGAGATGCATGAATCCATCGATGAGATGAAGCATGCTGACAAGCTGATTGCCCGCATCCTGTTTCTCGACGGCCTGCCCAACCTGCAGGATCTGGGCAAGCTGATGATTGGTGAAGACATCAAGGAATGCCTGTCCTGCGATCTCAAGATCGAGCACCTGGCGCACGTTGATCTGAAAGCCGCGATTGTTGATTGTGAAAAGCTCGGTGACTATGTGTCGCGCGAACTGTTCGAGTCCATTCTCGAATCCGAAGAAGAACATATCGACTATCTGGAAACGCAGTTGTCCCTGATCGAACGTGTTGGCATCCAGAACTACAGCCAGTCGCAGATGGGCGAGCAGGGCGAATAATCCGTGAATAGCCCGATCGAATAGCCGTTCGATTCCAGCTTTTGCAATGCAGCGGCGCGATATCCCCGGCGTCGCTGAACCCTTGATGAACTGTATGTACAGCCACGTTTTGTGGCTGTGCTCACTATTTGTACAGTTTGAGTCGGGTACGGTCTGTGCGTCTGTAATGCTCTGCGGAGTTGGCCATGCGCACGTTCTTCATGCTCACCGTACTATCCATCGCCAGTCTGTGCGCCGGGTGCGCCAGTCATTCGCTCACACAAAATCAATGTGTGGCTGGTGACTGGCAAACCGTCGGCCATCGTGATGGTCAGTCGGGTCTCAGCAGTACCAGTCTGCTGACACATCAGGATGCCTGTGGCGAATTCGGCGTGATTCCGGATCGCACGCAATATCTGGCGGGCTGGAATCAGGGTGTGTTGAGTTACTGTCGCGCTGATAACGGCTTTGCGCTTGGCGAGCAGGGATCAAGCTACAACGACGTCTGTCCGACCGGCCTGCGTGGCGAATTTCTCGGTTCCTACGATCAGGGGCGCGAACTTTATGTGGCACGCCGTGACGTGCGGCAACTCGAATCCACGCTATCCAGGAATCACGCGCGCAAGGCAAAGATTGACGCCAGGGTGCTGGAGCTGACTGCGGCACAGGTCGAGCCCACGCTCACGCCCACCAAGCGCGTTGAGCTGTTCACGCAAACCAAGAACCTGCTGGAAGAAAAGAAGCGCATCGAGCACGACCTGCCGGAACTTGAATACCAGCTTGATCAGGCCATTGCACGATTGGAGAGGGTGCAGCACGGCAGTTGACAGGGCGTTTGATGCGCCTGTGCTGCGACCAGGTTGAATGGCGCTGGCGTGCTGGCGGTGAAGCAGCCGAGCTGCGGAGCGGTGCAATCAGCGTGGATATTGCCGACGATCAGTCCGGCCCCTTGCGGCGTTTGCGCTTGGTGGATTTGCTGAGTGCTTCCGTCAAGGTGTTCATGATGGGCTCAGACAAGGCGGGCGGGCTTTCAAACAACATCATCGACCGGCCTTCGAGTGTCAGCAGGGCGCCCGGCGTGAGGGTTTTTTCCAGCGCGGGCTTGCCAGTGGCCAGATGCGTATCGATGCGTAGCGTCCATTGTGCCGCGGCAGGATGCGCCGGCAGTTTGAAGATGCGTGGTTCGTGATGCGCATTGAACAGCATCAGAAAATCATTATCGGTCACCGGCAGGCCGCGTGCATCGCGTTCGTCGAGCGCGCTGCCGGACAGATATACGCCCAGGCAACGCGCAAAACCCTGGTGCCACTGCGCTTCGGTCATCTCCGTGCCTGACGGATCGAGCCAGCGAATGTCGTGAAGTTCGCCATCGGGCGTGGCGCGGCCACGAAAGAAATTGCGACGCCGGAACACCGGATGTGCGGCGCGTAACCGCGTCAGTTCGCAGACGAAATCAAGCAGCTGGTGGCGTTCCTCGTCCAGCGTCCAGTCGGTCCATGACAGCGGCGAATCCTGACAGTAGGCATTGTTGTTGCCCTGCTGGGTGCGGCCGATTTCATCGCCACCCGACAGCATGGGCACGCCCTGCGACAGACACAGGGTGGCGAACAGGTTGCGTACCTGCCGGGCACGCAGCGCCCTGATTTCCGGATCATCGCTGGGGCCTTCCACGCCACAGTTCCAGCTCAGGTTATGGTTGTCACCGTCACGGTTGTCTTCGCCATTGGCGTGGTTGTGCTTGTCGTTGTAACTTGTCAGGTCATGTAGCGTGAAGCCGTCATGCGCGGCGACAAAGTTGATGCTGGCGTGTGGTCGCCGGCCACTGTGGCCGTATAAATCACTCGAGCCCGATAACCTTGATGCGACTTCGCCGATGAGGCCACCATCGCCTTTCCAGAAGGCGCGAATCACGTCGCGATACTTGCCATTCCATTCGGTCCAGCCAGCGGGAAACTGGCCTACCTGATAACCGCCTTCACCCAGATCCCAGGGCTCGGCGATGAGTTTGGCGCGCGAGATGATCGGATCCTGATGAATGATGTCGAAGAAAGCGCCGAGTCGATCCACAGCGTGCAGCTCGCGCGCCAGCGCGGAAGCGAGATCGAAACGAAAACCATCAACATGCATTTCGGTGATCCAGTAGCGCAGGCTGTCCATAATCAGTTGCAACACGCGTGGATGCTGCATGTTGAGCGTGTTGCCGCAGCCGGTGTAATCCATGTAGTAACGGCGGTCGGCTGCGATCAGGCGGTAGTACGCAGCATTGTCAATACCGCGAAAGCACAACGTAGGGCCAGCATGATTGCCCTCGGCCGTGTGGTTGTAGACCACATCCAGAATCACTTCGATGCCGGCCGAGTGTAATGTCTTCACCATGGTCTTGAACTCGCGGTCGGGTTGCGACATGGAGTATTGCGACTCCGGTGCGAAGTAACCGATGGAGTTGTAGCCCCAGTAGTTTCGCAATCCCTTCTGCACCAGGAAGCGGTCATCAACGAAAGTATGCACCGGCATGACTTCTACTGCAGTCACGCCCAGACGTTTGAGATGCGCAATGACCGGTGCGCAAGTCAGCGCGGCGTACTTGCCGCGCTGTGCTTCCGGCACCTCCGGGTGCAGCTGGGTCAAGCCGCGCACGTGCGCTTCGTAGATCACCGTTTCGTGCCAGGGCGTATTCGGTGGTCGGTCATCGTCCCAGGAGAATGCCGGATCGATTACCTGACATTTCGGCATGTAGGCAGCATTGTTGCGGCGATCAAACGACAGATCGCCACGCGCATTGCCCATGCGATAACCGAAGTGCGCATCACTCCAGTTGATGCGCCCGGCGAAAGCTTTTGAATAGGGATCGAGCAGCAGCTTGTTGGGATTGAAGCGGTGCCCGGCATGCGGGTTGTAGGGACCATACACGCGATACCCATACAGCAGGCCCGGCCGCGCCTCCGGCAGATAGCAATGCCACACATGTTCGGTTTGTTCGCGTACATCAATACGCGCGACCTCGGCGCGACCACGTGCATCGAACAGACACAGCTCCACCCGCTCCGCATGTTCGGAGAACAACGCGAAGTTAACGCCCTCGCCATCCCAGGTAGCGCCAAGTGGAAACGGCCGCCCCGGCCATGAAACCAGTGTCTTGCTCATACCGAAGTACCTAGCAAGTGCGGTGCCATCTGGCCATTCAGCTGCTGTGTAGCCGTTCAATAGCGCAACGGCGACTGGATTGCGCTTCCGCCTGCAAGTCCGCACATCGATAAACGCACTGCTTTATTGCAAGTGACGCCCCTGCTGATTTGCAATGGCGCACAGCTGTGAGGCTGGGATCGTTGGCTTCAGGATAGTAGGGCCGACAAAGAAAACGCCGGAACTGGTGTCCGGCGTTTTCGGTATTCGTCGTGCCAACGTTGTGATCAGATCGGCGCTGCGATCAGATCAGCGTATTACTGATTGCGATCGTCATCATCCAGATCGTCATCGTCCTCATCTTCATCCCAGTCGTCTTCATCCTCATCTTCGTCCTCGTCCCAGTCGTCGTATCATCGTCTTCGTCCGCTTCCGAGCCTGACCAGCCTTCAGGCTCGCTGGCCTTGTCCAGATCCAGCCCATGCCACGTATCAAGGTCGAATTCCTCGATCTCGCCATCCTCATGCTGGATCTGCACCAGCTCTTCATCCGGATCAACAGACAGGACCTGGAATACGATTTCCTCTTCCAGGTCCTCGTACCACTGTCCCGGTACCGGATCAAAATCTCTACCCACGTGACACCTCGGGAAAACAACACACCAAGACGTAGGGATATTACCGGGGTACATTCAACATGCAACTGGCTACGAGCGAAAATTTTCCGGACACCGGTGTAGACTTCCTGTCGCAGCCACTATCTAGCCATTACTCGCCCATGTCCAACCGCCAGACCCCTGCACACCCTGCAACCCTCATTGACCCCCACCTCGTCACTCCCCCTGGCGCAGGCGCGCCGCATTGTGGTCAAGGTGGGCTCATCATTGCTGGTAGAACGCGATTCCGGACAAGTGAACCGGGCCTGGCTGGAAACGCTGGCGCAGGACATCAAGCGATTGCGCGATCGCGGTCAGGAAGTGTTGCTGGTGTCATCCGGCGCCATTGCGTTGGGCCGTCGGCAGCTTGGCCTCACTGCCGGAAAATTGAAGCTGGAAGAAAGCCAGGCCGCCGCCGCAGTGGGCCAGATCCGCCTGGCTCACGCCTGGACTGAAGTGCTGGAGCAGCATGGGCTGAGGGTGGCGCAGATACTGCTGACGTTTACCGATACCGAGGAGCGGCGTCGTTATCTGAATGCGCGCAGCACCCTGGGCACGCTGCTCAGGCTCGGCGCCATTCCGGTCATCAACGAAAACGATACGGTGGCGACTGCCGAAATTCGTTATGGCGACAATGACCGGCTGGCTGCGCGTGTAGCGCAGATGATCAGCGCCGATTGTCTGGTGCTGTTGTCGGATGTGGATGGTTTGTATACCGCCGATCCGTCGCGCGACCCAACGGCGCGCTTCATTCCCGAAGTGCGCGGTATCACCGCCGAGATTGAGGCCATGGCGGGTGGCGTGTCTTCCGATGTGGGTTCAGGTGGCATGGCGACCAAGGTAGCAGCCGCGAAAATTTCCGTGGCGGCGGGTTGTCACATGTGTGTTGCCTTGGGCAAGGAGTTGCATCCACTCAGGCGTATCGAAGAGGGCGCGCGCTGCTCATGGTTTTATCCGGATGCCAATCCGGCCACGGTGCGCAAGCAATGGATTGCGGGTACCTTGAAGCCAGCGGGTGAACTGATCATTGATGCTGGTGCGTTGGCCGCCCTGCATCGAGGCAAGAGTCTGTTGCCGGCGGGTGTGGTCAAGGTGACCGGGCGATTCGAGCGTGGCGATGCGCTGCTGTTGCGTTCCAGTGACGGCGCCGAGATTGCGCGCGGATTGTCGGCCTATTCAAGCGGCGATGCCGAGCGAATTCGGGGTCGGCAATCCAGTGAAATCGAGGAGCTGCTGGGCTTTCGCGGTCGTGATGAAATGATTCATCGCGATGACCTGGTGCTTACACAATCGTTACGCGAATAAGTCTGGTGCGTCCGGTTCAGGTGTTGTGCTTCACGATCCGGTCCAGCAATTTCTGCTGCGCGCAAACTTTCTGGTTCTGATCGCTGCTGATTTGCGTGTACTCGCCTGAGCTGTTGAGTTGCCACGCCTGAGTGTTGTCCGCCAGATAGGTTTCCAGATCCTGCAGGATGCTATCCCGATGCTGGCGATCGCGGACTGGAAAGGCCACTTCGATGCGCCGGAAGAAATTGCGCTCCATCCAGTCGGCGCTGGACAGGTAAAGCTCGGACTTGCCGTTATTGCGGAAAAAATAGACGCGCGAATGTTCGAGAAACCGGCCGACGATGGAGCGCACAGTGATGTTTTCGGACACGCCGGTTACGCCAGGGCGCAGTGCGCAAACGCCGCGTACGATAAGTTCTATCTTCACGCCAGCCATGGACGCCTGATACAGGTTCTGGATTATCTGAGGCTCAATCAGTGCATTCATCTTGGCAATGATCCGGGCCGGTTTGCCATTCTGCGCATGCTTGATCTCGCGCTGTATTTTCTCCAGCAGGCTTTGATGCAGCGTGAAGGGTGACTGGAACAGAACCTTCAGGCTGGCAGCTCGGCTCGGGCTGGTGAGTTGCAGGAAAATTTCGTGCAGGTCTTCGCCAACAGCCTGATCTGAAGTGAATAACCCATAGTCCGTATAGGCGCGTGCCGTCTTCGGGTGATAGTTGCCGGTGCCCAGATGGCAGTAGCGCCGCAGCACGCCGTTTTCACGGCGCACGACCATGATGAGCTTGGCGTGGGTTTTGTACCCTACTACGCCATACATGACGTGTGCGCCGGCCTCCTGAAGACGATTGGCCAGACTGATATTGGCGGCTTCGTCGAAGCGCGCCATCAGTTCAATCACCACCGTCACTTCCTTGCCGGCGCGTGCGGCCTGCACCAGCGCATCAACAATGGGTGAGTCGGGTCCAGTCCGGTAGAGAGTCTGCTTGATGGCAACCACCTCGGCGTCGGCGCTGGCCTGACGCAGGAAGTCGATCACCGGTGCGAACGAATGATAGGGGTGAAACAGCAGCACGTCGCGCTCGCGGATCACGTTGAACAGTTCATCGCGGTTGCTCAGGCTGTGTGGAATGACCGGGGTGAAGTTCTGGAACTTCAGATCCGGGCGATCAACCAGATCGTAAATCGCCATCAGACGATTGAGATTAACCGGGCCGTTCACCTGATACAGATCGACTTCGTCCAGTTCAAAGTGCTTGAGCAGGAAGCCGGTAATTTCCGCGGGACAGTCTTCCAGTGTCTCCAGTCGTACGGCATCGCCATAGCGACGCTGTGCAAGCTCGCCTTCGACGGCGCGCAGCAGGTCTTCCACTTCTTCATCGTCAACGAACAGGTCGCTGTTGCGGGTTACCCGGAATTGCCAGCAGCCTTTCACTTCCATGCCGCTGAACAGTTCCGAAACGAAGGTGGCAACCACGGCGGAAAGAAAAACGAAATGCGTGGTCTTGTCATCGGCCGCTTGCGGCAAGCGAATGATGCGCGGTAGTACACGTGGCACCTGCACTACGGCCAGCTCCACATCACGACCAAAGGCGTCCGGGCCGCTGAGCTGAACCACAAAATTGAGGCTCTTGTTCTGGATGCGCGGGAAGGGGCGCGCAGGGTCGAGGCCGAGCGGTGTCAGCACCGGTTCAACTTCGGCTGCGAAGTAGGCGGCCAGCCATTGGCGCTGCTCTGCATCCATGGAGTTTGCGTTGATGAACCGGATGCCCTGCTCCTCCAGCGCCGGGAACAGGGTTTGATTGAGCAAGGCATACTGATCGTGCACCAGGGTGATGGCGCGGTGGCGTATGGCGGTGAGTTGCTCCTGAGTGCTTTGTCCGTCAGGGCCGCCGCTGCTGGAACTCAGTCCCAATTTCTGTTGCAGGCCGGCGACGCGTATTTCGAAAAATTCATCCAGGTTTGCGCACGAAATACACAGGAAGCGGATGCGCTCCATCAGGGGTAGTGAAGCATCATTTGCTTGCGCCAGTACCCGCTCATTGAACGCCAGCAGTGACAGCTCGCGATTGATATAGAGTTCGGGCGCTGACAGGTTCACGTCTAGCATGGTCACGTCAAGGGAGCAGCAGGGATGGCAGCATACCCCGTGCTTCATGACAGAAATGTGAACCTGTCCTTGCGCGGGTGCAGTCGCGCAGTGATGGTCAGCGGCGCGGCGGTCCGGCTGAGATCCGTTGCTGGTTGTTATGATCCAGGCGGGTCAGCAGCGTTGCAGATTGCGCCTGGAAATCGGCAAGATACTTTGCCGGAAGCGGACTGGCGTTTGGCAGCGGCACCGTCCGCGGATCTTTGTGTTTGCCGTTGATCCGGTATTCGTAGTGCAGATGGGGTCCGGTTGCCGCGCCCGTCATGCCCACGTAGCCAATAATCTCGCCCTGTTTTACCCGAGCGCCTTTGCGTGCGCCCTTGCCGAACCGGGACATGTGCCCGTACAGCGTCGTAATGCCCGAGCCATGGTCGACGATAATTACGTTGCCGTAGCCCCCCTGTCTGCCTTGAAAGGCAATCTTGCCATCGCCGGCGGCCTTGATGGGGGTGCCGGTTGCAGCGGCGTAGTCCACACCTTTATGCGCGCGGATCTTGTTGAGGATCGGGTGAAGACGGGCAAGACTGAATCCAGAACTGATGCGGTTGAAATCCAGCGGTGCACGCAGGAACTGTTTGTGCATGCTGCGTCCTTCCGGAGTGAAGTAGTTGCCAACTTCTCCGTCCACCGAATCGTAGCGGATTGCACGAAATGCCTTGCCGTCATTAACGAATTCCGCTGCCAGAATACGGCCGTCACTGAGGTAATCATTATTCCGATACTGTTTTTCGTAGATGACGTTGAACTGGTCGCCACTGCGGATATCCAGCGCGAAGTCGATGTCCCAGCCAAAAATGTCATTTGCCATCCGCATAATGAGTTCGGCGCTTAAGCCAGCCTGGCGCGCCGAGACAAACAGCGAATTGGTGACAACGCCGTGAGCAGTTACTGTTTTTACAGTGAGCGGCGTGATAACCAGCTCGGCCTTGAAGCCGGATTCGTCGCGGGTCACCAGTAGTCTGGTGGTGTCGGAAACCTGGCGCGACAGGCTGTGCAGTTCGCCATCAGGGTTATGGCTGAAGGAAATGGGCTCGCCAGGTCTGAGCATGTCCAGCGCGCGGCGCACTTCAGGCAATTCGCGGATGGTGGCGAGATCTTGCAGGCTCAGTTGCAGCTGGCGGAATATTCGCTCAAGGGTGTCGTTGCGTCGCACCACAAATTCCACCGTATTGATGAGCGCAGTTTCTTGTTCGGGCGGACTCAGCGCCGGCATCAGTTCAGGGGTGGCTTGCTGGGTCAGCGCCGAGAGCTGTCCGAACGGCAAATCCGTAGCGTTCGGTTGTTGCGATACCAGCTTGTAGACCACAAAGCCACCGAGCGATGGTAATAGCAGGCTGATAGCGGCCCAGCTCAGGTGCGCGGCGGTTCGGTGTTTGGCGGGTGATGGGGCTGATTGAGTCGCCAAGAATTTCACTTAATGAGTCGAACTGAAAGAGGGTGAAAGGTAGTTTCTCACCCGATGCGCGTCAACCCAATGCGCCACAAGTTTTGTGCATATGCTCCCCACATGTATTTGCACCCGTTCTGCGAAGGCCCTACAGTCAAGCGTTAATCCAGCTTTGTGTGTGATCTTGTAAAAGCAGCAGTTGAGCTGCTGGAGAATGATTTTGATGAATGAATTAACGCCTGCGGCACAGATTGCCGAATTGTCCAGGGGCGCTACTGAGTTGTTGCTGGAGCCGGAACTGCTCAAGAAGCTCCAGCGTGGCAAGCCGCTGGTAGTAAAGGCGGGATTCGACCCTACAGCCCCGGATCTGCATCTGGGGCACACGGTGCTCATTAACAAGTTACGACGGTTCCAGGAGTTCGGACATCAGGTGGTGTTCCTCATCGGGGATTTCACCGGATTGATTGGTGACCCGACTGGTCGCAATGCGACCCGTCCGCCATTAACGCCAGACGAGGTAGCAGCCAACGCCGAAACCTATCAAAAGCAGGTCTTCAAGATTCTTGATCCCGAGAAAACCCGGGTGGAATTCAATTCGCGGTGGATGGGGCCCATGACTGCGGCGGGGCTGATCCAGCTGGCTGGCAAACATACGGTAGCGCGTATGCTGGAGCGGGACGATTTCAGCAAACGCTACAAGAGTGGCCAGCCGATCGCTATTCATGAATTTCTGTACCCATTGGTACAAGGGTATGACTCGGTGGCCCTGAAGGCTGATGTGGAATTGGGGGGTACTGATCAGAAATTCAATCTGTTGATGGGGCGTCACCTTCAGGAAGTTTATGGTCAGGAGCCCCAGGTGGTGCTCACCATGCCGCTTCTGGAGGGGCTGGACGGAGTCAACAAGATGTCCAAATCACTGGGCAATTACATCGGCATTACAGATGCTCCGGAGGAGATGTTCGGCAAGCTGATGTCGATTTCGGATGAGCTGATGTGGCGTTATTTTGATTTACTGTCGTTTCGCAGCAACGCCGATCTACAGAAGCTCAAGACCGACGTCGCCGCTGGCCGTAATCCTCGTGACGTGAAGTTTGAGCTCGGGCTGGAGCTGGTGGCGCGCTTTCACAGCCCGGAAGCGGCGGGGCTGGCTCGTGATGCCTTTATTGCCCGGTTCCAGA
>CAWBTE010000017.1:0-157500 GCA_963791615.1 uncultured Pseudomonadota bacterium | reverse complement strand
GTACTCCGGGGATAACAGGCTTATTCCGCCCAAGAGTCCACATCGACGGCGGAGTTTGGCACCTCGATGTCGGCTCATCACATCCTGGGGCTGTAGCAGGTCCCAAGGGTATGGCTGTTCGCCATTTAAAGTGGTACGCGAGCTGGGTTCAGAACGTCGTGAGACAGTTCGGTCCCTATCTACCGTGGGCGTTGGAAACTTGAGGGTGAGCTGTCCTTAGTACGAGAGGACCGGGATGGACGTATCTCTGGTGTTCCGGTTGTCACGCCAGTGGCACTGCCGGGTAGCTATATACGGACGGGATAATCGCTGAAAGCATCTAAGCGAGAAGCCCCCCCCAAGATTAGGTTTCCCTGGGAGCTTGACTCCCCTAAAGGGCCGTCGAAGACTACGACGTTGATAGGCTGGGTGTGTACAGGTAGTAATACCTTGAGCTAACCAGTACTAATTGCCCGTGAGACTTGACCATATAACACCCAATGATCTTGCGAGATCATGATGGTGAATACGTTACTCTGAATGTGACAGCGTCAAAACAACTCCGAATTGTTGATCCTCTGCACTCAGTATTGAGCTGATGCGTTGGGTCAAAACCGGTTTGCCTGGCGGCCATAGCGAGTAGGAACCACCCGATCCCTTTTCGAACTCGGAAGTGAAAATGCTCTGCGCCGATGGTAGTGTGCCCTTTGGGCATGCAAGAGTAGGTCACTGCCAGGCTCTTAAATACGAAACCCTCGATGAGAAATCATCGAGGGTTTTTTATTGTCTGCGCGAAATTGGTGCTAATCTTTAAGGCGTAAGAAAAAAATCGAACTGCACAGGCAGTTCTGGTTAACAACAGATACGCCAGAGAGCACCATGAAAAACAATCACCGCTTTACGCGCGGCATGTATACGTGCGTTTCCGTTCTGCTGCCGGGCTTGGCCAGTGCACAGGAGTCCGCAGCCATTGATAGTGGCGATACTGCCTGGTTGTTGTCGGCGACGGCGTTAGTGTTGTTCATGACCCTGCCCGGGCTCGCGTTGTTTTATGGCGGTCTGGTGCGCTCCAAAAACGTACTGTCGATTATCATTCAATGCTTTGCGATTGCGGCGCTCGCCTCAATCGTGTGGCTGGCAGTCGGGTACTCCATTGCCTTTGGTGATGGCGGTAGTCATCAGGCATGGACGGGAGGCTTTGCCAAGAGCTGGTTGGGCAACGTCAGCGCCGCCAGTGTCACTGGCAGAGTGCCGGAATATCTGTTTTTCATGTTTCAACTGACCTTTGCCGCGATCACGCCGGCGCTGGTCATCGGTGCGTTTGCCGAGCGGATGAAGTTCAGCGCGGTGTTGCTGTTTTCGACTGGCTGGCTGTTGCTGGTGTATGCCCCGGTTGCTCACTGGGTGTGGGGCGGCGGCTGGCTGGCCAAGCTGGGAGCAATGGACTTTGCTGGCGGCATCGTGGTGCATATAACGGCAGGTGTTTCCGCCATGGTGTGTGCGCTGGTGATGGGACGGCGGCGTGGCTTTCCGCAAGTTTCCATGCCGCCGCACAGTTTGCCGCTGACGGCGGCAGGAGCCGGCATGTTGTGGGTGGGCTGGTATGGGTTCAACGGTGGCTCGGCGCTGGCGGCGAACAGCTCCGCTGCGGCTGCCTTGCTGGCCACGCATCTTGGTGCTTCCGCCGGTGCCCTGAGCTGGATGGCCGTTGAATGGCGGCGCTACGGCAAACCTTCATTGCTGGGTATTCTCACCGGCATGGTGGCAGGGCTGGGCACCATTACGCCGGCATCTGGATTTGTCAGTCCGCTGGCGGCGGTATGCATTGGAGCGGTTGCGGGCGTGGTCTGTTACTACGCTACTCACTTGTTCAAGCAGATCTGGCGCCTTGATGATTCACTCGATGTGTCTCCCGTGCACGGAGTGGGCGGCGTATTGGGAACCTTGATGACCGGCGTGTTCGCATCGCCCTTGCTGGGTGGCGCAGGATTCTCCGTGTCATCCAGCATTGCACGGCAATTGGGTATCCAGGCCGGTAGCATTCTGGTGGTGGTGACCTGGTGTGTGCTGGTGACCTGGGTGTTGCTCAAGGCGTTGAGCCTTACAGTGGGCTTGCGCGTCGGTGAGGAGCAGGAGTCCGAAGGCCTGGATCTGTCGTCACACGGTGAGCGTGGCTATATCGAATAAGTCAAAGCATGATGACGTGTTTCAATGATCCGCCAACTGCCAGGATGGCGGGCTAACTCATTGCTGGTTTCGCACATTTGACCGTGGCATCCCGTATGGGAATAGCTGTGTGCACGTGATCTCATGGTGTCCTGCACGAATCATTTCGGGTCAAATGCGTATAACTTTTTGTTAATGCGAATCGTTCTCATGTATAGTTAGCGCATCGATAAGCGTCAACCAAATGCTCTTGGAAGGTGGATTCTTCGTGAGTGCCGCAGCGCCAGTTTTTTCAAATTACCAGCCAACTGTTCTCGCTGATTTGCCGGTGCGTCAGGCGGCGGTGGTGACTATGGTTGTGTCCAGTGACCATGCGGGTGACGCAGCCATGCTGCGGCGTCTGGCCGAGATCGGTTTTCTGCCGGGCGAACCGGTGAAAGTGCTGGCGAGAATTGCCGGTGGCGATCCGCTGGCGGTGCGCATTGGCAATTCGACGTTCGCGCTACGGCGGCGTGAGGCGCTGTGCGTTCAGGTGCAAACGGGCGTCAGGCAATGAGTTACCTCGCCCAGGCAGTGCGCGCACCTCTGGTTGCCTTGGTGGGCAACCCGAATTGCGGCAAGACGGCCTTGTTCAATCTGCTGACTGGCAGCCGCCAGAAAGTAGCCAATTACGCTGGCGTTACCGTGGAGCGCAAGGAAGGGCAGGTGGTTACGCCTGCGGGCAAGCGTATCCGTCTATTTGATTTGCCCGGCACATATGGACTTGAAGCGCAGACTCCTGACGAACAAGTCACGCTGGATGTGCTGCATGGCCGTTTACTGGGTGAAGAGCGCCCGGATCTGATTGTCTGTGTAGTCGATGCCACCAACTTGCGTCAGCACCTGCGTCTGGCAGTGGGACTGCGCCGCTTTGGCATCCCGATGATTCTTGCGCTCAACATGAGTGATCTGGCCAAGCGGCATGGCACTACGCTGGACACCAGTTTGCTATCGCACGAGCTGGGCATTGCGGTGGTCTCTACCGTGGGGATTCATCGTGAAGGCGTAGTCGATTTGCTGGCAGCAATTGATGCGTCCGCACTGCAGGAATCGTCAGAAGCCATGGTGAAACCACCCGCAGTCACGCCTGAATTGATTGCCGGAGATCATGTCGAGGCACAGCGTCTGTGTTTATTGCTGGGCGCAAACAACATCGAGTCACTTCAGGTATCAGACCAGATTGATCGCGTGGTGCTGCATCCGGTAGCCGGGCCGCTGATCTTGCTGGTTTGTCTGTTTCTGGTATTCCAGGCGGTGTTCGCCTGGGCGACGCCCTTGATGGATGGTATCGATGCGGCGATCGGAATGCTGGGTTCGTTCGTCATGCAGATCCTGCCCGAAGGCATGTTGCGCAGTTTGCTGATTGATGGTGTGCTGGCAGGCGCTGGCAGTGTGGTGATATTCCTGCCGCAGATCGTGATCCTGTTCTTTTTCATTCTTGTGCTGGAAGAATCGGGCTATTTGCCGCGCGCCGCATTCCTGCTGGATCGACTGATGGGGGGCGTCGGCCTCTCGGGGCGATCATTCATTCCTTTGCTGTCGAGTTTCGCTTGCGCGATTCCCGGCATCATGGCAACGCGCACCATCCAGAATCCGCGTGATCGATTGATCACGATCATGATTGCGCCCTTGATGACCTGTTCGGCGCGGTTGCCGGTCTATGCACTGATCATCGCGGCCTTCATTCCCGCGCAGCAGGTGTGGGGTGGCATTGAGTTGCAGGGGCTGGTGCTGTTCGCCTTGTATCTCGGGGGTATTGTCGCTGCCATGCTGGTGGCATGGGCCATGAAACGCACCGCGTTTCGCAGCAATGCGCAGAGCCTGATGCTGGAGTTGCCGGTCTATCATCTGCCGGTGGCGCGCAACATCCTGATCGGGCTGTGGCAGCGTGTAAAAATATTCCTGACGCGGGTCGGCACCATCATTCTGGCGCTGATGGTGGTTCTCTGGTTCCTGAGCAGTGTGCCCCTGCCGCCTGTCGATGCAACGGGTCCGGCCATTCAGTACAGCTATGCAGGACGAATCGGCACTGCATTGGCCCAGGTGTTCGCGCCCATTGGTTTCAACTGGCAGATTGCCATTGCCCTGATTCCGGGTCTGGCTGCGCGCGAAGTGGCGGTGGGCGCACTGGGTACGGTGTATGCGCTGTCTGCTACCGGTGATGATGTGTCGGGCGCACTGGTGCCGCTGATTGCGCAGTCATGGAGCTTGCCGACAGCGCTGTCATTGCTGGCCTGGTATGTGTTTGCACCGCAATGTCTGGCTACCCTGGCAACAGTGAAACGCGAAACCAATGGCTGGCGCTATCCATTGATCATGCTGGTTTACCTGTTTGCATTGGCCTATCTGGCGTCATTCATTACCTATCGACTGACGCTGGCGTGGTCGGGAGCATGAATATGTGGCGCACCTTCGACCTTGCGCTGGTGATGCTGTTGGTCACACTCTGCACGATCTATGTGGTGTATTCGCTGGGGTCACTGCGCATCAAGCGGCGCATGCTGGAGTGGCTGATCCGGTGTTTGGGGCTGCGCGCCTATAACTTGTTGTCACCGAAGCTGGGCGGCTGTAGTGGTTGCTCGGATGGAATGCCCAGACATGAGTCGCTCAAGTTGCGACCTGGCCATCATGGCATCCATGGCATCAGGTCAACGCCGGATACGAAACGTCATTCCGGTCAGGACTGACCCATCAAACCTGGAAGCTGCAAACGCGACCAGCTTGCGGATTCTGATAGGCATTGCCCCGCGCCGAATAGGTTTTCGAGTTGCTGGCGCCCGGAGTGAGGGTGTTCAACATGCCTGCGACACGATGCAGACGATTGTTGACCAGCGCGCCATTCCGGTCATTCAACGCACGACAGTTGCGGATGGCCGCAGTGCTTTGCTGCCAGCGGGCGCGAATCGAGCCAGATGGATCACACCATTGAATCAGCTGCATCAGGCCCGTCTTGTCAGCACTGAAGCCACTGGCGCGGCATAAGGTCTGACGTTCCGAGTCGATGCGCAGCAGGCTTGCCATGCAGGCATCACGTGCACCGCTCAGTTGATCAAGCGCCTCAATCTGTTCGGACTTGATGTTGCGGAATTCCTGTTCAAGGATGGATTGCAGCTGGCTCAGTGCCGCGGTTTCTTCCGTCAGCAGGCTGATGAGATTATCGCGGTATAAGGAGGCGTCCATCATTCTGTTCTTGTGCGACTAGCCTGGCCGATATTTGCGCGCCCCAAGCGGACGCAGTGGGTGATTATTTTAGTTGCTCGAGATCGTTCTCGGCCTTGAGCAGTTTGTTGGCAATGCGTTCCGGGTTGATTTCGTAGCTGCCGTTGGCAAGGCGGCTGCGCACTTCATCAACACGAGCGCCATCAACCGCCGGCAAGTCCTTCACGAACTGATCCAGAGCCGCCAGCGTCCGGGCCGAGTCCGTGATATGCGTATCGGAAAGACTGCTGCCGGTGCTGTTCGTCTGTGACGAACCACCTGAATCGCCAGCGCGTTTGACGGTGCGTCCGGTATTCACCTGCACCGGTCCGCTGTCGAAACCACCAATCTTTGTAGACACGACTCGACTCCTGGTCTGTTATTGCCTGTTGTAACGGCCGGTTTTCAGCCAACTTTAGCCCTTTGTGAAAATATTTTATGTAAGGTCGCAGCGTGGCCCGAGGCGGGATACAGCTGTGTATTACAGGACAACGCGCACTACCCCATTCTGGTCGACCACGCCTTCAATGACTTTAGCGGAGCTCATATTCCTGATCTGGATTCTGGCGTTGGCACTGCCATCAGTCAGCGCTACACCCTGATTACGTACTTCAATACCTGAGACCGTGGCCAGGATGGTCACTTGCTGTCCGCGCCGGATCAACAGTTTCGCCTGGAGCATGCCGGGAGCCAGAATCGTGCCGGCCGGCAGATCCCGCTTGGCCCGTTTGTCCTGCACTTCAGTGACATCACTCAGATAAGCAGTGCCGGTGCCCGGTACACGTTCGCTACGAATATCGACATCCAGGGCGCTAATGGATGAGTCTCGCGCCAGCGCCCGCTTCAGGCGCAGCACCTTGACTTCAGACTCGATGTTGACCGGTACATAGACCGTCCAGCCATTACCCGAGGTGCAGCGCACCCCCACCGTTGCGCGGCTACCGAGATTGGCGCCACTGGGCAGAAAGGCTTGTAGTGGCATTGCACATGCTGGCAGATGCAGCCGGGTATCCAGTGAGTCAGCCGCAAGGTGAACCGAAGATGCTGACTTCAGCAACAACGTTTGCAGATGCTGCTCTGCTGCTTGCTGAATCGACCCCAGCGACTGATATACGCTGGCGTGAGCCATGCCGAACCAGAGGCTCAGCAAAGCAAGTGATGATAGATAGCATCGAGGTGTGCGGGACATGAGACGTTCCTTTGACAGTTGTTATTTACAAAGCAAGCACCATGCCACTTGTCATTAGATCTGCTGCAAGCAAATTGCCGGCATCAATTTCCATGATGTCTTCGTAATAAGTGCTCTAAACCTGACGCGTTATCTGTCGATAACTGATGTACAGCTTGCCGAGACCGGACGCATGACCCGTTTGTGTCCTGAATCGCGCCGGAACTCTGCCGGCATGCGGCAGATCCTTGCCGGCCCGGTGCGAACGGGCTCACATAATTTCAAACCGATAGAGCCATCAGGCGCGTTGAATCAGCAATTCAGCGCGTTGGCATGCTGATTGCTTACAGCTTCCCCAGACAAATTTTTGACGGAGGCTGTCATGCCAATGCCACTCGATTCCTATCTGGGTATTCATCCGCAGGCGCTCAAGCTCAGCGCGCAGCGCACAGAATTGCTGGCGGCCAACATGGCCAATGCCGACACACCCGGCTACAAGGCGCGTGATCTGGATTTCAAGTCAGCCCTGATGGCTAGTGGAGCCGCCAGTAGTGCAGCAGGCAGCCATCTGCCCATGACGCAGGTTGCGACGACCAGCAGTGCAAAACACATCGCGCTCGATCATATGGGCAGTGGCAGCGCTCGCTCGCTATACCGCGTGCCGCTGGCGCCCTCGCTGGACGGCAACACCGTTGATGCGCAGGTGGAACAGGCCAACTTCGCGCAGAACGCCATTCGCTATCAAGCCAGCCTCAATTTCGTCAGCGGCAAGTTTCGCTCATTGATGACCGCGATTACTGGCCAATAGATGGCTGGTCAATAAAGACAGCCTGGCAACAAGAGGACAAGCACATGCCTTCATTCAACATTTTTGATATCGCCGGTTCGGGTATGAGTGCGCAGACCGTACGTCTGAACACTACCGCCAGCAATCTGGCCAACGCGGACAGTGTCAGTGCGACGGCAGCGGACGCTTACAAGGCCAGACACCCGGTATTCAAGTCATTGCAAGCAGCCTTGAGTGGCAGCTCAGCAGGCGCACAAGTGCAGGTGAGCGGCATAACACAGAGTCAAACCGCGGCGCAGGCCCGTTATGAACCGGGTAATCCGATGGCCAATGCTGAGGGCTATGTGTACAGCTCGAACGTGAATGTGGTCGAGGAAATGGTGGACATGATTTCCGCGTCGCGTTCCTACCAGAACAACGTTGAAGTCATGAACACCTCCAAGGATTTGATGCTGGCCACGCTCAGGCTTGGCCAGTAATACCAAATACCTGCAATGCAGACACTCTGAATAAAGGTAACCCACCATGACCACCGTCAGTTCCGCCGCCAGCTCGCTGGTATCGAGCGCCACGTCCGGCAGCAAGAATTCCATGTCAAGTCTGGGTATCAATGACTTCATTACCCTGATGACGACGCAGCTCAAGTATCAGGATCCGACGCAGCCGCAGGATTCCACGCAGTTCATCGCCCAGCTGGCGCAGTTCTCGACGGTGTCGGGGGTACAGGAGATGAATACCTCGATGGGTTCACTGGTTGAGCAGCTCAGGAACTCCCAGGCGCTGAATGCCACGGCGCTGGTCGGGCATTCGGTGCTGGTAGATGCGGAAAGCATGGATGTCGAGGCCGGGAAGTCGGTCGCAGGGGTGATTGATACACCTACTGCGGCCAGCAACATCAATCTGGCCATCAGCGATGCCAGTGGCCAGCTGGTCAGGCAGTTCAGCGTGCCCGCTCGCAATGGCGAGTCCGCCTTTGTCTGGGATGGCAGGGACGACAGCGGCAGTCCGGTTCCGGCTGGCAACTACAGCTTTTCGGCCATCGCCAATGTAGCGGGCGCCAGCACTTCATTGAGTACTTCACTGCTGGCCAACGTGATCAGCGTAACCATCGACAGCAGCAACAACACTTTGCAGCTCAACACTGACTCCATCGGTTCAGTGCAAATGAGTGATGTGAAAAAGATTTATCAGTAATTATCTATCAGTAATCAACCATCAACAAACAAATAGCGTTAACGGGAGTAATCATCATGGCATTTGGTATTTCTTTAAGTGGTCTGGCCGCATCGCAGATGGATCTGGATGTCACTGCCAATAACATTGCCAACTCGGAAAGCACGGGATTCAAGCAATCCAGAACCGAGTTCGCCGAACTGTTTTCCAGCTCGCTGCAGGGTGTTTCATCGTTGCAAACCGGCAATGGCGCACGCGTTTCCAACATCGCGCAGCAGTTTGGTCAGGGAAATATCCGCAATACCAGTAACAGTCTGGATCTGGCCATCAATGGCACGGGATTCTTTGCAGTCAGCAGTGGCGGCGCATTGCAGTACACGCGCGCCGGTGCGTTCTCGACTGACAATACCGGGTACGTAGTCAACTCGTCCCTGCAACGACTTCAGGTATATCCGAGTCTGGGCAACGGCGCTTTCAATACCAGTCAGATGACTGACTTGCAGCTATTGACGGCGCAGAATGCTCCGGCCGCCACCACCGCTGCAGTCAGTATTTTCAATCTGCCAGCCAACGCCGCTCAGCCCGCGTCGGCCACGTTCAATCCCGCTGACCCGACCAGCTACAACAATGCCACTTCGTTGACGGTGTTTGACTCGCTGGGCGCGGCGCATACCGCGACCTTGTATTTCGTGAAGACCGCCACTGTGAACCAGTGGAGCGTGAACATGCAGATTGATGGTACTGCGGTGGGTGCTGCGCAGACGCTGGCTTACAACAACACTGGCGCGTTGACCACGCCGGTATCCGGCTCATTGAATTTCGGCGCCTACACGCCAACCACGGGTGCGGCCCCGTTTACCATCGACTTCAATGTGGCGCAGACCACCCAGTACGGCAGCAATTTCTCTACCTCCAGCATTACCCAGGATGGCTATACCACGGGGCAGTTGACGGGCATCACGGTCGATAGTACCGGCATCGTGCAAGCCAACTTCACCAATGGTCAATCAACCCCGCTTGGGCAGGTTGCGCTGGTGAGTTTCGCCAATACGCAGGGTTTGCAGAAGCTGGACAGCACGACCTGGGCCGAGACCTTTGCCTCAGGACAGCCCGTCAATGGCACCGCCGGTTCATCAGGGATCGGGGTGTTGCAGTCGGGTGCGCTGGAGGCATCCAACGTGGATATCACCAAGCAGCTGGTCAACATGATCGTTGCGCAACGCAACTATCAATCCAATGCGCAGATGATTTCCACGGAAAAGAACATCACGCAGACCATTATCGACATGGCTCGATAAGGGCACGGACGCAATCAGGAGCATGAATCGTGGATAGATCACTTTACGTTGCGATGTCGGGCGCGCGCGAAACCATGCAGGCGCAGGCGGTCAACAACCACAACCTGGCCAACGCCAACACCAGTGGTTTCAAGGCGGATCTTGCCGCATTCCAGAGTCGTGCTGTGCAGGGCCCGGGCTTTGCGTCGCGTGTCTATGCCACGGCTGAAAGCACTGGCTGGAGTGCTGACACCGGCACTTTGAATGCCACCGGTCAGGATCTGGATATCGCCATACAGGGCAGGGGCTGGTTTGCCGTACAGGGCGCGGATAGCGGCGAAGCGTATACCCGCGCCGGCAACCTGCATGTGGATTCAGCCGGGCTGCTGGTTACCGCCAGCGGCCTGCCGGTCATGGGTGATGGCGGTCCGATCACGGTGCCGGCTTATAGCGCGATCAATGTGGGTCGCGACGGCACAGTTTCAATCGTTCCGGCGGGACAGCAGGCCAGCACCATGGCGGCGGTGGGACGTATCAAGCTGGTGAATCCGGCAGATGCGGATTTGCAGCGCGGCAGTGACGGACTGTTTCGCACCAAGGACGGCGTTGCGCCGCTGTCGGATGCCAGCGTCACGGTGACTTCCGGTGCGCTTGAATCGAGCAATGTCAATGTCGCCGATGCCATGGTGAACATGATTGAACTGTCGCGCCGCTTTGAGTTGCAGGTCAAGTCCATGCGCACCGCCGAAGAAGATGCCGCAACCACCGCCAAACTGTTATCGATCAGCTGATCAGATATTGAATTGTCAGGAGCACAGCAATGAATACCGCAATGTGGGCAGCAAAGACCGGACTGGATGCGCAACAGACGCAGATGGCCGTGATCTCCAACAATCTGGCCAATGTGAACACTACAGGCTTCAAGAAAGGCCGCGCCGTGTTTGAGGATCTGATGTATCAGAACCTGCGTCAGGTAGGCGCTGCCACTTCGCAGGATACGCAGGCGCCCTCCGGCATGTCGCTGGGTACGGGTGTGCGGGTGGTCGCTACCGAAAAAGTTTATACCCAGGGCAGCTTCAATCAGACCGGCAACGCACTGGATGTGTCGATCTCCGGTCGGGGTTTCCTGCAGGTGTCATTGCCGGATGGCACGCTGGCCTATACCCGCGATGGCAGCTTGCAGATGAACTCACAGGGACAGCTGGTGACGTCGAGTGGTTACGCCATTCAGCCCAGCATCACCCTTCCTAACGGCGCGCAAAGCATCAGCATTTCAGCCGATGGCACGGTGAGCGCCACGCTGGCGGGTGAATCCGCACCCACACAGGTCGGTACCTTGCAGCTGGCCGACTTCGTCAATCCCGCCGGTTTGCAGCCACGCGGCGAAAACCTGCTGACTGAATCAGCCTCCAGTGGCACTGCGCAGGTTTCCACGCCGGGACTGAATGGCCTTGGCTCGATACAGCAGGGTTCCATTGAATCATCCAACGTCAATGTGGTGGAAGAGATGGTCAACATGATTCAGGCGCAGCGCGCCTATGAAATGAATACCAAAGCCATCTCCAGCTCCGACCAGATGTTGCAGTTCATCAGCAACAACCTCTAACGGGAAAAGCACTCATGTTGCAGATTATTAATTACAGGTTTTTCAGGCATGCGCTGCTGCTGTGTTTGGTGTTACCTGGTCTGAACGCCTGTTTCTCCATGCGCTCCGCTGTTTCCGAGTACGCGCCGGTGATGCCGGAGGAGCAGCCAGACACGCGCGTCGCCAACGGTTCACTGTTTCAGGCCAATCACGATGTTGCGCTGTTCGAGAATCCCACGGCACGTCGCACCGGCGATGTGCTGACCATCAGGCTGGTGGAAAACACGGCGGCTTCCAAGCAATCCAGCACCAGCACCAGCAAGGCTACCAATGCTTCGCTGGGCGCGGGCACCACGGTGTTTGGTGCGCCGATTACGGTGGGAGGCAACAACATACTGAATGCGGGTATCGAAAACAGCAGTGATTTCGCTGGTTCCGGCAGCAGTGCGCAAAGCAACTCGCTGGTGGGTGATGTCACCGTCACTGTGGCCAAACGCTACGCCAACGGCAACTTGCTGGTGCGTGGCCAGAAATGGATCAGCATCAATCAGGGTCAGGAGTTCGTGAAGATACAGGGCATCGTCAGACAGATTGATATTCAGCCCGATAACAGCGTCGTGTCGACACGCGTGGCCGATGCCAGCATTTCCTACGGCGGACAAGGTGCACTGGCCAATGCCAATGCCAAAGGCTGGCTGGCGCGTTTCTTTGATTCGCCGCTGACACCGTTCTGACTACTGGCTGTTTAGTAAAGAGAAATACATGTTACTGCACAAAAGAATCATAGCCCGACTCATTGCTTTGGGTGTCACCACGCTGATGATGTGGCTCGCTGGTTTGCCGGCCCACGCCGAGCGTGTCAAGGATCTGGCCAGTGTCGCGGGTGTGCGCAGCAACCAGCTGGTGGGTTACGGCCTGGTGGTGGGTCTGGATGGTACCGGTGACCAGACTTCACAAGCGCCTTTCACCATCCAGAGCATTCGCAACATGCTGACGCAATTTGGCGTGACGATTCCCGCCAACGTCAATCCACAGCTCAAGAACGTTGCTGCAGTGACGGTTATTGCGGAGTTGCCGCCGTTCACCAAGGCCGGTCAATCCATTGATATCACGGTGTCATCCATTGGTAATGCCGCCAGCCTGCGTGGCGGCAGCTTGCTGATGATGCCGTTGCGCGGCATCGACGGCGAGGTCTACGCCATTGCTCAAGGCAACATGATTGTTGGTGGTTTCGGCGTATCGGGCTCGGATGGTTCCAAGGTCACGGTCAACGTGCCCAGCTCGGGACGCATTCCCAACGGCGCCACGGTTGAGCGCGAGGTGCCCAACAATTTTGGCAGTACGCCCTATGTCATGCTGAATCTGAATACGCCGGACTTCACTACGGCATCGCGGCTGGTGGAAGGCATCAATAAATTATTGGGCGAAGGCACGGCGCAAGCCGTGGATTCCGTGACGGTCAAAGTGGCGGCGCCCCTTGATACCAGCCAGCGCATTGCCTATCTGGCTACGCTGGAAGCGCTTGAAGTGGAGCCGGGTGATGCGCCGGCGCGAGTCATTGTCAATTCACGCACCGGCACGGTGGTGATCGGTTCGCGAGTACGGGTACTGCCTGCGGCGGTGGCGCATGGCTCGCTGACCGTGACCATTACCGAACGCACGGATGTCAGCCAGCCCAATCCATTGGCGCAGGGGCAGACTGTTGCGGTGCCGGTATCGGATGTCAAAGTTGAGCAGCCGGAATCACGTATGTTCCTGTTCAACGCAGGCGTTGATCTCGACACCATCGTGCGCGCTGTCAACCAGGTGGGCGCAGCACCGGGTGATCTGGTGGCCATTCTGGAAGCCCTGAAACAGGCCGGTGCATTACGCGCCGAGCTCATTGTCATCTGATGATTAAAAGGCCATGAGCTGACGCAACCACTTCGGCAAAGTTCTACGGTGACTTCAGCGCCTTGTCGGCGTTGAAGCGCGAGGCGCGTGCGGAGAATCCGCAGGCGCTGCGCCAGGCGGCACAGCAGTTTGAAAGCCTGTTTACCGAGATGATGCTCAAGAGCATGCGTGCTGCCAGCTTTGGCGATGAACTGACTGGCAGTAATGAAGTCGAGTTTTATCAGGGCATGTTTGATCAGCAATTATCGGCGCAGTTGTCCAAAGGCAAGGGCATGGGATTGGCTGACATGCTGGTGCAGCAACTGGTGCGCTCCGGGTTAGAGACGCCTTCCACGGCTGCTGCTGCAAGCGGCTACGCTGTAGGTCGGACTTCAGTCCGACTTGATCAGGATGTCGGGCTGAGGCCCGACCTGCAAGCAGCAACCCCCGCTGAGTTTGTCAGCTGTATCTGGCCACATGCGCAAAAAGCTGCGCAAGCACTGGGCGTTGATCCTGCCACGCTGGTGGCGCATGCCGCGCTCGAAACTGGCTGGGGCAAACATGTGCCGAGTAACGCGGATGGCAGCAGCAGTTTCAATCTGTTTGGCATCAAGGCGAGCAGTGACTGGCGGGGCAACAGTGCTGCGGCGAGCACACTGGAATACGAGCAGGACATGCCAGTGCAACAGGTGGCGCAGTTCAAAAGCTATACCTCCCTGACTGACTGCTTTGCAGACTATGCGCAGTTGCTGGGCAGCAAGGCGCGTTATCAGGGCGCTGTTAATTCCGGTAGCAATGCCAGTCAGTTTGCGCAGAGCCTGCAGCGCGGTGGTTATGCCACCGACCCCGGATATTCTGACAAATTGCAGTCAGTGGCCCGCAGCGTGAACAGTTTGCTGGGCAAGGCAGGGGGCTGAGATGTTCAAGCTCCACATTTTCTGGCCGTTATCCCCAGCATTAGCCGCATTCCCGATGGCGGGTCAGATCAGCGCAGGCCATCGACCCACGTGCCATCGACCCATGTTCCATCAATCCAGGGCTAATCGATCAAGGATTCATCGTGTCTAACATGCTTACTACGGGTGTGTCGGGGTTGCTGTCCATGCAGACCGCACTGGACACCACCAGCCACAACATCGCCAATGCCGCCACCGTTGGTTATAACCGCCAAGGTGTGGTGCTGGCCGAAGCGCAGCCCGAATTCTCAGGTGGTAGCTGGATTGGTAATGGCGTCAATGTGGCGACCATCCGCCGGTTTTTCGATGATCTGGTATCAGTGCAGGTGCGCACCGCCTCCAGCGCCCAGAGCCAGTGGGATGTTTATGCTTCGCTGGCTGATCAGGTCAACAATCTGTTCGGTGATTCCACCACCGGTCTGTCCAGCGCCCTGCAGGGACTGGCGGATGCTTTCCAGAGTGTCGCCAATTCACCCAGTTCCAGCTCGGAACGGCAAGTGTTGTTGTCCAAGGCCCAGTCGCTGGTCAATCAGTTGCAGTCGTATGGCGCCCGACTTGATCAGCTGGATACGCAGGTCAATTCGCAAATGGATAGTGAAGCCAGAATGATCAGTCAACTGGCGGATAGTATCGCCAGCATCAACGCGCAGATTGCGGCAGTCAGCACCCGTGGTGGCGATCAGCCCAACGATCTTCTGGATCGGCGCGACCGCTTTCTGGATGAGCTGTCGACCCATGTCAGCATCAGCACCGTCAAGCAGGATGATGGCCAGGTCAGTGTATTTGTAGGTAGTGGTCAGTCGTTGGTGCTGGGCGCCGTAGCGGCTGACATTGCCGCCGTAGCGGATGCTTACGATCCAACGCAGAAAACACTGGTCATTCGCGCCGCGGCCGGTACGCCGGTGGATATCAGCAGGACCATCACTGG
Organism: uncultured Pseudomonadota bacterium; assembly: GCA_963791615.1. Taxonomy (GTDB): domain Bacteria; phylum Pseudomonadota; class Gammaproteobacteria; order Steroidobacterales; family Steroidobacteraceae; genus CAILZL01. The sequence goes on along the minus strand of CAWBTE010000017.1, from coordinate 142,372 downwards.
CGGTACGCTGGGCGGACTGATGGACTTTCGCGCTGAACTGCTGAATCCGGCCATCAACAATCTGGGACAGATTGCCGTGGCGACGGCAACGGTCATCAATGACCAGCAACATGCCGGCCTGGATCTGTATGGTGTACTGGGCGCTGACCTGTTTGCTGTGGGTGCGGTGGGTGTACGTCACAACGCCAACAACACCGGCACGGCTGGAGTCAGCGTGACACGTGGCGATGTGGCGGCATTGACCAACAGTGACTATCTGATGGCACGCACCGGCAGTGGTTGGTCACTGCAAAACACGCAGACTGGTCAGGTGGTGGTGATGACCGGCAGCGGCACTGTGGCCAGTCCGTTTGTCGCTGATGGCTTGTCCATCGTGGTGTCTGGCACTGCTGTGACAGGTGACCGGTTCCTGATCCAGCCGACCCGCTCGGCAGTCGCGGATATGTCGGTGGCGTTGCGCGATCCACGCAACATTGCTGCGGCGGCGCCGATCATTACTGCCGCCAACACGGGCAACACCGGCAGCGCGCTGATTACGCAGGGCGAAGTGACCGATGCGACCAACATCAATCTGCAAACGGCGGTCACTATCCGGTTTCTGTCACCAACCACCTATACCACTGATGGCGGGGCGACGACCAATGCCTATACCAGTGGCCAGAGCATTGCCCTGAATGGCTGGTCGGTGAACATCACCGGCATCCCGGCTACCGGTGATCAATTCACCGTACGCAGTAACAGCAGCGGCACCGGCGACAACCGCAACGCGCTGTTGCTGGCGAATGTGTTGAATCGCCCCTATCTGGATAACGGCGCCACCTCAGTCAACTCGATTGTGGGCATGTGGGTGGCGGATCTGGGCGTGCGCTCCAATCAGGCGCAGGCCAATCTGTCTACCCAGTCAGCGGTGTATGAAGATGCCTTCAATGCGCAGCAAAGCGTTTCCGGCGTGAATCTTGATGAAGAGGCAGCCGAACTGATTCGTTATCAGCAGGCTTATGCCGCCATGACCAAGGTCATCACCTCATCCAATGAAATGTTTGATGCGCTGATGCAGGCCTTCCGTTAGGTACAGGATCATATCAATGCGTATCTCCACTGCCATGATGCACAACCGCTCGGTCAACACCATGTTGCGGCGCCAGGCTGATATGGCCAAAGCGCAAGACGAGGTGTCTACCGGGTTGAAGGTACAGAAGCCCTCTGACGATCCCGCTGCGGCGGTGCAGATCCTGCAATTGCAACAGCAACGGGCAGCGGCTGAGCAGTTCGGCAAGAACATCAATTCAGTCAAAACCCGTCTCGAGATGAGTGAGCTGGCGATGGCGGACGCCGAAAATGTCATTCGCCGCGTTGCGGAGCTGGGTGTGCAAGCCAACAGCGCTGCACTCGATACTTCCGACAAGCGGGCGATTGCCATTGAGTTGAGCAGCCTGAACAAGCAGTTGATGGCGGTCGCCAATCGCAAGGATGCCAATGGTGAATTCCTGTTCTCCGGCTATGCATCCGGCATACAGCCCTTTACCCGTCCCGCTTCCGGTTCGGTTACCTATGCAGGTGATCAGTCCAGCCGCAATGTCCAGATTGGTCCGGCACAGTATCTGGCGGATGGTGATTCGGGACAGTCAGTGTTCATGAGTGTGCCTGAAGGCAACGGCACCTTCGTGCTGAGTGCAGCCTCAGGCAATGCCGGCACGGGCGTGATCGCCGGCGCAGTCCAGAATAGTGCTGCCTGGATTCCGGATGATTACACCCTGAGTTTTACCACCGCCACCACCTGGCAGGTGGTTGATGGCAGCGCCAGCGTGGTGGCCTCGGGTGCTTATAGCCCCGGTACCGCAATCAACTTCAATGGCGTGTCCTTGACGGTGACCGGCACACCTGCTGCCGGTGATGGCTTCAGTATTCAACAGAGCCGGCATGAAGATATTTTCACAACCATTGACCAGCTCGTCAGTACGCTGAATGCATCAACGTCCACGCAAAGCCAGAAAGCCCTGTTTCAGAACGATCTAGGCACGGCCATGACGCAATTGTCGCAGGCAGAAACGCATGTGTTGAATGTGCGCGCCGGAATCGGTGCGCGAGTATCCATTCTGGAAAGTGTGGATAGCACGCGGGAAGACGAGATATTTCAATACACCAGTGCGATATCTGCATTGCGGGATGCCGACGCGACGGAATCCATCAGCCGTTTCAGTCAGCAGTACACCGCCTTGCAGGCAGCGCAACAGGCCTACGCCAAGATCGCGCAACTGTCCCTGTTCAATTATCTGTAAAGCTGGTTTTGAAGAATTTTCTTCGTCGCCGATGGCGGCGAAAACTTTAGGCCGCTTGCTAGGGCCTGTTAACACTATGGCGATCACTGCGACGGCGGTCAGCAAGGCTCAGGACGCGACGCACCGAGCGCGGTGTACTTAACGTACTCCAGCGAGGTGCAACAAAGTCCTGAGCCTTGCTGGCCCCGTCCCTTCGGGTTGGGCCCCAGAAAGCGCCATGCGGCGTTGCTCGTCGCTTATTTGGAATGACCAAACCTCACTCCTCGTGCCTTGCCTGGCGCTTTCTGGGACTCCAACGCAGTGATTGCCATAGTGTTAACAGGCCCTGATCAATGAATTCTTTCGTGATTCACGCCACAGTATTCGAGGTTGACTGGCACGGGTCTAAAGTTCTGCTCAGAGCCTCCGATACACCCGATTACAGCAGCCCGGCATGAAATCCGGACTGCGCTGGAATCGCTCCGGACGGGTGTCCGGGGAACCAGACTAACTCACAGGAGCTTTTTCCATGTCAATGGTGATCAATACAAATACGATGTCGCTCAACGCGCAACGTAATCTTTCCAAGTCCAACATGAGCCTGGCTACGTCGATGGAACGCCTGTCTTCAGGTTTGCGCATCAACAAGGCTGCCGACGACGCCGCCGGTCTGGCCATTGCCAATCGCATGACCACTCAGATCAATGGTCTTGAACCAGGCGTCGCGCAATCCAACGACGGCATTTCGCTGGCGCAGACCGCTGAAGGTGCGTTGGCCGAAGTGACCAACAACCTGCAGCGTATTCGCGAACTGGCGGTACAGTCGGCCAACTCCACCAACTCCGCTTCGGATCGCGCCGCACTCGATCAGGAAGTGCAACAGCGCTTGCAGGAAATTGATCGTTCTGCACAGCAGACTTCGTTCAACGGCCAGAAAGTACTGGATGGTTCGTTCGGCACCGCCACCTTCCAGGTGGGCGCCAACGTCGGTGAGACCATCGGTATCGGCCTGTCTACTTCGATGCGCACTTCCGCCATCGGCAAGACGGCTGACTTTGTCGGCGCGTCGATCTATGACTCCTCTCTGGCCGTGGGTGCACAGGGTGCAGGTGTAGTTCCCGCCACGGCATTGGCTGCAGGTGATCTGACCATCGCCATCGGTAGCTCGGCGGCGATCTCGGTGGGTGCTTCCGCCGACAACAGCTCGGGTACGGGTAATGCGGGTCGTACTGCAGGCAGTGCATACTCGAAAGTACAGGCCATCAATTCTGCCAGCATCCCTGGCTTGACGGCAACTGCGAACACCACTGCGGTAGTGACTTTCGCGGCAGTGCCTGTAACAGAAACCGGTTATTCACTGTCCATCAACGGCCAGTCAATTTACAGTGGCTACAATGCCGTGACGGGTGGCGCGCTGACCGGCAGTGCGGTTGCGCAGGCCATCAACACCAACACCGGTGCCACCGGCGTGACCGCAACGTTCGATAGCGCGACCGGCAACATGACGCTGAATGCCAGCGATGGTCGTAATATCGCTGTCAGCCAGACCAGCGTAGTCAACATGGGTACCGGCCTGACGGTAACGCCTGATGCGTTGAACAACACTGCTAACGATGCTATTGCGGCGACCACGGTGACGACTGCGGTTGCGGTTGCGGTGACTTACGCAGGTTCGATTCGTTTGACTGCTTCCGACAGCATCACGCTGGGCGGCGCCAACGAAACCTATGCCGGCTTTACGGATAACCAGCAGATGGCACTGGGCAGCCAGGCCCTGAGCAGCTGCGTCGGTGACTTCGGTCGCCAATGCCAACACCACCATCACACGAGTGGATGCGGCATTGGCTTCGGTGAACAGCTTGCGCGGCACCCTGGGCGCTATCCAGAACCGCTTCGAGTCAGTCATCGCCAGCACGGATGCAACGGCTGAAAACCTGACGGCTGCGCGCAGCCGAATCCAGGATGCCGACTTTGCCTCAGAAACCTCCAAGATGACCAGCGCACAGATTCTGCAACAGGCCGGTGTTTCCGTGCTGTCGCAGGCCAACTCTGTCACGCAGAACATCTTGAAGCTGTTGCAGTAACAGGTGACCAGAAGTGAGCCGAGTATCTGACTCGGTTTCAGCAGCGATGATGGGGTTCGCCCCATCATCGCTGTCTTTGCTGCTGGTGAATGTTACGAATTGTTCTGGACTTTTTTCCGTCTGCGGCAGGTTGATTGGCAAAAACGCTGATGCTGTGCGCAGTATTCTGGAGAACAGCCATGAGTATTGATGTTTCATTGAAAGACCCATCTGGACATATGGCCGGACAAGTGGCCGGACAGATGGCCATAAGCCCAGCTGAAAAACTGGCTGTTGCGCCAGTGCGGAGCACGGAAGCCAGTCCTGCCGTCACTGAAATGGTGACGCCGATGCAGGTTGCTGCCGCTGTTGAGCAGCTGCGGTCACACCTGGGCGCCAAACACGGCAATGCAGAATTTACTGTGGATTATCTGAGTGGTCTGGACGTGGTAACCGTGCGCGCGCCGAACTCCGGTGATGTGATCTTCCAGGTTCCGAGCACGGTAGCAGTGAACCTGGCAAGACTGATCAAGGAAGGTGCATCACTCAGCAGCCTCGGCTTGCTGGATGCCAAGGTATAAGTGTGCATGAACACGATGTATAGCGGAGTTTGACGATGCCCCTCACGGCGACAGCTAGCAGTACTTCCGGCGGCGTACTGACTGCACTGGGTCTGGGTTCCGGGCTGGATATTTCCAGCCTGGTTTCCGAGCTGGTGACTGCGGAAATGAGTGCGGTGAATGCGCGTGCGACGCGCGAGCAAACCAGTATCACCACCCAGTTGTCGGCGGTGGCCACTTTGAAGTCGGCTTTGTCCACCTTTCAGTCATCGGTAAACGCCTTGTCGGCTGGAACCGGTTTTGCCAGTCGTTCGGCCGTTTCCAGCAATGAAGATATTTTCACGGCTGCTGCCGATACCAGCGCCGTAGTGGGCACTTATCGCGTCGAGGTCAATCAGCTGGCGCAAGGCCAGCAGTTGATAACCGGTTCGTTTACCGACAGTAACACCACGCCCGTCGGTACGGGAACGCTGTCATTCACTGTGGGTGCGGCCAGCTTCTCGGTGAATATCGACAGCAATAACTCAACCCTTGCCGGCATTCGTGACGCCATCAACTACGCACCGGAGAACGCCAGCGTCAGCGCCACCATCGTCAATGGCACAGGAGGGCCGCGGCTGGTGCTGTCATCACTGCGTACCGGTGTTGCTGAAACCATTAACATCACTTCCAGTGAGGGTGATGGTGGTCTGGCGCAGTTCAACTACTCGACTCTGGTTCCGGGCGCCTACACCGTGGATCAGGCAGCGCAGGATGCCATCATCACCGTGGCGGGCATCGAGCATCATTCCAGCAGCAACAAGGTCACCGATGCACTCGATGGTGTGACGCTGAATCTTCAGTCGGCAGACGAAGATGTAACCTACACATTGAAAATCAGCAATGACAGCGCCCATGTAACCAGTCTGGTCGGTTCATTCGTGACCGCTTACAACACCCTGCGCACCCAGCTGGCCACGCTGAACAGCTACGACAGCAGTGCCGGAACTACCGGACCGATGTTCGGCGACAGCTTGTTGTCCGGCATCGAACGCCAGATGCAGCGCGCCCTGGGTGACGTGGTATCCAGTGTTTCCGGTCAGTACAACTCGCTGGCAAGCCTTGGCATTACTACTGATGCGAACGGCAAGATGGTGCTGAGCAGCGCCAAGCTGGAACGGGCATTGGCAATCAACTTCAGTGCCGTCAGCAATGTATTTTCCGCTTCGGATGGCATTGTGGCGCGACTGGATACGTTCCTCGATAGCGTGCTGGCAGGCGCAGGTTCGGTTTCGTCCCGAAGCGCCAGTCTGGATGTGCGGCAGAACTTGCTGGATGACCAGAAGGAATTCATTGAAATGCGCACTGCAAAAGTGAGGGAGCGCTATTTGATGAAGTTCAACGCGATGGATACGCTGCTGGCGCAACTGCAAAGCACCGGTGACTATCTCAGCCAGCAATTTGATGCGCTCACCAGGGATACACGATAGCGCGCAACGTAACGCACAATGAAATGACGCCGGTTTTATTGCAGCGTTCCCGGAAAAATTTGTTGAAACGATGACAATCGCCATCTAAAGCAGTACATGAATTAGCCGATAAGCTCCTTATCTGAACTGGAGCAAACATGTCTGCCTACCCAAAGACCGCCAACATTGCAGCCTATCGTAGTGTTGCCACGCATGGCGCGGGTGACAGTGCCGATCCACATCAGCTGGTTTGCATGTTGATGGACGGGGCGCTGGATCGCCTGGTCAGTGCGAAAGGCTGCATTGAACAGAACGAAATTCCCCTGAAAGCGGCCTTGCTGCATCGTGTGGTGGCGATTATTGATGAACTGCGGTGCAGCCTGGATCATTCAGTGGGTGGTGATATCTCCGCCAATCTGGAACGGCTGTACGAGTACATGACGCGGCGTGTGCTGATGGCCAATCTGAAAAACGACATTGGCGCAATTGATGAAGTGTTGCGATTGTTGCGGGAAATTCGCAACTCGTGGGTGGCGATCCCACCGGCGCTTCGTTCAGTGCAGAGGCAGGGGTGACGACCATGCGCAGTTTCAGTCAGGAAGTCGAACAGTCTCTGGTCGAGTCAACGCAGATCATTCGTCCCTATATTGATCACATCATGCAACTTACTGCACGCATGGTTGATGATGCCTTGAACGGTCGCTGGCATGAACTGATGGATCGCATGGACGAGCGCGCCCAGGTCATGAAGCAGGTTGCGATCATGGCCGGCGACAGTGACACACGGCTGGTGATGACACTGAGCAAGTCCATCAGCGAATCGGAGCAGGCCATGAACCGCATCATGGCGCATGCCATTGCCAGCGCCCGCTGGCAGGGTGCGGAGCATGTGCTGCGGCATTGAGTTGATCACTTCTGGTTCCGTCAACGAATTCAGGGTCAGGTATGTACGAAGGCGTTGATACCGTAGTGCTGTTTGAAGAGCTGGCTTATGAAGAAGCCATGCCGGTGCGCTGGCTTGCCTACAGCGAGCCGGTGAGTGAATCAATGCGGCGCAGTTTCAATGAGCGCAACATCAAGCTGCTACAGACTTCCGCAGTGCTTGATGAGCATGTACAGGCTGACAAGACCGATGACCGGTCGCCTTATCACGCCGATATCATCCGTCTCGACATGAAGGTGAACCTGCTGCTGGATCTGGTGGGGCATCTGCTGGCAGACAGTCATCCACTGCCTGATCCGTTGCCAATCCGGTTCAATGCCCTGGGCGCTATCTGGAAGGACCCCGGGCTGAGGTCTGCGGTGGGTTCAAGCGGCGTGCTGGAGATTCACTTGCGCAAGTGCTTTCTCGATCCGCTGCGGTTCTCTGGTCAGCTGGATTCAGTCAGTGAGTCCGGACTGGTCAAGGTGAAATTCGACGGCACCAGTGAAGCTATTGCGGATCTGATCGAGAAGTTGGCGTTTCGCCGGCATCGACGTCATGTTGCAGGCGCAAGGCGTCCCGGTTAGGACGGTTGAACCGCTGGAAAGTCGGCGCATTTTGCGCACGGCGTCAGCAGATTGCTGACGCCGTGCTGCATTCAGAAATTCGATGAAGGGTTAACTCAACCATTTGCCCACGTGTTGGTAGGGGATTGCCGTACACGCTGACTGGTTTTGCATAAGGCATTCGCTGAAAACATGAGCTTTCAGGTCAGAAAGTGAGTGTATGTGGCTGATCCGTATTGCACTCATGGTGTCAATGTTGCGACGCTAAGGCCGTGATGATGCGTTGGGGAAATGACGCTCAGCTTGTACTCAGGCAGTGAGCCGTTACATCCGGATCGAATAAGAAGCGAAGGGCATATGGAAAGCAACCAGACCTTGCGAGCGGTTATTTACGACTGTGATGCCGAGCGAGCGGCACAAATAGGCGGTCTTTTGCGCCAGCTCGGCTATCAGCCGATGGTCATGGATCATGCGGCGCTGGTGCGTACCGTGCTGGAAGCCGGCAAGCCGGATCAGGTCTTGATGATCGGCGATGCGGCCGACATGCCGGACTGGGCCGAACTGGGTAGCGCATTGCGCGCACCGCTTGTGCGATGTACCGGTGATCAGCTACGGCTCCACTTACATTGCCGATGAACTGTCGGTCGTGACAGGCCCGCAACGTATCACGCGTTTGCGTTTTCCATTTTCTGCGGATCGGCTGGCGCAGGCGCTGCACAATCCTCTGGTGCAGGCCGAGCAGGACACTCGCAATGTGACCCTGCCCACCGGCATCTCTGCCGCAGTGAGTGAAGTCAATCGGCTGATTCGTCAGGTGGCAATCCACGGTTCGAGCGTATTGATACTCGGTGAATCCGGCACCGGCAAGGAGCTGGTGGCGCGTGCAGTGCATGAAGCCAGTCCGCGCCGGCAGCGGCCGTTTGTGGCCATCAACTGCGGCGCCATACCCGGCGAGTTGCTGGAAAGCGAATTGTTCGGTCACGAGAAAGGCGCATTTACTGGTGCGATTACTACGCGCAAGGGCCGCTTTGAAATCGCCGAAGGCGGTACGCTGTTTCTGGATGAAATTGGTGACATGAGCATGACCATGCAGGTCAAGCTGTTGCGCGTGTTGCAGGAACGGGTGTTCGAGCGCGTTGGCAACCACACGCCGGTTCGCTGCAATGTACGCATCATTGCCGCGACCCACCGCAATCTGGAAGAGTGCATCAGCAAGGGCAGCTTCCGTGAAGACCTTTACTACCGGCTGAATGTATTTCCCATCGAGATGCCGCCGTTGCGCGCCCGCAGTGAAGATCTGCCGATGCTGATCCATGATTTCATCAATCAGAATGTGGCCAATGGTCGCGCACGCCTGCAACTGCAACCTCCCGTGCTGGCTGCGCTCAAGACTTACGCATGGCCGGGCAATGTCCGTGAGCTGAGCAATCTCATCGAACGTCTGTCCATACTGTGTCCCACCGGCAGGGTGGAGCTGGCCGATCTGCCAACACGCTACCGGCCTGCCGACTGGCAGGCGGCCGTGTTGCCCGAGCTGGAACCCGAATCAGTCGACGCAACGCTGGCAGACGAACAGTCCACTCGCTGGAAAATTACCGATGCCGAGCAGGGCGTGTTGCCTGATGAGCAGGCCTTGCTGCTGATGAGTGGCGCTGACCCTGATTCGGACAGTCTCAATCCTGCCAGCCTGCCAAGCAGAGGTCTGGACCTGCGCTCGCACTTGTATGACATCGAACGCGCGCTGATCCGGCAAGCGCTGGAGCGTTCCGGCGGCACGGTGGCGCAGGCCGCGAGGCTGTTGCAGTTGCGACGTACCACGCTGGTGGAAAAACTGCGCAAATTCGAAATGCTCGATGACCGGATGGCGTCAGAGATTTGACGGCGACCTGATACAAGGCTGCTTGTAGTCCACAGGTGGTCACCAGCCGACCGGTTGATTGCCGATATCCGGCTGTGCTTGCGGCAAAAAATTGCCGCTATTGCCGCTCCGGCGGGCCATTACTTGCCCGCCACTGCCGCCAACTTGTGAACTGAGTCCCAGTTCGGCGGAAACACTTCGCCACTTCACTGCAACGCCTGTTTGCCGGGGCATGGTTATTGCTCTGTATGCCACTGACCGCCAGTAAACGAACTGGCCCAACGAGTGGCGATTGCGATGCTTAGCGAACAACATGCGATGAATGATCGTGTTTCCGGCGTGACTCAAACCGATGAACACCCGACAGAAGCAGCGACTGGACAGCCGCTGTCAGATCCGAAAACCGGGATGCCCTGGCATCGGCAGAGTGGTGATCTGGTGGCCTGTGCAGCCGAGTCGCAGCGATTGGTGCTGCTGGCGCGACGCGTGGCAGCCAGTGACTGCACGGTGCTGATCAGTGGCGAGTCCGGCACCGGCAAGGAAGTACTGGCGCGTTACATACACAGCACGTCACCTCGCGCACAGCAGCCCTTTGTGGCAGTGAACTGCGCTGCCATTCCGGACAACATGCTGGAAGCCATGCTGTTTGGTCATGAGCGCGGTTCGTTCACCGGTGCGCATGCCGCCAATCCCGGCAAGTTTGAACTGGCCCAGCACGGCACTTTGCTGCTCGATGAAATTACCGAAATGCCACTGGCTTTGCAGGCCAAGCTGCTGCGCGTGTTGCAGGAGCGGGAGGTGGAGCGCATCGGCAGCCGACACGCCATAGCGCTGGATGTGCGGGTACTGGCTACCACCAATCGTTCACTGCGCACTGAAGTCGCTGCCGGCCGGTTCCGCGAGGATCTCTACTACCGTCTCAATGTGTTTCCCTTGCATGTCTCGCCCTTGCGCGCACGTCGGGATGATGTGCTGCCGCTGGCGATGCGGCTGCTGACACAACGCAGCAAGCCTGGTTGCAGAATTCCGGCTTTGAGCGCCGATGCAGCCCATTGCCTGCTTACCTACTCATGGCCGGGCAATGTACGTGAGCTGGACAATGTCATGCAGCGGGCGCTGGTGCTGGCCACCGAACAGATCATTGATGCCGAGCACATCCAGTTTGAGCAGGAAATTCCGCCCCTGATTGCGCTCGGCCATGCTTCAGCACAGCTGCCGGCCCTGTTTGATTCCCTGGAAAACACCGAGCGTGGCCTGATCATGGATGCGCTGCGCGTAGGCAACGGCAATCGTCGTGAAGCAGCCGAGCGACTGGGCATCAGTCAACGCACGCTGCGTTACAAGCTGGCCCGTTTGCGTGGCGCTGGTGTTGATGTGCCGGCAGCCTGAATAGCGAGACACGCTCATGAGCAACATGAATATCGATTCGGTGCTGTCACAGATTCGCGCCTTGTCGGCGCAGGTCAAACCGGTTGCGCCTGCCTCTATTGGTGCGGTGTCCCCGGGTGCGATGACACCGGGTGCGATGACCGAGAAGACCGGCTTCGCCAATGTGCTGGCGCAAAGTCTGAATCAGGTCAATCAGACACAGCAGAACGCCGGCAATCTCGCGACCCAGTTTGAGCGGGGTGCTCCCGGCGTGGAACTGGCTGACGTGATGGTGGAATTGCAGAAAGCCAGCGTGTCGTTTCGTGCCGTGACGGAAGTGCGCAATCGCATGGTCAGCGCTTATCAGGACATCATGAACATGCAGATTTGATGTTTGAACAATCGATATAAACAGCCTTCAAGCAGTAACGACTGAAACGAGTTAACGAAAGATGAGTGCAGAAGCAAGTGCCTTACCTATCATGGTCAGAAACAATTCCGGGCTACGTCCGGTATTGATGCTGGTCGGCCTGGCCGCTGCGGTCGCCGCAGGGGTGGGCGTGGTGCTGTGGTCCAAGGAGCCTGATTACAGCCTGTTGCTCACCAAGGTCAGTAACAGCGAAGTTGCCGAAGTCGTGCAGACGCTGGAGTCTTCGGGCATTCCCTACAAGACCGATACGGCTTCCGGTTCGGTCAGCGTTCCTGCGGCCAGTCTCAATGAAGCGCGACTGAAGCTGGCCGGTGAAGGCCTGCCCGCAGGCGGCGGGTTTGCCTCGCTGACCAAGGACAACGGCTTTGGCACCAGTCAGATGATGGAAACCGCCAAGTACAACTATGCGCTGGAAGTCGAGCTGGGCAAGACCATTGCCAGTCTGCAATCGGTGGAAGCAGCGCGCGTGCATCTGGCGATTCCCGAACAGTCGGCGTTTGTACGTGACAAGCGTGTCGCCAGCGCCTCGATATTCGTGCAGCTCAAGTCGGGACGCCGTCTCGAATCCGAACAGGTTACGTCCATTGTCAATCTGGTGGCTTCCAGCGTTCCTGGCATGGAAATCAACCATGTCACGGTCATTGACCAGCAGGGCCGCTTGCTGTCTTCGCCTGAAGGCGACGATGAATTCTCCATGCGCGACAAGCAATACGAGTTTGCGCATCGTCTTGAAGAAACCTACACGCAGCGTATTGAACAACTGCTGTCGCCACTGGTGGGCAGCGAGAATGTCCGCGCGCAAGTGGTGGCAGATGTAGAGCTGGCCATTACCGAGCAGACCCGTGAACAGTACAACCCGCAAAGCCAGGTCGTGCGCAGCGAGCAAAGTTCAGAACAGCTGACGCGTAACGCCAATGAAGCAGGCGGCGTACCGGGCGCGCTGAGCAATCAACCGCCTGTTGCAGGTACGGCCGCTGATCCTAATGTGGCGACCAACCAGATTGCCGGCGAAACGGTGACGGGTGCCGAGGATGTGGCCAATTCTTCGAAAGAAACAACCCGCAACTACGAAATTGATCGCACGCTCGCCTACACCAAACAATTGCCCGGACAGCTCAAGCGTCTGTCGGTGGCGGTGCTGGTGGATGACCTCAAGGCAACCGATGCGGAGGGCAAGGTGACCAGCACGCCGCTGACCGAAGCGCAGCTGGCCAACATGACCATGCTGGTCAAGGATGCCGTGGGCTTCAATGAAGCGCGTGGCGACAGCGTCAATGTCGTCAATTCATCATTCCGGCCGGTGACTGCCATACCTGAAGGCGAGCTGCAAAGCGTGCCGCTATGGGAGCGTCCGTGGATTCTTAATATCGCCAAGCTGGTGATCGGGCTGATCGTGCTGCTGGTGCTGATCCTTACCGTGATCAAGCCGCTGGTGCGCAACTTGATGACAGCACCGCCGTTGTCGTCGCTGCCGCCAGGTTCCGGTCAGCCACAGGCGCTGGAGCAACGCGCTGGCAGTGCAGGTGGTCCGCCCAAACCCTATGAACAGCAGATTGCCGACGCCCGCGCCATCGTCAATCAGGATCCGGCGCGTGTTGCGCAAGTAGTCAAGACCTGGGTATCGGACAATGAGTGAAGCACAACAGGAAAAACGTAATGGCGCGGAGAAAGCGGCCATCCTGCTGATGAGTCTGGGCGAGGCTGAAGCGGCCCAGGTACTCAGGCATATGGGTGCAAAGGCCGTGCAGAAAATCGGCGCCGCCATGGCGCAGATGCAGAACATCTCGCGTGATGAAGTCAGCAACGTGATTGTTGGGTTCACCAGTGAGCTGCAAAACCAGACTTCGCTGGGCATCAGTTCGGATGACTACATCCGCAAGGTGCTGGTGAGCGCGCTGGGTGAGGACAAGGCTTCCAACCTGATTGATCGCATTCTGTTCGGACGCAACAGCAAGGGACTGGAATCGCTGAAGTGGATGGATCCGCGTTCGATTGCGGAAATGATCCGGCAGGAACAGCCGCAGATCATCGCCATTGTGCTGGCGTATCTCGACAGCGACCAGTCAGCCGAAGTGCTGTCACAACTGCCGGAAGCCTTGCGGCCGGAAGTGATGATGCGCATTGCCACCATGGATGGCATTCAGCCGGCGGCATTGAGCGAACTGGATGAAGTGCTGAAGAAACAGTTTTCCTCCAATGCCGGCACCAGCAAGAGTTCGGCGCTGGGTGGCCACAAGGTGGCTGCCAATATCCTGAATTACATCGCGGCCGACAAACAGGCCTCTGTGGTTGAGGGTATCAAGCAGGTGGATGAGCAGCTGAGCGAGAAAATCCAGGACCTGATGTTCGTATTCGACAATCTGATTGAAGTGGATGATCGCGGCATGCAGGAACTGTTGCGTACCGTGGCGTCGGACAAGTTGCTGCTGGCGCTGAAAGGCGCCGAACCGGAACTGCGTGACAAGATCTTCAAGAACATGTCGCAGCGCGCTGCAGAAACCCTGCGCGAGGATCTCGAAGCCAAGGGGCCGGTGAAACTCAGTGAAGTGGAAGCAGCACAGAAAGAAATCCTGATTACCGCACGCAAGCTGGCCGAGGCCGGCACCATCGCACTGGGCGGTGGCAGTGGCGGCGATCAATACGTTTAGTGTTGTACGTTTTTAATGTTGTTAACGAAACATGCAAGTCAAACCAGAAACCCATTTAAACAGGCATGCGTCGGTCACCTCATCGGTGATGCCGGCCGAGCGTTTTGCCACCACGCCGGCGGCAGCATGGTCGCCACCCACCGTTGATGGGCCGCGCGCCAGTCGTCGTCCGCGTCCTACGCTGGACGAACTGGGATCGATTGAACGCCATGCCTGGGATGAAGCCTATGCCAAGGGTCATGCCGCCGGCGTGCTGGCCGGTGAACAGGAGGCTGCCAGGCGCATTGACGCGCTGGCACAACGTGGTCGCCAGTTTGAAGCCATCCTGCAAACACTGGTTGAGCCCTTGAGCCAGCTTGATGACGAAATTGAAGCCCAGCTGGTCAACCTGTCACTGGCTATTGCCAGGCACCTGGTGCGACGCGAATTGCGCAGTGATCCAAGCCAGGTGATTGCCGTGGTGCGTGAAACGGTTGCCTTGCTGCCGCTGACACAACGCAACGTGCGTGTACATCTGCATCCGCTGGATGCGGCGGTGGTGCGCGAATGTCTGGCCGAGCCACAAGCCGAACGCGCATGGTCAATTGTTGAAGATCCGGTGATGTCGCGGGGTGGTTGTCGGGTCAGCACCGACACTGCGCAGATTGATGCCCGTCTGGAGACACGTATTGCCGCCATGCTCAATCACTTGCTGGGCGAGGAGCGCGCGCTTGAAAGTCGTCTTGATGCCACCATCCGTGATGATCAGGGAATGCCACAGTCATGATTGAGCCACAGGCACAACGCAACCGTCTCTGGTCAGCACGTCTGGCCCGACAGATACACCATGTTGGTGTTACGCCGGCGCCGGTGGTGGAAGGTTGTCTGACCCGGATGGTCGGACTGACGCTGGAAGCGGTAGGGTGTCAGGCCGCGCTGGGTGACCGCTGCGAAGTGCTGGCCGGTGATGGCGCCCGCGTTGAAGCCGAAGTGGTCGGCTTTGCAGGCGACCGCCTGTTTCTGATGCCTACTGGTGCGATTCACGGCGTGAAACCCAATGCGCGCGTCATTCCTACGCAACGCGCCGGATCTGTTCCGGTGGGGCCGGAATTGCTGGGGCGCATTATTGATGGCGCAGGCGAACCACTGGATGGCCAGGGGCCGCTCAAGTGCCATGGCCGCACGCGATTGACCGGAAGTTATATCAATCCCTTGCAGCGACAACCGATAAACGAGCCACTGGATGTGGGCGTGCGCGCCATCAATTCATTGCTCACGGTGGGCAAGGGTCAGCGTATCGGTTTGTTTGCGGGCAGCGGCGTCGGCAAGAGCGTACTGCTCGGCATGATGGCGCGTTACACCAGTGCCGATGTGATTGTGGTGGGACTGATCGGCGAACGCGGCCGTGAAGTAAAAGAATTTGTTGAACGCATCCTTGGGCCGGAAGGCCTGAAGCGTGCCGTGGTGGTGGCGACGCCAGCCGACAATCCACCGTTGATGCGGTTGCATGGCGCCTGGCTGTCTACATCAATCGCTGAATACTTTCGCGATCAGGGCAAGAGCGTGCTGCTGATCATGGATTCATTGACACGTTTTGCCCAGGCGCAGCGCGAGATCGGGCTGGCCATTGGCGAAGCGCCGGCCACCAAGGGTTATCCACCTTCCGTGTTCGCCATGTTGCCGACGCTGGTGGAGCGCGCCGGCAATGGCGCCGCAGGCAAGGGTTCGATCACAGCGTTTTATACCGTGCTGACTGAAGGCGATGATCAGCAGGACCCCATTGCCGATGCGGCACGCGCCATTCTGGATGGACACATTGTGCTGTCGCGTCGCATTGCCGAGTCCGGTCACTATCCCGCCATTGACGTGGAAGCCTCCATCAGTCGCGTCATGCACGAGATTGTGCCGAAGCAGCACACCGATGCCGCGCGCCAGTTCCGGCAGATGCTGTCGGTGTACCAGCAGAATCGTGACCTGATCTCGATTGGCGCCTATCAGCGCGGCAGTGATCCGCGTATCGATGCGGCCATCGAGTCATGGCCTGGATTACAGAAATTCATGCAGCAGGATTTGCACGACAAGGTGCCGTATGCCAGCAGTGTTGCTGGTCTGACGGCGTTGTTTGCAGGGCAGCAGCGATGAGGCAGACATTGGCAGTGCAGGCATCAGTACTCCATGACGGCGAGA
This sequence comes from uncultured Pseudomonadota bacterium, assembly GCA_963791615.1. Lineage (GTDB taxonomy): Bacteria > Pseudomonadota > Gammaproteobacteria > Steroidobacterales > Steroidobacteraceae > CAILZL01. The sequence continues at coordinate 126,085 of CAWBTE010000017.1, read as the reverse complement.
CGACATGAAACGTGCTGCTCGTCTGGAACCCGTGCAGAAAGTGGTCGAAGACGCCGAACGGCGTCTGGCTGAGCAGGTTGCGGTCGCAGAACGCCTGCTGACTGGCTGTGAACGCAAATTGAATGAGCTGACTGTTTATCGCGATGACTATACGCAGGGCTTTGCACGTCGCGCCGGTGGCGGGATGGGCGCGCGTGAGCTGGTTGATTATCAGGCATTCATGACACGTCTTAACAGCGCCATCGAGCAACAGTCACTGGTGGTGCAACGTGCTCGCGCTGACCGTGAAGTGCAGCAGAAGCGCTGGCAGGAAGCGGCGCAACGGGTGAAGGCGCTCGGCCATGTGATTGAACGCTGGCAGCAGGAAGCGCTGCGGGCCACCGACAAGCGCGAACAACGCGAGACAGATGAACGTGCACAACGGCGACGGCTGGCGCCGCATGCGCATTGAGAATACGAAGATGGGTTCTAAATACACAGTTACAGAGCGCCTGACCTGAATGTCAGGCCAGAAACGGCAAGAGGAAAGATCATGGTAATGGCATTATCGGCAGGTTCGGTTTCATCGACAGGCGTCGCGAACAGCGCCACAAATACAACGGCAGGCGGCGATGGCTCTGCTGGCGGTGAAGGCGCATTTCAGGCACTGCTGGGTGGCATGGTTGCGCCCGATGCAGCCAGTAATACCGCAGCCGGTGACGCAGGCTTGCTTTCCGCAGCGGCTGAGCAGGGTGAAACGCCTGCTGATGCGGCGCAACTGGATCCCGCGATGGAACTGCTGCTGTTATGCGGCGCGCTGCCGCAAGCGCCAATACAGATGCCTGCACAGACGCAGGCTGCCCCGGCCGCGCTGTTGTCTGATGTGAATTCAAAGAAATTTGCAGCAGAAGGGTTGCCATTGATTTCTGCCGCGCCCGGCGCTGTAGCCGGCACCGTAGAAATATCGTCGCCAGCGCCAGCGAATGAGGCGGCGCTTCTATCAGGCCCGGCAGCAGCGCTGACATCAGGAGTCACGGAAAACAAGACAGCCAACCAGCGTGACCTCCATTGGTTATCAGCGAATGCGCGGACCTTACTGGAAAAATCGGCGAAGACAGTGGAATCGTCCGTGGCAAGTGCGGTCGATGAGTCTGCGTCGGCTACTGGAAAATCGGCGAATCAGGCTGATACCGTAACCGGATTGCCCGGATTAACAGCAGAAGTTTTGAACAAATTACTGGATTCAGCGCCAATGGCGGCTTTGATGCAGGGTGTGCATCGTGATGCCAGACAGGCGGCTGATGAAGCAGATTCAGATCGTGTCGGCGTAACCAATGTTGCTGGTGCACTCACTGCGGCTTCGTTGCAGCCGGCCGCCACTCAACTGGCCGATGATGCAGCCGCACTGGACACACCTATTCTGTTGCAGGCCTCGGTAGGTACTCAGCAGTGGGCCACTGAACTGGGTAACAAGCTGACCTTGCTGGCCAGCAGGGAAACCCAGTCCGCGACCTTGTATTTGACGCCTGCTGATCTCGGTCCGGTGCAGGTGCGTATCGAAACCAGCCAGGATCAGGCCAGTGTCTGGTTCACCGCAGAACATCCCGATACGCGCAGCGCACTGGAACAGTCATTGCCGAGGTTGCGCGAGTTGTTCACTGCGCAGGGCATGTCGCTGACTGATGCGGGTGTCTTCGACAATCGCTCGCAGCAGCAGGCGGCTTACACCCCTGAAGCCAATCCATTCACAGCCGATTCGTATCAGGATGATGAAGCGCTGGCGGATACCGCCACCGTGCGCAGCCTCAGCCTGGCGCTGCTGGATGCTTATGCGTAGCTGACCGCAGCCAGACAATCTCTGGTTGTGGTCATGCCGCGTGAGCCATGCTGCCGCGGCAATTTTCCCGCGCCGCTCCGGGTCTCCATCAGCCCGATTTCAATCTGCCCTCCAGGCCCGCCGCCAATTTTCTGGCGCAGCGCTGGAGTGTGAGCTGGAACACATTCCATAAAACACACAATACCCATATATATCAGTTAGTTATCTGGCTTCAGTCCGGCGTGGCATGCGCCTTGCTCTATTGGGTCATGTCGTATGTAACGACCCGATCAACACAGGAGCTTTAGTCATGTCAGATGCACCCGCACCGGCCGCCGCTGCCCCCGCCGCCAGCAACAAGATGATGTTCATCATGATGGGAGTCATGCTCGTCGTGCTGCTGGGTGGCATGGGCGGCATGTACGTCATGTTGAGCAAGAATGCCAAAGGCGATGTCGCCGCCGAAGCGGGCGCTGAACACGCCGAAGAAGATGAGCACGCTGAAGAGGGCAAGGTCAAGGAAGCCGCCAAGTACGTCGCCTTTGATCCACCTTTCGTGGTCAATTTTCCTGCTGACAGCCCCGTCAAGTTCCTGCAGCTGACCGTGCAGGTGATGACCCGTGACGAGCTCATGGAAAAATCCATCGAAGGCAACAATCCGGCCATACGCGATGCCTTGCTGACACTGTTCGGCCAGCAGACCGCAGAAAAGCTCACCACGCCGGAAGGCAAGGAAGAGCTGCGTGTGTTGTCACTTGCCGCCGTGCGCGCCGTGATGAAGAACGAGGGCGCCGATCCGGAAAAGATTGAAGGCGTGTATTTCACCACCTTCGTCATGCAGTAAGCCCAAGCAACTTACCCAGGCAATTTACCGGACGGAGCAGTGCAGTGACTGGTCAGGAAGTTCTCAATCAAGATGAAATCGAAGCCCTGATTCATGGCGTCGATAACGGTGCGGTGGTCACCGATCCGGTTGGCAGTCCGGGTGAGGCGCAGCCGTATGACTTTGCGACGCAGGCGCGCATTGTCCGCAGCCGCATGCCGACCCTGGGCATGATCAATGAGCGATTTGTCCGCCTGTTCCGCATCAGTCTGTACAACATGTTGCGCCGTACCCCGGAAATCAGCCCGCTGCCGGTGGAGACACAACGGTTTGCCGACTATCTCAATGCGCTGCGCATTCCCACCAATCTCAACCTGATTGCGGTCAAGCCCCTGCGTGGCGCCGGGTTGCTGGTGCTGGAGCCGGCGCTGGTGTTTGCCGTGGTGGATAATTTTTTTGGCGGCAAGGGACGAAATACCCCGACTCAGGAGCGTGACTTCACGGCCACCGAATATCGCATCATCCAGATGATGCTCAAGAATGTGTTTGCCGATATGCAGGAAGCATGGTCGCCGGTATTTGATCTCAGCCTTGAGCTGCAGAAGTCCGAAAGCAATCCGCAGTTCGTCAACATTGCCAGCCCTGACTGAAGTTGCGGTGATCAGCCGCTTCCAGATTGAACTGGAAGGTGGCGGCGGCGGACTGCATCTGGTTTTGCCGTACTCGATGATCGAGCCGATTCGCGAATTACTGGATGCCGATGTGCAGAGTGATCGCGATCCTGACGAGCGCTGGCCGCAGTCACTGCGTGAAGACATGGAAGATGCCGAGGTGGATTTCTCGCTGCATCTGGGTCGTTGCCGCATCACGGTCGGCGAACTGCTGAATCTCAAGCCGGGTGATGTGGTGTCTGCTGACTTTGATGGCAAGGCCACCATGCTGGTGGAAGACATCCCGATGTTCCGTGGTTCCTTTGGCGCATCCCGTGGCCAGCAGGCGCTCAAGCTGGAGCAGCGCATTCACCGCCGCGCCAATCCGAATGATTCAACCCTGTCCCGCAATGCATGAAGGTGACTGATATGAGTACCAATGAACAAGCCGTAGCCGTACAGATGGAAAATCTGCGCGCCGAATCCATTCTGGAAGGTCGCAACGACACCAAGGATGTGAACCTGGACGTGATTCTGGATGTGCCGGTGACACTGTCACTGGAAGTAGGCCGGACACGCATTCCCATTCGCAATCTGTTGCAGCTCAATCAGGGCTCGGTGGTCGAGCTGGAGCGCGCGGCCGGTGAGCCGCTGGATGTCTACATCAACGGCACGCTGATTGCCCATGGTGAAGTGGTGGTGGTGAACGAGAAGTTCGGCATCCGGCTGACGGATGTCATCAGCCCGCAAGAACGCATTCGCAAGTTGAGATAACCCATGCGCGCCCTGTTTTTTCCGCTGTCAGTGCTGATGCTGGCGGTGCCTGCGTGGGCCCCTGTGTGGGCTCAGAGTGACAATGTGGGTGACGCTGTGGCCGGCAAGTTTGCCGATCCGGCCATTGCTGCGCCGCTGTCCGTTTCGGGTGTTTCCAGCATCAGTCAGGTGACGGTGGCGCTGGTCATCGTGCTGGCCATTCTGTTTGTAATTGCCTGGGCCATGCGTCGCGTCAAGTTGTCCGGACTGTTCGGGCATCGCAGCCAGACCGCGCTGGAGCTGGTGCAGGCTATCAACCTCGGTCCTAAAGAACGCGCTGTGCTGATCAAGGTACAGGATCGTCGTCTGCTGCTTGGGGTTGCACCGGGTTGCGTCAACCTGCTGCTGGAACTGTCGCCTGATAGCAGCGTAGTTGAAGCAACCAACAATAATCTGTCATCCGGCAATCCGCCGGTCGATGTACCGGTCGATGTAAATGCGCCGAGTTTCAAGGCTCTGCTCAAGCGCAGCATGGGGATGTCATGATGCGGTGTATTGCATGCCGAAGTAGGGGCAGGCCTAACAAACAAAACCAGCAACCTGCCCTGCTGAATAGCAAGAGGGTGAATAGCAAGAGGGCGGGTTTGAAACCCGCCCCTACAGACCGCCTGAGTCGATGTCGATGCCCTCTCTGCGATGTTGTTGCTGATGTTGACAGGCGATGCCGTGTGGCCGCTGCTGCGGGTCTGCCGGCCATTACCGTACAAGGCACCGGTCAGGGACAGTCGTATTCCCTGACTCTGCAAGTGCTGATGCTGATGACGGCAATCACGTTCCTGCCGGCCATTGTGTTGATGATGACCTCGTTCACCCGCATCGTGATTGTGCTGGCGTTGCTGCGTCAGGCGATTGGTGCGGGCACTGCGCCGCCGAATCAGGTACTGATCGGGCTGGCGCTGTTCATGACCCTGTTTGTCATGGGGCCCGTCATCGATCGCATCAATAGCTGAAGCGGTACAGCCCTACATGGCCGGTACGCTGGAAGGTACCGGCGCGCTGGAAAAAGGCGTGGCGCCACTCAAGACCTTCATGCTGGAACAGACCCGTGAGTCGGATATCGCCACTTTCGTGCGCATTGCCGGCTTGCCGGCCTTCAATTCGCCTGAAGAAGTGCCGCTGCGCATCCTGGTGCCGGCGTTTGTCACCAGCGAACTGAAGACCGCCTTCCAGATCGGCTTCATGATTTTCATTCCCTTCGTGATCATCGATCTGGTGGTGGCCAGCGTACTCATGTCCATGGGCATGATGATGCTGTCGCCGATGATGATCTCGCTGCCGTTCAAGATCATGTTGTTTGTACTGGTGGATGGCTGGACGCTGGTCGTCAGTACGCTCGCCGCCAGTTTCTATCGATAAGGAAAGACGATGACACCTGAAACCATCATGTCGATTGCGCGTCATGCCTTGCAGGTGACGCTGCTGCTGTCCATGCCTTTGCTGCTATCGGCGCTGATCATTGGTCTGGTGGTCGGTATCTTTCAGGCTGCTACGCAGATCAACGAATCGACGCTGTCCTTCATTCCCAAGCTGGTGGGCGTGGCGCTGGCGCTGATGGTTGCCGGGCCGTGGATGTTGCAGGTGATCACCGGCTACACCCGTGAACTGTTCACCAGCATTCCGGGATTACTGGGATAAAGAAGGCCTGATTAACTCCCTTCTGTCATTTCGACCGAAGGGAGAAATCTAGCCAGTGATTTATTGTAGTGCCGCCTGCACAAGAAAGATTTCTCGCGTTGCTCGAAATGACAGGTTAATTAAGAGATTCCCAGGTGATCAGCGTTACCGCACAACAGTTGTCGGAATGGATCAGTAGCTACTTCTGGCCGTTCGTGCGTATTGCCGGTTGCCTGATGGTGGCGCCCGTGTTCGGCTCCAAAGTCGTGCCCAGTCGGGTGCGGCTGGTGATCGCAGCTGCGCTGACTGTATTGCTGGCGCCGCTGATCGCAACACCGAGCGGCGTTGAGCTGCTGTCCGGCAATGGCCTGATCATCACCGTGCAGCAAATACTGATCGGTGTGGCGATGGGCTTTGCCGTGCAACTGATTTTTGATGCCGTGGTTTTGGGTGGACAGCTGCTGGCCAACAGCATGGGTCTGTCATTCGCCACCAATGTGGATCCACTGAATGGCGTCAGCACGCCGGTGATCGGACAGTTCTACATGATCGTAGTCACGTTGACCTTTCTGGCGTTGAACGGCCATCTGTTGCTGATCGAATCCCTCACCCAGAGTTTCAGTTTGCTGCCGATTGGCCTGAGTGGTCTCGGCGTGGAGGGCTTCTCGATGCTGGTGAACTTCGGCGGTATTGTCTTCTCGGGCGCATTGATGATTGCCCTGCCGGGTCTCGCCGCCATGCTCATCGTCAACTTTGGCTTCGGCGTCATGAGCCGCGCAGCGCCCACCCTGAACCTGTTTGCGGTGGGCTTTCCGGCGGCACTGGCGCTGGGTCTGGTGATCCTGCTGCTGGGTCTGCCCGCCGTGCAAAGCGGATTCACGCGCCTGTTGAGCACTTCCATCATGTTCCTGACTGCGTTGAGCGGTGGCTGAAGCAGTCATGGCAGAACAGGATGACGCACAGGAACGGACTGAGGACGCAACACCCAAGCGTCGCGAGGAAGCGCGACGCAAAGGCCAGGTACCTCGCTCCCGTGATCTGAATTCAGCCGCCGTAACCCTGTTCAGTTGCGCCGCACTGTCCATGTTTGGTGAACGCATGGCGAGCTCATTCGCGCAAATGATGCGCGCCGGTCTGTCGCCACGTTTTGATGCTGAAATGAATCCCGCGACCATGATGCCGGCGTTGGGTGATGCCGCCTTGTCCGGCTTTGTGGCCGTGCTGCCGGTGCTGGTCGCCGGATTTATCGCGGCCTTTCTTGCGCCCATGTCATTGAGTGGCTGGAACTTCAGCGGCGAAGCACTGGCGCCGAAATTTTCGCGCATGGATCCACTGGCCGGTATGAAGCGCATGGTATCGGCCAATGGCTGGATCGAACTGGCCAAGTCGGTGCTCAAGTTTGTGCTGATTGCCGTTATCGCCATCATGGTGCTGCGTCGTGATGCCGGAAAATTGCTGGCGATTGGCAATGACACGCTGGGCAGCGCCATGCAGGTGGCGGCGCAGCTGTGCACCCAGGCGCTGCTGATCATGGCCTGCGGCATGCTGGCGATTGCCGCCATCGATGTGCCGATTCAACTCTGGCAGCACTCCAAGCAGCTGAAGATGTCGCGTGAAGAAATCAGGAAGGAAATGAAGGAAAGCGATGGCTCGCCGGAAGTGAAGGGCAAGATCCGTCGCCTGCAACAGGAGATGGCGCGTGGCCGCATGATGGCTGAAGTGCCCAGGGCGGACGTCATCATCACCAATCCGACCCACTACTCGGTGGCGCTGCGTTATGACGACAGCCGCAATCGCGCGCCGATTGTGATTGCCAAGGGTGTGGATGAAGTAGCGGCGCGTATTCGCGAAGTCGCTGGCGAACACAACATTCCGATTTTTGAAGCACCGCCACTGGCGCGCGTGTTGTATCGCAGCGTCGATCTGAACAAGGAAATTCCCGCGTCGTTGTACATGGCGGTGGCGCAGGTGCTGACCTATATCTTCCAGCTGCGCGCATACAGGCGTGGCGACACTTTTACCGTGCCGGTGAAGCCAGCTGTGGAAGTGGATGAGCACGCGCCGGTGCGATAGACATTTTGCAGGGCGTCGGTAAGCGCAGCGCACCGCGCCACCATTCGCGATACCTCATCGATGGCAATATCAACGATTGCTGCCTGATTTCTGACGGTGCGGTGCGCGTTGCTTACCGCACCCTACGCAAGATATTACTGCGGGTTACGCGCTGGGTATTGAACTGAAGCTGGTCATCCGGAGTAAATACCTACGATCCTGCGGCCCGGCACCGTTGCTTCTTGTGGCCGCGCTAAGGCGGAAAGATGCAGGCGTGCACCAGTGTCGATGTCTCCGTTCATGACGCCCAATGCACAGGTTAAGTCGACGGCCGCGCCGCAGGCGTGGCCGATCGGCTTGAACCGCTAGTTAGCCATTTCTTGCGCCGCTTCTCGGAACCGTGCCCACTTTTCTGTGAGAACGAAAACGTACTCACAGATTGCTGCGCTGAAATCGAGGAGATCTTTTGCATCTTCTTTCGACACCTTGTCTGTTGTCGCATGAGCGCCCAAATTTCGGTTCTCGCGGAGTGCTTCGCCCCACTCGTACAGGCGGGCGTCGATAACTCCTGAGTCTTTGAGCTTCTTGAGGCCAGCCGCGAGTGTTTTCGTTGTTGCATCGTGATGCTTGCACACTCCCTCAATTGCTCTTCCGCACATTACTGCACATGCGCTATATGCCTTCGCCTTGAAACAAACCTTGGCTTCGACAAGAGAAATTCTTGCAATTTCTGGAATGTCCCAGGCGACTTCGGTATCCGGAGCCGGCCAGAGACGAGAAGCAGCGTCCCACTCCCACTCATCTTCCGCGGTTTGAACTATCTCCGAGATGCCGAGCAATGCGTGCTTACACACTTTGCACTCAAGGAGAACAACCTTTGTAGGAGCACCCCCCGTGTGCTCAAGATCAATCTCGATTGCTCCTTTCTCTTCGCAGTCGACGCGAGACTCGCAATAGGGACACTCGGTAATCAATGCAATCTCCTGAAAGGTCTAACTACAAATAGAGGCCAGTGTTATAGGCCCTAAATGTCTCTTTACAAAGGGACTTGGCGAAATAATACGCATCCATGCGCCGTCGGTGCCGGGTCTTGGGATCGCGGTTGTTGCAGGAGCACCCGATTCTGCGGCTACCGGCCAGTCTCATCGCTGCTGAGTTGCCTGCGTTTGTGGACGAGGGTGACGATATAGATGTGGCCGTGGCGCAGGTGATACAGGATGCGCCAGGAGTACGCGGGAATCTCTCGCAGGTGTTCATCATTGAGTTCCGGAACCATGCGCCCAAGGTGTGGCAAATCGATGAGCGTGTCGGCCTTGCGCAGAATTTCCACCACGATGGGTTTGGCATTGAGCGGCGCGTCCTTGGCGATGTAGTCGTGAATGGCCTTGAGGTCGGTACGGGCTCGGGTTGTCCAGATCACCATTGCTCGATTTCGCGGGCGAGTTCTTCGCTCTTCATTCCGCGTCCTGCATCCACATCCTTCATTCCTTGCTGCACCTTGTTCAATACGTACAGGCGATAGACGATCTCGTCCAGCGGTGCGCTGTCGGGCAGGCGCTGGATTGCATCAATAGCTTCCTGTTTGGCGGTCTGGCTTTGCATTGCCCTGTCCTCGATCTGGGTGTGGCTGGGAGCATAGCTCCGAGGTTCTCGCGAAGCCAGACCGGCTTGGGAAAACCTGCCCCCGTGATCCACGTCGCAGTTCCCAACTAGCTCAGCCTCTTTCCTCTAAAGCCGCCTGTGCGTGGCTTACTCCTTGCACCAAGGCTGCGTAGTAACAGTTTTTTGACGGAGTGTTTGCGCGTGAGTGCCACCGCTGCGGAGCCTTTCAATTTGCAGACACTCATGCGCAGCGGCATCGGCGTGCCGCTGGGCGTGATGTCGGTGCTGGCCATGGTCATTGTGCCCATGCCGCCGTTCCTGCTGGATGTGTTATTCACCTTCAACATCGCGCTGTCGCTGGTGGTGGTGATGGCGGTGTTCTATGTGGCGCGGCCACTGGAATTCGGCGTGTTTCCCAGCGTGTTGCTGCTGGCCACCCTGTTGCGGCTGGCGCTGAACGTGGCGTCGACTCGCGTGGTGCTGCTGCACGGTCATACCGGCAGTGATGCGGCCGGCAAGGTGATTGAATCCTTCGGTGAATTCGTGATCGGTGGCAACTACACCGTGGGTCTGGTGGTGTTCATCATCCTGACCATCATCAACTTCGTGGTGGTGACCAAGGGTTCGGGGCGTATTTCGGAAGTCAGTGCGCGCTTCACTCTGGACGCCATGCCCGGCAAACAGATGGCCATTGATGCCGACCTCAATGCCGGATTGATCACTCAGGATCAGGCACGTACGCGGCGTCAGGAAGTGCGTGAAGAAGCCGACTTCTACGGTTCCATGGACGGCGCCAGCAAGTTCGTGCGTGGCGATGCGACGGCCGGCATTCTCATTTTGTTCATCAACCTGATCGGTGGCGTGGCCATTGGCATGCTGGCGCATGACATGGATTTTTCCAATGCCGCCAGAACCTATGTGCTGCTGAGCATTGGTGATGGTCTGGTGGCGCAGATTCCGGCGCTGCTGCTGTCCACTGCAGTGGCGATCATTGTGACTCGCATGTCGCGCGCGCAGGACATGGGCGGCGAACTGGGCAAGCAGTTGTTCGGTAATCCCAAGGCGTTGATGGTGGCGGCGGCGTTGCTGGCCATCATGGGCCTGGTGCCCGGCATGCCGAATGTGGCTTTCCTGCTCGGCGCGGCCCTGTGTGGTGGCGTGGCGTGGCGCATCCAGAATCGTGTGATTCCACAAGCGCAGGCTGAAGCGGCGGCCAAGCCTTTGCCTGCACCGGTTATTGCGCCGGAGAACAGGGAACTGAGCTGGGAGGACGTGCAGCCGGTGGACATGATTGGTCTGGAAGTGGGCTATCGACTGGTGCCACTGGTGGACAAGGCACAGGGTGGTGATCTGCTGGCGCGTATCAAGGGCGTACGCCGCAAGCTGTCGCAGGAACTCGGCTTCCTGATTCACACCGTACATATTCGCGACAATCTGGAACTCGCGCCCAATGGCTATCGCATCAATCTCGGCGGCGTGCCGGTGGGCGAAGCCAGCATCTATCCGGATCGCGAACTGGCCATCAATCCCGGTCGCGTGTTCGGCAAGCTGGCCGGCGTTGAAACCCGTGATCCGGCCTTTGGCATGGAAGCGGTATGGATTGAACCGGCCATGCGCGATCAGGCGCACTCACTGGGATACACCGTCGTTGATGCCAGCACGGTGATTGCAACCCATCTCAGTCACATCATCCAGCAGCATGCGCATGAGCTGCTGGGACATGAAGAAGTACAGAGCCTGCTGACCACGCTGGTAAAAATTGCGCCAAAACTTGTCGAAGATCTCATTCCCAAGCAGCTGTCGCTGAGCGTGGTGGTACGCGTATTGCAACACCTGCTGCAAGAACGAGTACCGATCAAGAATATGCGAACAATCGTCGAAACTTTGGCGGAACACGCCAGCCGCACCCAGGACCCGCAAGTACTGCAGGGACTGGTGCGTATCGCACTGGGCAGGCAGATCGTGCAGGACATTGCCGGCATGAACGACGAATTGCCGGTAATCACGCTGGAACCTGATCTCGAACAGCTGCTGGGCAGCGCCATGAATGGTGGCGATGGCATGGCGCTGGCGACACCGGGGCTGGAACCCGGGCTTGCAGAACGCTTGCAGCGTCGATTGGCTGACAGTACCCAGCGTCAAGAAACCGCCGGTAAACCCGCTGTGCTGCTGGTGCCGCCACAGCTGCGCGTGGCGCTGGCGCGTTTTCTGCGCTCGGCCGTACCCAGCCTGCATGTGCTGGCCTGGAACGAGATTCCCGACAGCCGCAAGGTGCGGTTGATCGGCACGGTGGGAAGGAATTGAGATGAAAATCCGTCGTTACCTCGCCAAAGACATGCGTCAGGCGCTGAATCAGGTGCGTGAAGCGCAAGGCCCCGATGCCGTGATTCTTTCCTCACGTCGTACCGATGACGGCGTTGAAGTGGTTGCGGCCGTGGACTTCGAGGAGGAGGCCGTTATCGACAACGCCAGAGCCGCCACCAGAGCCGCCAGCGATTACAGCTCAGCTTATGCGGGCAGCTATTCAAGCGATGCAGCGCCGGATTTTGCGCGCAGCATGCAAATGATGGGTCAGGCTTCCAGTCAGGCCGCGGCGCAGGCCAGCAAGTCAACTGCGAGCAACCTTGCAGCCAGCGAGCAGTCGGGTGACATGGGCGCGGAGCTGCACACCTTGCGGCGCATGCTGGAAACGCAGATCGCCACGCTGGCATGGAATGACCTGACGCGCCGCGCGCCACTGCAAACGGCACTGCTCAAAGAACTGACACAGCTGGGTTTTGCCCAGGCGCTGGCGGTTGAAGTGGTGTCACAGATACCGACCCGGATGGAATTTCATGAAGCACAGCGCATGGCGCTGGCGCTGATTACCAAGCGAGTGACTACCGACAGCGAACGCTGGCTGGATCAGGGCGGCATGGTGGCCTTTGTCGGTGCTACCGGCGTGGGCAAAAGCACACTGGTCGCCAAGCTCGCCGCACGCTGGGTGTTACGTCATGGCCCGCGTGATCTGGTGCTGATCTCCGCTGACTCGGTGCGTATGGGCGCACAGGAACAGCTACAGAATCTGGGTCGTCTGCTGGGCGTGCCGACTTACAGCGTTGACCAGCTCAGTGAATTGAGCGCCGTGCTCAACACCGTGTCGCGGCATCGACTGGTGCTGATCGACACTGCCGGGTTCAGTCAGCGTGATGCGCGGCTGTCTGCCGAGCTGTCGCTGCTGGCGACATCACATCCGCAACTGGAAACCTGTCTGGTCGTCGCGGCCAGCGCGCAGGCCGGCACCCTGGAAGAAACCTTTCTGCGCTTTGCCGCTGCGGCGCCCAAGTCCTGCGTGCTCACCAAGGTGGATGAAGCCACGTCACTGGGCGGTTCGATTTCGGCGCTGACGCGCCATGCCATTCCGCTGGCCTATACCAGCGAAGGCCAGCGCATTCCGGAAGATCTGGCTCCTGCGCGAGCGCATCAACTGGTGGCGCGTGCAGTGGAGCTGGCGCGGCGCAGTGGCGCACAGACGGACGAAGAATTGTTAACCCTGAGATTTGGAGGAGTGGCTCATGCCCTTGCCTGACCGCGCACATAAGAAGCTGGAAACCAGACGCTCGCTGTTGCCGGGGCCCGTGCAGGTCATTGCGGTGACCGGTGGCAAAGGTGGCGTTGGCAAGACCAGCGTGGCCATCAACCTGGCGACCGCCATGGCTGGTGCCGGCAAACGCGTGCTGCTGCTCGATGGCGATCTCGGTCTGGCCAATGTCGATGTGCTGCTGGGGTTGTCGCCACGGCGCACGCTGGCGCATGTGATTGATGGCTCATGCACCCTGGATGACGTGATTGTTGAAGCTGCACAGGGATTTCAGGTGGTGCCCGCTGCTTCAGGCGTGGCGGACATGGCCAATCTGAGTGCGGCCGGACATCTGAATATCGTGCAGGCCTTCAGTTCGCTGGCCAATCGTCTGGATACGCTGATTGTTGATACGGCGGCAGGCATCGCTCATGGCGTGTTGCAGTTCTCGCAGGCGGCGCAGCATGTGCTGATCGTGGTGTGCGATGAACCTTCTTCAATTACTGACGCCTATGCGCTGATCAAGATTCTTAGCCGCAATCATGGTGTGCGCGAGTTTCATGTGCTGAGCAATATGTGTGGCAAGCCGGGTGAGGGCAGCCAGTTGTTCAAGAAGCTGGAACGGGTCACCAGTCGTTTTCTCGATGTGGTTCTGGAGTACGAGGGTGAAGTGCCTGAAGACCCGTATCTGAAACGCGCTGTTCGTGAACAGCGTCCCGTTACCGATGCCTATCCCGCCAGTCCGGCGGCGCAGGCATTCAAGAAACTGGCGATCAAAGCCGTTAAGTGGCCCGTACCCTCGGGTCCGCGCGGCAATCTGGAATTTTTTGTCGAGCGTCTGGTGCGTCGCAATACCGTGCGACTTGAGGTGGTGCAATGAGTCGGGTTACAGCTTATGCGGCGTGTATGCCGGCACAGGATACGGATGCACTGGTGCGTCGCCATGCCGAACTGGTGAAGCGCATTGCCTACCACCTGGCCGGGCGTTTGCCGTCGTCAGTGGAAGTGGCGGACCTGATTCAGGCCGGCATGCTGGGATTGCTGGAAGCAGCGGGCAATTACACCGCTGATCGCGGTGCGAGTTTTGAAACTTATGCGGGTATCCGCATACGCGGCTCGATGCTTGATGCCTTGCGCAAGCTGGACTGGGCGCCGCGCTCGGTGCATCGCAAGGCGCGCGCCGTGGCTACCGCAGTGCGTGAGCTGGAAACGGAGACTGGTTCGGAGGCGCAGGACATCGATATTGCGGCACGCATGGGCGTGTCGCTGGATGAGTATTTCAAGGTGGTGCAGGACGCGACCAGTTGTCATCTGGTCAGCCTGAACGAGACTGTTGGCGAAGATGATTCGCCCTTGATCAAGGCGGTAGATGACAAGGCGGATCCGTTTCGCGAACTCGCCGACGCGGATTTCCGCAAGGCGCTGGTGCTGGCGATCGATGAATTGCCGGAACGCGAGAAGCTGGTGATGTCCCTGTACTACGACGAGGAACTGAATCTCAAGGAAATTGGTGCGGTGTTGAAGGTGACGGAATCGCGCGTGTGTCAGTTGCATGGTCAGGCGCTGGTGAGATTGAAAGCCCGACTGGTTGACTGGCGTGAGCTGCGCGATTTGAGTGAGCAAGAAGAAGCGAAGGGCAAACCAGAACGCGCTGCGAAGCAACGCACGAGAGTTCTGACACGGGTCTGACATGGCTGCCAGTGGGCAATGTCTGCCCATCGGGAGTCGAGGATGAGCAAAGCCTTACGTTTTCTGGTGGTGGATGATTTTCCCACCATGCGCCGCATCATCAAGAATCTGTTGCTTGAACTGGGTTACATACATGTCATGGAAGCCGATGACGGTCACACTGCGCTGCCCATCCTGCAACAGGGCGACATCGATTTTCTGATTGCTGACTGGCATATGCCGGTGATGCCCGGGCTGGAGTTGCTCAAGGCGGTACGTGCCGACGCCCGGTTGGCCAAGTTGCCGGTGTTGATGCTCGCCCCGGCCCCCGGGCATACACACATTGACAGGGCCCGAAAGGCCGGCGCCAGCGGCTATGTGGTTAAACCTTTCACGGCGCTGACCCTTAAGGCCAAGCTGGATGCCATATTGCACGGCGGACGCAGCAGCGGCGGCTGATATTCCGGCGCCTTTACGCGCAAGATTTTCCCTCTGCTGCCGATAAGTCCTGCATTGCAGGAATTCCATACGCAACATGCGCAAGCAGACATTCGACATCCTCAGCATCATCGGTCTGGTACTGGCGTTTGCCTCGCTGATCGTGGGCGCGAAACTCAAGGGCGCGGGCCTGGAATCGCTGGTCTCGCCGGCCGCCTTCATGATTGTCATGGTGGGTACGCTCGCTGCCATTTTTGTGCAGACGCCTCTGCATGTGATGACGCATGCGCTGCGTATTGCGCGCTGGGTGGTGCAACCCCTGGTGCTGGAATCCAGCGATACCATCAAGCGGTTTGTTGACTGGAGTGGTGTGTCACGCAAGCAGGGCCTGCTCGGACTGGAAGCACTGTTGCCTGGCATCAAGGATGATTTCCTGCGCAAGGGCCTGCAGATGGTGGTGGATGGCGCCGAGCCGGAAGAGATTCGCTCGGTCATGGATGTGGAGCTGGAGATTCGCGAGACCGTGGATCTGCGCGCCGCAAAGGTGTTTGAAGGCATGGGGATCTACGCGCCAACGCTGGGTATTATCGGTGCGGTGCTCGGCCTGATTGCCGTGATGCAGAACCTCGCTGATCCCACCAAGCTGGGTCAGGGTATTGCCGCCGCGTTTACCGCCACCATCTACGGCATTGGTCTGGCCAACCTGTTGTTCCTGCCCATGGCCAACAAGCTCAAGGTTGCGATCCAGTCGCAGACCCAGCATCGCGCCATGATCATTGAGGGTCTGGTAGCCATTGCGCAGGGCGAAAATCCGCGCAGCATCGAGACCAAACTGCAAGGCTACCTGCACTGAGTGCAGGTGCAGCATCCATCATGCGCCGCCGTCACAAACACGAGGAACATACCAATCATGAGTCATGGGCCATTCCCTATGGCGATCTGGTGACCTTGCTGCTGGCGTTCTTCGTGGTCATGTACGCCATCTCGACGGTCAACGAAGGCAAGTATCGGGCGGTATCTGATTCGCTTTCGGCGGCGTTCAGTGGTGCGCAGAAAACCGTGGATCCGGTGCAGCTGAATGAAACAAAAGCAGGCGGGGCAGCGGGCGGTCCGCCGCTGGATGCACAGGGCAATCCGATTGGCACACAGTCAACACTGATAGCAACGCCGGTCACCGATGCGGGATGGCCTGTCAGCCATGGATCGCATTGTTGGTGAGGTCGAAGCGAACATGTCCGAACTGATCGAGAGCAACATGCTGTCGGTGCGCCGCAAGGATTATGGCGTGGAAATCGAATTGCGCACCGACATCCTGTTTCCCAGCGGTTCGGCGACCATGCAGCCGCAGGCCATCAGCATCCTGCAACGGCTGGCCGATACACTGAAAGGTTTGCCCAATGCGCTGCGGGTGGAAGGTCATACCGACAATCGTCCCATCAACACCGTCGAGTTTCCTTCCAACTGGGAATTGTCCGCCGCGCGCGCCGCCAGTGTGGTGCACCTGTTCATGCAGCGTGGCATTGATCCGTCACGACTGGTGGTGATTGGGCAGGGCGAATTCAGGCCCCTGGTCAGTAATGACACGGATAAAGGTCGCAACAGCAACCGGCGCGTGATGGTGGTGGTGCAGAACGATACGCTCGCTGCACAAGGTTCTTCATCCAGTGCTTCACCCGGGCCCGCTGCCGAAAGTCCAGCTTCTGCAACCACGCAGGTTGCTGCCAACTGAGTGGCAAGGTACTGCCGCCTGCGTGAGCCGGGTCGCAACTCGCCATCAAGAGCCGCCGCGCATAGTACGCTGGCATGGAAGCTGCTCGTCCTCCCACATCGCCAACAGGCGTCAGATGTCTGACGCTGCTGTTATTTACGGGAGTCTGATGATGAACATGAGTGTATTGGAACTGGGGTTGATCGCGGGACTGGCGAGCGTGCTGATGGTGGCTTTGCTGATCATGGCCCTGGCAGTGCGCAAATCACGCCTGAGCGCCACACTGGATACCCAGCGAATTTTTGAACAGCTGGATCTGGTGCGTGCGGAACTGCTGTTGCTGGCGGATCGCATGGACAGCGCCGCACCAGCCGTGCCCCGGGTGACCGAACGTGTATCGGTGGTTGCAGCTCAGGTCAGCAATGGTCATGGCCCGCGCGGCTATGAAGTTGCCACGCGTCTGGCCCGTGGCGGCGCCACCTGCGAAGAACTGATCAGCAGTTGCGGTCTGTCGCGCCATGAAGCCGAGTTACTGCTGCGTATCAACAAAGCCGAAGCCGAACGCAACCGCAATGCTGAGCAGAATCAGGGCCGTAACGCCGGTGGACGTTCACGCCTTTCAGTAGTGGGTTAACAGCCTGTCGGACTTAGGGTTGATCTACTGCGGCGGTGGGAAATTGGTCCATTTTTCCGATCCTTTTCGTCAAATAGCTACGGCTATTCTCCTCAAATGATCGAAAAACTGTCCTCAATTTCACACTCGCCTCGCTACGATCACCTAAGTCCGACAGGCTGCTAGGCGGCGCAATTTTGCAAGGATTGCGCCGCAGTTCAGGTATTACTTGCCGTTCAGATACTGCGTCTGCAGCTCGACAACGGCGTTGACGATGCCCGTTTCAGCGCAGCCGGGTTTCAACCTGTTGTTCAGCACCTGGAAAGTCTGATGGCCATATGACGCGTCATCGGGAATGTAGCCTTGAATACGCACATTCACCGGAGTCGCAGTAAATGTATTCTTCATCGGCGCTTCGTTCTTGATGCGCAAGCCTATGGCACTGTAGATCTCGCCATTCACCGAGGTCACGGCCACCGTGCCAAGACCCAGCATGCCAACCTGCACATTGACTGGATCCGCGTCTTTATAAACTGCGGCCTGTCCTTCACGGGAGCCCGGATCAAGCGCATCACCATTGGTACGCATCCGGCCCGGACAGGTCACCACCTTCTTCATGCCGGCAATGCGCACTTCGTCAGTGGGCTTCTGCGAGAAAGTCATCACCCGAATGACTTCTTCGCCGAGCACCTGACCCTGGCTTTCAATGAAGCGGAACAATTGATCGATCACCTTGGGGTCAGCCGCAGGCTTGACCTTGCTGACAGGACCTTTGACGTCCAGTTTCATATCCGCCACCCGCAACGGACCTTCGGAAGTCTCGCGGTCGATGACGAAACCCGTGATGGGGTTACCCGCACGATCAGCCATGGCATTGTTGGAAGGACGCAGATGCAACGGGTTCACATCACCCGACGAGCCCTGAGAGAACGCCACCACGGCATTGTCACCGAAGGCCTTTTCCACGTAACGCGACATGGCGCCGGGGAAGTCGGAACTGACAATGCCCAGCACAAAGCCATTGATGGGATGCGTGCCAAAATTCACGTAGGCGGCAATGGGCTCGCCGCTGGGTTTCAGGAAGCTCAGCACTGACACCGCGCGGTCGATGGGCGCATCCGGGTTCGAACCCTGCACCCACTTGCGCGAGACCGGATCAATGGCGTCGCGATTGACGCCCATATACGAAGCCCCCGTACCATACGTCATGCGCGCAGGCTGCAGTTTGGCTTTTGCCTGATTGACGGCCTCCATGATGTGCTTTGAGACATTGGTGTACCTGGGCGACGTACCTCCGATGTTCAGCCGCGTAGCCCCGGGACTATGATTGTGGATATTTGAAATGATGATGTTTTCGACCGGGCAATTGAGCGCCGCAGCCACCGCATTCAAGGTCGCGCCGATATCGAAGTCTTCGTAACCTTCAAAGCTGATCAGCGCAGCCCGCGCCGTACCGTTGTCCAGCACGATGGCGCGTGCATGGACGCGCTCATGGTCGTACTTGCCTGACTGAGATGCGCCATAGGCAGTGGTCTGATCGACGCGCGCTGCACCTACCTGCAATGCGGCTTGGGCTGAAGTTACAATGCCAGCTATCCCGCCGTGCAAGCAAGGCGAAACCAAAAACAATGCGTTTGATTTGCATATCTGTTCCTCTTCTGGTTAATGGACATTGAGTCGGATGCATCAAGCCTCGGGAATACCCTTGATTTCAGGGTCCGGGTCGTTCTTCAGCTGACACTGTGTATCGAAAATCATGGTGGCGCGATTCTGCGCAGTAAAGGCCGTCCACTTGGGCAAACCCGGATGGTTCGGGTTTCCTTCACGTGCAAATTGAATCCACGCATCGCTCATGATCTCGCCCAGTTTGCGGGCTTCATCCGTACCACCGGTCATGGCCGCACAGCGATCCACGTTGTTGAAACAGAAGGGCAGTTCGGCGCAATGAAAGGCGCGTGGCCGACCATCCAGTACCGGCGTCATCCACTCAAACTGGTACAGATAAGCCGGTGCACTGTTCTGCGCGGCCTTGCGGGTAGCCTGCACGATGGCCGCTTGTCGAACCGTGGCGCCGGTCATCATCGATAACACATCAAAGGGTTTGGCATTCGGGTGCGCGCGGCGGTATTCGCTCAACAGCGCATCCGCTTTGTCACCAAACAACCTGCCAATTTGCGTCTTGAGATCGGCCTCAGTCATCAGCTCCACTTCAGGCCTGCCGATGCCACTCATTGATTCGTCGCGCACCGTGCCGACCAGCAACGGCACAGCGGCCGAAATGGCGGGTGCAGCTGGATCGAATGGATGTTGTGGCAAGGCACGGCCATCCACTACCGGCGCCCACCAGGGTTTGGTATGGCGATGTACGGCGCCACGAGCAGTATCCGTATCCAGTTTGGCGATGGCAGCAACACCTGCATCCACCAGCGCCCGGTAAGGCAAGGTGTGCAGTCGATCCAGCTGCGCAGGCGTAATACCCAACTCGGCCAACGTTGTTGCTGCAATTTTTGCTGACATCTCCGGTGTCAGCTGACGATTCATCGAGCCACTTTGCACGATGGCGCGATGGAACAAGCCTTTTGCCGCCGGCATCGCCATCAATACCGTTACTTTGCCGCCACCACCGGACTGACCAAAGATCGTGACCTTGCCAGGATCACCACCAAAATTGGCGATGTTGTCGCGCACCCATTCCAGCGCCAGCACGATATCCAGCATGCCGACATTGCCGGAATCTGCATAACGCTCACCATACGCAGACAAGTTGAGATGGCCCAACGCATTGAGACGATGATTGATGCTGACCAGCACTACATCACCACGCTTGGCGAGGTTCTCGCCGTCGTAGGATTTCAGCTCCTGACTGGAACCACCCGAGAAGCCACCACCATGTAGCCACACCATCACGGGTCGCTTGCGATTGTCATTGATGCCGGGTGACCAGACGTTGGCGCGCAGACAGTCTTCGCCGGGCTGGCCATCGTCCCACTCAAACATGAAGGCGTTTTCGTCAACCGCCCAGCCAGTTCGCGCGCGTTGTGGGCAGACCGGTCCGTAAGCCAGACAACTGCGCACACCGCTCCAGGGAACGGGTTTCACTGCGGGAACAAAGCGGGCGTTGCCTTCAGTCGATGCGCCGTAAGGAATACCTTTGAATGTGTAGATGCCATTGCGAACGAAACCACGCACTCTGCCCGCCGTGGTTTCGACCACCGCGCCGTTGGTTGCAGCAGCCAGCAGCGGCGCACCAGCAACACGGGCCGTTTGCGCTGCATGGCCATCAGCAACAGAAACCGTGCTGGCAACAAAACCGGGAATCAACACACTGGTTACTGCGCCGCCTGTCACGGCGGTTGCATTGCGAAACAGCTCACGACGCGTCATCGGTGATTCATTTGCGGACAGAGCAGTGGGTTTAATCGTCTTACCGCTGTTACTGGACATCGCCATATCTCCCCTGAGAGCCTGTTCACGATCTCGCTGAAGGGCGCATTGCGGCGTTAAAACAGCGCGAAAAATACTCACGTACTTTGTGTACGCTGCGTTTTTTCGCGCCGTTTCGCCTTGCACTGCCTCCCTTGATCGAGTTCGTGAACAGGCTCTGAGTCGTTTTATTTCAACAATGATTTTGAGCGCGGATTCGCTGCCCTTGCCGATCTTCTAAACCGTGTATCTATATGTCTTATAAAGGATATTCTTGCATTTGCATACCATGCTTGCGGATCCGGGTTGTCGACCCAGGTTGTCTATACAGGTAGCGAGAAAATTCCATGAACTTCCAAAAAATGGAAGTTTATGGAATTTCATTAGGTACACTCCTGTTTATGCAGACCCTCACCAAAGAGATCATCGATCACGGCTTGGCCAACCGCGTTCTCTCGGATGCGCAATTGGCGCGGCTGCTCGAAGGCACTCCGCAGCGGCGCCATCACTTGGTAAATCGTGCGATGAAAGCCCGCGAGTTGGTCAGGCTACAACGCGGAACCTACTTGCTGGACAATAAATTCCGCAATCAACCACCCCATCCATACGCGTTGGCGCAGGCATTCGTGCCAGGAAGCTATGTTTCGTTTGAGACTGCACTTGCACAACACGGCTGGATTCCTGAAGCTGTTCGCACCACCGCAAGCGTAACCCCCGGTCGCAAGTCATCTGACTATGCGCACACGCAGCTTGGCAGTTTCTCGTTTCATCCGTTGGCGACTCAGCCCGGCTATTTTCTTGAGCTGGTGGTTCGGCAACAGATTCAGCAACAAACCATGTTCGTGGCAAAACCATTCCGCGCACTGATGGATCTGGTATGTCTACGCAAAGTCGAGTGGCAAGGAATGAGTTGGCTGACGGAGGGAATGCGCATCGACTATGACTCGTTACGAACCATCACTAACGCAGACATCGGGACGCTCGAAGCTGTGTACACGCAAAAGCGCGTCAAATCTTTTCTGAAATCACTCGCCGAGGCCATAAACAAGGAAGTGGGCAATGATTGAAATCATCCAGCAGCGTTTGGAAAGCTATAAATCCAGCAACGCCGTAGAAGAAGAGCAAGCGACCAAGGAAATCCTGCAAGAGGTTGCTCTGTATTCGCTGTGGCGCGCCGACTTTTTTGAAGTGGCTGCGTTTCAAGGCGGCACGAGCCTGCGCATCCTGCATAAGCTGTCAAGATTCTCAGAGGATCTGGACTTCATCCTCAAAGCGCCGGATCCCGCATTCAGCTGGAACAGCTATCTGCCAAAGTTGATCGAGGGCCTGAAGGAATTTGGCTTGCAGTCAGAAGTCCTGGATAAAACCAGGATGGAAAAAAACGTGCGCGAAGCCCTGCTGAAGGACAATTCGATTGGCAACCAGTTGAATCTGCGGTTCTACCAGGGACATGCCACCCCGACATTGAAGATCAAACTGGAAATTGACGTGAATCCACCTGCCGGATCGGCTTTCGAACACGCGTATCTCGACTTTCCGCTGGATTTTGAAGTCTGCCATCAGGATCTACCGAGCAATTTCGCGCTGAAGATTCACGCGCTGCTGTGCAGGCCGTACTTGAAGGGGCGCGACTGGTATGACTTTAATTGGTATATCAAGCAAGGCGTGCGGCCGAACCTGCCACATCTGCAGGCTGCTCTCTTTCAATATGGGCCGTGGAAAGTGCAGCCCCTTAACGTTACAAGTTCATGGGTCATGAATACACTGAATGAAAAGATTGCAACCATTGATTGGCTCAAAGCCACTGAAGATGTCGAGCGGTTCTTGAGCACTGCTGAAAAGCAGAGCTTGAAGCTGTGGAGTGGTAAATTCTTCAAGAGCAAGGTGGATCAGCTAAGCTGAGAAGCCACGGCTGCCAAATAGCTCCAGACCTTGTCTTTGCTCCACCGGCACGTACCTGTGCCGGTGGAGCAAAGTGCAAACTGCATGATGCAGTTTGTAATCCAGTTAACTCAATTTCTTGCTGGATACCCGCCTGCTGCGCAGGTATGACGGTACAAGTGAAGCAGCCTACCGGGCGATGTAGTCACCCACCAGCCGCGCGACGCCGCTGGCGATGCCAGCCTCGGCGCAACCGGATTTCAATCGCGTGCCCAGTACCTGGAAAGTCTGATGGCCATAGGATTCGTCATCGGCAATGTAGCCGCTGTTGGCGCGGCCATTGGCGAGGGTCACGAACATGGTCTTGGACATCGGTGATTCTTTCTTCACGCGCTGACCGATCACGTCATAGATCTCGGCATTGCCGGTGGTGATGGCGATGTCACCCATTCCCAGAACCCCGAGCCGAATGTCTACAGCGGGGCCATCCGTATATTGGCCGGCCATGCCTTCGCGACCACTATTCGTGCGAGTCCGGCCCGGGCAGGTCAACGTGGACTGACTGCCCCAGATGTCGGGGTTATTCGCACCATGTTTGGTATCGCTCATGACCCGGATGACCTCTTCGCCGAGGATGACACCCTGTGCCTGCATATAGTTGCCGAGCTGGCGTGCCACTTTGCGGTCAGCAGTCCTGGCGGGAACCGTCTTGTTGCGGATAGGCGCCTCGATGTCCTCACGAACCATCTCGAAGCCCGTGATGTTTGCGCCGCTACGTGATGCCATTGCATTCGTGCCGGTGCGCAGCCAGCGCGGGTTCTGGTTGCCGGAAGCGCCCTGAGCAAACACGGTCACCATGCCATCATCAAAGGCCTGTTCAACATAGCGGCTGGTTGCAGCAGCGAAATCACCACTCACGAACCCGGCCAGGTAGCCGGAGACGGGGTGCATGGCGTAGCTGACATAGGCTGCAATCGGTTTGCCATCCGGTTTTACGAATGACACGACTGCAACGGTTTTGTCGGATGAAGCGTCGAGGTTCGCGGCCTGAGTCCACAGGTGCGTCACGGGGTTGATCGCATCGCGGTTGGTGTTGAGGTACGCCTCGCCAGTGGAATACCCGACGCGCGCCGGTTCCAGCTTCGACATTGCTTCCGTCACCGCTTTCAGCGCGACATCGGCCACGAAGGCGGTCCCATAACGTGCGGTACCCGGCCCCGGCGTTTC
This sequence comes from uncultured Pseudomonadota bacterium, assembly GCA_963791615.1. GTDB lineage: Bacteria > Pseudomonadota > Gammaproteobacteria > Steroidobacterales > Steroidobacteraceae > CAILZL01. The sequence goes on along the minus strand of CAWBTE010000017.1, from coordinate 102,219 downwards.
GCTTGCCGGCGTATCACTGTGCGTGTGAGTGGACGAGATGATGATGTTTGCGACCGGAGTATTCAGCTTGGCGGCGACACGCTTGCTGGCATCCGCCCAAACCGCTTCATCGACTCCGCCCAGATCCACACCGATCAGCGCCGCCCGGCTCTGGCCGTTGTCGACCACGATGGCGCGCAGGTACAGTTTTTCATGCGCAAATTCGTTCAAGGCCGGGTTTTCCGCAGTAGACGGGGGCGTAATGTCCATTCGCGCCGCGCCAACGCGCAGAGTGCCGGGCACCGAACGCGCCAGAGCGCCCGATGCCGACATGGTTATAGCCACAAACAGGGCCAGCAACAATTTCACCTGCATTTTCATGAGATCCCCGCGGAGTTGAATATCGATATGAATGCCACCGCTTTGAGTAGCGGCTGGTATTTCAGTTCAGTGGTTACTGTAACCGGCTTTTGCGCACGTTGTCTTGCGTTGCCGAGCCTTGTCTTCGGACTTTTCTTCGGGCCACTGACGGTACAACCATGGACCCTGTCGGTCGCGTAAGCACCGGGCTTACGCGACCATGGCTTCAGTTAGTTGGTCGCAAAGCAATAGAACAATCCGTTACCACCGGTTGCAATCAGATCCGGCTGACTGCAGCTGCGCGAAGCATGCGCCTGGTTCCACGAGGTGTTACCGCCGCCGGTGCGGTCATGATGTCCCAGCGTGGCGCTGCCGACGCTGTTGCTGGTCCAGTTGCTGCAGGTGCGATCTTCGCCGGCTGGCCAGGCGCGGCCATCGGATTGCGAACCGGTGAGCATGTCGTGTCGATTGGGTTGATCGCCGCGGCCATTGACGACCTTGCCCGTTTCGTCCAGCGCATTGTCCTTGTTGATCTGGTTACGGTCGCGCACCACATCGCCATGCAGTTCGGCGACGCCTTGCGCAATCAATGCACCCTTGGCGTTGTGCCACGGGCCTGAACCGATGCGATCGCGCGCGTTGACTGCCGGTGCGCCGGCGGTTGCCTGAGTGCTGAGATAGGCATGCCAGGTACGATTGCCTGCACCCGCTGCCGTGGCCAATGACTGGCACAGTGCGTCCGCGCCGGCCAGACCACCCAGCTTGGCGCCGTCGCCCGGGCCTTTGCTGGTGATGAAGAAGGTCATCGGCGCTGGCGGTTGAGCAGGCGCGGCTGCGGGTGCAGGAGCTGCCGGCGCTGGCGCTTGAGCCAATGCGACATTCGCCATGGAGCCACCCATCACCGACAAAGCCAGAAAAAATACAGTTCGTCGCACCGTTGTCATAGCTACCCCCAGTTGTTGGTTAATTACCGCGCCCAGTGCGGGCGAGGATAACGAAGAATAGTCGCCTTGCTCCGCACAAGCCAGCATGTATGCAGCGCGGGGAGTGTGGGTTGGCGCGAAAGGCATCCTCATGGTTGAGCGAACGAATCTGCAACCGGGTTAACGCCGTGACCGCCGTCGCAGCGATGGAATAGGTTGACGACAGGCCCTATGCTCCAACCCTGCTGACTGGGTCTGGCATGGGGTAGATGATGTCGAAATCGCGTCGCTTAATACTGCTCTTGTTGATATTGCCGTTCTACGGCGCGTGCTCCGCTACCTATCTTGGCTATTCGGGACAAGTTGGCAGTCGTGACTGGCGCACGGCGAGTCGCGAACCCGCGGGCCTTGCGCCCGATCCAGCGACGACCAATGAAGCCGTTGTTCAGGTGTACGCTGCCCGCGCCGTGCGCTGGCGCGGTTACTTCGGTGTGCATACGTGGATCGCCGTGAAGCCGACCGGCGCCAAAGAATTCACCATTCATGAAGTGGCGCGCTTCGGGCTGCGCCGGACCGGCAAATCGGTCCGCTCACTGGTTCGCGCACCGGATGGATATTGGTACGGCAATCGCCCGGAGTTGCTGAAGGACGTGCGTGGCCCCGGCGTCGAAGCACTCATCACACGTATCGAAACAGCCGTGCAGGCTTATCCGTATGCCGATACCTATCGTGTCTGGCCGGGCCCGAACTCGAACACGTTCACGGCCTTCGTGTTGCGTGAAGTGCCGGAGTTGCGCGTGGATCTGCCGCCGACGGCGATCGGCAAGGATTATCTCGGCGCCATGCCGATTGCGAAGACACCCAGCGGTACCGGCGGTCAGTTGAGCATCATGGGCGTCGCAGGTGTTGCCGCCGGCTGGGAAGAAGGATTCGAGCTGAATCTGCTCGGCCTCACCTTCGGCGTCGATCCGAACAGTTTTGCGCTGAAGCTGCCGTTGATCGGACGTATTGGGCCGAGCCGCGACACCACACCGGTTTTGTTCGAAGATGTTGGCGTCGATCAACTCGACACGGTGGATGTCGCAACGTCTGTCAGTGCGCCGTGAGTTCACGGACTACCGGGGTGAAGTTTCAAAATTGAAACATTAACCCGGCCGACAAACGTATCTCCTTCATTTCAGTGGCATCAGCCATGACAGCAACAATACGGCCAGAAAGCCGGTGGTGCCAACCGTAGCTGCCGTACCGGTCCACATGCGGATCGTCTCGGAGTTGTTCAAGCCGCCCATCTTGGCGATGACCCAGAAGCCGCTGTCATTCATCCAGCTGATAACCAGCGACCCACCGGCGGCAGCGAGCGCCGCGTACACGGGATGAGGCAGCAGCGACGGATCGCCACCCGCATAGATGCCTGCGATTACCGAAGCGGAGGTGATGATGGCGACCGTGCTCGAGCCTTGAGCGATCTTGAGCAGCGAAGCGAGCAGGAAGGCCAGCAACAGAATCGGCAGGCCCAGCGCAGCTGCGTAGTCGGCGAGCGTCGTGCCGATCTGCGCACGAGTCAGCATGCCGCCGTAAGCGCCGCCGGCAGCCGTGATCAGGATGATGGTGCCGGCGCTGGCGAAGGCTTCCTCGGCGAGCGCGGACATTTGCAGGCGTGACATGCCACGAGTCGACACCAGCAAATACATGGTTGCCAACAACGCGAGAAACAACGCGACGTTGGGATCACCCAGAAAAGTTGCGGTGGTGGCCAACGGACCTTTCAGGCCCATGGCAGCCACGACGGTACGACCGGCAATGAGGATAATGGGCAGCACAATCGGCAGGAACGAGAGCGCGAGCGACGGCATTCGCCCGGTCTGCTCGGCAGGAGCTTCGGCGGCCGCGCTTTCGATCTCGCCACGCACCTGCGCCGCGAGATCCGGCCAGCGCCGGAACGCCCATGACGCATAGATAAGTCCACCGAGGGTGCCAACCGCAGCCACCACGGCACCCATCAGAATCATCAAACCGAGGTCAACATTAAGCTGAGTGGCGGCGGCCAGCGGGCCCGGCGTCGGCGGCACAAATACGTGCGTTGCAGCCCCACCGCCCACCACGGCCATCAGCAGCAATGCATATCCGTAACGCGCCTGCACGTGCATGGCCTTGATAAGCGGCGCCATCAGATAGAACACGGTGTCGAAAAACACCGGTATTGCCAGCACGTAACCGCTGGATGCCATGGCGTAATGGCTGCGTTTCGGACCGGTGAGACTGAGGAAAAACGCGCCGATACGCGCCGCACCACCGCTCTGCTGCAGGCCGAGGCCGATGAAAGAGGCCAGCGCAATGATGATGCCGATGCGCCCGGTGACCGCACCGAGTTCTGTCGCGGCCAGGGTCACTGACTCGGCAGTGTTGATGGCCGGGGCCAGTATGCCGACCACCACGGCGCCGATCAGCAGCGCAAGGAAGGCATGCAGGCGAGCCCACACGATCAAGCCGATCACGACCGCCATCGAGACGACCAGCACTAGTAGAGGATACATAGTTGGGCCACTTCTTCTTGTTTGTGAGGAGCAGGCAGCATAAACGCCCTGTTCTGCACAAGCCACTATCCCGCGCATTGTGCGCAGTGGTGATCCCGGACGCTGACCGTTTCTGCACGCTTGAAAGAGACGATACCGATTGCCGAACAGAGCCCCGCTACTCCGGTAGACCTGCATTCGGTTTCGGCGTAAGTTGATCGCGCTTATTTGGCCTTTGCTCTAATCAATATCAATCAGGCCAACTTACAATCAGGAGAGGGCACATGACAGCGTTCAATGTGGTGCGTTTTCGGGTCAAGGCGGGCAGCGAACAGCGGTTCATCGATGTCCATCGCAATCTCAAACACAATTTCAAGGGCTTTCTCGGCGGTGGCCTGATCAAGACCGGTGATCAGACCTTCTGCATGGTGGGTGAATGGCGCAGTTTCAAAGCGATTGTCGCCGCACGCCCGGCAATGATCGGCGTGCTGGATTCGGTGCGCGATCTGCTGGAAGACCTGGGTGGCGGTCTGGGCGTCACCGATCCGGTTTCAGGCGACGTGGTGGTAAAGCTGCGCGCGCCCGCAAAGGTAAAGGCGAAAGCAAAGTCGCCAAGGCCAAGGCCAAGAAGAAGGCCAAAGCCAGGGTAAAAGCCAAACCAAAGGCAAAGAGCAAAACAAAGCGACCCGCCAAACGCGCCGCCAGGAAGCGCTAGCGGTACTTCAGATCGGCAGGCATTCTTGATGGCCCGTCGCAGTGCGAGCGGGCCGGCGCTGCGTTTACCGAGTGGCTGAGGGTCGCTTCTGCGGGACAGTACGTCTATTCTTCCTGCGTTCAACCCGGGGGAGACTGCTCATGTCCGAATCTGATTCTGCCGTATTGCGTCGCCGCGGATTCCTGAAGGGAGTGGTCATCGCTGGCGGAGCCTCCATCGCCGTCCCCACGGGTGCGCAGGCACAAGCGCCCGCCACACCAGGCACTGCGCCGCCCACGGCTGCTGCGAGAGCGGCCGAACGTGAAGCGCCGCCGGAACTGCCGCGACTGACGACGGAAAGATCCGGCTCGGACTTCATGGTCGATGTGTGCAAGACGCTCAGCATTGATTACATGGCCTCCTGTCCCGGCTCCACATTTCGTGGGCTGCAGGAAAGCTTCATCAACTACGGCCAGAACAAGAGCCCCGAGTGGCTGACCTGCCTGCATGAAGAAGTATCGGTGGGCATGGCGCATGGTTATGCGAAGGTCGCCGGCAAACCGATGGCGGCCATGGTGCATGGCACTGTGGGTACGCAGCATGCGGCCATGGCGATCTACAACGCTTATTGCGACCGCGTGCCCATGATCATCATCACTGGCAACACCGGGCCTGCCGATAAACGCCGGCCGGGTGTCGAATGGGTACACAGCACGCAGGATGGTGCGGCGACGGTACGCGACTTCGTGAAGTGGGATGACTATCCGCACTCGCTGCAACATTTTTCCGAATCGATGGTGCGCGGCTATGCGCTGGCCTGTGCGCAACCGCCGGGGCCGGTGTTCATTACTGCCGATTCCGAACTGCAGGAAGGCCCGCTGCATGAGCACGAACAAAGCCAACTCAGCATTCCGCGTCTGATGATGCCTTCGCAAACGGTTGGCGATGCCAATGCATTGGCCGAGGCAGCCAGATTGCTGATCGCGGCCGAATCGCCGGTGATTATTGCCGATCGTTATGCGCGATCACAGCAGGGCATGGATAACCTGGTGAAACTTGCCGAGCTGTTGCAGGCGCCGGTGATTGATCGCCTGACGCGCATGAACATGCCGAACACACACTATCTCTGCCAGACAGAGCGTGGTGGCGGGCTGGTTGCCGAGGCGGATTGCATCCTGTCGCTCGAAGCGGTGGATCTGTTCGGGCATTACAACGAGGTCATCGATCAGCTGGAGCGGGTGGGACGTCCACGCATCAAACAAGGCGCAAAGCTCATCTCCATATCGACGCGTGACTTGTCGGTCCGTGCCAACTACCAGGATTCCCAGCGGTATATGGCCGTCGACATGAACATTACTGGTGACGCGCAATCAACGTTGCCATTCCTGATTGAAGCCGTGCAGCGTGAAATCAATGCCGGCCGCAAGAGTGCTTTCGAAGCGCGCGGCAAGCAGATGCGCGATGCCTTCAATGGTTTCGCCACGCGTGCGCGCGCAGAAGCAGCGCTCGCCTGGGATGCGATACCGATCTCCTCGGCGCGTATGTACATGGAGCTCTGGAACCAGTTGAAAAAGGAAGACTGGGCGCTGGTTTCAAATAGCGACTTCTCATCATTGTGGCCGCATCGGCTGTGGCCCATGGACAAGCATTATCAGTTCATTGGCGGCTCGGGTGGTCATGGCGTGGGCTATCAGCCGGTTGCAGCACTCGGCGCTGCGCTGGCGCATCGCGATGCCGGCGGCCGTGTGGCAGTGAATGTCTGCGGCGATGGTGAGTTCAACATGGCGCCGATGTCGCTGTGGACGGCGGCGCACCATGGCATTCCCTATCTGACCATCATCCAGAACAACCGTGCCTACCATCAGGAGGTCATGCACCTGCAACGCATGGCGAACCGGCACAACCGTGATATCCGCACCGCTCATATTGGTAATACCATCACTAGCCCTAACATCGACCACGCCAGAATTGCGCAGGGATATGGCGTGATGGGGATCGGACCGATCAATGATCCGAATGATCTGGCCGAAGCTTTCCGCAAGGGCATCGCCGCAGTGAAGGCGGGCCAGCCGGTGTTGATCGATGTCGTGATGCAGCCCCGCTGAAGATGGAACTAGCCATGAAGAATTTTGTTCTCGCCCTCGGTTTGACACTCGCCGCGACACACGTATTCGCACAACAGCCTGCTGCGCTGGCGGGCAATGTCGAACGCGGCAAGACGCTGTATCAGCAAACCGGCTGTTATGCCTGCCATGGCCTTGCAGGGCAGGGCGCGCAGGCCACCGGCCCACGGTTATCGCGCACGCAACTTCCGTTCGAGGCTTTCCTGGTATTTCTGCGCACCCCGATCAAGCAGATGCCGCCCTATGAAGCATCCGTGCTCCCGGATCAGGACGTTGCGGATATCTATGCCTATGTGCGACAGATGCCGGCGCCGCGCGATCCGAAGAGCATTCCGCTGCTCAAAGCGGAGCTGTGACGGATCATCACATATGGCGCTTATCGCTCTGCACTGGAATCTGATAATACGGGAACCCTGATCTTGCTTATGATGTGGTCATCCTGAATTACCTCATACTCTCGATGAATGTTCTGCGCTGTTGAAGAACAACAGCCGGGGCTTCATCCATTGCTCAAGTACTGAATTTGTCCAACGATACAAACCCTCTCAAGTTTCGCGACTATCGTTATTTCTGGTTCATGCGCGTGTGCAACACGCTTGCGCAGAACTGCATGGTCGTGGTCATCGGCTGGCAGGTCTACGATGTAGCGCGCCAGACGATGGAGCCGAAGCAAGCCGCATTGTGGCTGGGCCTCATCGGTCTCGTGCAATTCGCGCCGTTGTTCTTCCTGACGCTCATTACCGGCTGGGTGGCGGATCGGGTTGACCGGCGGCTGATTGCCCGTGTGTGCGTCGGGACGAATTTGCTGTGTGCGGCAACACTCGCGGCGTTCAACTGGTCCGGGCACATCTCGTTTGCGCCGCTGTTCGCGGTTGCCGGGATTCTTGGCGTGTCACGCGCGTTTTATGGGCCGGCGCAAAACGCCATCGGGCCCAATCTCGTGCCGAAAGAAGCCCTGCCACGTGCGATTGCCTCGAACTCCATCGCCGTACGTCTGGGCGGGATCATCGGTCCTGCGTTGGGTGGGAGCTTGTACGCAGTGGCTCCACACCTGCCTTATACCGTCAGTGTTTGCCTGTTCAGCTGTGCACTGATGTGCTTGCTGATGATCCGGCCCATCGCAGCCACCAACATGGACAGATCACGCAAGCCGTGGCAGCAGATGATCGAGGGCTTCCAGTACGTGCGACAGAATCGGTTGCTGCTGGGCGCGATCTCGCTCGACCTGTTTGCGGTACTGCTCGGTGGCGCAACCGCATTGCTGCCGATGTTTGCCCGCGACGTGCTGCACATTGGTCCCGCCGGTCTTGGTTACCTGCGCGCAGCCCCACCGTTGGGCGCGTTGCTCACGGCCGCCTGGTTTTCCTTCCGGCCCTTGCGGGAAAAAGTTGGCATAAAGATGCTGATCGCCGTGGGTGTATACGGCGCAGCCACGGTGGTGTTTGGTTTATCCCGCTGGGTGCCGCTGTCGCTTGCCTGCCTCGCCATCCTGGGAGCGGCGGACATGTTTTCGATGTTCGTGCGTCAATCACTCATCCAGATGTCGACGCCGAACGATATGCGCGGCCGTGTCGGCGCCATCTCGTCACTGTTCGTCTCTGCATCCAATGAACTGGGCGAAGCAGAATCCGGCTTCCTGGCCGCCGCAGTCGGCCCCACCGCAGCCGTTGTCATTGGCGGGGTCGGCGCGATGACGGTCGCCGCATTGTGGGCGAAACGGTTTCCGATGCTGCGTAATGCCAGGAACTTTGACTTGCCTTAAGAACCTGTTCAAAGTCTCGCTGAAGGGCGCATCGCGGCGTTGGAACCGCACAAAAAATACTCACGTACTTTGTGTACGCTGCGTTTTTTTGTGCGGTTCCGCCTTGCGCTGCATCCCTTGATCGAGACCTTGAACAGGTTCTAGCGAGCAGGGCGCATTCGTGAATGCACCGCCTCTTGCGCTTATCCCGACTTGCTGATCTGCCACGCAAAGGCCAGCACCTGGGCCACGGCCATATACAGTTCGCGCGGAATTTCCTTGCCCAGATCGACGCGCGACAGGGCGCTGGCCAGCGCGGGATCTTCATCCAGTGGCACGCCATGAGCGCGAGCGGTGGCGATGATGTTCTCGGCCACCAGTCCATTACCACTGGCCACCACGCGCGGTGCGCCGCGTCCTGAATAGTGCAAGGCTACGGCCACGGCGCGTGAGGGCTGGGCAGCGGATGCCGGGTGGTTGTCCGGTTCGTTCATGCGTGCAGATCCAGCAGGCGCTTGAGGCGGGAATCGGCACTGTCCACCGGTTGGCCATGCAGACAGACCACCCGCTCAGGATTCAGGCCCTGAGCACGCAGGGCTGTTTTCAGTGTTTCCAGTGAGTGATTGATGGCGTTGACCAGCGCCGGTGATTCGGAGCGCATCTGTACGTTCAGACGCTTGTCGATCAGGCCCACTTGAATATGCAGTGAGCCGGTTGCGCCCAGATCCAGCGCCACTTCCACTTTCCAGCTGCATTCGCTGTCACCTTGTTGCCGTGCTTCGCGTTCGAACTTGAAACGTAACAGGTCAGCACGTTGTTCATGTCGGAACGGCAATTCGATCAACAGCGCCAGCAGGCCCTGTTGCGCGGCTTCGTTGTTCAGCAGCTGGTTGGTATGAATGCGCGCCAGCGTCCCGTCGGTTTGCTGTTGCAGCTCGGCCATCTGCGCGGCCACGCCATCCAGCAGCGACAGGCTGGCGGGCCCGACACCCATGGCGCTGAGCGGGGCATGTAGGTTGGGCATGGGGCCCGCAGGTTGCGGACTGCGTGCTGGCGTACTGTCTGACTCCAGACTGAACTGGCGCAGTTGTTCGCGCAACGCCAGCAGGCCGGCCTTGAAATCCTGTGTGATGATCTGCGCTGCGGGCGCGTCTGTTCTGGCCAGCTGTGACTCCAGAAAAGTGCCTGAGCGCAGCAATGCGGCGTTGAGCTTCTCCGGTTCATGCAGATCATCCATCTCGGGCAGCGTCTGCCAGAGGTTGGCCAGCGTCTGTTGCAGCTTGTAGGGCAGGCTGCGTACCTGGTCAGGGTTGCGCGCCAGCCAGCCGAGATTGGCCAGCAGCGGTGTGGGCGATGCTTGTCGGGGCAAGTAGCGTCGCAGTGCATCCGCAGTGCGGTAATCCGCGTCGGTTTCATCCACTGACTCCAGCGCCAGTACCGGCGTTTCACGCAGCACGCGCAGCTTCAGATGTTCGCCATCCAGTGGCCCCGTAGAGTGCCCCGAAGCAAGCCGGGCGGGTACGCGCCGGTTGTCGAACTGCAACCACAGCTGTCCGCTGGTGACATCGCGCACCGCAATGGCTTCGACAATCGCGCCTACGCCCAGCATCGACCGCAACGGAGCGGTGGTCGGGGTACGGGGATTGTTTGCTGACAACAGATCGATGCGCATGAATGGCCGGGTCTTGTTCAACTGCGGGGTGCAACTGTGAGTCTGATCACTGATTTATCGGCCAATAGTTGCAATGACTTGAATTCGTCATGAGCTGCACTTGATGTGGCTCTTGCCCACAGAAGAATGCGCCGGTTGTCTAAAGCGCCGGGGCTGCCTGCCGATATAACCCCCGGATGCTTATTGTCTTGCCCTCTCAGCCCAATCCATGACTGATCAGTCGATTGGCGCCAGTGCCGATGATCCGTAGCGGTCATGTCTGGTCGAGAGGGCTCGTTGAATCTGGATATTGAGTTTCAAGTATTGAAGGGTGAGTACATGTCAATGAAAGCCGCTGCCAATAGCGATGTTGCGACCGGACAATCAGCCATTGCGTTCCAGTTTGTGGCGGAGCTGGCGATTGAAGTAACCAAGGGCCGGGTTGAGCTGCCCGCGTTTCCTGATGTGGCGACGCGCGTGCGCAAGGCGCTGTCGGACGAGCATGTCGCGCCTGAACAGATTGCACGGGTGGTGGGTTCGGAAGCAGGTCTGGCTGCGCGGGTACTTATGCTGTCCAATTCGGCGGCGATCAATCACAGCGGCAAGACGGTTTCGGATCTGAAAACAGCGATCACCCGCATCGGCCACAATAACGTGCGTACTGCGGCCATGGCGTTCGCCATCGCCAAGCTGCGTCACGCCGAAGAGCTGAAACCGATCATCAAGGAACTGGAAAGACTCTGGAACGAAGCCACCATGGTCGCGGTGCTGTCGCATGTCATTGCCCGTCAGGTTCCGGGCGTCAATGCTGACGAAGCCATGCTCACCGGACTGCTGCACAACGTTGGCAAGATCTACATTCTTGCGCGCGCACACAAGTTTCCCGAACTGTTTGCTGATCCGGTTGCGATGGGCGACATCATGCGTGACTGGCAGGCCAATGTAGGCAAGGCCATTATCGAAAGCTGGGGGTTTGCCGGGCCCGTCGTTGATGCGATTGGCGATCAGGAAGATCTGGATCGAACCGCCGGTTATGCCGACCTGACTGATGTGATCATTGTCGCCGTGCTGGCTGCCAGTTTCGTCGGTGGGGACGAAGTGGATTTCGAACTCAACATGCAGGGGGTGAAAGCATTCACCCGCATGAACCTGGATAACGAAAAATTTGTTGCCGTGATGCATGATGGCGCTGAAGAGATCAAGTCACTGCGTCTGGCATTGGGTAGCTGACGCCGCATCGGCGGTGGGTGCATGGGGCCACTGGCAGCTCCTGGTATCTCCCGGCCCGTTACTGCGGGCCTGATCGCGCACTGAACAAGCGGATTCCCCGGTTTCGTCTGGCCAGTCATCATTATTTTCTGACCTATCCAGCCCCCGTCCGGGGGCCAGCTCCGGTATCCTTGCGGCCTTATTTTTGCCTCGCCACAAGATTGATACCTCATGCAAGAGCGCTACGAACCGTCTGCCATTGAACCTCAGGCCCAGCAGTACTGGGATCAGAATCAGGTCTTTGCCGCCAAGGAAGACCTGAGCAAGGACCTCTCTAATAAAGACAAGTATTACTGCCTGTCGATGTTTCCCTATCCCAGCGGACGTCTGCACATGGGCCATGTGCGCAACTACACCATCGGCGATGTGTTATCGCGCTTCATGCGCATGCAGGGCAAGAACGTGTTGCAGCCCATGGGCTGGGATGCCTTCGGTCTGCCGGCCGAAAACGCCGCGATGATGAACAACGTGCCGCCGGCCAAGTGGACCTACGACAACATCGCGTATATGAAAAAGCAGCTCAAGTCGTTGGGGCTGGCGATTGACTGGGATCGCGAAGTGGCTACCTGCACTTCAGAGTACTACCGCTGGAATCAATGGTTTTTCCTGCGCATGCTCGAAGCCGGCGTGGCGTACAAAAAAACCGGCACGGTGAACTGGGACCCGATTGATCAAACCGTGCTCGCCAACGAACAGGTGATTGACGGTCGCGGCTGGCGCACCGGTGCGCTGGTGGAAAAGCGCGAGATCCCCATGTACTACCTGCGTATCACGAAATATGCAGATGATTTGTTGCAGGCCCTCGATGGTCTGCAGGGTTGGCCCGAGCGCGTGCGCGCCATGCAGGCCAACTGGATCGGTAAAAGCGTCGGTGTGCGCTTTGCGTTTACGCACGACATCAAGGGTGATGACGGCAAGTTGATCGGCGACGGCAAGATGTGGGTGTTCACCACGCGTGCCGACACTATCATGGGTGTGACTTTCTGCGCTGTGGCGGCTGAACATCCGCTGGCGACACATGCCGCGCAGAACAATCCGCAATTGGCTGCCTTCATCGAAGAATGCAAACAAGGCACTGCGCAGGAAGCCGAGCTGGCACAGATGGAAAAGAAAGGCATGGCCACGGGCTTGTTTGTGACTCATCCGCTGACCAATGAAAAAGTGCCGGTGTGGGTGGGCAACTATGTGCTCATGGGTTACGGCGAAGGCGCGGTGATGGCGGTGCCGGCGCATGATGAGCGCGATTTTGGATTTGCGTTGAAATATGACTTGCCGATCGAGTTTGTGATTGCTTCGTCGGAGCACCCTACCCCAACCCTCTCCCTGAGGGAGAGGGGGTAAGAAAAGATGGCGCTGCATCTCTTAGCTCTTCCCCTCTCCCTCAGGGAGAGGGCAGGGTGAGGGTGCCTCTTGAATGGCAGGAAGCCTTCGCCGAATACGGCGTGTGCAAAAACTCCGGCAAGTACGATGGTCTGAACTACAGTCAAGCCATCGACGCCATCGCCGCCGATCTGAAAGCACTCAACAGGGGCGACAAACAAACCCAATGGCGTCTGCGCGATTGGGGAATTTCACGCCAGCGGTACTGGGGTTGCCCGATTCCGATCATTCATTGTCCCATCGTGCGGTGATGTACCTGTGCCGGATGATCAATTGCCGGTAGTACTGCCCGAAGACAAGGTGCCGGACGGTAGCGGTAATCCGCTCGGCAAAGATCCTGCGTTCTACGAATGCACCTGCCCGAAGTGCGGCACCAATAGCCCGTCGCGAAACCGACACCATGGACACCTTTGTTGATTCATCGTGGTACTTCCTGCGTTTTGCCTGTGCGGACAACAGCAAGGCCATGGTTGATGAACGCGTGAACTACTGGCTGCCGGTGGATCAATACATCGGTGGTATTGAGCACGCGATTCTGCACCTGCTGTACTCGCGCTTCTGGACGCGCGTCATGCATGACCTGCAACTGGTGGAAGTGCAGGAGCCGTTCAACAATCTGCTGACGCAGGGCATGGTGCTCAATGAAATTTATCTGCGTAAGCCCGCTGCCGGGCGTATCCAGTATTTCAATCCCACCGAGATCAACTGGCAGACCGACGACAAGGGCCAACGCAGCAACCCGACGTTGAAAGCCGATGGTCAGCCCGTGGAGTTCAGTGGCATTGGCACCATGTCCAAGTCCAAGAACAATGGCGTTGATCCGCAGAAACTGGTGGAGGAGTTCGGTGCGGATACTGCACGTCTGTTCACCATGTTTGCTGCTCCGCCGGAGCAGACGCTGGAATGGTCAGACGAAGGTGTGCAGGGCGCGTTCCGGTTCATGAAGCGTTTGTGGCGTAGTGTTTATGAGCATGTCAGCGTCGGTGCGGCGCCGACTCTGAATGTGGTGGAACTCAACGCAGTGCAGAAAGACCTGCGGCGTCTTGCGCATCAAACGCTCAGCAAGGTCACCGATGATATTCAGCGTCGTCGCGTATTCAACACCGCCATTGCCGCAGTCATGGAGTTGATGAACGCCTTGGGCAAGTTCAACGACGGCAGTCCGCAGGGCCGCGCTGTGGCGCAGGAAGCGCTGGAAATTGCGGTGCTGACGCTCTCTCCCATTGTGCCGCATGCCTGTCATGCATTGTGGCAGGAGCTGGGGCACAGAAATGCGATCATTGACCAACCCTGGCCGAAGCTTGATCAGGCTGCGTTGCAACAGGACACGCTGGAACTCGTGGTGCAGGTGAACGGCAAGCTGCGTGGCCGTGTGTCCATTGCGGCGAAAGCCAGCGAAGACGAAGCGCGTGCAGCGGCGCTGGCCGATGAACATGTCCGCAAGTGGGTGGAAGACAAACCCATCCGCAAGTTCATCTATGTGCCGGGCAAGCTGATCAATGTGGTGGTGTGACGTGCGCAAATTGTATGCAATCTGCCTGACTGCCTTGCTGCTCTCAGCCTGTGGTTGGCAACTGCAAGGTTCCCGGGGTTTTCCCGATGCGCTGGCGCCGGTGTATCTCGACCTCGCCGACACACAATCAGTTCTGGCCAGAGAGCTGAAGCTGGCCTTGCAGAGCTCTGGCGTCACAGTTGCCACCGAACGTAGCCGCGCCAATTCCGTGCTGCGAATAAACTTTGATGAAGCCAGTCGTACCGTAACGTCGGTTTCTGCACTGAATGAACCGCAGCAGTACGGAGTGTTCTACCGCGCCGGATATGTATTCAGCACAGTTGCCGGCGCGCAGATCACTCATCCCGCTACAGACCATCAGTGCGCAGCGAACCATGAGTTACGACAAGACCCTGGCGCTGGCCAAGCAGCGTGAAGAACGGGCGCTGGTTGAGAGTCTGGCGCAGGAACTGTCGCAGCAGATACTGCGTCGCGTCACCATGCTGCCCGCACAATCGCTGATGCAGTCTCCAGCACAGCCCGATGTGCAATCCAGTGCAGACCCCGCGCCATGAGTTTTCATGCCTCAATGCAGGACGCCCGTCATGCCGCATGAGCGCTTCAAGGAACTTGGCGAGCAATTTCTGCGCCGCACCCGCGAAGACTGGGTGGCAATGCAGGCCACCTTCGTCAAGGCGCAAAGTGGTGATGCTGCGGCCCTGAGTGAACTGCGCATTCTGGCGCACCGCATCTGTGGCAGTAGTGCGATGCTGGATTTCATGAGGATCAGCGAACAGTCTGGCGAGATTGAAAGCATCATCCGCAGCGCCACTGTATTCGCTGCGATTGACTGGCCAGCCATTGCCAGACTGCTGCAGGAGCTGGATATGGAAATCAACCGGGCTGCGAGTTTGTAGATGACGGCTATTTCATCACTCACCTCGGACAGCTTGCCGAACACAGCCAATGATGTGATGCGTGTGCGCGATACCGATCTCAATTTGTTGCATGCATTGTTGCAACGTTTCGGCATGACGTTAGTGATGGTTGCCGATGCCGAGCCCATTCCCGGCTCCTACTGGGGTGAAACCGAAGCCGGCTTGCTGGGTGACAAGCTGCATCTGCGTTCAGATACTCCGTTGCAATCCGTGCTGCACGAAGCCGGTCACTACCTCTGCATGGATCCGGATCGTCGCGCCGCCTTGAATAAAGATGCCGGTGGTGATTTCGATGAAGAAAACGCCGTGTGTTATCTGCAAATCCTGCTCGCCGATCACATCCCCGGCTTCGGTCGCGAGCGCATGCTTTCCGACATGGATGCCTGGGGGTATACCTTTCGTCTGGGTTCAGCGCGTGCGTGGTTTGAGCAGGAAGCGCGAGAGGCGAGGGCGTGGCTGATTGACAAGGGCCTTGTTGACCCATTGCTCGGATTCAAATGGCACTGCCGGTAATGCGTATTGCCGGGTAAGGGGCATCCGCAACTGTCTCGGTGGGTAGCTTCGACCCAAAGTGGTTACTTGCCTTTCTTCTGTGCTTTTTTCCTCGCGCAGATTGGAGCCAACTTCTGTATAAGGGCGCGCCCCGCCTTCGCGTAAACTGCTCCCTCAATGACAAGCATGACTGACCCGACTTCTGCCAGAACCCAATCTTTTTTCGCCACTTGCCCGCTGGGTGTGGTGGATTTGCTCGCGGCTGAACTAAAGGCTTGTGGCGCGACAAGGGCGCGGGAAATGAAGGCGGGGGTGGAATTTGATGGCACGCTGGAAACGGCATATCGCGCCTGTTTGTGGTCGCGTACCGCCAGTCGTATCCTGATGCCGATTGCGCAGGTACCGGCGCAAAACGCCAATGCCATGTATGAAGGTCTGAAGCGCATCGACTGGTCGCAGCATCTGTCGGTGAACGGCACGCTGGTGGTGGATTTCCAGGGCACGTCATCAGGCGTCAAACACACGCAGTTTGGTGCGCTTAAAACCAAGGACGCCATTGTTGACCAGTTCCGCGACAAGTTTGGTGAGCGGCCCTCGGTGGATACCGAGAAACCCGATGTGCGCATCAATGTGCATGCGCATCGTGAGCAGGCCACAGTAAGCATTGATCTGTCCGGTGATTCACTGCACCGGCGTGGTTATCGCGCGCGTGGCGTGGCGGCGCCGTTGAAGGAAAATCTTGCGGCGGCCATCTTGCTGCGCTCCGGCTGGCCTGCACTCGCTGCATCAGGTGCAACACTTATTGATCCGATGTGCGGTTCGGGCACGTTGGTGATTGAAGCGGCGCTGATGGCCTGCGATATCGCGCCGGGCTGGTTGCGTACGCACAGCGCTCACTGGGGGATGGTGAACTGGGGTGGCCATGATGCCGCCCTATGGCAACGTTTGCTGGATGAAGTCAGTGAACGGGCGGCGGCGGGCAAACAGGGACGAGTGGTGTTGCGCGGCTATGATCATGATGCTTCGGCAGTGCACGCGTCGCTGGAGAATGCGGATCGTGCCGGATTGCGCGGCATTGTGCATTTCGAAAAGCGGGCATTGAGTGATCTGAACCGCGAGACCGAAGCTATGGGCCTGCTGGTGTGTAATCCACCTTATGGCGAACGCATTGGCGATCAGGAAAATCTGAAGAGCTTGTATGCCTTGCTGGGCCAGAAGCTGCGCGAAGAATTCACTGGCTGGAAAGCAGCTGTTTTTACCGGCAATCCGCCACTGGCCAAGGATCTGGGCATCAATGCCAGGCGTAGTCATACGCTGTACAACGGTGCGCTGGAGTGCCGTCTGCTGCGTTTTGATATTGATCCGGCCACCTTCAATACGCCGGAGTCGCGTCCCACTGCGGAAGAAAAATTTGCCGACCTGCGCCAGACGCCGGGTGCGGAGATGTTCGCCAATCGCCTGCGCAAGAATCTGAAGAATGCACGCAGCTGGGCCAACAAGAACAAGATCCGCTGCTATCGCGTGTATGACGCTGACATGCCCGAGTATTCGTTTGCCATCGACCTGTATGGTTCGGCAGAAGATCCGGCGATCAGCTGGGCCTATGTGCAGGAATACGCGGCGCCTGACAGCATCAATCGCGACGCCGCGCGTTTGCGACGCATGCAGGTATTGTCCGTGCTGCCGGAAGTACTGGAGCTGTCACGTGAACGCATTCACGTGCGTACCCGTCGTCAGCAAAGTGATCATTCGCAATATGAAAAGCTGGATTCGCAGCGTGAGTTTCATGTTGTCAGTGAAGGCGCGCATCGCTTCTATGTGAATTTCACCGACTATCTCGACACCGGTCTGTTTCTGGATCACCGCGTTACGCGTCAGCGTATCGGTGAGCTGTGCAAGGACAAGCGCTTCCTGAATCTGTTTGCCTACACGGGCGCAGCCACGGTGCATGCGATTGGTGGTGGTGCGATTTCATCAACGACAGTAGACATGTCCTACACTTATCTGGAGTGGGCCGAGAAGAATCTGCAACTGAATGAAATGGATGCGCCCGAGCATGAATTGATCCAGGCCGATTGCCTGCACTGGCTGGAGCATGAGTCGCAGGCGAGGCAGCGTCAGTACGAGGTGATCTTCATTGATCCGCCGACCTTCTCGCGTTCCAAACGCATGGCGCGCGACTTCGAAGTGCAGGCCGATCATGTACAGCTGATCCTGTGGGCCAGTGAATTGCTGGCGCCCGGCGGCATGATTGTCTTCTCCAGCAACTACACCCGCTTCAAACTGGATCTGCATGGTTTGCGGGAATTCCGCATCCAGGACTGGACCCGCGAAACCCTGCCGAAGGACTTCGAGCGCAATCCGAAAATCCATTGCTGCTTTGCCATAACCAGAGCCTGAGTGCGCAGCGTTGCGCGATGTTGCGCAGCAATAGCGGTCAAAGGCGGCGGTGCGTTAACGAAAAAGGGAGAGTTTCCCGGGATAAAGGCACTTGGGTCAGTCGGGACGTACTCTCCACATTGCCATGAAGGGTTCGTTACCGCAAAATGCCGACCCTCCCTACCCCCAATCCCAACTTCTAGAGTTTTCAGGCTGGTTCCCATGAGCGGCGATCCGTTTCAGGTGCGTTTTCATTCCAAACTGGGCGTAGTCATTTATGACCCCCTGGCGCAGATGGGGCTTGCCAAAGAACAGATGCGTTTGTTCAAGATCAGCAGCATGTCGATGACTACCTTCCGTCGCGACATCGTCAACAAGGACCTGGGCGTTGGCGAGCCGGATGTGATGCAGGAATCCGCCAACGCCGTGGATGCCTATCGTGCCGCCCGCAACACCAAGCTCAAGCCCTATTGTACGGGGTGCCGTCGTCACTACGGTTCGGTGGATTTCTCCGTCTGTACCGATTGTGGTGCTGTGCGCTGTACCTGCGGTACGTGTGCGTGTGTGGCCAAGAAGCGCAAAGCCGCTTGATGCTTCGCTTAAGAGCTACTGCGGAATTCATCTGCTTCGTTGTGCGTTGCGCGCCCTTTCCAATCGAAGCGGGCTCACGTACTTATGCACGCTGCGGTTCCTGTGCTCCTGACGCCTCGCATATGAACTCCTCGCTACGCTCTTAAGCGAAGCATCGAAGATTAGCATCTAGAGTTTCATGGACATCTTCCGCATTTTCACCATTGAGGCCGCACATCGTCTGCCCAATGTACCTGCCGGTCACAAGTGCTCGCGCCTGCATGGCCATTCATTCCGCATCGAATTGCATATCTCCGGTGAAGTGGATGCGCAAACCGGCTGGATCATGGACTTTGCGGAAGTGAAGCGCATTTTTGAGCCCACTTATGATCGTCTCGATCATCACTATCTCAACGAGATTACCGGTCTGGAAAATCCCACCAGTGAAAATCTGGCGCGCTGGATATGGAATGAGATCAAGCCGCAGTTGTCATTGCTGAGCAAGGTGGTGGTGCATGAGACTTGCACCAGCGGGTGTGTGTATAGCGGGTAGCCCGCGCGTCGGCCTGAAGGCCGACCTACAACAAATCCCTTAGCCGATACCACAGCATCGCCAGCACCAGCGCCGGCTTACGCAGCAACGGGCCACCGGGAAAGTGGCGATGTTTGAGTTGCGCAAATAAATCGAATCGTTCTGCCTGACCGGCGATGGCCTCCGCAACAAGCTTGCCGGCCATGCCCGCCAACGCCATGCCGTGACCTGAAAATCCCTGCACATAGAACACATTGTCCTGCAGCCGGCCAAAATCGGGCGCGCGATTGAAGGAGATATCGAGCAGGCCGCCCCAGCTGTATTCAATGCGTGTGTCACTCAACTGAGGAAATACCTGCAACATGCGTTGCCTTGTGGCCTGGGCGGTATCGCGAAAGTCGTGACCCGAATAGCTGACGCGACCGCCAAACAGCAGGCGGTGATCAGCTGACAACCGGAAGTAGTCCAGAATGAAGTTGGTATCCGCCACCGCTGCCTGGTTGCGGATCAGCTCATGGGCGCGCGCCGCACCCAGTACCTCGGTGGCGACGATATAGGTGCCCACTGCCATGATGCGTTGTGACAGGTGCTTTGAAAGCGCGGCATTGCCGGTATTGGCTGCCAGTACCGCGAACTTTGCTTTCACGGTTCCCTGCGCAGTATGAATTGACAGTGATTGCTGACCGGTGAGCTGTGTGACGGTTGAATGTTCGTGAATGATCACGCCGGCGCGCTGTGCAGCGCGCGCCAGTCCCAGTGTGTAGTTCAGTGGATGCACATGCGCGCTCCCTGCATCGTACAGCGCGGCACAGTAGCGCTGCGTTGCAATCAATGTGCATAGTTCCTCGCGCTCAATGAAGCGCAGGCGTGAGTATTGATAGCGCTGTTCCAGTTCCTGCTGATAGTTGTGCAGCTCATCACGCTGCCTTGCCTTGATCGCAACGTCGAGATGTCCGTGATGCAGGTCGCAGTCAATCTGATGTTGCTGAATCAGATCAAGGCTGAGTTGCACGGCTTCGCAGGACATAGCCCACAGCTGTTGCGCACCGGCTGCGCCGAGCTGCTTCAGCAGTAACGCCTGACCACTGGAGTAACCGGGCAGTAACTGACCGCCGCTGCGTCCTGATGCACCAGTACCAATCTGTCCGCCTTCCAGCAGCAGCACACGATAGCCGCGTTGCGCGAGGTGCAGGGCCGTGGAGCAGCCGGCGATGCCGCCGCCGATGACGCAGACATCGCAGGTCTGTTCGCCCTGCAGCGGTAAATGGGCAGGGGCTGGATGTGCACTGGCCTGATAGTAGGAATTCATGGTGAAGGTCTATGGATTGCGGGCCATCGTAGCGGTACGGGAATCACAAATGCCAGCAATAAATGCAGTAACTATCGCGGCTGTGAGCGGCCAGAAAGGCGGTTTGTGTGCTTAAATGAGGCTTCTCGAAATGTTCATTGACGTGCTATGTCGCAACACAAGCCATTAATTGGTGTTACTGCTGATCGCAAGCTGCTGGGCAATCATTATTTTCACTGCGTCGGTGAAAAATATCTGAAGGCGATAGTGGAATGCGCAGACTGTGTGCCCGTGGTGATCCCGTCACTGGGTGCAGGTGATCGACTGGATGCACTGGTGGCGCAACTGGATGGTGTGCTATTGCCCGGTAGCCCTTCCAATGTGCAGCCGCATCATTACGGCGAACCCACTGAGCCCGATGGATTGCACGATCCGGAACGCGATGCGACCACGCTGCCGTTGATTCCGAAAGTCGTGGATGCCGGTATGCCGCTGCTGGCCATCTGTCGTGGCTTTCAGGAAATGAACGTGGCGTATGGCGGCAGTCTGTGGACCAGGATTCACGAAGTGCCTGGCCTGAACGATCATCGCGAAGACGAAACACAATCACTGGAAGTGCAGTACGGCCCATCACACGATGTGCTGCTGACACGCGGCGGGATGTTTGAAGGTCTGGCAGGTGTTGACCGGATCAGTGTCAATTCCTTGCACTGGCAGGGCGTGCGCGCGCTGGCGCCAGCGCTGGAAGTGGAGGGCCGTGCGCCCGATGGTGTGGTTGAAGCATTCCGCGTGCGCGATGCGGCGAGTTTTGCAGTGGGCGTGCAATGGCACCCCGAATGGAAGGCCACACAGAATCCGTTCTCGCGTGCGCTGTTTGCAGAGTTTGGTCGCGCTGCCTATGCGCACGCGGCTCGTAGCTGAGTTGTAACAACCGGGTTGATCGTCATGAGCAAGATCCATACTTTCTTCAAAGAACACGGCATCTCGGAAGTCGAGGCAGTCATTCCCGACATGGCGGGTGTGGCGCGCGGCAAGATCATGCCGGCGGAAAAGTTTGCCGAAGAAGAAGGCATGCGCCTGCCGGAGAGCATCTTTCTGCAAACTGTAACGGGTGATTACCCTTCCGATGAACGCGCCATCAATCCGGCGGAAATCGACATCGTGCTCAAGGGTGATCCCAATGCCGTGCATGTGGTGCCGTGGGCAGCAGAGCCCACCGCGCAGGTCATCCACGACAGTTTCTATTCCGACGGGTCGCCGGTGTTGATGGCGCCGCGCTATCTGCTGCAAAAAATATTGGGCCTGTATGCGGAGCGCGGCTGGCAGCCGGTGGTGGCGCCGGAGCTGGAGTTCTACCTGGTCGAGCCCAATATCGATGCCGATTACCAGCTCAAGCCGCCGGTGGGCCGTTCCGGTCGCCCCGAGATTGGCCGTCAGTCGTATTCCATCGCAGCGGTGAATGAATTCGATCCGCTGTTCGATGACATGTATGCCTTCTGCGAAGCGCAGGGGATTGAAATCGATACCCTGATTCATGAAGACGGCGCGGCGCAGATGGAGATCAACCTGATCCATGGCAATGCGCTGTCGCTGGCGGATCAGGTGTTCCTGTTCAAGCGCACCGCGCGCGAAGCCGCCATGCGCCACAAGATGTACGCCACCTTCATGGCCAAACCCATGGCGCGTGAGCCGGGCAGCGCCATGCACATCCACCAGAGTATTGTTGACAGCAACACCGGCCAGAACATTTTCAGCAACGACGACGGCAGCGCCTCCAGCCTGTTTTTTGCGCACATCGCCGGGCTGCAGAAGTACCTGCCCGGCGCCATGTCACTGTTTGCACCAAATGTGAACTCGTATCGGCGCATCCAGCGCAATCTTTCCGCACCGATCAACACGCAATGGGGCTACGACAATCGTACCGCCGGACTGCGGGTGCCGGTTTCCGGCCCGGACAACCGGCCGCGTCGAAAACCGTGTCGGTGGCGCGGACGCCAATGGTTACCTGGCCATTGCGGCGTCGCTGGCCTGTGGTTATCTGGGCATGATCGAGGGCCTGAAGCCCACCGATCCAGTGGTGGGCAGCGCTTACGACATGCCGTACTCCCTGCCGAGAAATCTCGAAGAATCTCTGCGTTTGCTGCGTGAGTGCCGACCCTTGATCGACCTGCTCGGCGAGCGCTTCGTGATGGCGTTTACGGCGGTCAAGGAAACCGAGTACGAGACTTTCCTGAAGGTCATCAGCTCCTGGGAGCGCGAGCATCTGCTGCTGAATGTGTAGTAGGGGCGGTTCGCGAACCGCCCTCGGTGTGTATGGATCAAAACAGGGCGATTCACGAATCGCCCCTACGACGAAAGTACGGCTTATCTACCTCTTGGCCCGCCGCCGCCGCTGCGTTACGCTCACGCAATCCCATCCCGCATCGTGAGGCGCGCCATGTCTGTTCACTCCCGGTTGAATCCTTCCCTCGCTGTCAAACTTGCCTGCATCGGCATGACGGGTTTGCTGCTGGCCGCCTGCAGCAAGAAAGAAGATACGACAGCACCTGCTGCAACGGCTGACGCCGGCGTCGTGACCGATGCCGAGAAAGTCCTGAATGTTTACAACTGGTCCGACTACATCGCCGAAGATACGGTGAAGAACTTCGAGGCCAAGTACGGCATCAAGGTCAACTACGATGTGTTCGACTCCAACGAAGTGGTCGAAACCAAGCTGCTGGCTGGCAACACCGGTTACGACATCGTCATTCCCTCGGCGCAGTTCATGGAACGTCAGATCAAGGCGGGTGTGTTCCAGAAGATCGACAAGTCGCTGCTCAAGAACCTCGGCAACATGGATCCGGGCATCATGCAGCGTGTGGCCTTGCACGACGCCAACAATGAACACGCCATTCCCTACATGTGGGGCACCGACGGCATTGGTTACAACGTTGAAAAGGTCAAGAAGATCATGGCGGATGCGCCGGTGGACAGCTGGTCGCTGGTGCTGGATCCGAAGATTGCCGCCAGGTTCAAGGATTGTGGCATCTCCATTCTGGATGCGGCCTCGGATATTCGCAGCATCGTGCTGATCTATCTGGGCAAGGATCCCAACAGCCAGGATGCCAATGACCTGAAGCTGGTGGAAGAACAGCTGATGAAGATCCGTCCTTATGTGCGCAAGATCAACTCCTCGCAGTACATTGAAGATCTCGCCAATGGCGATCTGTGTATTGCCGTGGGTTACAGCGGCGATGTGTTGCAGTCGCGTGACCGCGCCGCCGAAGCGGCCAACGGGGTGACCGTGGCGTATTCAGTGCCGAAGGAAGGCACCATCATCTGGTTCGACATGATGTCGATTCCGGCGGATGCCAAGCATCCGAAGAACGCGCACCTGTTCATGGACTATCTGATGCAACCGGAAGTGGCCGCGGCCAACTCCAATGCGGTCAACTACGCCAATGGCAATCTGGCCTCCGAGACGCTCATTGATGATGCGGTAAAGAACGATCCCGGTGTGTATCCCCCTGCTGAAGTGAAGGCCAAGCTGTCGCCGGAGCTGGCCGTAGCCGATGACTACAATCGCCTGCTGACCCGCACCTGGACGCGTTTCCAGACTGGCAAGTAATCCATTGCAACCCGGGGCGACCGTCGGTCGCCCCCGTCACTTCATCGATTCCCGGAGCGGACATGGCTTCAACTGCGCTTGAGTCTGCGTCTGTACGTCAACCCTGGAACGACCCCAAGGCCGAGCCGTACATCCGCATTGACCACGTCACCAAGCGCTTCGGTGAGTTTGTTGCGGTCAATGATGTCTCACTGAATATCTATCGCACGGAACTTTTTTGTTTGCTCGGCGGCTCGGGCTGCGGCAAGACCACGCTTGCTGCGCATGCTGGCCGGTTTTGAGGAGCCCAGCAGCGGCCAGATATTCATTGATGGCATGGACATGAGCGGCATTCCCCCGTACGAACGTCCAGTCAACATGATGTTCCAGTCGTATGCGCTGTTTCCGCATATGACGGTGGAACAGAACGTGGGCTTTGGCCTGCGCATGGAAGGCAAGGCCAGATCGGAGATAGCCGATCGCGTCGCCGACATGCTCAAGATGGTGAGCCTGGGTGAGTTTGGCAAGCGCAAACCGCATCAATTGTCCGGTGGTCAGCGGCAGCGAGTGGCGTTGGCGCGGGCGCTGATCAAACAGCCCAAGTTGCTGTTGCTGGATGAACCGCTGGGCGCACTGGACAAGAAGCTGCGCGAACACACCCAGTTTGAACTGGTGAATCTGCAGGAAAAGCTTGGCGTTACTTTTGTAGTGGTGACGCACGATCAGGAAGAGGCCATGACGCTGGCCTCGCGCATCGGCGTGATGAACCAGGGCAAGATCGTGCAGGTGGGTACGCCCAAGGACATTTACGAATTCCCGAACAACAAGTTCGTCGCCGAATTCATTGGCTCGGTGAATCTGTTTGAAGGACATCTCACCGCTGACGAACCGGATCATGTGCGCATAACCTGTCCCGAACTGGATCGGCCGGTGTATGTAGCGCATGGCATCAGCTCCGCGCCGCAGGCCAGAGTATGGGTGGCGATTCGTCCCGAGAAAATCCAGCTCACGCTCAAGCAGCCGGTCACGGAAGAAAACTGGGCGCGTGGCGTGGTCAAGGAAATCGCCTACATGGGCGACATGTCGGTGTTTCTGATCCGGCTGGCCTCCGGCAAGACACTGCGCGTGACGCGCCCGAACATGTGGCGTCACGATGATGAAAACATTACCTGGGAGCAGGAAGTGTTTCTGCACTGGCATGACACCAGTCCGGTGGTGGTCAGCGCATGAGTAGCCAGCCGCGACCTGGTCATCATTCCGGGCGCGCGCAGCCACCGCAAGGCGAGGGCTTCAGCGCGGGTGTGCAGTTGATGTTGCGTGTATTGAAGAGCCTGCCGCCGTATCGCTGGACTGAAGCGCGTCTGGCGCGTTGGGGCGTAAAGGGACGCACCGCCGTGATTGCGCTGCCCTGGCTGTGGCTGCTGCTGTTCTTCGTGATTCCGTTTGTGATCGTGCTGAAGATTTCCTTTTCGGAAACGCAGATCGCCATGCCGCCTTACCAGCCACTGGTGCAGTGGGCCGGTGATCGTCTCGCCGATATTCGCCTTAACATCAATCCCGGCAATTTTCTGTATCTGTGGGAGGACAGCCTGTATGTGCGCGCCTTCCTGAATTCATTGCAGGTGGCCGCCATCTCCACGCTGATTGCGTTGTTGATTGGTTATCCGCTGGCCTATGCCATTGCACGCGCTGACACTCGCTGGCGTGGCATCCTGCTGATGCTGGTGATCCTGCCGTTCTGGACTTCGTTCCTGCTGCGCGTGTATGCGTGGATCGGCATTCTCAAGAACAATGGTCTGCTCAACAATTTGCTGATCTGGCTGGGCGTGATCGACGAACCCATTGTTATGCTGCAAACCAACTTTGCCGTGTATCTGGGCATTGTCTATTCCTACCTGCCGTTCATGGTCATGCCGCTGTATGCCAATCTGGAAAAAATGGATCTCACCTTGCTGGAAGCGGCTGAAGATCTCGGCTGCAAACCCTTGCGCGCCTTCCTGACCATCACCTTGCCGCTGTCCCTGCCCGGTGTGGTCGCAGGTTGCATGCTGGTATTCATTCCGGCCGTGGGCGAGTACGTGATTCCAGCCCTGCTGGGGCCGGCGGATTCGCTGATGATCGGCAAAGTGTTGTGGACCGAGTTCTTCAACAATCGCGACTGGCCGGTGGCCAGTGCCGTGGCCATTGCCCTGTTGTTAGTGCTGGTGGCGCCCATTGTGTACTTCCAGCGGGCGCAGGCGCGTGAAACGCAGGCGGGCCGCGCATGAAGACAAAAACTTCGCTATTCAGACTGTCGGCGATGGTGTTCGGCTTTGCCTTCTTGTACATCCCCATCCTGTCGCTGGTGGTGTACTCCTTCAATAAATCGCGGCTGGTCACGGTGTGGGGCGGTTTCTCCACGCAGTGGTATGGAAGGTTGTTCGAGAACGACCAGATTCTGGAAGCGGCCTGGCTCAGCGTACGCATCGCCGCCCTCAACGCCACCGGCGCCACCATTCTCGGCACGCTGGCCGGCATGGCGCTGGCGCGTTTCGGTCAGTTCAAGGGCCGTACCCTGCTGGCCGGCATGACCACCGCACCACTGGTGATGCCGGAAGTGATTACGGGTCTGTCGCTGTTGTTACTGTTTGTGGCGATGGAACAGGCTTTCGGTTGGCCCGCTGGTCGTGGTGTCACCACCATCACCATCGCCCACATCACGCTGACGCTGTCCTATGTCACGGTGATTGTGCAATCACGCCTGTCGACGCTGGATGGCTCACTCGAAGAAGCCGCCATGGATCTCGGCGCACGTCCGGTGAAAGTGTTTCTGCTGGTGACCTTACCCATCATTGCTCCCGCGCTGGTGTCAGGCTGGCTGCTGGCCTTCACCATTTCGCTGGATGACCTGGTGATCGCCAGCTTCGTCTCCGGACCCGGCTCCAGCACCTTGCCGATGGTGATTTTCTCCAAGGTACGACTGGGTGTCAGTCCGGACATCAATGCACTGGCCACGATTATGGTGGGCATTGTCAGCTTGGGCGTGATCATCACCGGCTATCTGATGCTGCGTCGCGAACGGCTGCGACAGCGTGACCTGCGGCTGGCAGCTGGCGCTACCTGACGTTATCAACAAGGAAGTTTTCATGGGTCATATTCTGTATGTCGATGATGACGAAGCCCTGTGTTACCTGATGACCCGGGTGATGCAGGAGGCGGGACATCCGGTGACGACGCATCAATCCGGCGCCGCCGCCCTGCACGAACTCACGCAACATCCCGACCGGTTTGATCTGGTGATCAGCGACATGAACATGCCCGGCATGTCGGGCCTTGAATTCGCACGTATCGCACTGGCGCAGCAGCCACAATTGCCGGTGGTGATTGTCACAGGCTGTATCGATCGCGAAGAACAGCAACAAGCCATGGCGATGGGCGTGCGCAAACTGCTGCTCAAACCCAATGGCATTCACGAATTGGTGCGGGAGTTGGCTGGGTTGTTGTGAGGTGGCTTGGCTGTCGGGCCAGAGCGGTCGATCGAGTCAAAATTCTACTGGCCTAGATAGCGGACTCTTAGTAGCACGCAGTCACGTACTACAACACCCGACAGTTCGGCGCCAGTTGCTCCCGCTTTAGATGTCGAAATCTCGCGCATACATCGCTTTCCCAGTACGTGCTTGCGGGTTCGCTTTTCCATCAATCGGTGGATGAGTTTCGAGTGTGTACGTGTCTTTGCTCAATTGAATGTGATGAATTGTTAAATGCTTTAGCTTGTCATCAGAGACGCAGTATCTGCATAGCTCCTGATACTCATGTTGACGCATTTGTGCGCCAGTAACTATTTCCACAATGGCTTCGGCGGGAACGCTAAAGAGGTGAACGGGGCAGGGGTCCTTATCAATCTTTTCATCACTTTCGTTAAGTGGACGTATCAATCTCCATTCGCGTTCATATGACCAATCAGGACTTTTTCGAAAGAAAATCTGAGGGGTATTCTGAGTGCTTGGTGAGAGGACGGGACGCTTGTCTTTGTATTCGACTGCACATAGACGTGGCAATCAGGAACCAGCTCGGCACCCTTGAAGAACGCGTGCTCTTCGTCAAACCCTATGGCAAAGCCGTGATGATAGTCAGCATAATGTGCCCACATAAGGAGGCTATCATGGGATTGGCTTAGAGATAGAATTCAAAGTGTTGATCGTAGTATGTTCGCGCAACGTCGTTGTTGTTGGTTGCAAATGATGCGCCGGGATGAGCGGCATGTAGCTTAGCGTTCTTCTGCATAACCGGAAAAACGGCCGACAGCATTCGTTGGAGGGCCTCCGGAGTAAGAACCTTCATGTTTGAAGGCTTTCCATCTTCGTTGGACGGAGCATCAGGAAGGGCGGCAATATCAGCCTTGGACATCAAATCAAAGCTGGGGTGGAGTTCAAATGGATCATTAAACTCGCTCGGTTGGGTGAGGCGAATTTTTAGATTGCGCAGTATGTCGATGCCACGCGTGAATGACACATATTTGTATAACATGACTGCAAAGCATTATGCCTGACTCAGCGCGTAGGGTGGGTTCCAAACCCGCCACGCGAAGTTGAATGATCTGATGGCGTCAGGCTTTGGAGGCGTAGTCCGAAGACGGATTGCGCCCTACGGGGATACTGCTGAATAATGTGGCGTCTGGGGATTATTTGATTGCCCGCCATTGAATTGCCCCGGCCTCATACCCAGTTAGGTGACATCGTTATCCGGGGAGTGGGCAGTGCTGGTGCTGGGTTTATGGGTGGTGGCGCTGCTGGCAGTTGCGTGGCTGGTATTTGAGCCGGCGTTGACCGCATGGCGGCGACGCAAGCTCAGATCAAGACCATTTCCGGTGGCATGGCGCGACATACTCAAACAGCGTGTGCCTTACGTGCGGCTGCTGCCGGCTGATCTGCAACTGCAACTCAAGCGGCATATCCAGGTGTTCATGGCTGAAAAGGAATTCATCGGTTGTGCGGGTTTGCCAATCACTGATGAAGTACGGGTCACCATTGCAGCGCAGGCCTGTCTGTTATTGCTCAATCGTCGCACCGACTATTTCCATGACCTGAAATCAATTCTGGTGTATCCCGATAGTTTTCTGGTAAGTCGCGCGCGCCCGGATGAGGCGGGTGTCTTGCATGAGCAGCGACAGGCGCTGTCGGGTGAATCGTGGTCCCAGGGCAAGGTTATTCTGTCATGGCAGGATGTACTGGTTGGCGCTGCGGATGTGAGTGATGGTCGCAATGTGGTGATCCATGAGTTTGCACATCAGCTCGATCAGGAAGATGGACAAGCGAACGGCATTCCGCTGATCCATCGCGGTGTTTTTCGGCAGCGCTGGACGGAAGTATTTACTGCGGAGTTTGCGCGATTACAGCAGCAGGCTGTACATCATCAGCCAACCTTGCTGGATCACTATGGAGCGACTGATCCGGCAGAGTTTTTTGCGGTGGCGTCGGAGACATTCTTTGAACAGCCTGCGCATTTGGTGCAGCAGCATCCAGCGCTGTACGAGTTACTGAGCCGGTACTACCGAGTCAATCCGTTGAGCTGGTGATTCGGAGTAGTCACCATCAGGACGCAGGTCATCGTCTAACCCAGCGTCACCCGTTCGGGTTCATTCACGAAGTAGCCTTGCACGTACTGCAGGCCCAGTTGCCACAGCACGGCCATGGTATTGGCGTCTTCGACACGCTCGGCGATGGTGCTGATGTTGTGTTTCTTCGCGGCCGTAATCAATGAACTGATGAGCTGCTGGGCGCGCATGTCGGTGGACAGGCCCTGCATCAGTGCACCGTCGATCTTGATGTAATCCAGCGGCAGATGACCCAGCACCTGCACCGGATCGCGGGCATTGCCGACGTGTTCCAGGGCAAGGCGGAAACCGATCTTGTGCAATTGATTGGCGAGTTCGACCGTGTTGTTGAGATAGGTGCTGGCCACCGCTTCGCTGAACTCGAACACAATGCGGGCCGGATCAATGCGCGTGGCGCGCAGCTGATTTTCCAGCCAGGTGGGCAACGATTTGTCCAGCACGGAATCCTTGGACAGCCGCACGAACAGCTTGTCCACCTTGCGGGTGCTGCTGAACGAGATGGCGGCGCCGATCACCCAGCGATCAATGTTTTTCATCAGGTCATTGCGTTCTGCGGCGGCGAGAAACTCGGCGGGCAGCACTTCCTGATTCAATTCATCCAGCATGCGCACCAGCACGTCACACATGCCCTTGTCTTCGCCGCTGAGCGTGACGATGGGTTGTTGCAGCAGACGGAAGCGGTTTTCCATGAGTGCGGTCTTGAGCAGGCGCACCCACAACTTGTCATTGAGTTGCTGCTGCGTGTCCTCGTCAATGTGATCGACAATCTCGGTGCGGTTGCCGCCTTCCTGCTGCGCCTGCTGGTTGCCCTGCATGGCGTCGCTGATCAGTCGGTCAATATTCTCATTGCCTTGCGGGGAAATCGTGGCGATGCCGGCGGTGCAGGTGCAGCTCAGTGATTTGTCACCGGCGGTGAACACCTGTTCGGCGATGCGGCGCGTGGCATTGCTGCACCAGGCTTCCACGTCGCCGTGGGTGCCGCGCTCCACCAGTACAAAAATCAAGGCGCTGCCAAAGCGTCCGCTGAGGTCGCTGGCTTGCAGTTGTTCCTTGATGGGGCCGACAAAGTGGGCCATGAATTCTTCAACCTGGGCCGGGCCGAGTTCGGCAAACAGTTCGCCGAATTTGTCTGGCTGAATGCAGATCAGTTCGCGTACGCCGCCTTTCACCGGTTCAGCCAGACGGTTGCGCAGCTGCTCGATAAAAAAGCTCCATTGCAGCAAGCCGGTGGCGGCATCCCGCTCCAGCGCCGCATTCACCTGTGATTCCAGCGGGCGTGTGTCGTGACGATGTGCGGGCACTTGCAGCTGTACTGCCGGTTCGGCGTCCAGTTCCAATGCTTGCAGCATCAACTCCAGCGGCAAGGTGCCGCCGCCTGCCAGCAGTGCGTTGATTTTCAGCGCATGGCCCGACCACTTGCCTTGCAGACAAGCGGCCAGTGCGCCCTTGAGCGCGGTATGCGAATCCATCTCGAAAAAGTCCATCAAGGGCTGGCCTTCCATTGCGCTGGCATCCTCGTGGCCCAGCAATTTAAGCCAGGCCGGATTGGGGCCGATGACGATGCCTTCCTGCACATGCACGATGGCATCGGCGGAACCGGACATCAGTTGCTTGAGCTGCTCGCGATATTCATTGGCGTTGTTGAGCGTGGCGACCAGTTTGCGTTCGAGACGAAAGCTGTGCAGTTCGCGGCTGACCACGGCTTGCAGCCGTTGTGGATGCGTGAAGCTGACCACATCGCGCGCACCGGCCAACATGGCCTGGGTGATGCTGGCTTCATCCACCTGATCGCGGATCAGGACGGTGGGAATGTTGGGAGCGAACTGTCGTGTGGCTTGCAGGGTGCGGGAGATTTCTTCGGGATCGTTACCGATCACGGCAAGAATCATCTGAGTGTTGATCTGGCTCAGCGCATCGCTGAGATCATTGAGTTCAATAACCCAGTGACAATGCGCGGCATGGCCCGCTTTGCGCAGGGTGCTGTTGATGAACTCGACGTGCTCCTGCTGACGGGCCAGGACCACCATGGGCACTGCGCTATTTTCGGACAGATCCACCACAGCAAACCTCTGAATCGGCATGTGAACCCGTGCCTTGGGGCAATTGGGCGGGCTCTATTGCATCCGATACTAGCAGCTGGGTTTTTCTCAAAATGGGACGGGCGTCTTGGATGCGCGACCCGGCAGTTCGCGTACCAGTTTCGGCACCAGGTAGCCGGGCAGGCGGGCCAGCAAGGCCTGCATCAACGCCTGCGCTTGCAGGTCTGTGACTTCAAAGTGCGCTGCGCCCTGCACCCGATCCAGCAGGTGCAGGTAGTAAGGGGTGATGCCCGCTGCAAACAGGGATTCACTGAGTTCAGTCAGAGCGTGAACCGTGTCATTGACGCCCTTGAGCAGCACTGACTGGTTGAACAGCGTGACCTCGCAGTCGCGCAGCGCCCGACAGGCGGCGGCGACCTCGGCATTGATCTCCTGCGCATGGTTGACATGCAGCACCATCACCTTCTGCAGGGGAATGCTGCGCAGCCAGCTTTGCAGGCCGGCATCGACCCGTTCCGGCAGGACAATCGGCTGGCGGGTGTGGATACGCAGGCGCTTGAGGTGCGGAATCCCGCTCAGTTGCCCGGTCAGTTCGCGCAGACGGCGATCATTAAGGCTGAGCGGGTCGCCGCCGCTGAGAATGAGTTCTTCAATGCTGGCGTCCGTCTGGATGGCTTGAATCGCGGCTTGCCAATGCCCGCTGCTGGCCAGTTCTTCGCCATAGGGGAAGTGCCGCCGGAAGCAGTAGCGGCAATGCACGCCACAGGCGCCGGTGGCAATCAGCAGCGCCCGCCCCGGGTACTTGTGCAGCACGCCGGGGGCGATGCGGCTGGCCATGTCACCGACCGGATCAACGCTGAATTCCGGGGATTCAGTCAATTCCGCTGCCAGTGGCAGCACCTGTTGCAGCAGCGGGTCGGCTGGATTGCCACGCTGCATGCGGGCTACAAAGCCGCGTGGCACGCGCAGCGGAAACAGCCGGGCTGCCTGGCGCGCTGCCGACAGTAACGCCGGGTCCAGTTGCAGTATTTGCAGCAGCTCGGCCGGGTCGGTGATGGCGCTGGCCAGCGCCTGCTGCCAGTGCGGCAACGTGGCGACGGCGGGCATGGCCGGGTTGTGCTGGTCTGATTGGGGGCTAGCGGCTATCATCGCCGGCCTTTTTACCAGATCGCCCGGGCCGTTCCCGGGGTTTTTCGCCCCTTCCTCAAGACTCAGGTGCCGACATGGCCAGCTACAGCACAAACGAATTCAAATCCGGACTCAAGATCATCCTGGACAACGATCCCTACACGATTGTTGAAAACGAGATGGTCAAGCCCGGCAAAGGCCAGGCCTTTAACCGCGTCAAGGTGCGTAACCTGAAAACCGGTCGCACCGTCGAGCGCACCTTCAAGTCGGGGGATAGCGTTGACAGCGCCGACGTAGTCGAAACCGAAATGCAGTATCTGTACAGCGATGGCGAGTTCTGGACCTTCATGGTGCCCGAGGACTTTGAGCAGCACACCGCTGGTAAGGAAGCCATGGGCGATACGCCGCAGTGGATCAAGGACGGCATGAATTGCACGGTGATGCTGTGGAACGGTCAGCCCTTGTCCGTGACCCCGCCTGCCCATGTGGAATTGAAGATTGTCGAGACCGATCCCGGCATGCGTGGCGATACTGCTACGGGTGGCTCCAAGCCCGCCAAGCTGGAAACCGGCGCGATGGTGCGCGTGCCCCTGTTCATCGCCGAAGGTGAAGTGGTGAGGGTCGATACCCGCACCGGTGAATATCTGGCGCGCGGCAAGGGTTGAGTGGATGTACATGCAGGGTGTTGTGCACCCTGCTTTCAGATGACGTAGGGGCCGTTCGCGAACGGCCCTCTTCGTTTTTCAGCGGGGCGTTCGCGAACGCCCCCTACACACAGAGAATCTGTTGCAGGTTCTCTTGCCTTGGAAGACATAGCCATGCCAGCCGAATTCCCCATCCTGCGCCTGAAACGCAACGAAGACCGTCGTCTGTCCGCCGGGCACCAGTGGGTGTTTTCCAACGAAGTGGATACGGCAGAAACCCCGCTGACCAGCTTCAAGCCCGGCGATCTGTGCCAGGTCATGTCCTCGCGTGACAAGTTCATGGGTTATGCCTACGTGAATCCGCGAGCGCTGATTTGCGCGCGCATTCTGGGTCGTGACATGCAGCATCCGCCCGGCGACAAGGGTCTGTTCGTACATCGTCTGCAAGTGGCGCTGTCGCTGCGTGAACGTGTGTATGCGCAACCCTTCTATCGGCTGGTATATGGCGAGTCGGATCAGTTGCCCGGTCTGGTGCTGGATCGGTTTGGCGATGTCGTTGTTGGCCAGATTGGCACGGCGGGCATGGAAGCGATGAAGGAGCATATCGTCGCGGCCGTGAAGCAGGTGCTCAAACCCAAAGCCATGCTATGGAAAAACGATAGCGGCGCGCGTGAACTGGAAGGGCTGGAGCCGTATGTGGAAACCGCGTTCGGCGAGGTGCCGGAAGTCCTGTCGCTCACTGAAAGCGGCGTGAACTTCAATGTCCCGGTGCTGGAAGGGCAGAAGACCGGCTGGTTCTACGATCAGGCCTGTAATCGCCAGGCTTTGCTCAAATACGTCAAGGGCGCCAAGGTGCTGGACGTGTTCAGCTATCTCGGCGCCTGGGGGCTGACCGCCGCCAAAGCGGGTGCGGCGGAAGTGACCTGTGTGGATTCATCGGCCAAAGCCCTGGAATATCTCCAGCAAAGTGCTCAGGCCAATGACCTTAAGGTCGAAACCATCAAGGGTGATGCCTTTGATGTGCTGGAAAAAATACATGCCGAAAAGCGCAAGTTTGATGTGGTGATCATCGATCCCCCCGCCTTCATCAAGCGTAAGAAAGACCTTCCCAAGGGCGAGGCGGCTTACAAGCGGCTGAATCAACTCGCCATGCAACTGGTGGAGCGGGATGGCCTGCTGGTGTCGTGCTCATGCTCGTACCATCTGCATGGCGATGTGCTGATCGACGCCATCCAGCGTGCGGCACGGCACTTGAACAAACATGCGCAGATCATCGAAGTCGGCGGGCAGGCGCCGGATCATCCCATCCATCCCGGCATTGAAGAAACGCGTTATCTGAAGGCGTTTACTGCACGCGTGGTAAGCGAGTAGGGGCGGTTCGCGAACCGCCCTCCGACTTGATAACGAGAAGGGCAGCTCGCGAGCTGCCCCTACGATTCGGCGCGAGCTGCTAATATCATCTGCTAATGCTCACCTATCCTGAATTCAGCCCGATCATTTTTTCCATTGGCCCGTTTGCCGTTCGCTGGTACGGGTTGATGTATGTCATCGGCATCTTTGGTGGCTGGTATCTGGCGCGGCGTCGTGCGGCGCAGCCCGGCTCGACCTGGAAGCTGATCGATGTGGATGACATGGTGTTCTTCGCCGCGATGGGGTTGATTCTGGGTGGTCGCCTGGGTTGGGTGCTGTTCTATGGAATGGAGGAGGCCGTTGCCAACCCCCTCAGAGCCCTGCGTATCTGGGAAGGCGGCATGTCGTTCCATGGCGGAATTATCGGTGGCATGCTGGCTGTGGCGCTGTTCGCCAAACGTCGTGGTCGTTCCATGGCCGATGCGTTGGACTTCGCAGCGCCGTTGCCCGCACTGGGATTGTTGACCGGCCGCATTGGCAACTTCATCAACGGCGAGTTGTGGGGCAAGCCCACCGACGTGCCCTGGGCCTTTGTGGTCAACGGTGTGTCATTGCATCCTTCGCAGCTTTATGAAGCCTTGCTCGAAGGTGTGGCGCTGTTCATCATCGTCTGGGTATTCACCCGCAAGCCGCGTCCGCAGCTGGCGCCCACCAGCCTCTGGCTACTGTGTTATGGCGTGTTCCGCTTTGCGTGGAGTTTGTGCGTGTGCCCGACGCCAATCGCGGCTACCTGCTGTTCGACTGGGTCACCACCGGCCAGTTGCTGTGTCTGCCGATGATCATCGGTGGGTTGTACTTCCTGATACGTGCGTATCGCCTGAATCGCCCCAGCGGCAATTATTTGAGCAGTGGCGTGGTGGCCAGACGGTGAAGCCATACCTCGACCTCATGCGTCTGGTGCGCGACCACGGACTGGAGAAAACCGATCGCACCGGTACCGGTACGCGTTCGGTATTTGGCCATCAGATGCGTTTCAATCTGGCCGATGGCTTTCCGTTGCTCACCACCAAGAAGCTGCATCTGCGTTCCATTGCCTATGAGTTGCTGTGGTTCCTGCGTGGCGATACCAATATCCAGTATCTCAAGGACAACAACGTTTCCATCTGGGACGAGTGGGCCAATGAGCAGGGCGAGCTGGGGCCGGTATATGGTCGTCAGTGGCGCACCTGGCCGACACCCGATGGCGGCTACATCGATCAGATCAGCCGCACCGTTGATCTGATTCGCCGCAACCCGGATTCACGGCGCATCATTGTCAATGCATGGAATGTAGGCGAGCTGGAGCAGATGGCGCTGACACCCTGTCATGCGTTATTCCAGTTCTGGGTGGGCGACGGCAAGCTGTCCTGCCAGCTGTACCAGCGCAGCGCCGATATCTTTCTGGGCGTGCCGTTCAACATTGCCTCGTATGCGCTGCTGACGCATTTGTTTGCGCAGCAATGCGACCTTCAGGTCGGCGAGTTCATCTGGACGGGTGGCGACTGTCATCTCTACCTCAATCATCTGGAACAGGCTGACCTGCAATTGGCGCGCGCGCCGCGCGCCTTGCCGGCGCTGGCCATCAAGCGTCGGCCTGCTTCCATATTCGAATACCAGTTTGAAGATTTCGAGATCACTGGCTATGACCCGCACCCGCATATCAAGGCGGTCGTGGCTGTTTAATCCACTTTGATGTTCAACCATGCCCAGCAAGAAAAAACGTAACCAGAAATCATCTGTTTCCAAACGCCACAATGTCCGTAAATCAGAACCGGATCTGACTCGTTCAGAGCTGGTGGAAGTGCGTAACTCGCCCATTCATGGACGCGGCGTGTATGCCGTGCAGCTCGTCAGGAAGGGCGCGCGCATCATGGAGTATGTGGGCGAACGCATCACGCATTCGGAAGCCGATCGCCGCTTCTGGCGCAAGGAAAACGTGGATGGCCATACTTTCCTGTTTGTGGTTAACCACAAGACCGTGATTGACGGTTCGCATCACGGCAACGATGCGCGCTATATCAATCATCGCTGTGAGCCGAATTGCGAGACCGTGACGGAAAATCAGCGCATCTTCATCGAGGCGGTGCGTGACATCAAACCGGGTGAGGAGCTGGGTTATGACTACCAGCTGACCTGGAGTGATGACGACACAGCGGAAGATCTGGCGCTGTACAACTGCCGCTGCGGTACACGTACCTGTCGCGGCACCATGCTCGACAAGTTATCGATGGAGGCACAGCGTGCGCTGGATCGCGCCAAGCGCAAGCGCGCCACGGCGCGTGCCGAAGCAGTGGCCAAAAAGTCCAGCAGCAAAAAGCCAGCCAAGACGAAGTCGAAACTAACTCCGAAAAAAGCAGCGCAGAAAAAGGCCAGCAGCAAGCGGAGCCGCAAGTGACGTTGTCGCTGATCGTGGCCGTGGCTGACAACGGCGTCATCGGTCAGCGCAATGGTTTGCCCTGGCGTTTGCCGGGCGATTTGCAGCGGTTCAAGTCGCTGACACTGGGCAAGCCCATGATCATGGGGCGCAAGACCTTTGATTCCATTGGCAAGCCGTTGCCGGGCCGCGCCAGTATCGTGATTACCCGGCAGGCAAACCTCGAATTGCCGGGTTGCACGGTGGTGGACTCCGTGCCGGCTGCGCTGCTGGCTGCCGGCGCTGCGCCAGAAATCATGGTGATCGGCGGCGCGGAAATTTACCGGCAATCATTGCCGCAGGCACAGCGTATCTACCTGACGCGTGTGCATGCTGCGGTAGAGGGTGATGCCGTGTTTCCCGCACTGAACGTTACCGACTGGCGCGAAGTCGCGCGTGAGGACTATCCTGCTGATGACCGCCATGTTCATGCCTATAGTTTTATTGTTCTGGAGCGCAGGGGCTAACCATGACATCGCTATTGCAAACACCCGAGTGGCAAGCACTGAATGCTCTGCTGCTCACGGATGGAACACGCCATCTGCGTGATCTGTTTAACGCAAACCCGCAGCGCTTTACCGAGTTCTCGCGTTGCGAGATGGATATGCTGTTCGATTTCTCCAGGCAGCGCGTTACCCAGCCGATTCTGCATGGCCTGATCAAACTGGCCGAAGCGCGTGGCCTGCGTGAACACATCGCTGCCATGTTCAACGGCGAGATCATCAATACCACCGAGCAGCGGGCGGTGCTGCATACCGCGTTGCGCGCCGCATCACCTAACTCACATGACCGCAGCATTCAGGTGAATGGTCAGGATGTCATGCCGGAAGTGCGCGCCAATCTGGAGCGCATGCGTAATTTCGTGGAAGGCGTACATGCCGGACGCGTGCAGGGTTTTTCCGGCAAGCAGTTCACCGATGTGGTGAACATTGGTATCGGTGGTTCGGATCTCGGTATCGTCATGGCCACCGAAGCACTGGCGCGTTATCGGCATCGCAATATCAGGTTGCACTGCGTGTCGAACATT
Source organism: uncultured Pseudomonadota bacterium (assembly GCA_963791615.1). Lineage (GTDB taxonomy): Bacteria > Pseudomonadota > Gammaproteobacteria > Steroidobacterales > Steroidobacteraceae > CAILZL01. The sequence continues at coordinate 64,076 of CAWBTE010000017.1, read as the reverse complement.
GACGGTTCACAGCTGGATGATGTGCTGGAAAAACTCGACGCCGAACGTACCCTGTTCGTGGTGTGTTCCAAGACCTTCACCACGCTGGAAACACTGAGTAATGCAAAAATTGCCCGGCAGTGGATTGTGGATCGGCTGGGCGCGGGCGGTGTGTCGCGACACTTTGCTGCGGTGTCCACCAATGCCAAGGCGCTGGATGCCTTCCTGATCGCGCCGCAAAACCGGTTCACGATGTGGGACTGGGTGGGCGGCCGTTATTCATTATGGTCAGCGGTGGGGCTGTCGATCGCGCTGGCCATCGGTATGGATAATTTTGAATTGATGCTGGAAGGCGGTCGCATCATGGACGAGCATTTTCAGACTGCACCGTTTGAAAACAACTATCCCGTGCTGATGGGTTTGCTGGGTGTGTGGAATCGCAATTTCCTGGGTCTGGATTCACATGCGGTGCTGCCTTACGACCAGCGACTGCATCGCTTCGCGGCATATCTGCAGCAGCTGGATATGGAAAGCAATGGCAAGCGGGTTACGCATGAAGGTCTGCCGGTTGAATGCGATACCGGTGCAGTGGTGTGGGGTGAACCGGGATCGAATGCCCAGCACTCGTTTTTCCAGTTGCTGCATCAGGGCACGGCGCGCGTGGCGCTGGATTTTATTGCGCCGGTCAATGCTTCCAGTGACTATCAGGGCCAGCAGAACCTGGCGCTGGCCAATTGTTTCGCCCAGGCGCAGGCCTTTGCGCTGGGGCATGATATGAATGATGTTCGGGCTGAATTACAGGCGCGCGGACTGGACGATGCAGCCATATCACGGCTGGCGGCGCACAAGATTCATCCCGGTAACCGTCCCTCATCCTTGTTGCTGTTCCCGCGTCTGGGTCCGAAGACGCTGGGCAAACTGATTGCCCTGTATGAGCACAAGGTGTTTGTGGAAAGCGTGATCTGGGGCATCAATGCCTTTGATCAATGGGGCGTGGAGCTGGGCAAGAAGATGGCCGATGCACTGGTGCCGTCAGTAGAAAAACCAGAGACGGCTACGAATGTGGCGCCTGCTGTGCAGGGCTTGTTAGGCTATGTGAGCAAGTGGCGCAAGTAGAGGCGGGTTTGAAAACTGCCTCATGTAACGGGAGAAAAACATGAAGGGAATTATTCTCGCCGGCGGTTCCGGCACGCGCCTGCACCCGGTGACGCTGGGTGTCAGCAAACAGTTGCTGCCCATTTACGACAAGCCGATGGTGTACTACCCCTTGTCGACGCTGATGCTGGCTGGCATTCGCGACATCCTGTTGATCTCCACGCCGTTTGATCTGCCGTTGTATAGACGCCTGCTGGGTGATGGCCATCAATGGGGCATCAACCTGCAATACGCTGAACAACCAAGCCCTGACGGGTTGGCACAGGCCTTCACCATCGGTCGTCCATTCATTGGCCATGACCGTGTGGCCCTGGTGCTCGGCGACAATATTTTTTACGGGCATGGTCTGCCCGAGCAACTGCAAACCGCTGCGGCAACGCCAGGCGCAACCGTATTCGCCTATCGGGTGAAAGATCCCGAACGCTATGGCGTGGTGCACTTCGATGCACAAGGCAGGGCGCTGGGGATTGAAGAAAAGCCCACACAGCCCAAGTCCAACTATGCAGTGACCGGTTTGTATTTCTACGACAACGATGTGGTGGAGATTGCCGCCAGCCTCAAGCCCTCTGCGCGTGGCGAATACGAAATCACGGATGTGAACAAAGCTTATCTGGAGCGCGGTACGTTGAGCGTTGAGCTATTTGGCCGTGGCGTGGCGTGGCTGGACACCGGCACCCATGAATCCCTGTTGCAGGCCTCCATGTTCATCGAAGCGCTGGAAAGTCGTCAGGGCCTCAAGGTGTGTTGTCCAGAAGAGATCGCCTATCGCGCTGGCTATATTGATGCGCCGCAGCTGGAACGACTGGCCGCGGGGTTGGGCAAGTCCGGCTATGGCGCTTACCTGCTGGATATTCTCAAGGAATGACCGGTATGGAATTCATTCCCACACGACTCCCGGAAGTCATCCTTATCAAGCCACGCGTGTTCGGTGATCCACGCGGCTATTTTCTGGAAAGCTGGCAGCGGCAGAAGTTTGCGGCGGGCGGCATTGATGTTGATTTCGTGCAGGACAATCACAGTCATTCCTCGCAATGGATTCTGCGTGGCCTGCATTACCAGATTCAGAACACGCAGGGAAAACTGGTGCGGGTGTCGCGCGGCGCCGCATTCGATGTGGCGGTGGATGTGCGGCGTAGCTCGCCCAATTTTGGCCAATGGGTGGGTGTGGAGCTGAGTGACGTCAATCACCACATGATGTGGGTGCCACCGGGCTTTGCGCATGGCTTTTTGTCACTCACGGATGACGTGGACTTCATGTACAAGTGCACCGATGTCTATGCGCCACAGTACGAGCGCTGCATTCGCTGGGACGATCCTGAGATCGGCATTGAATGGCCCTTGCCGGCGGGTGTGCCACCACAACTTGCCGTGAAGGATGCACAAGCGCCGGGTTTGCGTGATGCCGAGGTGTTCGTTTGACTACGCGTGCTGGACACCCGGTGAAAGTGCTGGTGACCGGCGCAAACGGCCAGTTGGCGCGTGCGTTGTGTGCTTCAGCGCCGCAGGAAGTTGTCCTGTGCGCCGTTACGCGTGCAGAGCTGGATATCGGTGATCTGGACAGTGTGCAGCGCTGTGTCGAAGAATTTCAGCCGACGGTGATCATCAATGCGGCCGCCTATACGCTGGTCGACAAAGCAGAAACCGAAGTCGCAGCAGCCGAACGTGGCAATGTTGAGGGGCCGCGTAATCTTGCCAATGCAGCACGCGAAACAAGCGCCGCACGCCTGCTGCATGTTTCGACGGACTTCGTTTTTGATGGCGTGAGTTCAACACCGTATCAGCCGGATAGCCAGCCTGCGCCACTGGGTGTGTATGGCCGCACCAAACAGGCCGGCGAACAGGCCGTGCAGGAAATACTTGGCAATCGCGCGCTGATCGTGCGCACCGCCTGGGTTTACGACGCTCACGGCAAAAATTTCTTGCGCACCATGTTGCGTTTGATGCAGGAACGCGGCGCGGTGCGGGTGGTGGCCGACCAGGTGGGAACGCCCACCTGTAGCCATTCACTGGCGCAGGTGCTGTGGCTGTTGGTGCAGCACCCGGAGTTGTCCGGCATCTATCACTGGACAGACGCGGGGGTGGCCAGCTGGTATGACTTCGCCGTGGCGATTGCTGAAGAAGCACTGGCCTGTGGTCTGCTGGACAGCCTGCCGCAGGTGATGCCCATTGCTACCCATGAATTTCCGACGCCGGTGCGACGCCCTGCTTACAGTGTGCTCGACAAATCAGCCACGCATGCGGCACTGGGCCTGACTCCAGTGCATTGGCGGCAGCGCCTGCGGGAAGTGATGCAGCAGGTTCAAACAGATCAGGCTTCAGCCTGACACTGGAGTTAGTGTGAAAAAGTTATTGATCACCGGCGGCGCCGGTTTTATCGGCTCGAACTTCGTGCATCACTGGCTGACGCAACATCCGGGTGATCGGGTAGTGGTGCTGGATGCCCTGACCTATGCCGGCAATCTGGCCAATCTGGACAGTGTTCGGCAACGACCTGAGTTGCGTTTTGTACAGGGTGATATCAGCGATACCGGGTTGGTTGAGTCCCTGTTGCGTGATGAAGCCATCGACACGCTGGTGCATTTTGCTGCCGAGTCGCATGTGGATCGCTCGATTCACGGGCCTGATGTCTTTATCGAAGCCAATGTGCTGGGTACGCATTCGCTGCTCAAGGCGGCGCGCAAGGTGTGGCTGGATGAGAAGCCGCTGCCCGGGCATCGTTTTCATCATGTTTCCACCGATGAAGTGTATGGCTCGCTCAGCGCCACCGACCCGGCGTTTACCGAGACCACAGCGTATGCACCCAATTCACCGTACTCGGCCAGCAAGGCCGCTTCCGATCATCTGGTGCGCGCCTATCACCATACCTATGGACTGAACGTCACCACCAGCAATTGTTCGAACAACTACGGGCCGTTTCATTTTCCGGAAAAACTCATTCCGCTGATGATCGTCAACATCCTGAGTGGCAAGGCACTGCCGATTTATGGTGATGGCCGGAATGTGCGTGACTGGCTGCATGTGACCGATCATTGCCGTGGCATCGAGCTGGTGTTGCAGCAGGGTCAAGTGGGTGAGGTGTACAACATTGGCGGTGGTTCGGAAGCGGAGAACATTTACCTGGTGCGAACGCTGTGCGCCATCATGGATGCGCTGTTTGCCAGCAATGCAACCTTGAAGGCGCGTTTTCCTGCCGCCCCCGCATCACAAGGCCAGCCCAGTGAAACGCTGATGACCTACGTCAAGGATCGTCCCGGCCATGATCGCCGCTATGCGATCAACTGCCACAAGATCGAGTCCGAGCTGGGTTATCAGGCGCAGGTACGCATTGATGCTGGCCTGCGCAGCACCGTGGACTGGTATCTGCACAACGAACCCTGGTGGCGCGCCGTGATGGATGGCAGCTATCGCCAGTGGGTGGAAAAGCAGTACTCCGGTGCAAAATCCGGCTGAACCCGGATCTGCAGGGAAAGTCTTTCTGCTGGCAAGTCAGGCGTCAGACTGACCGCCGTCGCAGCGATGGAATAGTTTGACGACAGGCCCTAGAATCGCCGCCAACTTTAAGTGGATGATCTGAATGAAGCGCACGGGTATGGCTGGTTTTTTCGCACCGCTGATTTGGGGTGTTTCACTGTTGCTGGCCGGTGCAGGCATCTGGTTGCAGCCAGCAGTTGCCCAGACTCCGACCCCCAGCGCTGAACAGCTGGAAATCTTCAACAGCATGGATGCTGACCAGCAGCAGACCATCATGCAGAGTCTGGGGCTGGGCTCCGGCAATACCGCATCTGACCAGACGACTGGGGGCAATACTGCTTTCGGCAATACACGCAACGACACAGCGACTTCACGCAATACCAATCGCACCGGTACCAATCGTACGGGTATTGCACTACAGCCGCGGATCCTCACTCTGCAGGCGGACGAGACGGTTCTCGTGGATATCGATTTCGCCCGTGAGACAACCGCGGTGGTGCCCGCCAGTAATGGGCAACCGGCGCAGGTGCTGACTGTGCCTGCCCCGGCGCGCGATGCGCCGTTGACGGAGGCGCAGAAGCAGCAACTGGGCACGCTCATTGATCTGGTCCGCTCGAAAAACCCTTACAAGCTTGGCCTCGGGGGTACGCTGCAGTTGCCCGGGTTCCTGCCCATGCCGTTGGCTGGGCTGACCATCGAGCAGGCCACCAGTCGGGTGGCTGCGGATCCTGCGTTTCGTGATCTCAAGATCAAGCTCACGCATTTACCCATCGAAAAGCCCGGCGCTGCCGGCCTTAAACCGTATGGATACGACCTGTTCGACGAAGCGCCATCCACATTTGCGCCCGTTACCGACGTACCGGTACCTGCCGACTACGCCGTGGGCCCTGGCGATCAACTGTCGGTGCAGCTGTATGGCAGCACCAATCGCACCTCAAAATTGGTGGTCGGACGGGATGGTCGCATCAGCTTCCCCGAGCTGGGGCCCATCAGTGTTGGTGGCAAGTCTTTTTCGGCGGTGCAGTCCGAGATTGAATCGCGAGTCTCCCAGCAGATGATCGGTGTACGCGCCAGTGTGTCGATGGGCGAAACCCGGGCCATTCGCGTCTTCGTGCTGGGTGAAGCCAAGCTGCCCGGTTCCTATACGGTGAGTGGTCTGTCCACCATGACCACCGCGCTGTTTGTATCCGGTGGTGTCAAGCCGATTGGTTCGCTGCGTCATATCCAGCTGAAGCGTCAGGGCACCCTGGTGCGAACACTCGATCTGTACGACCTGCTGATGCAGGGCGATACCAGCAACGATGCCAAGCTGATGCCCGGCGATGTGATTTTCATTCCGACCGTGGGCAGTACTGTGGCGGTGGAGGGCGAAGTGCGCCGTCCGGCCATTTATGAACTGAAGGGTAACCAGACCACCGATGACGCCGTCACGCTGGCGGGTGGCCTGACCGCCGATGCCGATACCCGCAAGGTGTCACTGACGCGTATTGATGGCCAGCGTCAGCGCGTGGTGATGGAAGTCAATCTCAATGCCTCGGCGAATGCGCGTACCACGCTGCGCAATGGGGATGCCCTGACGATTGCGCGCGTGCCGCCCTCACTGGATTCCGGCATCACCGTGGATGGTCATGTGTACGCGCCCCGTTCGGTGGCCTGGCGCGAAGGTCTGCACCTGACCGATGTCATCAGTTCGGTTGATGATCTCAAGCCGAATGCTGACATTCACTACTTGCTGATTCGTCGCGAACTTCAGCCTGATCGTCGCGTTGCGGTGTTGTCGGCAGATTTGTCCAATGCGCTGGCGGCGCGTGGCGGTGTGGCTGATATCACCTTGCAGGCGCGTGATCGCATTACCGTGTTTGATTTTGAAACTGACCGGGCGCGCGTGATCAAGCCGATTCTGGACGAACTGCGTTTGCAGTCGCAGGCTGCGCGCCCCACCGAGGTGGTCAGAGTGAGTGGCCGCATCAAAGTACCGGGTGAGTATCCGCTGGAACCCGGCATGCGCCTGAGTGACCTGCTACGCGCCGGTGGCAGTTTGCAGGACTCTGCATTTGCATCCAGCGCCGAGCTGACGCGCTATGTTGAGAAAGACGGCAAGCGCGCTACCGAGCTGCTCAATGTCGATCTGGCGGCGATTGCGCGTGGCGATATCAATGCCGACATCACGCTGCAATCCGCGGATTTTCTCAATATCAAGGAACTGCCGCAGTGGAGTGAACGCGAAGCGGTCACGCTGAGCGGCGAAGTGAAATTTCCGGGAACCTACCAGATCCAGCGTGGTGAGACGTTACGTTCCGTCATTGCCCGTGCGGGTGGTCTCACTGATCTTGCCTTTACGGAGGGCAGCGTGTTTACCCGCGAAGATCTGAAAGTACGTGAACAGCAACAACTGGATCTGCTGGCGTCGCGTATGCAAAGCGACCTGGCGTCGCTGGCCTTGCAGGGTGCACAAGCCAATCAGGCCAATACCGCGCAATCCCTGTCGGTGGGACAGTCTTTGCTGGCTCAGCTGGAAAGTTCCAGGGCTGTGGGCCGGCTGGTCATTGATCTCGATCAGGTGCTGGTCGCTCAGCTCGGGTCAGAGAAAGACCTGATCCTGCGTGATGGCGATATGCTGACCATCCCGCGCCAGCGTCAGGAAGTCACCGTTATTGGTGAGGTGCAGACCACGACGTCGCACCTGTATCAAAGGGACCTCTCCCGCAGCGACTACATTGCGCAGAGTGGCGGCGTGACGCGCAAGGCGGATGACGGGCAGATATATGTGGTTCGCGCCAACGGCGGCGTGGTTGCCAATGGCAGTAATCGCTGGTTCAGGAATGGTGTTGACATGAAACCGGGTGATACCATCGTTGTCCCGCTGGATACCGAACGTATGCCGGCTCTGCCATTGTGGCAGGCGGTGACGCAGATCATCTACAACGTGGCCATTGCAGCGGCGGCCGTGAATTCATTCTGATGAAGCACGCTGCGTATATTTGACATGTTTAACATGAATATTTGGAGAAGCATCATGAGACCGGATACATACTCGTTGTTGAATGCCATGAAATCTTTTTCATCCTTGCTGATCCACAGCGGATTGCTGGCAGGCATGGGCGGCGTGTGTATCGGCGTTGCGTTCGCGGCCACGCCGGCAGAACAGAAGGCCATCGTGCAAACTGGCCTGGGTGGTCCCGAAGTGCTCACGCTGAAAACCGTACCGGTGCTGGAACCCGGCGCGAATCAGGTACTCATCAAGGTGTATGCAGTCGCAATAAATCCGTCGGATATCAAGGCTCGCACCGGGGAAGATGGTTATGCGCCGCCGGCCGGTACATCACCGACCAGTGTTCCTGGTGGGGATGTGGCGGGCGTGATTGAAAAAACAGGCAGTGGCGTGACCAGCTTCAAAGTGGGTGACTCGGTGTTCGGGGTCGTTCCACGTGTGCCGGGCACGTTGAATGGCGCCTATGCGGAGTACGCCGTGGCGCCCATCTCGACCGTGGTTGCCAAGCCCGGCAATCTTACCTATGCGCAAGCATCTGGCCTGGGTATCGCAGGCATAACCGGTGTACGCAACGTAAACGTCACCAAGGTTTCCAAAGGCCAGCGCGTGTTGATCACCGGCGCAGCGGGTGGTGTGGGCAGCACCGCCGTGCAGGCGGCCAAGGCCAAGGGCGCCTACGTGATTGGCACAGCTTCGGCGCGCCACCACACCTACCTGCGTTCGCTTGGCATAGACGAAATCATCGACTACACCAAGGTCAAGTTCGAAGAACAGGTGAAAGACGTCGACGCGGTCATCGATACCGTAGGCGACGATGACAACACTGCAGAACGCGCCATGACCACGCTCAAGAAAGGCGGCAATTACATCAGTGTTGGCGCACGGGGTCTCGAAGCCAAGTGCACAGCAGCAGGCATTATTTGCGCGGGTCGTGCCAGTGCACCTGCCGTCGAGAGAAGCATCTACGAAGAAACCGCTGCGCTCGCGGCAGCCGGCAAATTAAAGGTCAATATTGACCGGACCTTCCCTCTGTCTGAGGCAGCGCAAGCACAAAGTACGGTTGAGCAAGGGCGCACACAAGGCAAGATCGTTCTGATCGTGAACGCGGCGGAAGCGAACAAGCAGTAATCAGGGGCTGAAGCTCTGATAAATCCGTTCATCGTAGAGCGCGCCGAGCAGTGGCGCGATGGCTTCTCTGAACTGGAGGCAGTGGGGTGTGCTGCCGTGTGTATCGAAGGCACGCAGGCTGTCCCAGGCTGAGAAGGCGGTGAAGTGGTTGGTGCGAGGCTCAAACTGCTGATAGAGGTCATAACGCACCTGGCCTGGATCGGTCCGGCTGGGTTCGACGAGCTGTTTCAACAGACCTTCGGCTTTTTCACGGAAGGCGCCGGGCACATCGACGTGGGTGACGACATAGACGGTTCGTGAGGTGGTTTTCTGCGGCGCCGGGTCAATCGCAAAGCCGGTGTTGAGGCGTTGATCGTACGGACTGTTATGGATTGTCTTGAGTTTGTTGCGAAACTCCAGGGTATGAGGGGCCTTGTCATGAGCAGCGAAAGCGGCCGGATCCTTCCATGCCTCAATGACCACGAACCGATTGGATCGGCCGATTTCCTGGAATGCATTGACGCTGATATTGCCCGCATCCGAACGGGAGTTGCGTTCGTACAGCGCGGCCAGTGCCTCACCCGCTCGCGTGGATGTCGGTCTGACTTCGAGATAAGTGGCAACGTACACCGGGCCTGCAGCCTGTGCCCGGAGTGACGGGGCGGTGAGCAGGGCAGCGCTGGCAAGGAGCATTTCACGGCGTTTCATGGTGGTGGTTCCCCAATTTCCTGTGTCGATGCTGCAGGGCGTCATTCGCACATTATCGAACCGGCGAGGGCGGCGCCACGATGACCTCATCCGGCCCCAGGCCATGTCGTTGATGTGCGGCCGCTACCCATCCGGAGGCTTTCACATCTTCGATGAACTGACTCACATAGCGCGCCGCGGCAGGACGCCCCTTGGGCACGCCGGCCGCTTGCGGAATGGTCATGAAGTGACCGCTCAGCACCCGCGCGCCGGGATGATTCCGCGCTTCGGTCACCAACGCGGTCTTGACGCCCGCCACGGCGTCCAGCTTCTGCTCAGTAAACAACTTGAACGATGCCGGTGTGGCCTCGGCATACACCAGCTGGGCATTTTTCAGGGCCCGACTCAGGAACAGGTCGTAGGCGCTCTTGGCGGTGATGGCAATACGCACCCCGGCGCGATCTACTTCCTCGATCGTGTGTATGGGTGAACCGGCCGGCACCAGGTACGTGCCCTCCAGCTCACTGTGTGCGGCGGTGAAGTCAATCTCCGCCGCACGCGCCGGATCAATGGCCAGATAGGCAATATCCCAGGCGCCGGTCGCCGCCGCCGCACTGACCTTGCCGGCGGCATCGTACGGCACGAGTTCCAGCGGCAGGCCGGTACGACGCGCCAGTTCTCTGGACAGATCAACCGCCAGCCCCGTGAGTTCGCCGCTGACCGGATCGCGCTTGGCCAACAGGGGGTTGTTGTAATTGATGGCGGCGCGCAGCGTGCCGGTGGGCGCCAGTTCCGCCTTGAGCGACGCCGGAACCGATTGCGCAGCAGCACACGCACCGATGGTGAGGGCCGCGAACACCATGCTGATCGCTCCTGATGCAATTCTGAACATCATCGCTCCTGCTTAAGTTAGGGCGCAAATAGTACCGTTAAGGATCAACCGAGTTCATCCCTTTTGTACTTTATCCACTTTTGTAATGGGGCTGTGCTGACAGCTATCTGACAGCTTTGTTGGCAGCGTTGATTCAAGGCAACTCAACTGTCATGCTCAACGGATAATTAAAGAACGAAAGAGGATACCCATCATGATGAGCTGGTTTACGAGCCTGAAGACGCGCGAGCGCAAAACGTTCTGGGCGTGCTTCACCGGCTGGGCGCTGGATGCCATGGACGTGCAGCTGTATGCGGTGGTCATCCCCACGCTGATTGCGTTGTGGGGCATGTCGCAGGCGGAGGCGGGCATGTTGGGCACCGCCGCCTTGTTGTCTTCATCCGTGGGCGGCTGGCTGGCCGGGATTCTGGCCGATCGCTTCGGTCGCGTCGCGGTGCTGAAAATCACCATCATCTGGTTCTCGGTATTCACCTTCCTGTCGGGCTTGACGAACTCGTTCGAACAACTGCTGGTCACGCGTGCACTGCAGGGACTGGGCTTCGGCGGTGAGTGGGCCGCGGGCGCCGTGCTGATGAGCGAAGTGATCGACAAGAAGTATCGCGGCCGCGCCGTGGGCAGCGTACAAAGTGGCTGGTCGATCGGCTACGGCGCCGCAGTGCTGCTGTTCACGCTGGTGTTCAGTCTGGCGCCGCCGGAGATGGCCTGGCGCTATCTGTTCTTCCTCGGACTGATCCCTGCCGTGTTCGTGCTGTGGATTCGACGTCATGTGGAAGAGCCCGCGATGTTCCATGAAGCCAAGGCCGCCGAGCCCAAACGCAGCGGGTTGCAGTTCCTGGAGATCTTCGGCCCCACCCTGCGTCGGCGCACGCTGCTCGCCTCGATGCTGGCGGCCGGCGGACTCGGGGGCAACTATGTGGTGCTCACCTGGCTGCCGACCTATCTGAAAACCGTACTGGGACTCTCGGTACTCGGCACCGGCGGCTATCTGGCCATCAACATCAGCGGCTCCTTCATAGGTTATCTGTTCAGCGCGCACCTGAGTGACTTCCTGGGTCGCCGCAAGACCTTCATGATCATGGCCAGCGCCGCCGCGGTGACCGTGTGGAGTTACACCTTCCTGCCGCTCAGCCCCACGGTGGCGCTGCTGATGGGGTTCCCGCTCGGGTTCTTCCAGTCCGGGATCATTGCCGGCATGGGCGCCACCTTTGCGGAGCTGTTCCCGACGCGGGTACGCGCCACCGGACAAGGGTTCTCGTACAACACCGGCCGGGCGGTGGGCTCCTTTGTCCCGGCAGTGGTCGGCATCGTGGCGGTGAACATCGGTCTGGGACAGGCGATGGGCATCTGCGCTGCCGCCGCCTATGTGTTCGTGCTGATTGCAGCGACGCTACTGCCAGAAACCCGCGGCCAGGAGCTGGAGACTTCCTGATACTGAGCTGAACGATAAGCAGCACCAGATGTGTTTAAAAATTGAGGCTTTCATCATGAGACCTGACAGATACGAGTTGCTTCACGCCATGAAATCTTCTGCCTTCACACTGGCCCGCAGTGCGCTGCTGGCCACGATGGTTAGCGCGAGCATGAGTGTTGCGCTCGCTGCTACGCCGAAAGAACAGAAAGCCATCGTGCAAACCGGTAACGGTGGTCCTGAAGTGCTCAAGCTGCAAACTGTGCCTGTGCTGGAACCCGGCGCGAATCAGGTACTCATCAAGGTCTATGCGGCCGCGATAAATCCGACGGACTGGAAGAACCGGGTCGGGGCGCCAGGTTACGTTCCTGCCGCTGGTGCACCCGTTACCATCATTCCGGGTGGAGACGCTGCCGGCGTAGTTGAAAAAATTGGCAGCGGCGTGACTGACTTCAAAGTGGGCGATCCGGTGTTCGCGATCATTCCCCGTATTGCGGGTGTGTTGAACGGCGCATATTCGGAGTATGTGCTGTCTCCCACCCGGACCATGATGGCCAAGCCCGTTAATGTCACTTACGCAGAAGCGGCGGGTCTGGGAATCGCAGCGGTAACCGGTGTGCGTGCTCTCAACGTCACCAAGGTCGCCAAAGGTCAGCGAGTGCTGATCACCGGTGCAGCGGGCGGCGTAGGCAGTACAGCCGTGCAAGCGGCCAAAGTCAAAGGCGCGTATGTGATCGGTACCGCCTCCGCGCGCCACCACGAGTATCTGCGCTCCCTTGGCATAGACGAAATCATTGACTACACCAAGGGCAAGTTCGAAGAGCAGGTAAAGAACGTTGATGTGGTCATCGATACAGTGGGCGAGATCGATAACACTGCGGAACGCGCCATGAGCACGCTCAAGAAAGGTGGCATGTATGTCAGTGTTGCGGCGCGCAACCTCGAGGCCAAATGTACAGCAGTCGGCGTGATCTGCGCGGAACGTGGTTCGGCAGCCGAGGTGGGCAGGGATATATTCGCGGAAGTCGCATCGCTCGCCGCGGCAGACAAGCTCAATGTGCATATAGACAAGACTTTCCCGCTGGCTCAGGCGGCCGAAGCGCAGATGTACGGCGAACAAGGCCGTACGCAAGGCAAGATCAGCCTGATCGTGAATGCGGCGGAAGCGAACAAGAAGTAATCGGTAGCCACAATCTGATGGAACAAGTCGGCCTCCTTACCCTGCTCGTCCCTTCCAGCTCACAGGCTTGCCGTGACATTGACGGTCACGGCCTCGTCCTCGCTCTCTGACAACGATTTTAATGATTTTAATAAAGAGGCGTCATTTGCACGATTACAGAGCTTGATCACTCTGTTGAGGTGAAGCCTTCCGGCCCGTGATCATGGCGGCGACCAGATTTTCCCGATGCAGAATACTGGTTACCAACACTCCGCCCACATGCAGTGCTGTCAATCCGAGCAGCAGCCATGCACTGGCCTCATGCAGTATTTTTACCCATCGTATTCCCCAGAATGTGTCCGTCGTGAACAGCCAGCCTGTTACGCAGGTAAACATGACGGTACCGAGCAAGGCCAGAATCATCCAGCCGCCGAGTGGGTTATGGCCTATGTAGCGCGGTTCGCGGCGGCCCAGCAGCTCATGCGCGTACTGCCTGACCATGCGCAACGGCCGGATGAATTCGCGAAAACGCGCATAGTGGCTGCCGGTGAATCCCCAGACAGTGCGCAACAACACGATTGCCAGCGCGACATAGCCGGCAGGTCGATGCACATCCGTCCAGCCGAAAAATACCGTGCTCAGCCAGCTCAGCGCGACGCTGACAACTAGCAGCCAGTGCAGCGTTCTGACCAATACATCCCACACCTTGATTCGTTGCGGAGGTGTGGGTGAGGCGGCGTTATTGCTGGACATCCAGACGCCGGAAGCTCTTGGGGTCAAAGAAAGCCTCGACGCGCTTCTTGTTGGCGTCGAAGCCATACACTTCGTAGCAACCGTTCTCAGTCTGAATCATGCGGATTTTCCAGCCTTCGTCCTTGAGCTTTTTCTGCAGCTCCATCTGCGGGCGCATCTCGGCTTTGGGTACTTCGCATTTGTAATTGCCGTCGGCCAGCGCGCTGGCCATGGGCAGTGTGATCAGCGTTAACAGGGTCAGTGTTTTCATATGGATTCTCCTTTGCAGGTTTGCTGGTCGTTCTGGTAAGTGGCGCTGCTCGATGTCATACGTCGAGCCAGGCACGCAGCAGATTGTGATAAGTGCCGGTCAGGCCGACGATGGCGGAATCAGTTTCGCCGTAGCGCGTGCGCAGGTTCATCAGGTGCTGGTCCATGTCAAACAACAGCCGTCGTTGCTCGTCGCTACGGATCATGCTCTGTACCCAGAAGTACGCGCCGATGCGATAGCCGCGCGTCACCGGCAACACCCGGTGCACGCTGGTGCCGGGGTACAGCACCACATCGCCAGCGGGAAACTTGACGCGCTGTTCGCCATAAGTGTCTTCAATGACCAGTTCGCCGCCGTCGTATTCGTCAGGATCGGCGAGAAACAGCGTGCAGGAAATATCAGTCCGAACTCTGCCAGCACCATTGCTCAGGTAACGCACCGCGCTGTCAACATGATTACCAAAACTGTTGGCTGCACCGCCATAGCGATTGAACAGCGGCGGCGAAATGTGTTTGGGCAACGCAGCCGAGAAGAAAGTCTGATGTCGCTGCAAGCCACGCAGCGCCAGTTGTTGTACTTCCTGCGATTCCCGGCACTCTTCCGGCAGTTGCGTGTTGTTCTTGGCCAGTGCGGATTGTTCGCCCGCAGTAAGGCGGCCATCGCCCCAGGGAGCGGTGGCCAGAATTCCCCGCGCCCGACGAATTTCGTCGGGCGCGAGCACATTGCGTAGCTGTAACAGCATGATGTCCTAGAAGGTGTAACCCACAGTGAACTTGAAGTTACGGCCCATTCCCAGAATCGTGTGGCCACGGTACAGCTCATAACTGTAAGTCTTGTCGGTTAGGTTGCTACCGTTGAGCTGCACGAACAGGTCAGGCGTGAAGAAGTATTCCGCGAGTGCATCGACCACCGCGTAGCCCGGTACGTAATTGGCACGTGTTGGCACGGTGCCGTTGATCGCATAATTACGGGATGACCAGGTGGCGCCGACACCCACACGCAACGGCGACGACACCTGATAAGTCACCCATGAGCTACCACTCTTCTTTGGCAACAAGCCGAAGGGTTGGCCGACGATGTTCTGCTGGGTGGTGCCGGCCTTGTCGATCCTCGAGGTTGGAATGAACGCATAGGACAGATACACCTCAACGTCTTCGTGCGGCCGTCCCGCCACTTCCAGTTCCCAGCCCGCAGAGTGACGCTTGCCAGAGAGCAGGTAGGCCTCGCTGGAGACATCGGCGTCCGTGGTGCGTTCGTTGTATTTCTCGGTACGGAACAACGCCAGTCGTGTCGACAGGTTGCCATCGAACCAGTCGGCCTTGGCGCCGAGTTCAATGTTGCGGCTTTTTTCCGGCGGCGTATTGGCCGTGTTGGCCAATATTCCAGTGAACTGGTAGGTGTCACCCGAGGTGTTGAATGAAGTGCCGTAGCCCAGATGGAAGGAGAGTGTTGACGTGGGCTGGAATAGCACGGCAGCGCGATGGCTCAGCACCGAGTCTTCCAGTGTGGCGCTGGTGATGACACCGGTGGTGGCGTTCCTGTTGTTGAACTCACCCTTGATATAGTCGTGGCGCAACCCCAGCAGCAGTTTCCAGTGCGGCACAAATTCCACGAGATCCTGCACGAAGATACCCGCGTTGCGTGACACATAGTCGTTGCTGTAGATCCATCTCGGGACAATTCGCGAGTAGTAACCGTCATCGGGCGTGCCGATGGTGGTGTTGGCGCGCGTGCCCACGGTAATGTTGGGGGTACCGGCGAGGACGTTGGTCGGATCGTTGATATAGCGATCCGCAGATTCGTGCGCAGCATCCACGCCGGCCAGAACGGCATGCTTCATGCCCAGCCATTCGATGTTCTGGCTGTAGTCACTCTGCAGGTAGGTGCCCTTGTACGTATCGCTGCGTGGCGTCAGCCCACCGCGAGTGAGTACCGTACTGCTATTGACGGTAGTGGCGTTGGCTGGCGTGCGGGCGACGGTCAGCCACAGCGAGCGGTCATAGGTGCCGGTGCGCACCTGTGTGTTGAGCTGCCCGCCGTTGGCGAGGTGCAGCTTGTACTGGAATGTGCCGTACCTGGCTTCACCGTTGTGATAGTCGCTGGCCGCGCCATAGAAATCATTCGGATCAACGGCATCCGGGAACTGCTGGATGATCGCATAGGAAAGGCCGTTTCTCGGCACGAGATCGGTTTTGAGATAAAACAGTCCGATGTTGAACTCGTGGTTGGTGCCGACACCAAACGCGAACGAAGGCGCCAGACC
Source organism: uncultured Pseudomonadota bacterium (assembly GCA_963791615.1). Taxonomy (GTDB): domain Bacteria; phylum Pseudomonadota; class Gammaproteobacteria; order Steroidobacterales; family Steroidobacteraceae; genus CAILZL01. The sequence continues at coordinate 47,960 of CAWBTE010000017.1, read as the reverse complement.
TTTTTTGTCGATTTCTGCGCCGAAGTTATCGGCCTTGGTGTACATGCCGTTGACACGCACGGCAGTGTGTTCACTGGTGCGCATGTTGAAATCGGCAGTGATGCGTCCGTAGTCGCCGCTGCCGACGGTGGCTACCACTTCCTTGATGTCGGCCAGCAGCGGCTTCTTGGCAACCTGATTGATGACACCGCCGGTGGAGCCGCGGCCGAAGATCATCGAGGCAGATCCGCGCAGCACTTCGATGCGGTCGTAGTTGAAGGTATCGCGCTCGTACTGGGAAGGATCTTTCATGCCGTCGATCAACAGATCGCCGACCTGCGCCACCGAGAAGCCGCGAATGAAAGTATCCGGCTGGGTGCCATTCTCAGCGGCCGAGAACGTGACACCAGCAGTCAGGCGCAGCGCATCCTGGAGGCTGTCGGCCTTGCGGTCGTCGAGCAGTTTTTCCGTCACCACATTCAGCGATTGCGGAATGTCGCGAATCTCCTGATTGCCCTTGCCAATGCTGGAGGTCACGGCCTGCACGTTTTTCTTGTCCTCAAATTCAACCCTGGTTTTGAGGGACACTTCGGCCAGTGTGGTCTCGGTGGCGGATGCACTGGTATCAGGAGCGGTCTGCGACCATGCCGGCATTGCCAAGCCGAAGCCTGCGGCCAATGCACCCAGTGGTAACAAGTTAAAATTTCTGGTCGGCTGGGTTGTCGGGGTGATCGATGGATTGGCGTTTCGATTGCGTCTGGTTTTACGTGACATGAGAGTTTCCTTGTTAGCTTTGACGATTCATTAGCATTGGCTAGTCACGTAAACGCTTTGGCTAATTGCTGGATACAGAAAATGGATGATCCGGAGCGACTATGGCCTGAGCGACTATGGAATGGCTTCCGGCTCGCTGACAAAACCGACCTTGGACAAGCCGGCAGTTGATGCATCTGCCAACACCTGAGCCACCAGCCGATAAGGCACTTCCTGGTCGGCGCGCAAGTGAATTTCAGGTTGTGGTTGCTTGATGCTTTCAGCCTTGAAACGCAGCGTTGCCTCGGTTCGATCTACCGGCTCGCCATTCCAGAACAGCGCGCCGCTGACATCAATCGCAAACTCGATCTTGTCGGCCCTGGCGATGTTGGGCTGGGAATTCACCTTGGGCAGATCCAGTTTGACTGCCTGCGTCAACAGCGGCGCAGTGACAATGAAGATCACCAGCAGCACCAGCATGACGTCGATCAACGGCACCATGTTGATCTCGGCCATCGGCGCACGGGCATGCCTGGAATCAAAACTTGCAAATGCCATTTGTTACTGCCTCAGGCGACGCTTGGTTTGTTATTGGGCACTGAGCGGATTTTTTGAGCGGGCTCTACCGCTACGCTCAGTGGTTGGCCCATCGACACAAAGGTGTGCAACTCATAGGCAAACGCATCGAGCCGCGACAGGATCACGCGATTGGAACGCGTCAACCAGTTGTAGCCCATCACTGCGGGGATCGCGACCGCCAGACCAAAGCCGGTCATCACCAGCGCTTCGCCTACCGGGCCTGCCACTTTGTCCAATGTGCCAGCGCCACTCATGCCGATGGCGATCAAGGCGTGATAAACACCCCATACCGTGCCGAACAAACCGACGAACGGAGCAGTGGCGCCGACGGTGGCCAGAAGCGTCAAACCGCTCTCCATCTGGGTGGTTTCTTCGTCGAGTACTTTCTTGATGGTGCGGGTTACAAACTCGCTGGAGGAGCCAGCTTCTTCCAGTTTTGCTGCGCCGTATTTCGCATGATGTGCCTGTGCATGCATGGCATGGCTGGTGAGGTGTGAAAACGGATCGCGAGCACCATGTGTGCTGATTTCGTTGCTCACTGCATCCAGCGAAGTTGCGTTCCAGAAAAAAGTGAGGAAGCTCTCGCTGCGACGACGGCGCGAGAACGCAGTCAATCCCTTGACCACGATGATCGCCCACGACGCGATGGACATCAGGATCAGTATCGCCAGCAAGGTTTTACTGATGGCATCACTCTGGCCAATGAAATGCCCCATGCCCAGTTGCGTAGCTTCACCATTCACGGTTGTTACTCCAGTTCAAAATTCAGCGGAATCAGTGCCCAGCCAGCACTAGCCTGGCCGTTCTCGGTGTAAGGCTTGAAGCGCGCTTTCTGCACCGCTTTTATGCCGGCTTCATCCAGACGCGGAAAGCCGGACGACTTGGCGATTTGCACAGTGCGGGGCATGCCTGTCTCATCGACATAAACACGGGTAATGACTCGGCCCGATTCGCGAAAAGGTCGTGAAGCGCGCGGGTATTCCATCTGCGGCTGCACCCGGTATTGAATCGCTGATGCCGGAATCATTTTTGGCGGTGGGGGAGGAGCAGCCGGTGCGGGTGGGGCTTGCATCACCACGGGTTCTGCAGGCTCGGGCGTTTCAGGCTCGGGTTGCTCCACCACAAAACTGGACGGCGAGGGCGTCGGCGTAGCAATCAGCGGAGTGGGCGGCACAACCTTGGGAATGGGTTTTGACTGTGGCGGAGGTGCAGGGGGAACCGGTGCGGGTTCACGAACCATTTCAAACATCATCGGCGCCGCTGCGGCCACGGCGTCGCGAACGGCTTTGATTTGCAGCAAGCCCCAGATGGCAGCGACGTGTAACAGCGCAATGCCAATCACGACCGCTCTTAACTGGCCACGGGTCAGTCCACGGTTGTAGGAACCGTAGTGAAAAGCCGTGTGCGAAGAACCGGGCTGCATAAATAGTGGCGACGATTCGCTGTGATCCAGGATTGTTCTGGCGCAAGTATAATGAGAATTATTATTGAATGCGAATAATTCTCAACATGGTTTGTGACTGAATAGCTCTCGTTCCCAGCTGGTTTGATGGTGGCAGGAGGTAACGGGGGATTTTCGTAGGGGCCGGTTTTAAACCGGCCCGATGCCTTTATTCCGGCAAAGGCAGGCGGGCCATATCAATGGATAAGAACCCCGCTCATGGTCGAAAGCAGGCAGGGCTACCGCCCTTTATTTCAACAGCCGCCGCAACGTCCATTCGCGGAACACACCGCAGGGAGCAGGTTGCAGGTTTTCCTTTGCTGCCGCCCCATCCGCCGTGAACGCCAGATAGCGACCGCTGCCCGCGCGTGGCCAGAGGGGCAGTACACCGCCGTTGGGGTCGCCGGTTTTTGCGAAGCGGGTCCAGTATTCCTGCATCTGCTCCGATGCCTTGTTGTCGGCATCGGTATAGGCAGGCTTATCGGGTCCCGCCCGGTCAAGTGTGCCGAACACAAAGGAAACTTCCGCGCCGTGGAAGGAGCCTGCGGCCTCTCGTCCGGGAATCGAGCGTTCAAACTGGTATTGCCAGGTGGGGTGCCTGGCCGCCGCATGCCAGTTGGCCTCCATGTTCGCCGCGCAGCGCTGTACGGTGTCGGTCATCCACTGTGCGCCCGCGCCACCGAGCAGCGGGTCGCTATGGCCTTGGCCACCGTTAGCGAGCCCGTAGACTTCCAGCGCCTTTGGCGACAGATCGCCGTATTTCGTCGCGATCTGTTGCCTGAGTTGATCAACGGAAGTCTGCGGTGTGATCTCGCGCGCGTTGTTGCCCACGACCAGAGGAATCGCCATCTGCCGTCCCGCCGCGAACACCCGTGCGGGCAGCTCCGGCAGCACCCAGCCATCGACATGGGTGAGCAGACCCGTGTCACTGCCGAGATCGGTGGGCAACCATTTCGCCGCCGCTGCGACCACCTGATCAGCAGGCAGTCCCCGCAGGTATGAAAGCACGCTTGCATCATCCGGCGCCTTCAGCTCGGCAGCGATGCTTGTGCCGATCGCTTCGGCACGTGCTTTCGGCATGGAGCCGTCATAGGAGAGAAATTGCCCGCTCTGCGCAATCGCATTGACAAACAACCCCTTCGCCAGCGGCGAGGTCATCAGCAACAGAACGTCGTAGGAGCCCGAAGACTGACCGAACAGAGTTACATGCCGGGGATTGCCACCGAATCTGGCGATGTTGTCGTGAACCCAACGTAGCGCCATGATCTGATCGAGTAGCGCATAGTTCCCCGACGAATGGTGGTCCGATTCGGCAGACAGCGCGGGATGGGCCATGAAACCCATGACGCCGAGCCGGTGATTTACCGTCACCACCACCATGCCGCGCCTGGCGAGCGCGGAGCCGTCGAAGGCGGGATTGTTCGCCGAACCCACAACGTTCGCGCCGCCATGTATCCACAGCATCACGGGGTACGAGGAACGCAGCGGCCACTCCGGGGTCCAGATATTCAGATACAGACAGTCCTCACTGCCCGGACCGCCACGCCCGTTCTGCGCACAGGCTGGACCGAATGATGCTGCATCCTTGACCCCCTGCCATGCCTGTACCGGAACAGGCTCACGCCACCGCAGTGGTCCGATTGGTGGTTGAGCGAAGGGAATGCCCTTGAAAACTGCGCCCGGTGAATCCTGTGGCGCTGTTCCCTCCAGCGTGCCGGCGCCCAGTGTGACTCGCGGTCGCGGCGCATTAGCGGCGGCTGCGTGGAGTATGGACGTAACCGATAACAATGCCGTGAGAAAGAATCGCGTTGCAAAACTCATGGATGATTCACCCCAAAGAAAAACCCCTCTCCCGGAAAACCGGGAGAGGGGTGATATCAACTACAGAACATGGTGATCACATACGGATACGTACACCCAATGTGAAGTAACGTCCCAGCACATCGTCGCCCACCGCATAGTTGCTCGGGAAGGCGCCCGGGAAGTTGTTGTTGATTCCGCCCGCTGGCGGCGGATCCTTGTCGAACAGGTTCTGCACGTTCAGGAATACGTTCACCTGCTGTAGCGGTGTCGGCACGTTGTACGACACGGTCATATTCGTGTACGCCACGGAAGACGTATGGCCGATCGTATTGGGTGCACTCGGATCAGACGAGAAGTCCAGCTTGCTGCGATAACGCTCGGACAGATCGATGGTCCACTGGTCGTTGATCTTGTAGTTCACGAACAGCGACGCCTTTACAACCGGCGCCGGGAATCCGCCCACCTGTGGATAGGCCACACCGGCCGCATCCTGTCTGGCCGCGAAGGGGATGTAGTACAGGATGTGTGGCTGGTAGGTCACCAGGGCACGCAAGGTCAGCGGCTTGTCGAACAGAGCTGTTCTGAAGCTGGCCTCCAGATCGATACCGCTGGTCTCCTGCTGCGCGATGTTGACGGAGCGAACGTAGAAGGCCGTCATGGCGTTTGCAGCGGTGGTGTTGGTAAAGCCCAGCGGACGTTCCTGCAGCTGACAGGTCGGCGAAGCGCCGCCACTGGCATAACAGGTCTTCTGCACCAGCTCGGCGGCACCATTCAGCTGAAAAATCACGTCCTGGAGTCTTGATCTTGTAAGCATCCAGCGAGAGGCTGAAGTTCGGCGTCGGCCGATACACGACACCCAGCGTGCGTGGTATGCGCCACTTCCGGTTCGAGGAACGGATTGCCACCCGTGCCCTGTCTCGCCGGAGGCGTTAGCGTAGCCAACCAGATAATCGGTGATGTTGGTGGTGGCGCCCAACGCAACCGGCAGGTACAGATCGTAGAGGCTCGGCGCGCGGAAGTCCTTCGAACGCGTCCAGCGTACGGTCACCGCATCGCTGACATCCCAAGTCAGACCTGCCTTCCAGGTGGTCGCATCGAACTTGCGCGCAACTACCGCAGCATTGTTCGGATCATTGTCGTACTCGGCGTAACGTGCGGCGCCATTGAAATCCAGTTCCCTGAATATCGACGCATCCCTGAGCAAGGGCAGATTGACTTCATACGCCGCTTCCGATGATGGTCTGATTCACACCAGAGATGGGTGCAAAAGTGTTGGGATGCACCGGAACGTTGGCAGTGCAGGTGCAATGTCGGTCCGAAGCGGATGACCGGTGCAGTTAACCAGTCAGTCGGGCCTCGAATCGCTGTCCAGTGACATCTCCAGCTTGCGCAATTCGGCAGACAGCGCCATGTCGATCGGACCAGCCCAGCTGTTGAGCGGCGATCCGGTCAGGCTGGCAGCCAGGCCATCCAGCGTGTTCTCCGTTGTCTGAGTGATGGTATCGAACCAGTAGCTGACCGCTGCTTCTGAGGCCGCTGTGGGACCGAACGCATTGATGGGGATGCATCCCGGCTGCACCGTCGGGTTGGTGATGGTGATCCGGCAAACGATCTGGCCGGCAGAATTGCGCACCGCATCCAGTGACGCATAGATGTGCTCACGGTTCTGGTTCAGGCCCGAGACCGTCGAGCTCAGCTTTGCTGCGGGTATAGGACGCATCCCATCGGTAGCCGTCACCAAACTGGCCTTCCAGTGCGGCCAGTACGAAGTAGTTTTCGCTCTTGAGCCGGTTGTTCTGTCCAATGCCGTAATTGTCGCGTGAATCGATCTGCTTTTCGAAGCGGAAAAATCGGCTCGGTTCATGCTGCCTGATCGTCACGGACACAGCCCAGCTGTGTCTGTACCGCCGCGGTCAGGAAGGCATTGCAGGAGCTGACGTCCACGCCAGGCGGGAAGGTGCGCTGGGTACCGATGTTGCCTTCCACCTTGTTCGAATTGTAAGCACCGGCAACATACGCACGTACGTTATCGGTGAAATCGTAGTCAAAGCGGCCGAAGAACTGATCCGTAGTCTGGGCGGACTTCATGGCCACATTCACGAAGTAGGCGCCATCACCCCCGTTCTGGACGGTCGCCAGGGTCAGGCCATCTCGTGGCCCGCCGGCATCGTAGGGACTCAGCACGCCGTTCTGCTTGAAGGTCAGGCCGCGCATTCGGCTGGTCGCGGGACAGTTCGGCATGGATTCACCGAACCGCCGTTCGCCGGCAGCAGGCAATGCTGCCACCGAAGGTCGCATTGGCTGTGGTCTGGCCAGCCAGAAGACGGTAGGGCACGGTGGTGCCATTGCCATAGACGCCCCATCTGTTTGCTGGCCCAGTCCCGCTCGGTGTCATACAGGGGATCGCTATCCGTGCGCTGAAAGCTGCCGAGGATGTGACCGCGGCCACCGAACAGGTCGGTGCCTGCAGCAATACCGGCCTGCCAGGAATCGGCATCACCTTCCTGGGACATGCCGTACTGCATCTGCGCCTTCACGCCGTTGAACTTCGAATCGGTGACGAAGTTGACCACGCCGGTGATGGCGTCCGAACCGTACACGGCAGACACACCGCCGGTCACCACATCGACGCGCTGAATCAGCATCTGCGGCAGCGAGCTGGGATCCACCAGACCGTCAGGAGAAACGGGCGGCACACGCTTGCCATCGAACAGCACCAGGGTACGCAGCGGCACCCATGTTGCGCAGGTTGAGGGAAGAAACGGCGCCATTGGGCTGACTGCCACCTGCGGCATTTGGGCTGGTGGTCACCGGACCATTTGAGGCGCCGCGCGAGCCGGAGAACACCGGCATGTCTGTCAGGTTTTCGTACAGACTGGCGGGCTTGGTCGCCAGCACCTGTTCCGGAGTGATCACCGTCACCGGCGTCGGCGCATCATTGCCGTTGGTAATAACGCGCGAACCCGTGATCGTGATTTCTTCAAGCTCGTAGCTCGGAAGCTGCCGGCTGGGCAGTTGAAGTCGTTTGCGCCTGAGCCGCCATTGCAGCCAGGTTGCAAGCCAACGCTGCGGCCACCGCCGCCCTCAACACAGTAGATCTCATAACAGAACCCCCAATTACATCGTTACCTGTTTTTCCGGAACCGGCGCGCTGACGCAACCGAACAACCCAAGTTTGGGGCCCCTCTTGAGACCCGGATGGGGCGCATGTTTCATACGCTCCTCCTGTGTTTTTTTCGATTACGTTTTTGTCAGCGTTCAGCAGTATTAGGAAACTCCGTGGCCGGGATTCTCGTCCAATAGGAAAGGAGCCCAAGGCATCAGTTTTCTGCTGAACTGGCTGATGGGAAAAAGCAACCTGATTGCTACATCGCATCCAAGCTTGCTGTGTAGCTTGTCGCGTGGATGAAACACCCGCTAGTACCGCTCTACTGGCCAAGCTGCTTGATCCCCAGTTCAATGGGATAGTGTCTGGGGGCAAACTAAGGAGCGTCACCTCGCGTACGAAGGTCATAACTCTTTAGCCTTTTGAACTCGCCGCTGTGCAACCGATGGCCGGTTGCGGCGTCAGGCAAAACTCTATGACTTGCGCCGATTTCGAATGACGCCACCATGGAAAGGCTGCCTACAATGATCCTCAGCACACGCGCCTTGGCCATTGTCATGGTTGTAGCGCAATCAATCTTGGTAGGGGGCTTGTAATGCGTGCAGTAACACTCGTCGTTGTGCTGGCCTTGGGCGTCAATACCGGCTGGTCAGCAGAACCGATAGTGGCAGCTGCAGCTGGCAAGGCGCTTGCGTCCGCAGGTATTGCAGATCTTTCCGGCACATACTGGGCCACCGGGTACCATCCCAGAATTCAGGTTCTGGGGGGCGGTACACCGCCCTTGAACGAGGTCGGCAAGGTTGAATACGAGAAGAATCGCGCGGGCCTCAAGGATCGCTCGATTGACGACCCGGTTCGCACCTACTGCTTGCCCGATGGCGTGCCGCGACTGCTGTCGACGCCTTATCCATTCCAGCTTTATCAGCTGCCTCCCGGTCAGGTGACCTTTGTTCATGAATTGAACAATCAGGTGCGCGCGATTCCGTTGAACAAACCCTTGCCAACTCAGGAGGAAATACTGGTTGCGCCAACCTATGAAGGTTATGCAACAGCGCATTATGAAGGCGACACACTTGTCATTCAGAGCAACGGCTTCAACGATCAGACCTTTCTCGATTCCAGTGGCCTGCCGCATAGCGATCAGCTCGTGACGACGGAACGTGTGCGCAGGATGGGCAATCAACTCGAGGTTATCGTCACGATCAAGGATCCGGTGCTCTACAGCAAGGACTGGCAGGCGCGTTTTGTCTATGAGCGCCAGAGTGGCCTGCGCCTGCAGGAGTACGTCTGCGGTGAAAAACATCGCGACATCTCTCACGTAAAAGGTATTCCCGAAGTGCGTGCACAGCGCGCCCAGGGATTGTTTCCCTAGCAGCCTGTCGGACTTAGGTGATCGTAGCGAGGCGAGTGAGCCCTGTTCAATTGAAACAGGCGAGGACAGTTTTTCGATCGTTTGAGGAGAATAGCCGTAGCTATTTGACCCAAATTTATCAACATGGGGATCGGAAAAATGGACCCATTTCCCACCGCCGCAGTAGATCAACCCTAAGTTCGACAGGCTGCTAGCTCCATGAATGCGTTGCACACCATCTAACTGAAACGGGAAAAGCCATGTCCATCAAGTTCAAGAGCCTGAAGATCAGCCTTGCCGCCGTCAGTGTGCTCTCGGTAGCGGCCTTGACCTCGAACTCAGTATTCGCAGCGCAGTCTTCCAGAGCAGCACAGAACGCACTCATCCCGCCGCTGATGCTGCCTTATGGATCCGGCTGGAGCGGCGGTATAGACAGGGGAAATGGGTCACTGGTACCGGCTGAAGATTATCTGCCGGCGGATTACCTCAACGGTGCTGACTATATTCAGGCGGCAATCGCCCGCGGCGTTCCGCCCGAAAAGGTCAGGATGTATCAGCAGTTGCGGATTTTCGGTCACTATATCCCGCCAGCAAGCGGTATTGGCCCGATTACCGACGATTCCGGCCGCCCCTACTTCAACAACGCGATGATGCGCGTCATCGGCATCAAGAGCAGCGTGCGTTTCGCCAACCTCACCGATGCTGCTGCAAAAAATCTCAAGCCCTGGGCATTGGCAGCGCTTGAGAAGCAGAATGAGCTGGCTGCCGCCGGCAGGAACACGCAGACGCGTCAGGCGCGTTGCTGGGAGCTGGGCGTGCCCAACTTCAATGAAGTGCCGCAGCCGCTGTATTTCATCCAGACACCGGACGAAATCGTAATGTACATCGGGCATCGAGTGAGGCACATCTACATGAATGTGCCTCACTCGAAGAACCTGACGCCATCGTGGTACGGCGAATCGGTTGGTCGCTACGAAGGCGACACGCTGGTGGTCGATACGATTGGCCAGAACGACAAGACGCTGGTCGATGGTTACCGGACACCGCACACGACGAAGATTCACGTTGTCGAACGCTACCGGGTGATTAATGGCGGCAAGGGACTGGACACCCGATTTACCGTGGAGGACCCCGATACGTTTTACCAGCCGTGGAGCGGCAGGCGTCCGCGTTATGTGGTGACCAACCGTCCTTTGATCGACCAGGATCGGATCTGTGCCGCGGGTAACGAAGACATCTACAGCCTAGGCCTGGATCCCCTGCAGAAAGCCACCACGCCGGATTTTTAGGTTGCGTCAATCAAGTGATCGCCGCACAAATCAGATCAAATGACAATTTTGCCGCTGAGACAGGCACGAAGCTTTCACCTCGTGCCTTTTCTGGCGATGCGCCAATGGTTAACAGACTCTAGTGACGGCCTGCTGGATCACCCAACTGCTTGCCATCGGGAAGCGTCACTGCCAGGAACTGGCCGCCAGGTTTTCCATCCGTCAGCGGATGGACCACTACCTTGACCTGCATGCCTGGTGTCAACGTCTTGGGAGTCCAGCCCTGTCGAGCCAGGCCGGCAGGAGAGCCGTGTTCGATAGCCCAATCTGCAGACAGGCCGCTGGCATCCGTCACTGTCACGAAAATCAAGCTATGGGGATTGGTCCATTGGAATTTCTTGACAGTGCCCTCAATGGTCACCGTCTTGCTTGCATCAAACATGGCATAGGAATGATGAGCGACAGCAGGGATCGCAACCATGGCAACCGCCATGGCTCCCAGTACAAAGTTTTTTAACTTCATTGGAGTCTCCGGATTGAGCTCTAATAACTTATCATTAATAGTCGGCATACCCCAGTTTCGGTCCAATAGGAAAGTAGCCCGGAACATCAGTTTTCTGCCTGAATGAGTACGCATAATGAAGTATGCAGCAAGAGCACCGGTTGTGCAGTGCACTTGGGGCAGGCCTGTTATGGCAATGGATAGTTATACACACCTGCTGAGAGCGGCTGCGCCGGGAACGGCATCGTCAACAGGTCTGGCGGACATGATCAGCAAATTTCTCTGCAAGGGGATTCACCGGTGAAACGAAAAACAATCTTGATGGCGTTGTGTCTTGGGTTAGCAGCGCTTTCGGCTCACGCACAGGATGCAGCAAGTAGCCTCGTCTACATTGGCACTCGCGGCGTGCCGGCCACCGACCAGGGACAAGTCAAGACCTCGCTGCAAGGCATCTATGCTGCACGTCTGGACACCAGAACCGGCAAACTCGCGCCTCTCGGAATCCAGTCCGACGTCGTGCGCGCTACGTGGCTGGTGACGCATCCCACTCTGCCGGTACTTTATTCGGTCGCCTGGGGCGCTGGCGGCGAACAGGCTGATGCAAATATCCACGGCTTCAAGGTGGACAAGGCGTCCGGCAAGTTACAGCAGATCAATCAGGTCAGCTCCGGCGCCATCGGCACCACGTATCTGGCACTTGATGGTAAATCGAACACGCTGTTCGGTGCGGGTTTCGAAAGCGGTGTTGTCACCGCATTGCCGATCCAGGCTGACGGCAGTGTTGGCAAGGTTGTCTCGAGCCAGAAGCAATACGGCACCGGTCCGCATGCCCGGCAGAAAGCGCCGCACCCACACGCCGTGGTCATCGATCCCTCAGGCCGCTATCTCCTGTCGCCGGACCTGGGCGCCGACCGTCTCTTCGTCTATCGTTTCGACGCTGCAACACGAGCGCTCACACCGGCGGAAACACCCTTCGAACAGTTACCGCCGGGCTCGGCGCCGCGGCATCTGGCGTTCCATCCCAACGGCAAATTCCTGTACATGAACACCGAGTTGACCGCCGAAGTGCGCATCTATCGCTGGGATGCGCAGCAAGGACGTCTGCAACTCGTTGAGACCGTGTCAGCCTATCCGGCCGGATATACCGGCAACAATAAGAGCTTTTCCGAAATCGCCTTTTCAAGCGATGGTCGGTTCCTGTATGCGGCGCTGCGCGGTGACCAGGACAGCCTCGTCGTTTACGACGTGAACAAGGACACTGGCAGCATCAATGAGATTCAACGCATCTCCTCGCAGGGCAAACGGCCATGGAGCTTCGGCATTGACCCAACTGGGCAATGGATGCTGGTGCTGAACGAAGCCACGCATTCCGTGAACGTTTTCAGCGTCGATCAGAAAACTGGCAAGTTGAATCCAACCAGTGAATCGTTGTCGATTCCAAATCCGGCCACGGTTGTGTTTTACCCAAACTGATCCTGCACGTACCCTGCCTTCGCTCGTGACGGTTAGTCAGGCCTTCCTTAAGAATTAGAACAGGTTCTCAAGGGCAGAAAACCTTGCCGGGCATTGTCACGAAACGCCCTCGGCTACTTGACCGACGAGCCAGACGGATCGCGGATCACCCTGTTGAATGCCTTCTCATCCATGGGCGAGAAAATGACTTCGTTGGGTTCGACGCCGTGCTTGAGGGTGTAGATCACGGGAGCGCTGGTCCAGGACCTGGTGTAAATCACCGGATCGGTGACCGTGATTGTCAGCTGCAGCTTGTTCTGACCGATACGCTTCCAGCGTTCCTCGATGCGAGCGTCGTCGCTCATTGGCGTTCCCCACTCATCCATCCATGCCCGGCCATCCAGCCCAAGGGTGTTCACCACCAAGGTGTCACTTTCAAAGTGACCCACCGAATAGCCGTACCAGAAGGGTCCTTCCGGGATGTCGTCAGGAACCGGCCGACCGTCGGTGTAGATGATGCGGAAGATCCTGCCGTAGCCGAGAAGCTGAATAACCTTGCCCGGAACCTGCTCTATTTCGAAAGGCCGGCTATAGACCAGGGCTCGATACAATCCGGGGGGATTCGCCTCACCAATCGGATCGTTACCGAACACCGGCTTGACCGTCCGCGGCCCCTTGCCGGGTTTATTGGCCTGAAACTGTTCGAGACCCCTGGGGGTAAATGGCAGTGTCTCGTAGCTCCACTGTGATTGAGGGCGGGACTTGAAAGCCGCGCCCATAACAGTGCCGTCTTTGGCGGTGTTGCCAGTGTTGCTGTCGCCGCCGCCGCCTTCCATCAACCACACACCGCTCAAATCGGCGGGCATTGCGCTCTGTTGCGCGTCGCTCTGCAACGTGACGGCAGATGTCACCAGCGCCAGGCCCAAACCCAGAATGAAGTTCTTCTTCATGGCTTTGTCGTCCTAGCCTTTACCGTTCTTTGAAAGGAGTTCCTTGCCGTTGACCCAGATCCGGCTCTGATCCAGCTGGCCGTTGGTCGGCGTGGCGTATGAAGGCCACATATGGATCACAACGTGGTCACCGGGCTTGAATGTTGACCGGCTGTAGCCGTAACTATTGATCAGCGCCGCCGGAGCACCCATCTCAAGGACAAAAGTTCCTTTCGTCCCCGTGTCGCTTTCGCCTTCGATGAACAGCGCGGCATGCGGATTGCGCCACCAGAACTCCTTGACTACTCCCTCCACCTTGACCCGCTTTTTCTGGTCGTAGTTGCTGGCCGTACCGTGATGGGCAATTAGCGGAGCTGATGACATCAGCAGCGCGAGGGTTGTCAGGCAGATAGCTTGCAACTTGTTCATGGAAAACCACTGGCAATATCAGGCTGGCGATTTGATCAGGCACTACTTGTTTGCGGATGGCGTGTGGTCGCCTGGCATTCGGGAAAAGACCCCGCTGCCGAGCGTCGAGTTGTATTGAGGCAGCAGACGATCCTTTGCAAAGTGATGACGCGCTCACCGCCGACCATCCGGTAGTGAGCACGATTTTGTCTGTTTACTTTTTCGGCAAGCCGGCCGGGTCACGAATATCTTCGTTGAACTCAGCTTCGTCGATGGGCGCGAAGATGACTTCCTGCGGCTCAATATCTTTTTTCTGCAGTGTGTACATGACAGGACTGCTGGTCCATGGCTTGCTGTACAGCGATGGAGCAGTGACCGTCATCGTCAACTGAATCCTGTCCGGTGCAATGCGCTGCCAGCGCTCCACATAGCGCGCGTCAGCGCCCAAGGGGGTTCCCCACTCATCCATCCAGGCCCGTTCATCCAGACCCAGTGTCGTGACCACCAACGTGTCACCTTCCCAATGACCCACCGAATATCCGTACCAGTACGGCCCTGCAGGCACATCATCCGGAACCGGTCGCCCATCGGTGTAGATCGCGCGCCAGTTTCTGCCCAGTTCGAACACCTGGAGCACCTTGCCACCCACCTGCACGAACTCGAATGGGCGGCCATACACCAGGGTGCGGTACAGACCGTAGGGATTCGCTTTACCAATCGGATCATTGCCAAGCGCCGCCACCACCTGACGCGGACCCTTGCCGGACTTGTTGCTTTGCAGGATCTTCATGCCCTCGGAGGAGAAGGGCAGCATTTCGGTGCTCCACTGCGTCTGGGGACGCCTGCTCAGGGATGCATTGCCCCCGCCAACACCCGTGCCGCCGGACAACAGCCACACTCCGCTCAGATTGCCCGATGGCTTGGCAGCTTGCTGCGCAAACGCCTGTGGCATCGTGACCAGTGCCAACAGCGCCAGCGCTGCGCCCATGCTGCGGAAATAGTTTGTCTTCATGTTTATTCCGCTCCACCCAGCGGCTTGAATTCCTTGCCATTGATGATGATCGAGGCTTCGGTAACGCCCACGCCGTTAACCGGATTGGTAAACGACGGGTACATCTGCATGACCACTTCATCGCCCGGCTTCATGGTGTTGCGCGTATAGCCGCGTTTCAACGCCGAAGCGGGCGCGCTCATTTCGATGGCGTAAGTCACTTCCGCGCCTGATGCGTCCTTGCCCATCAGAAATATCGCCGAATGGGGGTTTCTCCAGCGGAACTCCTTCACGACCCCTTTTACCGTGACCACCTTGTTGTGGTCGTAGGAGCCAGCCGTGCCGTGATGGGCAAACAGCGAACCCGAGACCAGCAGCGCGAGCACTGCCAGTCCGATACCTTTCAAGTGCTTCATAAAATACCTCGGTAAATTCAGCCGCAGCATTGCACAAAGCGCGGCAATTTTTATTAAGAAACTCTTTCCATGGTCAGGGCATAGTTTGCTGACTGTCTGGATGATGGCGATTGCAGGCACCGCTATCACCAAGGCACATAGCCATGATGACCGCAGGCCTTTTCATGGGCGATTCCCCTTACAGCCGGATACGTACACCTGCCACGAAGTAACGACCCAGCACGTCGTCGCCAGTCACATAGACGCCAGGGAATGAACCCGGGAAAGTCGCCCCGAGTGTGCCGGCCGGTGGCGGTTCCTTGTCGAACAGGTTCTGCACGTTCAGGAATACGTTCACCTGCTGGAACCGCGTCGGTACGTCATATGACACGGTCAGGTTGGTGTACATCACCGACGCCACGCCTCCCACCTGGGTTTCGCTTGGATTGGAAGTCCAGTGCAGGCCGCTGCGATAGCGCTCGGACAGATCGATCGCCCAGCGATCCGTGAGTTTGTAACGCACGAACAGCGAAGCCTTCCACACCGGCGCCGGCTGCGTGTTGCCAATGTTCGAGTAGGCCACGCCAGCAAGGTCGTGTCTGATCGAGAAAGGTATGTACCTCAGAAGATGCGGCTGATAGGTCGTCAGGGCACGCAGCGTCAGCGGCCGGTCGAACAGATCCGTATTGAAGCTGGCCTCAAGATCGATACCCGAAGTTTTCTGCTCGGCGATATTGACGAAGCGCGTATAGAACGCTGTCATCCTGTTTCCGAATGAGGTATCAGAAAAACCATTCGGCCGTTCCTGCAACTGGCATAGCGGCGAGCTGCCACCGCTCG
Organism: uncultured Pseudomonadota bacterium; assembly: GCA_963791615.1. Classification (GTDB taxonomy): domain Bacteria; phylum Pseudomonadota; class Gammaproteobacteria; order Steroidobacterales; family Steroidobacteraceae; genus CAILZL01. The sequence goes on along the minus strand of CAWBTE010000017.1, from coordinate 32,163 downwards.
CATAGCAGTTCTCCTGAATGGGTCGATTGGAGCCGTTCAGTGTATACAGCGCGTCCCTCAGCACGATGTCATACGCGTCCAGCGCCAGACTGAACTGAGCATTCGGCCGCCACACGATACCCACCGTGCTGGTGTGCGCCACTTCGGCTTCCAGGAAGGGGTTACCGCCGGTTTTGGGTGCTGCGGTGATCTGCACACCCTTGGGGCCGTTCGGGTCGTTGGGGTTGGTTGGCAGCAAATAGTCAAAGGTGAAAGCAGGGTTACCCGTTGAAGTGGGCAGGTACAGATCATACAGACTGGGCGCACGGATATCCCGCGACCGCGTCCAGCGCAGGGTCAGCGAATCGGTGACATCCCATACGATGCCCGCCTTCCAGGTCGTTGCAGTGAAGGTGCGGGAAACGATTGACGCATCGTTCGGGTCATTCTTGTACTGCGTGTAGCGCGCAGCGCCATTGAAGGTCACGTCCTTGAACACCGACCAATCCTTGATCAGCGGCATATTGATTTCGTATGCCCCTTCAGCCACCGTCTGATTGACCCCGGAGATGGGAATGAGGGCGCCACCGTGCGGTATGGTTACGCCCGGCGTGCAGTTGCCGAAACGCAGACCATTGCAAGTCAGGAAATCATCTGGCCTTGCGGAAGACCACAAATCCATCGTCAGACGCCGCAGCTCGCCCGACAACGCCATGCCGATCGGGCCGGCCCAGCCATTGAGTGGCGAGCCGGTGACAGTGCCGGCGAGGCCATCCAGCTTGGTGTTCGTCTTGTTCTTGACGACGGGCATCATGTATTCCATGGCTTCGCGGGTGACCGAGGTGGGGCCGAACATGTTGACTGGTACACAGCCGGGATACTCGCTCGGGTTGGTCAGCGTGACCCGGCATACGATCTGGCCGTTGGCCGGATTCACCACGGCATCCACCGCCGCAAAAATGTTCTTGCGGTTCTGGTTGATATTATCGATGTCCATGCGTGACTGGCTGTGGGTATACGTTGCATCCCAGCGATAGCCGTCGCTGAAACTGCCCTCCAGGCTGCCCAGCACATAGTAATTACGCGTCCTTACCTTGCTGTCCTGTCCGATGCCGTGGTTATCAGCCGGCTTGAATGCCTTTTCAAAGAGGAAGAGGGGGGGTGTAACGGTGTTGCTTAGTGGATTTGCCAGCATGGCGGGAGTACAGCCCAGCGTCGTCTGGTGTTGCGAAGGCAGATACGCATTGCAGGCGCCCATTCTCCAGCCCGGCGGGAAGGTGCGTTGCGTGCCTCTGGAGCCCCAGGTGGAATTGGCGGTCAACGAGCTGACCACGAAAGCATGAATGTCATCCGTCAGGTCGTAATCAAAGCGCAGGAAGCCCTGATCCGAGCGCTGCTGGGACCGGATAGATACTTGGGTAAAGTAAACGCCATCACCCCCAATCTGGTTGGCGGCCAGCAACCCATCCTGCTGGCCCGACTGGCCAAAGTTGAAGGGGCTCAACACGCCGTTCTGGTTGAAAGTTTGACCGACCAGTGGTCGGGGCTGACCATTCAGCAGGCACCCCGCCGGATTTAGCGTGCCTTGATTTGTTCCTGGCGGGCAGGCAAACGCACCACCGTAGCTCGCTGTGGCGTTGGTGACGTAACCCACGAGGTGCCAAGGTATGCTGCCGCCATTACCCTGCACCGTCCAGCGGGGTATGGTCCAGTCGCGATCATCGGACATCAGGCCATCGTCACTGCGACGCTGATAACTGGCCTCGATGTGACCACGACCGCCAAACAGATCGGTGCCTGCGGCGATGCCGACTTCATAGCTCTTGCCGTCGTTCTGGGCAGAGATACCACGCTGCAGATTGACCTTCAGGCCATTGAAGTTGCGGTCGGTAATGAAGTTGGTCACGCCGGTGATGGCGTCCGAGCCGTAGACGGCAGAGGCGCCGCCGGTGACCACATCGACACGCTGGATCAGCATCTGAGGCACCGCACCGACGTCGACCAGACCATCTGCGGTGGCAGGGGGTATGCGCCGTCCGTCGAGCAGCACCAGATTGCGCTCCGATCCCATGTTGCGCAGATTCAGCACCGACAGGCCGGTCTGTCCTTGCGAAGCGCCTTCCGGCGGGCCGTTCGACGCGCCTCGCGAGCCGGAGAACGCGGGCATGTCGACCAGATTCTCGTACAGCGTCGTCGGCTTGGTTGCCAGCAGCTGTTCCGGCGTCACCACCATCACCGGTGTCGGCGCATCATTGCCGTTGGTGATGATGCGCGAGCCGGTGATAGTGACTTCTTCAAGTTGTATGCCAGACGCACCTGTACTTGCGGTTGAAGTTGTCTGAGCCTGTGCATTCATTGCAGCAAGGGTACAAGCTCCGGCAGCGGCCAGCGCCGTGCGCAATAAACTGGTTTTCATTGAATACTCCCCAATATGCATAGTCATTTTTTTAGCGGCTCTCGATGCCGACTGATTTGATGCTAGATAACTCCCGGACGCATTTTTCAGTCCAATAGGAAAGAAGCCCACGGCATAAGTTCTCTGCTGAACCATGAATAAATTGATCCAAATGACAGCTAAATGACAGATAGGGGACTTGCAGAAAGAACAAACGCATGGCTTTCGACATCGCTACGTTTTTGTACCTGCTTTGCAGCGCAGGCATGGTTACTTGTGTAACGACTATCGAGTTCGGCGCCTGACCGCTTTTGTTGCCAGCAACTACAAAATTGAATCAGCCGCCGCCAACATGACGGCGCATTGAAGGCGATCCTTTGGATTCACCACGACGCATCCCGGCATCGTCAGCTCATCGTCGAAGTGTGATTTTTTGTGTTCGTTACACGACGGCGGCATTTCTTCAGGTGGATTAACCTTATTTTCCTTAAGCTTGCCGTCCGTCAGAATAAGCACAACTAAATCAGGCGAATAATTCAGAGAGGCTCGCGCATGGCTAAAATTTCCGGGTCGATTTTCCGCCGCATACTGTTCTGGGCGCACCTGTCATGCGGCGTTGCTGCAGGCATTCTCATCCTGATCATGTCGGTCACCGGCGTGCTGCTCACCTACGAGCGACAGATTATCGGATCGAGTGCCGAGGCCAATCGCGTCAGTGTGCCTGACGATGCCGTGCGTCTGACGGCAGACCAGTTGATCGATAAAGCTCGTGCCGCGGCCCCACCGGACGCGAAGTTGAATCTCATCTTTGACGCGGACCCGACTCGTCCGGTGACGGCTGCATTCGGTCGCACGCAACTGCTGCTGCATCCGCTGACAGGTGAAGTACTGCCCGATGCTGCGGCTGGCGTGCGCAGTTTCTTCGGCGCCATGCAAAGCTGGCATCGCCGGCTTGGTGGAGAGTCGGGTAGCACTCGCGCCAAGGTGCTGTACGCCTCCAATCTGATCTTCGTGTTCACCATCCTCAGCGGCATCTACCTCTGGCTGCCGGCGGTGTGGAAATGGCCCATATTGCGTATGCGGATGCTTTTCAGGTCGGAGTACGCCAGCAGCCATGCACGTGACTTCAACTGGCACCACATCTTCAGCTTCTGGATGTTCATCCCGCTGTTTCTGATTGCATTTTCCGGCACGGTGTTTTCTTACCCGTGGGTAAACAAGCTGGTGTTTGCAGCGTACGGCGAAGCGCCGCCACAAGGCCCCGGTCCACCCGGTACCCCCACCCCCACACCAGCCCCTGCTGCAAACGCGCCCGCACCGGGTGAGGCTGCCGGTGTTGCTGTGGACGCCCCAGTGCAACATGCCAGCGCACAACAGTTGCTGGAAGCCGCCCGCAGCCAGTCCGACAACTGGCAGCGCATCACGCTTCCGGCCAGCATGCCGAGCGACAGGATCGATCTCAGTGCCGAATTGAAGTCGGATAGCCCCCGCCCGCCGCGCCAGATATTGACGCTGTCAACACAGGACGCCAGCGTCATTTACCTGTCGCCAGTGCCCACGCCGACTCCGGCCCAGCGTGCGCGCACCTGGCTGCGCTTCATCCACACCGGAGAGGTATATGGCGTGCTCGGCCAGACCATCGCCGGCCTCGCCTCGCTTGCGGCGTGTTTCCTCGCCTATACGGGGCTGGCATTGGCGTGGCGGCGATTGATCGTGCCGCTGTATCGGCGCAGCTGAGCAATGCCGGATGGTTTTTGGTTAATGGATTGATCGTAGAGGATTGATCGTACAAGGGGCGATTCGCGAATCGCCCTGCTTGTTCGAACTCAGGAGGGCGGCTCACGTCGCCCCTACACAGGCCACCGTTGCAGGTCGGGTTTTTGATGTCGGGTTAAAGCCTGACCTGCAAATCCTTACGGGACGCGTGCAACAAACTTCTGCGCATCGGCATGACCGATCATGTCGAGCAAATCCCACAGCACTGCCTGATTGCTGGTTACCACCGGTTTGCCCAGCCGTTGCTGAAGGGCTTCGGTGGCTTCCATTGCCCTGATATTTGCACAGGCCAGGAACAAACCTTCGGCGTCGGGATGATCCAGCGCAGCGGCGATGTCGCAGATTTCCTCGGGCGTCAGCTTGGCGGCCACTCTCGCATCGGTGAAATTCAGTCCGCGCGACGCCACCAGATCGAAACCTTCGCCACGCAGGAAGGCCGCTTCATCGGCGCCGAACTCCGGCGTGAACGGACAGATGTGCACGATGCGTTTCAAGCCACTGGCGCGCAGCGCACGCACCACAGACAGGATGGTGGTGGTTGCCGCAGTCCTGGTGGCCGCGGCGATCTCGTCGCGCAGGCGTCGCGCGCCTTCAGCGCCATCGGACAGACTGGCGCCGGTGCAGTTGAGCGCAATGGCATCCATGCCCGCATCCGACAGCAACGTCGACAACGCCACCGCTTCACGCCCCGCTTCCAGCAATGCTGCCTGCGTGACACGACCCGCCGTCTTGCCCAGTCGCACGCGCGTGATATGCATGCCGACATTGGTTGGCAGTTCGCGTTTCAGATCGTCTTCAACGACGACATTCAACGATGGAATGACGAGGCCGATGCGTTTTTCAATCATGTGATTCCCCAGCGAAAGATAGCTATCAAACAAGATCAAGTCGCTTCGACAGGCGACCGTAACGATGCGCGTAGGGGCCGTTCGCGAACGGCCCTCCTGGATTCCAGAGGGCGGTTCACGAACCGCCCCTACACAAGGCATACATGTTCAACATGCAGACAATATCCAGTCGCCTGTCGAAGCGTCTTGTGCCGAATAACAACGTCATGCCCGCTCCACTGCCTGCTCCGGATGACGCGCCAGCCAGTCCTTGAGCATGGCTTGCATGCCGCCGCTCACCACGATGTCGCGCAGGATCGGCGACATCGCCGGAACCGCCATGCGTGTATCGCGGGTCAGATTCCACACCGCACCGGTCGTAAAGTCGATCTCGATTTCATCGCCGCTCACGGCAATCGTGTGAGGCTCGGGACCGCCGGTGACAATGGGCATGGCGCGCGCCACCGTACGTCGCAGCATCTTGTACGGCATGGACATACACACCACGGCGAGATTCATCGCGCCCATGGCGATGAAGCCCTGCAGGCGCGGCTTGCCGCAGGCAAAGTTGCGCCCTGCCAGCACGATGTCGCCGGGCTTGACCCGTTTTGCAAACTCCGGATCGACGTTCTCGAACAGATGCGGCACCAGTTCCTTTGCATCAGTCACACGCTGTGTCGCGAATCTGGCCGGGATGATGCCGTCGTCCAGCGAGATGTTGTCGCCGAGCACATGGCATCGGCCACGGCGGATCATGCCTTGTGTTGCAGCACTCATAAGATGACTTCACGCGGATCAGTAATGCAACCACGCAGTGCCGACACGGCAACGGTCAGCGGACTGCCCAGATAGGGTTCGCCCGCGCCAAAACGTCCAGCATGATTGGTGGCTGCCGTAGAGATGGAGACTTCACCGGGACCCAACGGTCCCATGATGCCGCCTGCACACGGTCCGCATCCGGCCGGCAATACCATCGCACCGGCCTCCATGAACACCTGTGTTATGCCGTCGTTCGCCAGCCGTTGTGCAGTGGCCACCGAGCCCGGCACCACGAACATACGCACGCCATCGGCAATACGTTTGCCGCGCATCAGCGCTGCGGCATCGGCAAAGTCCTGATACATGCCCGAACCGCAGGAACCGAGATACGCATGTTGAATAACGCGTCCGGCAACGCTGCTCACCGGCGCGGCGTTTTCCGGTCCGCCGGGCAGGGCCACCTGCGGTTCGATTTCACCCAGATCGATTTCGATGCGACCCTCATACGGCGCCTGCGCATCGCTCAAGCACACGGCGACCTCATCCGCCGCAAATCCCGGCGGCGGCACACTGAACAGACAGGACGCCACGCCCAGTTCCGTCACTGAATTCACCAGCGCAACGCGCGCGCTCAGGTCCAGTGTTTCAACACCAGGTCCGCCGAACTCGATCACGCGATAGTCGTAATCAACGCCCCACTTGCCGCTGGCCAGGCCATGCGCGAGTACATAGCCCACATCGCGCGCATGACTCGCTTTCTGGAGTTTCCCTGTGAGTTCAATACGAATGGTGGCAGGCACCTGCGTCCACACACTGCCGGTAGCCAGCACGGCGGTCACTTCAGGACCGATACCCAATGCCAGTGCGCCCACTGCGCCGAAGGTTGTGCAATGCATGTCATAGGCAAACAGGAACATGCCCGGTCGCACCATGCCGTTTTCCAGTGGAAACAGATGGCCATGTCCGCCGCGACCCACATCGTAGAAGTGGCCCACCTGCCAGCGTCTGGCAACGTCGCGAATGGCGGCGCCACGCGTCACGGCAGCGGGCGTGGCATAGGCCACTTCGTGATCCGTCACGAACATGATCTTCTCTGGATTACACAGCGAGCCGTATCCCAGCGCGCTGAGTTCCTTGTATGCCGCTTCGACGAAGCCATCGTGAATGGTGACGAGGTCAGGCACCGGATAAATGACTTCGCCGACTTGCTACATGCACACGACCTGCCGCGCGCGCCAGCAACTTTTGCACAGCGGTCGCTGGCGCACCGGGATGTTCAGTCGTGGTAGTCAACGTCAACCGGCTCCGTGATGTTGTCGGCGAAGGCATTGGTGCGATTGATCGCGGTCTTGCCGGGGAAGGGCATGAAGTTGGACGGATCGCTGGCGGTGAATCGCTGGGTGGGCACATACAGCTCGTGCATCTGCCCGGCCGGATTCAGCCAGTAGTCGAAAATCTGTCCGCCGGGCGGGTGATAACCCACGCCACGCATGTGGGTGTAGCGGTTGAGACTCATGAGGTGCGTGTGACCAATCATGAGGTCCTCGACATTCTCCACAACAAACGAGGCATGCTGGAAACCAGCCGTCTTGTTGTAGTAGCAGTTGATCACATGGTGATCGACAGGCTCATCGCCACGATCCAGACGATAGAAGGTGCCCACCGTGTTGTCCGGGCTGTCGACGTAGAACTCATCGGTGCACAACAGCCCGAGCGTATCCCGGAACCAGTTCATGGTCGGACGCAGAACGGGCGTCGCGAGTACGCCATGCGAAATACGCCGGATGTGTGCCGGCCCCAACTGCAATCGTTTCAGATTGCCGATGGTCTTCATCACTTCTTCGTTGTAACGGGGTGTGCGGTACGACAATGGGCAGTTCGGGCACGGTCGCGATGCCAAACACGATCTCGACGACAAAGCCGTTGTTGGGCTCCTTCAGCAGTACTCGCTTGCCGCCACCCGGCTCGTCGATGTCCAGCACGCCGGAAATGGCATCGGGATGCCGGGCAATGGTTTCCAGATCGGCCGCACTACGCGCGTAGTAGGCCATGCTGACAAAACCGGGCTCGCCCTTTTCGGTGATGTGCAGGTGATGCGCCGGTCCGGTGCCGCGCATGTACAGCGCCGTCTCGGTGCGCGCCGCCCTGACCATGCCGAACTCGATGAAAAATTCCTCGACCACATCCAGATCCGGGGCGCGCAGCCGCGGATAGGCGATGTCCAGAATTTTGATGCCCTTGGTGATTTCACGCTCTTCACTCGCCATTACCACTGAACTCCCAATTCAAACAATTCAAATAATTTCATACCAACAAGCATGCCTGTTGTTGACTTCGGGAAGCTCATCCCCTTGACCGATGCGGAACAAAATCTATGACGCCGGCACGCCTTCTGATAGCGCCTCCTGAGGCGACTGCGTACATTCGCATTCGTACCGATGCGGCGGGGAGATCATGAAAACCAGAATTATCGACATTCATCCACACATCATTTCGTCCGACACGACGCGTTATCCGATCACTCCGCTGGGTGGCAAACGTTCGGCGTGGTCGGAAACCCGGCCCGTAGATTTCCCCGGACTGGTGGCGAGTATGGATGCCGCAGGCGTCGACAAGGCCGCCATCGTGCACTCCTCGACGACTTACGGATACAACAATTCCTATCTCGCCGATGCCATTGCGGATCACCATGATCGCTTCACCGGCGTGTTCTCGGTGGATGTACGCCTTGCCGATGCACCGGCGCAGATTCGCACATGGGTGAATCGTGGCCTGTCCGGCCTGCGCCTGTTCGCGGCCGGCAGCACAGTGAAGGCGGATCAAGGCTGGATCGCCGATCCGGCAACCTATCCGGCCTGGGAGTGCAGCCAGGAGCTCGATCTTCCGGTGGCTATTTCCATGCGACAGCCGGCGTTGCCACATCTGTTCGATGTGATGAAGCGCTTTCCCAAAGTACGCATCGTGATTGATCACCTGCTGCTCTCGCCGATTGAAGATGGTCCGCCGTATCGGGAATCAGCAGGCCTGTTCAGTCTCGCGCAATACCCGCAGGTGTATCTCAAGCTGACCACCAACAACGTGCGCCGCGCGCGCGATGGCCTGTCCACACCCGAGACCTTCTTCGGCCAGCTGGTGCAAGCCTTCGGCTCATCACGTATTGGCTGGGGTTCAAACTTTCCGAACGAAGAGGGCACCTTGGCGCAGCAGGTACAGGAGGCCAAGGCTGTGCTGTCGTCTCTGTCGGCCGCTGACCAGCACAATATCTTCTGCGGCACGGCGATGGCGTTGTATCCGTCGCTGGCTGATGGCTAGGGCCAGTGTTATTAACGTCATACCCGCGAAGGCGGGTGTCCAGTAGGAAATTAGTTCAACTGGATTCCCGCCTACGCGGGCATGACGACACTCAACTTCCGTTGCCGATGTCAGAACACTTTGAACGTTCACCGGGGAATCAAGCTTGCTGATCGTCGATGCCCAAGTACATATCTGGATCGCCGGCAAGGCCTCGGCACATCATTCGTGCGGACGACCGGACCCATTCACCGTGGCTGATCTGGACGCAGAAATGCAGGCAGCCGGCGTGGACTGCGCCGTTTTCGCACCGCCGACGTGGGACCCTAACGGCAATGAACCTTCGCTTGCAGCGGCGCGTGTTTTCCCGCAACGCTTTGCAGTAACCGGTGATATTGACTGGAAGGGCGCTCCTGATCCGGCGCGCATCGAAAGCTGGTGCCAGCAACCCGGCATGGTCGGGTTGCGATTGATCTTCAATACGCCGGAAAAACAGGCTTATCTCACCAATGGCAGCGTGGACTGGATCTGGAAGGCTGCTGAACGCGCCGACGTGCCGGTCATGCTGCTGGTTCCCGGTGCGGTTTCACTCGTGGGCGAGATTGCGCAGCGATATCCCGGCCTGCGTCTGTGTATCGATCACCTGGGCATTCCGCGCGGCGCGAAGGACAGCGCGGCTTTCGAACACCTGCCGCAGTTACTGGCGTTGGCCCGATTGCCCAATGTTGCAGTGAAGGCCGGCGGCTTGCCGTCGTACTCGACAGTTGATGCTTACCCTTACCCTTCGCTGCACAGCTACCTGCGCCAGGTCTATGATGCTTTCGGGCCGCAGCGAATATTCTGGGCGTCGGATCTGTCGCGCATGACCTGTCCGTATCGCGAAGTGGTCACCCTGTTCACTGAAGGGATTCCCTGGCTTTCGGAGCAGGACAAGCGCCTGATCATGGGTGAGTCTGTCTGCCAATGGCTGGGCTGGAATGCTGCCGCAGTTCAGCAAAAGTAAACTACACAACGACAACTCGGGGATGACACAACCATGTCAGTGGTCGAACAACAGGTAGTAGCGCAGGCCGCAGTACGGCCGCAGCTGACGGGCAACCAGTGGAAGATCGTCACCTTCTGCTCGCTGGCAGGAATGCTCGAAACGATGGACATTTATGTGATTGCCTTCGTGCTGGCGGTCATCACCGGCCCCTGGCAGCTCAGCTATGGACAATCGGCTGCGATTCTTTATGCCTCGGGTATTGGCGCTGTCATCGGTTCCTTCTTCTGGGGATATCTGGCTGACCACATCGGGCGCAAGAAAGCCTTCATCGGCACCATCATCACCTGCTCGGGAGCAAGCCTGATACTGGCCTTCACGCCTACAGGAGACTGGATCTTCCTGGCGGTGATGCGCACCATCATCGGTTTCGGCGCAGCGGGGTTTTTCATCTTCATCGTGCTGGTGCAGGAATTTGCACCGGCAGCCAATCGCGGCTTTGCCAGCAGCTTTGTCTCAACCGCCGCAGCCGGCGGGTTGCTGGTGGGCGCACTCTGTGCGTCCTTCCTCATGCCGGTGTTTGGCTGGCGCGGCATGTTTGCGATTGGCGCGGTGCCGATTCTGGTCGGTATCGCGGTTTACTACATGATGCCTGAGTCGCCGCGCTGGGCGCTGGCGCACGGCAAGACCGAACTCGGCAGGCAGTCGCTCTCATGGGCACTGGGTCCGAACAACCCGGACATGGAAAAGATTGTGCAGTCGTACAGCAAGGTGGAACAGCCGCCCAGCTGGGGCGAGATACTCACCCGCAAGCGCAGCCTGATCGTCGGCATGCTGATCAACTTCGGCGTTGTTACGGGCTATTACGGCATTACGCTGTGGGCGCCCACGCTGCTGGCACAGATCCTTGAGATCAATGGCGCACAAGCCGCCAAGATCATGATTGGCCTGAGCCTCACTGGTCTGTTATCGCGTTTAACCATGGGCTGGCTGTCGGATCGCTTTGGTCGCAGGCGTTGCGGTGCAGTTGCAGCCTGCGGCGCTGCGTTGTTTCTGGTGATCGCCGGTCTGGTCGGCCATGGCGATATTCTCAGCCGCGACCTGTTCTGGTTGCCGTTCGGACTGGCCTTCGTGCTGGCCGACAGCGGCTTTGCCATCATGGGCATGTACACCTCCGAGATCTGGCCCTCACGCCTGCGGGGACGGGGATCGGGTGCGTGCTACGCAGCAGGCAGCGTCGGCAAGATTGCGGGTCCGCTCGGTCTGGCACTGTTGATCGGCTCGTCCAACATGATCAAACCGGCGGCCACCGTCAGCGCGATCATTCCTGCCTTCATCTTTCTCGGATCCGTGTTCCTGATTGCGGGTCTGTCGTACATCTTCATTGCACGTGAGACCAGGGGGCAGACTCTGGAAGAGCTTGATCGACGGCTGAGTTAATGGCGGCTATCGACCCGGAGCGGCCCTCACTATTGCTCCAAACCTACCATTCAATATCGCCAAAGCAGTCATACGTAGGTTGGGCTGCAAAGCCCAACATTCCCAACCGTTGTTGTGATGTTGGGCTTCGAAGACTCAGCCCAATCTACCGCGCTCGGCTACCTCGATTCTGCGCAAGTTGGGTTAGTTCAGCGTATCGCTAGTTCTAGTGCAGGGGGCTAGGTGCCAGCCATAGAGGTATGGAGGCCGGGACCTGGGCACAGGTTGCGGTATTCGTGCGCCTAGCGGCTCCCGCACGCGCCGCTGTGGCTGGGGCGGGGCTAGGGGTGTTGTTCCCGGGAGGGGAAACCTAGTAACCGCTGCAACGCGCGCTAGCGCCAGTTGCTCGCCCGTTATACGTTGCGACTCGAGGTGCTTACACTCGTCCGGCGACAAGTCGGCCATGAAGGTCTTCGTACACTCGGTTGTTCAGCTCGAAGAAATCGAACAGAGCGAATAGCGGCGCAAGAACTTCTTTGACCAGTGCTACCAATTCACTCTCGATCTGCTCTAGCCTCACAGTCAGATGAACAACCGACTCGTTCTCATGCGACGGATCGCGTTCATCATGAAGAATTCTCGCGGGGTTGGCACTTGATAGACGCCGCCCTTTAAGCCCTACGTGGCGAATGGTAATTATGACGGACGCTGCCTGTCTAGGCCGAGTGCGGAGTACAAGCGCCCGCAGTAGAGAAGTGCCTCCGTAACGCGAACAACTCTTGTGTCGAAGAAGATAGCATTATTGCGCCCGTCCTCCGTGTCGTCCTCAACAGCGTGCCGCGCCAGTAGAAGTCTCCGTTTCTACGGAGCGCCCAATAGTCGTATGCGTCCCGTCCTTTGGGGGGATCTCTGCTGCTATGCCATCAGCGCGCGGATGGGGGCGAATTCCGTCCTTGTGAGAACACGGAATGGGCAGCCGAATGTGTGGATGGGTGCGTGCTCAGCAGCTTCGCGTAGCTCGGGTAGGGCGAACCGGTCCACTCCGGTCAGTGAGAAATGCAGTTCCATGAATGCAGTGCGTGACGTTGCTTTCAAACCGGCATCGGCTGTCGCGATCTGCTCCGCAAGCCACTCGTCCCGAACCGGAGAATCTACAGTGGATGCGGTCGGAGCCGCGATGATGGCAAGGCGCCGTCTAACGCGCTTTTCCAGCTCTACTCGAAAGCCATCAATGTCCTCTGGATACCAGCGCAGGATGTCGTAGCCAGCAAGGTCGAAGTGAATCTTGGGACCGTCTTTCTTGTGATTAGGACTGTCCTGAAAGTGATCCTCGAACCGTGAGTATGAGGTTCTTGAACTTGTCCACGCCCATGGCATAGCCGATTTCCAAGTAGCAGTTCGGGCGCTCTAGGGTCAGGTCCGCAATGATGATTTCAGCGTCTTCGATGAAGCCGATAATCTCAGCCTTCAGGAGGCCGCCAGCATTGTGCTTGTCCACTCGCTTGGGATCGAGTCCGCACGCCACGAGTGCCGGAACGATGGCGGACGCAGCCACCTTGCCAATTCCGCGTTCCCGATGGGCATTATGATGAAGGCTTGAGGCATCTCTGCATTCTACTTCGCGGGCAGTGCGGGCGGTGTTCTTGAGTGCAGATTACGGAAGCTGCATCGCTTCGTAGGGGTCCATCCCCGATAGCAGTCGTTGGCGGGCCAGTTCAATGTTGGCAAGTGTTTGAGCAGGATCGTGCCGGACGCCGGGGCCGATCTTTCACTTCGTCTCTGAGCAGCTACGAACATTGCCATCCGCTCGTACCTCGATCTTCGGATCAACAAGAAACCTGAATTGCGACTCTGAACCATCTTCGCGTCAACCGGGTCACGCAGTGGTACTGACCACCGGAACGCACGACGGAGTGCAGCACATAGTTCCCGTTCTGCGGCCACCAGCCTATGACCTGCTTCGACTTACGCTGGGGATCGTTCTCTTCATAGAATCGTGCGTTCGCATGGCACTCGCGCGGCTTCATGCGCATCCATTCCAATTCTGCTGCATCTATGCGCTTCACTGAGACAGCCCGCAGACGCACGATCTCCTTCACGGTCGCCAGCTCCCAGTCAGTCACCGGAAACGACCAGTTATCCAGTTCTTCCAACAACACGTCTTTCAAGTCCATGGCGCTCACCGCTGCGAAAGAAGCCATGTTGTCACTTCCGTCGCGGCAGATGAATCACCGTGCTTGTCCGGGTGGCAGAGTTGAATCATTTGCCGCAGCAATTTCGGTTCCAGCTTTGGGGGTGGCGCGAAGGTGGCACCTTGGTCGTATCCCTTCTTCCAGCGAGCCTGGAACCCTTGGCGATACGCGGGATCGGACCCGGGCCGCCGATCCGCAGGTATTCACCTGCGCACCTCAACTTCCCTACCTCTTAAAATACCGACGGATCGACACATCGGCGCGGTTCTCACGTTCTCATGTTAGCGGAATGTCTGGAATCTGCACGAAAAGAATACACTCGTAAGACTGCAATCGAGAAAATTGGATTGAGACTCGACTGGCCGCTCCGGGCCGACAACAGACAATGACTGCGAAGACAACTGCAATGGGCGGGAACCTCAGCGGCGCTCCTGAGCACCCAGCTCATGAAGCTGCAGCTGATAAGTCTCGCGCGCACTCCAGGCGGAGATGGCTGCAATGATCGTGATGCCGAAGGCGATTGATCCGACTACCCATGGCACGTTGTGCGTACCGGGCGGCGCCACGAGGGTGAACAGCGCCGGCAGCATGGCGACTATGAATGCACCGCTGTTCTGCGCGATGGCCATGGCCGAGACCCGGGCACGGGTCGGGAACATCTCCGGATAGAAGCTCGGGAATACCGCGTTGTAGAACTGATAGACGATGCCCCACATCAGCAGCGACAGGCAGATGGTCAATGGCACGTTCTGGATGCTGATGGCATACAGATAGCCGTAGGACAGCAACCCTGAAGCCAGTGCCCCGAGGATGATCGGGGGCCTGCGGCCGATACGATCCGACAGGCGACCGATGAAGGGAATGACCATCACGGCAGCGACGTTGCCCAGCACCGGAATCCACAGATAAACGGACTTGCTGAAGTTGTTGCCATAGGCCGGCTGCACCGCGTACACAGCGCCGAAGATCGAGGTCACTACCGGGATCACCGCCATCAGCGACATGCACATCAGGCGCAGCATGTCCCGCCAGCAGTAGCGAAAGGCCTCGATGACCGGTGCTCGCGCGACCTTGCCCTGCTTGCTGACCTCGCGAAATACAGGGGTTTCAGCCACCTTGCGACGAATCAGATAGCCGGCGACGAGCACGAAAATACTGAGCAGGAAGGGAATCCGCCAGCCCCAGGTCATGAACGCCTCCTCAGGCAGGAAGTACGACAGGGGCAGAAAAATTGCTGCTGCAAGGATCTGTCCCGCCTGAACGCCCTGTAGCGTGAAGCTGGCGTAATAGCCGCGCTGGCCGGGTGGTGCATGCTCCATGATCATTGAACTCGCGCCCGACATTTCGCCTGCGACCGCAAAACCCTGGGCAAGGCGCAGGATGACCAGCAGGATGGGCGCCAGTATGCCGACCTGCTCATAGGTGGGCAGCAGGCCGACCGCCAGTGTCGCGAAACCCATGATGAACAGGCACAGGATCAGCACGTTCTTGCGGCCGCGTGTGTCGCCCCAATGGCCCAGAAAGAACGCGCCGATCGGGCGCGCGACATAGCCGACGCCATACGTTGCCAGCGATGCGATGATGGCAATCTGTGGGTTGCCCTTGGGAAAGAATATCTGCGGAAAAACCAGTGCCGCGGCGGTGGCATAGATGAAGAAGTCATAGTACTCAAGCGCCGAGCCGATCCAGCCACTGGCAGTAGCTTTCCTGGATTGATCTGAGGCAGCGTGTGTTTCGCTCATGGGTAACTCACTTGCGATGCGGTCTTGATCCTGGAATTGCGAAAGTCTGGGGCTGGATTTACATCTCGAAGTGGCTAACGGCGCAGGGCAGGGCGTTGCCTTCCTTGCGATCCTGCTTTCCCTGCACTTTAGCCGCTATGAGATATCCAAACCAGAACCTGGCCACTCCATGCCAGAGGACTACACCGACAACCTGCTCAGTCGCCGAGAAGCCGTCACTCCAACGTCCGGCATCGGGAAAATTGGGTTGGCAGCCCGACCCACAGCCTCGAATTCAATCCGCACGCCGGCCATTACTGCAGTAAGTCATGTGTCATCTCCTTGAGTAAAACCTGCATGCGAGGCGCAACGGCGCGGCACCGCAGCCAACTACAGCGCTTCAGGCGCTCTGACTGGACTTGACGAACAACCCGGGTTGTATTTAGCGGTACCCTTGTATAAGTTCTAACTGTTGTGCTGCCTTGGTTCATTCAAATTATTCAGATAGCGGGCCGGGTTCTCGATATTTCTCTCTGCTCTCAATCTTCCGGGAGCCCGCGCGTGGGGGACATATGAAGCGTATACAAATGCATCGCCGGGACTTCGTGCTGCGCGGCGGCGCAGGTGTGTTGCTCGCCGCCGCCGGCAGCGGCGCGGCGCTGGCGCAAGAGCGTCGCGAGGAAGCAGAGCGGCCATCGACCAAACAGGACAAACGCACTGTTCTCGAAGACATGGGTGTCTGGCTGGCAGCCATGCATTACGAAGACATGCCAGCAGCTACGGTCAGGAAAGCAAAGTACCTCCTGCTGGACACGTTCGGCTGTGCCCTCGGCGCCGTGAACGGCAAGCCCGTGAAGGTGGCGCACGAAGTGATACGAACTCGCGGCGGAAATCCGCAGGCCACCGTGATCGGCACCGCATGGAAGACCTCTTGCGACGAAGCGGCGTTTCTCAATGCGATGCAGATTCGTTATCTCGACTTCAACGACTACGCGGCGTTCGGTTATCCGCACCATCCCAGCATCAACCTGGCTGCGGCGCTGGCCATTGCCGAGATGCAGAACCTGTCGGGAAAAGACCTGCTGTTGGGCCTCGCGGCAGGTTATGAAGTCCATCTGAAAATACGCGATGCCTCGGAGCGTCGCGGCTTCGACGTGCCCTCGATCGAAGCGCAGTACGCATCGGCGGCGTGTGCTGCCCGCCTGCTGGGGCTTGATTCAGAACGTATTGCGAACGCGCTGGCCATTGCCGGTTCGAATGCCAACACGCTGCGGGAAGTGCGCGCCGGCGGCGAGTTGACGAATGCCAAAGGCACTGCCGAAGCACTGGCAGCGCGTAATGGAACGTTCGCGGCGCTGCTCAGCCGGGGCGGTGTAAGTTATCCACTCACGATCATGGACGGGGAGTACGGCTACGGAAAACACGTCAGTCGTGGACTCAAGGAAGAAGTCCTGCGTAGCCGCTCACCAGACTTCGAGATCATGAAAAGCTGCATGAAGATGTGGCCAAGCATCGGTACCTCGCAGGCGCCCATCGCTGCGGCGTTGCAGCTTCGCGAGCGCGGCGTCAAAGCCGACGACATCAAGTCCATCACACTGCACCTGAGTGACTTCGGCTACGAACAACAGCTGGACTTCCTCAACCACGAGATCAACACCCGCGAACATGCTGACCATAGTGTGCCGTACCTCCTTGCCCGTGCTTTCATCGACGGCGACGTACGAATCGAAGATTTCGAGGAACACCGTTACCGCGATCCCAAGGCACTGGCTTTCATCAGGAAGATCAAGGTGGTGATGGACCCTGCGCTCACCACCAGTGGTGGCGACATACTCGGCAGCAACATGGAGGTCACGCTGAATAATGGTTCGGTGCAGAAGGTGGAAATGCCCTATGCCCCGGGCAGCTACCAGAACCCGGCAACGGACCAGCAGGTGCAACACAAGTTTCTCAATCTGACCGAGGAGATTCTCGGCCAAGCTGCCGCGCGCCGCGCGATCGACGTCATCCTCTCGATCGACACACAGCCTGATCTGAAGCAACTCATCGCCGCGCTCACGCCGGCCACGGGCGGTGGTGGGTGATGCGCAGCTGGCACACGATCACGCTGGTCGCCTGTACCGCGACGCTGATCGCACAAACTGCAGTTCAAGCACAAGCGCCGCAGGCACAGCTGAAATCCACCTACGTCAGACTGTCGAATGACGCCAATGCCGTACTTGTTGAGAGTTCCACGCCGAGCCCGAAGGGACGCATCGTCGCCATCAATACCCACCCCGACCACCACAACAGCTTCGAATACTTCGTCGGCATGGAACTCGCCGCGCGGGGATACCGCGCACTGCAGCTGAACTACCACGGGTCGGAAACGACGATGGAGGATTTCTTCGCGCCCATCGCTGCGGCGGTGAAATATGCAAGAAGCCTCCCCGGCGTCGAGAAAGTGGTATTCGCCACGCATAGCGGCGGTGGCCCCGAGCTGACCTACTATCAGGAGATTGCCGAGAAAGGACCAGCGGCGTGCCAGCAACCAAATCGCCTGTATCCATGCAAGGGCGATGGACTCACCGGCCTGCCCAAGGTGGATGGAATCCTGTTGCTCGACATCAACATCGGCGCTCCGCACCGGATGGTCTCGCTCGACCCGGCAGTCGACAACAGCAATCCACGCAAGCGCGAGCCCTCGCTGGATCTGTGGGCGCCGCAGAACGGATACGACCCGCAGACCAACACCGCCAGATATACCGATGACTTTCTCAAGCGGTTCCTGGCCGGCCAACACAACCGCTCTGAACGTTTGATCGCCGATGCACAGGCGCGTCTGCGTGCCACCGAAGCCGGCACCGGCCCCTTCAAGGATGACGAACCGTTTTTCATCGCGGGTATGGCGGAGAACTCCATGGGTGCGCGTATCAATCTCGCCGACGGTCGCCTTCTCTCACGCACACACGCAGCGCACCTGCATCTCAAGGCCGACGGAACCACACCTGTCGAGATCGTGCGCTCGACTCGCAAGCCACAAGGCATGACGACCGACAGGGATACATTCGAAGAGACCGGACAGCAGGTTACGGTGCGACACTACCTGTCGTTTCAGGCTCTGCGAACCACTGCGGATTTCGCGCTCACTGAAGATTCGATGCGTGGCATCGATTGGCGTTCCTCAGGGAACAGCGCGCCCGGCAATGTTGAGAACATCACCGTGCCGACGCTCGTCATGGCGGCAACCTGCGCCATCCATCTCGTTCCTCTGGAAACTGTGTACGACCATGCCGCGGCAAAGGACAAAGAGTTTGTCGCGGTCGAAGGAGCCAACCACGGGTTCTCCCCCTGCAGGCCGGAATTCGGCGATACCCGCAAACGCACGTTCGACTACGTCGATGCATGGCTGAGCAAGCCGGGGCGTCTGTAATGACCAAGTCACTTACACGCCGGGCGATGCTGGGGCAACTCTCCGCCACCGCGCTCCTCGCGACGGGCGGGTGTGGACGGCAACCCATCCATTCAACCGACCGGGTACACATCGCCACTGCGGCAGGTGGTTTGAACCTGACTTTGACCGAGTTGCTGCATCGGCAAAAATTTCTCGAATCATTCGACCTTGATCCGGACATCCTCGCGATTGCAGACGGGGCGAAGATCATGGGTGGCATCTACAGCGGTACAGTCGATCTGTCACCCATGTCAGGCTTTGGGCAAGTGTTCCCCGCCGTTGAGCGCGGTGCGGAACTCAAGATCATCAATGCCGCGACGTTGACGCCCATGCTTGCGCTGTTCAGCGGCAAGCCGGATGTTCAATCACTCAAGGATCTCGAAGGCAAGATCGTCGGCGTGGGCGCGCTGGGATCTCTGGTGCACCAGTTGACAGTGACGCTGCTGCGAAAATATTCAGTAGATATTGCGTCGGTTCGCTTCGTCAACATTGGCTCCAACACCGATGTCTTCAAGGGCGTCATGGCGGGAACAGTGGATGCGGGCGCCGGTCCAGCCGCCTACATAAACGATGCCGAGTCGTACCAAGTGCATCTCCTCCAGAACGGCGACATGTCAGTCGAGTTGCAGGAGTTCACGTACCAGGGCGGCTGGACTACCGACCAGGTGATTGAGTCGAAGCGAGACATCCTGGTGCGGGTGTTGGCCGCCTACGCAAAATTGTTCCGCTTTGTTGCGAGTCCCTCGGGACAGGACGCTTTCCTGAGTGCCCGCAGGGCGGTATTCCCCAGCGCGCCGGAGCGGGAACATGCAAGCGAGTGGAGCATCCTGCAGAAGATCAGGCCCTTTGCGACAGATTTGCTGCTCTCTCCGGAGCGAGTCCGTTACATGCAGCAGCTCAATATCGATTTCGACGTTCAGAAAACGATGCTGCCCTATGAACGTGTGGTTGATATGTCGCTGGCGCGCGATGCAATCAAGTTGCTCGACAACACCTGATCTGGAAACTTATGAAAATCCGACTGACTTTCGCCTTCGCCCTTGCCTTCGCCTTGGCCTTCACCACTTCCGCCTCCGCGCAGCTGGCGGCGCCGAATGCTGCAGGCGTCTCGATGGGGCACGTACACTTCACGGTGCGCGATGTTGACAGCAACAGGAGCTTCTTTGCTCTGCTCGGTGGCACTCCGGTCGCCAGCGGTGCACTGCAGATGATCGAATTTCCCGGCATGTATGTGCTGCTGGATAAGGGCGAACCTTCAGGTGGCTCGGTTGGCTCGGCAATCAATCATTTCGGTTTCCAGGTCAGAAACATGCAGGACTGGCTGCCGAAATGGCAGGCCGCCGGTCTCCGGATGGAGCCGATGACACGCCCTAACCAGGTCTACCTGCGGACTCCCGATGATGTACGCGTGGAAATTCTGGAAGAGCCTTTGCTGCCGACTTCTGTCGCCGGACATCACATTCACTTCGCGACGCGGGATATTCCGGGCATGCAGGCCTGGTATGCAAAAACATTCGGCGCGGTTCCCGGCAAGCGAGCCCAGTTTGAAACGGCAGATCTGCCGGGAATCAATCTTACTTTCTCTTCGATTGACGCCGCTGCGGCGAACACCAGCGGTCGCGCGCTCGATCACATCGGCTTCGAGGTGAGGAATCTGCCGGTATTTCTCGCGAAGCTCCAGGGTTCTGGCATTACGACTGGCCCACTGACCAAGATCCCGAATTCAACCGTTGCCGCGGCTTCTTTTACAGATCCGTGGGGAACCTACATCGAACTGACCGAAGGGCTGGCGCCTTCGAGATAGAGTCCAGGGAACATTTGATTAACGTCATGCCCGCGGAGGCGGGCATCCAGTACCTGACCTTCAGCAGGTGCCGATTCCTCGGCCGGGGGTCGTTCACGCTCGTGCGCTCTTCACATCGAATCCCTCAGCTGCGCCACAATTTCATATGAACGCAGACGCGCGGCGTGATCGAAGATGCCGGAGGTGATGATCAATTCATCGGCAGCCGTGCGCGCGAGAAAATCATGCAGCGCCTGGCGCACCGTTTCCGGAGAACCGATTGCGGAGCACGACAATACATCGGCAAGAATCGCCTTTTCCGGCGGCGTCAGAGAGTCCGGATAACCTGCGACCGGTGCCGGCAACTGTCCCGGACGGCCGCTGCGCAGATTCACGATTGCCTGCTGCATGGACGTGGCCAACAATTCAGCTTCTGCGTCCGTGTCTGCCGCGAAGATACTGAAGCCCAGCATGGCGTAGGGCTTATCGAGTTGTTGCGAGGGACGAAACGTATCCCGATAGATGCGCAGTGCCTGCTGCAGTTGCGCCGGCGCAAAATGCGAAGCGAAAGCGAAAGGCAATCCCATTGCGGCGGCAAGCTGCGCGCCATACAGGCTTGAACCCAGAATCCATAGCGGCACTTTCAGTCCCATGCCAGGCACAGCATGGATGCGCTGCCCCGGCTGCGCTTCTCCGAAATACTCCAGCAGTTCCAAAACATCCTGCGGAAACGCATCCACATCGGAAGCCAGATTGCGTCGCAACGCACGAGCCGTGAGTTGATCGGTGCCGGGGGCACGACCCAGACCCAGGTCGATCCGACCGGGATACAACGACGCCAGCGTGCCAAACTGTTCAGCAATCACCAGTGGCGCGTGATTGGGCAACATGACCCCGCCCGCGCCGACGCGAATCGTACTGGTACCCTGCGCCACGTAACCTAGCACCACCGAAGTGGCCGCACTGGCAATGCCCGGCATGTTGTGATGCTCTGCCAGCCAGTAGCGACGATACCCCCAGCGCTCGGCATGCTGAGCAAGGTCCAGCGTATTGCGGAACGACTGGGCCGCATCGGAACCCGCAGTGATGGGGGCAAGATCGAGGATGGATAGGGGGATCATGGTGGGTGTTTGTGGTGGGAGGCAAAGACTGAAGCTGCGCTACTTTACGCTGCCCATGCTGAGAGCGGCATGACTCATCTCGGCGGAAATTGCCCTTGTGCCCGGTGCGCAGTGCCGTTTTCCTCGAATAATTTCTCCGGAAACTTGGCATGCAGAAGATTAATGTGTGAGCTACTGTGTGAGTGTCCACACACTGCGGTAACCCGGTCCATGGCAACGAATCTATCGCTTGATACCGAACTGATTGAACTCGCTTTGGAAGTGAGCGGCGAACGCACCAAGAAAGCCGCCGTCACCAGGGCTCTGCAAGAGTTCATCGCCCGACGCAAACAGAAGCGGGTGCTCGAACTGTTAGGAAAACTTGAGTGGGACAACTCGTTTGAACACAAAGCAGAGCGGTCGCGCAGTTGAATCTGTTTAGACACCAGTGTTTGGTCGCTGGCGTTGCGCCGTGATGCGCCATCGGATGCTCCCGAAATCGGCGAATTGGGCACGCGCTTCAATCCGGTGGGCAAGTGGTCACTACGGGGTTCGTGCTACAGGAGTTGTTGCAGGGATTTTCAGGACCGAAGGCACGGATCGAAATTATTGACCGCTTCTCGGCAATTCCGCTGCTAGTCCCGGACCGGCAAGACCATATCGAAGCGGCCGAGCTACGCAACCATTGCCGCCGGCATGGTGTTCAAGCCGGCACGATAGACGCGTTGCTTGCTCAATTGTGCATTCGTCACAAATTACCCATGCTGAGCACTGACCGGGACTTTCTAAGCATCGCCAAACACAGCGAGTTGAAACTCTGGCGAAAGTGAGCCTGGCTTATTGAGTACCCGCGGATCGACGGACCGACACCGTTCTATCGCTGTTCACTTGAAAAACACATGCGGATAGATGGCCCAGTACCGAATCCGGCGGTCACTTCGGCTATCGCCAAGTAAAGCCTGCTTGCTCAAATACCTTCTAACCTATGGCCCGGCACCATTCGTTCTAACCTATGGCCCGGCACCATTCGTTGATTCCCATTCGTTCCGCAGGCACCATTCGTTCTATTTGTGATCCCCTGCCAACCAATACTCTGCAAGTTTCTTTTGATATAGGCTGCACAATGTCGCAATACGCGCAGTGACAGGATGTAAACATGGAAAGCAGCAACAAGAACAGGTGACCTTCAACATGCCTATGACCATAGCCAGACTCTTGCTCTCTGCCGTTGCCACCATCGGTGTAGCGGCCTGCGCCACGGCGCCCGTGGATATCTCCGCTGCCCTTGCCGATCCGCACCGCCCCGCTGTGGAGGTCGGCCGCGATGCGAACCGCGAGCCGGCCGGACTGATCCGGTTCGCGGGCATCCGCCCCGGCATGAAGGTCGTGGACTTGCTGCCGGGTGCACCGGGCGCGGCTTATTTCACGCGGATCTTCTCCGGCGTGGTGGGGCCGCAGGGCAAGGTGTACGCCTATTACGGCACGCGCTACGACGAGCGACTGCGGGCCAGTGGCATTGATCCGGACAATCAGGGCGTACAGCTTGCGGGCTTCGGCAATGTCGTTGCGCTGCACTCGTCGCTTAACGAATTCAGGACGCCGGAGCCGGTGGACCTGGTCTGGACATCGGACAATTACCACGACCTGCATAACGCAAACTTTCTGACGGATGTGGCGAAGATGAACGCGGCGATCTTTGCTGCCCTGAAACCCGGCGGCGTTTACCTTGTCATCGATCACCGCGCGGTGGATGGCGCGGGAGTTGCGGTAACGGGCACGCTGCACCGCATGGACGAAGCGGTCGCGCGGCGTGAGATCGAAGCGGCTGGGTTCAAATTCGTTGCGGCCAGCGATGTGCTCACCCGACCTGCCGACGATCGCACCAAGGCCATCGTTGAACAGGGCCTTCACGATCACACCGATCAGTTCGTGCTGAAATTCCGCAAGCCCAACTAGGGCCTGGCATCAGCAGTGCCGGGTACCGGGATCGCGTAACCCAGCACCACGGAAGTGGCCGCACTGGCAATGCCCGGCATGTTGTAGTGCTCCGCCAGCCAGTAGCGACGATAGCCCCAGCGCTCGGCATGCTGCACAGGGTCCAGCGTATTGCGGGAAAGATTGTGCCGCATCGGAACCCGCAGCGATGGGTGATCTGCACCCCGTTGTCTTATTTCAGTCTTTCCAGCTTGCCTTTTCTTCGGACGATATTCTTATAGTCCCATTGAATCTCTCTGGCTTTCTTCAGCCACCGACGCAAACTGGTTTTGTTGATCTCTGCAGCGTCATTGTAAAAGACTGAAGCATCCTTGAACTTCTTGCCTGTTACGTTCAGCCCCGCTTCTTCGAAATCCGCCCCGCTCCAGAACATCAATCGGACGCCGGGCTTCTGTTTGCTGTACCCAACTATGGGATTGCCATCCAGGAACCAGACCGGATGCCCATGCCAGATCTTGCGTTCAGCCTCAGACAGACCACGGTCGATCTCACCCGCAAGGACATCACATATGCCCTTGTCGCCCGGTTCCTGCTGTTCGTTGTATTTCAGAATCGCTTGATCCATTTCAATTCTCCAGCCGCATAACGTGTTCTTTCAGTCTGGATAAATTCACTGCGCATGCGCCAAGCCGCCGCTGAGAATCGTCTCAAGCGCTTTGGCAACGTGCAGTCGGCCTCATTTATTCTGGCCGCCAGAGGGGATTGCTGCCAGGTCCATCCACATCGCACCCCAGATGTGGCCGTCTGGATCCGCCATGTCCCGACCGTACATGGAGCCGTGATCCTGAACCGGATTGATGTCGGCTGTTCCGCCGTTTGCAGCTGCTGCGTCGTTCATGGCGTCGACCGATTCGCGGCTGTCGCATGACAGGGCAAGCGCAACTTCGCTCATGGTTGATGGAGGAATTGCGCGGGTTGTAAATGTGCGCCACTTGGCGTGGGTGAGCAGCATGACGTTAATTGCCTCGCTCCATACCATGCAGGCAGCCGTATCGTCCGAAAATTGGGGGTTGTTCACAAAACCGATGGCCTTATAGAAAGTCATCGACGCAGCGAGGTCGGTGACAGGCAGGCTTATGAAAATCATTTTTGTCATGGCGGTTGCTCCAGCTCGTTCGAGGGCGACAATTTTGTACGTTGCCTTCTGTTTGACGAATGAGGCCAGGCAATTCCGACATGCACGAGGACTTTTTTGTTTGCTTGGGCGACGAGCCGCTCCCTTGTACTCATGCAAACGGATCAACTACCGTCAATCCCAGCTTTGCAAAGTGATCGGTATTGCGAGTCCCTCGGGACAGGACCCTTTCCTCAGTGCCCGCAGGGCGGTATTCCCCAGCGCGCCAGAGCGGGAACATGCAAGCGAGTGGAACATCCTGCAGAAGATCAAACCCTTTGCAACAGATCTGCTGCTTTCTCCGGAGCGAATCCGTTACATGCAGCAGCTCAATATCGATTTCAACGTTCAGAAAACGATGCTGCCCCTTGATCAGGTCGTTGATATGTCTCTGGCACGGGATGCACTCAAGTTGATCGACAGCACCTGATGTCTGAATCGAGTTATGCGATCCCGCATACGTTGATTCTTGATTCAAGTTCACACGCTCACACTGGCGCCGAATCAATAATAGCGCGTAAGATCCATGCATCTTCCGGGAATACAAAAGTGAGAACGATCATGCAGCAGAGTCATACAACGCTGGCCGTGATGGCAGCCTTTCTGTTTTCGACAGCATCAGCACTGGCGGCTGGCAGCGGCATGCCCGGCGACAACGGCAAACCCGCCGGTACTGGCATTCCGGCCGTCCCGACTGGACAGCCTGCGGCCCCGCGCCCACCCCAGCCCAAGCCGGCCCGTGCGCCAGCCGTAGAGGTGGCGCTGACCGCCGTCAAGGCCATCGCCGAAGCCTGCAAGCAGTATCCACTGGGCATTGCCGTCGTGAACTCAGTGGGTGAGCCGATTCTCGTCTACATCCCCGACGGTTCGCGAACCATGCATAGCTATGGCGCCATCCGCAAAGCATATTCTGCGGTCACCTTCAAGGCGCCGACCTCCGAGTTCATCAGCAAGGCACAGCAGGACATCGCGGTTGCGGACAAGGTCAAGGCCGACCCGAATCTCGTGGCCTTCGGCGGCGGCATACCGCTGAAGGTGGGCGATGAGATCATCGGTGCGATCGGCGTCAGCGGCGCCGAGCCCGGCGGGCACGACGAGGAATGCGGGCTGATCGGACTGGAGAAGATCAAGGGCCAGCTGAAGTAGAAGTTGACGCGCTAAATATAAAAAAGACCGGGTTCACTCAGGAATCCGGTCTTTTTGCATTTCAACCATAGGCGATGGATCTGGGTATCAAAGAGCTTGCCGAGGACACTGATCGGCCGAAGCAGGCATGCGGGCAACTTATGGCTTGAGCGACTTTTCGATGACCAACGCCAGCACCCGTTAGGTAAGCTAGTGAGTGATACGGGAGCGCGCCTGAATCGATTCTTTAAAAGCGTATCTCTCTGATTTTCCTGGGGACAGAATTTTATGAGCTCAGTATTATTGGTTGGCACGGCGGTCACACGTCCCGGCGCGCTTGGCACCCTTTTTCGCTCTGCGAATGGCGGCAACTGGGAACCGGCTGCCGGCATGCCGCTCAATACGGGCGTGCAGGCGCTGACCGCGCATCCCGGCCAACCCGGCACCGTGTTCGCAGCCACTCGCGCCGGCATGTACAAATCGACGGACAGCGGCGCGAACTGGAACAAGCTGGATGTGCCCAGCAACAACGAAGAGTTCTGGTCGGTATCGATTCACCCAAACAAGCCAGACGTCATTTTCGCCGGCGTCTCATCGGTGGGCGTGTATCGCAGCGACGATGGCGGCAGCAGCTGGCGCCGTGTCGGCAGCAAGGACCCGATGCCCGAGCTGTGTGACTATTCAAAGGCCCCCAAAGGCGTGACTTCGCGCCTGATGCGTATTTGTTTTGATCCCACCAATCCGGACCTGATGTTCGGCGCCTGCGAAACCAATGGCATGATTGTCAGTGAGGACGGCGGCGAAACCTGGTACGACTCCAGCAATGGACTGATCGAACTGGCGGAAAAAAATCCAAGCCTGCACAGCGCCATCATCACGCCCAATTTCACCGAAGGCATCCTCGATGGTCACGCCGTGGTGATCTCACCGGAAAAACCCGGCGTGGTGTTTTTTGCCTGCCGCATGGGATTGTTTTCCTCGCCTGACAAGGGCAAGTCCTGGCACAACTACGACATCGGCCAGTTTGCGCCGTTCAGCTACTGTCGTGATCTGCGCATGGCCGTTGACGATCCGAAAACCTTCTATATCCCGATGAGCATTGGCTCGCGCAGCGATGCCGGCGCGTTCTATCGCAGCATTGACATGGGGGTGACCTGGAAACGTGTTGATCAACCGGTAACCGCAAAGTCCACGATCATGAGCATGAACATTCATGCCACCGATGCGAACAAAGCCATCTATCTCACGCGCGGCGGCCAGATCATGTGGACCGAAGATCGTTGCGAGAGCTGGAACGAAAAGCAGTTGCCTTCTGAAGCTGGCGACGGCTTCTGTGCAGCGATTCTGTAGGGGCGGTTCGAGAACCGCCCTCTTACAAATGCATTTAAAGGGTCGTTCGCGAACGACCCCTACGAGGACACATCAATATGGCACTTCGACTCAATGGCATCATTCGTGCGCTGGAAACATCGCCCGGCATTGCCTTCACTTCCTTCATGATGCCGGAGGTGGAGAATGCCGTTGCTTTCGCGCAATCGGACAACGACGGCGTGATCTTCGAAATGGAACACAATCCGTGGGACATCCGTGCGCTGCGCGAAGCCATGCAGTTCCTGATGCTGCGCCAGAAAATCGTGCAGATGGGCTCGATTGCCAATCCGATGACACCGCTGGTGCGCATTCCTCCCAGTGGTAGCGAGATGAATCAGTGGTTCGCCAAACAGGCACTGGATCTCGGCGCATACGGCATTGTCTGGCCGCGCATCAGTACGCCTGCTGAAGCCTATAACGCGGTGGCGGCATGTCGTTATCCGCGCCTCAAAGACAAACCGAACTACGAACCTGCGGGTCTGCGTGGCGATGCGCCGATGGCCGCGAGTCGTTACTGGGGCCTGTCGCAGGGCGATTACTACAAGAAGGCCGATGTGTGGCCGCTGGTGCCGGAAGGCGAAACCCTCGTCATCCTCATGATCGAGGACACCGTGGCCATCCAGAACCTTGAAGAAATCTGCAAGCGCGTGCCGGGCATCGGCGTACTGCTGATCGGCGAAGGCGACCTGACGCAGGAACTGGGCTGCCCACGCGAATACGATAATCCCGAACTGCTGCGCCTGATGGATCATGTGCTGGAAGTGGGTAAGGCCTACAACATCCCGGTCGGCAATCCGCATGTGACGGAACAGAACGTGCAACGCGTGATCAATGAAGGCTATCGCTTCCTGATGAGTTATCCGAAGCGCGACTTCGGTGCCCTGGCCATGGGCCGCAAACTGACGGGGCGTGGTAAGTGAGCAAGATCAGTGAATAAAAAATTCTCCATTGTTCTCGGCAAGCACGGTCAGGTTGAAGACATCCGATCCGGTGCGGTGCCCATCGAAGGTGCTGAACTCGAATTCAAGAACTTCGATCGCATGCCCGATGCCTATCGCATCATGGCGCGCACCGCCGAATTTGATATCTGCGAACTGGCGCCGACCACTTACTTGATGGCTCGTGAGGCCGGCGCGCCGATTACTGCACTGCCGCTGCCGATGACGCGACAGTTTCGTCACGGTGGTTTGCAGCGTCTGCGTTCTTCATCGATTACTCAGCCGAAGCAACTGGAAGGCAAGAACGTTGCTTTGCGTGCCTACACTGTCACTGCGCCGGTATGGACGCGCGGTATTCTCGCTGAAGAGTATGGCGTCGATCTGGACAAGATCACCTGGTACAAGGATGACGCTGAACACGTCGAATCCTATGTGCCGCCCGGCAATGTGAAGACCCCGCCTGAAGGCAAGACACTGGCCGGCATGATGCAGTCTGGCGAAATTGAAGTCGGCTTTGCTGGCCTTGCCGGCGTCGGTGACGGCAGCGGGCTTGATCTGGTCGAGTTCTTCGACAACGCCGCCGAACGCGATGCGGATTATTACCGCCGCACCAAGATTTATCCCATTCATGGCGTGATCGCCATGCGCAATGACGTACTGAAGGACAATCCCGAACTGGCAAAGAATATCTTCGATGCTTTCCTGAAGGCGCGTGACAACTACTGGACACGGGTCGAGTCGGGTGCATCTGCCAGCAAGGAAGATCTGCGGTATCTCAAGCAGGCCAAGGTAGTCGGTCATCCGCTGCCCTATGGTCTGGAAGAAAACCTGCAAAGCCTCGAAGCGCTGATCCGCTTTGCCCACAATCAGAAATTGCTCAAGTACGCGCCGGCAGTGACCGACGCATTTTTTGATCCCCGTAAAGGCTAGAGAGAAAGGTTAAAAGTAAGCCATGTCGCAAGAAAAAATTCGCCTCAGCACGCTGCTGGGCACTTACCCCAAGACCAGCGGACTCAAGTCCGGAACGATTCAGGTTGAAGGCGCAGAGCTGGATATCGCTCCCATTGACGACGCCATGCAGGGTTTCAAGACAGCAGTCGGCGAGATGAAATACGACGTCTGCGAACTGGCGCTTTCAACATTTCTGCAGGCCCGCTCGGTGGGCAAGCCGTTGCTGTTGCTGCCGTTCGTGATGAACGGCAAGTTCCATCACGGCAGCCTGCTGCGTCGTACCGACAATGTATTCAAGGCCAGCGATCTGAACGGCAAGAAAGTGGCCATGCGCTCCTATTCGCAGACCACACCGACCTGGGTGCGCGGTTTCCTGATGGACGACTACGGCATCAAGGCCGATCAGGTGAAGTGGCTGGTCAAGGGCGGTGGTCATGTAGCCGAAGCCAAAGATCCACCCTGGGTATCACGCATGGAAGGCGACAAGGATCTGGTGCAGGCATTGATCGACGGTGACGTCGACGCCATTCTGTTCAGCGCCAAACCCAAGGGCGAAGATCGCGTGACGACAGTGATCGATGATCCGAAAGCGGCGGCGCAGGAATGGAGCGCACGAAACAAGGCCGTGCCGATCAATCACATGGTGGCGATTCGCAAGGAATTGGCTGATGCGCGTCCGGACATCGTGCGCGCCGTGTACAAGTCGCTGATTGCCAGTCGTGTGGCGGCTGAAGGCCAACCACAGCCCGGCGCGCAGGTGCTGGAACCACATGGCTTCGCCAACGTAAAGAACGCCGTGGAAATCGGCATTCGCTATGCGGTGGCGCAGGGACTGATTCCGAAATCTTTCACCACCGACGAGTTATATGGCTCAGTACGTGAAGCTCTCGCCGGCATTGCTTGAAGGTAAATTATGACTTCGCCAATTACAGGTATTGCTTATGCGCGTCTGCGCGCACCCGATCTCGATGTGATGCAGGAGTTTCTCGAGGCCTTCGGCCTGGTCAAGGTGCATCGCGACAGCAAGCGGCTGTACATGCGCGGGATCGATCAACAGCCATTTATTCATGTGACGGAGCTGGGCGAGCCGGGCACGATTGCTTTCGGTTACGACGCCGTTGACGAATCCGTATTGCACGACTTTGTGAAGTCCGGCGACGCCAAGGCTGTGGAGGAGATAAACGAACCCGGCGGCGGCAAGCGTGTCATCCTGTCCGCTCCCGACAACTTCGAAATTGAAATCGTAAGTGGACGCGAGAAAGTAGCGCCGCTACCGCCGCGTGAACACATCCGCGGCACCGAAGGGGCCAGCGTCCGCCGCGGGCCGTCGCGCATCCGGCGTGTCAGCCATGGTGTCATCACCTCGCCGAACATGGACACAACGCTGGATTGGTACCACAAGAAACTGAAGCTGATCCCGTCCGACGAAATCTACGCAGGCACGCCCGCAAACCGGCTCGGCGTGTTCTCACGTCTCGATCACGGCGATACGCCGGTGGATCACCACATCAGCTTCGTCGTGCGCCACCCTGAAGCCGGCGCGCACCATGTGTCGTTCGAGGTCGAGAAATCCGACGACATCTTCATGGGGCATGATCATCTGCAAAGAAAGGGCAAATACGAACACATCCGCGGCATCAACCGGCACGCGCTGGGTTCGCAGCTGTTTGATTACTGGATGAGTCCGTTTGAGCAAATTCACGAGCACTGGATTTCGCTTGAGCAGATGACCGCGAAAAGTGCCTTCGGTTCGCATCGCGTCGATTCCGACATGGCGCATGACCACGGTGACAAGGTTACGCCGCGCTTTGCCAAGCATGCGTCGCCGTTTGTACCCCGGCGCAAGGACTGAGTACAGTCGTCAGGACCTTTTCTTCAACAACATTCTGAACGTTTATCCGCGCCTGAAAGCAAAAGTCGCGCCCTGAGAAATAGAGGAAACTGTTATGGATCTTGGTATCGCCGGTAAGAAAGCTCTGGTATGTGCGTCGTCGCGTGGCCTCGGCAAGGCCTGTGCAACCGCACTGTCCCGCGAAGGCTGCATCGTCTACATCAATGGCCGCAATCTGGAACCGCTGGAAGCGGCTGCAGCCGAAATCGAAAGCATCACGGGCAAACGTCCGACTATCATTCAGGCCGACATCAACACCGAAGCTGGTCGCGAAGCTGTGTTTGCCGCCTGCCCTGAGGCTGACATTCTGGTCAACAACAATGGCGGACCCGAGCCGGGCCGCATCAAGGACTGGTCGATTGCCGACTGGCAGGCCGCGTTCGAATCCAACCTGCTGGCGCCGGCGATGATGATCAAGTACTACATTCCCGGCATGCGCAGCGCAAGTTTGGACGCATCGTCAACATCACCTCGGCCATGGTGAAGTCACCGAGCATCCAGATGGGCCTGTCGGCCGCAGTACGCGCTGGCCTGACTGCGCTGAGCAAATCCGTGCAGCGTGAAAGCGTCCCCGACAACGTCACCATCAACAATCTGCTTCCGGAACGCTTCGACACTGATCGTCAGGTGTACATGGCAGAACGCATGATGAAGACCGAAGGCATCACGCGCGAAGAAGCGCGCGCTAAAATTGCTTCCACCATTGCCGCCAAGCGACTGGGTGAGCCATCGGAATTCGGCGATGCCTGTGCTTACCTGTGCAGCGCACAGACCGGCTTTGTTTCTGGACAAAATCTGCAACTGGACGGTGGTTCGTACGCCGGTCTGGTTTAAGGAATGTCCGACCAACCCCCGCTGTCATTTCGACCGAAGGGAGAAATCCTTCTTCGCCGGGATGCCAGACTACCAATCGCTTGCAAGATTTCTCACTGCGTTCGAAATGACAAGTAAATCAGCTTGCCCCTGAGCCAGTGAAGATTGAGGAGTAGTAAATATGCGTTATCTGAGCTTCAAATCCGATGGCAAGGAAAGCTACGGCGTCATCACCGACCAAGGCATCGTCGATCTGGGCGCACGCTTCGGCAACAAGTATCCGACGCTGAAAGCCTTGATTACGGCGG
>CAWBTE010000016.1:0-7254 GCA_963791615.1 uncultured Pseudomonadota bacterium | reverse complement strand
AGGTTGCACACGACAG
The DNA here is from genome assembly GCA_963791615.1 of uncultured Pseudomonadota bacterium. Taxonomy (GTDB): domain Bacteria; phylum Pseudomonadota; class Gammaproteobacteria; order Steroidobacterales; family Steroidobacteraceae; genus CAILZL01. The sequence goes on along the minus strand of CAWBTE010000016.1, from coordinate 7,238 downwards.
GAACGGAGAAATCGGAGTCCGGCTGCGGCGTCAGTGCATTGGACTGTTAGGGTATCTGCCTCGCGATGTAGATTAGATAACCCTGTCATTTACTGCGCCCAAACCTGAAGTTCCGTTTCGCAGAGAAACACATGCAGGATCAACCTGATCCCGGCAAGATTCTGCAGACCGGTCTGGCGTTTTGGGCTCCCAAAACTTTGTTGAGTGCTGTCGAACTGGGAGTGTTCACCGAACTGGCGTGGGCCTGCATCGATTGAGTCCCTCAAGGAGCGGTTGGGTTTGCATCCGCGTTCGGCGCCCGATTTCAGGAAGCAGGCAGGTAACAGGTTGTAACGGCAGTCTGATCCTCAGTAGCGCCCGCGCACACTGACGTAAAAGTTTCGGCCCTGTTCCGGAAAACCATCCACCAGTTGATAGTTGCGATCCAGCAAATTGCGAGCGCCGATCAGCGCATCAAAATGGTTATTCAATGTCCAGCTGGCAGCAAGATTGACCAACGTGAAGCTGCCGGTGCGGTAGTAGCGTAGTGGTGTAATCGCCGAGCTTGAAGTTACTGTCCAGCGACTGGAATCCCATTCAATGCTGGGCGTGATGTTTATCCTATTGGCCACTTGCCAATCGGCATTGGCAAATAGCTTGTGAGTGGGTACGCCCGTCGGGCGAAATGCAGCATTGGTCGGATCAGTTAGATCGCGTTGCAGGTAAGTGTAGTTGCCGCTTAGTTGCAACGACTCTGCAGGCTGCGTTTCTGCTGACAATTCAACGCCGTAATACCGGCCATCGCCCACGTTGCGGGTTTGATTCAAGGTGGCATTAATAGGTGTGCCGAATGGCACTGGTACTGAGATAAGCGCATCGGTAAGCCTGCTGTAAAAAAGTGCGGTTTTCAGATGAGTATGAGCGCCGATGTCCGTCTCGCCACCAATCTCGAAACTGGTGGCGCGTTCCGGTCTGATATCCGGGTTGGGCACCGCCGTGCCGAACCGCGAGCTGAAGCGTTCAAACAAGGTCGGAAACCGGGCGCGCGATGAGATGCTGGCGTGCAATTGCGTGGTATCCGTCCAATGATAGTTAATTGTCGCCTGACCATTCCACGCATTCGCGTTGCGCAGGGTATAGCCGATCGGCTGCAGATTGATGGTCGAACCCGTGACAAACACGCTGATGTCTTCGGCGCGCAGCAAATCAGACCAATCGTATGAAACACCGGTTACCAGCTCGAGTATTGAATCAAACTGTTGCGTATCTTCAAGCGCAATGGAGTAAGTGTCCTCTTCAGTTGTCTGTCTGGATTCCGTGTAAGGCAGATTCGCGAATGGCGAGCCTGACGCGGGTACGCGCACGAAGCCTTCCTGCCATTCGTCATGCTGGTCACGTCGGTAATGCAGCGACGCGCGCAACGTATTGTTGTCAGTCAGTTCCGTACCCAGCTCGGCGCGTGCGCCATAAGCGCGGTCTTCGTAGTAGGAGCGGAAGGCGCGCGGCAGCGACTGAATGGTTTGTGCCGCGTTGTCGTAGGAATACAGTGCATTATCGAATGAGTTGACGTAGACGCGGGTGCGCAAGTAGGTGGCATCGCTTAGTTGGGTATTGGACAGGAAGTACAGGCTGTCGATATCCCAATATGGCCATGCCCAGTAGCGCGTGCTGGCGGTGTCGGTGACGTGATAAGGCGCATTTTTCTCGCCAACCTGCCTGGTGTAGCTCAGAGCGTATTCATCAGTTGCATTTGGTGTGAAGCCCGCCTTCAGATTGACGCGGTAATCGTTGCTATCGGAATGGTCACGCTCATCGCCATCTTCAAGGCTGGTGGGTGCGAAGTCTTGTGCCAGTTTCCAGTGATCCTGTTGTGCCTTGACGCCGCTGACTTGTAAGTAGAACCGCTCCTGACGCGTGCCAATGCGCCCTGACACCGTATAACCATTGTACGAACCGTCGCCATCGAATGAGGCGTTGGTGACGACCTCCGCTTCAAGCGCTTCACTTGGGCGCCGTGTCACCAGATTGATCGCACCACCCAGACCTCCGGGACCATCCAGTACGGAAACATAACCTTTGGATACCTGGATTTTCGACAAGTCAGCGGTAAGGAAGCGTGCGAAATCGATGCGGTTGTCGGCGGGCAGGAAGACGCGTACACCATCAATGGAAAGCGTGGTCTGAAAACGATCAAAGCCACGAATGAAAACCAGCCGCTCGTTGCGCGAGCCGCCGGTGTTGGCGGACGAAGCGCCGGGAATGAGGTCGAGTGCTTGATCAAGCGTGGTCTTGCCGAAGGTGCGCAGTTGCTGTTGCCCGATTTCGGCGCCACCGATCAGGGTGTTATCCAGCTTTCGGGCAGTCACTACCACTTCGCCCAGCAGGAACTGATCCGCTGCTGCCATGCTGGTCTGTGCGACAGCCGTAGTACCGGTAAGTGTGCTCAGTAGTATTGTGTTCAATAGCGTATTAACTGAAAACTGACGTGACCGCATGATTATTCCTGATGGGAAAGGCTTGAATGTATCGTTATATACATTAAGCTATAGCGGGCGCGAATACACAGTCAAGCGCAATCTGGCTCATGGGCTCTAACCAACGGTGGCTTAGTCATGAAATCGGTAAGGAATTCTGTATCGCTTGCGGCCTTGCACTTGACCTTGTTTCTGGCTGTTCTGACGCAGGCAAGCGCTCAGCAAACATTTGTTGATGACGCGCAGCGGATGGTGATGTTGCCCGACAAGGTCGCGCGCGTTTTCGCAGCCGGTGCGCCTGCCGAAGTGCTGCTGTATACGCTGGCTCCCGACAAGCTGGTTGGCCGCAATCACATGCCAATTGCGGCTGCACTGGAATTCATGCCCCCTGAATTCAGAACACCCGTGCAAATCATGCGCTTGCCAGACCCGGATGATGCGAAGAACGATACCGAGCTGCTGGCGCTTAAACCTGACATCTACATTGATTACGGTGATGTGCAGGATGACTACATAGCATCCGTGAATAACGTGCAGCAGCGCACCGACATTCCCGCCATTATTCTGGATGGCGGCATCGAGCGTATTCCTGCGGCATATCGCCAGCTGGGTGTGATATTGGGGGTAAAAAGTCGCGGCGATCAGCTGGCGATGCAAGTCGATGGCATTCTGTCTAGGTATCGAGGTGTGTTGCTGAAAACAGCGAATGCCCCGCGTGTGTATATCGCATGTTCCACCGACGCGGCCATTCCCTGCCTTGAGGATGAAAGAAACGGAGAGGTCGTAAAACTGCTGGGTGCGCTCAATGTGGCGGGCACGGCTGGTAACGCGCCCATGAGGCCGATCACTGTTGAGGACATGCGCGCCTGGAATCCTGACGTCATCATTGCTGCGAACACGGCTGCGGCCGCACGCATCCGCAGTGATGCAGCGTGGCGATCCATCAAGGCCGTTGCCGATGGTCGTGTGTATGCGCCACCCGCACTACCCTTTGGCTGGGGGCCGCGTCCACCATCAGTCAACCGGCTCATGGGCTTGATGTGGCTGGCCTATGTGCTGCCGGGCCGACCTTTCGATTCCGCGTTCTTGACTGACATGCGCAGCTTCTTCAAGGAGTTCTATCACGTCACGCTATCTGATGAGCAGTTGCGGAGACTGTTAGAAACCGGGGGATAGTGGGGTGGCTACTTCAGCACCGTAAAGCCATATTTTCTGAAAGCCGCTTCGCCAGCTGAGCCGCGCAGAAAGTCGATGAACTTGTCAGCGCCGCTGCTAGCGGGGGCAGTCAGGGCAATTGGATATACGATGGGCGTGTGCGAGCTGGCAGGAAAGTAGTCAACAATTCGCACCTGCTTGTCGATCAAGGCGTCGGTTTCATACACGATGCCCAGCGGCGCTTCACCACGCTCCACAAATACCAGCGCCGTGCGTACTGAATCACCTCGCACTACTTTGTCGGCAACGTCATTCCATACGCCGAGGCTGGTCAGTGCCGAGCGCGCGTACTTGCCGGCTGGCACAGAATCGGGGTCGCCTATTGAGAGGCGGCCCTTGCCCAGTGCGCTGACCAATGCAAAGCCCGCTGTAATCGTGAGTTGCAGCTTGCTGTCCGCCGGTGCAATCAGCACCAGCCGGTTACTGAGCAGGTTGCGACGACTATCGTGTATTGATCAGCTGACGGTTATGCAGATAGTCCATCCACTCGCTGTCGGCAGAAACAAAGACGTCGGCTTTGGCGCCTGCTTCGATCTGGCGAGCCAGCGTGGCGCTGGAGGCGAAGGAGAATTTGACAGTCTGGCCGCTGGTGTTTCTGGTAAGTCGTACCCAGTTCTTCCAGTACGTCGGTCAGTGAGGCTGCGGCGTACACCAGTAAGGGTGGGGAAGTGGTTTCAGTCGCATGTGCCTGAATGACGAACAACGTGGATAGCAGTAATGCAGCAAGATGTTTGAGAGGTTTCATGTGAGCAGTTAACTGACTCTGGTCAGTGACTGAAAAAAGCAGCGCCGGGATATACATGGCCACGCAGGGTCACCGCCTTGATCAGCACCCACAGGGACAGCTCACTGCGCAGTTGCAGTTCAGTGGCGGCGCTGGTGGTTACCCGTGCGATCAGGCTCACACCGCCGACATCAAGGGTTACCAGCATGGCATGCCGTTCATCAGGCGTCAGTCTGGTGATCCGGCCCGGCAGCATGTTGCGTACGCTCAGACCCTGTGGCGGCGCAAGCGCCAGGATCAGATCACGCGCCAGCAGTTGCAGACGCACACGCTGTCCCGGTTGTAGTGCCTGTGCATCCACGTTGATATGGCCATGACCAATGGCAACTCGCGCCAGACCGGTGTGGTGATCAATGTCATGCACGACGCCTTCGAGCACCGAGCCCATCGCATCGGGGCCGACCAGCGTGCGCAATTCCGGCCGTAGGCTGATCGCCGGCACGCTGCCCTGCGCGATCACCCGCCCCTGCTCCAGCAGCACGACATGCATGGCGAGGAGCGCAGCACCTCGTCGTATTGATGGCTGACATACACCATCGGGATGGCCCCAGCTGGTCGCGCAGCCGCTCCAGATACGGCAGCAGTTCCTCACGCCGCGCCAGATCAAGCGACGCCAGCGGTTCGTCCAGCAGCAGCAACCGCGGCTGCGACAGCAGGGCGCGCCCGATGGCCACGCGCTGCCGTTCGCCACCGGAAAGCTGCGCGGGACGTCGCTGCAGCAGCGGTTGCAAACGCGAGCATGCGACCACCGCGTCGAACTCGATCCAGGGTTGCTGACCTGGCGGCGCGCGCCGCTGTCCGTAGCGCAGGTTGCCGCGCACCGTGTAGTGCGGAAACAGGCGCGCGTCCTGGAACACATAGCCAATCCGGCGCCGCTCGGCCGACACGTCGATGCCGGCGTTTCGCGTTCACGAACAGCACTTCGTCGCCGACGGCAAATGCGCCCGGCATCCGGACGCAGCAGTCCGGAGATCAGATTGATCGCCGTGCTCTTGCCGCAACCGGAACGGCCGAACAGCGCGACGACGCCGCGTGGCGCGTTCAGCGACAGTCTCGTCGAGCGCGAAGTACCACACAGCGCGTCGCTTGCTGAGGTGTTTGATCTGCAACATTCAGGACCTGCCAATGCCGCGGTGGTCAACGCGACCCAGCCGCCGGCGCAGGCCGCGCGCCAGCAGCTCCGCCACCAGCAGTCCCGCCAGCCCCAGCACGAACGACAGCAGCGCCAGCCGCGCCGCCTCGGCATCGCCATCTCGGCATCTGCAGCGCGCTGTACAGCGCGATCGGCAAGGTGCGCGTCTCGCCCAGCTGACATTGCCGGCAAAGGTGATCACGGCGCCGAATTCGCCCAGGCCGGCGGAGAAGGCCGTTACCGCGCCGGCCAGCACGCCGGGCAACATCAGCGGCAGCGTGATCGTGCAGAAGCGGTCGAAGGGGCGCGCGCCCAGCGTGCGTGCCGCCTCTTCCAGCCCGCTGTCCACGTTCTCCAGCGCGATCCGCATCGAGCGCACCATCAATGGAAAGGACATGGTCGCCGTGGCCAGCGCCGCGCCAGAGCGGTGGTGAACGCCAGTTGCACGCCGAAGCGCTCGTGCAGCCACGCGCCGATCGGCCCGCGGATGCCGAACAGCAGCAACAGCAGATAGCCGATCAGCACCGGCGGCAGCACCAGCGGCAGATGCACCACGGCATCGAACAGCAGCCGGCCTGGAAATCGCCGGCGCGTCAGCAACCACGCGACGACGATCGCCGGCAACAGGCTCAAAAGCCGCGCTGCGCAGCGCGATGCCGAGGCTGAGCTGCAGCGCCTGCCAGTCCGCGGCATTGAGTTGCAGCATGGTCCCCACCTGGCGAGTGTCAGTCGTTGACCGCGATCAGCACGTGCGAGGCATTGATCACCGCGCAACAGGCCCTGCGCTTGCGCCAGGCCCGAGTTCCCGCAGGCTCTCGTTGGTGACGATGGCGACCATGGTCCGAGTCACCGGTCAGTTGCAGCTTCACCTCGCTGTTGACAGCGCCACGCACGATAGACCGTAAAACCGTGCCCGGCAAGCGATTGCGCGCACTGATACGCAGGTCGAGGTCCGGCGTCAGCAGCACGAAGCTGGACTTGATCAGCGCCATGGCTGCGCGCCCGGGCTTCAGAGCCGAGGTCGCTCACCGATCCCTGGTGATGTTGGCGACGATCTCGAGACCGTCGCCGATGTCGAGCGTGACATCGGCGTTGACGGCGCCGCGTTGCACCGCCCGCACCGTGCCACGGAACTGATTGCGCGCGCTGCTGCGCATGGTGATGGCCTGGAGCAGCTGCTGCAGCCGCTGCGGATCCTGCTGTTCGGCCTGCATGCGTGCGAGCACCTGGCGATGCCCGGCTTCGAGCTGGCGATACAGTTGTCACGAGCTGTCGCCCGTATTCGCTCAGCCGGCTGCCACCACCGGCCCGTCCACCGGTCTCGCGCAGCACCACCGGCTCATCGGCCATGTTGTTGATCGCATCCACCGCATCCCAGGCGCCCTTGTAGCTCAGTCCCACGGCCTTGGCCGCCTGGGTGATCGAACCCTGAGGCATCGATGCTCTCGAGCAGCGCGACGCGATTTCCGCCGAGAAAACTGGTTCCTGCCCGGTCAAGCCATAAACCGCTGTTGATCTGGAGCGTTTTTGATTCTGGTTTAGCCATGTTTGCCATATCCGGGGCCGCAAAAGCTCGTAATATTAACGACTATATAACGATACTCATGGCGCAGCCAGCGGCTCGATTCATATTACCTGCCTGTCCGAATGCGCT
>CAWBTE010000015.1:0-9229 GCA_963791615.1 uncultured Pseudomonadota bacterium | reverse complement strand
TCACTGGCTGGGTCAGACGGTGAATATCGGTGGGTGAGCTCAGTCTGTTCCAGTACTTGTATCCCTCAGACCGATTGCCAATCCGCCACAGCGCCACAAAGGTCACCAGCCCTGCGGCCGACAGGTAGTAGCCCACATAGGCCAAGCCGTAATGGGTCGCCAGCCAGCGCGCAATATAGGGCGCGAGTGAGGCGCCAATGATGCCCGCCAGGTTGAACGTGAGTGACGCGCCGGTGTAACGCACGGCGGTGGGAAACAGCTCCGACAACGAGGTGCCGATCGGCCCATAGGTCAGGCCCATCAAACCCAGCCCGAGGCACAGGAACAACAACACACTCAGTTGATCGCCGGCGCCGAACAAAGGCTGGAAGCACAGGCCAAACACCATCACCAGCACCGCCGCCAGCATCAGCATCATGCGTCGTCCATAGCGGTCAGCCAGTACGGCAGAAATCGGAATGGTGGCTGCAAAGAACAACACGCCGATCAATTGCAGGATCAGAAACTGCTGGCGCGTATAACCCAGCTCGGTGGTGCCCCAGTTCAGGGTGAACACCGTCATCAGGTAGAACACCACAAAGGTGGCAATGGCCGACAACGTACCCAGCAGCAACATGCGTGTGTGCTGCGTCAGCACGGTCAGCATCGGCACCCGCACGCGCTCATCGTTATCAATGGCGCGTTGAAAAGCCGGCGTTTCTTCCAGGCGCAAGCGCACATACAGACCGACAAACACCAGTAACGAACTGGCCAGGAACGGCACACGCCAGCCCCAGGCGAAAAACTGCGCATCGGTGAGCGCTGCACCGAGAATCAGGAATATGCCGGTGGAACAGATAAACCCCAGCGGCGCACCCAGCTGCGGAAACATGCCGTACCACGCACGTTTGCCCGGCGGCGCGTTCTCGGTGGCCAGCAACACCGCACCGCCCCACTCACCGCCCAGACCCAGACCCTGACCAAACCGGCACAACGCCAGCAACAGCGGCGCGAGCACGCCAATGCTGGCGTAAGTAGGCAGCAGCCCAATCGCCACCGTGGACAAGCCCATGGTCAACAAGGCCGCCACCAGCGTCGCCTTGCGTCCGACCCGATCACCAAAGTGACCGAATATTGCCGAGCCCACCGGCCGCGCAAAAAACGCCAGCGCAAAAGTGGCCAGCGATTGCAGCATCGCCGAGGTCGGATCACCCTTGGGAAAAAACAACTGCGGAAACACCAGCACCGCCGCCGTGGCGTAGATGTAGAAGTCGAAGAACTCGATGGTGGTGCCGATCAGGCTGGCGAATAACACACGGCGTGGGGAGTTGCCGCGTGCAACAGAAGGCGACTGACTCATTGATTATTATCCGGACGGGTTATGGAGCCAGCGCGGATTCTCGCATGATCACCCACGGGTTGCGTAATTCCACCGAAGAACTTGCCGTGCATCCGGCTGTAGGTCAGGCTTCAGCCTGACATCATCTCTGAGTCAGGCTGAAAGTCCCTTACCGCATGGCGCAAAAATATTACGTAGTCTGGGCTGGCCGAAAACCCGGCGTGTTCGACAACTGGCCATCGGCATTGGCATCTGTCGATAAATTCACGGGCGCGAAGTACAAAGCCTTCCCCAGCCGCGCCGAAGCAGAACAAGCCTATCGCGATGGCAGCAGCGCACACATCGTGCGCCGCACCGGCAACAAGCCCAGCCCATCCAAGGCTGAACGCAGCGCAGCGCATGTCGCGCACCAGGCTGAAGTCAGCATCTACTGCGATGGCGCCTGCGAACCCAACCCCGGCAATGCTGGTTCGGGTGTGGTGATGTATCGCGAGAGCGTACTCGCCGAACTCTGGTATGGCCTGTACAACCCCAAGGGCACCAACAACACCGCAGAACTCAACGCGCTGCACGAAGCCCTGCGCATGGCCGAAGCCGAGATCAAAGCCGGCTATGGCGTGGAAATCTGCAGCGACTCGCAATACGCCATCAACTGCATCAGTGTCTGGGCCAAGGGTTGGGAAAAGAAAGACTGGCAGAAGAAAGACGGCGAGATCAAGAACCTCGACCTCATTCAGGACGGCTACGCCATTTACCAGCGCATCAAGGACGAAGACCTCACCCTCACCCACGTCGCCGCGCACGTCGGCACCGAGGGCAACGAACTGGCTGATCGCATGGCCATGTATGGGGCGATCAGCAGAACCAAGGAGTTCAAGCGGTATGAAGAAACCTTGAATGTAGCAACCCTGCTGAAAATGCAGCGGGGATAAAGATACCGCTCATCAAACTGAAGCACCTACTAACCTGGCGGACAACCTTATCCGACGTAGGGGCGGCTCGCGCTTTCTGGTTCTAAGGCACAAGAGGCGCTCCAGCCGCCCCTACGCAAGAGATCGCATCGCCATACAGGCATTGTTGTCCACCGGGTTAATCACTCTGCAAATCACCATCACTCCTTCCAGCTCTGCGATTGTCGGCAAGCGCCTGCATTTCCGGAAACGCTTCGCGCAAGAATGTTCCAAGTCCGCTACGCTAGCGTATGACCATGAGCTTCATGCGCCAGGCAACAACTTCACTCCTCATCCTTGTTCTCCTGCTTTTGGCAGGATGTGCAACGACGGAAGGCAGCCTCGATGAAGCAGAACCGGTCTTCATCGAGGAAGAGCCTGTTCCCCAGGAAGAGCAAGCGGTCGCGCCACAGGACTCGCCCCGGGTGGAGGAAGCAGCGCCGCTCACGGACGAGGGCGAAGATCCATTTGCCGTTGCCGAAGCGGAGCCTCCGGTCAATATTTCTCCGGGCAAGCTGGAGGAAGTGGTTGTTCAGGGCCGCGTTCCGGCCCGTCATGAAGTGATCAGTGATCATGTCTCCGAAGCGAGAGCCCTGCTGCGCGCGGTCGAACTTGAGTATGTATTCACCGGCAGGGGCAGGAGAGAAGTGCTGCGTGGCCGTCCGGTGGTGTTTGCCTTGTGGAGCGAGGCGAAGAAAAACTGGACCCTTGCACACATCGAGATTCCCCGCCCTCCAGTCAGATGGCGACCCGGCGGGCGACCCATTTCGTTTCTCGTGCGCACACCGGGCATTCAGGCACGGCACATCAAGGGGACGGGCGCCGAGCGCCTGATGTTCGCTTTTTCCAAAGATGGCGAGCAGCTGAAAGTCTACGGCAGGAAATTCCCGGTGTTCGACAATGCGCTGCTCAGGAAGAAACAATGGCGAGCTGTTGCCGCGACCGCCAGGCCCATCATCTATCTACCCTTCACCGAAGACACCCTCGACCCGCAGTTTGTCAGTGGCGGCAAGGAATACCTGCTGGCCACGGCGCGCAAGGCGATTGAGGAATTGCGTCTCGCCAAGGCGCCCAGCGCAGCATTTCCGGGTGAGCTGCTCGCGGATATCGTGCCCGCTGAAGTCATCACCACGCTCGCAGTCATCGAACAGACGGATGATGCAGACTTCATTCGAAAGAAACAGGCTGCGGTCGATGAGGTGCTGAACCACTACGGCCTGAAACGCGAAGAAGCGTACCGCTACAGCGTCTCCACTGCCGCCGCGCTCGGCCCCATGCAGTTCACCAACAAGCGCGGCAACGGCACCTATGCGATGGTGGTCAGGCGCTGCCCGGTGGCAAAACTAGACCCGAACTTCGAGCGCGGCGCGACCAATCTGCTGAACGCCATGAAGGCCGCGATCTGTCTGTTTGACATCGAGCTGTTGCAAATGCGTGCGGACATTCGCAACGCGTATCGCGACAACAAACATGTTCTCGGTATTTTTCCTGTTGCCGCCTACAACGGCGGACCGAGAAACGTCACGAGGCTCTACAACGTCATGAAAAGGATGCGCGTCAAACTTGAAGAGCTGAGCCGCCCCGGAGAAATGCCCCAAGGAAGGAAGGTGACCTGCCCCTGCCTCTGGAAAGGGAAATAGGCACAAGCGTCGTTCCCGTAGCCATTCCGAGATACAACAATGAAAATCGCGGCTACGTCGAAAAGTACCAGAGCATTCTGAGCGTGTTCGAGTGAGGGGATGGCCAGCGAGCCGCCGGCCCGACGGCTGGCACTCAACATCCTGAATACTTCCAGGCAGCCTCCTGATTCAGGAAACCGCTGATTATTAACCCGGCGGACAACATTATCCGACGTAGGGGCGGCTCGTGAGCCGCCCTTCCTGGGTTCAAAGGCGCAAGAGGGCGGCTCACGAGCCGCCCCTACACAAGAACTTGCAGCGCCATGCCAGACATTGTTGTCCGCCGGGTTAATAACTCCGTCATTGCGAGGAGTCCGCGACGAAGCAATCTGTCCAGCCATGCAAAATCAATCCGTTGAGATTCCTTCATCTGGCGCGTCGACACCGAATTCTCTATTTCGCCGAACCACCGAGGGCTTGTTTGAATTCTTTATAGTCAGTGGGTCTTTCGGTGGGCGGATAGTAGTTCTGCGGGAACCAGCGCATGCCGATGCGCATGATCTTGGAATTGGTGCTCTCATCGAGCAGGCTCACGTCCTTGACGAAAAACGCAAAACGGTTTCCATCGGGCAGCAATGCGTTATCGGTAAACGGAAACGCGAACGACGTCAGATCGAAATCGAAACGGTAGTCCGCGTCCGGTTTTGCAGTGGCGGCGGGTGTAATCAGCACATGTACGCGTTCAGCCGCAAAGTCCGGCTTGTCGAACACAATGGACAACGTATCCCTGCAATCGGGCGAACTGACCAGAAACGTCTTCAGGGATTTACTGGGCACCAGCAAGGTCCCTGCGTCGGCAGACTGACTGATGGCATCTTCGAGTTCGCTGTCACTCACGAACTGAAAGGTAGTCTCCATGGTGGCAGCTGGCTGGCACTGGCCCACTTTATCTTCCCAAAGCTGGGCAATCTGCCGCTGAATCACGCGATGAGCGGCTTGATGCAGACCGGAACGCGCCTGCTGGATTGCATCTGGAGGTATTGGGCCGTGATACACAGCAAGACGGTCGTCCGCATCCTGCAGCAGCGGCTTGAGCTCGAAGTGCTCATGAAAATTGAGGGTCAGCAATTGCGCCAGCACGGCATAGCGGATCGGGTCGATGTCCTGATTGCCATCCTTGCCGGCAACCGGACTGATGAGCTGACCGAACATGGTGGCGCGCAGCGAACTCTCGGCCTGTTCACGTTGATTGATCAACTCAAGGCGGGCGCGATTCTGCTCAAAATGGTTGGCCAGCAACGCGGCCACCACCGCGCTCAGCGGCACCGTCAACTTCATCGCCACATCCAGCCAGAACTGGACGTCACGCCGGGTCTTCACCTCAGCGCGGCTCTCGCCTTGCTCTGAGTCCTTGTTGGCCATGAACCTTCCTTATTGGCAATTGATATTCACATTGGCTGCGCCATTCAGCGCGGCAATTTTCGGCGTATTGCCATTCGGACATTTCACTGTATAGACACCGGTGTTCAGCGCCAGCGAATACTTGCCGCCCGCATCAACCTTGAGGTCTGCAACCTTGGTATCGCCTTTGAACACTGCCAGCACGGTACCCGCCGGAACACCATTGACCACACCTTGCAGCGAGCCCACCTGAGCCTGTGCAACGGTAGCCGAGAGAAGCAACGCGGCAACTGCCACCAAACCTTGAGGTTTTCTGTTCATGTGTGCACCTTACAAATAGAGAAAGATCTGCTTTATTCCGTTCGTCCTGAGCTTGTCGAAGGATTCTTCCACCAAATCCAAGAACGTTTCGACGGGCTCAACGCGAACGGAGAATTAATCCATTGGCTGAGACTATATATAGGTTTATCGGGAGTTTTGCTATCGGTGGCGGGCCATGAATGGGCTGTACCCGGGTATCCAACGAAACACCGAAAACCTGGTACCGTTTTCACGACATCAGTGCCCGCTCAATAGAAACCCGCCAACAGAACATCAATTCTGGTCGCTGTCACTAGGGCCTGTTAACAGTTGGCGCATCGCTGCGACGGCGGTCAAAAGGACTCAGGACGCGACGCACCGAGCGCCGTGTACTCAACGTACTCAAGCGAGGTGCAACAAAGTCCTGAGTCCTTTTGGCCCCGTCCCTCCGGGTTGGGCCTCTGAAAGCGCCATGCCGCGTTGCTCGTCGCTTATTTGGAATGACCAAACCTCACTCCTCGCGCCTTACCTGGCGCTTTCAGAGACTCCAACGCAGCGATGCGCCAATTGTTAACAGGCCCTAACAGCCAACTCTGCTTCGAGTTCCTCAATAGTCGGCAAACTGGCCTGTAGCTCCTGCGGTAGTGATCGCGTCAGTTGCGTTTCCCATTCGGCCACACTGATGGGCTTTGTGCTGCCACCCAGCGCGTACTCCACAAGTACCTTGTTTTTCTCGCGCACCAGGAGCAATCCTAGCGTTGGCTTGTCATCCGGGTGTGCAAGCAGCCGATCAACTGCGGTCATGTACATACCCAACTGCGCGCCATCACCGGGTTCGAATTTGCGCGCCTTCAATTCAATGGCGATATAGCGACGCAGCTTGAGGTGATAGAACAACAAGTCGAGATAGAAATCCTCATCACCTACTTCGAGATGTACCTGCCTGCCCACAAAGGCAAACCCCTGCCCGAGCTCCAGCAGGAATTTCTGGATATGCTCAACCAGACCCGTTTCAAGCTCCCGCTCTCGTCGTGGCGCGTCGGTGCCCAGAAAGTCGAACAGATACGGGTCCTTGAATATCTGCGCTGCCATGTCGGAATCATTGGGCGGCAAGGTTGCGGGGAAATTATTCTGGGCCGTACCCTGCCGCTCAATGGCCTGCGCTTCGATCTGAAATGCCAGCACATTGCGTGACCAGCCATGCTCCAGTGATTTTCGCGCGTACCACAAGCGCTGCTCGACACTGGCGAGCTTCTCCAGCAAAGCCACATTGTGGTACCAGGTCAATTGTGCAAGCGGTGCTTGCACAATTAGCCGGTCAGGCCACTCGGCCGCAAAACGGCGCATGTACTTGAGGTTCCGCGGTGAAAAACCCTTCATTTCCGGAAAGGCTTCCCGCAGATCCGAGGCCAGCCGGTCAATCACCCGCGCGCCCCACCCTTCGCTCTCCTGCTTGTCCAGAATGCGCCGCCCGATGTCCCAGTACAGCAATACCATCGCGGCGTTGCTGGCCAGCACCACACGCAAGCGTTCCTGACTGATACGTTGTTTGAGATCGGCCAGCACGACGGAATAACCGCCCGGCAACTCATTACGTGCTGGCGCAACGGGAAACATCGCGTTTCTATCAGTCGCCCCACGTTGCTTGCGGTTTTCGGACGACTGAGATGTCTTGCCTGATCGACTGATCTTGCCCATGTCCCTATTTCCCTGTAGCTAACTGAATTCACTAGCCGCTGTATTATTTACTGTATATAATAACAGTAACCGATGCAAGCATTCGGAGCCGATCAGACTGCCAGTCACTCAAAGGAGGAGTTTTCATGGTGAAGCACACTGGACCAAACCAGGAATTCGGTGGCGACTGGACACAGCAGAAGCTGGCGATCCTGCGTGATTATCTTTCTGCCTACACCCGCATTTTGAGTAGGCAACACTTCAACTTTGCCTACATCGATGCGTTTGCTGGCACCGGGTATAGAACTCACAACGAACCCAAACCGTCGGACAATCTTGACTGGCTGGACCAGCCGATTGACCAGGAAAACCAGCGCTTTCTGGAAGGCTCTGCGGCCATGGCATTGTCGGTGGAGCCACCATTCCCAACCCTGATATTCATCGAAATGGATCCCGCAAAGCTCGCGGAGCTAAGGCGACTCGTCAAAGATAAACACCCGGGACGCAAAGTGATATTCAAGGACGGCGACGCCAACATCGCCTTGCGCGAACTCTGCAAAGCAGACTGGCACAAACATCGCGCCGTGTTGTTTCTCGACCCCTTCGGCATGCAAATCGAGTGGCCAACCATCGAAGCCATTGCCATGAGCAAAGGCATTGACCTGTGGTTATTGTTCCCCATGGGCGTCGCGGTGAATCGGATGCTGGTGCGTGATGGCAAGATTCCCGATCAGTGGCGCAAGCAACTGGACAACCTGTTTGGCACAGCCGATTGGTACGACGCGTTCTATGCTCCGGCCAGAACACCGCAACTGTTCGGTGACGATCCGGGACTGGAAAAAACCGCGACGTTCGAGAGCATCGGTGAGTATTTTCTGACACGTCTGCGCACAGCGTTTGCCGGTGTTGCAACCACACCCGCATTGCTGAAGAATTCCAAGGGTAATCCTTTGTACGCACTGTTCTTCGCGGCCGGTAACCCAAAAGGGGCGACTACCGCCGTGAAGATCGCAAACGACATTCTCCGGAAATTCAACCATGGCTGACAGCAGCAGCATCGAATGGACAGAAGCCACCTGGAACCCCGTCACCGGCTGCACCAAGATCAGCACGGGGTGCAAACATTGCTATGCCTTGCGCATGTCCATGCGCCTGCAAGCCATGAGGCAAGCCAACTACCGCAATGGCTTCGATCTCACCTTGCAACCGCAAGCACTGGAGTTGCCGCTGCGCTGGAAGAAATCACGGCGCATCTTTGTTAACTCGATGAGCGACCTGTTTCATCATGATGTACCGGTCGATTACATCACCTCGGTATTCGACGTGATGACCAAGGCACACTGGCATCAATTCCAGGTGCTGACCAAACGCTCCGACCGCCTTGCAACGCTTGCAACAAAGCTGGACTGGCACCCCAACATCTGGATGGGCGTGAGTGTTGAACGCGCTGACTACACCTTCCGCATCGACGATTTGCGCGCCACGCCTGCGCGCATCAAGTTCCTGTCCCTCGAACCGCTGTTGGGTCCGCTACCCAATCTCAACCTGCAAGGTATCGATTGGGTCATCGTCGGCGGCGAGTCCGGCCCCGGCGCGCGGCCGATTGATTCTGAGTGGGTTACAGACATCCGCGACCAATGCCGCACAGCACGTGTGCCATTCTTCTTCAAGCAATGGGGTGGCGTGCCAAGAAAAAGACTGGCCGGAATCTGGATGGGCGGACGTGGGATGAGATGCCGGTCACCCTCAATGTTTAGCCACCCCAGGCCGAAGACTATGCCAGCGAGACTAAAATTATCGAACCAAATGGCGCATGCGAATCGAAGTATGTGAAGAGCGTGTAGCAGCGCTCACTTCATCACTCCCACTGCCATAGTACTTAGCCCAGCACCTGACATCGTCACCTCTATCTATGCAACGCCCTGACACACATCACAAGCTCCCGACCAGCGCCAGCATGTCCT
>CAWBTE010000014.1:0-8166 GCA_963791615.1 uncultured Pseudomonadota bacterium | reverse complement strand
ATCAGTCTCTCCGTGAATTTTCCAATCAAAGGCCCGGCAAATCATTCCTGAACGGGTCGCTTGCCAATCGCGCCACAGCGCCAGCAGGGTCAATGACCGCGGCCGCCGACAGGTAATAGCCCACGTACGCCAGTCCGTAGTGTCTTGGCCAGGGGGCGCATGGCCACATACGGCGCCAGCGACGCGCCGAAGATGGCCGGCCAGATTGAAGGCCAGCGACGCGCCGGTGTAGCGCACCGGCGTGGGGAACATTTCCGCCAGCCAGCGTGCCGCACGGGCCGTAGGTCAGGCCGGTGATGAACCTATGCCGACCGCCCAGGAACAGCAGCGCGCCCCACGCGCCGCCGGGCACGCGAACAGCGCCCGCATAACCCAGGCCGAACACGACGATCGCCACTGGCGCTGGCCAGCAACAACATCGCCAGCCGCCGCCCGTGGCGATCGGCCCACCACGGCGGCGAACGGGATGCTCGGCGCGAAGAACACACGCCGATCATCTGCAACATCAGAAACTGCTGGCGCGAGAAACCGAGCGGGGAGGTCGCCCACTCAGAGCGAACACGGTCATCAGATAGAACAGCACGAACGTGGCCACGGCCGAATGTGCCGAACAGGAGCGTCCGCGGATGCCGCGTCAGCACCTGCAGCGTGGGGATGCGCACGCGCTCCCGATTCGCGACGGCCGTTGAAACGCCGGTGTTTCCCCGAAACGCAGGCGCACCTACAAGCCCACGAACACCAGCACCGCGCTGGCCAAAAACGGAATGCGCCAACCCCAGGCGAAGAACTGGGCATCGCTTATAGATGTCCAAGCACCAGGAAGATGCCCGTGGAGCAGAGGAACCCGAGCGGCGCGCCCAGCTGCGGAAACATGCCGTACCACGCGTGTTTGCCCGGCGGCGCGTTCTCGTGGCGAGCAGCACCGCGCCGCCCCACTCTCCGCCCAGCCCCAGCCCCTGACCAAAACGGCACACCGCGAGCAGCACGGCGCCCGCACGCCGATGCTCGCGTAAGTAGGTAACAGCCCGATCGCCACCGTGGACAAACCCATGGTCAGCAGCGCCGCCACCAGCGTGGCCTTGCGTCCGACCCGATCACCAAATGACCGAACATTGCCGAGCCCACCGGCCGCGCAAAAAACGCCAGCGCAAAAGTGGCCAGCGACTGCAGCATCGCCGAGGTCGGATCACCCTTGGGAAAGAACAACTTGGGAAACACCAGCACCGCCGCCGTGGCGTAGATGTAGAAGTCGAAGAACTCGATGGTGGTGCCGATCAGGCTGGCGAACAACACACGGCGCGGGGAGTTGCCGCGTGCGGCGGGTTGCTGACTCATTGTTTTTTCCGGTTATGCAAAGCCCAGTGATTCTTGCATGGAACGAACCGGGACACTATTGACGCGACTCTACCCTTGTTGCGTTTCGACAATCTCAGCGATCCGTAGGGGCCGTTCGCTAACGACCCTCTTCAATTTTTCAGAGGGCGGTTCGCGAACCGCCCCTACATAGAGCCGATCGACTTGACGCATTACTTGACCACCCCGTATAACACCTTAACGAATCCGTTAAGGTATCCGGACATGAGCTTCGACACCAACGACATAGTGCCGCTGAACCAGGTGCGCGCCAAACTTTCAGATCCGGCTTAACAGTACGCCATGGCAAGGAAAAAATCATCACCCGTAATGGCGAAAGCTACGTGGCGCTGATTGATGCGCGACGACTGGATCATTACCACCGGCTGGAACGCGAGCGCATTCATCTGGGCCTGCTCGACGATGCCATCGACGGTTTGAATGATGTCAACGCCGATCACACCCTCAGCGTGAAGGAAGGCCGTACCAGGTACCTCGCGCCTGCCAAGGCGCGCAAACCCAAACGCTGACATGCGACACACCGCCAGGCCGACTGTCAGGCTGACCACCAGCTTCGCCGCGAATCTCGATACCATCGAAGAATTTCTGGCGCAGCAAGGCGAAGCGCGCACGTTCAGGAAACTGGTGACCCACCTGTTTGATGAGCTGATTCCCAATCTCGAAGCCTTCCCCCACATGGGACGCGACTTTCTGAATCAGCCAATACGCTCGGTCGCTGCGCGTACCAAACTACGCAAGCTGAAAGCGGCAATGGGCAAGAACACCGAACTTCGCGAATACATCGCCGAGGACTACCTGATTCTGATGCCCTCCGCGCCACGCGCATTTACCTGCTGGCTATCAGGCATCATCGCCAGCTCTCGTTCGATCTGATGAGTCACTGGGCATAAGCCCACTGTTTACAAAAAATGGCGCAAAAATATTACGTAGTCTGGGCTGGCCGAAAACCCGGCGTATTCGACAACTGGCCTCGGCATTGGCATCGGTCGATAAATTTACGGGCGCGAGCTACAAAGCCTTCCCCAGCCGTACCGAAGCAGAACAAGCCTATCGAGATGGCAGCAGCGCACACATCGTGCGCCGCACCGGCAACAAGCCCAGCCCATCCAAGGCTGAACGCAGCGCAGCGCATGTCGCGCACCAGGCTGAAGTCAGCATCTACTGCGATGGCGCCTGCGAACCCAACCCCGGCAATGCTGGTTCGGGTGTGGCGATGTATCGCGAGGGCGTACTCGCCGAACTCTGGTACGGCCTGTACAACCCCAAGGGCACCAACAACACCGCAGAACTCAACGCGCTGCACGAAGCCCTGCGCATGGCCGAAGCCGAGATCAAAGCCGGCTATGGCGTGGAAATCTGCAGCGACTCGCAATACGCCATCAACTGCATCAGCGTCTGGGCCAAGGGTTGGGAAAAGAAAGACTGGCAGAAGAAAGACGGCGAGATCAAGAACCTCGACCTCATTCAGGACGGCTACGCCATCTACCAGCGCATCAAGGACGAAGACCTCACCCTCACCCACGTCGCCGCGCACGTCGGCACCGAGGGCAACGAGCTGGCTGATCGCATGGCCATGTATGGGGCGATTGAGCAAAACCACCGAACTCAAGCGGTATGAAGAAACCCTGGATGTGCCGACACTGCTGAAAATGCAGCGGGGATAAAGATACCGCTCATCAAACTGAAGCACCTACTAACCTGGCGGACAACCTTATCCGACGTAGGGGCGGCGTGAGCCGCCCTTTCTGGGTTCTACGGCACAAGAGGGCGGCTCGCGCGCCCTACGCAAGAGATCGCATCGCCATACAGGCATTGTTGTCCACCGGGTTAATCACTCTGCAAATCACCATCACTCTCCAGCTCTACGATTGTCGGCAAGCACCTGCATTTCCGGAAACGCTTCGCGCAAGAATGTTCCAAGTCCGCTACGCTATCGTATGACCATGAGCTTCATGCGCCAGGCAACAACTTCACTCCTGATCCTTGTTCTCCTGCTTTTGGCAGGATGTGCAACGACGGAAGGCAGCCTCGATGAAGCAGAGCCTGTCTTCATCGAGGAAGAACCTGTTCCCCAGGAAGAGCAAGCGGTCGCGCCACAGGACTCGCCCCGGGTGGAGGAAGCAGCGCCGCTCACGGACGAGGGCGAAGATCCATTTGCCGTTGCCGAAGCAGAGCCTCCGGTCAACATTTCTCCGGGCAAGCTGGAGGAAGTGGTTGTTCAGGGCCGCGTTCAGGCCCGTCATGAAGTGATCAGTGATCACGTCTCCGAAGCGAGAGCCCTGCTGCGCGCGGTTGAACTTGAGTATGTATTCACCGGCAAGGGCCGGAGAGAAGTGCTGCGTGGCCGTCCGGTGGTGTTTGCCTTGTGGAGCGAGGCGAAGAAAAACTGGACCCTTGTACACATCGAGATTCCCCGCCCTCCAGTCAGATGGCGACCCGGCGGGCGACCCATTTCGTTTCTGGTGCGCACACCGGGCATTCAGGCACGGCACATCAAGGGGACGGGCGCCGAGCGCCTGATGTTCGCTTTTTCCAAAGACGGTGAGCAGCTGAAAGTCTACGGCCGGAAATTCCCGGTGTTCGACAATGCGCTGCTCAGGAAGAAACAATGGCGAGCTGTTGCCGCGACCGCCAGGCCCATCATCTATCTACCCTTCACCGAAGACACCCTCGACCCGCAGTTTGTCAGTGGCGGCAAGGAATACCTGCTGACCACGGCGCGCAAGGCGATTGAGGAATTGCGTCTCGCCAAGGCGCCCAGCGCAGCATTTCCGGGTGAGCTGCTCGCGGACATCGTGCCCGCTGAAGTCATCACCACGCTCGCAGTCATCGAACAGACGGATGATGCAGACTTCATTCGAAAGAAACAGGCTGCGGTTGATGAGGTGCTGAACCACTACGGCCTGAAACGCGAAGAAGCGTACCGCTACAGCGTCTCCACTGCCGCCGCGCTCGGCCCCATGCAGTTCACCAACAAGCGCGGCAACGGCACCTATGCGATGGTGGTCAGGCGCTGCCCCGTGGCAAAACTAGACCCCAACTTCGAGCGCGGCGCGACCAATCTGCTGAACGCCATGAAGGCCGCGATCTGTCTGTTTGACATCGAGCTGTTGCAAATGCGTGCGGACATTCGCAACGCGTATCGCGACAACAAACATGTTCTCGGTATTTTTCCTGTTGCCGCCTACAACGGCGGGCCGAGAAACGTCACGAGGCTCTACAACGTCATGAAAAGGATGCGCGTCAAACTTGAAGAACTGAGCCGCCCCGGAGAAATGCCCCAAGGAAGGAAGGTGACCTGCCCCTGCCTCTGGAAAGGGATAGGCACAAGCGTCGTTCCCGTAGCCATTCCGAGATACAACAATGAAAATCGCGGCTACGTCGAAAAGTATCAGAGCATTCTGAGCGTGTTTGAGTGAGGGGATGGCCAGCGAGCCGCCGGCCCGACGGCTGGCACTCAACATCCTGAATGCTTCCAGGCAGCCTCCTGATTCAGGAAACCTCTGATTATTAACCCGGCGGACAACATTATCCGACGTAGGGGCGGCTCGTGAGCCGCCCTTCCTGTGTTCAAAGGCGCAAGAGGGCGGCTCACGAGCCGCCCCTACACAAGAACTTGCAGCGCCATGCCAGACATTGTTGTCCGCCGGGTTAATAACTCCGTCATTGCGAGGAGTCCGCGACGAAGCAATCTGTCCAGCCATGCAAAATCAATCAGTTGAGATTCCTTCATCTGGCGCGTCGACACCGGATTCTCTATTTCGCCGAACCACCGAAGGCTTGTTTGAATTCTTTATAGTCAGTGGGTCTTTCGGTGGGCGGATAGTAGTTCTGCGGGAACCAGCGCATGCCGATGCGCATGATCTTGGAATTGGTGCTCTCATCGAGCAGGCTCACGTCCTTGACGAAAAACGCAAACCGGTTTCCATCGGGCAGCAATGCGTTGTCGGTGAACGGAAACGCAAACGACGTCAGATCGAAATCGAAGCGGTAGTCCGCGTCCGGTTTTGCAGTGGCGGCGGGTGTAATCAGCACATGTACGCGTTCAGCCGCAAAGTCCGGCTTGTCGAACACAATGGACAACGTATCCCTGCAATCGGGCGAACTGACCAGAAACGTCTTCAGGGATTTACTGGGCACCAGCAAGGTCCCTGCGTCGGCAGACTGGCTGATGGCATCTTCGAGTTCGCTGTCACTCACGAACTGAAAGGTAGTCTCCATGGTGGCAGCTGGCTGGCACTGGCCCACTTTATCTTCCCAAAGCTGGGCAATCTGCCGCTGAATCACGCGATGAGCGGCTTGATGCAGACCGGAACGCGCCTGCTGGATTGCATCTGGAGGTATTGGGCCGTGATACACAGCAAGACGGTCGTCCGCATCCTGCAGCAGCGGCTTGAGCTCGAAGTGCTCATGAAAATTGAGGGTCAGCAATTGCGCCAGCACGGCATAGCGGATCGGGTCGATGTCCTGATTGCCATCCTTGCCGGCAACCGGACTGATGAGCTGACCGAACATGGTGGCGCGCAGCGAACTCTCGGCCTGTTCACGTTGATTGATCAACTCAAGGCGGGCGCGATTCTGCTCAAAATGGTTGGCCAGCAACGCGGCCACCACCGCGCTCAGCGGCACCGTCAACTTCATCGCCACATCCAGCCAGAACTGGACGTCACGCCGGGTCTTCACCTCAGCGCGGCTCTCGCCTTGCTCTGAGTCCTTGCTGGCCATGAACCTTCCTTATTGGCAATTGATATTCACATTGGCTGCGCCATTCAGCGCGGCAATTTTCGGCGTATTGCCATTCGGACATTTCACTGTATAGACACCGGTGTTCAGCGCCAGCGAATACTTGCCGCCCGCCTCAACCTTGAGGTCTGCAACCTTGGTATCGCCTTTGAACACTGCCAGCACGGTACCCGCCGGAACACCATTGACCACACCTTGCAGTGAGCCCACCTGAGCCTGTGCAACGGTAGCCGAGAGAAGCAACGCGGCAACTGCCACCAAACCTTGAGGTTTTCTGTTCATGTGTGCACCTTACAAATAGAGAAAGATCTGCTTTATTCCGTTCGTCCTGAGCTTGTCGAAGGATTCTTCCACAAAATCCAAGAACGTTTCGACGGGCTCAACGCGAACGGAGAATTAATCCATTGGCTGAGACTATATATAGGTTTATCGAGGGTTTTGCTATCGGTGGCGGGCCATGAATGGGCTGTACCCGGGTATCCAACGAAACACCGAAAACCCGGTACCGTTTTCACGACATCAGTGCCCGCTCAATAGAAACCCGCCAACAGAACATCAATTCTGGTCGCTGTCACTAGGGCCTGTTAACAGTTGGCGCATCGCTGCGACGGCGGTCAAAAAGACTCAGGACGCGACGCACCGAGCGCCGTGTACTCAACGTACTCAAGCGAGGTGCAACAAAGTCCTGAGTCCTTTGGCCCCGTCCCTCCGGGTTGGGCCTCTGAAAGCGCCATGCCGCGTTGCTCGTCGCTTATTTGGAATGACCAAACCTCACTCCTCGCGCCTTACCTGGCGCTTTCAGAGACTCCAACGCAGCGATGCGCCAATTGTTAACAGGCCCTAACAGCCAACTCTGCTTCGAGTTCCTCAATAGTCGGCAAACTGGCCTGTAGCTCCTGCGGTAGTGATCGCGTCAGTTGCGTTTCCCACTCGGCCACACTGATAGGCTTTGTGCTGCCGCCCAGCGCGTACTCAACCAACACTTTGTTTTTCTCGCGCACCAGTAACAGACCCAATGTTGGCTTGTCGTCCGGATGCGCCAGCAACCGATCAACGGCTGTCATGTACATGCCCAGCTGCGCGCCATCACCGGGCTCGAATTTGCGCGCCTTCAATTCAATGGCAATGTAGCGACGCAGCTTGAGGTGATAGAACAACAAGTCGAGATAGAAATCCTCATCACCTACTTCGAGATGTACCTGCCTGCCCACAAAGGCAAACCCCTGCCCGAGCTCCAGCAGGAATTTCTGGATATGCTCAACCAGACCGTTTCAAGCTCCCGCTCTCGTCGTGGCGCGTCGGTGCCCAGAAAGTCGAACAGATACGGGTCCCTGAATATCTGCGCTGCCATGTCGGAATCATTGGGCGGCAAGGTTGCGGGGAAATTATTCTGGGCCGTACCCTGCCGCTCAATGGCCTGCGCTTCGATCTGAAATGCCAGCACATTGCGTGACCAGCCATGCTCCAGTCATTTTCGCGCGTACCACAAGCGCTGCTCGACACTGGCGAGCTTCTCCAGCAAAGCCACATTGTGGTACCCCGGTGAATTCTGCAAGCGGTACTTGCACGATTCCAGTAAGGCCACTGGCCGCAAAACGGCGCATGTACTTGAGTGCCGCGGTGGAACACCGTTTATTTCGGAAAGGCTTCCCGCAATTCCAGGCCAGCGGGTCAATCACCCCCCCCCACCCTCGCTCTCCTGCTTGTCCAGAATGCGCCGCCCGATGTCCCAGTACAGCAATACCATCGCGGCATTGTTGGCCAGCGCCGCGCGCAAGCGTTCCTGACTGATACGTTCTTTGAGTCGGCCAGCACGACGGCATAACCGCCCGGCAACCGATTACGTGCTAGCGCGACGGGAAACATGGCGCTTTTATCGGTCCGTCCGCGTTGCTTGCGGCTTTCAGTTTGAGAGGCCTTGCCTCAATCAACTGATCTAGCCCTGTCCTTATTTCCTTTGGCCAGATAATTCACCAGCGACGTGGCTAACTGTATATATTAACAGCCTGCCGTGCAAGCGCCGCCTCCCGTCACAGACTGCCGATCAAC
>CAWBTE010000013.1:0-11097 GCA_963791615.1 uncultured Pseudomonadota bacterium | reverse complement strand
ATATCCAGCATGCTGAACGCTACCAATTCACCCGCTTTTCATCCCGTCGCTACAAACCGCCGCTGGCCATTGACCGCTCTGTGTTACCTGGTGGTGGCCGGCATCGCCTGGTGCTGCTTCATGGTCAATCGTGGCGAGCCTGCCAATCTGTTCTGGGATGAAAACTACCACGTAACCTCGGCCGAGCGTTATATCGAAGGCATCGCGCACCTCGAACCTCATCCGCCGCTGGGGCTGATGCTGATTGCCGCCGGTGAAAAATTATCCGGCGTCAACACCCATATCGACAAACATGTACTGACCACCACCAAGCAGATCGGCGGCAGCGACATGCCCGCCGGGTTCAACTATGCCGGCATGCGACTCATGCCCGGTCTGTTTGCCGTGTTCGGCGCTTTGGCATTCTTCGGCCTGCTGCATGAGCTGTTTGCCAATCGCCTGCATGCACTGTTGCTCAGCGGTCTGTATCTGTTCGAGAACGCGTTTGCAGTGCACTTCCGCGCCGTGCATCTGGACAGCTTCCAGATGTTTTTCTCGCTGGCATTTCTCTGGCAGTTCGTGCGCCTGTGGCGTCGCGATGCGCCCTTGCATCCGGCGCATTACGCCATGCTCGGGCTGCTGGTGGGGCTGGCCATGATGGTCAAAGTGAACGCACTCATTCTGCTGGTGCTGTTTCCGGTGCTGTACTTCAAGGATGCGCGCAGCCACCGGCAAGCGCCGCTGTGGGTGGCGGACTTCGCCGCCAAAAGCGGCGCCGCCATCGCCTCGGTGCTGCTGGTGTTTTTCGTGGTGTTCCATGTGCATGCCTGGCTCACGCCCAATCTGCCGGATGTCGGCAGCAGCGCCGGCAAACAGGATCTGGCCAACATGTCACCGGCGTACCTCCAGCATCTGACCCAGCATGAAACCTTGACGCCGGGCATGACGGTCACCATCGCCCGCGACTATTTCAAGTTCATGAACAAGGATCACAAGGGCGTACCCAAACTGGATGTCAACAAGCCGGGCGAGAATGGCTCCCACCCGCTGCACTGGCCATTCCATGATCGCAACATCAACTATCGGTGGGATTCCAAAGACGGCAAGACTGCCTATGTGCAGCTGATCGGCAATCAGCTCGCCTGGTACTCGGGCACCCTGGCGGTATTCGCCTCGCTGCTGCTGATCATCAACTACCGGATGTTCGGCATTCCGCTGCGCTGCACCCGGGCCACATATCAACTCATCGAAGTCTTCACCGGCCTGTATGCCGCTTACATGCTGTTGCATCTGTGGATCATCAGCCTGCGAGTCATGTATCTCTATCATTACTTTCTGGGACTGATCATCAGCTACATCCTGCTGGCCCTGATCAGTCAGTACCTGAGCGAGGTATACGCATGGTTTGCCAGACACCGCACTGCCATTCTGGCAAGCGTCATGGGCGCGTTCCTGGCGTCCTATCTGTTCTTCCTGCCGCTCTCCAACCACACGCCCATGACCAAGGAACAATGCGAGCGCCGCAATATCGGTATTTCGCACATTCTTGATTGTCGCTGAGGCGACTGCTCTTGTTGTTGGCCCTTGTTATTTACAAAGTCGCCCCTACATTAGCGCCGTGGCCCGAGCACTCGATTGGGGTGTCCGAGCCACACTGGGGGCGACCGGTTTCGACGTGGGTTACGAAGCTCCAGGTGCATGCCGAGGTGAAAGGTTCTCGTTAAACCGCTTTCAAACTTATAGTTGCAAACGACGACAACTACGCTCTAACGGCTTATCCGCTTAACCCTCGCCTGGTATGTGCTTGTGCATCCAGAATCGGGGGAGTGCTCACAAGATCGCCATTCAATGTGCTGAGGGTTGAATGGCTAAACGACTCCTGAGCTGGCTTCGCGTCTTCCCTGCCCGTTGGGTAGCGCGCGGTGAGATACAAAAACGATGGCTAAGCATGTAGGTCTTGTAGTGTAGGACTTGCGGACGCGGGTTCGATTCCCGCCGCCTCCACCAATCCAAAGGCCCGGAAAAAATTCCGGGCCTTTTTCCATACCGCTGCGCCATTCGAACTGCATCATGAAAAATGGGTGCAATTTGGCTATAGACTTGGGTGCAAGATATTCCCGAACACCGGCCTTGTTTGACAACCCGCTGACAACAGGTAACGCCATGGGTACGCAAGAACTTCTGGAATCTGCTCTGGAACTCGAACCCGCCGAACGTTTTGCGCTGGCGGATGAAATCCTGCACAGCTTGGACAAGCCCGATCCGGAAATCGACCGGTTGTGGCTGGAAGAAGCAGAGCGCCGGCTGGCCGCTTTCAGGCGGGGCGAGGTGAAGGGCATTCCGGCACAACAGGTAATTGGGAACACTTGATGCGCATTGAGTTTTCGCCGGAAGCGAAGGCTGAATTCGACGACGCCGAACGTTATTACGAACACCAGGCGACAGGACTGGGCAAGCGCTTGCGCGATGAAGTACGACATGCCCTGCAACGACTGCACAACTGGCCGCTGGCCGCGCCGGTGGAGCGCGGCAACATCCGGCGACTGCTCATCAGTCGATTTCCCTACAAGCTGCTTTACTCGGTGGAAGCGGATTGCATTTACATCATCGCAGTGGCCCACCAACACCGCGCGCCCGAGTACTGGGTCGAGCGCAGGAATCCGTAACACAGAAACGCACAAGCTAAATGGGTGCAATTGGGCGCGAAGAAAATGGATGTCCGTTGGGACCCCGCAAGAATCCCTTCCGTCCCAACGCCGCAGCGAATAAAGTTGGCGAATGCCAAGGAATAACAACGAGCAACCTCAATGACCCCGGAGGCGAAGGCCCGCCAACTCATCGACCAGAAGCTGGAACAAGCCGGCTGGGTCATTCAGGACACCCGGCAGCTCAACCTGGGCGCAGCTCCGGGCGTTGCCGTGCGCGAATACCCCACCGACACCGGCCCGGCTGATTACGTACTGTTCGTCAATCGTCAGGCCGTGGGAATTATTGAAGCCAAACGTGACGAGGCGGGCGAGAACATTACCGCCGTTGAGCTGCAAACCGAACGCTACGCGCATTCCATGCTGAAATGGTGCAAGGACAACACGCCGCTGCCCTTCCTGTTTGAAAGCACCGGCCAGATCATCCGCTTTACCGATGGTCGCGATCCCTATCCACGCTCACGGGAGCTGTTTCACTTCTACCGTCCCGAGCAACTGGCCGAATGGTTCAGTGAGCCCGACACCCTGCGACGTCGGTTGCTCAACAACATGCCCGAACTCCCCGACCCGCAACCTGCGCGATTGCCAGATCAGTGCCGTCACCGGCTTGGAAAAGTCGCTCGCGGAAAATCGCCCCCGCGCGCTCATCCACATGGCTACCGGCGCGGGCAAAACCTTCACCGCCATCACTGCCGTGTATCGCCTGCTCAAGTTCGCCAACGCCCAACGCGTGCTGTTTCTGGTGGACACGCGTAACCTCGGCAAGCAGGCGCATCAGGAGTTCATGGCCTACACGCCGCCGGACGATGGCCGCAAGTTCACCGAGCTGTACAACGTGCAGCGCCTGGCCAGCAGCAACATCGATCCGCATTCCAAGGTGTGCATCAGCACCATCCAGCGCATGTACTCCATTCTGTCCGGCGAGCCGATTGACGAATCCGCCGAAGACACCTCGCTCAACGAAGTGCAGCTGCCCGACAAGGCGCGGCTGGTGCGCTACAACGCCGCCGTGCCGATTGAAGACTTCGACTTCATCATCATCGACGAGTGCCACCGCAGCATCTACAACCTGTGGAAGCAGGTGCTGGATTACTTCGATGCCTTTCTGATCGGCCTCACCGCCACGCCCGACAAGCGCACCTTTGGTTTCTTCAACGAAAACATCGTCGCCGAATACAACTACGAAAACTCCGTGGCCGATGGCGTGAATGTCGGCTACGACGTGTTCGAGATCGAAACCGAACTCACCCAGAAAGGCGGCGTGCTCGAAGCGAAAGAATGGGTGGACCACCGCGACCGGCAAACCCGCAAGAAGCGCTGGGCCGAAACCGACGAAGACACGGCTTATACGGGCAAAGACCTTGACCGCTCGGTGGTCAATACCAGCCAGATCCGCAAGGTCATCCAGACCATGAAACACGCGGTGGAAACGCAGATCTTTCCCAGCCGCAAGGAAACCCCCAAGACGCTCATCTTCGCCAAGACCGACAGCCATGCCGATGACATCGTGCAGATCGTTCGTGAGGTGTACGGGCAGGGAAATGCCTTCTGCAAAAAAGTCACCTACAAAGCCGAAGAAGACCCGGACAGCGTACTGGCCAGCTTCCGCAACGACTACTACCCGCGCATCGCCGTCACCGTGGACATGATCGCTACCGGCACCGATGTCAAACCTCTGGAAGTCCTGTTGTTCATGCGCGATGTGCGCAGCCGGGGCTACTACGAACAGATGAAAGGCCGTGGCGTGCGCAGCCTCGACTTTGAAAACTTAGCAAGGTTTCCAACAGCGCCGACAGCGCCAAGAGTCGCTTTGTGCTGATCGACGCCGTGGGCGTGGAGAAATCCTGCAAGACCGACGCGCGCCCGCTGGAAAAGAAACCCGGCGTGCCGCTCAAAGACCTGCTCACCAGCATTGCCATCGGCGCGCGTGATGAAGACACCGTATCTGAGCCTCGCCAATCGCTTGGTGCGACTGGCCAAGCAACTCGACCCCAAAGCGCAGGCGCGCATCGAACAACAGGCCGGGGCGTCTGAGGTGGGCACACTGGGCAAGCTGCTGATCAACGCGCTCGACCCGGATCGCATTGCGCACTGCCATCGCCAATGCAAAAGCCAAAGGCATCAGCCGGACCGAAGACGACCTGACTGACGCCGAGGAGATGCCGCGCGTGCACAGTGTTTGCTGGAAGCGTGCAAACCCTTCGACAACCCCGCGCTGCGCGATGAAATCGAATCCGCCCGGCGCGAGCGCGAGCAGATCATCGACCATGTGAATCTGGACCAAGTCACCTTCGCCGGTTACAGCGCCCAGGCCGAAGCACAGGCGCAGAAGATTATTCAGACCTTCACCGACTACATTGCCCAGCACAAGGACGAAATTCAGGCCTTGAGTTTTTTCTACCAGCAACCCTATCAACGCCGCGCACTCACCTTCGACATGATCGAAGCCCTGCACGATGCGTTGTCGCGCCCGCCGCTGATGCTCACCACCGAACGTCTGTGGTCCGCCTATGCGCGCGTCAAGCAAACGCAGGTGAAGGGCGCGGACCTCAAACGCCAGCTCACCGATCTGGTATCACTGGTGCGCTTTTCCATTGGCCTGGATAACGAACTCAAGCCGTTTAAAGAAACCGTGGATAAGCGCTTTCAGGAATGGATCTTCCGCCACAACGCCCAGCGCACCACCTCGTTCAACGCCGAACAAACCGACTGGCTGCGCCTGATGAAAGACCACATCGCCTCCAGTTGCTGCATCACTCGCGACGACTTCGACTACGCCGAGTTTGCCAACAAGGGCGGCTTGCAGAAAGCATGGAGTTTGTTCGGAAAGGATCTGGATACGGTGATGGCGGAGATGAATGAGGGGTTGGTGGCGTGAGTGAAATCGAAACGCTACCTGATAGTTGGTCATGGGCATCCGTTAACGACCTCTTGACGGCATTCAATCCGGAAAAAGCTTCAATGCGAACGAGCGTCTACCACATATTGATGCAGTTGACTTGGTTACAATTAGCGCCGTGACTTGGGGTGAGTATCGAGAACAGGAAGGTATTACCGAGGATGCAGAAGGGATCAATCCAGCTTTGTTCGTGCAATCAGGCGACTTTCTGTTTGTCACGCCTAACCACGTTTGGAAATTGTCGGTGCTTGCTCATCGTTCACAGCGATTTGAAGTTGCATGTGATGCTGCAGCGACAAGATTCCTCGCTTCAGATTTGCCAACGAGCCAATGAATGTGGCTTCGCACATTGCCAGGCCCAAGGAGCCAGGAGATTGCGGCATTAGCATCTGGCAATCAGGACAATATGCGCAGTATTGAACTGGCGCTTCGAGCAAATCCTCACGCCACCGACGGAACAAACCCGCATCGTCGCCAAGCTGGAAGAACTGCTGTCCGACCTCGATGCCGGTGTGGCGGAACTGAAAGCAGCACAACGCAAACTCACGCAGTACCGCCAGTCCCTGCTCAAGGCCGCTGTCGAAGGTGCGCTCACCGCCGAGTGGCGAGAAAAAGCAGCCAACAGAAACCGGCGCACAACTGCTCGACCGCATCCTCAAAGAGCGCCGCACTCGCTGGGAAGCCAAACAACTCGCCAAGTTCAAGGAACAAGGCAAAGCCCCACCCAAAGACTGGCAAGCCAAATACCCAGAGCCCGTCAAACCCGACACCACCGATCTGCCGTCGTTGCCGGAGGGATGGGTGTGGGCAAGTTCGAATCTTTTTTACTGGCAACGATGATTCCATGCCTTCGCAAAAGCCAATACAGACATGGTGGCGTTCCGGATTTTGTGAGCAATGTGAGTATCTGCGATTCGACATGACTCTAAAGACGAGGGCGACAGATTACAATCTTATTGGTCGCGTAGGTGATGCTTGCGGACCATATTTACCTGACAGATGGAGCTGCTGGTTATTGGTGTTAACGCAATATAGGCAACGTCGCCGGCTCAACTTATCGGATAAAGCCTTTGCTGAATGGCACTGGGTGAATTGGAACCTTGGCCTTGGCGCAAGAAGGCTATTGTTCGAGCCAATTCATCGGCCAAAATATCACGAAGACTCAATTATGCCAGTCCCACCTATTGCAGAACAATTTGAGGTCTCAATTGTTCGATGTGTCGATGATGAATCCCGCAGTCTTCCGACCATCGAAATTGCACTCAAACAATCCGCCGCCCAACGCAAAAATATCCTCAAAGCCGCGTTCTCCGGACAACTAGTGCCGCAAGACCCGAACGACGAACCCGCCAGTGTGCTGCTGGAGCGCATTACGCGGAGCGCACTTCTCATGTGGCGAATAGAAAAATAGCACAAGTCAAATAAGGTCAGCATGCGCGCGTGATTGGTGGTGAGGAGCTGAGTTGGTGTACGGTTTCCTCCCAGAAAGCGAAAAACCCCGGTGAACCCACCGAGGTTTATGACGCCGACCGGGAACCCCCAATCCACTTGCCGCGCAGTGTAGAGACGGCCAGTTTTGTGATGCAACAGGCGAATTCGCCGATGGTTATTGCAGTGAAAAATAAGAACCCTCGCGTGCATCCGAAGGTGTAGAGGCGAGGGCCGTGTTTCGAGACCTTTGCTGGTGGATGTACAGGCCCTGAGTTCGAGGGTCCGGCCCGTTAGGGTTGTCGCTTTATTGGCGACCTCTACCAATCTCACGCTTGCCTGTAGGCGGAATGTTACCGGCGTTGTGACCCGATTTCCAGATACTCACAGGAATTATTGCAAGTAGAATTGGCGCGTCTTCTATGGAGATCAGGAATGATCATCTACCTGGACGAGTCGGGAGACTTGGGCTTTGATTTCGCGCACAAGCGGCCGTCGGAAAAGCTTGTGGTAACACTACTGGCCTGTGATTCAGGTGAAGTTACTCGCGGGTTCAAAGTGGCGGTACGCCGCACGCTGAAAAACAAGTTGAATAGTCCGGGCCAGCGCAAGCGCATGGTGTCGGAACTGAAGGGTACGAACACGACGCTGCAAATCAAGCGCTATTTCTATCGTCATGCGCCCAAGCTGGGGTGGCGGGTATACACCGTGGCAGTGAATAAACGACGTGTGTATGAGCACCTGACTTCGCGGACAGGCAAGAAGAAGCTATACAACTACATTTCGCGTTTTCTGCTGGAGAAGGTCGATTTGACGATGCCGTGCGCAGTGTCGTGACGCTGGTTGTGGATCGCTCGAAGAACAAGGATGAAATGGCGGATTTCAACCAGTATCTGGGCAATCAACTGGATGCCATGTTGCCGCTGGATGTGCCGCTGAGGATTTCACACGAACATTCGCACGAGAACGCAGGCTTGCAGGCGGTGGATTTGTTCTGCTGGGGTGTGTTCCGCAAGTACGAGCACACCGACTTGGCCTGGTACTGGGAATACGCCGCGCGGATTGCCTTCGAGACAGAGTATTTGCGCGATTAAGGGCAATAAAAAAGGCGGCGCCTGTTACGCCAATTTCCTCAGACTCTAGCCAACCGATGGAAGGGAACGTCTGGGGCACGCAACAGGACTTATCCGCCGGAGCGAACTTTAGTGAATTTGGTTGCCGCCGCACAACCGGAAAATTGTCAAGGCGTGCGGCGCTTGGCATAAAAGCCTTTTCTCTCATGAGCCTACAACCGAGAATGGCGCGATGAACACCTCCACCCTCATCCAGAAAGTCTGGAACTTCTGCCACACCCTGCGCGACGACGGGGTGGGCTATGGCGACTACCTGGAGCAGCTCACCTACCTGCTGTTCCTGAAGCTGGCGCACGAATACGCGCAGGAGCCGTATAACCGCGACACGCACATTCCCAAGAGCTACGACTGGGCCAGCCTGCGCAGCAAGACCGGCGAGCCGCTGGAAGCGCATTACCTCGCCACGCTGCACGGGCTGGGGCAAGAGCCGGGCATGCTGGGCGCGATCTTCTTCAAGGCGCAGAACAAGATTCAGGACCCGGCCAAGCTCTCGCGCTTGGTGCAGATGATCGACGCCGAAAACTGGATCAGCCTGGACACCGACACCAAGGGCGACCTGTACGAAGGCCTGCTGCAGAAGAACGCCGAGGACACCAAGAGCGGCGCCGGCCAGTACTTCACGCCGCGCGCGCTGATTCGAGGCCATGGTGGCATGCGTGCGGCCCGAGCCGATGAAAACCATTGCCGATCCGGCCTGCGGCACGGGCGGATTCTTTCTGGGTGCCTACAACTGGCTGACGCGACCCGGCGCGAAGCTGGACAAGCGCCAGAAAGAGTTCCTGCGCGACAAGACCTTCTACGGCAACGAGATCGTGCCCAACACGCGCCGCCTGTGCCTGATGAACCTGTTCCTGCACAACATCGGCGAGCTGGATGGCGAGCCCTCCGTGGAGCGCTCGACGCGCTTGATCGCCGAACCCAAGCGCAAGGCTGGACTACGTGCTGGCCAATCCGCCCTTCGGCAAGAAGAGCAGCATGACCATCACCAACGAGGAAGGCGAGGAAGACCGCGACGCGCTGACCTACGAGCGGCAGGACTTCTGGGAAACCACCTCGAACAAGCAGCTCAACTTCCTGCAGCACATCGTCAGCATGCTGAAGGTCGGACGGCAAGGCCGCCGTGGTGCTGCCCGATAACGTGCTGTTCGAAGGCGGCGCCGGCGAGAAGATCCGCCGCAAGCTGCTGGAGACCTGCGATGTGCACACCGTGCTGCGCCTGCCCACCGGCATCTTCTACGCGCAGGGCGTGAAGGCCAATGTGGTGTTCTTCGATGCCAAGCCCAAGGACGGCACAGATACATACCAAGGGCGTCTGGTTCTATGACCTGCGCACCAACAAGCATTTCACGCTGAAGACGCGCACGCTGAAGCTCGACGATCTGCAGGATTTCATCGCCTGCTACAACCCGGACAATCGCCACGAGCGCACCGAAGCCGAACGATTCAAGTATCTTCCGCTACGACGAGCTGATCGCGCGCGACAAGGCCAGCCTGGACATCTTCTGGCTGAAGGATGACAGCCTGGACAACCTGGATGACCTGCCCCCGCCCGATGTGCTGCAGCAGGAGATCATCGATCACCTGGAGGCGGCGTGCTGCGTTCCAGCGTCGCGGCCGGGTTGAGCAAGTGAAAGCGACGTAGAATCGCCGCGAAAGTGATGCAACGAGATCAGGGGAGACAAAGACCATGCTCTTCGAGAAAATCGCAACCGGTGGTTGCCAGTCCTACCTGGTGGGCTGCAAGGACAAGTGTGTCGCGGCGCTGATCGATCCGGAAATCAGCCAGCTGGTAAGTTCTACCAAACAATCACCACCATTT
Organism: uncultured Pseudomonadota bacterium; assembly: GCA_963791615.1. GTDB lineage: Bacteria > Pseudomonadota > Gammaproteobacteria > Steroidobacterales > Steroidobacteraceae > CAILZL01. Next base: position 1,134 of record CAWBTE010000013.1, on the reverse strand, counting down.
ATGCCACGTCGATTGACTACGACGTCGCGGCGCAGGCTTTTCACCACCAAGGAGAATCATGATGAGCAAGAGCAAGGTTAGCCAGCAGCATCACGCGACGTTTGAAAGCATTCGCCAGATGGATGCGCAGGGCAATGAATACTGGCTGGCGCGACCGTTGGCCCGGGTGCTGGAGTATTCGGAGTTTCGCCATTTTTTGCCGGTGCTGGAGCGCGCGAGCGAGGCCTGTCGCAACAGCGGCCAGCCCGTGACCGACCATTTCGAGGATATCCTCGAAATGGTCGAGATTGGTTCGGGTGCCCGGCGCGAGTTGCCGGAAGTCACGCCTGTCCCGCTATGCATGTTATCTGATAGTACAGAACGGCGATCCCGCCAAACCGGTGATCGCCAACGGCCAAACCTACTTCGCGCTGCAAACCCGACGACAGGAACTGCAGCGATAGATGCCCAAGTTCGCGCAGCTCAACAGAGGACGATAAACGTCTGGCGATTCGCAACGAGCTAGCCAGCGCACAACAAACATCTGGCGGCCGCAGCTAAAGGTGCCGGAGTGTGATACACGCCACTGGATTACGCCATTTTTCAGGATCACGGTTACAAGGGGCTGTATGGCGGGTTGGGCAACAAAGGACATTCATGCCCGCAAACGCCTGGAGCAAGCAGCCAGAGGATTCTCGACCACATGGGTAGCACCGAGCTGGCCGCCAACCTGTTCCGCGCCACGCAAACCGAAGACAAGCTGCGTCGCGATAACGTGCGCGGCAAGCACGCAGCGCAAACAGAATCACATTTTGATGTCGGGCCGCAAGGTGCGCCAGACCATTGCCGAACTTGGCGGCACTATGCCGGAAAAATTGCCCACGCCTGACAAAAGCATCCAGCAGATCGAATCGGCGAAGAAGAAACTGACAAAAAAGAAAACGAGGAAATGAGTTGATGCCCCGTGTGAAGCAACAGCCTCGACGCCAGCCTGTCAGAAGTAATTGTAGTCTCCGCTACTTATGCGGTGGTTACGGATGGCATTCACCGCAGCCGGGCAAGCAGTCCGTTGCACCATCCGCATCTGAGCTTACTCACGGCGTGTAATATTGTCGCCAGTATGTGACTTGTAGATCAAAGGGGTAATTCCGATGC
>CAWBTE010000012.1:0-5307 GCA_963791615.1 uncultured Pseudomonadota bacterium | reverse complement strand
CGCCCGGCCTGTTTCATCAAGCGGATGATGATTTACCGCGCACTCGGCACTCACCGGTATGCTTGCGAACCCCGCTGCAAAGTGAAACGATCCACAGTCAGGCCAATATCGGCATGTATGGATACAACGCGGCAATGTTCGAGTTCAGCCAGTTACGTTGTTTCGTAGTGGTTGCTGAGGAGCTGCACTTCGGCCGTGCGGCCGCGCGCCTGCACATGACGCAACCGCCCCTGAGCCGGCAGGTTCAGTTGCTTGAACATCAGCTTGGTGCGCAATTGCTCGAACGCACCAGTCGCAACGTACGGTTGACGGCTGCTGGCCGCAGTTTTCTGCCCGAAGCGCGGGAGATCCTGCGTCTCGCCGAATCGGCGTCGCTTGCCGCGCGGCGTGTTTCTCGCGGTGAAGCCGGGTCGGTGACCATCGGCTTTACTGCTTCATCCGGCTACCGCTTTCTGCCCGACCTGATTGTCACCTGCCGCCAGCAGTTGCCGGACGTGAACCTGACCCTCAAGGAGATGGTCACCATGGAGCAGGTGGAGGCGCTGGCTTCGGGCCGGATTGACCTCGCGCTATTGCGTCCACATGCCGCCATCGCCGATTTTGAATCTCGCTGCGTGGCGCGCGAGCCCCTGGTGGTGGCGCTTCCCGACAAGCACCCACTGGCGCGCGGCCGCTTGCCCACCCTGGCGGATTTTGATCACGCGCCGTTCCTGACTTATTCGCAAATTGAGGCGCGCTACTTCCATGACCTGGTGGCCGGCACGTTTGCCCGCGCCGGCGTGCATCCTGATTACATTCAGCATGTCAGTCAGATTCACTCCATCCTCGCGTTGGTGCGCGCGGGCCTCGGTGCGGCGCTGGTGCCCGAAGCCGCCAGCAGTCTGCGCTTTGAGGGAGTGGTCTTGCGTCGCGTACAAAAAATACAGCCAGCACACTCAGTGGAGCTGTTCATGGCCTGGAAGCGTGCTAACAACAATCCGGCTCTGGCGACGCTGCTGGACAAGTGTCGGGAGTGCTGGCGACCTGTCGCCGCTCGCTAGTAAGACCGGAGCCCGCTTCGATGCAAATACGGTATTGAACGATTGTTCCTTTGAGTCAAATCGTTGCATCCCCGCTGCTAATATCTATTATCAATGCAGCGCCCGTTTGCTACTTGCGCACAACGTGGCGCAACAACCGGTTTTCTGGGGCACCATGATGAGCAAGATGACACCCGTTGAGATGGCTGGCGTGATTGGCAAGGGCTTGCTGTCGTTTCCCGTCACCCACTTTACCCATGATCTTTCCTTTGATGAACATCCCTACCGGGAGCATTGCGACTGGCTGCTGCAGCATGATGTTGCCGGATTGTTCGCTGCGGGTGGCACGGGTGAGTTTTTTTCGCTGACTCCCGCAGAAGTTGAGCAGGTGGTGCGCGCTGCGGTGGAGGCAACCCGGGCGCGCGTGCCTGTCATCGCGGGCTGCGGCTATGGCACTGCCATTGCAGTCGCGATGGCGCGTGCCGCAGAGCGGGCTGGCGCCGACGGTATCCTGTTGCTGCCTCCCTACCTGATGACGCCCTCGCAAGCGGGTCTGGCGGCGCATGTGAGCGCCGTGTGCAACGCGACGTCGCTGGGCGTCATTGTCTACAACCGTGATAACGCGATTCTTAACGAAGATACGCTTGCGGAGCTTTGCACAAATTGTCCCAATCTGGTGGGCTTCAAAGATGGCGTTGGCGATATCGAATTGATGATGCGTGTCTATGCCCGTCTGGGTGATCGGCTGACCTATATTGGTGGTTACCCACTGCAGAAACCTTTGCGCTGTCCTATCTGGAAATGGGTGTAACAACCTATTCTTCGGCCATTTTCAATTTTCTGCCTGAGTGGGCACTGTATTTTTATAACGCGGTGCGCGCGCGTGATCATGTTACGGTGATGCGCGAGTTGAATAATTTCGTGCTGCCCTGATATCGCGCTGCGCAATCGCAGTCGCGGTTACGCCGTGTCAATCGTCAAGGCCGGGCTTACCGCGGAGGTCGCCACGCCGGCCCGGTGCGTCTGCCCCTCACCGATCTGAGTGAGCGTGAGACGGATGAGTTGCGTGCGCTGATCGCCAGGCATGATGTATCCGCAAGAAACACGGACCTGCGTCATGCCACTCGCAGTTAAACGACTTACTGGGGTCGTTCGAAGTTGCGCCGCATTCATGGCGTGTCTCGTCACTGGGATAACCAATAAAGTCTGTTGCCACGATCCCCGATGAACAGTCAAACACCATTCATGGCGAATACGGCAGCGCTGGGTGCAATTACTGGCCGGGTGCGGTATTCCATTGTGGCAATGCTGTTCATCGCTACCGTTATCAACTATGCGGATCGCGCCACACTATCGATTGCCGGACCGCTGCTGTCGAAAGAACTGGGCCTTAACGCCTTGCAGATGGGCTTTGTTTTTTCGGCATTTGGCTGGGCCTACGTCATTGCGCAATTGCCAGGCGGCTGGTTGCTGGACCGTTTTGGTTCAAAGCGTGTGTATCTTGCTGGCATTGCTGCCTGGTCGTTTGTCACGGTGCTGCAAGGGGGTGTGCACTACCTGGCGGCCACCGCAGCCGTGGTGACGTTATTCATTCTGCGTTTCATGGTGGGTTTGTTCGAGGCGCCCACCTTCCCTGGCAATGCGCGGATTGTTGCGATGTGGTTCCCGCCCGGGAACGCGGCACGGCTTCGGCCATCTTCAACTCGGCGCAGTACTTCGCCACTGTGCTGTTCGCACCCATCATGGGCTGGCTTGCCTATACGTTTGGCTGGCCCTACGTGTTTTATTTCATGGGTGGCCTCGGGCTGTTGTTCTGTGTGGCATGGCTGCGCTGGATGCATGATCCGGGTTCGCATCCCCGTCTGAGCCGCGCCGAGTACGATTACATTTCTGCCGGCGGCGCGCTAACTGATCTCGATCAGCGCGCGCCGGTGGCCAGTTCTGTTGATGCCAGTGCGCCAGTCTTGCGAATCGCACTTCGCACCTTGCTGGCAGCCGCATGATGTGGGGCATTTATCTGGGTGCATTCGCGATCAATGCTTTGACCTACTTCTTCATCACCTGGTTCCCGGTGTATCTGGTGCAGCAACGCGGAATGTCGATTCTCGACGCAGGACTGGTGGCGTCCATCCCTGCGATCTGCGGATTTGCCGGTGGCATTCTCGGCGGAGTGGTGTCCGACGCTTTGCTGAAGCGTGGCAAGTCGCTGACTTTCGCGCGCAAGTTGCCCATCGTCACGGGGAATGTTGCTTTCTACGACCATGATTGCCTGTAACTACGTTGAATCATCGGCGATGGTTGTCTTTTTCATGGCGTTGTCATTCTTCGGCAAGGGGTTTGGATCGTTGGGATGGTCTGGTATCGGATACCGTACCAAAACAGGTTGCAGGTTTTGGCGGCGGTCTGTTCAACATGTTCGGCAATATTTCCTCGATCACCACCCCCATCATCATCGGTTACATCATTCACGTCACCGGTTCGTTCAACGGAGCGTTGGTGTTTGTCGGCTGTAACGCCCTGGTGGCGATGTTGAGCTATCTGCTGATCACGGGCGAGATTCGCCGCCTGACGCTGCGATCAGAATAAACAACAAACCATTGGATCATCGCTGAAGACATCATGAATACCGCACCGATTGTTGTCTCAATGCAGGTCATCCCGGTTGCGGGCCAGGACAGCATGCTGCTCAACCTGAGCGGTGCGCATGCGCCCTGGTTCACGCGTAATCTGGTTGTGCTTACTGACAATTCCGGGCGTGTCGGCGTGGGTGAGGTGCCGGGCGGAGAGCAGATCCGTAACACGCTTGAAGACGCCAGATCATTGGTGATTGGGCAGAGCATCGGAGCTCATGGCGCCGTACTTGCCCTGGTGCGCAGCCAGTTTGCGGATCGCGATGCGGGCGGACGCGGTCAGCAAACCTTCGATTTGCGCGTCACCATTCATGCAGTGACCGCGATCGAGTCGGCTCTGCTTGACCTGCTAGGTCAATTCATGCAGTTACCGGTGGCGGCGTTACTGGGCGAAGGCAAACAGCGAGATGCCGTCACCGTGCTTGGCTATCTTTTTTACGTGGCAGATCGACGTCGAACCGATCTTGCCTATCGCGACGAGTCGCAAACAGATGACGACTGGCTGCGTCTGCGCAACGAGCCGGCCATGGACACTGCCGCCATCGTGCGGCTGGCCGAGGCTGCGCAAGCGCGATATGGCTTTGCGGATTTCAAACTCAAAGGGGGCGTACAACACGGGGCGGCGGAGATTGAAACCGTGACCGCACTGGCTGAGCGCTTCCCTATTGCGCGGATCACCCTTGACCCGAACGGCGCATGGTCGCTTGAAGAGGCAGTGCGATTGTGCACCGGCCGACAGCGAGTGCTGGCCTATGCGGAAGACCCGTGCGGCGCCGAAAACGGTTTTTCAGGGCGCGAGATTCTTGCCGAATTCCGTCGCGCCACTGGGCTTGCCCACGGCCATGCAATATGGTCGCGACGGGTTTGCCCCAGCTGGCGCATGCCATCCAGTTGCAGTCGGTAGATATTCCGCTCGCCGATCCACATTTCTGGACCATGGCGGGGTCGGTACCAGTGGCGCAGGTATGCAAGGATTTCGGACTGACATGGGGCTCGCACTCGAATAATCATTTTGATGTTTCGCTGGCCATGTTTACTCACGTCGCAGCCGCTGCGCCCGGTAAGGTCACCGCTATCGATACTCACTGGATCTGGCAGGACGGCCAACGGCTGACCGGCGCCAACCCCTGAAAATAGAGGGCGGCATGATTCGGCTACCTGAGCGCCCGGGCCTGGGTATTGAGCTTGACTGGGATCAGGTTGAAGCAGCGCATCAGGCATACCAGCGGCTGGCTGCGGGTTCACGTGATGATGCCACCGGCATGCAGTACCTGCTGCCGGACTGGCGTTTCGATCCGAAGCGTCCTTGCATGGTGCGCTGATATGCAAAAGGCGACTCGGAGAGTGCTGGCTAGTCAGCGACTCCGCTACTCGGGTTGCGGAGCAGTCCCAGCCGGCCTGCGCGACCACCGAAGCTAACTGCGAATACTTCACAGGATTATTGGCAAATAGTTTGTAGTCGGGTAGCATGCTGAAAACGCTTACATTGGTCTGGGGCCGATTTCTGTCTTTGCATGGCACTCCAGGCTTGTCGTAGCTGAAAAGCTTTCGGGGGTTAAATGATGAGCATCAGCGCTGGTGGTGATCCCCGGTCGGCCAGTCCGGCAGGCAGGCTGGTCGCGCTGCGTCTGCGCAAGCACGGCTCACCTCCACGAGGT
>CAWBTE010000011.1:0-7053 GCA_963791615.1 uncultured Pseudomonadota bacterium | reverse complement strand
CACCCGGCCAGATTCATTTGGCGGGTGATGTGTGTCCGCAATGCTTGTGAGCTCCATAAGTCGCGGCTTGTTGTAGCAGGCTTGCGATGTGCCGGAGCGGGTGGTCGTTCACCGCGCGCTTGGCACTGGCCGGTACCTGCGCGAACCCCTGAAAATATCGGCTACCTGAGCGCCCGGGCCTCGGTATTGAGCTTGACTGGGCTCAGGTTGACGCTGCGCACCAGACATACCAGCGGCTGGCCGCGGTTTCACATGACGATGCCACCGGCATGCAGTACCTGCTGCCGGACTGGCGTTTCGACCCGAAGCGTCCTTGCATGGTGCGCTGATCTATCTGCAAACAAAAGGATTCCGCTATGGTCCGCCCGAAGTCATGGCCGAACTGGCCAGGGGCAATTCAGTTGACCCGAAAAAATACGGAAAGACTGATAGATACGGACACTTTAATCATCATTGCCGATAGTAATGCGCGGTCGACGATCAGCAGGTGGTTACGTGTTAGCTTTGCGGCGGATAATTGAAATTCAGATCCAGTCCGAATACACGCTGCAAGTCGGCGATCTGTGCTGGCGTCAGATAGCGTGGATTTAGCCCGCGCAGCAGCAGATACAGGTGGGCGGTTTCTTCAAGTTCCTCGGTGGCAAATACCGCCGCTTCCAGTGTATCGCCGGCAACCACAGGACCATGATTGGCGAGCAGCACCGAGCTATAGCGGCCGGCGAGACCGCGAATCGCATCTGCAATCGCCGGATCACCTGGGCGGTAATAGGGCACTAACGCAGTACATCCAGCGCGCATCAGGCAATATGCTGTCATCGGCGGCAGTACGGCGCGCGGATCGATTTCGGGCAGCATCGACAGGGCTACACAGTGTGTGGAATGCAGGTGGACAATTGCACGCGCGGTGGTGCGCGTTTCATACAGCGCCGAATGCAGTGGAATTTCCTTGGTGGGTGTATCGCCCGAAATCAACCGGCCGGTAACGTCGAGGCGCGAGATGCGCGCGGGGTCAAGGAAACCAAGTGAAGCATTCGTTGGCGTAACGAGCCAGCCACCGTCATCGAGACGAATGCTTATATTTCCGGAACTTCCCGGCGTCAGGCCGCGTTCGAATAGCGAACGTCCGAAGCGACACATGTCCTCACGAAGTTTGCTCTCGTTCATTGTTGGATCACTTGGTGGATATTTGCAGCTGGTGCTTCATGCGGTAGCGCCTTTGATCAGTTCGAAACCGAGATCCACTGCTTTCGATGGCTCGTCGGACAGAATGAGTCGCGCACCGATTTCGCCAACGAGCACGCGAGGGGTGAGGATCGTCGACAATGGTTGGGGCGCAAGACGCGCAACGTCAAGGCCGTTGTAACCGAACAGCGCCAGACGTTCAGGGATCGCAATGCCGCGCGCCAGGCAGTGAAAGTAGCCACCGATGGCCATGTCGTCGTTGGAAAAATACACAGCGTCCAGAGTTGGACTGCGCTCGAGAAGTCGAGCCAGCCCCTCGCGCCCGGCGGCTATAGAAGAAGGAAGCGCTGCCAGTTCCTGGTCATGCAGCTTAACGCCAGCGGCGGCAAGCGTGGTCTTGAATCCTTTTAGACGCTTATCCGCGCGCAGATCCAGTTTGATGTCATGGCCGACATAGCCGATACGGCGATAGCCCCGCTCAAGCAGATATTTTGCGCTGGCCCGTCCCGCAGCCCGATTCGAATAGCCGACCACATAATCAACTCCTTTGCCGTCGGTATCGAGTAACTCGGCGACGCGGACGCCGCTGTTTTTCAGTAGCGTAATTGACCGCGGGGTATGCTCGACACCGGCAAGGATCAATCCAGCCGGGCGCCACGACAACATTGATTCGATCATCGCTTCCTCCTGTGCTGGATCATATTCGGTGACGGCAATAACGGCTTTGAAGCCGGCGCTGTTGAGAGTTTTGTGAGCGCCGCGCAACAAATCGGGAAAAACGATGTTGGTCAGGGAAGGAATGACGATGCCGACCAGCCGGGAGCTTGTCGATGCCAAAGTGCCAGCTATCTTGTTCGGTACGTAGCCAAGTTTCGCGACAGCATTTATTACGCGCTCACGGGTTTGCGCCGAAAACGAGCCATGATTGCGCAGCACACGCGAGACCGTGCTTTCGCCGACGTCCGCAGCGCGCGCGACCTCAGTCAAGGTAACGGAAGAAGTTGTGCCAGAGCGGCGGTGCTTACGGTTTCGTATCGTCAAAATCGGCCTATCTGCATAAATGATCGCCTGTTTCCATACTTGCTGGCGCGGTTACGATATCACGGTTTAATACCCTCACGGCAGCGTCGGTCCAGCTGATATTGGCAGCGCTGCCAAACTATGATATTTATTGTGGCAGCGCTGCCAACAAAGCGCGATGCGGGGGTAAGCAAGATGGCTGCCGAAACAGGGGTTGTGATACCAACAATGGCTGCGTCACCTGACGAGAACCGGATTTATGCCAAGGTTTTCTGGCGCTTTGTGCCATTTCTGATGTTGTGCTACGTCGCTGCCTATCTTGATCGAGTCAACGTGGGATTCGCCAAATTGCAGATGTCGGCTGATCTGGGTTTCAGCGAGACGGTTTACGGTCTTGGTGCCGGCATCTTCTTTCTGGGATATTTTCTGTTCGAAGTGCCGAGTAACCTGGTCCTCAGCAAACTGGGTGCGCGCGTCTGGCTCGCACGCATCATGATCAGTTGGGGACTCATTTCGGCGTGCTTCATGTTCGTCCGGTCGACATCTGTATTTTACTTGCTGCGTTTCCTGCTGGGTGCAGCCGAAGCGGGTTTTTATCCCGCCATCATCTTCTATCTTACCTGCTGGTTCCCGTCGCAACGGCGGGCAAAGGTAATTGCGATTTTCATGGCCGCGATCCCGATCGCCGGTATTTTCGGGAATCCTTTGTCCGGGTGGATCATGGTTGGTATGGCCGGCGCATATGGCTTACCCGGCTGGCAGTGGTTGTTCCTGATCGAGGCATTGCCAGCATTGGTGCTGGGTGTTGCGATCTATTTCTATCTGGATAATGACATTCGCGATGCCGCCTGGCTTACGGAGGACGAGAAGCGGCTGCTGGAGCGTAATCTGCTGACCCCTGGCCATCAACAGCGTGGTGCGCAGTCGCTAACAGAAGTGTTCTGCGATCCACGCGTGTGGCTCATGTGTTTCATCTATTTTGCGTTTGTCATGGGACAATATGGGTTGACCTTCTGGATGCCGACACTGGTGAAGTACGTTGGTGTGACAGGCGATTTCAGCATCGGCATGGTCAGTGCAATTCCGTTCACCTGTGCTGCCATCGCAATGGTTCTGTTCGGCCGCAGCGCCGACCGGCATCGCGAACGCCGCTGGCATCTCGTTGTGCCGGCATTGCTTGGCGCATTGGGCTTTATCGCTGCCGCAAACACGGGCAGCACAGTGCTTGCCGTTGCCTGCCTGTCGTTAGCCGCTGCCGGTGTGATTACCTGTGCGCCGCTGTTCTGGTCGCTGCCCACTGCATTTTTGTCGGGCACGGCAGCTGCCGTCGGAATCGCCGCCATTAATTCGGTTGGCAACCTCGCTGGTTTTGTAAGCCCGTATCTCATCGGCACCCTGACCGACCTGACCGGCTCGTCGCGCACGGGAATGTATGTGTTGGCAATCATGTTGATTGCAGGTGCGATGGCAGTGCTGCGTACTTCACCACAATTGGTTAATCGCTAGGAATTTGCGCGCAGTGCGCACCAGGCAGGCCATACGACTGCCGACTTTAAAAGAGGATTAAATCGTGACGACTAGCAAAATTTCTCCATTGACTGGCAAGCATACAAGCCGTGCTGTGGTCATTGGCCTGGGTTCGATGGGCTTCGGTATGGCGCAGTCGTTGCAACGCGCGGGTTTCGACGTAGCCGGTTTTGACGTCAATCGTAGTGCCGTAGAACGCTTTGTAGCCGAAGGCGGACGCAGCGCCGAACAGCTTGCGACCGCTGTAGCAGATGCGGATGTGGTTGTCTGTGTAGTCGTCAATGCCATGCAGACCGAAGCCATCCTGTTTTCCGAAAATGGCATTGCCACACACCTGCCGCAAGAATCTGTCTTTATTTCGTGTGCGACAATGGATCCCGACGTGGCGCGTACTCTGGCCAAGCGACTGGAGGCGAGTGGTCGACACTATCTCGATGCGCCGATCAGCGGTGGCGCCGTTCGTGCCGCCGAGGGCAAGTTGACGGTAATGGCTTCGGGCAGCGCTGTTGCGTTTTCAAAAGCGCGTCCGGCGCTAGACGCAATAGCGGTCAAGCTTTACGAACTTGGCGGTGCCGCAGGTCAGGGTGCTGCGTTCAAGATGATCAATCAACAATTGGCCGGCATACACATTGCTGCGGCCTGCGAAGCGATTGCCTTCGCCGCCAGGCAAGGCCTTGATATCGGCAAGGTCTACGAAGTCATTACGGCGTCGGCGGGTAATTCCTGGATGTTCGAGAACCGCGTGCCTCACGTGGTGGATGGTGATTACACTCCGCGCAGCGCCGTGGATATTTTCGTCAAGGATTTAGGAATCGTGCAGGATATGGCGCGTACTTCGCGCTTTCCTGTGCCAATGGCTGCGGCCGCATTGCAAATGTTCCTGATGACCTCCGCTGTCGGCATGGGGCGCGACGACGATGCTTCGGTTGCGCGCTTGTATGGACTGGTAGGCGGCGTGCAATTGCCGGGAAATCAACCACCGCAGCGCGTCTGATGCGCCGGAGTAAGTGATATGCCGCGCTTTGCAGCCAATCTGACCATGATGTTCAACGAGTGGTCGTTTCTTGATCGCTTCGATGCCGCAGCGGATGCCGGCTTCGAGGCGGTGGAATACCTGTTTCCTTACGAGCATCCCGCCGAAGCCATCGCTACACGGCTTGCGCGTAACGGTTTGACGCAGGCCCTGTTCAATTTTCCGGCGGGCAATTGGGCTGAAGGGGAGCGGGGTTTGGCCTCTCTGTCGCAGCGCTTTGATGAGTTGAAGGCCGGTACCGAGAAGGCATTGATCTATGCGCAAGCCACCGGCGTGAAACAGCTGCATCTCATGGCCGGAATAAACGCACATACACCGGAAGCGGTTGATGCCTACCTCGCTGCAGTGACCTGGACGGCTGAAAGACTTGCCAAAGAGGGTATTGATCTCTTGCTGGAGCCGATCAACGGGCGCGACATGCCCGGCTATTTTCTCAATGACTTTATGTTTGCAGAGCAATTGATCCACCGTTTGGCGCTGCCCAATCTCAAGCTGCAATTCGACATATACCACCGACAGATCATGCATGGCGATGTGAGCATGGCGTTGCGTCGATTGTTGCCGTTGATCGGCCACATCCAGATCGCGAGCGTGCCTTCTCGGCACGAGCCAGCAGGGGAGGAGCTCAACTATGGGTTCCTTCTGGATGAATTGGACCGGCTGGGGTATGGCGGTTTTGTAGGTTGCGAGTACAACCCGCGTGCGGGTACTCGCGTCGGGCTCGTCTGGTTCGCGCCGTACGCCAGAAATAATGGATCTCGTCGAGGAGAACCGGCATGACACTGGTGCTGGGTTGCATTGCTGATGACTACACCGGCGCATCTGATGTTGCCAATATGCTGGCCAAGTGTGGTCTGGCTACAGTGCAGACGATCGACGTGCCCCCGAATGATTGGGCTCTGCCGGATGTCGACGCTGTGGTGATCTCAATGAAAATCCGCTCGGTTCCCGCGCAGGTAGCAGTTGAGCGTGCGCTTGCAGCGCACCGCTGGCTGCGCTCACGCGGCGCTTCTCATGTGTTGTACAAGATATGTTCGACCTTCGACTCCACCAATGCCGGCAACATTGGCCCGGTGACAGAAGCACTGCGTCAGGAGTTGGGCAAGCCACTTGTGCTGGTCACGCCTGCCTTTCCAGAAGCGGGACGTACGGTTTATCAGGGGCATCTGTTTGTTGGCGCACAGCGGCTCGACGAGAGTTCTTTAAAAGATCATCCACTCAATCCCATGCGCGATTCGAGTCTGGTGCGTACGCTTTCCCGTCAATGCCGTGAGCGTGTTGAGCACATCCCGTTGGCATTTGTTGATGCAGGTGCAGAGAGTCTGCGTGTTGAAGTGTCGCGTCTCGCCGCAAACGGCGTTGCAATGGCAATTGTCGATTCGATTTTCGAACGGCATCTCGACACTTTGGGTGAGATTGCAGTTGAACAACCCCTTTCAACAGGCGCATCAGGAATGGCCATGGGCTTGGCGCACGTGTTGGTGCAGTCTCGTCCTGCATTACGCAAGTCCACTATGACGACGGCCTTGCAGGCAACCGGTGGTAAGCAGGCCATCGTGGTGGGTAGCTGTTCGCAGGCCACGTTGAGACAGATTGCTGCGGCTGCCACTCACATGCCGGTACTGAAGCTTGATGTGGAACGGCTGGTTTCCGATCCTGCATGCACAGCCGAGGCGCTACAGTGGGCTGTTCGTCATCTCGATAGCGGCCCGGTTTTGATCGCGAGCAGCGCCCCTTCCGACCAGGTGAAGATGCTGCAACTCAAGCACGGCGTTGATACCGCCAGTCACGCTATTGAGCAAGCCCTGGCGACCATTGCGGCAGGATTGGTGGCAGTCGGGGTGCGACGTTTGGTCGTGGCTGGTGGCGAGACCTCCGGCGCAGTGGTCGACCGGTTGGGCATTCGTGCTTTTGCCATACAAGCAGAAATCACGCCCGGTGTGCCGCTGCTTAGAACAATCGGTATGCAGCACGAAGAGATGCTGGTGGCATTGAAATCCGGCAACTTTGGTGGTCCGGAGTTTTTCAGTGAGGCACTGGCGCTGATGCAATGAATTATTTTTACAGGGTTATTGGCAAATAGCCTGCACTCGGTTAATATTATGAAAACGCTTACATTTGGCTTTGGATCGATTTCGGGCCATACGTTGCGCTTCAGGCTTGCCGTAAGTGCAAGTTCTTCAGGGGATATAACGTGAACAGCGGCGGTGATTGTGATCCCCGGTTAGGCAGTCCGAGGCAGATTGGTCGCGTTGCATCTGTGCCAGCGCAGGTAACGACGGTCAGAAGGG
>CAWBTE010000010.1:0-12496 GCA_963791615.1 uncultured Pseudomonadota bacterium | reverse complement strand
TGACCAGCGCTGGAGACGTTGAACACAACTTGCCATGACAATTTCATCGGGCACGAGTCATCGAACTGACTCCGCCCGACATGAATGTCACCGGCCGCATGACCAGGGGCGCATAGCGCAAGGTGAATCGCACCGTGGTCCCGACACCGGCTTCGCTCTCGATTGCCGCTTTGCCGCCATGCAACTCAACGATGCGCTGCACGATGGCGAGCCCCAGCCACAGCCCTGATTGCCCTGTTGGGCGCCGCGATACAACCGCTCAAACACATGCGGCAGATCCGTGGTACTGATGCCACTTCCGGTGTCTTTGACCCCAATGTGCAGGTAGTCAGTTGCCGCCTGCATACTCAGCTCAATGCGCCCGCCGTGCTGGGTATTACGCAAGGCGTTGTCCAGCAAGTTCTCGAAGATGCGTTCAATCAACGAGACATCACCCAGCACAGCAGGGGCTGCTGGGTCTACTTCGGTGCTGATCTCCACGCCGAGCTGCTGGGCGCGCAACCGGAACCGTAAGGCAATATCCTGAATCAGTTCAGCCAGCGATAGCCGATCCAGTTGCGGTGCGATGATGCCCGCCTCCAGCTTTGACAGTTCAAACAAAGCGGCGATGAGCGTCGACACTTGTTCTGAATTGCGCAGTGCCGTGGTCAGATACTGGCGACGCGTGGTGGCAGGCAACTGCTCGCCCTTGATCAGCACGGTTTCAAGATAGCCGTGCAGCGACGCAGCGGCGTACGCAGGTCGTGTGAAATGCTGGCGACCAACTCGCGACGCTGAGCATCGCTGTGCTTTATCTGCTTTACCTGACTCTCGATGTGTGCAGACAGGGTATCGAACTGGCGTTTGAGCGCCGTGATTTCATCCGCATCCTTCCCGCATCGCGAGCGGTGATGATGCCCATATGGTCAGACCATGCCGCCATGCTGCGCGCCAGGCGGCGTAGCGGCAGGGTGAGCAGCCCAAACAGTCCTGAAGCAATCAGCAACGCAACAAACAGCAGTGAGGTCGCCACGCCGATACCGAGCTGCAATGAATAGCTGCCGCGCAAGGCGTCAACCACCGTGTCAAAGCGCTTGCCACCCAACACGACATACAGATAACCATGCAGCGTGCCGCCGTTGGCAACGGGCGCAGCGGAAAATACCGCGCCATGATTGGCGTCAGTAGGATCATCGCCATACAAGGGACCATGGTGCGTATTGCTCATGAAGTCGTTGAGTGCATCGAGATCAACGCTGGTGCGACGCAGGCGCTCGCATGGCACCAGCGTGGCGACAATGCGCCCGTTGGGATCGAGCAGGTAAACCTCGGCTGAAGGATTTACGGTCATCACCCGGCGCGATAGTTCGTTGAGTGCGCCGTAGTTGACGCCGCCATGTCCCAGTAGCGCCAGCTCGTCGGTCACGTACATGGCAACGCTGGCATTGAGCCGTTGTGTCACCTCAGCTTGATAGCGCTGCGCGACACTCGCCAGCCACGCGCCAAGCAACACCGCGCACAAGGTCAACAACACACTCGCAGATAACGCCAGACGGAGGTGCAGCCGCATCTCAGCGCTCCATAAATCGATAGCCCACACCCCACACGGTCAGCAGGTATCGGGGGATGGCCGCGGGTTCCAGCTTGGCGCGTAGCCGGTTGATGTGTGAGCTGACGGTATGTTCATACGCATCCTGGCTCAGTCCCCACACCTGATCCAGTAACTGTGAGCGGCTGAACACCCGTCCGGGGTGACGCACAAAGTGCGCCAGCAAATCAAACTCACGCGCTGTCAGCAGCAACTCGATATTGCTGCGGCGTACTCGACGTGCAGCCAGATCAATCTCCAGCTCGCCAATACATACGATTTGTGTTGACGCGGCTGGTGCATTTCGCAGTTGCTGCACACGCCGCAGAATGGCGCGCACCCGTGCGCGTAGTTCCACTACGCTGAATGGCTTGGTGAGATAGTCATCCGCACCAACGTCAAGCCCGCAGACGCGATCCTGTTCAGTGGTGCGCGCCGTCAGCATCAATACCGGCGTGTAGTGATTCATCAAACGCAACTGCCGACAGATATCAATTCCATCCAGCTCCGGCAGGGATAGATCCAGCAGGATCAAATCCCAGCGCTCGCCAAGCGCACGCCGCAATCCCTCCCTGCCATTGCCGACCAGGCTGGCGGATAAGTTCATGTCGCGCAAATGCAGTCCAACCAGGGCGGCGATATCCTGCTCGTCTTCGATTACCAGCACGCGCTGCATGGCCAGAGGCCGCACGCCAGTGAGTTCATCACGACGTGCGGCGCGGCTGCTGGCAACACCCGGCAGCGAACTGAGTTCAGAATGCAACAAGGCCATTGGAACCTGCTGGCAGACCATTAAAGGAACCGATAGCAGTCAGGCCGCCACGTCTGGCGACGGCAAAGGTCGCAATCGAGCCAGTGCCCGAGTTCAACACATGCAGATATTCACCGCCGTCACTGAAGCTGAGATCAATGGGGCCGGAGCCTGGGCCGGTGGTAGCGGTGATGCCATTGCTATTCAGCAGTTGCAGTTGTCCACCGGGCAGGATGCGATAACCCGATACGGTGCCGCTGGCCGTGTTGGTGACATAGGCAAAGCGTGTGTCGGGCGTGACGGCAACCCAGCAGGCCGCCGATTGCAGTGTCGGCACCGATGCATCCAGCACCGTGAGGTTTGCATCTCGATCAATCCGGAATGAGCTGACGCTACTGGCATTCGGCGCACCACCCACGGCTTCCGATATCAACACCTGGCGACCGCGACCCAATGCAAAACCAAACGGCGTTTGTCCGGGCGAATCGAAGACTTTGCGATCCACCGGCAGGCCGGCATAGTTCAGCGAAAAAGTGACAATCTTGTTGCTGGCTTTTTCAGTGACGATCAACGAACGGCCATCACGACTGAATTGCACCTGCGCTGCTGCGACGCCGTCGCCACTCAGACCCCGTTCCGAGCCGGTCAGCGGGTATAGCTTGCCGTTGTTACGCATGACGAACCCGGCAATGTTGTCGCTGCCGGCATTGAGCACATAGATCAGATCGCGATCCACGGTTACGCTGACCGGCCTGATGCCGCCGGAAGGAATGCGCTCGACCAGCTTCAGGCCTTTGCCGGTTTTGCGCAAAACCGACAGGTCATCGCTGCCAGGATTGACGACCAACAAGAAATCGCCGTCGGTCGCCAAGGCGCCCTGATTACCAAGTCCACCGCCCGTGCCTGCACCACCCGTCGCGAACTCACCGGCAGGCGTTAAATTTCCATCGTATCCCTGGCGAAATGCCAGCACCTGGTTTCCGGTTGCGGCATTGCTCATGGTGTAAACAATGTCATTGCTTTCATCATTGTCGTAGGCGCTGGCGATGGTGAGCGGCGTGATAGCCAGGGCCGCTGCGACGACCAGCAGTCGCCGTATGAGTTGCTTGGGTTTCATGATGACTTCTCTCTTTTAGGTTGTTGACCCCGAAGCGGGGAAGACATCATGTGCGGGCAAATCTCACGAAATCCTCACAGACCCCTCACAGACATGGTTGAGTTCGTACGACAAGTCCAAAAGGTTACGGCGCAGGCATCCTGGTTTTGCCTTGCCGCATCAGTCACCTTTCGCCAGTAACTTTTCGCCGGTAACTTTTCGAATGACTGGCACGAATTGACTGGCAATACCCTACGTGAAGCGACAGTCATGCCGGAACCACACAAGCATTCTTGTTTACACCGCCTGCTGTTGTTTGCGCTCGCGCTGATTGGCGGTGCGGTTCTCGCACAAACCCCAACCCGTCCCACGGTCATCGAACTGTTCACTTCACAAGGCTGTAGCTCCTGCCCGCCGGCGGATGCGCTGCTGGGCGAATTGGCGCAGCGGCCCGATGTGATCGCCCTCGCCTTTCATGTTGATTACTGGGACTACATCGGCTGGCGGGATCGATTCGCACTGCCCCTCTCTGCACAGCGGCAAAGCCAGTATGAAACGTCACTGCGCTTGCGCAATTCATTTACGCCGCAGGCGATTATTGATGGCGACCGCAGTGTACTGGGCTCGAATCGCAGCGCCCTGCTGGCCGCCATTAAAACAACACCCGCTGTTGCCATGAGACTGACGTTAAGCTCTACCGGGCTGATCATCGCCCTGGATGAATGGCAGGGATCAAATCATCTTGATGTGAACATGATCAGCTACTTGCCGAAATCCACTACAGCCATCGCCCGTGGCGAAAATGCGGGCCATGTGCTGCAGGAGTTCAACATCGTGCGTTCATTCCGGCGACTGGATCAATGGGATGGAAAACCCCGACGTTTTTATGTGCCGCTGTCTTCGCTGCCAGCGGATGTAAGCAAGGTCGCGGTGCTGTTGCAGCTGCCCGGTGCGGGCCACATTGTGGGCGCTGCGTCTATCTCGGTAAGATGAAACAGGTTCTAAGAAACCTCTGATTTACCTTCCGTTCGCGTTGAGCTTGTCGAAACGCTTTTTGATTTTGCAGAAGAATCCTTCGACAAGCTCAGGACGAACGGAGTTAATCAGACCTTCCCTAACCCAGACGCCGCCGATAACAAATGCTGGCAACAATCGATGCCAGCAGTGTGAACAGCAGCAGTCCCTGCATTTCCTGCCAGACAAACTGGCCGCCCTCGCCACGCAACATCACACCCCGTGCGACGCGTACGAAATGGGTCAGGGGCAACATCTCGCCGAGGGCCTGTGCCCAGTTGGGCATGCTTGAAAAAGGAAACATGAAACCCGACAGCAACATTGAAGGCAAATAGAAAAAAACCGCACCCTGGATCGCCTGCATCTGATTGGCCGCAAGCCCGGACAGAGCGAAACCCAGCACCAGATGCGCGGCCGCAAGCAGCAGCGCTGCCAGCATCAGCGCCTTGAAGTCACCGAGCAGCGGCACCTGCAACAAGACATGTGCGAGGCCGATAACAATCGCAGCTTGCAGCACCCCGAGCAGCAGGTATGGCGATAACTTGCCCAGCAGCGCATCGAAGGCATCAACCGGCGTAGCCAGCAGACTTTCCCAACTGCCCTGTTCGCGCTCACGGACCAGCGTCAAGGCGCCCAGCATCAGCATTGAGATCATCACCACCACCCCTGCCAGTCCGGGCGCCAGCGCCCAAGCCGATTTTCCTTGCGGGTTATAGAGCCATTGCACTTCTGGCTGCGCGCCAGACACGCCCGATACGCTGCCGGCTTTGCTTGCGATGGCTGCTTGTAGCGCCAGCACAGCGGGTCGCACCGCCGCGGGGTCGCTGAAGTCCGCGATCAAACGCGGCATGCCAGGATCACTGAGATCCAGCGCCACCAACGCCTGCTGATCAATCACCATGCGCCGCGCCGCCGTCGCGGCAAGAAAATCACCGGTCACCTTGAAGTAACCGGTATCGGCAAGGCTTCGATCCAGCCATGTTGTCTCCATGGCTGCGTCGCGGGCGATGGCCAGGGTAATGTTTTTCGGCTCCAGATTGACCGCGTAGCCAAACAAAAGAATCTGTACCGCTGGCACCACCAGGATCAGTGACAGCGAGGTGCGATCGCGCAACAAGCGTAGCGTCTCGACGCGTGCTACCGCGCTGATCCGTGCGCAGCGCCGCCACAGACTGTTCAGAGTGGGCCAGTGTGTTATGGGATCGGTCATGTGATCGCTCCGACGCCGGTACGCGATAGCGCCAGCGCAGCGTCTTCAAACGTGAGGACAGAATGGCTGTGCTGGCAACCGTGTTGGTTAATCGTCTGAACGATACTTTCAACCGCCTCCGGCTTGACCACGATTCGCAGGGAGTTGCCTTGCGGATAGCTGGCGATGACTGCCGCCTGCTGCGCCAGCTGTACCGCCAGCGGTAACACCCTTTCGCCAGTGGCCAACAAGGCGATGGCGCGGGCGGCACCAATCACAGACTGGATAGTGCCTGAAGTCCGGACACTGCCTGCAGACAACAAAGCGACCGTGCTACAGCGCTGCGCCTCCGCCAGATCATGGGTGCTTAACACTACGCTGGCCCCCTCATTGGCGAGCTCCATGATGCGCAACCATACCGACTGGCGATGAGCGCATCCAGTCCCGCCGTGGGTTCATCCAGCAACACCAGCCGCGGTTGATGCAGCAATGCGCAGGCCAGTTGCAGTAATCGCAGCCAGCCCCCGGAAAGGTGCTGTGCGTGAACATGGCGGAATGGTTCAAGGCCGAAGCTGTGCAGCATGCGCTCGGCTGCTTGCCGGGGCTTTGCCACGCTGAAAACATCAGCGCGAAAGCGCAGATTTTCCAGCACCGACAAGCTGGGGTATAACGAAAACGCCTGCGACATATAGCCGACACGCCGCCGAATCTCGGTGGCATCGCGCAGCAGATCGAAGCCCATGACCCTGCCGCTGCCCGCATCGGGTTTGAGCAATCCGGCCAGCATGCGCAGGCTGGTGGTCTTTGCCACCGCCGTTGGTGCCGACCAGGCCAAAGATCTGTCCGGCATGCAACTCGATGGTCAGTTGTGCAATCGCGGTGTGAGCACCAAACTTTTTAGCCAGGCCATGGACCGCGACAATCGGATCGGCTGGCACGGCGAGATCAGGCGTGAACATAAAGCATGCCGCCGAACATATGTTTGGTCGCTTCGGCGCCCAGGATCAACACGCGCTCGCCTTCGCGTAGCTGGGTGCGTAGTTGCTGCAATGCCAGCCAGATGGCCGCCGATCCGGTGTTGCCCAGCTGATCAGCATTGACGAAAATCCGGTTGGCATCAACACCCAGACGTTGCGACAGCAGTTCTGCCATGTGCCCGTTGGCCTGATGCGGGATCAGATAGTCGATGTCGCGCAGTTCTATGCCCATTGATCAGCAGCAGCCACGCCGCGCTCAAACAACTCCGGCCCATAGTTTCGAACCGCCACAAAATCATGATCGAACTCAGGTGACCGAGAGAGTGCTGCGTTCTCGGAGCCGCCATGTGCCAGCGTGAATCCGGAATTTCGATTGCGCCCGATTTGCCCGAAGAAAAATGCGATAGCCGGCCACGGCCTGGTTGTACGCCACTACCCAGCACACAGGCCGCTGCGCCATCACCCATTTGCAGCAGGTTGATCAGTTGCCCTGCATCTTCAGCCGCACGCAGGGATCAAAAAATACCGAACCGGTTTCGGAACCGACAATGGCAATGGGGCCGCACCCGGGTGCGTCCAGCAAGCCGCGCGCCGTAATCACCGCATTGGCAAAACCGGTACACGCCTGGCGCAGCTCCATAAACGGGCCGTCATAGCCAAGCAACTCTGCCACGCGGGAAATATTCGGTGGCAAGGCTTGCCCGGGGCGGCGGTGTGGCCTATCAGGTAAGCCAGATCCCGACTGTGCAAACCGGCTTCGTTCAGCGCGTCCTGCACTGCGCGGGCCGCCAGCTCAGCGTTGCCATGACCGGCGCGCGGCCGTTCGTTGCGCGCGAGCAGATCACGACAAACATGCCGTGATCGAACCCCCAGGCGGCGCGCCGCTGCGGCGCCTCGACGCATCACATCGACTCCGAAGCGATCACGCATCCGGGCGACAAATCAGCCGTGGAGATAGCCACGCCGGGTAGTGCTTTACCCATGCCCATTACCCGGCAGGCACGTGCGTCACGCCATACCCGGTTTGCTGGATCAACTACGGCACTCATGCGAACAGGGCGCGGGCGGGATTGCGCAGTCGAACAAACAACTTGTCAGGATCAACACCCAGTATTTGTTCGAGCGCATCGGCGCGGTGGCGCAACAGCTCCACCAGCTGATGCCGGGTATCGATGGCAATCGCCCGCGCCTGGCTGGCGCCGATCAGCTGGCGTGCATGCGCTCTGGCCACCACCACGTGGCGCACTTCGTCACGATGAATACGCGCAAAAATACCGGCCAGCATCGGCGCACGCGCCAGCGGCCTGCTGTGGTGGCGCAGGGCGCCCAGCAGCGTACATACGGCCGAGTCCAGCGCAGTGATGCGCGCAAAGTGCCGGCCGATATCCGCTTCATGCAGACGCAGAAAAAAATGTCGTGTGGCACGCAACAAAGCAGCATCGACGGACGGCTCGGGTAAAGCGGCGCGTACTTGCAGCAGCAGTTGCTCGTGCGTGGCCTCGTCGCGTTCAATACCCGCCAGAGTTCGATGTGCCTGCGCCGACAAAGCGGGTGCCTGAGCGAGTTGTGCAAACACCAGGTTGGCTGACTCTTCACCGCAAATCAGCACCGGCAATAACTCTGCGAGCGCATCACACTGTCGCGCACCGAGCTGGATGGGAATCGCAGCTAGTGGCGCATCGTCGCCTGGATTGCGGGAGGCAAAGCAGATCGGCATGGGTTTACCCGGAAACTACTGAATACCACTGAGAATGCGCGGCCGGTACTTCGGCGGACCGACACAAGCAAGTACGTTTCGGGAGTGACAAAAGTTACAGCCGCAGCGCGTCGATGCGCAGACCCGCGACAGGACTTCGTTGAATGAGTTGCTGCGTACGGTGGATTGATTCCTGTCATTGAGATTACTACCCGTACATGCGACTAACAGCATGTGCCGGTAGCAACAAAGCCACATAGCTGACGAATATCCTGCCTCGAACAAGTTTTCATCAATCCGTTAAAGCTTCACGACGCAACTGCATGGCTGCCAATTCGACTTCCGTTTGCTTGAGCTTCGCGATGAATAACGGCAGAAATGCGCCACAAGTATCCTTACCCTGTTCACGCAACTTCAATAAATGCCGGATCTCCCCCAACGAAAACCCCGCCAGTTGCGTCTGCTTGATGAACTTCAGGATAGCAATCACTTGCGGTGAAAATCGTCGATAGCCCGCCGCGCTACGGCCGACCGGCTTGATCAGCCCCAATTTTTCATAGTGACGCAAAGTTTCACGGCCAGTCCCTGCTGCCCTGGATACCGCAGACATGGACAAAAAACTGTTGTTTCGTTCAGTCATGTGACTTGACCTGGGGGTTAACCACCGGCTTTATCGTACTCGTCATCTTAACGCCCTGAGTCACCATATATGAACAAGAAAACCTGGATGAGCCTCGCCGCTGTGGCATGTGTCGCCTGTTGCAGTCTGCCGTTTCTTCCCGTTGCGATCCTGAGTGTCGGCGGACTTTCTGTCATTGCCCTGGATGTCTGGTTGTGTGTTGGCGTCCTGCTTGTCGCTGCTCTGGTCTGGTGGCGGATTGTGCGACTCCGCGCCGTGGTAACCTGCCAGCAAGCAGCCGTTTGCAAAATGGACTGCGATTGTCGCAATAGCGCCATTAAAACGCCTGATATATAGCCGGGTTCCTCCTGATGACACTGCGTTATCTTCTTACCTTGATTGTTGTGGCTTTCGCCGAGCTCTTTGGGCTGCTATCTGGTGTATCTGTGGCTGCGGCGCGATCATGCAGGCTGGCTGCTGGTTCCTGCAGCGATCAGTCTGGCAGTTTGCCTGGCTGCTGGCTCGCACTCCGGAAATACCCGGCCGCACGTACGCGATTTACGGTGTGATTTATGTCGTTGCATCGCTGTTCTGGCTATGGGCCGTGGATGGGGTGCGCCCCACAACCAGCGACGCCATCGGCATGGGACTTGCCATCGCCGGCATGCTGGTTATTGTTCTGGGAAACCTGCGCTAGCTAGCGAAAATCACGCTCATACCATCCCTTGCTCTGATTCACCACGCGCACCATCAGCAGCATCAGCGGCACTTCGATCAGCACACCGACGACAGTGGCAAGCGCTGCTCCGGATTCAATCCCAACCGGCTGATGGCGGCCGCTACCGCCAACTCGAAAAAGTTCGAAGCACCAATCGATGCGGAAGGACAGGCGACATTGTGGGCTTCACCCAGACGACGATTGAGCCAGTACGCCAGTCCGCCGTTGAACACCACTTGAATCAGGATGGGGATGGCCAGAATGGCAATGATCAGGGGTTGCTGCAGTATCACCCTGCCCTGAAAGGCAAACAGCAATACCAGCGTAGCCAGCAAAGCCGCGATTGAAGCAGTACCCATGCGCTTTACGGCCGCATCGAAAATTATCGGCCCTCGACCCAGCAGATAACGCCGCCACAGCTGTGCGAGCAACACGGGTACAACGATATACAACACTACTGAAATCAGCAGTGTTGCCCACGGCACCACGATCGACGCCATACCCAGCAGCAATGCCACGACTGGCGCAAAGGCAAACACCATGATGGTGTCATTCAATGCAACCTGCGATAACGTGAACAAGGGATCGCCGTTGGTGAGACGACTCCACACAAACACCATGGCAGTGCACGGCGCTGCCGCCAGCAGGATCAAACCGGCTACATAGCTGTCGAGTTGCGCTGCTGGCAGGTACGCAACAAACACATGACGCACGAACAACCAGGCCAGCAACGCCATCGAGAAGGGTTTCACTGCCCAGTTGATGAACAGCGTTACGCCGATGCCACGCCAGTGCCGACGCACTTCATGCAGGGCGCCAAAGTCCACCTTGACCAGCATCGGAATGATCATGACCCAGATCAGCAATCCAACCGGCAGGTTCACCCGCGCTACTTCCATGCGACCAATAATCTGTACCGGTTCGACAAACACCTGTCCCAGCAATACACCAACGACGATGCACAGCAACACCCAGATACTCAGATAACGTTCAAAGGCAGACATGATCAGGCTCGGCCAATATCAGTCAGCTGCTTGCCCAGCGCCAGACGATCCAGCGCGGCCAGTGGCAGATTGATCAGCAAGTTGACCCGCCGTTCCAGCGTAATAAAAGCCTCCAGAAACGCGGCGCGCTTCTGTACATCCGTCCCCTGCACGGCCGCCGGATCAGGAATGCCCCAATGCGCAGTGACCGGCCGGCCCGGCCAGATCGGACACACTTCGCCAGCTGCGTTGTCACACACCGTAAAGATGAAATCGAGTGCTGGTGCATCAGGCGCTGCAAACTCATCCCAGCTCTTGCTGCGCAGTTGCTCCACCGGAAAACCACTCTCCGCCAGCAACGCCAGAGCAAAGGGATTGACCCGACCAGCGGGAAAACTGCCGGCGCTGAAAGCGTGAAACTGGCCCTGCCCGCGCTGATTGAGCAAGGCTTCGGCCAGAATGCTTCGTGCGGAGTTGCCGGTACACAGGAACAGTACGTTATAGGGACGATGATTCATGACAGCTCATGGAGAAGTAACGACGACTCATTAAAGTCTGGCCAGCTTCCTGCTGCGGGTAGTTCTGGCAACCTTGACCGGCGCGCAATTGACACCGCACGCAGTACTCGACAGGCCGCAACAGTTCTCGGTGAGATACACCAGCAAGGCGTTCATGGCGGTGAAGTCCGCGCTGTAGTACAGAAAGCGGCCCTCGCGGCGCATGCTGAGCAGGCCTGCACGTTGCAGTTCCTTGATATGGAACGACAGCGTCGGCGCAGCAATCGCCAGCTTGTCCTGCAGCTCGCCCGGCGTATAACCATCCGGACCGCGCTTGACCAGCAACCGGAAGACGGCCAGACGCGACTCCTGCGCCAGCGCGCCCAGGGCCTGAACGACTTGTTCTGATTTCATATTTCCATATTTATGGAATTATAGATTCTGGTCAAGTACAAATTTACTTGGGGCGGCAAGGATCCCTGATGCCATCCGTAATGCATTCTTCATGAGATCGCCACACAATCACGCCATGACAGAAGTATTCCTGTGCTTCCTCAAACTGGGCCTGACCTCTTTCGGCGGTCCCATTGCGCATCTGGCTTATTTCCGGCGTGAATTCGTCGAGCGGCGGCGGTGGCTTGACGACCATCAATATGCGCAGCTGCTGGCGCTGTGTCAGTTCCTGCCCGGCCCGGCCAGCAGTCAACTGGGCTTCAGCATCGGCCTGTTGCGAGCGGGCTTTCCCGGCGCCATTGCTGCATTCGTGGCCTTCACCCTGCCCTCGGCGCTGCTGATGCTCGCGTTCGCTTTTTACTTGCCCGCACTCACCGGACCGCTGGGACAAGCCGCCATTCATGGACTCAAACTGGTGGCAGTAGCAGTGGTCGCGCATGGCCTGATCGGCATGAGCAAACAACTGTGTCCCGACTGGCCACGCAGAATCATTGCGTTACTGACTGCCCTACTCATACTGATGTGGAGCATTGTTTGGTTGCAGCTACTGGTGGTGGTATTGGGTGGCGTCCTTCGCCTTAAGCCTTTGTCGTAACGCAGATACGTTACCTCGTGCGATGCAATTGCCACTGTGCTACGGCACACGACTCGGTTGGATACTGCTCGGCGTGTTTGCAATCCTGTTGTCCGGCTTACCCCTGATTGCACAGTCAGGCCAGGCAATCCCCGTCAATGATGGCGGCCTTCTATCGCGCCGGTGCGCCTGGGTGTTTGGTGGTGGCCATGTAGTGTTACCGCTGCTCAAGGAAAGCCGTGGTTGATACGGGCTGGATTTCTTCCAGTGACTTTCTGGCAGGTTATGGCGCGGCGCAGGCAATGCCCGGCCCCATGTTCTCGCTGGCCGCTTTATCTCGGTGCAGTATTGCCCGGCAACCA
>CAWBTE010000009.1:0-191483 GCA_963791615.1 uncultured Pseudomonadota bacterium | reverse complement strand
GCTCAGGTTGATGTTGCTGCAGCCAGAACAGTTGTCGGCCGAGGTTCAGACCCAACGGCAGGAATGGCGAGAAAGTCACCGAAAAATCATCGCGCCCGACGCGGTAGTCATCCGCAACCTGTTCGAATACAGCGTTTTCGTAATCCATGGCAGCGAGAATCTTGCCGGATTCATCCAGCAACACGGCCGCCGCGCCATGTGCAATCGGCACGATGGCCGACACTTGTTGGCGCAGCGAGTTGCTGCCAAGCGTCTGTTGCAACCAGCTTTCAATACCGTGCAGATCCAGCTGGCCGTCAATACTTGCCGAGGCGCGTTCGAATTGCTGCAGCGTCACGCCCTGATGCGCATCCACCAGCAGCAGCCTGGTGTGGGTCTTGCCAATATCGAGGATGGCGACAATATCGAGTGACACGTGTTTGCCTGTGGCCTCAGCGGCTGATCCGGAATTATGACCTGCGCCGGCGTTGTGAATACGCTTGCTCAGGATGGGTATGCCCACCACCAAAATCAGTAACAGACCCATGAGCAGCGACATGACGATGCCTGGAATGTTGATCAGTCCGAGGCCGAATGTCACAAAACCCATCAGGATCGCTGCGAGCACGACACCTACAATCGTGCCGCGTCCGCCGGTCACGGCCACGCCGCCCAGAATCACCATGCTGATGATGTCCAGTTCCATACCCTGGGCAATAGAGGGGCGTGTCGAACCCAGCCGCGAGGTGAGCAGCACCGAGGCCATGCCGGCCGCAACACCCGTGGCCACAAACAGCCAGAAGCGATAACGGTTGACGCGTACGCCGGACATTTCCGCGCCCTTGGCATTAAAACCAATTGCTTGAATGCGCCGGCCATGTAGTGTGCGATGCAGGTACAGACCGCAGATCAGTGCAGCGACGGCAAACAGGGTAAGTTCGAATGACAACGGTCCCAGTACATAGCCCTGACCGAAGAAGGCAAAACTTTCCGGGTAATTCTTCAGCACGCGGTCGCCGAGCACACCGTAGGCAATGCCGCGAAACAGACTCATGGTGCCGATGGTGGCGACAATGGCCGATACCTTGAAGCGTGCACCAGAAGACCGTTGAGGGCGCCAGCCAGTGCACCAACGACAAGGCCGCTGATCACGATCACCGGCGTAGAGGGATACACCGCGGCCACCAGTCCCATTACCACTGAAGATAACGCCATGGTGGCGGCAACGGAAATATCGATTTCACCGGCAATGATCAGCAAGGCCATGGGCAGCGCCACCAGCGCCTTCTCAGTGAAGTTGAAGG
Organism: uncultured Pseudomonadota bacterium; assembly: GCA_963791615.1. Classification (GTDB taxonomy): domain Bacteria; phylum Pseudomonadota; class Gammaproteobacteria; order Steroidobacterales; family Steroidobacteraceae; genus CAILZL01. The sequence continues at coordinate 190,200 of CAWBTE010000009.1, read as the reverse complement.
TGGCATCCGAGAGTGTGTTGATGTCGAGGAAGTACGGTGACAGGCTGGCGTTCAACACACAGTCGGCCAGCAGCACCAGCGCCAGAATGGTTTCCCAGCGCCCTAGTCGTCGCCAGAGCCGCTGCCAACGCGATAGCTGCGCAACACCTGTCTTGTCTGAGGAGGCAATAGACCTTTGAACTTGCAGGTTCCTCAAGAATCTTCTGTCGCGTTCTGGTTGTCTGTGCGGCATTGACGATTACGGCGCTGAGAATCACCACACCGCTGATGGCGGTCTGCCAGAACGGTGACACGCCGAGCAATGGCAATGCATTCTTGATCACGCCCAGAAACAGACAGCCCAGCAACAAGCCCAGCACACTGCCGATGCCACCGATGATCGATACGCCACCGATCACACAGGCGGCAATCACGGTGAGTTCAAAACCATTGGCGGTGTCGGTGTAGGCAACGGCATAGCGCGCTGCCCAGAGATAACCACACAGTCCGGCAATGGCGCGGCACAGCGTGAAGGCCAGGCATTGCGTACGACCGACATTGACGCCGATGTAGGTGGCGGCACTGGGGTTGTTGCCGGCGGCATAGAGATTACGTCCTGAAGTTGAACAAGTCAGGAACAACCACATGCCCAGTGCGCACAGCAGCGCCAGCGCGGAAAGATTGGAAATACCGAAATTCGCGCTGCGCACCATACTCAGAAAACTTTCCGACATGTCACCGCTGGTGACCCACTTGCCGCCTGAAATCAGGAAGGCGGCGCCACGACCTCGCCATTGTGCCCAGCGTAACCACGATCGGCGGAATGTTCACCTGCCATACCAGCAGGCCATTGATGAGACCCAGCAGTGCGCCGATGCCAATGCTCAGCAGCACGATGATCCACATGCCCAGCTCAGGATGACTGTGATTGAGCAGGGCGACACACATGCCGGTGAGCGCCACGTTGGCGGCCACTGACAGATCAATGCCGCGCGTGATAATCACCAGCATCTGGCCCAGCGCCAGCAAAATCAGGATGGCGGTGTCATCCAGTGCATCGCGCAGATTTTCGCCTGAAGCAAACTGTGGATAGAGCGCGGTGACGCCCGCGAACATCAACAGGATCAGCAGCGCCAGCATGGCGTTGTGCGGACTGATCCAGTTGCGCAGAAAAGCGTTGCGTAATGACATGACGGCGCTCACGCAGCAGTAGCAAGACGCAGGATGGATTCGGCATCCGCCTGGGCGCGATCCAGCATGCCGGCCATGCGACCGCGACGCATGACCAGCACCCGGTCGGACATGCCGAGCACTTCAGGCAGTTCCGATGACACCATGATGATGGACAGCCCTTGCTGCGCCAGCTCGCTCATCAGTGCGTGCACAGCGGACTTGGAGCCAACATCAATACCCTTGGTGGGTTCATCCAGAATCAGCACTTTCGGTGCTGCCAGCAGCCACTTGGCGAGAATCACTTTCTGCTGATTGCCACCGGACAGTTCGCTGATGGCCTGCTCGATGCTGGCGCATTTCACCTGCAGGCGTTGCGCCCATGCAGTTGCGGTGCCGGCTTCAGAATCCGGGTTCAACCAGCTCATGCGGGCGAAGTTGTTCAAGGTGGGCAGGGTGATGTTGCTGCCAATCGAGAACGCCTGTACCGCGCCCTGATGCTGGCGATCTTCCGGGACATAGGCGATGCCCTGGGCAATGGCTTCGCTGCTGTGCCGGGCGGTAACCGGGAGCCCATTACGAATGATCTGACCGCTGTCGGCCTGGTTTACACCGAACAGGCATTGCATCAGCTCACTGCGGCCGGCGCCTACCAGACCGTAGATGCCAAGGATTTCGCCACGCCGCAGATTGAAGCTGATATCCGCGAACTCACTGGCGCGCGACAGATTCTCGATGCGCAATACTTCTTCGCCCAATACCGCTGGCTGTTTGGGATACAGCTGCTCGATGGAGCGACCCACCATCAGCTTGATCAGGGCATCCAGCGAGGTGTCGCACAGCCAGCCTTGTTCAATGGCCGCGCCATCACGGAATACGGCATAGCGATCGGCCACCGCGAAGATTTCATCGAACTTGTGGGTGATGAACAGGACAGCGCGGCCTTCATTGCGAAGGTCGCGCACGATCTGCAACAGCTCCTGCGCTTCGTGATGCGACAACGCTGCAGTGGGCTCATCCATGATGACTACCCGTGCGTTGTGGCTGAGTGCGCGCGCAATCTGCACCAGATGCTTCTGCGCGATCGACAGTTCACCAGTGGCGTGTCTGGCGACAGCGATGAACCCAGACGAGCGAGGATGCGTTGTGATTGCTCGCGCATGGTGGCCCAGTCGATCTTGCCGAACTTGCGCGGCCGCGCCGTGATGAAAATGTTTTCAGCGACTGACAGCTCGTCAAACACCACGGATTCCTGATGAATGACGCTGATGCCATGCTGCTGCGCATGGTGCGGTGATTTCACCACTACGGGCTTGCCATCGATGATGATGCGTCCGTCATCCGGCTGGTACACACCGGTGAGTATTTTTCCAGCGTGGATTTGCCAGCGCCGTTTTCGCCGATCAGTGCAGTCACGGTGCCGGGAAACAGCTCCAGCTCACCGGAGACCAGCGCGCGCGTGCCGCCGAACGATTTGGTAATGCCTTGCAGTTGCAATACCGGAGACGCTGCGCGTTGCGTCGCCGACGGAGGGGATGGAGCGCTCATGATCAGAAAATCTGGGCGAATTCGGCCACGTTGCTTTGATCGTAGGTGAAGGGCTTGCCCATCGGGCCGTTTCCCGTGGCATCGAACGTGACCTGGCCAAGTCGGCCGATGCTCAAGGCTGCACCGGGACCGGTGGCTGCGCCGCGACCCACCTGTGCGGCCAGCTGTACGGTCGCATAACCCAGATCAATCGGATTCCAGATGGCGAAGCTCTTTACCGAGCCGGCAGTCACGTGACCCGCCAGTTCCGAAGGCAGGCCCAGTCCGGTGACGAACACCGAGCCGGTTTTGCCCTGATCTTCCACGGCCTTCGCGGCTGCAACGATACCCACCGAGCTGGGTACGATGATGACTTTCAGATCCGGATAACGCTTCAGCAGCGCCACGGCTTCGCGATATGACTTGTCGGCCAGATCATCGCCATACACCGTGGCCACCAGTTCCAGTCCGGGGTAACCGGGCAGGGCGGCTTGCATCGCTTCAATCCAGGCGTTCTGATTGGTGGAAGTCGGCGTGGCGGACAGGATGGCGATTTTGCCTTTGGCATCAGGCGTCGCGGCTGCCGCGAGCTGGATGCAGGTTTCACCGATCAGCAGGTCGGAAGAGGGCGACAGATGCAAGCTTCGGCCTGCCTGTGCCACGGCTGAGTCATATGAAATGACCTTGATGCCGCGACTCATGGCTTTTTTCAGCGTTGGCACCAACGCATCGGGATCGTTGGCGGAAATGGCGATCACATCCACGCGTTGGGCAATCAGTGCATTGACGACTTCGATCTGTCCTTCCGCAGTGGTGCTGGTGGGGCCGGTGTAGATGATCTCTACGTTACCCAGCTCGGCGGCGGCTTCTTCGCCACCCTTGTTCACGGCGTTGAAGAAACCATTGCCCAGTGATTTTGCAACCAGCGCAATTCGCAGTGGCGCGGCAGAGTCGGCCGAGGTGGCGTTATCTGTGCTGGCGGGTTTGGGTGCACAGCCCGAAAGGGCAAGGGCGAAAGTCGTCCAGAAAAACAGGGCGCGTCGAGTTAGCACAGTGATCCCCCGGCTAGCTAATGATGTGTACTTGGACTTAAACCAGTCTGAAATTCTGATGTGTGCTGTTTCGTCGCGGCTGCCTGTGGACGGCAAACCTTGCAACGAGACGCCAAACCGATCATAAGTGATCAAACCGGGTCCAGTCCAGCCGGGTTAAGAAAATAATTTGGGGAATGGTATGCATTTGTGCTTGAAGAATGACAGAAATTGATCGATAATGGCCGAAATAGTTGATCGCTCACTCGATGACTTTCTTGCACAGGGGAAACCGGGCGGCCGCGCCGCTGCCGGTACGTCACTACTACAAGCCTGCTTAACACTATGCACACCACTCATTCAAATCAGTTATCGCAGACCATCGAGATTCAAAACCGCTGGGACGAGGCTAAAGCGTCGCAGCTGAGCGAGCCGGAGCTGTTGCTGTACCGTTCCAATCTGCTCGGTGCTGACAAGCGGGTCACGAACTTCGGTGGAGGCAATACCTCCGCCAAGGTCAAGATGAAAGACCCACTGACCGGCCAGATGGTCGATGTGCTGTGGGTGAAAGGTTCTGGTGGCGACCTGGGCACCATGAAGCTCGATGGACTGGCCACCTTGTATATGGACAAGATTCTGGCGTTGCCGCCGCTGTTCAAGGGACCGGCCGACGAAGACATGATCGTCGGCATGTACCCGCACTGTACCTTCAACCTCAATCCGCGCGCGCCCAGCATTGATACGCCGCTGCATGGCCTGGTGGACAAGCCGCATGTGGATCACATGCATCCGGACGCCGTGATCGCCATTGCTGCGTCGAAGGACAGCCGCATGCTGACCGAAGAAATCTGGGGCGGCGAAATCGGCTGGTTGCCGTGGATTCGTCCTGGTTTTGAACTGGGTCTGCGCCTGCAGAAATTTGCCCTGAGAATCCTGGGCCAGGGGCGTGATTCTGGAAGCCCATGGCATGTTCACCTGGGGCGACACCGCCAAACAGTGTTACGAGATCACATTGTCGGTGATCAATCGCGCCATCAACTGGCTGGCCAAAAAAAATGTCGGCGCACCCGGCCTTGGCAAGCAGCGGGTGGCGCCACTGTTGCAGGAGCGTCGGCGTGAGATTGCAGCCAGCTTGATGCCGCGTATTCGCGCACTGATTTCCGGGAAGGCGCCGAAGCTGGGGCACTTCAACGACAGTGACGAAGTGTTGCAATTCGTGGGTAGCGAAGCGTTTGAAAGGCTCGCTGCGATTGGCACTTCCTGTCCCGATCACTTCCTGCGCACCAAGATCTGCCCGCTGGTGCTGCCATACAATCCCGTAACGGACAGCGATCAGGACCTGATCGACAAGCTGCCAGCGGCGATTGAAAATTATCGCAAGGGTTATGCGGCGTACTACCAGCGCTGCAAGCGTGCCAATTCGCCCGGAATGCGCGACCCGAATGCCGTGGTGTACCTGATTCCCGGCGTGGGAATGATCACCTTCGCCGGCGACAAAGCTACGGCACGCATTTCCGCCGAGTTCTCGTCAATGCCATCAACGTGATGCGCGAATCCGAAGGCGTGTCCACGTATTGTGGCCTGCCGGAACAGGAAGCCTTCGATATCGAATACTGGCTGCTTGAAGAAGCCAAGCTGCAGCGCATGCCCAAGCCGAAAGCACTGGCGGGCCGCGTGGCGTTGATCACCGGTGGCGCGGGCGGCATTGGTCTGGCCAGCGCACACCGTCTGATTGAGGAGGGCGCCTGTGCATGCTGTGCGACATCGACCGAAGCGCGCTGGCCGAAGCCGAACAGGAATTGCAACGGCAATACGGCAAGGATTGCGCCGTCGTTGTGGGTGGACGTGACCGACGAAGCGGCGGTGCTGGCGCTGTATCGTGATGCCGCCTGGAATTACGGTGGCATCGACATCTGCGTATCCAACGCGGGTATTGCTTCCGCAGCGCCAATTGGAAACCTCGCCGCGCTGTGGCGCAAGAACATCGACATTCTCGCCACCGGATTTCCTGATTGCACGTCAGGGAGCCCGTCTGCTCAAGTTGCAGAACCTGGGCGGCTCGGTGATTTCATCGGCTCGAAGAATGCGCTGGCGGCTTCGCCGGGGGCCTTGGCGTATTGGACGGCGAAGGCTGCTGAATCGGACCTGGCGCGTTGTCTGGCGCTGGAATGTGCACCGATGGGTTTCGCGTGAATGTGGTCATCCCGATGCCGTGTTCGTGGCTCGCGTATCTGGTAGGGTGAGTGGCCGAACAGCGCGCCATAGCAGAACAAGACGACGACTATGAGCTGGAAGCGGTGTATCGCGAGCGCAGTCTGCTCAAGCGCAGCGTTTATCCGGAAGACATTGCCGAGGCTGTGGCATTCTTTGCTACGGGTTGCTCGCGAAATCGACCGGTAATATTCTGAACGTTGATGCCGGCAACGCGGGTGCGTTTACGCGCTGATGCTGAGAGTTGATGGGTCACGCACCGGTGTGGCCGCCATCCATGAATTTGATGTTGGGGGAGCTATGAGCCAGAAGGCGATCCACGCAGCGCCGATTACATTGCCGCAGGCAATGCGGGTCGCGCATCCGAGCTGACTGATTACGAAGCACTGGGCAAGCAGCTGCAGCGTCGCGGAATTGAGATCGAGCAGATCACACGTACCGTAGCGGAGTTCAAGGTGGCCTTGCCTTCCTGGGCGTAGGCACCGGCGGGACACGCTTGCCCGTTTTCCCGGCCCGGGAGAGCCGCGTAATGTGTTCGAAAAGCTGGAAGACTGTGCGGTATCAACTCATTGACCGGCGCAACTTCCACCGTATCCTTGGATCTGCCCTGGGATCACGCCGAAGACTATGCGGCATTGAAGGCGCATGGTGATCATCTCGGTCTGGGCTTTGTGCCGTTAACTCCAATACATTCCAGGATCAGCGCAATCAGGCGCATCGTACAAGTTTGGCAGTCTGACCAACACCTCTGCGGCGGCCCGTGAACAGGCGGTGGCGCACAATCTTGATTGCATCCGCATCGGCAAGCTGCTGGGTTCAAAAGCGTTGACGCTGTGGATTGGCGACGGTGGGAATTTCCCCGGCCAGCAGCATCTGGTGCGCGCCTATGAGCGTACCTGGATTCGGCAAGAAGATCTACGCCGGGCTGCCTGAAGACTGGCGCCTGCTGATCGAACACAAGATGTATGAGCCGGCGTTTTACGCCACCGTGATCCAGGACTGGGGTAGCTCATTCATGGCTGCGCAGACCTTGGTTCCGCAGGCGCACTGTCTGGTGGACCTCGGTCACCATGCGCCCAACGTCAATATTGAAATGATCGTGGCGCGACTGATTCACGCCGGTCGTCTGGGTGGCTTCCATTCGATGACTTCAAGTATGGTGATGACGATCTGGATTCAGGTTCCATCGATCCGTATCGCCTGTTCCTGATTTTCAACGAGCTGGTGGATGCGCAGTGGCGCAAGGTGCCGCTGCACCTGGCGCACATGCTGGATCAGTCGCACAACGTTACCGACCCGATTGAAAGCCTGATGAGCAGTGCGATTGAGCTGACCGTGCCTATGCGCAGGCGCTGCTGGTGGATCGCAATGCACTGGCGGGTTATCAGGACGGCAATATGCGTTGCTGGCCACGCAGACACTCAAGCGTGCCTTTACCACCGATGTTGGTCCGATTCTGGCCAAAGCACGCCAGTCGAAGGGGGCGGCGATTTATCCGGTTGCGGCCTATCGCAACAGCGGCTATCGCGTTGCCTGTGCTCAACGGCGTCCCGCAGCAGCGGGTAGCTCCAGCGGCATTGTCTGAATGAAGGTTATCAACAGTCTCGGCGATCTGCGTGAACTGGCGCAGGGTCGCGTGCCGCGCGCCATCTTTGACTATGCGGATCGCGGTTCTTATGACGAGATCACCATCAGGCGCAATCGTCAGGCGCTGGACGACATTGTGCTGCGTCAGCGCGTCATGGTGGATGTGTCGAAGCAGGAAGTGGCCACCACACTGGTGGGGCAACCCAGTTCGCTACCCTTGGCAATCGCGCCTACCGGCCTGACCGGACTGTTCCATCCGAACGGCGAAATTCATGCGCCCGTGCAGCAGCCAAAGCGGGCATTCCATTTTGCCTGAGCACCATGTCCATCTGTTCTATCGAGGATGTGCGGGAAGCCAGCGACACGCCGTTCTGGTTCCAGATGTACATGATGCGCGAGCGCAGCTTCAACGAACAACTGATTGCACGTGCCCTGGCGGCGCAGTGCCCGGTGTTGATGCTGACGCTGGACATGCAGATACAGGGCCTGCGTCGTCGCGATCCCAAGAATGGCCTGGCCATTCCGCCGCGTCTGACACTGAAGAATGCGCTCGACATCGCCACCAAGCCGCGCTGGGCGCTCGGCATGTTGTTCGGCAAGCGGCGAAGTTTTGGCAACCTGCAGGGCCTCATTGGCGGCGGCAGTAGTCTGAAGACACTCTCCGAATGGATTGGCAGCCAGTTCGACACCTCCATGACCTGGAAGGATGTTGCATGGGTGCGGTCGAAGTGGCCTGGCAAGCTGATCGTCAAGGGCATCATGGATGCCGAAGATGCGAAGTTGGCGCTGGAGTGTGGCGTAGACGCCATGGTGGTTTCCAATCACGGCGGCCGCCAGCTGGACAGCGGCGCCGCGACCATCACCGTGTTGCCGGAGGTGCTGAATGCGGTTCAGGGACGCTGCGAGGTGTTGTTCGATGGCGGCGTGATGTCCGGCCAGGACGTGCTCAAGGCAGTGGCGCTGGGCGCGCGCGGTGCGCTGATCGGCAAGGCATTCCTGTATGCGCTCGCCGCCCAGGGCGAAGCCGGTGTGCTCAAGGCCATCGACATCATCCGCAATGAACTACGCGTTAGTCTCGGATTGACGGGCATGGGAAGCATTCAACAGGTGACTGCGAAAATCCTGCGACCCTGATGCGAGCGTGAAAGCGGCTGCATTGTTCCGGGCATCTTGGGTCGATTTTCTGGCGAATGCCTTTGCAAATGGTGCCACGCGTTAACGACTGCAATACATATGGATGATGCATGAACAAGAGTTTCCAGTTCGATCGACCTTGCCCGCAAGCCCCGCTGGGCGCTGGGTGTGCTGTTCAGCAAACGCCGTTTCTCCGTCGCATCGTGCTCCCGGACGGCGCGCGCAGGCATATCCTTCGGGCGCTCTTGCTGGTGCCAATTCTGCTGCTCTCCATGGCGCCAGCGAACGCGACCCAGCAAGGTCCGGATCGCGCCGTCGGCAGCGCCAGCGGTCAACGCGAACTCCGTTTGGCGCTGTTCGGGCCACAGTATTCACAAGATGCGCAGACGGGTGCCGTACGGGGCGATGTCCATCTCGTCGAAACCGCTTCGACCATCGCTAGTCAGATGCAGCTCACGCTGGTCTTGAAGTGTATCCGACCGTTCCCGCGCTACTGGCGGGCCTGCAGGAAGGGTCGGCCGACGTGGCGTTTCTCGGAGTCGATCCCGCACTAACCTCGTCGGTCGTGTTCTCAAATCCAGTTTTCGAACTCGACTACGGACTCCTTGTGCCTGAGCAATCCACGGTGCGTACCATCGACGATGTCGATCGCCGAGGCCTCAGGGTCGCCGTGGCGCGCAACCACCCGTCCACCCTGGCTTTCACGCGCTGGGCGAAGCAGGTTGCTGTCGTGGTTGCCGATACGCCGGACCAGGCTCTTGCGCTGCTCCAACGCGGCGAAGCCGATGCATTGGCCTCCACGGCCAACGCAGTGCTCGCATTTTCCTCGCGATGGCCGGGCTCCAGAGTAGTGGAGGGACGCTATGGGTTTGCGCCCACGGCCCTCGCCATCAGCCGTGATCAGGCAGCGCGCCTGGGCGGGTTGAACGCGGCACTGGAAGAGGCGAAGAGGGCCGGAGCGATCCAGAGAGCCATTGATCGGGGCACCGTGCGTGGCCTTCGCGCTGCGCCGCCAGGTGGTTCCGGCCAGACAAAGTAGGCGTTTATTCTTTTTAATCCTCTGTCTGCGTTAACTAAGACCAATCACCATGCGCACCGTCCATCGCATCCTCACGCTGTTTGTTGTGATCGTCACCCTGTATCTGGGCGTCACCGGCACGCTGATTCAGCTGATCGATCTGCGCACCATCCTCAGTAACGCGCCGGCTGACGATCCCAACACGGAAGCCATGCGAGAGAGCACCTATGGTCCCGCGCTTTTCAGGTCATCAGCAACCCCGACTACACCGCTGATGTATTGCCTGACGATCTGAATCTCGAGAATGCGCTCGCTCAAGTGCTGAGTTCCGCCCGCAATGTGTACGGTGAGGCGACGCTGGGCTATGTGGAAATGCGCATGGCCGAAGGCAATCCGGTGACGCAGATCAAGTCAGATCAGCAGTTGCTGCGCTTCGACGCCACAACGGGTGAGCAGGTTGCCGGCGAGTTCGCTGAGGCAACAGTCAATCAGAACCCGGCTTCGGAGCGCAACACGGTCAAGGAATTGCACCGCATGACCACCTTTGGCGACTGGACGTTATGGATCAATGTGGTGGTCAGCGTCGCGCTGATGGTGCTGATCGTCACGGGCCTGTGGATGTACTTCCAGTTGAAGTCGGCGCGCGCTCGTGCCAAGCGTTCCGGGTGGTTCTGGTCTGCAGGTGGTGGGTGGCGCAGCCTGCACCGCTGGATTTCATTGACCTCCGCGGTGTTCCTGACAGTCGTGGCGCTGAGCGGCGCGTGGCTGGCGGTGGAGTCGCTGGGCATGGGGATTTACCTGGCGAAGATGCGTGCGGCGCGACCGCCGGGCGCTGCTGCGCCAGCTCCGGCGCCTCGTCCCATCCTGCCCAACGGCATTAGCGCGCTCAACGCTGCGGATGCGCCGGAGATGCTGCGCACCACGCTGGCCAGTTATCAGTCGCTGCTGCCTGACACGCCGATCCGAGTGGTGCGATTGCGCGAGTTCGGCGGCATGAAGCAGGGTGTGATCGTCACCGGCGAAGAAGAAGCCGATCAGGTGGTGTTCAACGCCGTTACCGGTGAGCGCGCCAGCATGACCGAGCCTGGCTATCCCAAGGTGGGCTTTCCATTCGGATGGGAGGCGCATCAAATCGCCAAGAAGGTTCACCGTGGCGACTACTTCGGCATGAGCGGCCGCTGGGCGGACCTGTTCGCCGGACTTGCCCTGATCTACCTGTCCATCTCCGGTGTCGTGATGTACGTCGACATGTGGGGCAAGCGCAAACGCATCGGGCGCAGCGGACTCCTCTGGAAGTAGTCGGGCATTTCACCGCAGACAGCGTGCTATTCCTGAGGAGAGTTTGATGCTGTATCGGATCAACCGTGTTGTCTCGTTCATGATTGCGGCGCTCGTGTCCCATGCCTGGTCGTCAAAGACAGCAAAATTTCCCGGTGGCGGACCGCCGGCATTAACCACCAGTCCATCAATGCGACATTACTACCGAGGTACACCATGTGCGATAACCATTCCATTGACGACATGATCGAATACTCAAGCCGCACCGGCATGACCCGACGTAACTTCGGCGCGCTGTCGCTGGGTGCGGGCCTGACCATGATGCTGCCGCCGGTCGCCAACGCAGTCGCGGTGACCGAATCCGAGTGTCGACATCAAGACACCCGATGGCGTGGCAGACAGTTACTTCGTCCACCCCAGCAGCGGCAGCGCACCGGCCGTACTGATCTGGACCGACATCATGGGCCTGCGTCCCGCCTTCAAGATGATGGCCAAACGTCTGGCCGAATCCGGCTATGCCGTGCTGGCGCCGAATCCGTTCTATCGGAGCCAGAAAGCGCCCGTAGTGATGCCTGGCAAGGGCATGGAAGACGAGGCCACGCGCAAAACGCTGATGGGACTGATGGCCACACTCACACCGGAAAAACAGTTCATGGATGCGCAGGCCTTTGTCACCTGGCTGGACGCACAGCCTGCAGTGAACAAGCAGCGCAAGATGGGCACAGCAGGTTACTGCATGGGTGGGCCACTTACCATGCGCACCGCTGCCACCTTCCCTGATCGTGTAGGCGCCGCCGCATCGTTCCATGGCGCCGGTCTCGCGAATGACACTGCCAATAGCCCGCATCTGCTGGTACCGAAGTTGAAAGCCCAGTATCTGTTCGCCATCGCCGAGAACGACGATCAACGCGACCCCAAGGCCAAGGACATACTCAAAGCAGCCTTTGCCAACGCGAAGCTACCGGCCGAGATTGAAGTGTATGCAGGCGCACAGCATGGCTGGTGCCCGCCCGACTCCACTGTCTACAACGAAGTGCAGGCAGAGAAAGCCTGGGGCAGGATGCTGGAGTTGTTCAGGAAGGCATTAGTGTAAGAGCCTGGTCACGATCTCGCTGAAGGGCGCATTGCGGCGTTGGTTTGTTATAACTCGGGGCGCGAAAAATACTCACGTACTTCGACAGGCGCCGTCCCGGCGCGGGCCACTAAACTTGCAGCCTTGCCGCGAACCTTTATCGGCGTAGGTGCGGTCGATCTGTTCGTAGACGAAGATGTAGAGTACGCGCGTCGATTAATAAACGCCGGCGTGAAGGCTTTTCTCTATGCGCTGGCTGCGCAGGGTGAGGCCGGTGTGCTCAAGGCCATCGATATCATTCGCAGCGAACTGCAAGTGAGCATGGGACTGGCCGGACAAACCGACGTGACCCAGGTAAGCCGCAGCGTGTTGCGTTCGCCTTGATGTGCTGTCGGTAGATGAGTCAGTTGGTCATACAAACAGCAGGTCGTTAATGCATTTGCGGATGCTGGCCAGAGCCCAGTGAAATAACAGACAAGCAAATGTGAACATAGGGGATCGAGATGTTGAGACGTCATGTGCGGGTGTTACGAGTTGCGATGCTGCTGACTTGCGCCGGCTTGGCGCAAGTTCCAGGTCATGCTGTTGCCGCAACCAGCGGCGCGACTGATTCCCTGTTCACTGCTTTTCAGACTCCGCCTGATGCGGCGAAGCCGCGTGTCTGGTGGCACTGGATGAACGGCAACATTTCTCAGCAAGGCATCAAGGCCGATCTGGAGTGGATGAAGCGCATCGGCATCGGTGGCATTCAGAACTTTGATGCCGCTTTCAACACACCGCAAGGTAGTGGATAACCGTCTGGTGTACATGACGCCGGAATGGCAAGGCGCATTCAAGTACGCCACACAGCTTGCAGATCAGCTTGGTCTGGAGATGGCGATTGCCGGCTCGCCGGGCTGGAGCGAAACCGGTGGGCCCTGGGTCAAGCCCGAGCAGGGTATGAAGAAGCTGGTGTGGAGCGAGACGCGCATCGAAGGGGGCAAACCCTTCGCCGGTCAATTGACGAAGCCGCCGGCGACCAGTGGTCCTTATCAGAACAAACCACGTTCGGAACTGCCGTTCCTCGCGCATGACAATTCACCGCCTGTCGAGTTTTATGCCGACAGCGCGGTGCTGGCCTATCGCGCGCCGACGCGCGATGTGTCGATCATGCAGCTGTCGCCCAGACTGACAACCAACAATGGCGCTGTGGATATTGGCTTGCTGGTGGATGGTGATGTCACCCAGTCTTTGAGTGTGCCCATGGCTGCCAATGATGATCAGACGTGGGTTCAGTATGAATTTGCACAACCACAAACCATACATGGCGTGACGTTCGGCCTGGAACATGTCGGTGTGCCATTGATCCTGGGCGGTGTGGCGGCGCGTGCCGAGCTGCACAGCAGTGGTGATGGTGTGCTGTTCAGCAAGCTGGTTGATCTGCCCACGGTGCGCGGCGGACTCTCGCAAGATCCGGGCGTTAATAGCATTGCCGTGCCGCCTGTCACCGCGCGTTATTTCCGCGTAGTGCTGAGCATGCCCAAACCTGTACCTGGCACAGGGCCTGCCATCGACTTGAGCGCGCTTGGCATTCCCAGCCTGCCACCGGCTACCGATTACAAGGTCAGCGAATTCGCCTTGCAGACCCGGGCTGTGGTCAATCGCTTTGAAGACAAGGCAGCGTTCGCGGTGGGTAGCGATCTGTACGCCGCAGCCACACCCGGGGCACGCGCCGATGCCATCATTGCCAAAGTCGATGTGATTGATCTCACCAGCAAGCTGCAATCGGATGGCTCGTTGCGATGGACGCCGCCGCCGGGCAACTGGGTGGTCTTGCGCTTCGGTTATTCATTGACGGGTGCGAAGAACTCGCCTGCTTCACCTGAGGCGACTGGCTTTGAAGTTGACAAGCTCAACGCCAGGGCAGTTCGTGCCTATCTTGAAACCTATCTGAATCAATACCAGCAAGCGACCAATGGTTTGATGGGCAAGCGTGGTCTGCAATACATGATCACTGACAGTTGGGAGGCTGGCGCACAGAACTGGACCGATGACATGTTCGCCGAATTCAAGCGTCGTCGTGGTTACGACATGAAGCCGTGGTTGCCGGTGCTGACCGGACGAGTGGTGCAAAGCGCCGCCGACAGCGATCGATTCCTGTGGGATTTCCGCGCCACGCTGGGTGAACTGGTGATCGACAACCACTACACCGTGATTGCGAACGAATTGCGCAAGCGCGGCATGGGTCTGTACAGCGAATCGCACGAAAGCCACCGCGCATTCATCGGCGATGGCATGCGCGTCAAGCGCGGCGCGACGGTGCCCATGGGTGCGATGTGGACGCAGATGCCGGGTGTGGACAACGAACAGCATGGTTACAACGCGGACATTCGTGAGTCTGCGTCGGTGGCGCATATCTACGGCCAGAATCTGGTAGCAGCCGAATCTTTCACCGCCGGTAGCGGCGCTTGGGCATGGGCGCCGGAAAACCTGAAACCCACAGCGGACAAGGAAATGGCGATGGGGTTGAACCGCTTCATCATTCACACTTCGGTGCATCAACCCTTGATGGACAAGGCGCCGGGCCTGAGCCTCGGACCTTTCGGTCAATGGTTCACGCGCAACGAAACCTGGGCAGAGCTGGCCGGTCCGTGGATTCAGTACCTCACGCGCAGCAGCCATCTGTTGCAGCAGGGCCGGTTTGTGGCGGATATCGCCTACTACTATGGCGAAGACAGCAATGTCACTGCGCTGTTTGCCGACAAATCACCTGATGTGCCGGCGGGTTACAACTATGACTTCGTCAACGCCGATGTTTTGGTTAATGTGCTGTCGGTGAAAAATAATGTGCTGACCACGCCTTCCGGCATGCGTTATCGCGTACTCAATCTCGATGCCAATGCACGCCATATATCCTTGCCGGTGCTGCGCAAGCTGGCCAGGCTGGTCAACGCTGGCGCCATCGTGGTGGGTGAACGTCCGCTGGACTCGCCGAGTCTTGCGGATGACCCACAGGAGCATGCACGTCTGGTGATGCAGCTGTGGGGCAACGGTGATGGCGAACATCGCGTCGGCAAAGGGCGAGTGTATTCAGGACAGTCACTGGAAGCCGTGCTGCGCACGCTCGGTATTACACCGGACTTTGAATACACCAGGCCGCAGACAGATACACACCTGCTGTTCGTGCATCGTCAGCTCAGCGATGGTGAGCTGTACTTCGTCAACAGCCGCAATATGCGTACGCAGCATGTTGAAGCTACTTTCCGTGTCACCGGCAAGCAGCCCGAACTGTGGCATGCCGATACTGGCGTGCGTGAGCCGGTATCGTATCGCATGGTCAATGGCCGCACAGTAGTGCCGCTGGACCTCGAACCGAACGATGCCGTGTTCGTGGTGTTCAGAGAGAACACACAGCAGGCTGAACTGTCCCTGCCTGCCATGCGTGAATCGGTGCTGACCACGCTGCCGGACAACTGGGCGCTGAGTTTTCAGGAGAATCGCGGTGCGCCGGCGCAGGTGCAGCTGGGCAGCTTGAGTTCATGGAGTGAGTCAACAGATGCCAGCATCAGGCATTTCTCTGGCACTGGCGCGTATACACAGAGCGTGCAGGCGGACGCCAGCTGGTTCATGGCTGGCAAGCGGCTGTGGCTGGATCTGGGTAATGTGAAAAACCTTGCTGAGGTCATTATCAATGGCAAGACTGTGGGCTTTCTGTGGAAAGCGCCATTCCGTATTGATGTGACCGATGCGCTCAAGCCCGGCGTCAATCAGTTGCAGATCAAAGTGACCAATCTGTGGGTGAATCGTCTGATTGGCGATCAGCAGCCCGGCGCGCAGCAGAAGTACACCTTTACAACCACGAGTTTCTACAAGGCGGATGCATCACTGTTGCCTTCCGGGTTGCTCGGGCCGGTGCGGGTGATGGCGCGGCAGCAATAAACGAATTATCTGAACGCGGGCTGGAGAAACCATGCGGAGACTGTGGCAACTGACGGGCTCGGCTCACGCTGCAGAAAATTCCGCCAGCACCTGTTTTTCAAACGCCAGCAGCTGCATTACGCTGGCGCGTTGCTGCATGCGTTCGAAGTGTGCGAGGCAGTGCTTGAAGGGTGAAACATCGACCTTGAAGATCATGCCGCGCCGGAAGCACCAGAAGAAATAAGTGTCCACTGTCGTGAAGTGATCAAAGAACCATTCGCGACCGGCCAGCAACTCATCGGCCACCTGATAATTTTCCAGCAGCAGTTTCTGTGCGCAGCGACGCACGCTGTCGGCCGAATCAGGCAGATCGCAGTAACGCTGTGGCAGGGCGTTGGGCGTCAGCGACGGATGAATGCCTGAGGCGCACCACGCCAGCAATGAAATGGCTGTTATTTCCTGCATGGGATTCGCGGGTAGCAACTTCGCCTGCGGAAAGTTGCGTGCAATCCAGATCTGGATGGCGACGTTTTCGGTCAGCGGTTCGCCATCAATGACCAGCACCGGCACGCGATGCTTGGGATTCATGCGCAGGTATTCCGGGGTCAGGTGCTGGCCTTGCTGCATGTTGACGGTATGCACCTCGAAGTCCGCGCCCGCTTCGGTGAGTGCGATATACGGCACCAGCGAGCAGGTGATGGGTGTGTAGTACAGACTCAGATGCACGATAGT
Source organism: uncultured Pseudomonadota bacterium (assembly GCA_963791615.1). Lineage (GTDB taxonomy): Bacteria > Pseudomonadota > Gammaproteobacteria > Steroidobacterales > Steroidobacteraceae > CAILZL01. The sequence goes on along the minus strand of CAWBTE010000009.1, from coordinate 173,564 downwards.
GTCCCCACTGTTGATTACCTCGCAAAGTTGACCCGGGCTTTTGTCTTGAACTGCCCAGCCTTTGCCATGCGGTGTTTCAAGCGCCAGGACTCATTGCCGGTTTCAATGATATGGTGAGTCAGTCAGGCTCGGTTCGAAGGAATTGAAGTGATCAGCGTTCGTCATACAGCTTGTAGGGCTTGCTTTTGGGCTTGGCTGTCTTGATCGCGGTTTCAGTCAGCAGTGCCCTTGCTGCATGTTGTACCGGTCAGGTTCCTGATTTTGTACTGGTTCGACTCTGGCGACGCCGATACCCCAGCAACTACCCCATTTTTTGGTCGGCTGCTCGGGGACGGAGTCGGATGGCGTAAGCCTATCAGGTGCTCATTTTTACGGCAAATAATGAGTTTTTGAAGCTGGCATCGGACGGTGTCGGATGCCCTAATGGTGGCGGTGACCGGAGTCGAACCGGTACGACTTTAACATCGGCGGATTTTAAGTCCGCTGCGTCTACCAATTCCGCCACACCGCCAGGGTGTCACTGATGTGAAGCGAGCGTCGTGGCGCTCGCGGTAGGGGCGCGATTGTAGCCGGAATCACCAGTGTCTCGCAGCCCATGTCCTAAGGGCCTGTCAGGCCTTGACAGTTGTTGTGGCATTGTTTGCTAAGATGCCGCGCAATTCTGGCTCTCACCCTGGTACACCTCGCTCCATGTTGGCCAATCCCGACCAGTCCGCAAGCCATAACAAACTCGAAGTACAGGCGCTGCACTTGTGGCGTGGCGAGCATCACTTGCTGCGCGGCGTGTCGTTCGCGGTGAATACCGGGGAACTGCTGCAATTGCATGGGCCGAATGGCGTCGGCAAAACCAGCCTGCTGCGCACCGTGGCCGGTCTGTTGCCGGCGGAATCGGGAGTAACGCGGTGGAATGGCGTCGATACGCACCGGGACGCGACCCGGTTCCAGGAATCGCTGCTGTATCTCGGACACAGTAGCGCTCTGAAGCTGGATCTGACCGCGCGGGAGAATCTGGAGTTTTCGGTGGGAGTGCGGGATGAAGTGAGCGCTGAAAAATGCAGGCAGGCGCTGTTGAAGGTGGACATCCCGCAATGCGCCGAGTTGCCAGCCCGTGTGTTGTCAGCCGGACAGCGTCGGCGCGTGGCGCTGGCGCGTCTGTTGCTGGCGCAGGCGCCGCTGTGGATTCTGGATGAGCCCACCACTAATCTGGATGCAGCGGGCGTTACCATGCTGGAAGGGTTGCTGGCCGAACATCTGGCGCAGGGTGGCATGGTGTTGACTGCGGCCCATCAGACCTTGCTGGCTACTCATCCGGGCAACCACGTGCTGGTGCTGCATTGATGCAGCCACATACGGCTTCATCCTCGCCATTCAAACTGGCAGCGCTGGTCTTGCGGCGGGATATCCGGCTGGCGGCCCGACGCTGGGATCAGGTGCTGCAGCCACTGGTGTTTTTTGTGGTGGTGATCACGCTGTTCCCGCTGGCCATCAGCCCGGAATTATCTGAATTGCGACGTATCGCTCCGGGGGTGCTGTGGGTGGCGGCGATGCTGGCATCATTGCTGGCGGCCGACGCGCTGTTCCGGCCTGATGTGGAAGATGGCGTCATGGAACAGTGGGTGTTGTCGGGCCAGCCACTGGCCTGGCTGCTGCTGGCCAAGACCGCCGGGCACTGGTTGCTGACCGGATTACCACTGGTGCTGATGGCGCCCTTCATGGCGCTGGGTCTGGGGCTGAATCTTGTCGGCTGGCCGCTTTTGATGGGTACGCTGGCATTGGGTACGGCGTTGCTCAGTGTGCTGGGCGCGATTGGCGCAGCGCTTACGGTGGGACTGCGACGCGGTAATATGCTGATGGCATTGCTGGTGTTGCCGCTGGAAATGCCGGTGTTGATCTTCGGTGCGCAGGCGCTGGACATGGGCATGCAGGGCGAACTGGTAACCGGGCCATTGAGCCTGCTGGCGGCGATGTTGCTGTTTGCGCTTGCACTGGGTCCGTTTGCCATGGCGGCCGCGATCCGCATCAGCATTGAATAATGGCTTTCCGCAACGACACTTACAGGATCGCAAGAGTATCGACATGAACTGGGTCTGGTTTCACAAGCTGGCATCGCCACCGACTGCCTATGCGTTTGCGCGCGCACTGCGTCCCTGGCTGCTCTGGCCGGCGGTGTTGATGATGCTGTGGGCCGCGTATGCGGGCCTGTTCGTGGTGCCAACTGACTATCAGCAGAAAGATGCCTATCGAATCATTTTTGTTCACGTGCCCGCAGCGTCGATGTCGCTGATGGTGTACGCGATGATGGCCGTGGCGGCGGCGATTGGCCTGATCTGGCGCATGAAAATGGCCCATGCGGTGGCGGCTGCCTGTGCGTTTTCCGGTGCAGTCTTCACGGCGCTGGCCTTGCTCACGGGATCCATCTGGGGCAAACCCATGTGGGGCGCATGGTGGGCATGGGATGCGCGCCTGACTTCGGAACTTATCCTGCTGTTTCTGTATCTGGGCTATATGGCGTTGCGTACTTCATTTGATGATATTGGTCGGGCGGATCGCGCCTCGGCCATTCTGGCCATTGTTGGCTCGATCAACCTGCCCATCATCAAGTACTCGGTGGAGTGGTGGAACAGCCTGCATCAGGGCAAGACCTTGTCGATGTTCGGCAAGTCTGCGATTGATCCCTCCATGGTGACGCCGCTGGTGGTCATGATTGTGGCGTTCATGCTGTTTTTCGGCGCGGTGTTGTGCAACAGCCTGTGCGCCGAGATATTGCGGCGCGAACGTAATGCGCAGTGGCTGCTGAAACAGGTGCAATGACATGACCGAAGCTTTGAAGATGGGTGCTTATGGCGCTTACGTGTGGTCCTGCTACGGACTCACTTTGCTGGGGCTGTTATGGATGTTTTTCAGCGCGCGCCGCGATTGGGCACATGAGCTGCAACAGGCGCGTCGTCGCGCCCAGGCCGCAGCCGATCAACCTGTCTCTGTCCAGGATGCGCAGTCATGACCCCACGTCGGCGTCGCATGTTATTTGTGGGATTGATCCTGCTGGCGGTGTCAGCCTCTGCGGCATTTCTGCTCACGGCGCTGAATGGCAACGTGCAGTACAACATCCTGCCCAGCGATGTGTTTGCCGGAAAAGCCCCCATGGGCCGCGCATTCAAACTGGGCGGCATGGTGGAGCAGGGCAGCGTGAAGCGCGAGCCCGGCAGCTTGCAGCTCCAGTTTGATATCACTGACTTCACGCATGAAGTGACGGTGCGTTACGAAGGCGTGTTGCCGGATCTGTTCCGTGAAGGGCAGGGCGTAGTAGTGCGCGGTAAGCTGGTCGAGGGCGCAACCGGGTTGCCGGCCGGGCAGCAGCTGCTGATTGCTGAAGAAGTGCTGGCCAAGCACGATGAAAACTACATGCCACCGAATGTCGCGGAAGGTCTCAAGAAAGCCCACGATGAGCGCCGTGCCGCCGAAGGTGTTGCGGCCTCTTCAGCGGCAGCCACGGTCGCCAACTAGAATTTACGCCGGATCATTGAGGCAGGAAAAATCATGAGTATTGAACATGACTATTGAATTGGGACACTTTGCCTTGATCCTCGCCTTTGCACTGGCGCTGGCGCAGGCTTTTTTTGGTCTGGCCGGATCGCATACGCGACGCGACAACTGGATGGCTGCGTCGCGTTCCGCAGTGACCGGGCAACTGGTATTCACTCTGTTTTCATTTGTCTGTCTGGCGGCCGCATTCCTGCGCAGTGATTTTTCGGTCTTGTATGTGGCCAACAACTCCAACACTGATTTGCCTGCGTTCTACAAGTTTGCCGCCGTGTGGGGTGCGCATGAAGGTTCGCTGCTGCTGTGGTTGTTGATTCTGGCGACGTGGTCGGCGGCGGTGGGCTGGTTCAATCGTGCCATGACGCCCGCCTTTACCAGCAAGGTGCTGGGTGTGCTGGGTTTGATCAGTAGCGGGTTTTCGCTGTTTGTCATCACCACTTCCAATCCTTTCGAACGCTTGTTGCCCGCAGCGCTTCAGGGCGCTGATCTCAATCCGCTGCTGCAAGATCCCGCTTTGGTGATCCATCCACCGATGTTGTACGCGGGCTATGTCGGGTTGGCGGTGCCATTTGCCTGTGCGGTTGCGGCGTTGCTGGAAGGCAAGCTGGACGCAGCCTGGGCGCGCTGGGTGCGTCCCTGGGCTACCTTGTCGTGGCTGTTTCTGACGCTGGGCATTTCACTGGGCAGCTTCTGGGCTTATTACGAGCTGGGCTGGGGTGGCTGGTGGTTCTGGGATCCGGTCGAGAATGCTTCCTTCATGCCGTGGCTGATGTGTACAGCACTGATTCATTCGCTGGCGGTGACCGAAAAGCGCGGCCTGTTCAAGAGCTGGACGGTGTTGCTGGCCATCTGTCGGTTTTTCATTGTCGTTACTCGGCACCTTCCTGGTTCGTTCCGGCGTGCTGGTATCTGTACATGCCTTTGCCAGTGATCCGAGTCGTGGTCTGTTCATTCTGGCATTCCTGACGCTGTGTATTGGTGGCGCCTTGACGTTGTATGGCTGGCGCGCACAGCGACTCCAGTCCGAGGCGGGTTTCGCGGTGATTTCACGCGAGTCATTCCTGTTGTTCAACAATGTACTGCTGGTGGTGGCCGCCGGTCTGATTCTGCTGGGCACGCTGTATCCGTTGTTTGTGGATGCTTTGAACCTCGGCAAGATTTCGGTTGGGTCGCCCTATTTTTCGGTGGTGTTCCTGATCCCGATGCTGCCCCTGGTGTTGCTGCTGGCAGTGGGCATGCATGCGGGCTGGAAACAGGCGAAATTCACCACCGCCAGACGACCAATCCTGATTGCACTGGGCCTGGCAGTGGCCTTTGCGGCGACCATGACCCTGCTGATCTTCAAACGATTCTCGCCACTGTGTTTCGTTGGACTGCTCGCTGGCGGCTGGGTATTCCTGTCGGCGTTGATTGAACCGATCGCACGATTGCGCGCAAAGCAGTCGTTGTCACGCGGCATCATCGCCATGAGTCTGGCGCATCTGGGCGTAGCGGTGTTCATGCTGGGCGTAACCACCGTTGAGACTTACAAGATTGAGAAAGATGTCAGTCTGACCAACAACCAGAGCATCGAAATCGCCGGTTACCAGTTCACGTTGCTGGGCACGCAAGCCGTGACGGGGCCCAACTACGATGCCATCGAAGGCACAGTCAGTGTCACGCGTAACGGACAGGAACTGACGGTGCTGCGTCCGCAAAAACGCATCTATCGTGTGCAGACCAGTCCCATGACCGAAGCCGGCATCGATGCGCACTGGCAACGTGACCTGTTTGTGGCGCTGGGTGATGATCTGGGCAATGGCGTCTGGAGTCTGCGTATTCAATACAAGCCACTGGTGCGTTTCATCTGGCTGGGTACGGTGATCATGGCGCTGGGTGGTCTGATTGGCGTAACGGATCGTCGTTATCGCGTCAAAGCAGCTGCCAGGTCGGGTAACAGCGAAGCAGTTGTGGCGGGAGCTTGAACATGTGGCGATCCATCATTCCTGCTGGCGTATTTGCCGTGCTGGTGGGCTTCTTTGTCGTGGGGTTATACCGTGACCCCAGCCAGGTGCCGTCGCCATTGATTGGCAAACAGGCGCCAGCCTATACCTTGCCCAGGGTGGAAGATCCCGCACTCCAGATCAGCAACAGCGACTTTGCCGGCAAAAAACACTTGGTGAATGTGTGGGCGACCTGGTGTGTGGAATGCCGCAGGGAACATGCCGTATTGCTGGAAATCGCCAGACAGAATGTGGTGCCCATTGTCGGGCTGGACTGGAAGGATGAATTGCCTTTGGCACAGCAGTGGTTGCAGCAACTGGGCAATCCCTATGTCGCCACGGCGTTCGACCCTGAAGGTCGCGTCGCCATCGACTTTGGTGTCTATGGCGCACCGGAAACCTTCCTGATTGATGAACAGGGCAAGGTGCTCTACAAGCAGATCGGCACCCTGACCATGGAGATCTGGGAGCAGGAGTTCCTGCCCCGAATTAATGGACAACCCAATGGGCAGCTCAATGGACAGACATCATGAGTGGCTACCGGATACTGGCAGCGCTGCTGCTGAGCTTGGTGCTGTTGCAATCCGTGTATGCGGTCGATGATGCCCAGCCTCTGGCTGATGCGCGCTTGCAGACCCGTTACGAAAATCTTGCGCGGCAATTGCGCTGTCTGGTGTGTCAGAACGAAACCATCGCGGATTCCAGCGCCACCCTGGCGGGTGATTTGCGGCGTGAACTGCGCGAGAAACTGGTTGCCGGGCAGAGTGATGAGCAGATTCTCCAGTTCATGACCGATCGTTACGGCGCCTTTGTGCTGTACAAACCACCTTTCGAGCAGCGCACCTGGTTGCTGTGGCTGGGACCGGTGCTGCTGTTGCTGATCGGTGTGACGGTTGCCTTCACGGTGATCCGTCGACGCGCGCGCATGGCGGTGGATGCGCCAGATGAAATGAATGAAGGCGATCAGGCATGACCCTGTTTCTGGTGATCTGTGTATTGATGGTGCTGATAGCGGTGGCGTTGCTGGCGCGGCCCTTGTTGCAGCGCGAGCCTGTTCAGGCTGAAGCGCAGTCGGTGACGGGCAGGCAACTCGGTAATCGCAGTGTGCTGGTGTTGACTGCGTTGCTGGTCATGGTGTTGTCTACAGCCATGTATCTTCACGGCAGCAACTGGCAGTGGAATGCACCCACGACAACAACAGGCAACCCGTCCATCGGTGCGGCTGACAGCCCGGAAATTCTGGCATTGGCAGCACAGGTCAGGGCGAACCCGCAGGATCTGGATGCGCTGCTCCGGCTGGGTAATGCCTATGTTTTGACTGAAAACTTTTCGCTGGGCGCAGAGACGTATCAGCGTGCTTACGAAGTGAGCAAGGGCCAGAACCTGGATGCGATCACCGGCTGGGCAGAAGCCTTGATACTGGCGGATCCAAGTGCGATGAATGGTCGTGCCTCGGTACTGATCGAAGAAGCATTCAAACTTGAGCCGAAACATCCCAGAGCACTCTGGTACGGCGGCCTGATTGCCTTGCAGATGCAGAATCTGGTGCTGGCGCGTGATCGTTTCCAGACCATGCTGGATCTCAATCCACCCGATGCCGTGCGCAGACTGCTGGAACGTCAGGTGCTGGACCTCAATGAACAGCTGGGTGCGGATGCCAGTGGTGGCGCGCCTGTTGCGCAGAATGCAGCAGTTGCCGATACGGCTGGTCGCAGCATTACCGTACAGGTCAAGGTTTCGCCGGCGCTGCAATCACAAATCCAGCAACCGGTTGCGTTGTTCATTCTGGCGCGCAACCCAAAGCAGCCCGGCCCGCCGCTGGCGGTGGAACGTCACCTGTCCAGCGCATTGCCCTTGCAGGTGGAGTTGAGTGTAGCCGACGCCATGTTGCCAACGCGTACTCTGAAAGATGCAGAAGCCGTGGAAGTGGTGGCGCGACTATCCGCCAGCGGCACACCCACTGAACAACCCGGAGACCTGTACGGCACAGCGACTTATTCCTTTGCCAAGGGTGAGCAGGGCAGTGTGAGTATCGAGATCAGTCAGCGAGTGCCTTGACGTCCATGTTGCAGCAGAGTTATGCCGGCCTGCCATCGATGGTCTGGCCTTACGTCAAAGTACTGAGTTCGCGAAAGCCGATGCTGGCTGCTCCCGGTATCGTGATGCCGGCCCTGCATATCGAAGCGAAGCGAGTGCATATCAACGCGGCGCACCTGCGGCGATACCGGGAAATTTGTGGTCTGATCAACAATGGGGTGTTGCCACATGCCTATCTGCATGTGCTGGCCATGCCGCTGCATATGCGCATCTTCACGCATGTATTATTCCCGGTGAAGGTGCTTGGCCTGGTGCATCTGCGCAACGTAATCCGTCAATGGCAACCCATTCCGGCTGATGCAGCGTTGCAACTGAGTGTGGAGTGCAGCACCTTGCGCGAAACCGATAGCGGTCAGGAATATGACCTGGTGACTCGCGCACGCCTCAGTGACAAGCTGGTGTGGGAAGAAGTCAGCACCATGCTGGCGCGTCGCATCACGCCTGACAAACGACCCGGCAAGCGACCCCGCATAGAGCGCGCCCAGCGCGATGAGTCGCGACTTGTTAATGAGCAGACTGTTTCTGCTACAGCCAACACCGGCCGGCGTTATGCCTTTGTGTCTGGTGACTTCAATCCCATTCACCTGTTTGACCGCACGGCGCAGGCGTTCCAGTTCAAACAGACTGTTGCGCACGGCATGTGGTCACTGGCGCGCTGCATCGGACTTGCTGAGAGCGCCTTTCCGCAAGGCGTCATCGAACTGGATGCGCAGTTCAAGTTGCCGGTATATCTGCCCAGTGAATTTCTATTTCGCAGTCAACGCAATGAACAGAGCCAGAACGAGATGGATCTGTCACTGACGACTCCCAGGGGTGATCGTCTGCATCTGCTGGTGAGGGCCAAAATCCTTTAAGGCTATTTTTCCGGCATCAACAACGCCGGATCCACCATCGCCCGATTCAATGAAACACCAAAGTGCAGATGTGGGCCGGTGACCCGGCCGGTGGCGCCCACCAGACCAATTTTTTCACCACGCTTTACTGACTGGCCAATCTTCACATCAATCCTGCTCAGGTGGCAGTACATGGTGGCCAGTCCTGAACCATGATCGATGAATACGGTGTTGCCGTTGAAAAAGAAATCGCCAACTTCGGTGATGATGCCATCGGCGGGCGCTTGAATCGGCGTGCCCGTGGCAGCAGGGATATCCATGCCACTGTGTGGATTGCGGGCCTCACCATTGAAGATGCGCCGGAAACCGAAGGTAGGGCTGCGCGTACCCTTGATGGGCTGCAGTAACCTGAAATCCGGTGTGATGGTTTCGGTGTAACGCGTCAGCGCCGCTTCAGTGCGTGCGGATTCGGCGTCGATACGTTTCAGATCATCGGCGTTGGGATTCACCTGCCGGTCATTGGTTACGGTGAGGGTTTGCGTGCGGTACTTCTTGTCTTTCACCACGAAGCTGAGCGTTGCACTCTTGCCATCGCTGGTGACTTTCAGGTTTTGCTTGCCGGGTGCAGTAGCGAGCGGAATACCCACCAGCGCCAACCATTTTTGCTGATCCTTGATAACCGCGACTCGATGATTTCCGTAAACAACTTGCGGTGCTTGTGCGCTGGCCGGCAGTTCGATGAGGGCAATGCCACCGGGTACGAGGCTTTCTTTCGGCAGCGCATGAACGTTGGCACATAGCAAAATCATGGTCATTCCCGCGCAGGCGGGAATCCAGTTGGATACTCGCTTGACTGGATTCCCGCCTGCGCGGGAGATGACGATTACCAAACTTATTACATCGTGACTTATCACTTCGGTAACGGTGGCTGATACGCGGCCTTTAGCCAGCCGCGCGTTGATCGGTTCGCCCACTTGTAGCTTGCCTGCATCAATCATGGCATGCCCCTGCGCATCAGTGACAATGGCATAACCACGTGTCAGTGTCGCCAGCGGGCTCAGGGCATGCAGCGTACGCAGTGCAATCGTCAGCTGGTTGCGATGATTGTCCAGTTTTTCGCGCACCCGTGTTTGCAAACGTATCTGCAATTGTTCAATACGATTGCGTGCATTAAGCAGTTGTAGCACAGGGGATTGCGCTTGCAGACGTGCTGCCTGTGCGCCCAGCAGGCGTCGGCGTTGTTCGAAATCAAACTGCAAGCCGCGAATCAGGCGTTGTTCCAGATCATCCAGCCGCTGGGCACGTTGGCGCAGCTGCACGCCGGGATGCAGTTGCTGCAAACGACGTTGCAGCCAGATGAAGCTTTGTTGGTGCTGATTCAAATGACGGCGCAGGCCATTAAGCAAACGTCGTTGCAACACCAGCAAGCCTTGCAGCCAAGTCTGTTGATCGGGCACAACCAGCTCGGCCGCGCCCGAAGGGGTGGGCGCACGCACGTCAGCAACAAAGTCGGCAATGGTGAAGTCGACTTCGTGGCCAATGCCGGTGATGAGTGGAATGCGGCAGTCGTAAATGGCGCGCGCCACGATTTCTTCGTTGAACGACCACAGGTCCTCCAGCGAACCGCCGCCTCGGGCCAGGATCAGCACATCGCACTCCTTGCGTTTGTCGGCCAGGCGAATAGCGGCGGCAATTTGTTCGGCCGCACCGGCGCCCTGTACCGGCACCGGATAAATCAGCACCGGGATGCTGGGGAAGCGCCGCTTCAGGATATGCAGGATGTCGCGAATGGCCGCACCGGTGGGCGAGGTGATCACGCCGATTCGGGTGGGCAGTTGGGGCAGCGCCTGTTTGTGCTCGGCGGCAAACAACCCGGCGGCGGCCAGCCTGGCCTTGAGCTGCTCAAACTGGCGGCGCAGCGCGCCTTCGCCGGCTTCTTCCATGACATCGACCAGAAACTGGTAGTCGCCACGGGGCTCATAAAGGCTCACTCTGCCGCGCACCAGCACTCGCATGCCGTCCTTGGGCGCGAAAGTTCACCCCCATATTGCGCTGGCGGAACATGGCCGAGCGCAGCTGCGCCGACTCGTCTTTGAGCGAGAAATACCAGTGACCGGACGAGGGCCGTGACAAGTTGGACAGCTCTCCTTCCAGCCACAGGCTGCCAAAACCGCGCTCCAACAGGGTGCGCGCCTCACGATTGAGGCGGGCGGGTGTATAGATGTCGCGGTCGTCCTGCGTGGGGTTTGGCGCTGTGAAATCGGCTTGAGTCATTGCGGAATGATACAAGGCCGGCGTGGGTAGGGGCGGTTCGCGAACCGCCCTTCCTGATTCTGAGCCAGAGGACGGTTCACGAACCGCCCCTACGGAAGACCCAAAGAGCGCCTCATTACCCTTCCGTCATTTACCCCGGCCGCATCGGCACGTACAATGCCGCCCCTTATTTTTCAAGCCCGCTCAACGGTTTGGATCAGCGAGTCGGGTTAACTACGAGGCGGATTGCACCATGCGAATTCTTGAGGAAGCACTGACCTTCGACGACGTGCTTCTGGTTCCGGCTTATTCCGACGTGCTGCCGCGCGAGGTTGATCTGAGCACGCAGCTCACCCGCAGTATTCGCCTGAACCTGCCAATGATGTCGGCGGCCATGGATACCGTGACTGAGGCGCGGTTGGCTATCACCATCGCCCAGGAAGGCGGCATCGGCATCATCCACAAGAACATGACCATCGCCGCGCAGGCCCGCGAAGTGGAACGGGTCAAAAAATACGAAAGTGGCGTGATCAAAGACCCGATCGCGGTCACCCCCGACAAGACCATTCGTGAAGTGCTGGAACTGACCCGCAGCAAGAACATCTCCGGCGTGCCGGTGGTGGTGAATGGCAAGGCAGTCGGCATCGTCACGCATCGCGACCTGCGCTTTGAAACGCGTCTGGACGCGCCGGTGTCGCAGGTGATGACGCCGCAGGAGCAACTGGTCACCGTGCGTGAAAACGCACCCAAGGATGAAGTGCTGGCCCTGTTGCACAAGCATCGCATTGAAAAGGTACTGGTGGTCGATGCCGAGTTCAATCTCAAAGGCATGATCACCGTGAAGGATTTCCAGAAAGCCACTGAATTCCCGCGCGCCTGCAAGGATGAACATGGCGCTCTGCGGGTTGGCGCCGCAGTGGGCCCGGGCGGTGACATGCTGGAGCGAGTGGCGGCGCTGCGTGAAGCGCATGTAGACGTGGTGATTGTTGATACGGCGCATGGTCACAGCAAAGGTGTGCTCGATGCCGTACGGCGCATCAAGCAGAAGTGGCCTGAGCAACAGGTGATCGCCGGCAACATTGTCACCGCTGAAGCGGCGCTGGAGCTGGTGAAGGCGGGGGTTGATGGCGTGAAGGTGGGCATCGGTCCCGGTTCCATCTGCACCACGCGCATTGTGGCGGGTGTGGGCGTGCCGCAAATTTCTGCGGTGGCCAATGTGGCCAAGGCATTGAAAGGCACTGGCATACCGCTGATTGCCGACGGCGGTATCCGCTTCTCCGGTGACATCGCCAAGGCTTTAGTTGCCGGCGCGCACTCGGTGATGATGGGCGGAATTTTCGCTGGCACCGAAGAATCACCCGGCGAAGTGGAATTGTTTCAAGGCGCTTCATACAAATCGTACCGCGGCATGGGTTCGGTTGCTGCCATGGCGCAAGGATCGAAGGACCGCTACTTCCAGGATGCCACCGAAGAACTGGAAAAACTGGTGCCGGAAGGCGTCGAAGGCCGCGTACCCTACAAGGGTTCAGTGATCACGATTCTGCATCAGCTCGCGGGCGGTTTGCGTGCAGCGATGGGTTACACCGGCAGTGCGACGATTGAAGACATGCGCACCAAGCCCTCGTTCGTGCGCATTACCAACGCCGGTTACCGCGAAAGCCATGTGCATGATGTGCAGATCACCAAGGAAGCACCTAACTATCGGGTGCGATGAGCCGGAGGGCGGTTCGCGAACCGCCCTTACGCATAGTCGAATGTAGGGGCGGTTCGCGAACCGCCTATCTTGAGAAACACTACCGTGCCTGTAACTGAAAATCTCGATATCCACGCGCACAAGATACTGATCCTTGATTTCGGCGCGCAATACACACAGTTGATTGCTCGCCGCGTACGCGAGTCCGGTGTGTACTGCGAGATTCATCCCTGGGATATCAGTGATGATGATGTACGTGCCTTCAACGCGCGCGGCGTGATCCTTTCTGGTGGCCCTGAATCAGTGACGGATGCTGAACCACCCAGGTCACCGCAGGCCGTGTTTGATCTCGGTGTGCCCGTGCTGGGCATTTGTTATGGCATGCAAACCATGGCAGCACAGCTGGGCGGCCGGGTTGCAGCGGGTAACCATCGCGAGTTCGGCTATGCGCAGGTGACTGCTTCGGCGCCCTGTCGTCTGTTTGATGACCTGCGGGACCATAGCGATATGCAGGGCCGTGGTCTGCTGGACGTGTGGATGAGTCACGGCGACCGTGTCGAATCTCTGCCACAGGGATTTGTTGTCGTGGGCGTAACGCCCAATGCGCCATTAGCCGCCATGGCTGATGAGAAGCGTCGTTTTTATGGTGTGCAGTTTCATCCGGAAGTGACCCATACCTTGCAGGGTACACGCATATCTCGAACGCTTTGTGCGCGAAATCTGCGGCTGCGAAGCGCGTTGGGATGCTGGCAACATCATTGCCGATTCGATTCACCGCATTCGCGAACAGGTAGGTTCAGATCATGTGCTGCTGGGCCTGTCTGGTGGCGTGGATTCGTCCGTGGTCGGTGCACTGTTGCATCGCGCCATCGGCAAGCAGCTCACCTGCGTGTTTGTTGATCATGGTTTGCTGCGCGCCAACGAAGGTGATCAGGTCATGGAGACGTTCGCCAAGCACATGGGCGTGCGTGTGATTCGCGTCAATGCTGAAGAACGATTTCTCACTGCGCTGAAAGGCGAAGTTGATCCCGAGCGCAAGCGAAAAATAATCGGTCGTCTGTTTGTCGAAGTCTTTGAAGAAGAGTCTGCCAAGCTCGAAGGCACGCGCTGGCTGGCGCAGGGCACCATTTATCCTGACGTAATCGAATCTGCTGGCAGCAAGACCGGCAAGGCACATGTCATCAAGAGCCATCACAATGTGGGTGGCCTGCCGGAGAAGATGAAGCTCAAATTGCTCGAACCGTTGCGTGAGCTTTTCAAAGATGAAGTACGCCGCATCGGGGTGGAACTGGGTCTGCCGCGCACCATGGTGTATCGCCATCCGTTCCCGGGTCCGGGTTTGTCAGTGCGTATCCTCGGTGAAGTCACCCGGCAATATGCCGAGCTGCTGCGCAAGGCCGACGCCATTTTCATCGACGAGCTGTACAAGCACGATCTGTACGAGCGCACCTCACAGGCCTTTGCCGTGTTCCTGCCGGTACGTTCCGTCGCCGTGATGGGCGATGGTCGTCGTTATGACTACGTAATTGCACTGCGCGCGGTGGAGACCATCGACTTCATGACCGCCCAGTGGTCGCGACTGCCGTATGAATTTCTTGATCATGTGTCACGACGCATCATCAATGAAGTGCGTGGCATCTCGCGCGTCACCTACGACATCAGCAGCAAGCCGCCGGCTACGATTGAGTGGGAGTGACAATCAGGTCGGGCTGAGTCTGTGATGGCAATTACCAGATCGCCACTGCTGACGTTGGCTGTTCATGAGCAATTTCAATCTGCTCGCGCTCATGCCGGGCAATCACTGACTTGTTCGCTTGATCTGGGGCGATCCACCACCACAGCTGAAATACACGCTGCGCATTGGCTATGGCGCGGTCAATCCTACCCTTATCTCGACTCCTGCAAGCCGCGCACGATCTACTACTGGACGGGTGAAAACTTCCAGCCGGTCTCGCGGTATGCAAATTCACTCATCAAGCTGGTGTCTACCGAGTGGGATGCGCCGACATTCGAGATTGATGGCATCAAGATGCTGCCGACAGCGCAGGTTTCGCCTTATGAAGATGCGGCGAACAAGGTGGCGCTGATTCAGCCACGCGGCAAGGTGATTCTGGATTGTTGTGGCGGTCTGGGTTATTTCGCTGCGCATTGTTTGCAGAGCGGAGCGACTCGCATTGTATCGTTTGAAAAGAACTCCGGACGTGATCTGGCTGCGTTCGCTGAATCCCTGGTCTCCGGAATGGGACGTAGCGGATGCACGGCTTGAACTGCGCAATGAAGATGTGTCAGAGCGGATTGCCGGGCTTGCGGATGAATCATTCGATGCCATCCTGCATGACCCGCCACGCTTTGGTATTGCCGGCGAGCTGTATTCACAGCTGTTCTACGATCAGTTGGCGCGGGTGCTGAAGCGCAATGGCCGGTTGTTTCACTACACGGGCTCGCCGAACAAACTGACCAGTGGGCGAGATGTCCCGAATGAAGTGTCAAAGCGGTTGCGTCTGGCGGGATTTACCACGGAGATAAAAGGCGATGGCGTATTGGCGGTGAAGCGTTCGCGCAAACAGGTGATGATGTTATGAGCAGCACGGATCAAATTTTCATGACGCGGGCGCTGGAACTGGCGCATCTGGCCGAAGCCGCAGGTGAAGTTCCGGTCGGCGCGGTGATCGTCAAGAACAACGAAATCATCGCCGAAGGCTGGAATCGACCGATTGCCACACATGACCCCAGCGCTCACGCTGAAATGCTGGCGATGAGAGCGGCAGCGCAAGCACTGGGTAATTACCGCCTGCTGGATACCACGTTGTATGTAACGCTGGAGCCCTGCGCCATGTGTGCCGGAGCGATGGTGCATGCGCGTATCAAGCGACTGGTCTATGGCGCGCCTGATCCTCGCGCGGGTGCAGCGGGCACCATTTTCAACATCACGCAGCACGATGCGTTGAATCATCGACTGGAAGTGGTTGGCAGTGTGATGATGGAGGAGTGCGCGACGCTGTTGCGCAATTTCTTTCAGGCGCGACGTACCGCCAGAAGCTAGCGGCTTTCAGATTCTTAATGAGAATCCACTTTCGCGGCTTCTACTTCTTCAATGGTGCTGGCCAGACCGCCTTCTGCGCCCACCCAGTTGAGCATGGACATGTACAGCTTGACGCTGTCGACGAAATGCACGGGTTCCCAGCCGCGTGCATAACCACGTTTCGCCTGTGAATACCATTTTTCCTGAGTCAACAACGGCAGGTATTCACGCACCACTGACCACTTGTCAGCATCCTTGCCATCTGCCTGGGCGAAGATACGTGCGTCTTCAATATGACCAAAACCCATGTTGTATGAAGCCAGCGCAAACCAGGTACGATCCGGCTCCTTGATGCGGGCGGGAATCATCTTGCGGACGTACACAAAATAACGCGCGCCGCCAAAGATGCTTTCGCGTGGATCCAGTCGATCCATAACGCCCAGGCTGCGTGCGGTATCGTCGGTGAGCATCATCAGGCCACGCACGCCGGTAGGCGAGGTGGACTCCGGCGTCCATTTTGATTCCTGATAACCAATGGCCGCGATCAGTCGCCAGTCCACGCCCACTTCGCTGGCCGCTTCCTTGAACCAGTCCACGTACAGCGGCAGGCGATTGCGCACGTCGACAATGAAGTTGCGTGCATACAGCACCGGCGGCGCGGCCACCTGCTTCTTGCTGTAGTAACGTTCCAGAATACCGGCCAATCGGCCATCCGCATTCATGACCGAGAAAAATGACGACACACGACTGCCTAACGTGTTGTCGCGTGTATTGACCAGCCAGGCCAGCGACTTGCCCTGGGTCAGGTCAAAGGCAATGGCGATATCCGGATGAAAGCTGCGACCAATGGCGAATTCATTGGAATCGGCTACCGTGAAATCGAGTTCCTGTTGCGATAGCCGGTACAGCAGTGAGTCGATCTCTGCATCCGGATTTTCTACCCAGCTCAACTCGGGCAGCTTGCTGCGTAGTCGCGCCAGGGTGGCAGCGTGAGGACTGTCGGTGGCGACCTCCAGATGACCATCCTGACTGGCCTGCATCAGGGTGCGTGGTCGAGCCGCACCCGAACGATAGATCAGGTGTTCCTTGACCAACTGATAAGTGGGACCGTACTGCGTGAACTGTGGCGCTTCCTGTTCGCGCGCCAGACCTGCCGCCGCAATATGCGCACGTCCCGAAGCAATTTCCCGTCGCAGTTCGCTGGCATTACGTGCGGAGTAGATATTCAGCGCCACCCCCAGATCAGCCGCGAATTGCGCGGCCAGATCATACTCGGGGCCCTGTGGCCCTTCCGCGCCCAGATAATAAGTACTCGGACTGTTCAAAGTGACCACGCGCAACTCGCCGGCACTCAGGATTTGCTCCAGAGTGCTGGGTGGCTGCGAGCATGTGCCCAGCAACAGGGTGGCGATGATGGCAAGTGCCGCTTTCAAGTCGTTCAAATCTCTGGATTTGCCTGATTACTTGTATAGAATACCCGCCCCCGTTGGCCGACCGCCAATCGCATTCGCAGATTGAGAATGCCCAGCTTCCGGAGAGGTGGCAGAGTGGTCGAATGTACCTGATTCGAAATCAGGCGTAGGTGTGAGCCTACCGTGGGTTCGAATCCCACCCTCTCCGCCAAATTAAAAAGCCCGGCCCTTCATGGGGCCGGGCTTTTTAATTTGATGGTGATGGCTGGGTGAGAACCCACTGGTTCGACAAATTTGCAGGAACAAATTTGGACAGCGAAGCTGGCGCGAAGCGCGCCGGCCATGGATGGCTAAGGCGCAATCCCACCCGCCATATCAAAGCCTGCCGTTCTTCCTGCTTCCTGATCCTACCTCTTCCTCGGATTCTTGAACCCCGCCAGCCTGTCGTTGTAGGCCTGTGCGAAGTCCTCGGCGAAACTCAGGGGCAAACCATCATTGTTGCGCTGATTCAGCACATTGAAGAACTCGGCGTACATGTCCCAGTACTTGAGCTTGTTGGCCGCGCCCATCAGGCTGCCTCGATTCAGGCTGCGATCAAACTTGTCCTGTAGCTCACTGGGGTTGACCCGATTCATCGCGCCGTTCAGCGCGGAATGCATGGCGGTAATCAATGCTTGCTGGTGATTGCGCAGTTCGGCAAAACTGTCACGAATGCTTTCCACCGGACCCATGTAGCGCGAGTTCTGCGCATCGAGCAGTTTGCGCACACCATCTTCAACGCTGACCGCCAGCCGCAGCGGGTTGTTGTCAGTAGCCTGAATCGGAATGACACCGGCTTCACCACGCGGCTTGATTTCGCCACGCGCCTTGCTGGCTTCCATCAGACCCAGCACCACTTCACGCAGGATCTGTCCGGCCAGGGTGAGCATGGTGGCGTGAGCGTCAGTTGACAGGGTGCTGAAATCAACGCCAGCACCTTTGCAGAAGGCTTCCAGTCCCGCTTGCATATCCAGCTGATCGCCGGCGGGGGGCACCGGCTTCCGGTCATTGTTCAGGCGTCGTGTTTTCAGATGCCAGTCAATGCCCGCAGCGCCGGACAGGATGTTCGGATCGTGCAGCTGAATTTCTTCGTTGACTTGCGGAACATTGGTCGCGCCACCACTTTCCGTCCTGACCTTGCGAGGTGCAACCCCGGGTACGGACAGCCCATAGGCATTACCTACGGCAACCGGATCGAGTTGCGAAACGTCAGGTTTGAGCGCGTTGTTTGACAGCAATTCGTTGAGATCGATTTCGATATCCAGTTCATCGGCATCGTCACGCGCCGGAGCACGCGACTGGCGGCGCGGCGAGGGTGGCGCGGGAATCTGCCCGGTCGTTTCAGCTGGAAAATCATTGCGCTCATCGATGCTGACCAGAATGTCGTAGTCGCCCATGCGCAGACGGTCGCCATCATGCAACTGGCAGGGCCCCAGCTGCGAGAGCGGAATCTCGGCGCTATTCACGTAGATACCGTTGGTGCTGACATCCTCCAGTACCCAGCGACCCGCATCGAAGCGGACTTCAGCATGGTGACTGGAAATGTAACGATCCGGATCCGGCAGAATCCAGTCGTTGTCAGCCGAACGCCCGATGCGCCCGCCGGTCACGCCAAACAGCCGGGAACTTTGCTTGCCCAGCTGTTGGTAATGGTCAGATATCACGCGTAACTTGAGTGCCATTCGAATTCCCGTGTGGTGCAACCACCGGCTCGTCAGTAACGAGCCCAACAACCCGATGACCTGCCCGTGTTTGACGGGTTGCGACTCCCTGTCGCGGTACCAGCAATCTTGCGACGAATGCCTGGTACCGGCCTGATAGAATATGCCCTGAAAAAATACGTCCGTAGCCTAGCAACCAGTTGTGCCCCCCATATGGCAGCCAGTCACATTTTCAAAGTCGTCTTCACCAACCAGGGCAAGATTTACGAGATCTACGCCCGGAAAGTCAGCCACGGCACCCTGTGGGGGTTTGTCGAGGTGGAGGAGCTGATTTTTGGCGAAAAAAGCGCCGTACTGGTCGATCCTTCGGAGGAACGGATCAAGGCAGAGTTTGACGGGGTCAAACGCACTTATCTGCCCATGCATTCGATCCTGCGGATCGACGAGGTTCGCAAGCAGGGCATCAGCAAGATTACCGCTGCCGAGGGCAGCAATGTGGCGCAGTTTCCCATGCCGGTTTACACCCCCGGCGGCGACCCCGGTCCGCGCAAATAGAGGCACGAATAACGGCCCAGATATCAGCTCA
This sequence comes from uncultured Pseudomonadota bacterium, assembly GCA_963791615.1. Taxonomy (GTDB): domain Bacteria; phylum Pseudomonadota; class Gammaproteobacteria; order Steroidobacterales; family Steroidobacteraceae; genus CAILZL01. Next base: position 154,446 of record CAWBTE010000009.1, on the reverse strand, counting down.
GATATCAGCCTAAATCTCAGCGGAGTAACGACCCGGAACCCCCGGTTTTTGCTGGGGCCAACAGCCCCTTTCCGGTATCATGTCGGCCCCCGGTAGCTTGGCTAGGCTGCCCGAACCCCGGTTCATTCATTGGGTCAACATGCTGCTACTCCCCGGTTCGCCCGCGCTATCCGATTTTCGTCTTGCCAAACTGCTTGCGGCCATCCGGGCCAGATTTCCCCAGGTACGAACGCTGACCAGCCGCTACCTGCACCTTGCCGACCTCTCCCGACCCCTCACTGAAGCTGAACAGACCGTGCTGACCGCTTTGCTGACCTACGGGCCACGCGAGGGTGTGGTGTTTGATCAGAGCAATCAGCCGGGGCAGCTGATCCTGGTGTTGCCACGTTTCGGCACCATTTCACCCTGGGCCAGCAAGGCTACCGATATTGCCCATGTCTGCGAACTCAAGGCGGTGACCCGGCTGGAGCGTGGCATCACTTACCGGGTTCAGGCCGATGCGCCGCTTGATGCTGAGGCACTGCGCACCATTGCGGCGGAATTGCATGACCGAATGACCGAGTCGGTGGTATTCGAGCTGAAAGCTGCCGCGCAGCTGTTCCACCATGAGTTGCCGCAACCGTTGTCTGTGGTCGATGTCTTGCAGGGCGGGCAAGTGGCGCTGGCAAAAGCCAATCAGTCGATGGGGCTGGCGCTGTCAGATGATGAAATTGATTACCTGGTGGACAGCTTCACGCGTCTGAAGCGCAATCCCAGCGATGTCGAGCTGATGATGTTCGCGCAGGCCAACTCCGAGCACTGCCGCCACAAAATTTTCAATGCTGACTGGATCATTGACGGTGTACCGCAACCCAAGTCGCTGTTCTCGATGATCCGCAACACCTACCAGAAGAACTCGAAAGGGGTGCTGTCCGCATATAAAGATAACGCTGCGGTGATGGCAGGCTGGGATGGTCAGCGGTGGTTCCCAACGCCCGGCACGCACGAATATGCAGCGCATGCCGAGCCTATCGACATCCTGATGAAGGTGGAAACCCACAATCATCCGACGGCCATTGCACCGTTTGCCGGCGCTGCAACCGGTTCGGGTGGTGAAATTCGCGATGAAGGCGCCACCGGTGTGGGCAGCAAACCCAAGGCAGGTCTGGCGGGTTTTTCCGTTTCCAATCTGCGCATTCCCGGCTTTGAACAGCCATGGGAAAACAGCGTCGGCAAGCCTGAACGGATTGCTTCGGCGTTACAGATCATGATTGACGGGCCGCTCGGTGCAGCAGCATTCAACAATGAATTTGGCCGGCCCAATATTCTTGGCTACTTCCGCAGCTTTGAATTGAACCTGAGCAATCCCCACGCCAAAACTTGGGGCCGTGCAGCGCTGCGCGGTTACCACAAACCCATCATGATTGCCGGTGGTTTGGGCAACATTCGTCGTTCGCATGTTGATAAACCGGAAGTGCCCGCCAGCGGCAAGATAGTGGTGCTGGGTGGTCCGGCGATGCTGATTGGTCTGGGCGGTGGCGCCGCGTCGTCAGTGGGTAGCGGCGCCAGCAGCGCTGATCTCGATTTCGCTTCTGTACAGCGCGGCAATCCGGAAATGCAGCGGCGTGCGCAGGAAGTAATTGATCGCTGCTGGGCCATGGGTGACAACAACCCCATCCTGCTGGTGCACGACGTGGGCGCGGGTGGTTTGTCGAATGCCATTCCTGAATCCATTGCACACAGTCATCGCGGCGGTCGTATTGATCTGCGCAGCGTGCCTTCCGATGAGCCGGGCATGTCGCCATTGGAAATCTGGTGCAACGAAGCGCAGGAACGCTACGTGCTGATCATTGCGGCAGAGCGAGTGGCTGAATTTACTGCGCTGTGTCAACGCGAACGCTGTCAGTTCGCGATTGTGGGTGATCTCACCGACGATGCCTTGTTGCAGGTGAGTGATCCGCAGTTCGGAAACAAGCCGGTAGATGTGCCGCTGGATGTGATTCTGGGCAAACCACCGCGCATGACGCGGGATGTCAAACCATTGCCCGGCGCGAGTGATGATTTCGATGCCAGTAAGGTTGAGGTACGCGAAGCGGCCTATCGCTTGCTCAAGTTACCCACCATTGCCGATAAAACCTTCCTGATCACCATTGGTGATCGCACGGTTACGGGACTGATCAGTCGTGACCAGTTCGTCGGCCCATGGCAGGTGCCCGTCAGCGATGTGGCGGTCACGCTCAGTGATTATGAAAATGTCACAGGTGAAGCCATGTCCATGGGCGAGCGCACGCCGCTGGCTTTGCTGGATGCAGCCGCTGCTGCACGTATGTCCGTGGCTGAAGCCATTACCAATATTGCCGCTGCGGACATTGATGCGCTGGATCAGGTGCGTCTGTCCGCCAACTGGATGGCCGCCTGCGGTGAGCCGGGTGAAGATGCTGACCTGTATGCGGCCGTGAAAGCCGTAGGTGAAGAATTCTGTCCGGCGCTGGGCATTACCATTCCAGTCGGCAAGGATTCACTGTCGATGAAGACGGCGTGGAATGCCACTGATGATGTAAACAGCGGTCAGCAGCACAAGATGGTGGCGCCGTTGTCGTTGATCATTTCTGCCTTTGCACCGGTGCGTGATGTACGCCGCACGCTGACACCCCAGTTGCGTACCGATGTGGGTGACACCGTATTGCTGTTTATTGATCTGGCGGCTGGCAAGCAGCGGCTGGGCGGCTCATGTCTGGCACAGGTATATGGAAAAATTGGCGCGGGCGCGCCGGACTGTGACTCGACCGATGTTCTTTCGGTGTTCTTTACTGCCATGACCGGACTCAAACGCAGCAACAGGCTGCTCGCCTATCACGATCGTTCTGACGGTGGCTTGTTCACTACGCTGGTAGAGATGGCTTTTGCCGGTCACTGCGGTGTTGATGTGAATCTTGCAGTGGCTTCAGTCAATCCAGCGTCGCTGCTGTTCAACGAAGAACTGGGTGCGGTGGTGCAGGTGCGCGTCGCCGATGTCGTGGCAGTGCAGCAGGTATTTGCGGCACTGGGCAGTCATGCCGTGCAGCGCATCGGCACTGTCACCACTACTGATCGCATCAGCATCCGTATCAATGACAAATCGGTGATGGATGAATCTCGTACCGACCTGCATCGGGCATGGTCCGAGACCAGTCATCGCATGCAGACCTTGCGTGATAACCCCGACTGCGCGCGTGAGCAGTTTGAATCGATACTGGATGCGAATGATCCAGGTCTGTCCGTCAAGCTGACTTTTCAGGCGGATGAAGACATCGCTGCGCCCTATGTCGCCACCGGTGTAAGGCCACGAATAGCCATTCTGCGCGAGCAGGGCGTCAACAGTCAGTTTGAAATGGCAGCTGCATTCGCACACGCCGGCTTTACCGCTGTGGATGTGCATATGACGGACCTGATCAGCGGCCGTCGTCAGCTTGATGAATTCAAGGGTCTGGTGGCCTGCGGTGGTTTTTCCTACGGCGACGTGCTCGGCGCCGGCGAGGGCTGGGCCAAATCCATTCTGTTTCACAGCGCCACCCGCGATGTATTCGCTGCATTCTTCGCACGACCCGACACGTTCACACTGGGTGTGTGCAACGGCTGTCAGATGCTGGCGGCGCTCAAGTCACTTATTCCCGGTACAGAATACTGGCCGCGTTTTGTGCGCAATCGTTCCGAACAGTTTGAAGCGCGTTTCTCGCTGGTCGAGGTACTGGAATCGAAGTCGCTGTTTTTTGCCGATATGCAGGGGTCACGCTTGCCGATTGCGGTGTCTCATGGTGAAGGTCGCGCCGAGTTTTTCGACGCCGCTGCGCAGCAGCAGTTGCTGATGCAGAATCAACTGGCCTTACGCTTCATCAACAACTTTGGAACTGTTGCTGAACGTTACCCGGCGAATCCGAATGGATCGCCGCTGGGGATTACCGCCGTCACCAATCAGGATGGTCGCGTTACGGCCATGATGCCGCATCCGGAACGCGTGTTCCGTAGCGTGCAGAATTCCTGGTATCCGGACAATGCCGGTGCAGATAGTGGCTGGATGCGCATGTTCCGCAGTGCGCGTCGCTGGGTGGGATAACTTCACGTTTTTTGTGTAGGGGCGGCTCGTGAGCCGCCCTCTGAGATCCGGAATCAAGCAGGGCGTCAGGGCATCGCTTTGATCGGCGTGACATTGCTGGCGCGTTCTTCCGCGAAAAAGCGCCGCATACTCAGTGCCTGTTGCAGTTTGCCGCGCCGGATGTAGCACTGGTACAGCAGGTCTTTCATGATTTCCAGCAGCATGCCGGCCTGTCGGGCGTCTATGCCCGGCAATGAGTCGATGTCATTGTCTCGTTCCAGCACAATGCGCGTCACCAGCTGAAAGCTGTCCTTGTCCAGGCCAACCAGTTCGCGGATCTCTACCAGCAGGTCGTAAACACGCATGCGGCCACCCTGATCCGAACTCTGGCCCATGTCCTTGAACATGGCCTGCGCGGTGCGTCGGCACATGGAAGCAAACGCGTTGAACGTACCCTGGCTGTAGCAATGCAGGGCTTCCTTGAACAGCACTTCGCAGCTGGCGGGCAGATGTGCGAAATTGAACTTCTCGCGCGGCCGTTCCAGTTCGACGAATTGTGTTCCCAGCTCAATGCGTTGCTCGGCATAGAACTTCACTGGATACTTGATGAACACCGGTGCATTGCAGGCATCGCAGCGATACACCACGCCGATATGCTCAGGTTTATAGCTGCGCAGCGTCGACCATAGTGGTGTGGACACGGGCGTAAGGTGCGCCAGCACCTGACAGTGTGGACAGTTCAGCGCCAGACCAGTGCCGGAATCATGTAACTGACCATTGATGTCGATATGGATCGACATGTCTGAATTCCTCTGATTTTTCCGCGTGGCTGAAAGTGTAGCACGCAGTCTGTTCAGGGCGGGGCGCTGGCTGGCGGTGCAGGCGCTGCTGCAGAACCGGGGCTGGTTGCAGGTCGGTCAACTGGCTTGCCGAGCGGATCGTTGCTGGTTTCGGTCGGTGCTGCCGTGCCGGCTTCACTCACTTCCTGTGCGGTAACGTCGGCCTCTGTGGATTCAGTACTGCTGGACTGGCGATCCAGCTCATTCATGAAATCAGGCAATTCCACGGCCGGAACCGTGATGCTGCCAGTGGCGCGTCTGCCGGGCGTATTGATCTGCCGGGCGATGAATTCGCCGTTCTGCCAGTACAGGTGAAACCGCAACCCATCCTGCAATGGAAAACCAACGGTTTGCAGCAGGCTGGCGTCAAGGGCGGCCAGTCGCAGCGGGTAGCGGGCGCGCAAGGCCCAGATGTCAATGCCCGGATTCCGGCTCAGCGAGAAGCTGTTGACATAGCCGCTGGTGGCGCCAGCGCCGGTCTTGCGTGTGCTGAGACTGTTCAGTTGCTCCAGCCGGATGTTTTCACGCAAACCCAACCATTCTGCCCAGCCATGCCAGTGCAGCACACGCGCATGAATTTCCCAGCGATCGCCCTGTACGCTGAATACCTGCAAGTCGCCAGCTGGAATGCGCAGCAAGCGCAACTGGAAACGGTTGTTCGCGGACTTCTCGATGCTGACTTCCGCCAATGGTTCGTTGCTGTGCAGCGCAGCGTAAGTATTGAAGTTGAGCGCCAGCGCAAACAGCAGTGATCCACACAGGAACAGTATTGCTCCGGCCGCGCCATGCAGCAACGCCGACACATCGCGGCGATGCCGATAGCGCGCATAGCTGATGGCGATCAGCAGTACGCCAAAACCAGCCAGCGTGAGTGCGAGTGCGGTGGAGTCCATTTTTGTAGGGGTGGGCTTGAGACCCACCCGCTGCCTTAGCCACCCAGTTTTCTGTACTTCAGGCGATGCGGCCGGTCGGCATCATCACCCTTGCGACGCTTCAGGTCTTCGCTGTATTCGGCGTAGTTGCCTTCAAACCAGACTACTTCCGAATTGCCTTCAAAGGCGAGGATATGCGTGGCGATGCGATCCAGGAACCAGCGATCATGCGAAATCACGACCGCACAGCCGGGGAAGTTCAGCAGGGCTTCTTCCAGCGCTCGCAGGGTTTCCACGTCCAGGTCATTGGTGGGTTCATCGAGCAGGATGACGTTGCCGCCACTCTTCAGAATTTTGGCCAGATGCACGCGGTTGCGTTCACCGCCTGACAGTTCACCGATCAATTGCTGTTGCTGCGTGCCTCTGAAATTGAAGCGGCCCACGTAAGCGCGTGAAGAGGTTTCGTAGTTACCTACCTTGATAATTTCCAGGCCGCCGGAAATTTCTGTCCATACGGATTTTTTATCGTCGAGTGTCTGGCGTGATTGATCCACATAGGCCAGTTGCACCGAAGGACCAAAACGCAGTTCGCCCCCATCGGGTTTTTCCTGACCGGTCATACAACGGAACAGGGTGGTTTTACCCGCACCATTGGGACCAATAATTCCGACAATTCCACCGGGTGGCAGATTGAAATTCAGATTGTCGAACAGCAGCTTGTCGCCAAAGGCTTTGTTCAGGCCAACTGCTTCCACCACCAGATCGCCCAGGCGTGGGCCGGGTGGAATATAGATTTCATTGGTTTCGTTGCGCTTCTGAAATTCCTGCGAAGACAGTTCATCAAAGCGCTGCATACGCGCCTTGCTCTTGGCCTGACGCGCCTTCGGATTCTGGCGCACCCATTCCAGTTCGCGCGCCAGCATTTTCTGCAGGGCTTCCTGCTGGCGTTCTTCGATCTCCAGACGCTTGCTCTTTTGCTCCAGCCAGTTGGAGTAGTTGCCTTCCCAGGGAATGCCGTGGCCACGGTCCAGTTCCAGAATCCAGCCTGCGACGTTATCGAGGAAGTAACGATCGTGGGTCACGGCAATCACAGTGCCGGGATATTCTTCCAGGAAACGTTCCAGCCACGCCACGGACTCGGCATCCAGGTGGTTGGTAGGTTCGTCGAGCAACAGCATGTCAGGCTTGGACAGCAGCAGGCGGCACAAGGCCACGCGGCGACGTTCACCACCGGAAATTTTGGTGACATCGGCATCCCACGGCGGCAGACGCAGCGCATCGCCGGCGACTTCCAGCGTGCGTTCCAGTTCCCAGCCATTCTTGGCGTCGATAGCGTCCTGCAACTTGGCCTGCTCATCGAGCAACTTGGTCATTTCATCTGGATCAAGTTCCGGATCGGCAAACTTGTCACTGACTGCATTGAAGCGGTCGATCAGGCCCTGAATCTCGGCCACACCTTCCAGCACATTGCCACGCACATCCTTGGCCGGATCGAGATTCGGCTCCTGTTCCAGATAACCGATCTTGGTGCCCGGCTGCGCGCGCGCCTCGCCTTCAAACTCTTTATCAACCCCGGCCATGATGCGCAGCAGGGTGGATTTACCCGAACCATTCAGACCCAGCACACCGATCTTGGCGCCGGGAAAAAAGGATAGGGAAATATCGCGCAGGATGAAACGCTTGGGCGGCACAATCTTGCCGACGCGGTTCATGGTGTAGATGAATTGGGCCATGGGAAATCCAGAGAGAAATGAATGCGCATGGTACAGGAGGCGGGGCGAGGGCGGCCAGAAGGGCGCTCGCGACAAGCTTGGCTCTTAGAGCAGGTTCTCGGGGGCGTACTGACGATGGTGACGGCAAGGATCAATCGGGTCGCGGCCAGCCTTGACGAAACAGGACGTTTAGCCTTCCCAGCCGCCCCGGCTTGAAGTGATGTCTGGATGCGCCTAGGCTTCGCCTCACTGCATGCCCATTCCACTCGCGTCAGTTATTCGCCGGAGGTGTTGTCATGACTTCCAGAACTCCCTATCGCATCAAGGCTGAAAGTGTCGAGTCCTGCAGCTGCCGTCACGGCTGCAATTGTCAATTCGAAGGCTTTCCCAATGAAGGCATGTGTGAATTTATCATTGGCTACGACATCAAGGATGGCCGCGTAGGCGATGTCTCGTTGAACGACGTCAAGGTCGTTGTTGCCGCCAAGTATCCGAAGGCAATACACGAAGGCAACGCGCACGTGGTGCTCTACATTGATGACAAGGCGAGCGATCAGCAGGTCGATGCGCTGGTCTCAGTGCTCTCCGGCCAGCTCGGTGGTATGCCATGGGAAGCGCTCGCCGGCACGATCGGCAAGCTCGAGGGACCGGTCCGCAAGCCGGTCGAGATCAAGCTCGCGGGCGAACGATCCTCGGTGCGCGTACCGGGCGCCATCGAGTTGCAGTTGACGCCGATCAAGGACGTGGTCAGCGGTGAGGAAAAGGAAGTCCACATCACCTATCCGAAGGGCGGCTTTTTCTGGAACCTCGGCCGCGTAGCCACGACGCAGGTGATGCGCGCGCAGCATGGCTCCTTTGCGCTCGAGTGGCCGGGCAAGTACGCCTGCGCGGCGGAAGTGAACTGGACCAACCAGTGAGATGAACGCGCCGGTGCCCGACGCACTCGGCTTACTTGAGCGCCTGGTGCGTCGCGACCGGCTGCTGTTGCTGGTGGCGCTGGCTGTGCTGGCGCTGTTGGCCGTTACTTGGCTGTTGCGGGATGCGGCACGCATGCAGGCAATGCCCGCCGATATGATGATGCCCTGGGGACCGGTGGAATGGTGGGGCCTGATCGTCATGTGGGCCGTCATGATGGTGGCGATGATGCTGCCCGCCACCACGCCGGTGATCCTGCTGGTGCTGGCTACGCTGCGACGGCGCGGTGATGGCCGTGCGCTGCTGACCGCCTACGTGTTCATTGCCGGCTATCTGCTCGCTTGGACTGCATTCAGCTTCATTGCGGCGACAGTGCAGTTCGCGCTGCATCGCTCGGCGATCATGGCGATGGACATGCGCCTGCGCCCCGGCATAGCTGGCGCGCTCGTGCTGATCGTCGCTGGCATCTTCCAGTTCTCACCGCTCAAGAACGCCTGTCTCAGCCACTGTCGCTCGCCGCTCGATGCGCTGTCGCGTTATTGGCGCGAAGGCATGACGGGCGCGCTGCGCGCAGGCTTCCATCACGGCATCTACTGCACCGGCTGTTGCTGGCTGTTGATGCTGATCCTGTTTGTCGTTGGTGTGATGAATCTCGCGTGGGTCGCGGCACTGGCGGCACTGGTGCTGCTGGAAAAAGCCACGCCGCAGGGCCAGCTCATCGGCCGTGTGGCCGGCGTCGCATTGATGGCGTGGGGCGCGTGGCTGTTGAAAACAGCGTTCGTTGTATAGCAGGCGCCGGCCCGGCATACATGTCGTGCATCACCTGTCTGTACCACGGCGAAAAACGCTATATTTTGTCGATGACTCAAGCTGTTAATGCAGGTTGCCTGTCCCGGTTGCTACGCGAACGGCGGCATGACCAGGATTCTGGTGTTGCAACATGTGGCCAGTGAACCGCTCGGCGAACTCGATCCGCTGCTGCGGTCATCGGGGCTGCGTATCCGCTATGTCAATTTTGCCCGCCAGCCCGATACGCAGGTGGATGTCACGCGCTATGCCGGGCTGGTCGTGCTGGGCGGGCCCATGAATGTCGATCAGGCGCAGCAATACCAGCACCTGCAACATGAGATCGAAGTCATTCGCATAGCGCTGGAACGCAGGATTCCGGTGCTGGGCATCTGTCTGGGTGCACAATTGCTGGCGGCTGCGCTGGGCGCCGATGTACATCCCAATGCCGTGCGCGAAATCGGCTGGTATCCACTGGAGGTGTCCGCCAATGCCATCGGCGATCCATTGTTTACCCACTTCGATACCGATGCCAGAGTGTTCCAATGGCATGCGTATACCTTCACGGAACCCACCGGCAGCGTACATCTGGCCAGCACCAGCAGTTGCACCAATCAGGCGTTTTGTTATGGCGGCTTTGCCTATGGTCTGCAGTTCCATCTGGAAGTGGATGCCGCTCTGATCGAACGCTGGTTGAACCTGTCCGAACATGACCACGAACTGGAATCATTGGGTGGTGCGGTACATGCACAGCGTGTGCGCGCAGAAACAGAAAAATTTGTTGAAGCTTCGCGCACCCGCGCCCGCGCGGTGTTTGGCTCCTTCATCAGCTTGCTGGGCGCGTCACGGAAGCAGAAGGTGTTGGGGTCGTATTGATCGTGGCTGCAGCGGTGGTCGGAAAGCAGAGAAATTGGATATGGAGGCAAGCATGGTGTGTGTTCATCACTGGGATGCGTTTGCACGCCAACCGGGAAAAGGTAACCCGGCTGGAATTGTGCTTACGGCAGAAGGATTGGCCGACAGCGATATGCAAGCGATCGCCAATGCAATTGGTTTTAACGACACTGCATTCGTAACGCGCTCACAAAATGCGGACTTTCGAATTCGATATTTTTCACCGCGCCGTGAAGTGGTTTTGTGCGGACACGCAACGATCGCAGCTTTCGCGGCGCTACATCGTCAGGGTTTGCTGCCTGGTGACAAACCCGACGGCAACTACACGCTGGAAACCAAATCTGGCATTCTGCCGATTGGCATCCAGATATTGAACGATGGTGTGGCGCTGGTCATCATGACTCAGGGCGTGGCGCAATTCGCTGGTTTCAATGGTCCACACGATGCTCTGGCCCATGCCATCGGAATCACTATGACAGATTTTCATCCAACGCTGCCTATAGTCTACGGAAGCACAGGACGATGGACGTTAGTGGTTCCGGTGAGAAGCCTCGAGGCTATGCAGCGCATGCGGCCACTGTCGGACGAATTTGCTGCTGTTCTTGCCGACATTCCAGATGCATCGATTCATCCATTTTGCCTTGAAACTGTCAATGAACAAGCGAGCATGCATGCCCGTCACTTCTCTTCGCCCACCTCGGGAACCTTGGAGGATGCCGTGACGGGGACTGCGTCTGGCGTACTGGGCGCCTACTACCGACAATTCATTGCCAACCATGGCGATGTCAAACAACCGCTAGTCATCGAGCAAGGCTACGAAGTCAAACGTGAAGGCACTGTACAAGTGTGGGCGGCCAAACAAGGCGACAACTACTCAGTACGAATCGCTGGTAGCGCTTGCTTCGTGCGAGATATTGAAATCGATCTGACTTAACTCTTCGTGAGTTCGGTACCCGGATGTGCTGACCAGCGGAAAAGACAGCCTGAGCCCAGGTTCTGCGATCGCTACATTGAGTGCTCCGTTGCGTGCCTGGCCAAAGAAGCTATTGTGGGTTACGCCGCTGATATCCGCCTGAGAGGGCAACTCGGTCAGGGTTTGACTCTTGCCCAAGCGTGAAGGATTTGGATAGACATCTTATGAGATGTCATATAGCTTTTGAAATGATATTGGAGGCGGCGGTGAATGGTCACGCCGATGCCATCGTGACGCACAACACCCGCGACTTTCGACCGGCAAAACCGGTTTTCGATATTGACGTGCTGACCCCGGCAGAGTTTTTAAAGCGAGTCACGAAATGAGTAATAGCGCCTATCCCCTGAAATTGCCTAGTTCGGTCAAACTTGCGGCGGCCGAGCTGGCCAAGCTGGATGGGGTTTCTTTGAATCAATTCATAGCGGCTGCAGTCGCGGAGAAAGTGGGCACGCTACGCACTGCGCATGAGTTTTTGCAACAGCGGGCCGGTAAAGCGAAGCCTAAGGACATGTTGAAGTATCTACGTCGTGCACCGAAAACAGCCCCAGGCAAGGGCGACTAATATCCATAGATCGGCATCAGGATCAGCCGATACCAGCGGAGCTTCAAAGAGAGCCACGCGGTCAGTGACTCGCGACGGCAATGCTGTACCTGCACGATTGATCCAGTGATTGCGCCACCAGATTTATCGCAAGCTCTTGCAGGCTCGTATTCATCGCAGCTCATGGGGTAAGCTGGCTGGCGATGACACGACAACTACAACCAAAAGTAATGCTGATCGCCGGTGATGCCATCGCACGTTATGGCTTTCCCGGCGGCCATCCGTTCGGTACGGATCGCCATGAAGTCTTCATGACTGAACTCAAGAGCGCCGACGTGGAAGAGTGTTTGTTGCACGCCACACCTCGTGCCGCTACGCGGGAAGAGCTGTGTCTTTTTCACACTCCGGAATACATTGATCTGGTCATCGAGCGTTCGCAGTCGGGCATGGGCTTTCTGGACAATGGCGATACGCCGGCCTTCAAAGGCATTTATGAAGCAGCCAGTCATGTGGTGGGCAGTACCCTGCTGGGGGTTGAGGCCTTGATGAGCGCGCGTGCGCAGCGGGCCTTCATTCCCATTGCAGGGTTGCACCATGCGACGCGTGCCGGCGCGGCGGGTTTTTGTGCTTTTAATGACTGTGGCGTCGCCATTGAGGTGTTGCGGCAGCGCTTTGGCGTCAAACGTGTGGCTTATGTGGACATTGATGCTCACCATGGCGACGGCGTGTTCTATGGCTTTGTTGACGATCCGGATTTGCTGTTTGCGGATATCCATGAAGATGGCAACCATCTGTATCCGGGTACCGGCGCGGCTTCGGAAACGGGTGAGGGCGCCGCACTGGGTACCAAACTGAATATCCCCTTGCCCCCTGAAGCAGGTGATGCGGAATTCATGACTGCCTGGCAACAGGTGGAAGACTACCTGCTGGCGGGCAAGCCTGATTTCATTCTGATGCAGTGTGGCGCCGACAGTCTGGCAGATGATCCGATTACACACTTGCGGTTGACTGAAGAGTCACATGCGCATGCTGCACGACGACTATGTGTGATTGCTGATCAACTGGGTCATGGCAGGGTGCTGGCCATGGGTGGCGGCGGTTACAACCGGCGCAATCTGGCGCGAGCGTGGACGCGCGTGGTACAGGCGTTGGCTGAGTAAGGATCTGATAACTCAGCTGTCATTTCGACTGAAGGGAGAAATCTTGCAGCTGCTTGGTGATTCAAGTGCTCAAATCAGGAAAGATTTCTCGCTATGCTCGAAATGACAGGTCTTTGGTGTATTCCCGTGCATCTGCTATTCGCCCAATTGCACAGATTTCAGCTCCATCACGATGTCCACCTTGCCTTTGCTGGTGCGTTCTGCACGCACCGGGATGTAGCCCAGTTTGGCCGCATACCAGTAACGGGTACTGCGTGTGCTGCCGGTGCGTTCGCTCTTAAGCACGACGGTGTCGAATTCGCCGGCGGCAGTACGAACCTTTTCTGTGCCCTGTTTGACGATGGTGAACTCCTGTAACTCATTGCGTTCAATCATGGTGAGCTTGCCGGGTTCGCGGCCAGCTTGCAGCGCCAGTGAAGCGGCGAGTTGTATGCTCAGGCGATCCTGTACGCCATCGACCAGATCCAGCGTGAAATCCTGATCCCTGAAACGACCTTTGACGCGACGACTGCTCCAGTCGAAGTCGTAGCGAACGTCCCGGTTGGTTTTCGTTCTGCCATCTTCAGAATGGAATTGTTGTGGGCGCAGGCCGTTGCTGTCGAAGGTGAGCTGGCTGGAGTCTTCAGCCTGATCGCTGGCGAACATGCTGCCAAAAAAATTCGGTAGCAGGTGCGAACTGAAGACGTAACGATCAGCGCCCTGAGATTTGAGCGAAAATTCGATTTCGCCGCCGCTCATGCCGCGATACGTGACGTGATAACGCGCGGTGTAGGGCTTGAGGGTTGGCGCGTTCTGAGCCAATGTCACTTGACTCAGCAACATCACCATCAGTGCAAGGACAGAGTATTTGATGCGCACAACAGCCTCAGTGAATTCAGTTACCTGTGACCATGACCTGTAACGGCGTAATGAGTTCCTGATCGTCGAGCCATGCCTTGCCGGAGCGGGACTGCAATCGACCCATGGCAAACAGTCTAATCACTTCCGCGTACAGTTGATGTTCGCGCTGCAAGACGCGCAGCGCCAGCGACTCCGCAGTATCACCGGTCAATACTGGCACACGCGCCTGCATCACCAGCGGGCCACCATCCAGTTCTGCGGTAACGAAGTGCACACTGGCGCCGTGCTCGGCATCGCCGGCCTCAAGGGCACGTTGATGCGTATGCAGGCCGCGATATTTTGGTAGCAGTGAGGGATGAATATTCAGGATGCGATCAGCAAAACGTGGAATGAAGTTGTTGCCGAGGATGCGCATGAAGCCGGCCAGGATCACCAGTTGTGGCTTGAAGCTTTCCACCAGTTCTGCCAGCGCGGTATCGAACAGGTCGCGGCTGCTGAACTGCTTTGGGCTGAGTGACGCGGTGGCGATACCCATGCCCGCCGCAGTCTGCAAACCTTTGGCGTCAGCGCGATCACTGATGACTGCCTTGATGTCGATGGGCAATTCACCTGCCTGCGCCAGCTCGGCAATGCGGCGCATGTTGCTGCCGGTGCCCGAGATCAAAATCACGACTGGAAGGCGGGCGGGCATCTTGCTGATCGCTGCGGTCATCAATCCTGTACCACCACGCCGCCCGTGCCGCGCCGTACTTCGCCAATCACGAACGCGGGTTCATTGAGTGACTTCAGCACGGACAGGGCCTGGTCGAGATTCTGTGGCGACACACAAATCGTCATGCCCACACCGCAGTTGAAGGTGCGCAGCATTTCATGTTCGTTGATGTTGCCCTGGGCTTGCAGCCACTGGAATACTGGTGGCAGTGTCCAGCTGTTGCGATGGATCACCACTTCCAGCCCTTCCGGCACCACGCGCGGAATGTTTTCCAGCAGGCCGCCGCCGGTGATATGCGCCACGCCATGCACCGGTACCTGCTGCATCAGCGCCAGTACACTTTTGACATAGATGCGGGTGGGTGCGAGCAGCGCATCGTAAAGCAGACCATCACCCAGTCGCGTCGCTGGTGTGGCTTTGGCGCGTTCCAGCAATTTGCGGATCAGTGAATAGCCATTGGAATGCGGGCCGGAGGAGGGCAGTGCAATCAGCACATCGCCGGGCTGCGTTTTCGTGCCATCAATAATCGCGTCTTTCTCAACGATACCTACCGAGAAACCGGCGAGGTCGTAATCGCCGGCGGCATACATGCCGGGCATTTCGGCAGTCTCGCCGCCAATCAGGGCGCAGCCGGCCAACACACAGCCGTCGACAATACCCTTGATGACGGATTCGGCGACATCGACGCTCAACTTGCCGGTGGCGTAGTAGTCGAGGAAGAACAGCGGTTCTGCACCTTGCACCACCACGTCGTTGACGCACATGCCCACCAGATCGATGCCGATGGTGTCGTGACGACCGGTTTCAATGGCCAGCCGCAGCTTGGTGCCCACGCCGTCGGTGCCGGACACCAGTACGGGTTTTTTGTAGCGATCCAGCGGTACTTCAAACAGGGCGCCGAAACCACCCAGCCCGCCCATCACTTCCTTGCGCATGGAGCGCTTCACATGCGGCTTGATGCGTTCCACCAGCGCCTCGCCCGCGTCAATATCAACGCCGGCATCGCGGTAGGTCAGGGAGTGTTGGTCGGACATGAAGGGCTCGATCTCGGTCAATGCTTGGGCAGGCAGGCCAGTCGGTCGCCAGTGGCAAGCGGGTTGGAAAATGACAGCTGGCCGGGCAGGGCGCAGCCGATAACGGGTGTGGTATTTTACACAGCAAGTCCCTGACACAGAATGCAAATATAAGTGTTGCAGGGTTTCCAGAGTTCCATGAACTGATGCCACGCTACGGCGAACAACGAAAAATGATGCAAACGCAAGGATCGGCCCGGTTTGAGACTGGCAAAACTCCCTGGCAAATCGCACTGCTGTGGGTGCTGCTGGTGCTGTTTCCCGGGTGGGCTGCGGCGGTCAGCGTCAATGGGTTGTACACCGCTACGGTGCGGGTGGCCGACCGTAGCGAAGCCGCGCGCAGCGTTGCCTTGGCCGATGCCTTGAATGTGGTGCTTGCCAAGGTCAGCGGCCGGCTTGATGCGGCCAGCAAACTGGGTGCTGCGCTGGGCAATCCAGCGCGTCTGGTGCAGCGTTCCGGTTATGTGACCGGTGGTCAGCTGGAAGTGGGTTTTGACAGCGAGGCGATCAATGCCCTGCTGGATCGCGGCGGCCTGCCGCTGTGGGATCGGGAACGGCCCAATACGCTGGTGGTGTATCCGGCCGCGTTGCAAGGTTTGCGCGAGGCGCGTGCGGCCACCGAGCTGGCGGCGAAGAATCGCGGCCTGCCACTGGTATGGGCCAATGCTGAAGCCAGCGAACAATACCCTGCCAGTGCGCTGACTCAGATAGCCGCCCTCGGGCAGCGTTACGAGGCAGATGCCGTGTTGCTGGCGCGCATGACGGGCAGCGAGCAAAGCGCTGCAAACCTGCGCTGGCAGGTGGTGTTCCGTGGCGCAAGCCAGGAAGCAGGGGGTGGCGCGGAAACAGGCCCGGGTCTCGCGGCCGAGCAGATCAGTCGCTACTACGCCGTATCCAGCAAGGAAGCCATCCGTCTGGTGATGGACGTATCCGGTGTGGACAGTATTGATGCCTACGCCAATACCCTCAACTACCTCGGTGGCCTGCTGCTGGTGCGTGGCGTCGCGGTGGAGGCCTTGCAGGGTGGCACTCTGCGTTTGCTGGTCGATCTGCGGGGTACGGCGGAGACCCTGCAACGCGTACTGGCCGTCGATCAACGCCTGAGCGCACAAGAATCAACCGTGGCGGAAGCCGGCGCCACCTTGAGTTATCGCTACAACCGGTAGCTGCCTGAACCATGAACCTGCGCTGGTTACCCAATGGTCTGTGTGTATTGCGAATGCTGCTGGCAGTGCCGACCGCGTGGCTGCTGATGCGTGGTGAATTTGCCCTGACGCTGGCGGTGTTCCTGTTTGCGGCAGTAACCGATGCCGCCGATGGTTTTCTGGCCAAGAAATTTCACTGGGAAACCGAACTGGGCAAGACGCTCGATCCGCTGGCCGACAAGCTGTTGCTGGTAACCGTATTCATCACGCTGGCGCATCTGCAATTGATTCCGGTGTGGCTGGCAGTGCTGGTGGTGGTGCGTGATGCAGTGATTACCGTTGGCGCAATAATCTATCGTGTGCTGTACGGACCGCTGACTGGCGCTGCGCCCACGTTGATCAGCAAGTTGAATACGCTGGTGCAAATCCTGTATGTCTGCGCCGTGGTGCTGTCTGCGGCGCTGTTCGCAGCGGGCCTGCGCTGGCCACCGGCCTGGCTGCTGAGTATTGCAGCCGCCTGTGTGGTGGCGACCACCGTCAGCAGTGGCGTGAACTATGTCGTCACCTACAGCCGCCGCGCGGCGAATGCGCATCGCGACCAGCAAGCATGAAGCAGCCTGACGACACTCCGCAGCAAATGCCGCTGCCCATGCGCCTGCGCGCCAGTTCCGTACTGAGCAGTTATTGTGCGGACGCGAACCATGAAGCAGTGGCGTTGCTGAGTGACCTGTCACGTACCGGCCCCAGTCCCGTAGTGTTTCTGTATGGTCCTCAGGGCGTTGGTAAAACCCACTTGCTGCAAGCCCTGTGTGCGCACGCCGGTGAGCAACAGCGATCAGCGCTGTACCTGCCCTTGCGTGAATTGCACCGCCACGGCCCCGAACTGTTGCAGGGAGCGGAGCACCTGCAGCTCGTGTGTCTGGATGATGTCGGCGTCATCCTCCGTGATGCGGCGTGGAATCGCGCCCTGTTCAACCTGCATCGCGATCTTGAAGAACGCGGTGTCAAATTGCTGCTGGCCGACGAGCAATCGCCTGTGGCTATGTCAATCCAGTTGCCTGACCTGGCCTCCCGCATCCTCGCTGGCACCCTGCTGCGTTTGCAACCCCTGGGTGATGCTGCGCAAATTGAAGCCCTGCAGTTACACGCCCGCCAGCGTGGCCTGACCTTGCCCGATGATGTGGTGAGCTACCTGTTGCGTCGCCTGCCACGCGACATGCACAGCCTGTGTGGTTTTCTGGATGAACTGGATATCGCGTCGCTGACAGCGCAACGCAAACTGACCGTGCCCTTCGTGAAACAGGTGCTCGCCGCAGCCGATGGCAGTTGAATCGAGCAGGGTCTCGAATACCGGTAAGGACTGGAGTACAAGTACAGGTACCTGTTTACTGTGATTACTTTCTACCTGCTGTTGAGCTGAAACCGTATGGCCAGTACCCGCAACCGCCTCGAACACGACAGCATGGGTGAACTGGCTGTGCCGGTGGCTGCGTTGTGGGGCGCGCAGACACAGCGGGCAATACAGAATTTCCAGTTGAGCGGACTGCGCATGCCGGCGGCGTTCATCCAGTCGCTCGGCCTGATCAAGTGGGCGGCCGCGCGCGCCAATGGCGAATTGCAGGTGATTGACACTGGCAAGTCCCAGGCCATTGAAACCGCTGCCCTGGCGATTGCAGCAGGCGAACACCTCGACCAGTTTCCACTGGATGTATTCCAGACCGGTTCCGGCACCAGCACCAACATGAATGTCAACGAAGTGATCGCGCACCTCGCGGGTCTTGCTGGCGTGGCCGTGCATGCCAATGATGAAGTAAACGCCGGACAAAGTTCCAATGACGTGATTCCTGCGGCAATTCATCTCAGTGCGGCGTTGCAACTCGCGCAAAAACTGTTGCCAGCACTGCAACACCTTGTCGATGCCATTGCCCGCAAGCGCGCTGAAGTCGGCGCGCAGGTGAAAACCGGACGCACCCATCTGATGGACGCCATGCCGGTGACACTGGATCAGGAATTGAGTGGCTGGCAGGTGCAGATCGAACAGGCCATGGAGCGCCTGCGCAGCTGCCTGCCGCGCTTGCAGCAACTGGCTGTGGGTGGCACGGCAGTGGGCACCGGCATCAATGCCCATCCGCAACTTGCCGCGCGGGTCACGCAGTTATTGTCGGAACGCACCGGGTTATCACTGCGTGTGCATGACAACTACTTCACAGCGCTGTCCTCGCAGGATACGGCGGTTGAACTCTCGGGCCAGTTGCGCACCCTGGCGGTGAGCCTGATGAAAATTGCCAATGACCTGCGCTGGATGAACAGCGGACCCTTGTCAGGCCTGAGCGAAATTGCGCTGCCGGCGTTGCAACCGGGCAGCAGCATCATGCCGGGCAAGGTGAATCCGGTGATTCCCGAAGCCGTTGCCATGATTGCCGCGCAGGTGATGGGTAATGATCAGACCATCGCCATCGCTGGACAATCCGGTAACTTCCAGCTCAATGTCATGTTGCCGGTGATTGCGTACAACCTGCTGCAAAGCATCGAGTTGCTGGGCAATGCCAGCCGTTCGCTGGCCGATCAGGCCATTGCCGGTTTCACGGTAAATACGCAAAGACTGGAACGCGATCTGGCGCGTAATCCCATTCTGATTACTGCACTCAACAAACTCATCGGCTATGAGCAGGCTGCAAAGATCGCCAAACAGGCCTATGCCGAGCAACGCCCCATCATTGACGTGGCGCTGGAGCACACTGCCTACAATCGCGAACAGTTGCAGCAACTGCTGGACCCGCAGCGACTTACTGGTGGCGGCACATCGTGATTGATGGGGCCATTGATGGAAAATTGACGGAGTGATTGATTGGCAGACGCGGCTGATACAACGGTTGCATGGCACGACGGCTCCTGATGCACAGACGCCCTTCAATATCGCCGGCATTCCGCCTGAGCAGTACGCGCAGGTCGAACACCTGCTTCCCGCGCAACGTACCCGCGCAGCCGTATTGATCCCCATTATCCAGCGGCCTGAAGGACTGACCGTGTTGTTCACGCAACGGGCCACGCACCTGCGGCGACATGCCGGGCAGATCAGCTTTCCCGGTGGTCGCATGGAAAGCTTTGACAGTGGTCCGCTGGACACCGCCTTGCGCGAGACCGAAGAGGAAATCGGCTTGTCACGCCAACATGTGCAGCTGCTCGGTTACTTGCCACCGCAGCTGGTATTCACCGGCTACTGCATTGCGCCTGTCGCAGGTCTGGTAATGCCCGGATTTGACTTGCAGCTGGATGCACGCGAAGTGGCGGAAGTATTTGAAGCGCCGTTGTCGCATCTGCTGGATCCCGCACATCATCAGTCGCGGGAACGGCAAATGGGCACAATCACCGCGCAGGTGTATGACATCCCCTATGGCGAGCGTCGTATCTGGGGCGCGACTGCCGGTATCCTGATGAGCCTGTACCGTCTGCTGAAAGATTGAAGGTGTTGCCGTGTCCGATTCTGTAACCGATATAAACCGCCTGCTGAATATCATGGCCACCTTGCGTCATCCGCAACAGGGCTGCCCCTGGGACAAGCAACAGACCTTTGCCACCATTGCGCCCTATACGCTGGAAGAAGCCTATGAAGTGGCCGACGCCATTGAGCGCCATAATTTGCCTGCGCTGAAAGAAGAACTCGGCGATCTGTTGTTCCAGGTGGTATTTCACGCACGCATGGCCGAGGAGCAGGGCAGCTTTGCCTTCAGCGATGTAGTGCAGGGCATCTGCGACAAGATGGAGTCTCGCCATCCGCATGTATTTGGCAATGAGCACATCGCCACGGCCGAGTTACAGAACGTAGCGTGGGAAGAACACAAGAAGCGTGAACGCGCTGCCAGACAGCAAGGGCCGGTCAGTATTCTCGACAATGTACCGGTATCGCTGCCCGCCCTGACTCGCGCTGCCAAACTGGGCAAACGCGCCGCCACAGTGGGCTTTGAATGGCCCGATGTGCAGGGCGCGCTGGACAAGGCCGAAGAAGAGCTGCGCGAAGCCCGTGCGGCGATTGCCGCAGGTACTTCCCAAGCTGATATCGAAGACGAACTGGGCGATCTGCTGTTCTGTCTGGTGAATATCTGTCGTCACATGAAGGTCGATCCCGAAACTGCGCTGCGCAAGACCAATCTCAAGTTCGAGCGTCGTTTCCGGCATGTTGAAACTCGTCTGGTTGAAACAGGCCGCGAGCCGAAGCAGGCCACGCTGGAAGAAATGGATGCCTACTGGGATGAGGCCAAGCGAATTGAACGCAGCCGCTAGGCAACCTCCGCAAGCAGGTCAGGACTACCTCTCATGCCGGGGGCGATAGCTCGGGGTATGTTGAGTCGAAGTGAGGCCACTCCCTATCTCTAGCGAGGAATACATGACTACCTGGCAGCATTTCGTCGTCGCCATTGCTGATCCCTTCGCCAAGCGCCAGATGGCCATTCGCAAGGCGGCCATGCTGGCGCAGCGGTGTGGCGCACGCATCACCCTGTTTCATGCCTTTTCGCTGCCGTATCCATTACCCAGCCCTGCGCCTGCGGACGGCACCGAAGCGCTGCGCGCAGCTACCCGCTTCCGGCACAAGGCGCTGGAGCAACTGGCCAGGCCACTGCACAAGGCCGGCATTACAGTGGACTGTGTAGTGGAGTGGGACTTTCCGGCCCACGATGCGATCAATCGTTTTGTCGGACGGATCAAGCCTGACCTGCTGATTGCCGAGTCGCATCGGCACGGCCTGATCGGCCGCTGGCTGCTCGCCAACACCGACTGGGAGCTGATTCGCGGCTGCCCCTGTCCACTATGGTTTGTGAAAACCCGTTCGCTACCGGGCAAGCTGACGATACTGACGGCCGTGGACCCCATGCATGCACACGCCAAACCGGCGCAGCTGGATGATCGGCTCATTAATACCGCAACATCACTGGGCAAATTGGTCAATGGCACGGTGTTGCTGGCGCACGCCTATGTAGCGCCCGTCAATGCGTCGGCCGCGACTTTCATGGAACCCATACGTATTCCCCTTTCGCCAGATCGCGCCAAACGCTTTGTCGCCAGCATCAAGCAGGAACTGGAGCAACTGGCCACACGCCATGAAATTCCCGCAGCGCGCTGTCTGCTCAAGGAAGGCGATCCAGTCTCAGCCATCAGCGATCTGGCCGCCAGCCGCAAGGCTGACGTGCTGGTGATGGGGGCGGTATCACGCAGCGCATTGCAGCGGCCGTTCATTGGCAGTACCGCCGAGAAGCTGATCGACAAGGTGCGTTGTGATCTGCTGATCATCAAACCGGCCGGATTCAAGTCATCAGTGCCAAAACGCAGTGCAGGTGAACGGCTGAAGTTGTAGGTAACTGTCAGCCATGACCACGTGCAGGTATCGTACGTCGGCCACGCAACAAAGACGTCACCACCAGCAACATCCCGATCAGCACTACGATGGCAGCTGCAATGACAGGCGGCGCATCGAACTGGAACAGTCTGGCCACCGGCGACACATATACCGTCAGCGGCAGCATCAGCAGCGTCAGACCAGAAATCCACCAGAACAGTTTGTTGGGCCAGGTCAGCATTCTTCCGCTGATTTCGCCGGGTGTACGACTGACGAATATCAGCACCACGCTGCCCACGACCAGCGCCATGAATGCCAGTGCGCGCGCCTGGTCTTCAGGCAAATATCTCAGTGCGAACACATAGACAGCGACGTCGAATGCCAGCGCAACCAGTCCGCGCAGTACGCTGACAATGACGATGCGGCGTGTGAACAGGCCGCTGTGTGTCGGACGAGGCTTGCGCCGCATCACATCGGCAGCCTCGGCATCGGCTTCAAATACGAACGAGCAGGCCGGGTCCACCACGAACTCCAGAAACATCACATGCAGCGGAAACAGCAGCAATGGCCAGCCAAACAGCACGGGCAACAGACCGAGTCCTGCAATGGGAATATGTACGGCAATGATGAAGCTCATGGCATGCCGGATGTTGTCGTAAATGCGCCGGCCCAGGCGCACCGCACCCACCAGCGAAGCAAAGTCATCATTCAGCAGCACCAGTGATGCGGCCGCACGCGCCACTTCGGTGCCGCGTCCACCCATGGCGACGCCGACATGAGCAGCCTTCAGCGCGGGGGCGTCGTTCACGCCATCACCGGTCATGACCACCACTTCATCGTCGGTTTTGAAGGCCTGCACCAGCAGCAGTTTCTGTTCCGGCGCCATACGTGCGTAAACGTTTACCTGTTGTGCGTGTTCGCGCAAATCATCAGGCGTCATCGCAGCGATCTCTGTTCCAGTGAGCACGCCACCGGATGTATCAATGCCGGCCTGCCGGGCAATGGCCAGCGCGGTGCCGGCGTGGTCGCCGGTGATCATCACCACGCGAATGCCAGCTTGCCTGCACTCGGCAAGATTGGCCGGGATGTTGGCGCGCAACGGATCAGCCAGACAGATCAGTCCGATCAATTGCAGCTTGAAATTACGGGGTGAGTCCGGCAGCGAATGGCCTGGATGTGTACCACGCGCCACACCCAGCACCCGCAGCCCATCCTGCGCATAGGTTGCCACGCGTTGCAGCAGCGTATGGCGCTGTGCGTCATCCAGCCGGCAAAGATCAAATACCGTTTCCGGTGCGCCCTTGACGGCGACCTCACAAATGGATTGCTCACCGTCTCGCCACACATGTGTGACGGCCAGCAGCTCGGGTGTCAGGTCATACTCGCGCACCAGTTGCATCGCATCAAGGCGCTGTGACTCTGTGGCTGCACGCTGCATCGCTGCATCCCGGATAGCGTGTTCCATCGGATCGAAGGCATCGCGTTCACTGGCGGCCAGAGCCGTTGCCAGTATTGAAATTGCAGGGGGATCAAGTGTGCTGCCGAGGCGCAGATCAATTGCAGCATGCAGCGTATCGATCACCGCGACGCGCATGCGGTTCTCGGTCAGTGTGCCGGTCTTGTCTACCGCCAGTATGGTTGCAGCGCCGATGGACTCAATCGCCGGCATGCGTCGCGTCAGTACGCCGTGACGGGAAATGCGCCAGGCCCCCATGGCCAGAAATACCGTGAGCACCACGGGAAACTCTTCCGGCAAGACGCCCATGGCGACCGTGATGCCCGCGAGTATGCCTCCCAGCCAGTCATGGCGTGACAGCGCATAGATGATCGCGATGGCGATGCACAGCGACACACCGGCGAGGGCTACCCAGCGGACGAGACGGCGTACTTCGTGGAACAGCGGTGTGACTTCGGGTTGTAATGAAATCAGTGCGCGACCGATCTTGCCGATTTCACTGCGTATTCCGGTAGCGCTGACTCGCGCCATGCCGAAGCCACGTACGACCAGACTGCCGGAAAATATCTGGTCGGTAGCGGCCTGCTTGTCGACCGGCAGTGACTCGCCGGTAAGGATTGATTCGTCTGCACTCAGCGCTGTGGCGCTGAGCAGTTGCGCGTCGGCCGGGACGCGATCACCCTCACTGACCAGAATCACATCACCGACCACCAGCTCGCGTCCCGGGATGCGTATCTGTACACCGTCACGTATCACCAGTGCACGTATGCCGGACAGGTCACGCAATTTTGCAAGCGCATGTTCGGTGCGCCGCTCCTGCACGATTAGTGATGGTGATGACCACCAGTATTGAAGCCGACAGGGCAATGGCTTCGCGGGTTTCACCCAGCACGATGTAGATCGATGCAGCAGCCAGCAGCAGCAGGAACATGGGCTCGAGCAGCACATCGCGTGTTATCACCAGCAGGCCGCGTGGTCCATGGCCCGGCAGCTCGTTTGCACCTTCGGCACTCAGCCGCGCCTGCGCTTCACCCGTAGTGAGGCCGCGCAGATCATCAGACTGACCAGAGAAATGCTGAGACATGAAGTCGGGTTATCCGACTGCCGGTGATACCGAATAGCCTTCGGCCTTGATGGCGGCCGCAAGCTGCTCAAGCAACGCGGGTTCGTCATTGAGGTTGTCGATGCTTACCCGGCCGGAAGCCAGATCAATGCTGACATTAGCGCCCGGCGCCTGCTGCTGTATGGCCGTGGTCACGGCCTTGATGCAGTGACCGCAATTCATGCCGCTTACCTGTAGCTCGATCATGACGGTTATCCTCCTTGCGGCGAGTATGAGGCTTGGCATCGGGGCAAGGTCAATACGACCTTTACACTATCCCGGCAGTCGCACGGTGCCTGACCTTGCCATGATGGAAAGGGTGACGCTCTGTCACAATAGCCATACCAGAGCACCCTTAGAGCCTGTTCAAAGTCTCGATCAAGGGATGCAGTGCAAGGCGGAACGGCCCAAAAAACGCAGCGTACACGGAGTACGTGAGTATTTTTTGGGCCGTTTCAACGCAGCAATGCGCCCTTCAGCGAGACTTTGAACAGGTTCTTATGAACACCCAACCCAGCCATACACGTAACCAGAAACCGGGCACTGACAGTCCAGCCAGGCTCTGGCAGTTTGCGATAGCTGGCATGACCTGCGCGTCATGCGTGTCAAGGGTGGAGCGAGCACTGCAGAAAGTGCCGGGCGTGCAGGAAGTAACCGTGAATCTGGCCACTGAAACCGCAACGATAGCCAGCGCGGCAAATGTGGAGTTGCCGCCACTGACGCAAGCCGTGCGCGCTGCGGGGTACGAAGTCCCCGTGCGATCGGTGGAGCTGGCCATCGTCGGCATGACCTGCGCGTCCTGTGTCAATCGGGTTGAAAAAGCGTTGCAACGCGTGCCCGGCGTATTCAATGCCAGCGTCAATCTGGCCACTGAGCGCGCCAGCGTCGAGTTGGCACAAGACGCAGATCAGGCCGCGCAACTGCAACACTTGATCACGGCTGTCAACGCCGCAGGGTATTCGGCACAGGCGCTGGATAAAGGCGTGCCTGAACCCGTTCAAGCGCTGCCGGACTGGTGGCCGATTGTCATTGGTGGCGCCTTGACCGCACCGTTGCTGATTCCCATGATTGGCATGCTCGCCGGACAGCACTGGATGATTCCCGGCTGGCTGCAATGGCTGCTGGCTACGCCGGTGCAGTTCTGGCTGGGGGCGCGGTTCTACCGTGCCGCGTGGCAGCGCTGCGTGCCGGTACGGGCAACATGGATCTGCTGGTGGCGCTGGGCACCAGTGCGGCGTATGGCTTGTCCGTGTATCAATGGCTGCACCATGGCGAGCATGCCGAGCTTTACTTTGAAGCCGCTGCGGTAGTCATCACGCTGGTGCTGCTGGGCAAATACCTGGAAGCGCGCGCCAAGCGGCAGACTACCGCTGCGATTCGGGCGTTGCAGTCATTGCGTCCGGAACGTGCGCGTATTCGTCGCGATACTACTGAAACGGAAATTGCTCTGAGCCAGCTGCGGGTGGATGACCTGCTGGTGATTCGCCCCGGCGAACGCATCCCGGCGGATGGTGTCATTGTTGACGGCCACAGCACCGCTGATGAATCGCTGATCACCGGGGAAAGTCTGCCGGTGGACAAACATCCCGGTGATCGGGTTACCGGCGCGGCCATCAACGGCGCCGGCTTGCTGCTGGTGCGCACTACTGCGGTAGGCGCCGAGTCGGTGCTGGCGCGCATCATTCGTCTGGTGGAATCCGCGCAGGCGAAGAAAGCGCCGATACAAAGAATGGTGGATCAGGTCAGTGCGGTATTCGTGCCTGTTGTTGTTGTCATCGCCTTGCTGACCTTCTTCGGCGGCTGGTGGATCAAGGGTGATGTTGCCGACGCGCTGATGAATGCGGTCGCAGTGCTGGTGATTGCCTGTCCCTGTGCACTGGGCCTGGCGACGCCCACCGCCATCATGGCGGGTACGGGTGTGGCCGCACGCCATGGCATTCTGATCAAGGACGCCGAAGCGCTGGAGATCGCGCATCGCGTACAAACCGTTGCCTTCGACAAGACCGGCACGTTGACAGTGGGTCAGCCCAGTCTGATGGGGGTTGTCTCGACCGAACATGAAACCGGACAGGGTGCTGACGCGCTACTGGCGCTGGCCGCTGCAGTGCAGGCCGGCAGCGAACATCCACTTGCCAAGGCCGTGCTGCGTGCAGCTGCCGCCAAGGCAATTGCTCTTCAGTCGGTCACTTCTTTGCAAGCCTTGCCCGGTCGCGGCATCGAAGCACAGCTGAACGATCGTCACTTGATACTCGGCAATCTGCGCCTGATGCAGGAGCAGGGTATTGATACCAGGGATCTGCAGGCGCAGGCACAAACGTGGCAGGCGCAAGGCCTTACCGTGTCGTGGCTGGCGGAAACCTTACCGCAACCTGTACTGCTGGGAGCACTGGCGTTTGGCGATCAATTGAAGGCCACAGCTGCAACGGCGATTGCGCGCCTGCATGCACTGCATCTGCAAACCGTACTGGTGACCGGCGATAACAACGGTGCGGCGCAAGCGGTGGCAAGGCAGCTGGGTATCCAGCAGGTCCGCGCTGAAGTGTTGCCCGAGCACAAAGCCGAGATCATTGCGGAACTGAAGCAGGGCGGAGTGCGGGTGGCGATGGTGGGCGATGGCATCAACGATGCGCCGGCGCTGGTAGCAGCCGATGTCGGCATCGCGATGTCCACCGGCACCGATGTGGCGATGAGCACGGCCGGCATCACGCTGATGCGCGGTGATCCGTCGCTGGTGGCCGATGCCATCGATATTTCCAGACTGACTACCCGCAAAATTCGTCAGAACCTGTTCTGGGCGCTTGCCTACAACGTGGCGGGCATTCCGCTCGCGGCGTTTGGCTTGCTCAATCCCATGATTGCCGGGGCGGCGATGGCGCTGAGCAGTGTCAGCGTAGTAGCCAATGCCCTGAGCCTGAGTCGCTGGCGGCCGCCGTCGCAAAAGGCTGCAGTGACTCTCGGCAGATCTTTCAAACTCTGTTAGGCTAAACGCCCAAACTGCTGTTTTAACTGCCTTTCGGTGTCGTCATGACCGCACAAACCATCCGCCCCAGTTCCGGCCTCGCTAACGTGAAATATGAAATTCGCGGCAAGCTGGCCCGGCGCGCCCAGGAAATGGAGCGCATGGGGTACGACATCATCTCGCTGAACATCGGTAACCCTGGCGCATTTGGTTTCCGCGCTCCAGAGACCATGCGTCTGGCCATGATCGAGAACATGAAAACTGCCGATGGCTATTGCCATCAGAAAGGTATCTTCCCGGCACGCGAAGCGGTGGTGATGCAGCAGCAGAATCGCGGCGTACGCAATGTCAGCGTTGATGAAGTGTTCATGGGTAATGGCGTCAGTGAGCTGATCGACCTGTGCCTGCGCGGCCTGCTCAACACCGACGACGAAGTGCTGGTGCCCAGTCCCGACTATCCGCTGTGGACGGCGGCAGTCAATCTTAATCGTGGCCGCGCCATTCACTATCCGTGTCGCCCGGAGAATGGCTTTGTGCCCGACCCGAAGGACATTGAAGCCCTGATCACCAGTCGCACTCGCGCCATTGTGGTCATCAATCCCAACAATCCCACCGGGGCGGTGTATCCACGCAAGGTGCTGGAGGCGATTGCGGCGCTGGCCGAGAAACATCATCTCACCGTGTTCTCCGATGAGATCTACGATCAGATCCTGTACGGCGAAGCCGAGTTCACGCCAATGGCAACGCTGGTGCACGGCGCACTGTGCGTCACCATGTCAGGGTTATCGAAGGTGTATCGCGCCTGTGGTTATCGCGTTGGCTGGGCGGTGTTCTCCGGTGACCTGGAGCATGCGCGTGATTACCTGAGCGCGGTGGAGCTGCTGTCGCTCCCTGCGCCTGTGCGCCAATGTGCCGGGGCAGTGGGCGGTGCAAACGGCGCTGGGCGGCTATCAGAGCATCAAGGATCTGGTATCTCCCAAAGGCCGACTGTTCGAGTCGCGTCAGGCGATTCTCGATAACGTCAACAAGAGCAAGTATCTGGACGTCCGGCTGTCCAACGGCGCGATCTATGACTTCGTCAAGATCAAAAATGAAGTGTTGCCGGAACTGGATGACCAGCAGTTCGCACTCGACCTGCTGGAGCACAAACATGTACTGATTGCGCCGGGCTCCAGTTTCAACGTGCCATACAAGAATCACTTCCGCATCACGCATCTGCCCCGCGCTGAAGTCATCAACGAAGTGTTTCAGCGTATGGAAGAGCTGTTCGACAGCTATGCCAATGGCAAACAACCGCAGTCGCGGCCAGCGCCGTCGTTGAAGGCGGTGTGATGCCGCGTCCAGATTGCAGGGGCGGATTTCAAACCCGTCCTCCAGTGGTTTCATGAAGGCGGGTTTGAAACCCGCCCCTACGATTAACGCTTGGACGCAACGCTCTACCCACTCCTGCAACAAGGCGCGACGCTGCTTACGGCCAGTCGTCACCTGTCCCATGTGTTGCAGATTGAATATGCACAAGAGGCACAGGCGCAGGGTCTGCAAGTCTGGCCTTCGCCGCGCATCCTGCCCTGGTCGACTTTTCTGCGCCTGGCTTGTCAGCAGCAGCGCAATGAGCAGGCGCATGCGCCACGCCTGCTGAGCGAGCCGCAATCACTGGCCCTGTGGGAACGTATCGTTGCGGACAGCGCCAGCGGCAAGGAGCTGCTCAACCCTGCGCATGCGGCGCGCAATGCGCAACGCAGCTGGCAGCGACTGCATCAGTATCAGATTCCCCTGCACAAGGCGGGCAACTATCCGGGTGAGGAGGCACAGGCTTTTGCGGCATGGGCGCAGCAGTTTGTAACCACTACCCAGCGCAGTAACTGGCTGGACAGCGCACGATTTGCCAGCTATCTGCACGACAGTGATTTCAAGCCGGACAGTGATCTGATTGTGTATGGCTTCGACCAGATCGTGCCGGACATGCAGCGACTGCTGAAAGCCTGGCAGGCGCAGGGTGTGTCTATTCACTGGTTGGAATCAGCCAGCCGCCCTGCGCAAATCAGCGTGCTGTCGGCCAAAGACAGTCATGCCGAGCTCAAGCAGGCGGCAAACTGGGCGCGCGCGCAGGTTGAAGCGGGTGATCAACGTGTTGCTGTGGTGGTGCCGCGTCTGGCGGCGCAGGCGGCACAGGTGCAGCGGCGTTTTACCGACGTGTTTGCGCCTGCACAGCGGCGTATTGATGCGCTAGATGAAACCACTGCTTTTCGTGTGGTCGCGACGCCGCCATTGAGCAGCTATCCACTGGTGCATCACGCCTTGCTGTTGCTGCAACTGTTGCAGGGACGTGCCGATATATTGCTGGTTGGACAACTGCTGCGCTCGCCGTTTTTGGCGGGTTATGAAGCGGAGTCGGCCAATCGGGCGCTGGCGGACATCGAGGCGCGTGAGCAACGGCGTGAACACTGGAGCTGCAATGAACTGGAGCGTCTGGCGACCATCCACCATTGCGTGCAATTGGCTGCCTGCATGCAGGCCACCAGCAACTACCTGCGTGAACATCAGAACACTACCTTGCCCAGTGAATGGACGGAACGATTCACGCAATTGCTCAAAGCCAGCGGCTGGTCGCGTGGCCGCACACTGAACAGTACCGAGCAGCAGATACTTAACAAGTTGCAGCAATTGCTGGCGGAACTGAGTGCGCTGGATGAGCTGCTGGGCAAGATCAATCTTGCCACTGCGGTTGCCACCCTGCGCAATGCCTGCAATACGGCAAGCTTTGCGCCCGAAGGCATGGATCAGGCGGTCACCATCATTGATGCCGACAGCATCGCCGGCATGTATTTCGATGCACTGTGGGTGATGGGCATACATGCCGGTGACTGGCCACCGGCGCCAGAGCCCGATCCTTTCCTGCCCATTGAGTTGCAGCGTGAATATGCCTTGCCGGAAGCCAGCGCCGAACATTGCCTGCGGCTGGCGCGCCACAAGTTGCAGCGATTGATCGGGGCAGCAGACCACGTAGTACTCAGCTGGCCACAGCATGATGAAGATGCCGAACTGCGTGTCAGTCCTTTGCTCGATGAGCTTGGCGCAGGGCCGTTCGACCCTGCGACAAACCCAGGGCTCAAGGCGAACGGAAAATATCCAGGGCTGGGTTCCCAACTGTTTGCTGCGCGTCCCGTGATGGAAAACTTTGTTGATGACTTTGCTCCGCCACAAGCAGCGGGTGCGGCGCAGGGTGGCACGCGCATTGTGGAATTGCAGAGTCGTTGTCCATTCCGTGCCCAGGCTGAACTGCGCTTGCATGCCAGACCTGTACCGACGGTATCACCGGCGGTGGAAGCCACCGAGCGTGGCAAGCTGGTGCATCGGGTGCTGACCGAAGTGTGGCAACAACTTGAAGACTCCGCTGGATTGCAAGCCTTCGCTGATAAAGACGGCAGTTTGCAACCGGCTTTGCACGAACAAGTACGCCGCATTGCCACGCGTGTTGCGCAGCAGGTCATTCCCGGCAGCACACCGCATCGTCAACGTCTGGCGGCACTGGAAGTCGAGCTGTGTACGCAATGGATCATGTCCTTGCTGCAACTGGAGGCACAGCGCCTGCCGTTCCGCGTACAACAATCCGAACAGAGCGAGACATACGCACTGGCCGGCATGACAATCAACATCCAGCTGGACCGCATCGACCAGCTGGCAGATGGCGGCAGGTTGTTGATCGACTACAAGACCGGTGACAGCAACAGCACCGGCGACTGGCTGGACAAAACACCAGGTCGGCCGCGCAGCCCGCAGTTACCGTTGTATGCGCTGGCGCATCGTCAGCAATTGGCCGGCATAACCTTTGCCGTACTGGCCCCGGGCAAGGCCGAGTTCAGAGGTCTGGCGGACACAGACAGCATTGCCCCCGGCATTGTTGATTACGCGATGCAGAAGCCGGGCAGGAAACTGCCCGACATCGAATCCTGGGATGCGTTGCTGCAACACTGGGAAACTGTATTGAATGTGCTGGCACAGCAATATCTGTCCGGCGCGGCCTCTGTGGATCCGTTGAAGAACGAATGCACTTACTGCCATCTGCACAGCCTGTGTCGCGTGCACGAATTGCTGGAAGCCGGGAACTTCGAAGCGACAGAGATGGAAGCTGGGGAGGAGGGCAGTGATGACTGAGCTGCACTCACTCGCAGACCAGCCCGTGCGGCAACGCGCGCTGGAGCCGACACAATCCTTCATCGTGCAGGCGCCCGCGGGTTCGGGAAAAACCGAACTGCTGACGCAGCGCTATCTGCGTCTGCTTACCACGGTGGCGCAGCCCGAACAGATACTGGCGATCACCTTCACCCGCAAAGCGGCCAGTGAAATGCGCAACCGCATCCTGCAATCGCTGCATCGGGCGCGCACCACGCAACGACCGGCGAAAGAACACGAAGCCCAGAACTGGGATCTGGCGCAGGCAGCTTTGCGCGCCGATCAACAATACAGCTGGCAGCTTGAGTCACATCCGGCGAGGCTGCGCATCCAGACCATAGACTC
Source organism: uncultured Pseudomonadota bacterium (assembly GCA_963791615.1). GTDB lineage: Bacteria > Pseudomonadota > Gammaproteobacteria > Steroidobacterales > Steroidobacteraceae > CAILZL01. The sequence goes on along the minus strand of CAWBTE010000009.1, from coordinate 122,566 downwards.
GCTCAATGCCTCACTGGCGCGGCGACTGCCCATGCTGGCTGGCATGGGTGCGAGTATGGAGATTGCGCAGGATCAGTGGCCCATTTACGAGTCCGTCTGTGAGCAACTGCTGGAGCAGCTTGGCAATGGCAGTACGGAATCTGCGCAACTGGAGTCCGTGCTGCTGCACCTCGCCAATCGTGTGCCGGATTTCATGAAGATGCTGTGCGAACTGCTGGCGCGTCGTGATCACTGGCTGCCGTTGCTGATCAGTCATCGCAACAATGCCGACTTGCGCGACAGCATGGAGCGCACCTTGCGGGCAGCCATCGAACATCACCTGCACAACTTGCGGGATGAGTTGCCCGCAGACACCCATGCGGAGCTGATTGAGCTGGCGACGTACTCCGCACGCAACAGACTGAAAGACGGCGCGGATGCTGAAAAGACACCGGCGCTGGATGAACTGTCGCAGTTGCTGGTATTACCACCTGCCGATGTCAGTGGGCTGAGGACATGGCTGAGTCTGGCTGAACTGCTGTGCAAGAAAGACAAGGACAAGCTGAAGCCGGATTTCTATACAAAAGTAGACAAGCGCCATGGCTTTCCACCGGACAAGGATGGCACCAAGAATCGCATGCAGAGCTTGCTCGGTGGTCTACGTGAGATACCGGGGCTGGCCGGGCGTTTCGCCGATCTGTACAGCCTGCCGGCACCGGCGTTCAGTGATGCACAGTGGCAGATATTGCAGGCCTTGCTGCAGCTGCTGCCCCGGGCGGTTCAGGAGTTGATGGTTGAGTTTCAGTCCATCGGCAAGGTGGACTATGTGGAGTTGTCACTGCGCGCCATACGGGCGCTGGGAACGACGGATGAACCCACTGATATGGCGCTAGCACTCGACGCGCGTCTGCAGCACATACTGGTGGATGAGTTTCAGGACACATCGATCACGCAAATGCGGTTGCTCAATCTGCTCACCGCCGGCTGGAGCACAGGCGACGGCCGCACGGTGTTCTGCGTGGGCGATCCCATGCAGTCCATCTATCGCTTCCGTCAGGCGGAAGTCGGTCTGTTCCTGGAAATGCAGCAGCATGGTCTGCCGGGTGTGCCGGTGGAGTCATTACATCTGCAAACCAACTTCCGCTCCACGCAACCCATTGTCAACTGGGTCAATGCCAGCTTCCCGCAGCTCATGCCCATACACGATGATGCCGAGCTGGGAGCCGTACATTACAGCGCCAGTCTGCCGCGACCCGATGCCGGTGAGACGGGCGGTGTGCAAGTCCACGCCGCTATTGAGCAGACACCGCAACAGGAAGCGCTGCAAATCAGAACGCTGGTGCAACAGCTGCTGGCAGCTGATACCGGACAAAAGGTTGCCATCCTGGTCAGTGGGCGCAGTCATGTGGGCCCCATTGCGCGTGAGCTGAAGCAAGCGGGCATTGCCTTCAATGCCGTGGATATCGAGCGCTTGCAGGATCGTTCACTGGTGCAAGATCTGATCGCACTGACCCGTGCGTTGTTGCATCTGGGTGATCGCACTGCATGGCTGGCATGTTTACGTGCGCCCTGGTGTGGTTTGTCACTGGCTGATCTGCATGCACTGGCGGCAGATGATAAAGAGCAGACGATTTATAGCTTGTTGAATACAAGTGGTTCTGCTGACATTGAAGGCCAGCAACGTCTGCAACGTTTTGTCCAGGTCATGAACAGCGCCATTGCCGAACGCGCCCGCCATTCACTGCGCGACTGGGTGGAGCAAACCTGGCTGGCCTTGCAGGGCCCTGCCTGTTTGCGTACCGCCAATGAACTGGACGATGCCGATGCCTATTTCGCGCGTCTGGATGAGCTGGAAGTGGCCGGTGATCTGCAAGATCTCACTCGTCTCGAAGCTCAGCTCAGTAATCTGTTTGCTACCTCTGGCGACAGTATGGATGTCACGTGTCGAGATCATGACCATCCACAAGTCAAAGGGGCTGGAGTTTGATGTCGTCATCTTGCCGTCACTGCATCGCACCGGCGGTCGCGACGGCGCCCGCTTGCTGCGCTGGACGCGACTGACGGGTCTGGATGCCGAAGGTCTGGTACTCGCGCCGCCGGGCGCCAGGGGCGATGACAGCGACAGCATCCATCAATGGCTGGCTGAGCTGGAGAAACAGCGCGCCCGCTACGAAAGCCAGCGTCTGCTGTATGTGGCCGTGACACGCGCCCGGCGCGAGCTGCATCTGTTTGGAACGGCAGGACTGAACAAGGAAGGCGATGCACCTCGAACGCCGCGCAGTGGCAGTTTACTGGCCTTGCTCTGGCCACAGGTTGAAGCCGAGTATGTACGTGCCGTTGTGCAACGTGCTCCGGCGAGCAGCACCCAGGTCACTGCACGCCAGGGCTTGCGACGTTTACCGCCGAACTGGACACCGCCCGCACCTGAGCCGTCGCTGGCAGGCCGGCGCAACAACATGATCAACGCCGAAGAACAGCCCGAGTTTGACTGGGTGGGTGAAACCAGTCGCCACATTGGTACGGTGGTGCATGCAGAGCTGGAATACATGGTCAAGCTGACCTCGCAGCAGATGCTGCAATGGAACGCCGCCATGCGCAAACCGCAGTTGTTGTTGCGGCTGGCCGAACTGGGTGTGCCGGAAGTGCTGCGCAACAGTGCGTGCGAACGGGTGGTCAAAGCCATCGAACACACGCTGAACGATCCGAAAGGCCGCTGGATACTCGGGCTGGATGCCACCCATCAGGATGCCGGGTCCGAGATCAGCCTCAGTGGTCTGATCAATGGAACGGTGATCACCAGTATCATTGACCGGAGTTTTGTCGATGAACATGGCACCCGCTGGATCATCGACTTCAAGACCAGCGCCCATGAAGGCAGTGGCCGTGAAGCCTTCCTGCAAAATGAAGTGGAACGCTATCGCCAGCAGATGGAACGGTATGCCAAACTGATGTATCTGTGGAAACCAGCCCAGTCGATCAAGTCAGCGTTGTACTTTCCGCTGCTCGGCGAGTGGCGGGAAGTTTGATATGAATTGTTGCAGGCTGGAATTACAGCCTGTGCAGAATCAGCAGGTGAGTAATGATTTCAGCTCGATACAAGAACCATGGCGCTGCGCCCATTATCCTGATCATTGTACTGGCGCTGGTGCTCGCACCCATCGCCTGGACCTGGCTGACTCTCAGCTGGTCCTACTCCGATGGTGAACGTGCCGGAGTCATGCAGAAGTTTTCGCGCAAGGGCTGGCTCTGCAAGACCTATGAAGGCGAACTGGCCCAGTACATTGTCAGCGGCGTGGCGCCGCAGATCTGGTACTTCACGGTGCGGGATGAAAAAGTCGCCGGACAGATGAAGGCACTGGTAGGCACCAAGGTTCAATTGCATTACACCGAACATCGCGGCATCCCGACCAATTGCTTTGGCGATACCGGCTACTACGTGGATGGCATCACCAAGCTGGATGCGCAGGCCATTCCCGGCAACTGATACGTGGCGCTTTCATCACAGGCAGGCAGCATGAAGTATCTGCACACCATGGTCCGCGTGACCAACCTGGACGCCTCACTGATTTTTTACTGCGATGCGCTGGGCCTCAAGGAAGTCAGCCGCAAGGAGTTCGAGAAAGGCCGGTTCACGCTGGTATTTCTCGCTGCGCCCGGTGATGAAGACGCACAGGTGGAGCTGACTTATAACTGGGACCCGGAGGAATATTCAGGCGGGCGAAACTTTGGCCATCTGGCGTATCGCGTTGATGACATCTATGCCACCTGCCAGAGATTGATGGATCACGGCGTGCCGATCAATCGGCCGCCGCGTGATGGTCACATGGCGTTTGTGCGTTCACCCGACCAGATATCCATTGAACTGTTGCAAGCGGGCGAATCCTTGCCGCCACGTGAGCCGTGGCTGTCCATGCCCAATACGGGCCAGTGGTAGTACCTCAGGTATCCTTACTGGACGGATAAGCGCTGGCATCGATCGTGGCGCGATAAGCATGCCAGGTGGCATGACCGATGATCGGGATGATCACGATCAACCCCAGCATCAGTGTGGCGAAACCAATCAACAAGCCAACCACAATGATGCAGGCCCAGGCCAGCATGGCTTTCTTGTTACGCAACACGGCGTGGATGCTGGTGACGACGGCGGTGATGGCATCGACGTTCCTGTCCATGATCATGGGCAGCGAAAACGCACAGGCGGCGAAGCTGATCGCGGCAAACATCGCGCCGATGACGCTGCCAATCGCCAGAAAGGGCGCGTAGTCCCGCCAGGTGGGCAGGCCCTGATCCGGAAAGAAGATGTGAATGCCCGTGGCAGCACGCGCCCACACCAGAAATACGATCAGCAGCACCAGTGCAAACACCATCAACGTGCTGAAGTTGCGGCGCATCTCGCGCAGGGAAATGCCGAAGCCGGGGACATGACCTTGTGCCAGTTCGCGGCTGGTGGCGTACAGACCAATGGCCAGCACAGGGCCGACGAACACAAAGCCGGACAGCAACACCATCTCGACCCAGTAGCCGCCCATTTTGATGCCCAGATAACTCAAGCCCAGACTGAGCAGGGCAATGGTGAGTCCGATGGACAGGCTGGGAATCGGGCGCACGCTTCATGTCCTGCCAGCCCTTGCGAATCCAGATCAGGGGATCGCGGGCCGTGACGCTGCGACAGGGCGCAACGAACGGCAGATTGTCGAGATCGTTATCGGCGGCAGTCATGATTTCTCCTCGATTCTGAATGCCGGTCCGGCTTCAGGATCATCAGATTTCGAACACTTCACCCTTGCCCGGCAGGTGCACCTTGCCGGGCAACAGCTTGCGGAAACTCTGCATCACCTGCTCATCACCATGCACCAGAAAAGTTTGCTGCGGCTTGATGGCGCGATGCCAGGCCAGCAGTTCGTCACGATCCGCATGCGCGGAAAATCCGTTGATGGTGTAAATTTTGGCGCGCACCGGAATATCTTCGCCAAACAGCGTGATGTATTTCGCGCCATCAATGATGCGCCGGGCGAGTGTACCCACCGCGGCATAACCGACAAAAACGATGCTGGCGTCGCGTCGCCACAGATTGTGTTTCAGATGGTGCCGAATACGTCCACCGGTACACATGCCGGAGCCGGCCATGATCACTGCACCACCCGACACGCGATTAAGCGCCATGGATTCGCTGGTTTCACGACTCATGTGCAGGCCGGGCAGGGCAAACAGGTCGCTGCCGTTGCGCAGCAGTTCGGTGGCCTGTTCGTCAAAACACTCTGGATGGCGCTTGAATATTTCAGTTGCCGAGATGGCCATGGGCGAATCCAGGAACACCTGCATGGAGCCGGGCAGCTTGTGCTGCGCCACGCCTTCCCGCAGGTAGTAGAGTACTTCCTGCGCGCGTTCCAGCGCGAAGGTGGGAATGATGACATTGCCGCCGCGCTCGAAGGCGCTGCTGATGGCTTCATACAGTTCCTGCACCGAGGCCGGCAACGAACGATGCAGCCGATCGCCGTAAGTGGTTTCCATCACCACCACATCGGCATTTGGCGGCGGTACCGGATCACGCAGCAAGGGGCGACCGCTGTTGCCCAGATCGCCTGAGTACACCACGCTGCAGGTCTTGCCCTGGCCGTGATATTCGATACGCACGCTGGCCGAACCCAGGATGTGTCCGGCATCGTAGTACGTTACGGTCAGCCCGGGCGCGAGCGTGATGGCCTTGCCGTAGACGGCCTTGCGTCCGAAAAAATCAAAGGTGTTCATGGCATCCAGCACGGTGTACAGCGGCTGGTCATCGTGTTCACCCCTGTTTGTATGATTGTTCCGGCGCGAGTGGCGACGCACATTACGTTGTGCTTCTTCTTCCTGAAGGTTGGCGGCATCCAGCAACACTACACGTGCCAGCTCGCGGGTAGCCGCGGTGCAGATGATCTCTCCCTGAAAACCGCGCTTCACCAGCAGCGGCAGGCGACCACAGTGATCCAGATGCGCATGCGTCAGCAGCACGAAATCGATGCTGGCCGGATCGAAGCCGAAGTCCTCGGCATTATCCTGCTTCAGTTCGTGACTGCCCTGAAACAGGCCGCAGTCGATCAGCAGGCGTTTATCGGCGCATTCCAGCATGTGGCAGGAGCCGGTGACATCGCGATCCGCGCCATGAAATGACAGCTTCATCAGGTTTCTCCGTGTTCATGTTGCGCAACATATCGAGTAATTACGCTGAACAGGGCTCAGGACATGTCGCCACACTCTGCGCAAAGTGCGTATTGTCCGCGTCCTGCATCGGCATAGTCTGCGCCATATCAATCTGGCCGTCAGTAACAGGAGCGCATCATGAACAGTCACAGTGTGGCGCAGAGAAAGTCACGATCCGCCACAACTCCGGTGTCGCAACTGCTCAACACATCGCGTGCAACATCAGAGGTCAAGCTGCTCAATTCAAACGGGTTGCTCACGAGGACGCCACAACCTGATCGCGGCCATCTGATCGCTGAAGCCGCCTACCATCACGCCGAAGCACGCGGGTTCGAGCCTGGTCATGAACTCGACGACTGGCTGCTGGCGGAAGACGAGGTGGATGCGCGGCTTGATGGCGAGGGGCGCGCCTATTGATCCACCATCAGAACAGCGGCGTACCGTTGGCCTGATGCCAGTTGAGGATGCCTTGCCAGATGTCCTGCGCCGTTTCGGCATACCAGAACAGCGCACGATCTTCCGGTTCGATGACGCCTTCCTCGACCAGATAGTCAAAGTCCACCGCGCGCCGCCAGTATTCCTCACCCACCAGCACAATGGGCACAGCGACCATCTTGCGGGTCTGGATCAGCGTCAGGGTTTCAAACAGCTCATCAAAAGTGCCAAAGCCGCCGGGAAACGCCACCAGTGCTCGCGCGCGCAGCAGAAAATGCAGCTTGCGCATGGCAAAGTAATGAAAGCGAAAACACAGTTCCGGCGTGATGTAGGGATTGGGATATTGCTCGTGGGGCAGGGTGATGTTGAGGCCGATGGAACGCGCGCCGATATCAAACGCGCCGCGATTGGCGGCTTCCATTGCGCCCGGTCCGCCACCGGTCATCAGGGTCACGCGGCAATCTTCCGGACAGGTCCCGGCGCTGCCAATCAGGCGACCCAGTTCGCGCGCCACCTTGTAGTAATGGCTTTTGGCCAGCAATCGCTGCTCCACTTTCAACTTGCGCTGTAGCTCGGCATTGCCGGGCTCAAGTTGCGCTGCGCGTTGCAGCTGTTCGACATTCAGCTGCGCGGTCACCGGCTCGTTCAGACGCGTACTGCCAAACACCACAATGGTGTGTTCGATACCCTGTTGTCGCAGCACCAGCTCGGCTTTCTGGTAATCCAGTTGCAGGCGCACATCGCGGTTCGAATCCAGATTCAGGAAGTCCATGTCCTGATCGGCCTGACGATAATGCGGGTGAGCCTGAATAGCCTGCACGCGACGCGGTGCATCCGGATCTTCGGTGACTGATTTGATGCGCTGCCAGGGCAGGGCGTGATTGGCGTGCGATTTGGGTTGATCGGTCATATGATCCATGCCAATGATTGTCAGGGAGCAAGTTATGCGACTGAAAGAGTTTCGTGTCAAACACAAAAGCAGCCTGAAGCTGAAGAATGTTCCGACGCGCATCGCGCCAGCCTATCGCTCGAAGAAACATTATGCTGAACTGCTGCAAAATCAGATCAATGAGATGCGCGACCTGCAAGGCAGGCTGTATGCCGACAACCAGCAATCACTGCTGATCATTTTTCAGGCCATGGATGCAGCAGGCAAGGACAGCGCCATCAAGCATGTGATGTCTGGCCTCAATCCACAGGGCTGCCAGGTGTTCAGCTTCAAGCATCCCAGCGCCGAAGAACTGGATCATGATTTTCTGTGGCGCACCACGCGCTGTCTGCCTGAACGCGGCCGCATCGGCATCTTCAATCGCTCCTACTACGAAGAAGTGCTGATCGTGCGCGTACATCCCGAACTGTTGCAGGCGCAGGGACTGGTGAATGCCGATCCTGAATCGGCGACATTCTGGATGGGTCGTTATCAATCCATACTGGATATGGAACAGCATCTGAACCGCAACGGCACGCGCATCATCAAGTTCTTCCTGCACCTGTCGAAGGATGAGCAACGCCAGCGTTTCCTTGATCGCATCGAACAACCGGACAAGAACTGGAAGTTCAGCCTCGGCGATCTGAAAGAACGCGCCTGCTGGAAGCAGTATCAGCAGGCCTATGAAGCCGCCCTGAGCGCCACCAGCACCCGGGATTCGCCGTGGTATGTAGTGCCCGCGGATGACAAGGAAAATGCGCGACTCATCATTGCCGATATCGTGGTGGAGACACTGCGTGACATGCGGCCGGAATATCCGACGCTGGATGCAAAACTGCAACAGGAATTACAGCAGGCGAAAAAGTTGTTGCTGGCAGAGGCGGCCATCTGACCGGATGTTGGTATTATTTTCAATGTGTAAGCCGAAAAAAAATTCAGCTCAAAGCAAGGCATTGCATTCTACGGTGTGCCGATGTTACTTATCAATTTCGTGATTGTGAAAACAGGGTGGGCACTGAATAGCACTCCCTCAATTCGTCTCGCACAGCTCAACGATATTGCAGCTGCGCAGAATTTTTACGATTTATGTAGCTATGGCGGCGCCAGGATCGAAAACACAGATACACGCGGATGGATATGATCAAGAATGCGCATTAAAAATTGGTATGCACTGGTTTTGATTGGGCTGCTCGCAGCAGCGCAACTGGCTGTCGCGGATGACAGCACGCAGCTTCACGGCCTGTGGAGGCTGGTGGCGTACGAAGTTGAGAGTCAGTCGACGGGCCAGAAGGAGCCCATCATGGGCCGGCATCCGACCGGCTATGGCTTCTTCACATCCGAGGGACGCATATTCTTCATATTAACGGGCGAGGGACGCAAGCCGGCGAAGACAGTCCAGGGGCGCGCTGACCTGCTCGACAGTCTGATTGCCTATACTGGAACGTACCGCGTGGAAGGAGACCAGTGGATCACCAAGGTGGATACTGCATGGAACCCGGAATGGATTGGTACCGAGCAGGTACGCAAGTTCAGAGTGGACGGCGAGCGTCTGCAGATTCTCACGCCCTGGCGAGTGATGCCCAACTGGTCAGAAAAGGGCACGACACGAAGCATTGTGACGTTTGAGCGCGCTAAATAATTTTTAGTAGAGGCGCTCAGGCTAGAAGCTGCCCGATAACGAAAACGGCCGGCGCCCCTGCGCATCGGGTGTACCCAGTATTTGCATGTTTTGCGCCAGGCCGGCGGGCGCATTGGCGCGTGCAGCCACTTGCGTTTCCAGCAGATAGTTGCGGTCATTGTTCAGCGTTAATTGACCAACAACACTCAGTGCCGCACCGTCCAGATCCTTGAGGTCGCCTGTCAATGTATTCGCAGCGGTATTGGCTGCGCCGCCCGCTGCCGGAAAGCTCAGACGATAGGCGCCAATGTTGTTGGGGGCGCTCACCGGGCCGGTGAGATCAACTACATCCAGCGTGCCCTGCGCTGATACTGGCCAGTTGTTATCCAATGACAGTTCATCGAATCTGATTTGCGCCGTTCCCACCCAGCCACCCGGCAGGCCACCATTACCCAGCAGCGATTGCAAGGGCAATGAGGCGGACAAATTCGTGAATTGCAGTTTGCCACTCAAGGCCATTGCAGCCCGTCCCTGCGCATAGCCATTGCTTTGCTTCATGTCGAAATCGGCGGCCAGCTTGCCGGTGAGCAGGGGCAAGAATCGCCAACGCCACTCGATGTCGCCCAGGTTCAATACGCCTGCGCGCAGGCCCGTGAACTGACCATGCCAGATGCTGCCGCTACTGCCACTGGTCTGCACGCCGCGTGTTGCAAGCTGCTTGGCAAGCGTGCTGGCAGGAATATTGGCAAGCAGAAACAGCAGATAAGCCACCAGGCCAACGATCAGCCACTTGCTGCGCTTGCTGAACTCCATGATCAATTGCCGTTCCGGCTCAGGGTGAGACTGGCATTTACCTGACCGAGCTGTGCCATGCGGGTGATTTCGGCATCCTTGACGCGAATGCCATAGTCCCTTTGCAACGCGCCCAGCCAGACGATCAAGGCGTCGAAGCCCACGCCTTCAAAGCGTACACGCACGCCATCAGGCCCATCCGGTGTCTGGCCGGTAAGCGCCGCTGCGACATTGCCGCTGCTGGCGGAGTTGGCAATCAGCACCACCATGGACTCGCCGCTGCTGTTGACTGAAGGCATGGCCGCAACCAGCGCACTCAACTGCGGTGCGACGGATTGCATCCAGGCCAGATCCTGCTGCTTCTGGACAATGCGTGTGCTGCGTTCATTCACGGCGGTGTGCATCGGTGCGAGCACAAGCAGGTAGATCGCGACCAGCAACACCAGCAGTGACCCTCCTGCAACTATCCAGCGCTCGCGTGGTTGCAGCTCGGCAAACCGGGTTTTCAGCTGTTCGTATTGTTCAAGCGCGCGCAACTTCAGATCAGTGTTCATGATGAGGCGCCTCCCTTCTTCATCAGGCTGGTGGTCGTCACCGGATTTTGCGGCTTCAGTTGCAGACGACCTTCGATCCGGTTGTCCTTGGGATTGGCAGCCTGAATCTCGGCGGCGATGCCACGCGTCTGTGCCTGCTGCCGGATCTTCTCCAGTGAATCCACGCTGGCCGCCATGATGCGCAGGTCAACACTGTCATTGCGGTAGTTAACGGCATCCAGCTGCAAATCAGCGCTGCTGCTCATGACTTCGGCCAGCACACCCAGTGTGGACATGAGACCACTCACGCCACCACTGGCCTGCGCCTGCAACAGGCGGGATTCAAAGGTGGCGCGTGCCTGCGCAGGATCAACGGGAGCAGCGCCCGGCAATCCCTGGTTGTAAGCAAGGTTGAGTTGTTGATCCAGCGCTGCTTCCTGTTTACGCAGCTGATTGAGCTCAACACCCTTGGTGAGCAGATGCACGACCAGCAGCGCCAGCACGGCTGCTGCCGCATAGCGCCAGGCTTTCAGATCCTTGCGCAGACTGGTGCGTGGTGCATACACACCCTGCATCAGGTTGATGCTGTCGCCGCGCGTCGCTTGCAGAGCCAGCAGCGGCAACACGCCATCGGGCAGCAGCTTGATCTGCATATCCGGCACACGTTCGCGCACGTCTTCAATGGCCTGCTGCTGCGCATCGTATTCGGAGTCCGTGACATGGATGGTGACCGGCGCATCGGTGGCCGGCAGCAACAGTTGCAGCGCTTCAGACAGCGGCGCGACATCCAGTGTGGTGACGGGTTCATCGCCATGACGCACCGTCACACGACCAGCGTCAATCAGCAGCGTGATGCCGGCTGAACCTGGCAACAGGCTGGTGTCGGTGTACAGCACATCAGGCTGCACGCCGGCATCACGCAGGGCGAAGATCCAGTTCTGCATCGCATCGTGTGACACCACCGTGACCGGTGTGCCGGGGCGTTCATTGCGCTTGCCCACTGCAAAGTGCAGGGCGTCCACCTCGGTGGCCAGCTGATCTTCCAGTGCGTAGGGCACCACCTGGCTGAGCCGGGCATTGCCTCTGAGTGGCGGCAGTACGGGTTCGAGATGCAGCGCATCGGCGCCGGGCACCAGCACGATAACCTTGCGTCCCTGGGCCAGCGCTGCTGCTTCAGCCAGCGTGCCTTGCAGGGCTGCGCCCATGCGTGCGCCTTGCGTATCCACCAGCAACCACTGTGCATCCGCAGTGGTGCTGGTGTTACTGGCAATCAGTCGAATGACAAGTGTTTCTGACATGAGTGAAGTCAAGGCTCAAGTGGTACCGAAGCTGCGTTGTATGACGCGAACCCTGGCGTTGTTGGCGTTGCCGGTACGATTCAGGACACTGTACAGGGCGAGTTCGGTGGTGCCAATAGTGACCAGGATGCTGGCGCGAAAGTAATTGCTGGTTTCCACCAGATAGTCGGGATGTTGCTGAATCATGCGGGCAAACGCCGGATCATTGGCAAAGGAATTGCGAATTTCATTCAGTGACGGGAAGCAACCATTTTCACGATTGCTGGCAAAAGTAGTGGCATTGTTGCTGTACTGCGTCAGGGTGCCGGACAGCGAATCCAATACCAGCGCTGATGCCGTACAGACATTCAACGAGCTGTGATTGGGCAAGGTCGCCACATAGGGTTCCAGCTTGCGATAAATGGACAGATCCATACCGACAGCGGAGAACAGTTCGGAGGTGCGGGTAATGACCATATTGGCCGTCAGGTAAGCCGGATTGCGCCCGGCATATACCGAATCTTCGGCGCCGTCGGTTTCCTGATTGTTGTCGGCATCGATCCAGTCCAGCGTGGTCATGGCCCACTTGCGATCAATGTTGAGCAATTCCAGCAGGCGCTCGAACTGTGCAACCGCTTCGGCATTCTTGCTGCCATCTTCATTGAGCAGCTTGTTCAGATTGAATCGTCCCTGCAAATCTTCAAGACTGCCCTTGATTTCACCGGCGCCTTCGTCGATGGGCAACACGATGGGCGTGGCCCAGCTTTCACCGGGTGTGTCCACCTTGCTGCCGGCGGCATCATCCCTGAGGGTTTCAGCGGCCAACGCTTCGGCGCCGAGTCCCATTTCATAAGCCTGATCCAGCAACATGAGAGTCGCATTGCGACGTTGATCCATGTAGCCCTCGGTGGCCACGCTCACTGCCAGCATGGTCGCCAGCGCCACCATCAGCACCGCCATGATGAGCGCCACGCCACGTTGTTCATAAGCGCGCCTCATGCCGCGATCTCGACGATGCGTTTGATCTCGCCCCAGTCCACCAGCACCAGCGTGATTTCCACTGCCAGCGGCAAGGCCCGCGCACGCGCCGTGCCCGCGCCACCCGTGCTGTTGGCCGGCCAGGTGGTTTGCCATTGACGATTGTTGTCCATGAAACGCAGCGTCATGCTGGTCACCTGATCCATGAGCTCGACCTGAATCGGCACTGCACTCAGACTACGATCCAGTACTGTCCAGTAGTCGCGATACAGCTTGCCATCCACCAGCCGGTAGCCAACGCGTTGCAGCGTGGCGCGCGGCAAACCGGCGGGATTGGTCCAGCCAGCGCGCGTCAGTTCCAGCAAGTAAATGTTGCCGGCATTCATGTACAGCGCAGGATTGGTGGTGGCAGCGGTGGCGTCACGTATAGGGCGGGGCTCCAGCTGCTGGAAGTCCTGCGTGATACGCGTAACAGCACGTTGCACACCGCGCACTCGCGCCATGGTCTCGGCTGCACGCTCGCGCTGCATGATGAGCTGGTTGTAGCCACCCATGGCCATGGCGGCGACGATGGCGAAGATGGCAATGGCGATCAGCAGCTCCAGCAGGGTGAAGCCGCGTAGCCGTATTGACAGGTTTGACAGGTGGCGCGCACTCATGAGGTGTTTGCCCCGGTGTTTACTCCAGTGTTCACGCTGCTGCTCGAGCCCGAACTTGCGCTGGAACTGGACCCCGCGCCCATTCCATTAGCGGAGTTTGGGTTGGGATCCCACTCGATGCGATTACCGCTGGTACTGATGGCCGTGCCATAGAAACCTGAAACGCTGGCGATGCTCGCTGCTTCGCCCGCCGTCTTCGGCGCCACGTTGATGTCAATGCGTTGCATGGTGCTGGCGTCCGTGGCATTAACCTGCATGCGCCAGTGCCAGGTCACGCCCGCCATGTCCACATCGCCACTGGATTGCTCATTCGCGGGCGCACTGTTGTTCAGGCGTACTTCGGTGAGCTTGTTCATGGCTACCCAGTGCGCAATCGACTTCTCGCGCAGGTAGGTGGCGTTGCTGACCGTTTGACCCACCGCCAGAATCACCGCCAGCATGCCCAGACTGACAATCACCAGCGCCGCCAGAACTTCAATCAGCGTGAAGCCTGACTGCAAGCCTGGGTGTGATCGTGCACAGGGTGCGCTCATGGAAAGCTGCTGCCGGAATCAATATCGAGGGTGTTGTCCGCCTTACCCACCACTCGCCAGCTGAACTCGACGCCATCACGCGCCAGACGCAAATCGAATGGGGCCAGGTCACCGCTGGACAGAATGGCGATCTGTGGCACGACGTCATCCTTGACGGTCACGGCGTTTGCCGCGCTCACTGCACTGGCTGAACTGCTGCTGGAGCTGGAGGAAGAGCGCGCCAACAATGCCTGATTCTGGTCGTGGGAATTCAGGATCACTTCACGACCTTCCAGCCATAGCCGGAATTGCAGTCCTTCAGGCAATTCGCGATACGCAGTCAATTCGTCGTTGCTGAGTACCTGCCAGTGCTGGGAGGCGTAGTCATAACGCATGAACAGGTAACCGTTACGCTCCACCAGCAAGCCGAGGTCGCGCCCCTGCAATTCGGATTCTTCACGCACCTGGGTAAGCACCGCGTACAGACGCCGGGTCTGGTCTTCAACTTCGTTGTCACGACCGAGCACACCGATGGACAGGCTGGCGACACTGACAATCACGCCGATGATGACCATCACCACCAGCAACTCGATCAGCGTGAAGCCGGGTTGTCTCGCAGCAATATTCGCATTGCCCCAGTGGGCAGGGTTGCTTACGGTATGGGCATTCACGCGCGCCGCCGTGCAGGGTGCAGCTTATTCCGCATCCCAGTTGCCGAGATCCATGTTGTTACCTTCGCCACCTTCAACATTGTCGGCGCCCAGGGTGTACAGATCGTATTCCTTGCCATGGGTCCCCGGGTTGGCGTAGTGGTAGTCGTTACCCCACGGATCCTTGCGATAGCTGTCGATGTAGCCGCCGGGCTTCCAGTTGCGAATGGTGGAATCATTAGGTTGCTGCACCAGCGACTTCAGGCCCTGCTCGGTGCTGGGATACTTGAAATTGTCGAGACGAAACAGGTTCAGGGCGGTGCCATAGGCGCGAATATCCTGCTTGGCGGCAATCACCTCAGCCTTGCCCAGATTGCCGATCACATTGGGCACGACCAGGGCGGCGATAATGCCGATGATGACCATCACCACCATGATCTCGATCAGGGTGAAGCCCCGGGCGCGCAGGTGATGACGAAGTGAAACTGAACACTGCATGGTGTAGCTTTCCAGTAATTAATTTCCGAACTTGATTCGACAGGGCGCTGCCAGCGCGGCCGGATCATAACAAACAGGTTAGTCAGGTGAATGACAACACAAGTGAAGATTTCCTGCCGCGTCGCCAGAGGCTGACGCCCGGCATCCGGATGGTGCTCGCGGTGGGTGTTCTGACCTTGTTATTGGGCCTGCTGGGCGAAACCGGACGTGAATGGCTGCGTTTCCAGCGCGATGCACTGCTGGGCAGCCGTCATGAGTACTGGCGCCTGCTGACCGGACATCTGGTGCATGGCAGCTGGCAGCATACCTGGCTGAATCTCGCCGGCCTGGCCTTGATGGTTGCGCTATTTCGTGACGGCTATCGAATAGGGCAGTGGGCATTGATAACGCTGACATCGGCCATCAGCATTGATATCGGGCTGCTGTATTACATGCCGCAATTACAGTGGTATGTCGGGCTGTCCGGCGTGCTGCACGGTGTACTGGCGGCCGGAGCGCTGCTCTGGTGGCGATCCGAACCGCGACCGCTGGCCATGGCGTTAACAACCATCCTCATCGGCAAACTTGCCTGGGAACAATGGCATGGCGCGTTACCGCTTTCCGGTAACTTGAATGTGATCGTCAATGCACATCTGTATGGTGCGCTGGGCGGTCTGCTCTCGGGTGCATTGCTGATAACGCGGTCCACACACAGAGGCTGACTGGCAAAACCTGAGAAGGACCGTTCAGGCCCGCTATAATCGCCACTTCACGCCAAATTAAAAAAGAGGTTGATCTGATGGCATTTGCAATGGTGTTTCCCGGTCAGGGATCGCAGTCACTGGGCATGTTGGCGGCACTGTCTGAACAGGAACCCCTGATACAGGAAACTTTTGCCGAAGCCTCGATCGTCTTGGGTTATGACCTGTGGCATCTGTGTCAGCACGGACCTGCAGATCAGCTCGGTTCGACGGAAAAAACCCAACCCGCCATGCTGGCGGCCGGCGTGGCCACTTGGCGCGTCTGGCGCAAGCAGGGTGGTCCAGTGCCAACAGCCATGGCCGGGCATAGTCTGGGGGAATACACCGCGCTGGTATGCGCTGAAGCCATTGAGTTCAAGACCGCTGTCGACTTAGTAAGGTTCCGGGGTCAGGCCATGCAGAGCGCCGTGCCGCAGGGGCAGGGCGCCATGGCGGCCATCCTGGGTCTGGAAGATACCGATGTCGTGGCTGCCTGCGCCGAGGCCGCCCAAGGAGAGGTGGTACAAGCCGCCAACTTCAATTCGCCGGGCCAAGTGGTGATCGCTGGCCAGAAAGCCGCAGTGGAACGCGCCATTGAGGTGCTGAAAGCCAAAGGCGCCAAGCGGGCGCTGATCCTGCCCGTGAGCGTGCCCTCACATACTGCGTTGATGCGGCCCGCCGCAGAACGACTGGCCGAGCGTCTGCAGGGCATCGACATCAGAATACCCACCACCCCCATTTATACCGTCGAAATGCGCACCCATCAGGATGCGGCCGGGATTCGCGCTGCGCTGTTTGAACAGTTGGTGGGGCCGGTACGCTGGACGGATACCGTGCGCACGCTGCTGGGCGCCGGTGTGAATACATTGATTGAATGCGGCCCCGGCAAGGTGCTGACCAGTTTAAATCGCCGCATTGATCGCAATAAAGACCTGGCCATGCTGGCCATCGAAGATCCCGCTTCGCTGACCGAAGCGCTGAATGTTGTAAAGGGTTAACTCATGTCAGAAGCAAAATTGTTGAGCGGCGCCCTGTTGAATGGAGCCTATTAATGAGATTGCGCTGGTAACCGGCGCATCGCGCGGCATCGGTCAGGCGATTGCCCACACACTGGCCAATGCGGGCGCCACCGTGATTGGCACGGCCACTACCGCAGCCGGTGCAGTGGCCATTACCCAGAAGTTTCAGGAGGCCGGCCTGCACGGTCGTGGCCTGCTGCTGAATGTTGGCGATCCCGCCTCGGTGGAAGCGGTGCTGAAGGACATTGAAGGAAAGGAAGGCACGCCGGGCATTCTGGTCAACAACGCCGGCATTACGCGCGACAACCTGCTGATGCGCATGAAAGCCGAGGAGTGGGACGAGATTATGAACATCAATCTCGGCTCGGTATTCCGCATGTCCAAGGGCGTGCTGCGCGGCATGATGAAGGCGCGCAAGGGACGCATCATCACCATCGCCTCGGTGGTAGGGGTGATGGGTAATGCCGGACAGGCCAACTATGCGGCCGCCAAAGCCGGGATTATCGGTTTCTCCAAGTCCATGGCACGGGAAGTGGGTTCGCGCGGCATTACGGTCAATGTGGTCGCGCCGGGCTTCATCGCCACCGACATGACCGATAAATTGAGTGACGAGCAGCGCAACAAACTGACTGAGCAGATTCCCGCCGGACGCCTCGGCAACGTGGATGACATTGCCCAGGCTGTGCTGTTCCTGGCTTCACCACATACCAGCTACATTACCGGGGAAACCCTGCATGTGAATGGCGGCATGTACATGATCTGAGAACCTGCTCAAAGTCTCGCTGAAGGGCGCATCGCGGTGTTGGAACCGAACAAAAAATACTCACGTACTTGCGTGTACGCTGCGTTTTTTTGTGCAGTTCCGCCTTGCGCTGCATCCCTTGATCAAGATTTTGAACAGGTTCTGAGAATCACCCTCCCTAGCGCGTCCCGGACATGCAGTCAAGTTACTGTTGATACTGGTTTTTTTTAATGGTTGGACACGTGCGATAGTTCACATAGAATACGCGCCCCATGCGGCAGGCCGAGGGCTCAAGCCATCGCCCCGCAGGGTTTCACCACAGAGGACTCAGATAAATGAGCAGCATCGAACAACAGGTTAAAGCAATCGTCGCCGAACAATTGGGCGTAAAAGAAGAAGAAGTCACCAATGACGCTTCCTTCGTCGACGATCTGGGCGCGGACTCTCTCGACACCGTCGAGCTGGTCATGGCGCTGGAAGAGGAATTCGAGACCGAAATTCCTGACGAAGACGCTGAAAAGATCACCACCGTTCAGCAGGCCATCGACTACGTAACGCAGCGTCGCAAGGCTTGATAGCCCTGAGCCTGATGGCTCAGAGAAATCACCTTGAGACGAAGCCGGCCATGGAAGGCTGGCCAGTTTCTGATCTTCATCTCTAATTCCTGAGGTGCCGCTTGTCCAAGCGACGCGTTGTCATTACGGGCCTGGGTATCGTCTCGCCCGTCGGTAGCACCATTGATTCCGCCTGGGCCGCCGTAGTGGCGGGACAGAGTGGCATCGGCCCCATTACCCGTTTTGATGTCAGCGCCTTCCCGACCCGTTTCGGCGGATCGGTGCAAGGCTTCACTGCTGAGGACTATATGGCGCCGAAGGAACTGCGCAAGATTGATCCTTTCATGCACTACGGCTATGCCGCAGGCACGCAGGCATTCAAGGACTGTGGCATCGAAGTCACACCCACCAATGCCGAACGCATCGGTGTCGCCATGGGCGCAGGCATCGGTGGTCTGGATACCATTGAAGACAACTATGGCAAGTACCTGGGCGCGAACAACAGCCCCAAACGTATCTCGCCCTTCTTCGTGCCCGGCAGCATCATCAACATGATCTCCGGTCATCTGTCGATCAACCTGAAATTGACCGGCCCGAACATTGCCACCGTCACCGCCTGCACCACGTCAACGCATGCCATCGGCATCGCGGCGCGTCTGATCCAGTACGGTGATGCGGATGTGATGATCGCCGGTGGCGCTGAAATGGCGACCACGCCCTGTGGTCTGGGTGGCTTCGGTCAGGCGCGTGCTTTGTCACAGCGCAATGACGATCCCACCAGGGCCAGTCGTCCCTGGGACAAGGATCGCGATGGTTTCGTGTTGTCCGATGGCGCCGGCGCTGTTGTGCTGGAAGAGTATGAACACGCCAAGGCGCGTGGCGCGCGCATTTATGCGGAATTCGCCGGCTTTGGCATGAGCGGTGATGCACACCATATCACCACACCGCCCGAAGATGGCGAGGGCGCACGGCTGGCCATGGCCAATGCACTGCGAGATGCGGGCATGAATCCTGCCGATATCCAGTACGTTAATGCTCACGCTACGTCCACGGGACTGGGCGATGTGGCCGAGACCATGGCCATGAAACGTGCCTTTGGCGATCATGCCTACAAGCTGGCCATCAGCTCCACCAAGTCTGTCACCGGACATTTGCTGGGTGCAGCGGGCGTGATTGAAGCCATTTTCTCCGTGCTGGCGCTGCGCGATCAGGTGGTCCCACCGACCATCAATCTGGATAACCCTGATGAGGGCTGTGATCTGGACTACGTGCCGCATACGGCACGCAAGCTGTCGCTGAATGCCGTGTTGTCGAATTCTTTCGGTTTTGGCGGCACCAATGGCAGTCTGATCTTCAAGACGCTGCGTTAACTTCTCGGCTCTGCCGGAACAACCTCCCGGCAGAGCCCAACCCTCGTCAGTGAGCAACTTGCTTGTTATCCGCTGACACTCAACGCACTACTGCTGATCTGCAGGCTTGGCCTCTGGGCGTGCTGACCAGCGATGAACTGCTGCAATTGCATGCAGCACATCCGACGCGTTATCCCTTCCTGCTCGAATCCACGGCTGCCAGTCTGCAGGGCATGAACCATGATTTGCTACTGGCCTTTCCTGGTGCACGACTGGAGTTGCGTGCCGACACAGGCCTGAGTGCAAAAGAAAATCCGGATTTGGCCCGCAACGGAGATTTTCTGGATGGGCTGGATCAGTGGTGGCGCCAGGAGCGCATTCCGGAAATGGATGCATCATGGCCTTTCAAAGGCGGCTGGTTTGTCTATCTCAGCTATGAACTGGTTCAGCAAATAGAACCCAGCCTGCGTGCAGGCATGTGGCCAGACCGTGACCAGCTGATTGCGCAAGCTGTGCGCATCCCGGCGGCCCTTGAGCGTCGCAGCGATACCGGCGAATCCTGGTTCGTCACGGAAACAGGTTCCGATGCAGTAACCGGGCTGCAACGAGTCAAGGATGATCTGCAACAGATTCGCAGCCGGTCAGCAATACAACCGCGTATTGCGGTGCTGGCCCTGCAGGAAGATCCACCTGAAGCATTTACTGACGCAGTGCGTACTGCGCTCGGACATATTGCTGCGGGTGACATCTATCAGGCCAATCTTTCCCGACGCTGGCATGCCGAAGCAGCACATGACTGCGCGCCCGCGCTGTACAGCCGGCTGAAAACCACCAATCCCGCTCCATTCGCCGCACTGGCGCAGCTGGCGCCTGATCATCACTTGATCAGCTCTTCGCCGGAACGCCTGATCGAGTTGCGTGGTGGCTGGGCGAACACCCGACCGATTGCCGGTACGCGTCCGCGCCATGCTGATGCGCGTACCGATCAGGCTCTGCTGGACGAATTACATGCACATCCCAAGGAACGCGCCGAGCACATCATGCTGCTGGATCTGGAGCGCAATGACCTTGGCCGTATCTGCGTTGGCGGCACGGTGGAAGTCAATGAATACATGAGCATCGAGAGCTACGCGCATGTACATCACATCGTCTCCAATGTGCGCGGCAGGGTGCGCAGTGATGTCACGCCCGGACAAGCCATTGCCGCCGTGTTTCCGGGTGGCACCATCACCGGATGCCCCAAGATTCGCTGCATGGAGATCATCGCCAGTCTCGAACAGTGCGCGCGCGGTGCTTATACTGGCTCCATGGGGTATCTGAATCGTGATGGCAGCATGGATATGAATATCCTGATCCGTACGCTGGAACTGCGCGGCAGCCAGCTGGATTTTCGCGCCGGTGCGGGCATCGTCGCTGATTCCATTCCTGAGCGTGAACTGGACGAAACGCGCGCCAAGGCGCTGGGCCTGTTGCGGGCTTTACCGCATTGATGGGCACCATGCGCAACACCTTGCTTGATGGTCAAGTCATCGCAGCGGATACGCCCGCGCTGCATGTGGATGAACGTGGCTTTCACTACGGCGACGGCATTTTTGAAACCATGTTGCTGCAGCGTGGCCAGGTACGGTTTCTGGACGACCACTGGCAACGATTGCGACTTGGCTGCGAGCGGCTGTGCCTGCCGGAACCCGAATCGGCTGTGTTGCAGACTGAGCTGGAAAAATTGATTGCGGAACAGCAATGCGGTGTCATCAAACTGGTACTGAGTCGCGGCCGCAGTGAACGTGGGTATCGCCCGGCTGCAACCGTTAAACCCACCCGATTGTGGCAATTGTTCGACGCACCTGCGGCGACGCAAACCAATGGCATTCAGGTTCGCTGGTGTAGAACCCGGCTCTCGCGCAATGCGCAGCTAGCCGGCATCAAACACTGCAATCGACTTGAACAGGTGCTGGCACAAGCCGAGTGGCGCGACCCAAGCATCGCCGAAGGCCTGATGCTGGATACCGAAGATGAGCTGGTGTGCGCCACGATGAGTAATGTATTCATGGTGCTTGATGACGTATTAGTGACGCCTGACCTGCGTTACAGCGGCGTGCAGGGCGTGATGCGAAAGCAAGTATTAAGACTGGCGATGCAGCTGGGTATTGCCTGTGAGGAGCGTGCGGTTCGCGCTGAAGAGATTGATGCCGCACAGGAAGTGTTTGTGACCAACGCAGTACGGGGCATTCAGGCAGTGACGCAACTTGAACAACATGTCTGGCCGATTGGGCCAATCACTGGTCAATTGACTGATGCACTGGAGTCGCACCAATGACGACAGCAGCACGTTCAATGCGCTGGGGCTGGCTGGTGCTGCTGTTGCTATTGCTCGGTCTGGCCAGCAGCGTGGTCTATGGTTGGCGCTGGCTGCATCAGCCAATTATTTCGCAGCAGAGCATAAACCATGAAATTCCGCGCGGCGCTTCAGTGTCGCGCATCGCCGGCGATCTGCAGCAGGCTGGCTGGCTGAAGCATCCGCGTATCTGGTCGTGGTGGGCGCGTAGCCAGGGATTGAGTGGAAAGATCAAAGCTGGTGAGTATTCCCTGACCACTGGCATGACGCCCGACGATCTGCTGCACCTGTTTACCAGCGGTGAAGTGCTGTTGCACAGCATCACCATTGTCGAGGGCTCGACATTCCGTGAATTGAGACGCGCGATTGAAAACCGACAGGATATCCATAACACACTGGCTGGTCGTTCGGATGCAGAGGTGATGCAATCGCTGGGCATGAACGATACGCACCCGGAAGGACGGTTTTTCCCGGACACCTACCAGTTTGCCAAGCACACCAGCGATCTTGAAATTCTGCAGATTGCACAGCAACGCATGCAGCGCGAACTTGACACGGCATGGCAGCAACGCGCCAGTGGTCTGTTGCTGAACAATGCATACGAAGCACTGATACTGGCCTCCATTATTGAAAAAGAAACTGCAAAGCCCAGTGAGCGACCAATGATTTCGGGCGTATTCATTGAACGTTTGGCGCGCGGCATGCGCTTGCAGACTGATCCGACAGTCATCTATGGACTCGGTGCTGATTTTGACGGCAACTTGCGCAAGACCGATCTGCTGCGCGATGGTCCCTACAACACCTATACTCGTACGGGTCTGCCGCCCACGCCGATTGCCTTGCCGGGCGCCGCATCATTGCTGGCAGCGGTTAATCCCGAGCGAACCGGCGCACTGTTTTTTGTAGCCACCGGCAAGGGCGATGGCAGCCATTACTTTTCCAGAAATCTTCAGGAACACAATGCGGCCGTACGCCGTTATCTGGCGACACAGCGCGCCAACTGAAACATAAAAATGACGCAGCAACTCACAGGCAGGTTCATTACGCTGGAAGGCGGCGAGGGCGCGGGCAAGTCCACGCAACTGCAAACCATCGAACGGGAACTACAGACCGCTGGAATTGAAGTAGTGGTTACCCGTGAACCTGGTGGCACACCGCGTGCTGAAAAAATCCGTGAGCTGCTGCTGGCGCGAGATACCGAAGCCATGCCGGCATCCTGCGAATTGCTGCTGATGTTTGCCGCACGCGCCACGCACCTGCATAACCTGATTCTGCCCGCCCTGCAGCGGGGCGCATGGGTGTTGTCAGATCGTTTCACTGACGCCAGTTATGCCTATCAGGGGTATGGCCGTGGGCTGTCGCTGACGCAGATTGCCCAGCTGGAACAATGGGTACAGCAGGGTATCCAGCCGCATCTGACTTTGTTGCTGGATGCGCCAGTGGAATTGGCCATGCAGCGCGCCCGTGCACGCAATCAGGCAGCAGGGCAGGGTGAGGGTGATCGCTTTGAAATTGAGCAGGGCGCTTTTTTCGAACGGGTGAGACAAGGGTATCTGGTGCGAGCGCAGTCCGACCCGGGCCGCTTCCGCATCATTGATGCCAGCCAGACGCTGGATTCAGTGGCCAGAGATGTCAGTACCACCCTCCGGCAATTCATTCAGGAACAGACGTCATGAGCGGCGCACCCGACAGCCACTCACTGAATGTGGCATTACCCTGGCCCTGGCATGAACCGATCCGGGCGCAGTTGAATCGCAGCAGACAGTCAAATCGCTTGCCACATGCGCTGCTTCTGCATGGGGTAGCAGGGCTGGGCAAAGCGCAGTTCGCGCGCTGGCTGGCACATGCGTTGCTCTGTGAGCAGCCGGGAAGCGAGCTCGAGCCTTGCGGTGCTTGCGTCGGCTGCAAACTCAATCAGTCCGGCTCCCATCCCGATCTGGTGCTGATTTCGCCGGAAGAAGACAAACAGCAGATTTCAGTCGACCAGATTCGCGCCGCCAATGAGCGCCTGAGTATCACCAGCACCCGCAATGGCTATCGTGTGGCGATTGTCGAACCGGCACATCAGATGACCATTGCGGCCGCCAACTCACTGCTCAAAACGCTGGAGGAACCCGGCGCCCGCAGTCTGATCATTCTGGTGACCGCACAGCCTGGCAGCCTGCTGCCCACCTTGCGCAGCCGCTGTCAGCATCTGGGCATGGCGACGCCGGAAAGGGCGGTAGCACAAGCCTGGCTACAAGCCGTTGCCGGCGGCAAGGTTGTGCCAGACGAAGTGCTCGATTACGCCTGTGGCGCCCCCTTGCGTGCGCTGGCCTATGTCCAGGCAGCGGGGCAGGGTTCGTTTGAGGCTTTGCGGCAGTCTATGTCTGGGGGACTGACCTCGTTGAGCGAAGGCAGCGCCGATCTGACCCAGCTGGCGCAGGGCTGGGCCGATGACCAGATGCTGGAGCGCCTGAACTGGCTGGATTTCTGGCTGTCAGGGCGGATACGCAAGGAAATTCTCAGAACTGCCGATCCAGTCACGCGCGAGCCTTTGCAGGGGACGGCACAAGTGTTAAACATAAGCGCCATGTTCCAGGCGCTGGACAAGCTGCGTGAACTGAAGAGCATCCTGCGCCGGACTGCCTTGCAGCGCGAGCTGGCGCTGGGCATGGTGCTGATGATGGTGCAACGAGCCATGCAGGCCCGGCCATGAGCTGTGTAAATTGCTTAGAGATTGGACGACCCCATAGACCTGTGCCTGGAAAACTGTGAATTTCTCAATGCGGCAACCTAGTAGCAAACCCGGCCTGTTGACTCTGACCATCAAGGACAAGAGCGCGCTGTACCTCGCCTACATGCCCTTCGTGAAGAATGGCGGGTTGTTCATTCCCACCAACAGCAACTACCGTCTGGGCGATGAAGTTTTCATGCTCCTGAACCTGATGGGCGAAGACGAAAAGCTGCCGGTGGCCGGCAAGGTGATCTGGATGACGCCCAAGGGTGCACAGGGCAAGCGCACCGCCGGCATTGGCGTGCAGTTCAGTGAACAGGATCGCGGCAATACCCAGCGCAAGATTGAGAGTTATCTGGCGGGTGCGCTGGGCGGCGACAAGCCCACCCATACGATGTGAATAACCAGTCGTCTCTATGACCGGACCCGACCGGATCTATTTTTCCAGCATGATCATCGTCTGCAAGCCGCCCTGCAGTACGTAGGTGTGGAAACCGCGTTCTGACAGGATGTAGGCCGCAGCAGAACTGCGCCGACCAGTATCGCAATACACAACGTAGTGTGTGTCTTTGTCGAGCGTCTTGAGCTTGATGCGCAGGAAATACAGCGGAATATTCAACGCGTTGTCGAGATGCTGGGTTTCAAACTCGGAGGGCAGACGCACATCCAGCCATTTGGCGCCCTTGGCTACCAATTGCTCGGCCTGATACTGATCAACATACTCAAGCATGGGCTCATTGAGCAGCTGCTTGAAGTCGTCCTTGCCCAGTCGCATCAGCGTGCCATCGGAGATCATGGTCACGGTGGCATTGCGCTTGGCTTCGGAAATCAGCGCCTCTTCACCAAATGATTCGCCGATACCCAGCTCAGCCAGCTTGATGCCTTCCTTGTTCAGCGGCGTCTCGCGGGTAACCTGACACTTGCCTTTGACGATGACATAGAAAAAATCACCCTCGTCACCCTGCTTGATGACCGCCTGTCCAGCCTTGAAGTCGGCACGCTGCAGACGCATGAAAATGGCCTGGATATTGGCCGGCGGCACCTTGTGAAAGGCCTTGGTCTGCAACATTACGGTCATCCAGTCATCAGCAACATCATCCATGGAAGCAGTGCCACCCAGTTCACCCACCTCATACGAGCCGGTTTGATCCCAGGTCAGCATCACATCCAGCAAGTCACTGTCGATGGTCAGCAGTTCAACACGGTTAGAGGCCGCAACGGCTGTGTAGCGCCGCGGCATGATGGGTGCGATGGGATTACGGGCTTCAGGAGTTCCGGCACGAATGACCGCAACCGTCTTGCCGTCCTGCTTCAATTCAACTACACCGCTGACCAGGTACAGCGTGCGCTTGTCATTGTCACCCTGATTGAACAGGATTTTGTCGAGCACCAACTCACGCAACGCTGCCTTGCGTGCCAGCGCGTTGAGGTTTTCGGATTTCAGGCCATCGAGGGGCGTGAATGATCTCAAGGTACCGAGATCGAGGGGTTTGCTCTCCATTGACTCTCTGACTAGATTTTCGGTAATTGTTTACGTGATCCAGTCAGGCATTTGTGCCATGCCGACCCGACGGATATTGACTGGATGGTAGCACAGCGCTATCAGCTGGGTGCCTCACTTTCCAGCCAAAATGTGATTGATTGCCTGATTGCACGAAGCTAGATCAGAGCATTTTTCCAGCCGGGATCAGGCTGAAAATGAGTCCCATGGCGGCCGGCCAGCTGTTGCAGTTTTGAAACGATCCGGTCCGGCCCGACACTGCGAGCGTGCTGCAGAGGGCCACCCCGGAAGGGCGCGAAGCCCGCGCCGAAGATCACTGCCGCATCGAGCAGATCCGCATCAGCCACGATCTGTTCACGTAACACGGCCATCGACTCGTTGAGCATGGACAATATCAACCGGTCTTCCAGATCAGTTGGTATGTTCGCACCGGCCACACTTGGCTTGAGCGGTTTGCCATCCTGCCAGACATAGAAGCCCTGACCGGACTTCTTGCCCAGCTGCTTTTGCTCGACCAGCGACTGGATGATCTTCGCCTGTGGGCGTGAGTAGGCTTGCGCCAGGATTGCACCGACATGAAGGCAGACATCCAGACCGACCACATCCGCCAGCTCAATCGGGCCCATGGGCATGCCGAAGTCCGTGGCCACCTTGTCGATCAGCGCCAGCGGTACGCCCTCATCAGCGGCACGCATGGCCTCGTTCAGATAGGGCATCAGGATACGGTTGACCACGAAGCCGGGCGCGCTGCGACAGGGAACAGGCAGCTTGTCGAGTTGACGTGCAAAGTCCATGGCGGACTGGAGCACCTCCGGCCGTGTCTGTGCGGATTGAATGATCTCCACCAGCGGCATGCGCGCTACCGGATTGAAGAAGTGCAGACCGACAAAACGTCCGGGATCCTGCAAGCCATCCGCCAGCGATTCCAGCACGATGCTGGAGGTATTGCTGGCCAGGATGGCGCCGGGTTTCAGTTTCGATTCCAGCCGGGCGTACAACTCCTTCTTGGCAGCAACATTCTCGAAGATCGCCTCAATCACGACATCCGCGTTGCTGACCTGTTCAGCATCAACATCAGCACGCAATCGCTCAGCGACTTTGTTGCGCTCAACCGGATCGGGATAACGCTTTTCGAAAAATGTTGCGGCACGATCGAGCGCTGGCTGGATGTACTGCATGGCACGGTCCTGCAATGACACTTGCAGACCACGCGCCGCGCACCAGCTGGCGATATCGCCACCCATGACTCCCGCACCGATCACATGCGCATGAGTTGCTTTTGCACCCTGCTTGCCACCAAGATTTTTCAGACGATCCTGCAACAGGAATACCCGCACCAGATTGCGTGAGGTTGGCGTGCAGAACATGGCCGCAATAGAGCGTGCCTCAGCTTCATAGGCAGCACCACCATTGGCGCCCTGTTGCTGCCAGAGATCAATGACAGCATAGGGAGCGGGATAGTGTTCCGGGAGCGCATGGCGGCGCACCTGCTGACGCATTTTGCGGGCGATAAAGGGTCGAATCAGGCCAAGATTCATCAACTGCGCCATAAAAGGTGGCTGATGCGGCGTCGGCGCCTGCAAAGCAATTTCTTTCGCAGTCGTACGCAACTCGGCAAATGGCACCAGCCGATCCACCAGGCCGATGGCTTTGGCTTTGTCCGCCCGAATGGTTTTGCCGGTCAGCATCAGGTCCATCGCAACGACTGGCCCCAACAGATTGACAGCACGTACGGTGCCGCCGAAGCCGGGATGAATACCCAGCTGAACTTCAGGCAATCCCAGTGATGATTTGCCATCGCTGGCAGCGACTCGATAACGACAGGCCAGCGCCAGTTCCAGACCGCCACCCAAGGCAAAACCATGTATGGCAGCGACGGTGGGGCAGGGCAATTGCTCCAGTCGATCCAGCACCCGCTGACCGGAGCGGATCAGTTCGTAGGCTTGTGGAACCGTATTCAGCGCAGTGAATTCCCTGATGTCAGCACCAGCAATGAAGCCACTTTCCTTGGTCGAGATCACCACCACTGCCCGGGGCTTGAGTTTTTCCAGCTCGATCAGCTTCTGATCCAGCCCCACCATGGCATCACGCGACAAGGTATTGGCGGAGGCTTCGGGCTTGTTGAACTCCAGCCACGCCACTTGATCGCCATCGACAGTAATTTTCCACATCTCAAGGCTGGAGTTATCGGTCATGAGCCCACCTGATTGGAGTTATTTTTGTACTGTAACCCTTAACATGGTGCTGAAAAAGGACTTTCCTGTCCTGCGCCTGTTAACGTCCGGCAATGTCGAACTCACAGACCAGTGGCAAGTGATCCGAGTAGGTGACTCTGGGAATTTCAAAGCGCGTGATGGTTATCTCTTTGGAATGCAGTATGAAATCCAGCTCTTTGCGAGGCGACTGGCTGGGGTAGGTCGACAACCCCTGCGGATTGGCGCTGACCAGTCCTGCAGCCTGGCAAAACAGGTAGATTTCATGATCACCCCAGAAGGTATTGAAATCGCCCGCCACAATCACCGGTTTGCTGCATTGCTTGACCAGTCCATGCAGATAGCGCAACTGATCATGGCGATGCCGGAACTTGAGTGACAGGTGCACCAGGAATATGGCGCAATCCTCCAGTTCCAGTTCAATGATGAGCCGCTTGATGCCGGTATCAAAATAATGAAACCGTTCACCCTCTACGCGCGGTGCGGCCAGAAATGCATTGGATTGCTTGCGCACAATGGGCAGAAACTGGTTGATGGATGACGTGCCATACTTGCACTCGTATATCGAGTAATGCCCCAGTGAATCGGCTATGTAGTGCGCCTGGTTGATCAGTCCCGAGCGCACTGAACCGGTATCCACTTCAATCAGGCCGACGATGTCGGGATCCTGCTGCTTGATAAAGCGGGTAATGTCAGCCAGCACTCGCGGATTGCTGCGCAAATATCCCGCCCCGGGTACCGGCAAGTGGAACATGGCGCCGGTGCCGGTTGCGTAACGTATGTTGTACAGCAGAAATTTCATATCGATGTGCGTTGGAGACTGTTTTCCACGTATAACCCGGGCTTAGAATTGGCACAACCGGCAATCAGCTTTATTTTGGCGATTGTGGGTATTGCAAGGGAGTCGTGAATGAATTCGGTATCGCAACAGAATCCTGTACGCATATTTGTCGCACACGCGTTCGCCAGCAACGACGACTACCGGCGCGTATTTGAGTATCTGGAAGGCTCCCGGAATTTCTTTTACAAGAACTGCAGCGTGCCGGAATTGCCGACCGCACAGGACAAAGACAGCCTGCGTCAGGAGTTACGCAAACAGATCGCGCTGGCGGAAATTGTGCTGATACCAGCGGGCCAGTATCAGGAACATAAAGACTGGATGGATTTTCAGGTTAACTGCGCCAAGGGTCTGGACAAGCCGGTGGTGGTTCTTAGTACCTTTGGCGTCAAGGAAAAAACCCCGGTGCTGCTCGAAGCGCTTGCCAGCGAAGTAATCCAGTGGAATGACAGGGACATCATTGACGCCATCAAACGCCAGGCCAGGCACGAGGAATCAACACGCTGGGATACCATCGAATTCAAGATGGATGACTTTGCCGAGTTCAAACTGAACCAGAAACCGGAGAAATAGCTGGACGGGAGTGTATTACGGGCACCTCCACTACTTCGCATAATGTATATTATGTTATAATTTAACTTGATAGCTATTTGTCGCTGGCAAGACCCATCAGATCTTCGGCAGACAAATGCTCCACCGTTTTTCCGGAATCCGCGAACGTGCGCGTCACGTAGCTGGAGGCATACACCCAGAGAATCATCATGGGCTCGGAGCCGGTATTGCGGAAAGCATGCGTCACATTGCCAGGTATGTAGGTGCTGTCGTACTGCTTGAGTGGCGTCACGACACCATCGATCTCCACTTCACCCTGTCCTTCAAGCAGGGTGACTTGCTCAGGCACGTTATGCGCGTGCAACGGCGCGCCTTCACCCTTGGGGTAAGTGCTGATACCCGTGGTGAATGCCGGCTGATCAGCAGACATATGCGTAATCAGCGGAATGGTCTTGATGCCATGGCCTCGATCAAGAACCTTAACCTGATCAACCTTGACAATAGTTACTTTACTCATGGAATTTCCAAAGATGCAGCTTAAGTTTTCGATCTCACCAACCTGTTGACTTACATCACAACACACTCGGTCGGGGTACGGCGATGCCCCTGCGCAATTCAAATGTACAGGTACGACTGTTTACGAGCATGCACCTTTGAATTGCACATAGGAATGACTCGGGAAAGTGCAACTGTGATTAGATGGCGCATCCTGAAAGCCGATGCGGAGACCGCAAGCAATGTTTATTGTCGATTCACAAGTACATATCTGGAAGGACGAGACGCCGGATCGTCCCTGGCTCAAGGGTGCCCGCGAGCGCATGAAGCTCAACGGCCACCGCGCGGAAGCCTTCAGCTACCAGGAATGCATCAAGCTGATGAATGAGGCCGGTGTCAATCGTGCCCTGATCCTGCCGCCTTCCTGGGAGGGCGACCGCATCGACTACGCTGTTGAAGCCTGCGAAGCCCATCCCGACCGCTTCGGCATCATGGCCCGCGTGCCGCAGAACAAGCCCGAAGAATCCAAGGCCTGGTTGAAGGACTGGAAGAGCATTCCGGGCATGAAGGGCACCCGCCTGACTTTCCACCGTCCGCAAGACCGTAACTGGATGATCGACGGCACCGTCGATTGGTACTGGCCCTTCGCCGAAAAACACGGCATCCCGACCATGGTGCATGCGCCGATCTGGAAGGCCGAGCTGGGCCAGATCGCCAAGCGCCACCCGGGCCTGAAGATCATTATCGACCACATGGGAATCATGGCCCGTTGCGTGGACGATGCCATTGGTTACTGGGCCGAAGAAACCGCCGATCTGGCCGAATACCCGAACATTTATGTGAAAGTCTCCGCCCTGCCCGGCTACTCCACCCAGCCCTTCCCTAACCTGAACATCGAAAAGTATGTTCGCAACATGGTGAACAAGATGGGGCCCGAGCGTTGCTTCTGGGGGACTGACATTACCCGTTTGATGGACCACGGCCTGACCTACAAGGACACCATCGAGCAGTTCACCAGGCACTTCACGTCGTTGAAGCCGGCTGAGCTGGAGCAGATCATGGGACTGGGCATCAGCAAGTGCCTGGACTGGCCGCCCTCGAAGTAATTCTTCGCTGAATTGTTCGGTATCGAATAACAGGCTGCTGGATGTCATCATTCAGCAGCCTGTTTACCGGATAGGGTCTGCAAATGATTCCTGTCCTTCAGTCATGTCTTTCGACAAGTGATCTCCATGAAGCGATACATAGACGGCGGCGAAGCAATTTTCTCGGCTTTCCGCGCGCTCGGCATCGACTATGTCTTCTCCTGTCCGGGCTCCGAATGGGCACCGGCGTGGGAAGCCGTGGTCAGGCAGAAAGTGGACAACGTTGTCGGTCCCGCTTATCTCGATCTGTGGCATGAAACGGTCGCAGTAGGCATGGCCACCGGCTATGCGCTGGTGACAGGCCGTCCGCAGGCCGTACTGCTTCACGCCGGTCCCGGCCTGCTGCAGGGCACCTGCGCGATTCACGGCGCGTTACTCAGCGGTGCGCCCATGATCGTGATGTCTTCGGAGTCCATCACCTACGGCGAACGCCCGGAAATGGATCCAGGCTCGCAGTGGTACCGCAATCTCTCCGTCGTAGGCGGACCTCAAGCGCTGGTCGAAAACATCACCAAGTGGTCAAACATGGCGCCGACCGTCGAGGTGCTTTACGAGATGGTGATCCGTACCACCGAGCTGTCGGTGCGTGCGCCTGCGGGCCCCTGCTTTCTCAATGTGCCCGTCGAAGTGCTGCTCACGCCATGGACGCCACCCAAGTTCACCAAACCCACTGCACCGGCCGGTCGCAAGCTGGCTGCTCCAGAAGAAATTGAAGCCTTGGCTGATCGCCTGATCGCCGCGAAGCATCCTGTCATCCTCACGGAAACCGCAGGCCGCGATGGCAATACCTTCAAGGCACTGGTCGAATTGTGCGAGCTGCTGGCCCTGCCGGTGATCGAGCCTCAATCTGCGGTGTGCGCCAATTTCCCGCGCACGAATCCCATGCATCAAGGTTCGGTAGCCGATCCATTCACGGCCACGACCGACCTGGTGCTGCTCATCAATTGCCGCGCGCCCTGGTATCCACCCAGCAACAAGCCACCGCATGCTGCAACTGTAGTGATTGATGAAGTGCCACAACGTCCGCACATCGTCTATCAGGTGCTGTTTGCCGATGCCTATCTCGAAGGTGAAGTCGGCGAAACGCTGCGCCAAGTCACCCAGGTATTGAAGAAGCGCGGCTTCGACAAGACGCTGGTGGAAGAACGACGTGTGTACCTGACGGCTTCTCACAATGTCCAGGTTGCCAGGATGCTGGAAGCAGAGACCAAGGCAGCCGCGAGCGGCGGCCCCATTGATCCGGCGCTGCTGGTGAAGGAATTGCGTGAAGCGCTGGGTTCAGAGGCCGTGTTTGTCGATGAGAGCATCACGCATAGCCGCGTGGTACAGCAGCATCTGATGATCGACCAGCCGGAAGGCTACTACTACGTGCAGGGTGGACTGGGCCAGGGTATTGCCGTGGCGCTGGGCGTGAAGCTGGCCAGCGGTGATCGTCCAGTCGTCCTGACACTGGGCGATGGCACCTTCCTGTACAACCCGATAATCACATCACTGGCTGCAGCGCGTGACTACAAGCTGCCGCTGTTGATCGTCATCTTCAATAACAAGCAATATCTGTCCATGAAGTACAACCATCTGCGCGCCTACCCGGATGGCGCCGCGGTAACGCACAAGACTTTCCCGGGCACGGATCTGTCGACTCAGCCCGATCTGGCCGAGTTCGCCAAGCCGTTCGACATGTTCAGCGCTACGATCAGCGATGTTGCTTTGCTATCCGGCACGATTAAAGCTGCGGTGCAAGCTATTCGTGAGGGCCGCTCTGCAGTCCTTAACGTCATGGTCACGAAGTAAACATCATGATAGTCACGGGTATCTCATAACCCGGTGAGCAAATACACCTGTGGTTTCAGGCAACGGTTTCAGCTACGACAGGATTGCTCAGCGTGCCGATGCCGGTAATCTCGACCGACACCGTGTCGCCTGCCTTGATGACCGCCGTGCTCTCCGCACCCATCCACAACACATCGCCGGGATGCAGCGTGATGTAACGCGAGACAGCAATGATGTAGTCAAGCGTATCGAAGATCATGTTGTTGGTCTTGAATTCACCCGACAACTGCTTGTTTACCCACACACGCGTCTGGATCTGATCGATGTCAGTATCCGTATCGATCCACGGCCCCATCGGCTTGAAGGTATCGCTGTTCTTGCAGCGCCAGAAGGTGCGATCAGTACGCTGCCACTCCCGCGCGCTGACATCATTACCAATGGTCCAGCCAAAAATTGCCGCACGTGCTTCATCGCGGGAAACGACACGACGAATCTTCTTGCCAATGACTGCAACCAGCTCGCCTTCAGCTTCGAGCGTGCCCGTGAAATCCGCAGGCACAACAATAGATTCACCTTGACCTATCAAGGCGTTGTTGGCGCGATAACCCACTTCCGGACGCTCAGGTACTTTCGCTGTCTTCGAACCCAGTGCCTGGTAGTGCAGCACGTGTGCAAGATAGTTGAAGCCGACGGCGTAGAATGTCGGCGGTAGTGTCGGCGGCAAAAGCTTCACTTGAGTAAGCGGATAGCTGTCGTCGGCGAGGCGATACTCCGCAAACGGCGTACCCTCGACGCGTACCACGCGATCACTCTCCACGACACCATAACTGGTCGTATTCGAAGCCTGGAATCGACACCACTTCATTCGCTACCTTGGCGCCATTGCAGCGCATCATCAGAAAATCCGTATGGCTGTCCGACCAATCGTACGGGACAGTGCTACGGCGTATGGTCTACTATAATGAATTCAGTGTTGCAGAAAGTTCATCTTTAGACACAACGGCAGAATATCCCATGGACCGATTCACAGTCATGAAAAGCTTCGTCACGGTGGCTCGTTGCGAGAGCTTTGCCATGGCGGCACGTACGCTGTTGATTTCCCGGGCGCTGGTATCGCGGCATATCGCAGACCTTGAAAAACAGGTTGGTATTCGGCTGCTGAACCGGACCACCCGTTCCGTGACATTGACCGAATCGGGTATTCAGTATCTCGAGTTCTGCAAGCGCATCCTTGCCGAGATCGCCGAGCGCGACGCGCAGATGCTGGGCATGAAAGACAATGCGGAAGGAGATCTGTCGGTGGTATCACCCAAATGGATCGGCAGCCTCGATCTCGGTGATGCGATTGCCACCTTTGCCCAGGATCATCCACTGATACATGTACGACTCGAACTCGGCGGGCTATCGGAACGAACCTACAACTTTGTTGAGGAAGGCTACGACATCGCCTTCCACACCAAGAATCTGCGCGATTCATCGATCATGGTGCGCAAAATCGCGCCCTTGCACTTCGCACTGTGCGCCTCACCCGAGTACCTGGCCCGCCGTGGAACACCTGCGACGCCGCTGGACCTGTCGAAACACGACTGCCTTATTCATGTTAACGATCCGATCTGGCATCTCGCCGATGGCCGTATCAAGCACAACTACAAACCGCATAACGTATCGTTCTCTTCGAACACGTATCTCGTTCTGCAAAAGGCAGCGATTCGCAGTATGGGTATTGCGCTGCTGCCAGTTCGCTCCGTCTACCCCGAAATCAAGTCAGGACAGCTCGAAGTGGTACTGGGAGGTTTTCAGGTGCCGGAGCGGCCGCTATATGCGGTGTATGCACCAGGGCGGCAACTGGTACGTAAGGTCCGTATTTTTGTTGATTTCATTGCAGAGTGGTTCAAGCAGCATCCCGCACTGAGCACCAAGAATCGCTAAATCCAGCCGCCGTCCAACAGGCCACGGCGCACGATCCACGCTGAAAGCACGCAGATACCAATCACGTCCAATCCAAGGATGGGATGTGCCTACGTCGGAGGCAGCATCACCAGCCATGCACAATATCGGCAACGTGCTCAGCAATGGCGATCGCAGAAGTCAAGCCCGGCGACTCTATGCCATAAAGATTTATCAGCCCGTTCACACCGTGACCATCCGGACCCTGAATCATGAAATCGGCTGCTGGTTCACCCGGACCACTCAACTTGGGACGAATGCCAGCGTAGCCAGGCTGCAGTGAATCATCAGGCAACGCGGGCCAGTAACGGCGAATCGCTGCGTAGAATTTTTCTGCGCGAGCCGGATCAACCGTGTAGTCCAGCCGATCCACCCATTCCACGTCAGGACCGAAACGAGCCTGCCCGGCAATATCAAGTGTGAGATGCACACCTAATCCACCGGGTTCAGGAACGGGATACACCAGCCGCTGGAACGGCGCCTTGGTCTGCAAGACGTAGTAATTTCCCTTGGCAAAGAATGCGGGCGGGATGCTTGCCTTGGGAATACCATCGATACGATGTGCAACATCCTGCGCATGCAGGCCAGCACAATTAATAACAATGGATGCTTCGAGCTCCATCATTTCTTCCCCGGAGCCTGCTTCCAGATGAATCTTCTGGCCATCGAAATTGCCGCGCCGCACCCGCGAGCGAAACGCAATCATGCCGCCGGCCTGCTCGAACTCTCCTTGCAGCGCCAGCATGAATCCATGACTGTCGACAATGCCGGTGGAGGGAGAATTCAGTGCGGCAACGGCATTCAGCGCCGGTTCAAGCGCATGAGTTTCATCTGCAGTCAGCCAGGTAAGGTCAGTCACCCCATTGGCGCGGGCTGCACGCTCGATGGATTGCAGTGCGGAAATCTGTGCTTCATCAGTCGCAACAATCAGTTTGCCGCAACGTTTATATTCAACGCCACGCGCCTCGCAGAACTCATACAGAAGCTTCTTGCCTGCAACACAGAAGCGGGCCTTCGCCGACCCCGCCGGATAATAAATACCCGCGTGTATCACCTCGCTATTACGCGAGCTGGTTTCGGTGCCAATTGCTGATTCCGCTTCCAGAATCAGTGTTTCACGGCCGCGTTGCGCCATAACACGCGCCACTGCCAAGCCCACTACACCCGCGCCAATGACAACGCATTCGATACGTTCGGACATTAACGCGTCAACTCGCTGCCAAGGAGCTTCTGACTTATTGTCATTTCTCACTGCGCTCGAAATGACAAGGTGCTACGTAAGCCGTTTTCACGGAGGTGTATATCCATCGCGTAACGTCCCTGCTCACGCGGCCCATAGCTGGAGTCTTTGCGACACTGAATTGCCAGACCTGTCAGTACTTGAAAAAAACACGCTTGGTGATCAGATAACCCTCAAGACCTTCAGCGCCACCTTCGCGACCATAACCACTTTCCTTGACACCGCCTGACGGCGCTTCCACCACCGAGCCACCACAGTGATTGATGGACATGATGCCTGCTTCGAGCTTGCGCATGAGTGTATTCGCCGTCGAGGTCGACTTGGTATAGGCGTAAGCAGCCAGACCATATTGCAGCGAGTTCGCAATATCGATGGCTTCGTCAAGGCTGGCAAATGACCGGATCGGCGCCACAGGACCGAATGGCTCGTTACACATCATTTGCGAGGCATCAGGCACATTGGTCAATACAGTTGGCTCGTAGAAGAAACCACGTGTACCAATTCTGCGGCCGCCACATAACACCTTGGCGCCGCGTTCCACCGCATCCGCCACCATGGCTTCCACTGCCGCCAGACGCCTGGCATTGGCCAGCGGACCCATTTGCACACCGGCTTCAAGACCATCGCCCACTTTCAACGAAGTGGCTGCTTCCACCAGTGTGGCGGTGAATTTTTCGGCAATCGATTCATGCACCAGAAAACGACTTGGCGAAGTGCATACCTGACCCGCATTGATGAACTTTGCAACGGCTGCGGTCTTCGCGGCATGGACAGGATCTGCATCCGCACACACGATCACAGGTGCATGACCACCCAGCTCCATCATGTTCGGCTTCATCAGCGACGCAGCGAGACTGGCGAGTTGCTTGCCCACGGGAATGGAGCCGGTAAAGGCCACCATGCGGGTGATGGGCGAGGTGATGAGATGCTGCGACACCTCAGTCGGCACGCCAAACACCAGATTCAACACACCGGGTGGCAGACCGGCTTCCTCAAAGCAGCGCACCAACTCGCAGGCAGTGCCCGGTGTTTCTTCCGATGCCTTGATGACGATGGAGCAGCCTGCAGAAACCGCTGCGGCGATCTTGCGCATCGGCGAACCCGCCGGAAAATTCCATGGCGTGAACGCGGCCACGGGTCCAACCGGTTGTTTGAGGATATGAATGTCCGAGGTGGCATCGTAGGGAATGATGCGGCCGTAGGCCCGACGTGCCTCCTCGGCATCCCATTGCAATGTGCCCGCCACGCGCGTGGCTTCGCCCCTTGCTTCGGTCAGCGCCTTGCCCTGCTCCAGGGTCATGATCTCACCAATTCTTGGCGCGCGCTCACGCACCAGGCGGGCTGCAGTCAACAGAATCTTGGTGCGGGTTTCGAGCGGCGTATCGCGCCAGAGTGGAAACGCACGTTGTGCGGCCGCCAGCGCACGATCCAGATCGGCTTTGCTGGCATGCGGCACATGACCCAGCACCTGTTCATTCGCCGGATTGATGACCGGTTCGCTGCGGCCTTCGCTACCCGCAGACCACTTGCCATCAATGTAAAGACCCAGCTCGGTGTAAGTTGCCATGTTTACGTCCGGGAAATTAAATCATCTGCACGGCAGGAATGGTCACGCCGAGCTTCTCGGCATCCTTGACCAATTTCTGCCAAGTGGCGCCCGGCACCGGAATGCCCTTGCTGGAACGTTCCTTGAAAGCGCGTTGACCGCGTTCGCCGGGGAACAGAATTTCCTCCCAGCCTGTGGCGCGCGGCAGACCCTTGATGGTTTCCAGTGTCGCATCCACCGTGCTCTTGAAGGCATCGACGCCGCCGAAAGCCGATACATCCACGGCTATCAGCACGCCGTTCTGACGATGCTTCTCGCCTTCAGGCGTACCCGAGTGATAACTGGTGACGATGGGATTGTTGATAAGCACTGAAGTGAGCAACTCGAACATCAGCGACATGCCCGCACCCTTGGCGCCGCCCAGTGGCGTGGGAATTTCAGCCTTGGTGGGATCGGTGGTGGGTTCGCCATCAGCCGTCAGCGCTGAACCTTCCGGCAATGCCTTGCCCTGAATCTTGTACTGGGCAATCTTGCCCAGCGCGATGTTGGCGGTGGCCATGTCCAGTACCACGATGCCATGTTTGGCGGAGGGTACGGCAATCGCCAGCGGGCTGGTCGCCACGGCTGCGCCCTTGGTACCGGCATAGGACATGTTGGGAATGCCGGCCAGCATACCGATGCCGATCATGCCGGCCTCCGCAGCCAGCGAAGCGTAATAGCCAATGGCGCCGGTATGCACGGTGCCACGCACCGAAGCCCAGGCTACGCCAGTCTGCTTTGCTGTATTGATAGCTTCTTCCATACCACGCCTCATTGCCACCGGACCGGGCGCTCCATCGGCATCGATGGTGATCACTGCGGGACGCGGACGCTCCACCTTCATTTGCGGACGTGGCTTGGCCTCACCGCTCTGGAACAATTCGACATAGCGGGGAATGCGCGAAATACCGTGCGAATCCACGGCACGCAGATTGGCCCAGACCAGCACATCGGCGACGGTATCTGCGCCGGCGCCTTCCATGCCCAGCTTCTCGAACATGGAACGAACCAGGGTGTGAAGATCCTGTGCTGCGATACGAATTTTCTGGGGCTTATCCATGGTGACTCACTGCTTTATTTCGAAGTTACTTTGGTCGTCAATGAAATAATGACGACTGCCGGAAATACAATCTTTTCGGGTCAACGCCTGTTGCGTGCGCCCGAAACAAATATCAATGCGAATCGCGATCGTTATCGCCGGGAAACTTCACCATCCACAGGTGATGCGGCGGTGTCTGCTCCCAGACGCGCGGTTTGAAACTCTTGTCCATGCGATCCATGTCGGCAGCGTACTCGATACGTCCGCCGCAGGGCGCATGGAACATGCGGAACACATTTGAACCCAGGTTGTGACGTCCGAGCCGGCGGGACTCTTTCCAGCCTTGCCCGGTCATGAAGTTGCCGCCTTCGATGACTTCGTCGCTGTCACGCACTTCCAGGGCAATGTGATTGACAGACACCTGGTCAGGGCGGTGACACAGGAGAAAATTATGGTGCTCGATATCACCTTCGCACTGCATGAAAGTGCCCATCGGCTTGACGGTGTCGATGGCGCGGAATTTCAGCCGTTGCGTATAAAAATTGTTCGCCCGCTCGCGACTTTCCTTCAAGATGTCGAGCGCAACATGGATGATGCGCAGCGGCCGGGCACGGCCATAGACGCGCACATCTTCGTTACGACGACCGATGACACCCGGTGTGTTGTGCGTCGGCAGCTCAACCTGCACGCTGTGCGGATTGGCGACCTTGAAGGCGATGGCATAACCACTTTCGTCATGCGAGTGCAGCGTGCCGTCGCTATCACGTCTCACCGGACGATCCCTGGACAGCTCGGTATCAATCGTGTCCAGATCGGCTGCGGCGTCCACGCCCCAGATAATTTCGCGCACATTCGACCCCGGAGCGGCGGCAGGCGGCAGCGAAGAATCGTCGATCTTGCGCAGGCGCACGAACTGGTTGACAGGGGTACGAAACGAGATGCAATCGTCCGACTTGCCAGAGGGCTCGAGGCCCACGTCGCTGAAAAAACGCTCGCATGCTGCGAGGTCCTCAACGCCGTAAGTCACCTCTTCAATTCGCGTAATCGACATCGACGTATCTCCGGCCCGTCCCGAACGACCGCTACTGTAGCGGATTGGCACTGTTCATTCCGGCGCTCAAATGCGAACTGTAAGTTTCCGATAATTGACCAATCTACACCACTATCTAACGTACCCTATTACGCAGTTTTACGACGCCCGAGGCCTTTCAAGCATGCGACTTCCAAAGCTTTCACCCGAACAACTTTCACCCCGACAACAGGAACTGGCCGCCCGCATCGCGGGCAAGCGCGGCCAGGTGCGTGGGCCCTACTTGTGCTGGCTGCACAGCCCTGAACTATGCGACCGGGTGGAATCGCTCGGCGCCTATGTACGCTTTGACTGCTCGCTCCCGGAAAAACTCCGCGAGTTCAGCATTCTGATCACCGCAAGATACTGGGACGCACAGCATTCCTGGAATGCGCATCTGGACAAGGCGATTGCGGCCGGGCTGCCGCCCGAAGTACCCAAGGCCATTGCTGAGGGTCGCGAGCCGGAGTTCAGGGCCGACGACGAGCGGGTGTTCTTTGAATTCAGCATGCAGCTGCTGGAAGACCATTTCGTGAGCGATGAAACGTTCGCCGAAGCATTGCAACTGTTCGGCAATCAGGGCGTGGTGGACATCATTGGCTGCCTGGGTAACTTCTCGATGCTGTCTTTCTGCCTGAACGCCTTCCAGGTGGATCTCGACCCGACCAAGGAACCGCCGTTTGCAGACATCCGTGGTTACGGCCGCGTTGGAACGCGCAAGAACCTGGGCTGATTTACCCTTTTCTGATTCTTGGGCGGGTTTTTTATCAATTGATATGGCCCGCCCCTACCGCAGACGGTTGAACTGTTCGAAATCCAGCTCGTAGCCAAGTTCTGCGAGGGTGTCCTTGCAGATCTGCTCGTCTTCAGGCCCCGTTCCACCGGCCACGCCGAGACCACCAATCAACTCGCCATTTTTCTTGATGGGAATAGCACCATCGGTGGCGAGAATCGGATGCATGCCCATGGTTGACAGCTGCGAGAAAAAACCTGGCTGGCTCTCTTCCCATTTCTTCAGCATCAAGGCTGGACGCTGCATGATGGCTGCCGTGTAAGCCTTGGCGGTGGCAATGCTCGGCTGCAGGGGACGCGCGCCGTCCATACGCTCAAGCGCAATCACATAGCCGCCGGAATCCACCACTGCGACCGTGATCGGCTTGTTGATCTCGATCGCGCGCCTGGTAGCGGCAGCGATCAACTTCTTTGCATCGTCAAGAGAAATGTTCATGACACACCATGAATGAGTTTCGGTTACGTTCGAGAGAAGCGTTGAACAGCTCGGGAGCGGCCTCGCACCACACCGTCCCCGGTGAAGCCTGACGCAATCAGAAATCCGGCATAGTAGCCTTCTGCATGGGCTCAAGGCCGGTATTGAATATATCTTCGTTTCCCGGCGCGCAGATCCGATCCTGTTCGGCCAACGGATAATCGGTCACGACGTAGCGTGGTCGCCTTGCACTCCACGGTTTGTGAAATGCACCCGGATCAGTCACGGTGAAGCTGGTCTCCAGCCCCTTCCCTGAATTGATCACCCGGAAACGTTCGACAACCTGTATCTGCTCGGTATGCGGCGTGCGGTACATGTCGACCAGGGTCTTGTCGTTCTGACCGATGGTGTCCACCACCAGTGTATCGCCTTCGTAGTGTCCGACCGATTCGCCATACCAGCTGGGCTGCAGATTCTTCGAATGCGGCACATTCATGTAGATGTGGCGCACATACTTGCCCGCGTACATCACAATCTCTTCCGGTGTCTGGATGATGTACAGGGGATGCCGTATTTCATCGAAGGCCGGAATGCCCACTTCCCAGCATCTCGCCATACGGGGCTGCGTATTCTTGCCGGCCAGCGCCAGCTCGTTCTGCTTCTTCAATGCTTCAAGTGCCCAGGGCTTCAGATTTTTCGCGGCAGCATCCTCCAGTCCTGCAACCCGTACCGTGCTGCCTTTGCCGACGCCGGCACGCTGACTCGAATTGCTGAAGTAGGGATGTTTGGGATCATCGCTGATCGGGCCCAACCCACTTGCAGGGGGAATGTATTGACCGGCGATCCGGGTCTGCAAATACGCCCTGATCTTGTCAGGTGGCACACCGCGGATGAGTGCGGCCTCGATGTGTTCGGGGCCATTGAGAAAGTCAGCAGGTAGAAAATCTTCAGGAGGCACTTCGGAGCCGTTGCCCCGGCCGCCGCCGCCGCTCCAGCCGGCGCCATAAGGCAACATCAGCGGCGGGATGAGTGCATTCTGTGAAGATGCAGTGGACTGCGCAGCGGACGCCATATTCGAGGCAAGGATCGCAGTGAGTACACAGGCAAGTGCAATGTCCGCCTTCAGGTCATGGAATCTGATGAACATGACAGGTTTCCTGTTTCATTCAGTTGAGCAGAACAAGCGATACTTTATTGAAAGGCTCAGGGGAACAGGCCCTTGGCGCGTTGTTCGCGTATCTCGCGAATGCCCTTGATATGCGAGATGTCGCGATGCGGTTCACCACAGACGTATTCCTGCAGGCGCAGGCCCGGGCGACGCTCATAGACGAAACGCACCTGCCAATCTTTGCTGTAGTACTCAGGGTCGTGGATTGTGACGATATCTTCAAGCTGATTGCCGATTCTGCGCACGCGCTCGGTTGTCTCGAGCTTGTCGCTGTGGGGAAGACCACTGGAATCGAGAAAGGTCTGATCATTGAAGCCTTTGCCGCGGATTACCAGCACGCCGCCTTCATAGTGCCCCGTTGTATAGCCTTCATAGGTTGGGGCAACGAGGATTTGCTCATCAGTCGGTAACTCGACGTTAAGCGGTACCACGCGCACCTGATTGTTCAGTTCATGCACGAAAGTCACCTGACCTGGAGGCAGCTGGTAGAGCTGGAAGGGATAGGGTGTAGACAGCAAACGCGGTATGCCATCCGGCAGACAGTAGGTACGGACCGGATCGTCGAGGGACTTGTCGCGCAGGCCCGCACGATTCATCTCGTAGGCAGCCTTGCCGGCCTCGTTCAACGGCGGTTCTCCACCGCCCAAGGGCTGCAACTTCGCGTGATACTCGGTAGCCCAATAAGTGCCGGAGAGATCCGTAACCACTTCTGGCATGGCAGGCGCTCTTCCTTGTGTCGCTACCTGCTCTGCCGACAAGGCAACCGAGTTGATGCCCAATGCCAGCACAATAAAAAGCCCGCCTGCCCACATACCCAACCCCCGCAATCTTTATCTCTTTGTATGAATCTGTCGGGGCGACTTACCCCGCTGATCCAGTTTCGTTAGAACCTGTCCAAAGTCTCGATCAAGGGATGCAGCGCAAGGTGGAACTGCACAAAAAATACTCACGTTAATACGTGCGCAGTACGCTGCGTTTTTTTGTGCAGTTCCAACGCCGCGATGCGCCCTTCAGCGAGGCTTTGAACAGGTTCTTACGGCATCTCGCGCATTTCCGCCATCACACCCGTGAGTCCCCGGGCCACATGCAGATTACCCCAGCTAAATTCGGTGCGCATGACCTGCTCCACTTCCGCGGGCGTCGCTTTCTTTACTACCAGCTCGCGCACACGGTTCTTGAGCGTCACAGTGAATTCACGGAACTTGCGTACGTCTTCCTTCTTCGCTACGACGCCATGCCCGGGAATGGCCACATCAAAGTCCAGCCCCAGCACACCGTCGAGTGTCCTGGTCCACTCCTTGGCGCTGCCACCCGCGGCGTAGTCGATCAGCTGTCCGACACCGGTAACGTACAGGTCACCGGTCGCGAGCGTACGATCGGCGGGAAAATACGCGACGACATCGCCGTTGGTGTGACCTCGCCCGAAGTAATACAGCTC
Source organism: uncultured Pseudomonadota bacterium (assembly GCA_963791615.1). Taxonomy (GTDB): domain Bacteria; phylum Pseudomonadota; class Gammaproteobacteria; order Steroidobacterales; family Steroidobacteraceae; genus CAILZL01. Next base: position 78,886 of record CAWBTE010000009.1, on the reverse strand, counting down.
CACTTTCTTGCCGCCCAGCATCACGTTGGCCCGTTGCTCGAAGGTGATCGATGGCTGTCCCGGAAACCGCGACTCGATCATGTTCTGGCGTGCATTCTCGGAAGCGACGATCACCGCGCCAGCGCCTTGCAACCGCGAATTGCTGCCCGTGTGATCGCCGTGATGGTGCGTGTTGATGACGTACCTGATCGGTTGATTGCTGATGGTTTTCACCGCGGCGACGACATTGTCGTAATCCTGTGGGTCCTTGGCGTCGACCAGAACGACACCTTCATTGGTGATCAGCGCCGTCAGGTTGCCGGGGGCGCCGGGGTTGTAGAGAACGTACAGGTCGTCCTTCACCTTGACTGTCTCGAATTTGGTCGGCGCTGTTCTCTGCTGGCCGTGGAGATGCGTGCCGAACAGGATCAGCGCGGCGCCGATAACCGTTGTGTGTATGAGTAGTCGTGTGTGCATGATCGTGAATAGCTGAGCGATTAAACCTGCAACCTAACCATGCGGATGCTGCGCATAGTGCTGACGCAGCAGATCCTTGCCATAGTCATGGCCGTTGGGGGTTCGCACGACCACATGGATGTGTTCGCGATTCGGCGGCCGCTGTGGCATCGGCAGGTTGGAGTACTGCGTGGGAATGGCAAAGTTGGGCTGGTGATCGAACTCGATCAGGATCACCGGACTCTGAATGCGGTAATAGAACACCGAATCCTGCTGGCGTTGCCCCATCCAGGCGAAGGTCGTGCGATCGAGGTGTTTCCTGACCTCATCCATCTTCACCCGTGCATGGCCGTTGTCCAGCGAACCGACATGCAGCCCGATCAGCTCAAGCAGCTGTTTCTGTAGCTTGGGCGGCAGATCTGTGGCGCGTATACCCTGGTAATTAAGATCAAAGTTGTCACGGAATGCTTCGGACAGGTTCGCCTGGTTGGGTTTGTCGGCACGCAGAGTCGCAATCTTCTGCAGGGCTTCGGGCAGTGCATTGATCAGCGCCAGGCCGCTATCCTGATGCTCCTGCATGACGGCAGTGCCCTTGTACTTGCCCGCATGGGCAATCACCGGCTCGGAACCGGCAAAGTACGGCGTCATGACCACCTGATCACCCAGAATGAAATAGTTGATCGCGGCATGGTGGCCGTCGAATTGCCATCCCCAGGGTTCCTTGGCTGAGGGTTCACCCATCACTGTCATGAAGTACTTCCATTCGCCGAAGCGTTCGGTGTTGCCGCCGTTTATTTCGGCCAGTGTCTCGTTGAGGCGCATGGTGTCGCGTGTTTGTTTGAAGCCTTTGGCGCTGAGCCCCGCGCGCAACAGCTTGAACGCCAGTTCGCGCTGCTTTTCAGTCATCTCGAGAAAACTGAGACCCTGGCGAATATAGAGATCCTGGTTAGCCCATTTACGCCACTCGATATCGTCAACCGGAAACTGCACGCGTTTGCGCTGCTCCGGCGTTAGCCCTTCAAGAAACGCAATCGCAGCGCGGCGCACCGGTGCGGTGGAAACGCCGGTTGCACGAATGGGAAACAGATCGGCTTCAAGCTGGCCATTGGTGGTAATACCTTTGTACGGCTCCGCCAATGGCTTTGAGAAATTCTCAGTGAAGCCGCGCATCTGGCGCGCCAGGTCTTCGCCGACCTGGGCCGATGCCGGACCGAAGCAGATGGCTGTCACGCCGGCCGCGATCAGAAGCGACAGGACAAGACTACGTTTCATAAGCGGCATTGCTTTCTTCCTCAACCATCAATTAACCGTGAACAGGGAGACCGATTACTCAGTCTCCCTTGCTCCATTACCAAGTGGTTCACTAATACGAGTAGCGGAACTTCACTCCGTACTGACGTGGTGCGCTGTAAAGAACTGCCGTATCGAGATGTCCTGCAATGTACACCTCCTCCGTGAGGTTCGTGCCGAAGGCCTGGATCATCCACTTCTCATTCGGCGTCCAGGTCAGCGACGCATCCACGGTGCTGTAGGAGGGCAAGTAGTCGGGAGACAGATTGCCATCCGGTGTACTCGTTCCGGGCACCAGCGACGGAATCTGGAAGATCGATGCCCATTGCTCACCCGTGGCCGCGTATTGTACGCGTGGCGTCAGTTTGCCTTCGCCAAACGGGATGGCGTAATCGACACCCACGCTCACCGTATACGGTGGTGCAAAGGGCAGCTCCCGGCCGACCAGATTCTGCGTGACGGTGGTTCTGCGCCCGTCGCGGATGTCTCGACCGCCGGTGTCCACCACTTCGGCACTCAGTTTCGCAGCCGTCAGGTTGGCGCCAAAGGCGCCAAACTGCGCACGCATCTGCCACTCGATGCCTTTGATTTGCGCCTTCGGCAAGTTGCTTACAAAGGTCGCGTTGGCGACACCATCGAGGAAGTTCAGCTGGTATTTTTCGTAGTCCGTCTGGAATGCCGTCAGGTCGGAATGCAGCCGTCCATCCAGCATGGTCGCCTTCCAGCCCGCCTCGTAACTCCACACCGTTTCAGGCTCGAATATTTCCGGCGGGTTTGAAGTCGCCAGCGGGTTCTGGTTGTTGAAGTTGCCCGCCTTGTAACCCTTGGCCACGACGCCGTAGAGGATCTGATCTTCGCTGAGCTTCCAGTTCAAGGCCAGCTTGCCAGTGGTGGATGTCCCTGAGTTTTCTCCGACGTTTCTGCTGGCGATTGTCTGGGCGGGGAGTACCGCGGCTGTGGTGGCGTTTTGCGGATTCGGACGATAGATATAGCTCGGGTTGTTTTTGGCTTCGGCTTCGTCACGGTTGTAGCGCACCCCGGTGACCAGCTCGAGGTTATCCAGCATCTGCCAGGTAATCTGCCCGAATACGGCAGCGTTGCTCTGCTCGTTCTTGTTGTCGAAGATCTGGGTCTGCTGACGACTGGCACCGTTTTCCAGGATGCTGTTGTATTGCCCCTGCTGCGCATCCTGGTCGGAATAGAACGCACCCAGCGACCACTGCAGAGCACTGTCGGTGGTGGACAGCAGGTTGAATTCCTGCGTGCGGGTCCGATTCGGACCGATCTGGGTGTCCTGCCAGCCGCCGGTTTCGGTGAGCGGACTGCCTGCGCGTCCCATGTATGGCGTGGCCGGATTGGCGCCGCCCTGTGCGTACCAGTTCTGGATGATCGGATGCGCCGTAAAGTCGGTATCGATCAAGCGCGCCTGGGTGAAATGTTGCACGGCGGTTTGCGAACGGAACGCCAGCCCCGGCGTAATCTGCCAGTTGAATTCCACCGATGAACGATCCAGATCAATGTCGAGACGGGTGGGTGAGCTGTAGGCCAGAGTGTACGGATCGGTGTTGGCCCTGATTTCCGCAGCGTACTGCTGGCGTATGGTGGCCGGAGCAGCGCCGATGCCGCCGGCAAACTGGTACAGCGGCTGCGCCGGTGTGCCGCCCGTCTTTCTCTCGAAGCGTTCGTGCATCACCTGTACATTAAAGTCGTCGGAAGGCTGCCACAGGAATTTCAATCGCACGCCCTGCTCTTCCAGGTCGCCGGGTTCATCCTCGTGAGTGACTCGTGGATCAGTAGAATTGAAGCCGAACATCGGGTCGCGGGTGCCCAGATTGGTGAAGAAGCTGTCACGCTTCTGCATCTTGACGGCCAGACGCACCGCTGTAGTTTCGCTCAACGCCAGATTGCCGGCAGCGACGGTATCGCTCGATTTGTAGTTGCCGAGGGTCTGTTCAACGAAGAAGTCCGACTCGCCCAGACGGGGAGCTCTGGAAATGATGAACATCGCGCCGCCGGTGGAGTTCTGGCCGACGAACGTGCCCTGTGGACCGCGCAGTACTTCGATGCGTTCCAGGTCGTAGAAGGGGTTGCCAAGGGCGATGCCCGCGCCCCACAGCCCAATACCGTCGATGTGAATGGCAACGCCGCTGGTGATGGTCGCAGTGGTCGCATTGAGACCCACGCCGCGGATGGTGACGAAACGGTTTACGCCGCTGTCCTTGATCGACAGACCGGGCGTCTGATTCGGCAGGTCCTCAATCTCATTGATGCCGCGCCGCTCGATTTCGGCCGACGAGAATGCCTCACCTGCGACCGCCATGTCATTCAGTGACTCGGCGCGCCGTTCTGCGGTGACGATCACTTCCTCAAGCACTGTTGCTGCAGGCGTCTGTGCGTATGTTGATACACCCGTCGCCATACCGGCGAACAGTCCCATGATCGATGAAACACTGTTACGACGAATCATGTTCTTTCTCCCCGCTGAATTTGAATTGGTTTTGTGTTTTTAGAATCGAAAGCTGTCTATCTCTGACCGATACCTCATTGACGCCAATGTCCTTTTCAGAATTTTATTTTCTATATAACAACAAGCGGATAATTCAGTGCCCGCCGGAACCGGCTGATGCCGGTACGGGCGCAGCGGCTTCCTTGACCAGCTGCGCATACGGCACCACCGCGCCATGCAGAGGCACGATGCGATCGACGCGCAAGTTGAGTTCCTTCAGTACCTCCAGGAAAGACGTGGCATACATCAACACGGGATTGCCGGGTGTGTATTGATCGGCCTGAGCCACCAATCGTTCTTTCGGGAAGTAGGCGATCAGCATGGTCTCGGAATGCGTGCTGCTGATCGGATACAACGTGACCGTCATTGTGCCATCCGTGATTGTCTGCACATCGCCCACACCCTCGACGATGGCGCTCTTGCCTGACTTGGCCAGTGCATCGGGCTTCAGGCTATGCGACCGTTGCGCCACTTCCTCAAAGAACGCGACGTTGCCCTGATGCGTAATGACGGTCAGTCCTTCCGCCATGGCCGTGCGCACACCGGCCGAATGATCGAAGTGATGATGCGTGTTCACGAGCTTCGTCAGCGGCTTGCCGGGCACCAGTTCGCGCGCCTTGGCGATAACTGCCGCGGCGCGCGCCTCGCTCTGCGGCGTCTCGATCAGCATGAGGTGGTCCTTGAACTCGATCAGCACACTGTGATGCGAACCACCAGTGAGGTGTGTAATACCTTTCGCCAGCTGGGTCGCAGTGACCTCGGGTGTTCGCGGTGTCGGCGGTTCTGCTGACGCTGCTGCGGCCGGAGCCGCCAGATCGCCGGTATCGCCATCGACAGTTTGCTTCGCGACACTGATGTTCGCGGTGGTGAAATCATCGATGCGCGTGGTCAGCGTGGCTGGCAGCTTCAGCCCGCCGGCATCCTGATAGTCAGTAAATGCAGTGCTCAGCATGACGTCACCGAGATTCGGGTGATAGGTACGCGTCGATACACTCGCTGGCAATTTCGTGGTGGTATCGACGGTCAGCATAAACGTGCTGCCATCGGCGCCGGTCACGTCGACCACCGACTGTCCACCTTCAGTACGTGCGTTGGCGAGCTTCGCTGTCGGATCAAGCGCTGCACGCACGGCCGCCAGCGGATGCTGGCTCCACTCTGCACGCCGGTCCGCCGCTACAGAGTCCGAAATGCGCGTGGCCGTACCGTTCGCAGCGACGTTGTAACCGATCGTGCTGTCCAGTCCCTGCGTTTGCTGCTGCGGCCTGGGGACCCTGGAAGTACGCGAAGTTCGGCGTCCGCGTCAGCTCGATACGTGTGCGTCCAGTAGCCCAGTCCGTTGCGCGACGATACTCCGTGACTGTAAACGTCTGGCCGGCTGCACCCGGTCTGAGGTCCTGTCCGAGGTTGTAGTGTGTCCCGCCGCCTTCGAGGACCAGCGTTTTCGCGGCCAGTACGCGCTCGCGGCCACCAAGCGCCTCCGCGGCGTCGCTGACGACTTGCTGCTCGGGAGTCAGGCGCGCACACGCCGACAGAGACAAGACCAGCGCAGCCAGGGCAACTATTCTTCTTTTCATCGTGTTTTTCTCCGGATCAGTTCAGCGCAATTCTGTGCTCTAAAGACGCCGACGCCGGGGCTACTGGGCGCGGATGAGTTCGATCTGGTTGCCTTCCGGGTCGAAGACCAGCAAGCGCGAGAGTACGCCATTACTCATGGCCGGTCGTGTCTTTACTTTCTGCGCTTCCAGTCGTTTCTGAACCTCGTCGAGGATAGGTGTGGCCAGCACGATGTGGATCCAGCCCTGTTCGAGGCTGCCCTCTGCTCGTGAATGGCGCATCGAACCATTGCGCTTCGTGAGGTTGACTGCATAGCCTGGAATGACCATCTGCCGGGTTTCACCATCGGCACCTTTGCGGACATTACCCATCTTGAAGCCGAGCATCTTTTCGTAGAAGGCCTGCTGCCTGTCGAGATCCGCCACCGACAGGCTGGCGTGGTGAGATGAAAGTTGCAGGGGGTTCTCCGTGCCAGCGTTCTGCGCCAGCACAGCGCCGAACGGAACCAGGGCGAGCAGCACCGATGACATCGTAACCAGTCTCTTCATAGTTCTATTCCCCCGTCAAACAACAGGACGAAGCCGATGTTTCATGGGCCAATGACATGAGTCGTCGCCCGGCTTAAGGCTGTATAAAGTGCCGAACTTCGACACGATTGTCAGGAAATCCTTAGTCACAACCGGTGAACCTAGGGTTGCGCGACAAGAGACGATCGATCGATAAGTGACCTACACATTCATGGGTACACTGCGCCGAGGGCTATATGCGAAACAGGAAGGTCTCAACGTAGCTGGAGAATCGAGAATCAATGGTTAGGGGATGATGATGACAACTACTACAAGCCAGCACCCGAAATTCATGATGACCGTCGCATTGTGTTTCCTGGTCGCGGTGGTCGAGGGATTCGATCTGCAGGTCATATCTGCGATCGGCCCCATGCTGCGTGACGAGTTGCAGCTCAATGCCAGTCAACTGGGCGTGGCCTTCAGTGCCACCTTGATTGGTCTGGCCATCGGCGCCACCCTCGGTGGCTACGTATCGGATCGCATCGGCCGCAAGCGCGTGATTGTGTGGTCCGCGTTCGCCATGAGTCTGTTCACGTTTGCGACGGCCGCGGTGGGCGATTATTCGATGTTGTTCGTGGCTCGCGTGCTGACCGGGCTCTCGATCGGCGGCGCCATGCCGAATACGATTGTCATGATCACGGACTCGATGAAGGATCGTCGCAAGCCATCGGCAGCCGTGGTCACGCTGATGCTGTGCGGTATTCCCACCGGCGGTATCGTCGCGGCGCTGGCAAGTTACGCTCTGGCGGATTCGGTGGGCTGGCGGGGCATTCTGGTCTTCGGGGGCGTGTTCTCGTTGATCATCGCGATCGCCGCCCAGGCAGGCTTGCCAGATCCTACGGCGGCGCAGACCCGCAAACAGTCGCAGCTGGGCCTGACGGCGGTACTGTTTGGCGAGGGACGGGCGCCTTCGACCACGCTGCTCTGGATTATCACCATCCTGTCCTTGGCCACCGTCGCATCGCTGTCCACCTGGCTACCCACACTGGCGGTGGACAGGGGTCTGGGTGTCAGCCGGGGTTTTGCCACCCTGCTCGCATGGAACCTTGGCGGCGTATGCGGCATCCTCACCGTGGGCAAGCTTTGCGACCTGCTTGGGGCACGTAATGCGCTGATCATCGCCTATCTGGGAATGTCCGCTGCGTTCGTGCTGTTCACCAACGTAAATTCGGCAGCGGCGTACATGATCTTTTCGGCCGTGGTGAATTTCTTCGTGGCGGGTTCGCACTACACGATCTATGGCCTGAGTCCGCGCCTGTACCCTGCCGAAGGGACCGGGCTGGGTGTTGGCGCAAACATGGCAATCGGACGTATTGGGGCCATCACCGGACCGACCGTCATCGGTCTGTTCATACATGCCGGCAACAGTGGCGAACAAGTGATACTCGGGCTTGTACCCGTAGGTGCTATCTGTGCTGTGTGTGTGTTCGCACTTGTGATAGCCAGTCGGGGCAAACTCGATCGGCCCAGCGACAAGGGCGTGGCAGTTGCGGCAGACGATTCATGATACGCGTGCAATTCGCGCCGCAACTTCACGTCGAATTTCGAAAAGCCCCTGACGCAGCCCTTCAACGACATCACCGCCTAAATCACAAACTCCGCAGCCGGATCACGCAGGTTGTAGTGCGAACTCATGGCATGACCATAGGCGCCGGTGGTGGCTATCAGCAACACATCGCCTTCCTGGGTTGGCGGCAGCAACCGGTCAGAGCCCAGCATGTCGCCGGATTCGCAGATCGGCCCGACCACATTCATGGTCTGCGTCGCAGCTTCGTTGAGGCGGCTCAGATTGAAAATGTCGTGGTGCGCGCCATACAGCGCTGGACGAATCAGGGAGTTCATGCCGGTGGTTATGCCCACGTACTGCACTTCGCCCTTGCCCTTGCGCTGCGTGACCTGCGCCAGCAATACGCCCGCTTCAGCCACCAGGTAACGTCCTGGTTCCATCCATAGCTGAATCCCGGGATGCCGGGTCTTGAACCCGGACAACAGCGTTGATAGCGCCTCAATATCGAATGGAGGTTGCCCCAGCTTTTCGGGTACACCCAGACCACCACCAATATCCAGAATCTGGAGGTGCTTGAAGCGCGGCGCCAGTTCGGCCAGCGTATCGGCCACTTCACGCCAGTTATTGACGTTGAATACGCCACTGCCGGTATGTGCCTGCAAACCCACTACACGCACATCGTGCTTTTCAACCAGCTGTGTCAACTCATCAAAGTCTGACAATGGGATGCCGAACTTGGAATGCGAGCCCGCCGTACGTACATGGTGGTGATGCCCACGACCGTAGCCGGTATCGACCCGCAGCAGCACTTCCCTGCCCTTGAACACTTCCGGCCAGGCCTGCAACAGATACAGGTTATCCAGCGTCACCCACACGCCTTGCTGCAACGCGAACTCGTACTCGCTGCGTGCCGCAAAGTTGGGCGTGAATAACACACGCTTGTGATCAAGCATGGGCAAGATGGCAAATACATGTTCGAGTTCACCACGCGACACACATTCAATGCCCAGACCTTCTGCGGCAAAAGTTTTCAGTACTTCCGGATGCGGGTTGGCCTTCATGGCGAAGAACACCTGATCCAGCGCCGCGATACTCTTCATGGCACGCGCCTGACGACTCAATGTGTCGCGGTCATACACATACGCAGACACATTCTGCTGCGCGATCCTCAGGAGATCATGTTGCTTGTGCTGCCACCAGGCGATGGCGTGCGCAGCAGGCGGCTCTTTCGGCCCGTATAACTGCTCCCAGGTAGGCCCCAGAACGTGGCTGTCCGGCGAATTGTGAATGGTGATCTGATGCAGGCGCGAGACCAGGCGGTCACCCTGATCTTCATCCAGCACAAAGGTCAGGTTCAGATCATTGGCTGCCTGCGTGACCAGATAGATCTTCTGTTCTTCAAACAGCTCCATGGCATCACCCAGCTTGTGCAGGATGGCGCGAATGTTCTTGCCCACCAGACTGACAGCGGCGCAAGGGCCGAACACCTGCACCTTGCAGATTTGTGACAGATCGCTGACCAATGCATCCACAGCAGTCTGTGTCAGCGTATTGGCGGCTGGGTCCAGTGAAACAGTGACGTTGGTTTCCGAAGTGGAAACCAGATCCACGGACATACCGTGTTGCTTGAACACCTGGAATGCGTCAGCGAGAAAGCCCACTGAATGCCACATGCCAACAGTCTCCATGGACACCAGCGTGATGCCGTTCTTCACGGTCACGGCTTTGACATGCGCTTCGCCTTCACCGCCGTGTGCGGTAATGACCGTGCCTTCAAGGTCAGGGGTCTGGGTGGCATAGACATATAGTGGAATGTCGTGCTGCTTGACCGGCATGATGCAGCGCGGATGCAGCACCTTGGCGCCCGCGCTGGCGATTTCCTGCGCTTCATCGTATTCCAGCGCACGCAGCAGCCGTGCAGTTGGAATGGAACGCGGGTTCGCGCTGAACATGCCGGGTACGTCGGTCCAGATTTCCAGACGCTGCGCCTGCAACTTGGCGGCGAAGTAACTGCCTGAGGTATCAGAGCCACCCCGCCCCAGTAACACGGTATCGCCGGCATCATCACTGGCGATGAATCCCTGAGTGATATAGACCCGGCCCGGATGCGACCACTGTTTTTGCAGCTCGGCATCGGGTTCAAAATTGCAGGTGGCGGAAAGATAGCTGGCGCGTGCACTCGCATTTTTCAATACGACTGACTTGAGCACCGTGCGCGCATCCACCCACTGCACATCCAGACCTTGTGAGGCAAGAAAGGCGGCGCCAAGACGGGTGGCCATCAGCTCGCCCTGCGCCATGACGCGAGCACGCAGGCGTTCGCTGACTTCACCCACCAGAGCGATGCCCGAAGCGATCTGCCTTAACCGGGTGAATTGTTCTTCCAGTTCCACACCGGGCGTGACACCGAGATCCCGCGCAAGATCACGGTGCCGGGTAACAACATTATCCAGTGCCGCTTCCCAGCCACCGGTGATGGCCTTGGTCAGCAACTGCTCCAGACTGTCAGTCATCTTCGAAACCGCTGAATGCACGATCACCGGCTGCAAGCCTTCACTCAGGCGCGCCTTGATGATGCCCACAATGTTCTTCCAGTTATTCACTGAAGAGACGCTGGTGCCACCAAACTTCAGCACCACCCACTTCGACGTTTTGCTGGTGGGCGTGTTGCGGGCTGCCGCGTTCTGACGCGATGCTTGATTGGTCTTATTCATCTCGGGCTCATCTCGGGATCTGTTGTCAGCAACGCTCTTGCAAGCGCAACAAAAAGAAACGGGACTCACTTGCTGTGGCCCCGCTTCAGGATTCATGCCGGACAGATGTCTGGCGATTGGCAATGACCGGTACGGGGATCAGGCGTCTTCGTCGAATTCCTGCAAGGCTTTCTGCAACCGTTTTTCAGCAAGCACGTCTTCAAGCTTGCTCCATGCCGCACGGCCTTTCTTTACCGTCGGGTTGGCCGCGCGCGCACGACGCTCGCTGCGTTCCATCAAACGGTCGTAATCCGTTTCTTCTTCGCTGGGGGCGACAAACTCGTCGTCGATGTCAAAGTGGTCGGCGTCTCGTTCCACGCTAGTATTCCTACAGAAATTCCCCGGAAATCAGTGAGTTCAGGCACCGGAGCCGCCTTGCGGAGCGCGGACTATATACGATGCCGCACGGTTTTCAATGGCTGCGTCTGAATCAATCAGGCCCAATCTGGCCAATCACCAAGGAAACTGCGGACAAATGTTCAATTAGAGCTGTCACTGACCGGTCACTGGCCCGCCACAGACACAGACTCGCCGACCACCGCCTGCAAGTACGCAGCGGCATTTCCCTGAACTTGGGCAATTTCCATGACACCCCAGGAATTGGCCAGCGCAATCACCTGACCTGGCGCCCCACTGCCGTAGGTTTCAACGATGCGTATTTGCTGATCCCGGAAACGTAGCGCCGGGCGTTGCAGTTTATTCAAACATTCCACCCCAATATCTGTGATCAGATTGCCGTAGTGATCGACTGCGACGATACGCCCCTGATTTGGGGATCTCGGGATGCGAGGCGGGATTTCGCGACCTCGCCCGAGCTGATAAGGCAAGAGCCTGTTTGCTGAAATATCAGCCACTAAGGGCGCAAAGATGTCCCGTCCATGAAAAGTTGCGCTGGCCTTTGGGAGATTTGATGCTGGCAAATCCGCTGCCCGGAACTCACGCCAGACAGCGTCTTCCCCGGAATCCAGCAGGGGCTCAAGCAGCCCATTATCCGGAGCGACAAACACTTGTCCGGCCAGAATCAACACCACCATGCCGCGCTCGGTTCCCACCCCGGGATCGACCACCGCCAGATGCACCGTACCCGCCGGGAAGTATCGCCAGCACCGGGCCAGCCAGAAACCCGCAATGGCCGGTTGGAACGCAGGAATGAAGTGGCTCAGGTCAATGATCTGAGCCACCGGGTTGCGCCCCAGCAGCACCGCTTTCATCACTCCGACATAGGGATCAGAAACACCAAAGTCGGTGGTCAGCGTGACCATACCGGTGGCTGAAAATTCAGGCTGATTCATTTTATTTCAATGAGTTGAAATAACTTTGTAATGTATAAAATCAAACTATGGCCATCCAGCAAAACCCTACTTCAATATGCTGATCACCCGCGGCTCCATGTACGACTTCAAGCCGAGAATGGACGAGTGCCGTCCGATGCCGGATTCCTTGGCGCCGCCAAACGGCACATTGACGGCCGTAGTGCGGTGCTGGTTTACCCAGGCCGTGCCCACTTCCATACGTGCCGCAATCTTCGTCGCACGTGCAATATCCGAACTCCATACCGAACCCGCCAGTCCGTAGCGTGTGTCATTGGCGCGCCGCAGCGCATCTTCCACGTCACTGAATTTCAGAATCGGCAACACCGGGCCAAACTGCTCCTCCCGCACGATCCGGCTGTCGTCGCTGGCATCTGCGACCAGCGTTGGCGTTATGAAGTACCCGTCACCCACCGGCACTTCACCTCCTGTCAGGATTCGAGCACCGCTCTTCCGCGTGTCATCCATAATGCTGCGAACCTTGTCGTACTGCATCTTGTTCTGGATCGGGCCGTACTGCATCCCCGGCTCCAATCCATTACCAAACCTTGCTTTGTGGGCTTCCTCTATCAGTGCCTCACACAAGGCATCGTAGATTTTTTCATGCGCATAGATGCGTTTGATGGCCATGCACACCTGGCCGCTGTTGACGAAAGCAGCGAAGAATAATTTGGGCGCAATGTCTTCCACATCCACATCGTCGAGCACAATGGCTGCATCGTTGCCGCCCAGCTCCAGCGTGACACGTTTGAGCGTACCGGCGGCGCTGGCCATGACCTTCTTGCCGGTAGCTACCGATCCCGTGAACGAAATCTTGTCGATCCCGGCGTGTTCAGTCATCCACTGACCCAGTTCATCACCACCCGCCACGATATTCACTACGCCCGCCGGAAAGATGTCCTTGATCAGCTCGCCCAGCTTGAGGGTACACAGCGGCGTATAGGGTGACGGCTTCAGTACCACGGTATTACCGGTGTACAGCGCCGATACCAACGGACCGACGGCCAGATTGATGGGAGCATTCCAGGGAGTAATGATGCCCACCACGCCCAGCGGTACGTAGTGCAGCTCGATATGGCGCTCGGCGTTGTCGGTAATGACTTCCGGCTCGATACTGATCTGCACGATGCCTTCGGACTGGATTCCGGCACGAGCGATTTCCTCGGCTGCCTGACTCAGCGGCTTGCCCTGCTCCATGGTGAGCAGGTGACCCAGTACATCCTTGTTCGCTTGCAGGACTTTGGAAAACTTTTTGATCAGGATGCGGCGTTCGTCAAAGGAAGTCTGGCTCCAGGATTTGGCTGCGGCTCGCGCGGCTGCCACTGCCTGATCCAGCTCAACGCGCGTAGCGGCCGGGCAACGTGCGAAGACTTTGCCGGTAGCCGGATTGATCACCTCGAGTTGCCTGCTACTGCCACACAACTGACCATTGATCAGCAGGGAAAAATCCGTCCTCAGTTCATGCTCAGCAGCAGACATATACACTCCAGAATTGCATCAAAAAAAACACGGTAATCATGACCATTACTGACATCAGCAATATACCCGAATGCTCTGGTGTCAGCCGTCGGGAGCCACTGCTGACATCACCGAGTGATGCTTCCCGCAGTCAAGCCAATGCCTTGCTCAGGAATGGCAGTGATACGTCCATACGATAGTCAATGTCGGAGTGCGTATCATCGAACTCTTCGTAAGCATGCTTGATGCCAGCCAGCTGCAGTCGCTTAGACAGAATGCGCATGCCATAGTGAATGTGATACTGGTCGCGCCAACCGCAATCCAGATAGATACCGCGCAGTGATTGCAGACTTCGCTTGTATCGGGTAACCAGATTGATCGGATCATGCTTCTGCCAGGCCTTCCACCGCGCCGGTAGAACCTCGCCGGTTTCCAGATTGAATGGCAGTCGAAAACCATTGGGCGCCTGAGGATCGGGATCATAGGTAGCAGCCATGCACAGATTCATCAATGCATGCACTTCGCCGCCGCTGAGCTTGACCTTGTGATGAACCTTGTCGAGAAAGCGCTTCACGCGTCCATCATCCATACCCGTGCCGGCATTCTCTTCCAGCTTGAGCATATCCACTGAGCCCGCCTTCAAACTGCGTGGCCGATACTTTGCCAGTTCATTCAGCGTATTGGGCCAATCGTTCCAGTACACGTAATCGAAATAGCTGTCACCGGAGTGATTGGCAATAGCACCCCAGGTACGGGCGTACTTCATGCCGTGCAGAATGGCGCCATAGCCGCCTGACGACTTGCCAAAGCAGCCGCGATGTTCACGCGCTGCCCGTGTGCGAAATTCCTTGTCGATGAAAGGTACGATTTCTTTCACCAGATAGTCAGCATAAGCACCCACGGCTGATGAATTGATGTACTGGGTGCCGCCCAGTGCAGTGAAACAATCCGGAAACACCATGATGGTAGGCGCCATCCGGCCTTCATGAATCAAGCGCGCAACACGCTCAGGGATATTTTCACTGAAGTTTTTCCAGGCTACATGCGACAAACCCGACCCGGTGTAACCCGCCATATCAACCAGCACCGGGAAGCGTTTGCCGCGACCATACGTTGCCTGCTCGTCATACTGCGGCGGCAACCACACCGCCAGCTTGCGCACATGCGGATCGCCCAGCGCATTGTCTTGCAGAACACCCGATACATGTTCCAGCTCGACCAGAGTTCCTGATTGCCAGCGTGTACGTTTGAGTGCCATGCCTTAGCTCTTGAATGTATGCGGTTTTATTGCGGACTCACGCTGCTGATAGTCAGTACGCTTTGTTTTGCATTTAAATAGCGGCAACACAAAGCAGAAAGGCCGCGAATCACGAAGATTCGCAGCCTGTCAGCATTTCAACAGAGAGCAGCCAGTCGAACGACGGGCTGCTGTCAGGTCATCTGCTTACCAGCGGCCGCCGCCACCGCCACCGCCGCCGTAGCCGCCGCCACCGCCGCTACGACCGCCGCCACCACCACCGCCGCCGTAGCCGCCACCGCCGCTACGACCGCCGCCACCACCGCCACCGGTTCTTGGCTTGTCTTGCGCTTCATTGACCTTCAGCGGACGACCGCCCATATCCTGGCCGTTCAGGGCCTGGATGGCGCGTGCTGCGTCGGCACTGGGCATTTCCACGAAACCGAAGCCACGAGGGCGGCCGGTTTCGCGGTCATTGATCAGGCTGACAGAATCAACGGTGCCGTGCTGTTCAAACAGGGAACGCACTGCAGTTTCATCGGCGGAAAAGGGCAGATTGCCCACGTAAATCTTGCTCATTGAAAACCTTCCTGAAAAACCATCACCGCTCTTTATTATGGATGCGGGAGCGGGCCAAATAACGAATGCAGTGCTGTCGCACCGCATCTACTGATCGGGAACGATTCGGTTGCACCTCTCGGTCCGCCGGAAGGAAGACAGCAAGGAAGACAAAATGAACGGTCTCGAACGCCGCGCAATATACAGGTTTGCCGCGCAATTGAAAGTAAAAAACTGTCAATAGCAAAGCGGATGCCACATGCAACCCGAGCGCCACTGACAAAATGCATTGCTCAAGCAGAAGGACGACAAGTAATCGGGGAGCATAAACCAACGTCAACAATGTGCCTGTGGCGGCCGGGGAACGACTCTGCTGGCCGTCTGCCGGGTTATGATGCGCGCCCGAATTTTGTTGCCGTATCCCAGGTCCAGACCATGAATCTCAGCACCCTCACCGCGATTTCTCCTGTTGACGGCCGTTATGCCGACAAGACCAGCGAGCTGCGGCCGGTCTTCAGCGAATACGGACTGATCCGGCAGCGCGTGCGGGTGGAGGCCTTGTGGTTCAAGGCGCTGGCTGCGGAACCGGGCATTGTGGAACTGAAAGGCATCCCGGCCAGTGTGCTGGCGGTGCTGGATGAGCTGGCGACTTCCTTGAGTCTGGAAGATGCCGCCAGAGTGAAGGAGTACGAGCGCACCACCAACCACGACGTGAAGGCTGTGGAATATCTGGTGAAGTCGCGGCTGGATGTATTCCCGGAAGGCAAGGCCAAACGCGAATTTGTGCACTTCGCGTGCACCTCGGAAGACATCAACAACCTGAGCTATGCCCTGATGCTGAAAGAGGCGCGAGACCAGGTATTGCTGCCAGCATTAGCAAAACTTATCAAACGCTTGCAGGATTTTTCTCATGCGAATGCTGCCATGCCGATGATGTCACGCACCCATGGTCAGCCAGCCACACCGACCACGCTAGGCAAGGAAATCGCCAATGTCGCCTATCGCCTCAAACGCAAGCACGACCAGCTGGCGGCGGTGCAGATTCTGGGCAAGATCAACGGTGCGGTGGGCAACTTCAACGCGCACTTGGTTGCCTATCCCAATGTGGATTGGCCGACACTCAGCCAGCGCTTTGTCGAATCGCTGGGACTGACCTTCAACCCCTACACCACGCAGATCGAACCACACGACTTCATGGCCGAGTACTTTGATGCGCTGGCTGGCGTGAACACGGTGCTGATTGATTTTGCCCGCGATGCCTGGGGCTATGTGTCGCTGGGTTACTTCAAGCAGCGCGTGGTGGCGGGCGAGACGGGTTCCTCCACCATGCCGCACAAGGTCAACCCGATTGATTTCGAGAACGGCGAAGGCAACCTCGGGCTGGCTAATGCGCTGCTGCGCTTTCTCGCCGACAAGCTGCCTATTTCCCGGTGGCAGCGCGACCTCACCGACTCCACCGTAGTGCGCAATGTCGGCGTAGCGGTGACGCACAGCCTGCTGGCGTGGAAGTCCATCAATCGCGGTCTGGATCGTATTGATGTGAACGCGGCGAAACTTGCCGATGACCTGGACGCTAACTGGGAACTGCTGGCCGAACCCATCCAGACCGTCATGCGTCGCTATGGTGTGGAGAACGCCTATGAACAATTGAAAGAACTCACCCGTGGTCAGCGCGTCGATGCCGCCGCCATGCAGAAGTTTGTTTTGGGTCTGGCCCTGCCGGAGGAAGCCAGACAGGCACTGCTCAAGCTGACGCCGGCCAATTACCTTGGGGCGGCGCTCAAGCTGGCCAAGGACGTCTGACAAAAGGCTGTTTTGCCAATCACTTACAGCGGGTTTCTTTAACTTAACTCGCGAAACGTGAACTGATCTACAGCTCGTCGAAGCACTGGTCGCTAAGGTGGCCATGCTTCAGGGTTTCCCCGCAGGGAGGATTAATGCGGGAACCCATCATCACGACGAGCATCTTCGAATGAGTCCGGAAAACGGCCAAATTATTACCACCGATACGGGCAGCCATCTGGTGCTGACCAGTTCGCCGGTGTTGTTCACTACTCAAACCGAAATGCGCGAGCAATTGCTGACGGTTACCCGTTCGGCCGAAAAAACCATTGCCCTCTGGTCACGGGATCTGCGCTCCGGCCTGTTCGAAAGCCCCAGTTTTCTGGACGTGCTGAAACGATTTGTACTGGCGCGCCGTAACGCCAAAGTAAGGATTCTGACCTTGCCGACCATGGCCAGCGCCGATCCCCGGCCTGCCTTGTTGCAGCTGGCTGATCGCCTGCCTAATTACTTTGAAATTCGCACTACCGATGGTTCCGGACTGGACGCTGCGGAGCTGCTGGTCGCTGATGAACGCGGCGCGCTGTATCGCATCCATGCCGACCGCTGGGATGGCATGTCGGATATTTATGACCCGCCTGTGGCCCGCTTTTACCGGGTACAGTTTGATACGGCATGGAACAAGGCTCACTCACTGCAGAGTTCTGATCAGGTAGTGGGCGCTTAGGCCCACCTCCCTACTTCAAGACCTGCGTCAAATTTATTTCTGATGGCATAGCTATACTGAATTCATCATGGTGTGGAAACCGGACGTCACAGTTGCAGCAGTCATTGAGCGGGAAGGTCGCTTCCTGCTCATCGAGGAGTTCGTGGGCGAGCGACTGGTCATCAACCAGCCCGCCGGACATCTGGAAGCCAATGAATCGCTGATTGACGCCGCCATTCGCGAAGCGCTGGAAGAAACCGCCTGGACCTTCGTACCGGAAGCCATCAGCGGCATTTATCTCTGGCCACACCCCGAACGTAACCTGAGCTTCCTGCGCGTCACCTTTGCCGGCAGCGTAACGCGCCATCATCCTGAGCGACGACTGGATCGTGGCATTCGCCGCACCTTGTGGCTGAGCCGCGATGAAGTGGCGCAACGCGCCAACCAGTTACGCAGCCCCATGGTGCTGCAATGTATCGACGACTATCTGAGTGGCGCGCGCTACCCGCTGTCGATACTCACCCATGTGACCAATCCCGCCAGTTTGATCACCACCAAATCAGCTTGATCCGAGTTCTCTCCCCCGATCTTCGGGGGAGAGCCAGAGTGGGGGCCTCCTGATGGCCGCCTCCCCTGCCAACCATGTCCCCGTCGTGCACCTATAATGCCGGCATGACCTCCCCCGCTTCCTCACCGCTCATCATCGTCGGCATGTCCGGCGGCGTGGACTCTTCCGTGGCCGCGCACTTGTTACTTGGGCAAGGCTATCGCGTCGAAGGTCTGTTCATGAGCAACTGGGAAGAAGACGAGGACGGCTACTGCACCGCCGCGCAGGATTTTCAGGACGCCCGCAAGGTCTGCAACCAGCTCGGCATCCCGCTGCACAAGGTCAGCTTCGCGAAGGAATACCGCGACCGCGTGTTCGAACACTTCCTCAGTGAATACCGCGCCGGTCGTACCCCCAACCCCGATGTGCTGTGCAATCGTGAAATCAAGTTTGGCGTGTGCTTCGATTACGCCAAGCGATTGGGTGCGGACCTGATCGCTACCGGCCACTACGCCCGCGTTGTTCACACGCCCACGCCGAAGCTGCTACGTGGCCTTGATCCCGGCAAGGATCAAAGCTACTTCTTGCACGCCATGCCTGCCAGTGCCCTGGCGAAAACATTGTTCCCCGTCGGCGAATTACACAAGGACGAAGTGCGCCGCATCGCCAAACAACTCGCCCTACCCACGCACGACAAAAAAGACAGCACTGGAATTTGTTTTATTGGCGAACGTCCGTTCGCAGAGTTTCTCGCCAAGTACCTGCCCGCCCAACCCGGCGAGATTCGCAGTGTCGATGGCGAGTTGTTAGGCACACACACCGGCCTCATGTACTACACCCTTGGCCAGCGTCAGGGTCTTGGCATCGGCGGCAAAGCCAACCATGCAGAAGAGCCGTGGTTCGTCGCCAGCAAAGACTTGCAACGCAATCAGCTCATCGTCGTACAAGGCCATGACCATCCTGCCATGCAACAGATTGCGCTTGATGCCATTGAGTTGAGCTGGATTGCTGGTGCGCCACCTGCCTCACACTTCAACTGTACTGCCAAGGCGCGTTATCGGCAGGCGGATCAGCAGTGCACGGTAATCATGGGGAATCACAATACTGCGCATATTGAGTTTGCCGGGCCGCAGCGTGCCATTACGCCGGGGCAGTATATGGTTTTCTATGAGGGGGAGGTTTGTTTGGGAGGTGGGGTGATTGATGCGACGACGAGTGCTCATGCAAATGAGAAATCTTTTGCGGTAGGTAATAACAAAGCATCTAAGCGCATTTAAAATCTTTGCTTCCTTGCTTAGCCTATTATTCTTTTAATCCAATTGTGTCCTGCCCTTTTTTTAAAGGGCTAAGCCCTTTTTTATCATAGATTCATATCATTAAATAAAAACTTCACTAGCTAACTAAACATTTCAACATACCTTCACAAATACAAAATATTATTCATAATGTTTCTTCCCATGATCAACCGTGTGCTGTAGGCTGAGTTGACGGCACACTTGGGAGATTAACAGCATTGCGCATTTGCATTCAATATGCGCAATTTCAAGAGCCTCAATTCGGTCTAGCCTTAACGTCTGCTGTTTAAGATTAAACGCGCCGTGACTATGTCGGCTTCTTTGATGGCGCAACTGATCCCGAAGCGCTACATTCGTCTGTCTTTTATCTAACACAATATCATCATGTTGTACGCCAAGGGACTGACAACCCGGTACTTTGACTCGGTATGATTGACTTCTATGGCGCGACTAATTTCACATCGAATTGATCTCGCACTTCCCGAAGCGCTGTTTTACTAATCCCTTTTTTAACAAAAATTTTCACTATAAACAATATATCACATCTTATAATTATATAACATCTTATTTAAGTGCAACACCGAATATTCTGGCGAAAAAGATTCCCGCGAAAATATTGCTTGATTTGTTGTACGGAGTGAACGAGCTACTGTTTATGCTTGGCTCTAAAAGAACCCAATTTGGCAGTTTATTAACGAGCATAGACCATCCCAGCGGAAATATTTTCTATGGCCAGCTTCGATGGTCTGAAACCAAATGCAGCGCATAACACCAACTTACCGAAAATATTGACGCAAATATGCATCTGCATTTGGTACGCGTCAGTACTGAGCTATGTTTACAGCAAAGACAGCAAAGCCATGCTGACTGCAGTTACAGGCGATTTATCAATCTGCCATCGCGGATAAGGCACTGTAGACGCTGGACTACCTCGAGATTCGCTGCGTTCAAACATATTGAACCTTCATTTGGCTATGGCGTGAGAACTGAGCTAACATCTTTCCTTTCTTCCAGTTCCTGCCGGAAATCCGCAAGCTCATGTACACCACCAACGCGATTGAGAGCTTAAACATGGTGATGCGTAAGTTCACCCGCAGTCGCATAATCTTTCCCAACGATGACTCGGCATTTACGTCATTGTACCTGTCTATCCTGTAAGCCTCAAAGAACGGCAAGCGCTACATCACCGGAAGCTCGCTCTACTGAGCTGTCAGATCATGTTCGGTGAAGAACTCTTGACATTGGCCGCGCTATGACTTGATGAATTTGGTTCTTTTTTCCATTCGCTTCAAAATATTGTTATACGAAGAAGCGCGGAGCGCGCACTGCTGAGATGCACAAGTGATCGCCGAGTGGCAAAGGCACTTATTAATGACATTTATCCGCTTAGTCATAACGGTTTCGATTCAGACGACATGATGTCCACATTATTAGATACTGAAACGACTACTCGTATGGCAATTTCAGCTATCAAGGAAATGGTTCCATTATCTTCAATTTCTGAGGACGCGCGCTTCAGATTGATTTAGAGACAAGATAATGGATTTTATGTCGAAACGAACTTAAATTTTGAAGAGCTGAATGACGATTCACTATCATCAAAGACATTGTGCCATAATGCTAGGAACATTCGGCCATGTTTCGAACGCCAGCATGATCATAGCTTTTCGCGCAATACTTTTTATCGGTATCTGTAAGCGAAGTATGCCGGTGTTGTAGCAGCCTTGTTCCACAAAAATCTTCGTCGTCAGAATCTGAAAAAACCGCGTGGTTGAAACCATCGAACCAGGCTTTGTTCGCGCTATACACCACCGAGCAGCTCACACACGGACAAACACGCGCCAGCAATGAACTTCGCCAACGCGATACATTCGTCTCCCCCTCCTACGTGCTCTCCATCTGGCTGCGCCACGATCTCGGCCTAACTTCAAACAGCGGCTCAACGTTCCTTAAGCTTGTTGCTCTACTGCAAGGTGCTCATGACTCAAATCTATATTTCGCTGCAAATGATCTTAGTACGACCTGGCCTGCTGCGAGATCGAAAATGCCTTTCTATTCTACCTGGTTCTCAGTATACTTTCTACGTCGGCACGATCAAGCGCGTCGGGCGCATCTAACAGACTTTCGGTCTGAAATTACACAATGGCATTTGAATTGTTCAGGACAATTCGCTTTCACGTAGAAAAAATTCAATGATCGGTGCTGCCGTTCTTTGCCGAGCAAGTCGTGATCGATGCTGACTCATCCTAGTTCGTGGTTGAAAAAACCAGGGTTGGTGCAACTCAGATTATCAACGTTCCATGAAGCATCGCGATGGATGCGGCATTCTCTTCGAAAAGCAGTCAATGATGGAGATGTTTCATTTGCAGACGTGCTGAGGCTAGTTGAAAAAGCTGGTCGCTTCCGCGAATTTGATATACCAGCCCGCTGAAGACTCGGACTTGGCGTTATATCGCTCACTACAATCTTGAGTAACTCACCAGGGAAGATGTTCTTTTATAAAGCCGCTATTGCGAAGACTTCGGGTTGAGAAATTACCAGGCAAGTATCAACTGAATTTTACCTGACAATCACAAACGCAAAAATAGAAACTTTTCGTTGGGCTGTATTCAGTGGTCTAGGCTTGATGGCAGATTCCCAAATGGGCTCAGGAAATCTGGCGACTTTGGGTGCGCAAGGGTTAAGCGCTCTAGACACATTTGTTTTAGATAAGCTGATTGGCGGTTGGAAACCAAATCAGTTTATCAATCCAAGTCTATTGCCCCTTATCCAGCGATCTTCAGAACGCAGTTGAACTCCCTCCCCCAATCAGTGCCAAACTATGCCTAACAACCAAGCCTGACCAGCTCACCCAACCGTCAGCCTCGAGGTGGAACATGGCCAACTCATTCAACACCCGCACAGCCTTAAATGTCGATGGCCAGTCGCTGGGTATCTTCGATCTATCGCAGTTACAGCCGGCACACGACCTCGGACCGCCTGCCCTTTTCGCTGAAAATCCTGCTGGAAAACCTGCTGCGGTTTGAGGACGGCGTGAATATCACGCGCAAAGACATTGAGGCGATCCTCAACTGGAATCCGCAGGCCACGCCCGACTATGAAATCGCCTTTACGCCCAGCCGGGTGATCATGCAGGACTTCACCGGGGTGCCGGTGGTGGTGGATCTGGCGGCGATGCGCGATGCCATGGTCAAACTGGGTGGCAATCCGGATGACATCAATCCGCTGGCGCCGGCGGAGCTGGTCATCGACCACTCGGTGCAGGTGGATCGTTACGGCACGGCGCAGTCGCTGGGACAGAACACGGAAATTGAGTTCGGTCGTAACATGGAACGGTATGCCTTCCTGCGCTGGGGCCAGACCGCATTCAGCAATTTCAAGGTGGTGCCGCCGAATACCGGCATCGTGCATCAGGTGAACATCGAGTATCTGGCGCGAGTCATTTTCGATGTTGAACAGAACGGCGCACGCATCGCCTATCCCGACACGCTGGTGGGCACGGACTCACACACCACCATGGTCAATGCGCTGGGTGTGCTGGGCTGGGGCGTCGGCGGTATCGAGGCGGAAGCCGCCATGCTGGGCCAGCCGGTGACCATGCTCATTCCACAGGTCATCGGCTTCAAGCTGGTTGGTGGCCTGCCACCCGGCGCTACGGCCACTGATCTGGTGTTGACCATTACCGAAATGCTGCGCAAGCACGGTGTGGTGGATAAGTTCGTCGAGTTCTTTGGCGATGGCCTGAGCAATCTGCCGCTGGCCGACCGCGCCACCATTGCCAACATGTCGCCGGAGTTTGGCAGCACCTGCGCCATGTTTCCGATTGATGCTGAAACCATTCGTTATCTGCGCCTGACCGGCCGCGGCGTGGAACAGTTGCAACTGGTCGAAGCCTATGCGCGTCAGCAACATCTGTGGCGCGAGGATGGGCAACGTGACGCCGTGTACACCTCAGTGCTGTCACTCGACTTGTCGACGGTGGAGCCGTCATTGGCGGGCCCCAAACGCCCGCAGGATCGCGTGCCGCTGCGTATGGCCAAACAGAACTATCAAAGCAGCCTGAAACCCATGCAAGCCGAGCGCATGCTGAAGAATCCTGCTGCCGCCGGCTCCAGCACGGCCACCGTGGGTGGACATGAATTCGTGGTGAAGGATGGCGATGTCCTGATCGCCGCCATCACCAGTTGCACCAATACCTCCAATCCTGCCGTCATGCTGGCGGCAGGCCTGGTGGCGCACAAGGCGCGTGTGCTGGGGATGAAACCTCGTCCGTGGGTCAAGACCAGCCTTGCGCCCGGCTCACGCGTGGTCACTGACTATCTGGACAAAACCGGCCTGCTTGCTGATCTGGAAGCGATTGGCTTTTTCACCGTGGGTTATGGCTGCACCACCTGCATCGGCAATTCGGGGCCCTTGCTGCCGGAAATCGCTGCGGCGGTAAAGCAGGCCGATGTGATCGGTTGTGCGGTGCTGTCCGGTAACCGTAACTTTGAAGGCCGCGTGCATCCGCAGGTCAAGATGAACTATCTGGCGTCGCCACCGCTGGTGGTGATCTACGCACTGGCCGGGTCGCTGGACATTGACCTGAACAACGAACCCATCGGCACCGCTGACGATGGCAGCCTGGTGTATCTGCAGCATCTCTGGCCCACGCCAGCTGAAGTTCACGCCGCAATGAGCAAGGTTGATGCGCAGATGTTCACACACGGCTATGCCAGCGTTTACGACGGCGATGCCAACTGGAACAGCATCCAGGTTCCAACCGACCAGCTGTATCACTGGAATGAAGACTCCACCTATGTGAAGCACCCGCCCTATTTCGAGGGCATGAGCATGTCACTCACACCGGTTGCAGATGTGAATGCAGCACGGGTGCTGGCGTTGCTGGGTGACTCGGTGACCACCGACCATATCTCGCCGGCCGGTGATATCGCCAGCGCCAGTCCGGCTGCGCAGTACCTGTTGGCGCAGGGTGTTGCCGCACCGGATTTCAATTCCTATGGTTCGCGACGTGGCAATCATGAAGTGATGATGCGCGGCACCTTCGCCAACATCCGCTTGCGCAACTTGCTGGTGCAGGGCGTAGAAGGCGGCATTACCCGCCACATTCCCTCGGGCGAAATCATGAGCATCTACGATGCGTCGATGCGTTATCAGCAGCAAGGTACGCCATTGATTATTCTCGCCGGCAAGGAATACGGCACTGGTTCATCGCGTGACTGGGCCGCCAAGGGCACCATGCTGCTGGGTATCAAGGCAGTGATCGCGGAAAGCTTTGAACGCATTCACCGCTCCAACCTGATCGGCATGGGCGTGCTGCCACTGCAATTCAACGACGGAGAGAATGCCCAGACACTGGGACTGACTGGCGAAGAAACCTTCGACATTACCGGCGTGCAGAACGGTACAGCCAATCAGGTCACCGTGCTGGCCAGACCCGAATCAGGCAAGCCGTTTCAATTCACCGTGCGGGTACGCATCGACACGCCCAAGGAACGCGAATACTTCCAGCACGGTGGTATCCTGCACTATGTATTGCGGCAATTGGCCGCCAGGTAGCCGCATCGACTGTAACCCAACGCTACAGCCAGACGTATATTCAGACACAGCCCAGCATCAATTCAAGGTACCGCCATGTTGATTCGTCGCTCCAGACCTGAAG
The DNA here is from genome assembly GCA_963791615.1 of uncultured Pseudomonadota bacterium. Taxonomy (GTDB): domain Bacteria; phylum Pseudomonadota; class Gammaproteobacteria; order Steroidobacterales; family Steroidobacteraceae; genus CAILZL01. Next base: position 53,720 of record CAWBTE010000009.1, on the reverse strand, counting down.
ACTGCGCGAAGATCCTGCCCTCGGAGATCACGCCGGAATCGGCGTATCTCAACCGCCGCGACCTGCTCAAAGCGGCCGTGGCTGCTGGTCTTATTACCAATGTGGCCCATCTGGCATGGCCAGACAGCGCGCAGGCCGCAGTGCAGAAACTTAACTATGCCAAGAGCGCCCAGTTCAGCGTCAAGGAAGCGCCCAATAGTTACCAGGACATCACCACCTACAACAATTTCTACGAATTCGGCACCGACAAGGAAGACCCGGCGCAGAACGCCGGTAACTTCAAACCCACGCCGTGGAGCGTGAAGATCGATGGCGAATGCGAAGTGAAAGGCAACTTCACCCTGGAAGACATTCTCAAACCGCATGCACTCGGAAGAACGCATCTATCGCTTCCGCTGTGTGGAAGCGTGGTCGATGGTCATTCCCTGGGTGGGCTTTCCCCTGAAGGATTTGCTGGCGCGCTTCAAACCGACTGCCAAAGCCAAGTACGTGGCGTTCAAAACCGTGATGCGTCCCAGTGAAATGCCTGGACAACGCTACGAGGTTCTGGACTGGCCCTATGTAGAAGGCCTGCGCATCGACGAAGCCATGAATCCGCTGGCCTTCATGGCCGTGGGTCTGTACGGCCAGACTCTGCCCAATCAGAACGGTGCGCCGATACGGCTGGTCACGCCCTGGAAGTACGGCTTCAAAAGTATCAAGTCGATTGTGGAAATCCGCTTCACCGAGAAGCAGCCACCGACCTCGTGGAATATTTCTGCACCCGGTGAATATGGTTTTTATTCCAACGTGAATCCGCAGGTCGATCATCCACGCTGGAGTCAGGCCCGCGAACGCCGCATCGGTTCGGGCGGCAGCCTGTTCAATTCACGTCAACCCACCTTGATGTTCAACGGCTACGAAGAGCAAGTCGCCGGCCTGTACAAAGGCATGGATTTGAAGAAGTACTTCTAGGCACATCACCTCGTACTGGTCGATGCAGGTACTGGTTGCACATGACGCAACCAGTTCTACATCGAAGTCCTGACCGACCATAGCTCCGGAAAAAAGCGCAGCTCCAGAGCCTTGTTCAGGTAATTCACGCCACTGCTGCCGCCCGTGCCACGCTTGTAACCAATGATGCGCTCCACTGTTTTCATGTGGCTGAAACGCCATAACTGGAACTTGTGATCCAGATCGACCAGCTTTTCCGCCAGCTCGTACAAATCCCAGTGCTCTTCGCGATTGTGATACACGGCCAGCCAGGCAGCCGCCACCTGTTTGCTGGCCTGATAAGGCAATGACCAGTCGCGATCCAGATACTCCACCGGAACACCGAAGCCACGCCGACTGAGCAGACGCAGGGTTTCATCGTACAACCCCGGACTGTTCAGTGTTCGTTCCAGCATGGCGTAAATATCGACATCGCGCCGATGCACTTCGATCATGCTGGCGTTCTTGTTGCCGATCAGGAATTCCAGCATGCGGTACTGGTATGACTGGAACCCGGACGCCTTGCCCAGTGAATTGCGGAATGCCGAATAGTCCATGGGCGTCATGGTTGATAACACGTCCCACGACTGCGTCAGCTGCGCCTGAATGCGCGAGACGCGCGTCAGACTCTTGTCCACCGGGCCGAGATCGTCACGCTGAATGTGCTTGAGCGCCGCGGTGAGTTCATGAATGCACAACTTCATCCACAGCTCGCTGGCCTGGTGAATGATGATGAACAGCATCTCATCATGCTCAAAGGTGTTGGTCTGCTGGGCACTGAGAATCTTGTCCAGATTCAGATACTCGCCATAACTTTTCGACGTACCCAGATCCCAGTGGATGAGCTCATTGCTGAGATCCAGTGAAGCGTGAGTAAGTGATTTTTCAGTATCTGACATAGTGTCACTGCCAATGAAAACGGATTGAAAGTATTAGCGGACAAATATCCAGGCGGGCACCTGTCGCCAGGCCTGCGTCAATTCCTTGTCCAGCGCACGGTAATCCGGTTCGATAGCCTGCACCAGATTCCAGAATCGTGCCGAATGATTCATGTGTCGCGTATGACACAGCTCGTGAATCATCAGGTAGCGCAGCACTGCTGGCCGCAGGAACAAGGCGCACATATTGAGACTGATGGTGCCCGAAGAAGAACAACTGCCCCAACGGGTTCGCTGGCGCCGGATCTGCAAACGATCAAACTCAAAGCCATGCGCCGTTGCCAGCTGTCGCAGGCGTGACTCGAATTCATGATTCGCAAGCTCGACCAGCCAGGCCGTCAGCAGTCGCGACCAGTTTCTGGTTTCTGCGACTGTACCGCGCAGCAGCACTTGCTGTGGAGCCGGATGACGCAGCCGCGGCTGGCCTGCTTCATGACGATAGGTCACCTGTACCATTTGCCCGATAGCCAGCAGCGGAACTTCAGAAGGTGGTGTCATGAGTCGCTGCTGCGCCGCGCATTCACTGACACGCGCCTCAATCCAGTCACGATGCTTGCTGACGAACTGTTGCACCATGCCGGCGGAAGCGCGCGGTGGCGCCACGACTTCCACCCTGCCCGCCGGATAGACGCGAATTGACAGTCGACGCGCACGCGGGCTGACTCGCACCTGCCAGCGGGGCTCGGTCTGTTCAACCAGCAGTGGTAGCTGCTGATGTGTATGTTGGGATGGCGTCAGATGCCTCAATTCAATTCCGACCATATCACTACTTCACGCTGAGGTTACGCAGCAGCAACTGCGCAGCCTGGTAGTCGGGCGCCAGCAGTACCGCACGTTCCAGGGCATTACGTGCTGCCAGCAAGTCCTCACGCTGCATTTCTGCCTGGCCCAGCAGATAACAGGCTTCCGCATGTCCCCACAAGGTGGCAGTGGCCAGCTCGCTGATGCTGGCGGCGTCATAAGCTGCCACCAAGCTTCGCAGCGTGACCGCACTCACTGCTTCACCATTCGTTACCTTTACCCAGCTCTCGACCAGTTGAACCTGTGGCAGCTTGCTGCCCAGTTTGCGCGCCTGCAACAGCGCCGCTTCACGTTCACGCCGGTACAACACGCCCCGCACCGGACGCAGTTTCTCCAGCATCGCCGCACAGGCTGCCCGCACCGCATGCTGAAGAGCAACCTGCACATCAGCAAGGTCTGGCCTGACATTGGCACAAACCTCTGCCAGCTCAGCGGCGCGTACCGGATCACTGCGCATCAGCAGTTCGGACAGCTTCCAGCGTGCATAGCCCAGATGCTGGTCACGCAGGCGTGCATCGCTCGCCTCTGTCTCCAGTGTCATCAGTGTCTGCAAGTCCTGTTGCAACGCCCGTGTATCGGCAGCGTAAAACCCATACTCCAGCCGCCCGGCCAGATCACGCAGCTGTTCGGTCTGTGCACTGGCCGAAGCACAGAGCAACACGGCACACAGCAAGCTCGTAGTCAGCTTGATCAACCGGCTTCTGCAGTGAGCGATCAGGACATCCATTTCCTGATCATTGCGCATTGACTTTGGCATTACAATCTTGGGTCTGAACTTTTAAGCCCACAATTCACTCCGGGAACGCGCTGCTTGATCGACATTGGCCTCAACCTCAGCCACGACAGCTTTGACCATGATCGTGCCAGCCGTGCTGGCACGCGCCACCTCCGTGGGCGTGACCCGCATGCTGCTCACCGGTAGCGATCTGCCCCACAGCCGCGCCGCCATCGAGCTGGCGCGTAGCCACAGCCAGCAGCTGCGCGCCACAGCGGGCGTGCATCCGCATCACGCCCGGGACATGGACGAATCGCAATTGCCGGCACTGCGTGAATTACTATCCGATCCGCTGGTGCTGGCGGTGGGCGAATGCGGGCTCGATTACTTCCGCAATTTCTCCACGCATGAACAACAGGAGCAGGTTTTTCGCTGGCAGTTACAACTGGCGGCAGAAGTCGGCAAACCCGTGTTCCTGCACGAACGTGATGCCCACGAGAGTTTTGCAGGCATCCTCAGTGAATATCTGCCGGCGCTGACAGGCGGTGTTGCGCACTGCTTTACCGGCACCGTCGAGCAGGCAACACGCTACGTGGAAATGGGCCTGTATGTGGGCGTTACCGGCTGGATCTGCGATGAGCGGCGCGGCCAGTCGCTGCGTGACGCCGTGAAGGTCATTCCGCTGGAACGACTGCTGGTGGAAACCGATGCGCCCTACCTGATTCCGCGCACACTGACGCCCAAACCGAAATCACATCGCAACGAACCCATGTACCTGCCTGCAGTACTGGCAACACTGGCAGCCTGTCGCGATGAATCCGTGGAGCTGTTACGCGCAGCGACGACGGCCAATGCCTTGAAGCTGTTTCGCTGGAACGACTGACCAGCACCGCATGCACTTTGACCAAGCTCTCAGCCGTGCAGATTCGGCTGTGTCTGCTGCTTGATGTTCTGCCAGACATCACCAAATGCAGCCGCCACATTACCGCGTGATCGATCCACTACCGGAAAGTCTGCGGTAAGGTGATCAATGCGCACCACGTACTTGGGCTTGCCTTTGGGGAAATCACCGCGCTGGGTAAACACCAGACGCCCCTCTACAGGCACCGGACCGGCCAGCAGTTTCACTGCGGCCATGCGGTCATACATGATGGGCTGCGGATTGGCGAAGGTGAAACGCAGCTTGCGACCGATGGCCGTCCACTGAAACATCTGATCGCCGCCAAATACGGCGCCCGGCACATCGAACAGATCCAGCACCAGCAGGCCGCGTTCGGTGAGCAACAGATAGTTCAGATGCAGCTGACCCCCATTGCCGTTCGGGATCAGCACATTGCGCAGTACTTCATAAGCGATGGAGTCGATGCGCTCCTCATTGAGCCGCAGGCTCCGATGCACGAGGTAAGCGCGAATCCCTGCTACCAGTGCTGCGGTAAGCACTGCTGCGCCGGCGACGGGATAGACCCAGAAAGGAACTACTTCAGTCACGAGGTTTTTGCTCCCTGCAATTGCTCACGCAACGCAGCCAACTTTGGTTCGATTTCTGTTTCCTGACCCGGCAAGGCCAGCAGTTGCGCCAGCGCGGCCGGCACTGGCACTTCGCGGCCAATCAGGGGCTCAACGATGTCATTGAACTTGGCCGGATGCGCGGTGGACACCAGCACCCAGTGTTCGCCCTGCTGCGCACTGGGCAGATGCCAGTAAACCTCGGCCGCCGTGGCGGTATGCGGACACCACACTTGCTGCAATACCTGCGCATCCTGTTTGATGCGCGCACGAATCTGCGCATCACTGACGCTGACGGCGGTGATCTGCTGACGAATCTCGTCTAACTTGTACAGGGCACGCAGCCGTTCCATGTTGCTGGGGTTGCCCACATCCATGGCGGAAGCCAGTGTGGCTACGCTCTGGCGTGGCTGCCATTCACCGGATTCCAGAAAGTCGGTAATCGTGCGATTGGCATTAGTGGCCAGAATCACCTTGCCGATGGGCAGGCCCGTGGCGCGCGCCCAGATGCAGGCCATCGAGTTGCCGAGATTGCCACTGGGAATGATGAAGTTGGCAGGCTTGCCGGTGCGACGCCAGATTTCCAGCGCGCTACGCACGTAGTACACCATTTGTGGCAACAGGCGACCGATGTTGATGCTGTTGGCTGAAGACAATTCATGCGTCTGCGCCAGTGAAGCATCGGCGAAGGCTTCCTTCACCATGCGCTGACATTCATCGAAGGTGCCGTTCACACTGAAGGTACGCACATTGTCGCCCCAGCAAGCCAGCTGCGCGGCCTGGCGCTGCGACACCAATCCTTTGGGATACAGCACGCCTACTTCGACCCAGGGACGACGGTGAAATGCAGCGGCCACTGCGCCACCGGTATCGCCGGAAGTCGCGACCAGAATACTCAAGCGGCGCGACTTGCCAGCACGGATACGCTCCAGACTGGCCGCGAGGAAACGCGCGCCGAAATCCTTGAACGCAGAAGTGGGGCCATGAAACAGTTCCAGTACGGAAGCGGGACCGGGTGTACCTTGCAATGCCACCAGCGGCGCCGGAAAGTTGAAGGCATCACGACAAACGTCTGCCAATACTGGCGCCAATGCATCGCCTTCTGCAAACGGCGCAATCAACCGGGTGGCGATGTCCGACATTTCACTCAGGCCATCAAAATCCTTCGCAGTAAATTTCGGCAGCGAATCCGGAACGTACAGCCCGCCATCGGGCGCAAGTCCCTGCGCAATGGCTGCGCTCAACGTTACACGATGTTCGGGATTGCGGGTGCTATGAAACAACATTCAATAAAACCAGTGAAGAATCAGATCGGTGCAATTCACTATCTAATTAGTAACTACCTAATCAATTACTCGGGCGCCATGCGCTTCCAGCGTCGAGATCCATGCATCACTGCCCAGCCCGGCCGCAGCAAATGCGGCGACCATGCCATCACGCGCTGCTTCAGCCTTGTCGGCGGGTAACCAGGCGAATACGGTGGGCCCCGCGCCGGAAATGGAACAACCTAGCGCGCCAGCATTCATGGCAGCCTGTTTGACCGCATCGAAGCCGGGAATCAATACACGGCGCTGTGGCTCGATGATCACGTCATTCAGCGACTCACCAATCAGGCGCAGATCATTGGTATAGCAGCCGGCAAGAAAGCCGGCGAGATTGGCGGTTTGCCAGATCACATCGGACAGACTGACATCCGGCTTGAGAATCTTGCGCGCATCCTTGGTGGCCAGCACCATGTGCGGATGCACCAGCACGCAGCGAATTCCCTCGGGCATGGGAATCTGTTTCACGTTCGGATTATCGACACCGACAGTCAGCACCAGACCACCATACAGCGATGGCGCGATGTTATCGACGTGCACCGAACCGCTGGCCACTTCTTCACCACGCATGGCGTGCTTGAGCAGCTCCAGCTTGCTGAGCGGCGTGGACAGCAGGGCATTGACCGCCACTACGGCGGCCACGGCTGAAGCGGCCGAACCACCCAGCCCCGAGCCCAGTGGAATACCCTTTTCAATGGTCAGTTCTATGCCATAAGCAAGCTTCAGTTCTTCCACAATGCTCATCACGGCGCGGCCCGCCGTATTGCGCGCCGCATCCAGTGGCAGATCGCGCACTACGCCATTGATGGCGGCAATGCGCACGCCTGACTCAACCGTACGCCGTGCGGTCACCTGATCACCGATGGCTTGCACGCTCAGGCCCAGCACATCGAAACCAACGGCGACATTGCCGACGCTGGCGGGTGCAAAAGCGGTGGCCGACTGGCGACCTGAATTACTTGAATGATTCATTACAGCTTGGCACCCAGATAAGCACAGACACGCAACAGATCGGCAAACACACCTCCCGCTGTGACCTCAGGACCGGCGCCGGGCCCCTGCACTACCAGTGGATTCTGGTTGTAGCGACTGGTGCTGAAACGCACGACGTTGTCGGTGAGATTGATATTCGCAAAAGTATGGCTGCGCGGCAGCTCTACCAGCCCCACGGTTGCCTGGCGTGATGCGGCATCGAGTGAACCGATGTAACGCAACACATGATTACGGCTGCGCGCTGCTTCCAGACGTTGCTGCATTTGCGCATCAAACTCGGGCAGGCGCTTGAGATATTCCTCAACACTGCAAGCCTTGAGCGCGTCCGGCACCAGTGATTCCAGCGCCACATCTTTCAGCTCCAGATTCAGACCCATCTCGCGACCGAGGATGACAACCTTGCGTGCGAAATCGAGGCCGGATAGATCATCACGGGGATCCGGTTCAGTGTAACCCTTGGCTTTGGCTTCCAGCACTACTGCGGAGAAGGGTCGAGTGCCATCGTAAACATTGAACAGATACGCCAGCGTGCCAGAGAGAATGCCTTCAATACGCTGAATCTCATCACCGGTCTCACGCAGATCATGCAGAGTCTGGATGACCGGCAAACCAGCACCCACGGTAGCTTCATAGAGATAGTGCGAACCACCGGCGCGGCGCGCCGCGTGCAGACTCTGGTAATACTGATAGTCACCGCTGTTGGCCTTCTTGTTAGGCGTGACCACATGAATGCCCGCCGCCAGCCACTCGGCATAATGGCTGGCTATGTCAGCACTGGCGGAGCAATCGACGATGATGGCGTGCGGCAGGTGACTGGCGTGGATGTGCGCAGCAAATCGTTGCAGGTCAGCGGCCTCACCTTCACCCAGTTTGCTCAACTGGTCACGCCAGTTTTCCAGCGGCAGCTCACCGTTCACCAGCTGCATGCGTTTTGACTGCATCACGCCGCGCACGCGCAAATCCACATGAAAATCACGCGCCAGGCGTTTGACCTGTGAGGCCAGTTGATCAATGAAAGCGCCACCCACCACGCCCGGCCCGATCACGCCAATGGATACGGTATTCGGTGACAGATAGAAGCTGGAATGCACCGAACGCAGCGCACGCGCCGAATGCTTGCCATCAATCACCACGGAAATATTGCGTTCCGAAGCGCCCTGCGCAATGGCTTTGACGCTGACACCCGCAGCGCCCAGCGCATTGAACACCTTGGCAGCCACGCCATGCGCACCGGCCATGCCATCGCCCACCACCGCCAGAATGCTGCAATCGTGGGCTACTTCGACGCGTTGAATCTGGCCCTGACGCAGTTCGCTGTGGAAGGCGTCGCGCACCACATGTTCGGCCTTGCTGGCTTCGGCTTCGGGTATCGCAAAACAGATGGAATGCTCGGAGCTGCCCTGTGAAATCAGGATCACCGAAATGCCATGCTCACGCAGTGCACCGAACAGGCGATGCGCCGTACCGGGCACGCCAATCATGCCCGCACCTTCCAGATTCACCAGTGCGATCTTGTCGAAGCTGGTAATGCCCTTGACCAGCAATTCGGACTCCGGTTTGGCGCAAATCAGCGTGCCGGCTTTTTGCGGCGCGAAAGTATTGCGAATCCAGATGGGAATGTTCTGCGCCACGGCGGGCGCCATGGTCTGCGGATGAATGACCTTGGCGCCGAAGTACGCCAGCTCCATGGCTTCGTTGTACGACAACGAGTCGATGACCTGTGCATCGGGCACCAGACGTGGATCGGCGCTGAGCACCCCATCCACATCGGTCCAGATGATGATCTCGGACGCATTCAGCAATGCGCCAAAGATCGAACCGGAGAAGTCACTGCCGTTGCGTCCCAGCGTGGTCTGCAAGCCTTTGGCATCGCGGGCGATGAACCCGGTGACGATCAGTGTCGTCGGTCCCTTGTGCTGAATGACCCGCGCGGTATTGGCGCGCGAATCTTCCCAGCGCACCGCAGGCCCCAATGGATTCCAGTCGACACTGACGATATCGCGTGCATCGATCCACTCCACCATACCGGGACGTTTGCCGCGGCTACGCAGATAGCGCATGAACAGCCGCGTCGACCAGATTTCGCCGAAGCCGGCCACCAGATCCCGCACCATTTGCGAGGCAGCACGGATCAGGGCAACGGTGTGCAGAATGCTGGTGATGTCCTGACAGTCGTGATCCAGCAGCGCTATGTATTCCTTGCGGTCCGCCTCATTGAGCAGAGTCTCGGCAATGCGGATATGCCGCTGCCGCACCGCTTCCAGCTGATCGGCAACGGTCGATTCCTGACGCTCTGCCGAGATCACCAGATTGAGCATGGCGTCGGTGACGCCGCGACAGGCAGATAACACCGCTGCCATGCGCTGGTGGGGATCCTGCTCTAGAATATGAGCCACGCGTTCCATGCATTGCGCGTCGGCCACGCTGGAGCCACCGAACTTGTGAACCTGCCACTGCTGAGTCAGTACTGATGAATCCACGGCGCTTTGAGCCACAGCTTGTTCTCTTGATAACTGCACGGAATTGCGCACCGGTCAGGGGTTGCGCAGGACGCGACACTCTACTGGCAGCGTTCGCTGCCGGCAAGCCATAAAGTCGCGCTGGATCAGGCAGTTCGACGCAGGTCAGCTGGATTCATTGAACCTGCCAAATGCGAACACGGAATGTTCGTTATTGGCTGCGCCGGTTCGGGAAAAACTGAGCGTCTCCGAACTGTCGGTGACAACCGGCGCAGACAGTTCGGGGTTGAGATAGGTGATACGCACCGGACCGATCTGAATCAGATCACGATGCTGCAGCACACGACGCACCACCCGGTTCGAATTCACCAGAACTCCATTGGTGCTGCCCAGGTCAACCAGCAAGTCCTGCCCTGGCTCACGAACAATCAATGCGTGGTAACGACTGACAAAGGCGCTGTCGATCCTGATGTCTGCCAGTTCACTGCGACCGATCAACATCCGTTGCAGCAGCAGAGGCTGCACATCATCAACACCACCCCGCATCGAAACCAGCAGCAAGGCCTGCTGTGTGTCGGTGGTGTATTCAGTCGGAAAATCCGTAGTGAACTCGGCCGAGGGCACCGCCATCCCGAGCTGCAATGCAGCGGTCAGTACCGACTGTTCATTGATGGCGCTGAGGCCTTCGACGGCGGCAACAGCCAGCGCACGGCTGCAAATATGGTTAACCGTTGCAGGCACACCATTAGACAGCTGGTACAACAAGGTAATCAGCGTGTGTGGCAAGACATGATCAGGGTCAGTCGCACCTGCCGCACGCAAGCGGTGAGCCACGTAGTTGGCCAACTGATCTTCAGACAACCCACCGATGCTGACGCGCGGTACACCACTGGGCACCAGCTTGTTAAGACGCGGCGAGTCCACCACCCGATTCAGCTGCGGGTGCCCCAACAGGAGCAGTTTGATCAGTCGAATCCCTTCGGATTCGAGTGAGGCAATGAAGCGTAATTCCTCAAGCACCAAGGGCTGCATGCTTTGCGCATTTTCTATAATTAACAGGCAGATGCGGCCATTACTTGCCTGATGCGACAAATACCGTTCCAGAACCAGACGGCGATCGGTACGATCCTCGCGATCCAGCTCCACACCAAACTGTCGCAATATCTCGAACAGGAAGTCGCGCGGCGCCAGATCAGTTCGCTGCACATGGGCAACCAGAATGCGGTCGTCCAGGCTGGCCAGAAACAACCTGACCAGCAAGCTCTTGCCAACACCTTTTTCGCCAGTCAGCACTCCCGCAGAAACCTGTGAACACAACACGCGCCGCATGAAATCCAGCGCACGCAAGTATTGTTCACCAGGGAAAAAGCTCTGATCAGCGGTTACTTCGGAAAACGGTGACGTGCTCAGCCCCCAAGTGGCCAGCACCTCCTCTTCCCAAGCGTCATGCGCTGTGCTTTCTGACACGCTGCCGAAACCCCTGATCTATACCGAATATTATGTGCAGATCTGTGAGTCTACTTGTCTGAGGGCCGCTTACAAGCGTCATCATTGTCAGACGGGTATTGGTAATCAGGCGAATGGAGCTTCGCTGCTGATGCGGGAATGAAAAATCGGATTGGTCGGGACGAGAGGATTTGAACCTCCGACCCCTTGCACCCCATGCAAGTGCGCTACCAGGCTGCGCCACGTCCCGACCGGCCGATGCCCCGGGTATTTCAACCTCAGGTCACGCGGGGCGCGAATCATAGCGGAAGCGCCCGATGCCTAAAAGATATTTATCTGTGGCGTACGCTTTATCGGCGCAGAATTTTCAGGATATCTTCAAGCTCGGTACGCAACTGCCTCACGACTTGCTGGGTCTGAGTTGCATCATCGCGAGCTTCCTCGCCTTCCAGGCGATTACGTGCGCCACCAATCGTGAACCCTTGGTCATATAACAGACTTCTGATCTGTCGGATCACCAGCACATCCTGACGCTGGTAATAGCGGCGATTGCCCCGCCGCTTGACCGGACTGAGTTGTTCGAACTCCTGTTCCCAGTATCTCAACACATGCGGCTTGACCGCGCACAGCTCGCTCACCTCACCAATCGTGAAGTAGCGTTTGCCAGGAATCGGCGGTAACTCGTTGTTATTCGCGGGTTCCAACATACGCTTCTACTCGAGCCTTGAGCTTCTGGCCGGGGCGGAACGTCACTACGCGTCGCGCACTGATGGGTATTTCTTCGCCCGTCTTGGGGTTGCGGCCGGGGCGCTGGTTCTTGTCGCGCAAGTCAAAATTTCCGAAGCTGGATAGCTTCACCTGCTCGCCATTGGACAAGGCAGTGCGAATTTCCTCGAAAAAGGTATCAATCAGCTCGCGAGCTTCGCGTTTGTTCAACCCCAACTGGTCAAACAGCGCCTCTGCGATTTCTGCCTTGGTAAGTGCCGCCATTGTTATTCGTCTCGGACTTATTTATCGAAGTCTTGCATCCAATCGTTGCGCCAGATGTTCGACGATCCGCTTCATTGCAGTGTCGACCTCAGCATCATTGAGTGTTCGCGAAGTATCCTGCAAATTAATTCCTAAGGCTATGCTTTTCTTGCCTTTCTCCAAGCCTTCGCCTTGATAAACGTCAAAAATCCCGACGTCTTTAAGCAAGGGACCGGCTGATTCCCGTACAGCAGCAGCCAGATGACTGAATTGCAGCTCCTCATTGACCACCAATGCCAAGTCCCGGCGCACCATTGGAAATTTTGATATCTCTTTATATTCTGGCAGTTGCGAAACAAAGCAAAAATTTATCTGAAGCTCGAATACGAACACCGGATAGACCATATCCAATGACTTGACCAGCGCTGGACTCAATGCACCCAGCCAACCCACTACCTGGCCTCGCCGCAGAATGTGCGCTGACTGACCTGGATGCAATGCCGGATGCTGTGCTGCCTCGATCGTGAACTCATCCACTTGCCCGGTCAGTGTCAGCAAAGATTCGACATCTGCTTTGGCATCATAAAAATCTGCCTGGACGGGTTGCGTACCCCATTGCTTGCTGACCAGGGTGCCGCCCACCACACCGGCAATAACCGCAGTCTCATGTCGGCCATCAGCTGAAAACCGTCTGCCCGTTTCAAACAGCCGAACACGCGGTTGCTGTCGCTTCTGGTTATGCAGCACGGCCTGTATCAACCCGGGCCAGAGGGACAGGCGCATGACGCCCAGCTCAGCCGAGATCGGATTGCTCAAAACCAGTGCCGGAGTATCGGGAAACAGCGCCCGCTGAATGGTGGGATCAGTGAAACTGTAAGTAATGGCTTCCTGATAGCCGCGATCCACCAGTGCCTGAGCAACACGCTCCAGCGGGATCCGCGTCTCGGTCAGAACGCTCGGCCGTTGTCTGGCCATGGCCGGTGTAGCGGGAATCCGGTCGTATCCGTAGATGCGCGCGATCTCTTCGATCAGATCTTCTTCAATGGCGAGATCGAAACGCCAACTGGGCGGCGTGATGTGCCAACCCGAAGCATCCGCAGTGGCTTCTGCCTGCATTCCCAAACCGGTAATGATGCGCTCTACTTCACTACGCGAAATATCGTGGCCCAGAACCCTGCCAAGCCGGGCATGACGCAAAGCAATGGCATTACGCCGGGGATGTGTGGTTCCTGCTGTGCCTACGGTGACTTGCGTCGGCCCCGCTGTTCCGCCTGCGCACTGCAGAACCAGCTCGGTAGCAAGCTCCATGGCGCGCTCTTGCAGATTGAAATCGACCCCTCGTTCAAATCGCTGTGAAGCATCTGTCACCAGACCGAAACGGCGACCACGCCCGGCGATGGCATCCGGTTCGAAAAACGCAACCTCAAGCAATACATCGGTTGTGCTATCGCTGATGGCGGTATCCAGTCCGCCCATGACACCGGCCATGCCGAGTACATTTTGTCGATCGGCGATGACCAGAATATCGTCGGTCAGTTTGATTGATTTGCCATCAAGCAACGTCAATTGTTCTTCATGCACCGCCTGTCGAACCACGATACCACCCTGCAACTTGCCCAAATCATAGGCATGCATGGGCTGACCCAGTTCCAGCAACACATAGTTGGTAATGTCCACAATGGCGTTAATGGAACGCACTCCGGCGCGACGCAGGCGCTCCTGCAGCCACCATGGTGACCGGGCAGCGGGTGTGATGCCCTTGATAAGTCGACTGACGAATTTGCCGCAGCCAGTTGATTCGATGCGCACAGGGAAAACCTGTGCATGCGCTGCCTCCGCCCGGGCTTGCGCAGGAACATTCAGCGCAACACTGCGTTGTGCCGCCACTTCACGCGCCACTCCCAGCACGCTCATGCAATCACCGCGATTGGGTGTCAGATTGATCTCGAAAATCACATCATCCAGCGCAAGCGCCTTGACCAGATCCTCACCCGCCTTCAAGTCCGCAGGTAATTCGAGCAGGCCCTGACTTTCTTCAGCAAGGCCCAGCTCTTTTGCGGAACACAGCATGCCGAAAGACTCGACACCGCGCAGTCTGGCTGCCTTGATTTCCATTCCGCCTGGTAACTTTGCGCCAACGGTTGCCAGCGGCACCTTGATGCCAGCACGTACATTGCTGGCGCCACATACAATCTGGATTTCCTGTTGGCCATCATTGACCCGGCATACCGACAACTTCTCAGCGTCGGGGTGCTTGCTGGTCGCAATCACTTCAGCAACCACAATACCGGACATCGCTGGTGCAGCAGTGGATTGGCCTTCAATCTCCAGCCCCGCCATGGTAAGTGCATGTGACAAGGCAGGGATGTCATACCCAACATCCACCCAACGCGACAAACTTTGCAGACTGACTTTCATGATTGCTTCAGTTGAACTGCTTCAGGAAATTGAGGTCGTTCTCGAAATACAAACGAATATCGTTGACCTTGTAGCGCAGCATGGTCAGGCGCTCGACGCCCATGCCAAACGCGTATCCCGTGTAGCGTTCCGGATCAATGCCTACCGCGCGCAACACATTCGGATGCACCATGCCGCAGCCAGCCACTTCCAGCCAGCCAGTTTGTTTGCAGACCCGACAGCCTTTGCCGCCACAGGACACGCAGGAAATATCAACCTCTGCTGAAGGCTCGGTGAAAGGGAAATACGAAGGCCGCAGACGCATGCGGACATCGGTCTCAAAGAACGCCTTCATGAAATCATGCAGCACTGCCTTGAGGTTGGCGAAGCTGATGTTTTCATCGACCACCAGCCCTTCCACCTGGTGAAACATGGGCGTATGAGTCATGTCCGAATCACAACGATAGACACGACCCGGCGCAATCACGCACAACGGCGCTCCCTGATCACGCATGGCCCGCACCTGCACCGGCGAGGTATGAGTGCGCAGCAAGCGACCATCACCAAAGTAAAACGTATCATGCATGGCGCGCGCAGGATGATTGCCGGGAATGTTCAGCGCCTCGAAGTTGTGCCAGTCATCTTCGATTTCCGGGCCATCCACAACAGAAAATCCTGCATTGCGGAACAATTGTTCGATGCGTTGCCGCACCCGTGTCACGGGATGCAATCCCCCCATGGTTTGACCGCGACCCGGCAAGGTCACATCAATGGTTTCAGCGGCGAGTTTGTGCGCCAGCTGCTCGGATTCGAGTGCATCACGGCGCATATCGAGCGCGACACTCAGCTCTTCTTTGGCGGTGTTGACGATGGCGCCGGCAGCGCGACGCGCTTCAGCATCCATCTGCCCCAGATTCTTCAATTGACTGGTGAGTTCACCTTTTTTGCCCAGCAGGCGCACGCGGATCTGATCCAGGCTGGCAAGACTGGCGCAGGCCTGGATCTCAGCTATGGCGGCCGACACCAGCGTTTGAATGTCATTGGATGAATCAGTCATTTTCTTCGTGCTGTCTCAAGACAAAAAAGCCGCGCCAATTCATGCAGAATGGCGCGGCCTGATTCTGTTGATCCGCTTGCGGATCGACAAATCCCAGCTTTTAGGCGGCAGCCTTCACGGTTGCCAAAGCTGCCTTGGCGCGCTCAACGATCGCACCAAATGCAACTGTGTCGTGAATCGCCAGATCGGCCAGAACCTTGCGGTCGATGACCAGTCCGGCTTCATTGATGCCAGCAATCAGCTTGCTGTAGGACAGGCCATAGACGCGTGCCGCAGCGTTGATACGCGTGATCCATAGAGCGCGGAAATCACGCTTCTTGGCGAGACGGTCACGATAGGCGTATTGACCCGCCTTGATGACCGCCTGCTTGGCAGCACGGAATACTTTACGACGGGCGTTGTAGTAACCCTTCGCTTTCTTGAGAACTTTATTGTGTCGGGCGCGAGCAATCACACCCCGTTTAACGCGAGCCATGTGTCACCTCCGACTTAAATGTTAGGCAGCAAGGAATCCAGACGCGGCAAATCCTGCTTGGACACCATGCTTGGTGACCGCAGCTGACGCTTACGCTTGCTGGGTTTCTTGGTCAGAATGTGACGACGATGAGACTGGGCTCTTTTGAACCCATTGGCAGTGGGGCGAAAACGCTTCGCCGCTGCCCGGTTGGTTTTCAACTTAGGCATGTAACAACTCCAGATTTCTTTAGCCTGTTCAATCTGCATGCCCGAAAGCCGCAGATCTCAAGGCGGGACAACCCTCCATCCAGTTATGGATGGAAAAGGTTGCTCACTTCTTTTTTGGCCCGATCAGCATCACCATCTGTCGACCTTCCATCATCGGGAACTGCTCCACCGAGCCCACTTGGGCCAAGTCTTGCTGCACTCGATTCAGAAGCTCACGTCCGATTTCCTGATGAGCCATTTCGCGACCACGATAGCGCAACACTATCTTGGCCTTGTCCCCTTCCGTCAGAAAGCGAATCAGGTTACGTAGCTTCACCTGATAATCGCCTTCTTCCGTTCCGGGACGAAACTTCACTTCCTTGATCTGTATCTGCTTCTGGTTACGCTTCGCTGCGTGCGCCTTCTTGTTCTGTTCGAACAGGAACTTGCCAAAATCCATCACTTTGCACACTGGCGGATCGGCGGTGGGAGAAATCTCCACCAGATCCATGCCCGCGACCTCGGCCATTTGCAGGGCTTCAAATCGGGTCAATACCCCGGCTTGGTTACCTTCGGCGTCGATAACACGCAAGCGTGGCGCAGAAATTTCTTCATTGCGTTTGATGCGCTTGGTGTTGGTGATTGGAGCAGCGATGCGTTTAACCCTCTAATTTAACTTGATCCAAAACAATCCGGCCGCGGCTCGCGACTTCCTCAGCAAGTTTCTGCGCCAGCATCTCCAGGGAGATTGAGCCCAGATCCTTGCCGCTGCGCGTGCGCACGGCCAGAGTATTGGAACCTGCTTCGCGTTCACCGGCTACCAACAGATAGGGGACGCGCTGCAGCGTATGTTCGCGAATCTTAAAGCCCACTTTCTCGTTGCGCAAGTCCATTTCTACGCGAAGCCCCTGATTTTTCAGGAATTCACCCACTTTGGCAATGTATTCGTTCTGGCCATCGGTGATATTCATCAATACCGCCTGTACCGGCGCCAGCCACAACGGGAAATGGCCCGGCGTGCTCCTCGATCAAAATACCGATGAAACGCTCCAGCGAGCCGAAGATCGCCCGGTGCAACATGACCGGCACCTGCTTGCTGCCATCGCGGGCCACATATTCGGCGCCCAGTCGTCCCGGCATGGAGAAATCCACCTGAATCGTGCCGCATTGCCAGAACCGGCCAATGGAGTCCTTCAGGGTGAATTCGATCTTGGGGCCATAGAACGCGCCCTCACCCGGGCTTTTCGCTCCACGGCAGGTTGCGGGCATCCAACGCCTCGGCCAATGCCTTTTCCGCACGATCCCAGACTTCGTCCGAGCCGATACGTTCCTTGGGGCGGGTGGCCAGCTTGTAAATGACTTCCTTGAAGCCGAAGTCCTCATAGACTTTGTGCAATAAGTCGATGAACGTCATTGCTTCGCTCCTGAATCTGCTCTTCCATGCAGAAGATATGCGCATCGTCCTGCACGAAGCCGCGTACGCGCATCAAACCATGCAGCGCACCGGATGCCTCATTGCGATGACAGGAACCAAACTCCGCCAATCTGTACGGCAAATCGCGGTAACTCTTGATGCCCTGGTTGTACACCTGAATGTGACAGGGGCAGTTCATCGGCTTGACCGCAAACACCTTCTTTTCCGACTCGGTAACGAACATGTCGGCATGAAAGTTCTGCCAATGACCCGACTTCTCCCATAGCGAACGGTCCACCAGTTGGGGTGTACGGATTTCGCGATAACCGTTACTGCTCCACAGCTCGCTCATGTATTGAGTGAGCGCCTGATAAATCCGCCAGCCGCGCTCATGCCAGAACACCATGCCGGGCGCTTCTTCCTGCATGTGAAACAGATCCAGCGCCTTGGCGATCTTGCGGTGATCACGCTTCTCGGCTTCTTCCAGCCGTGTCAGGTAAGCCTTCAGACTCTTCTCATCTGTCCACGCCGTACCGTAGATACGCTGCAACATCTCGTTGTTGGAATCACCACGCCAGTAAGCGCCGGCCAGCTTCATCAACTTGAAGGCCTTGAGTTTGCCGGTGCTGGGTACGTGTGGACCGCGACACAGGTCTACCCAGTCCGCCTGCCCATACAGGCTGATCGCCTCATTGGAAGGAATGCTGGCAATGATCTCGGCTTTGTAATGCTCACCCAGACCTTTGAAGAACTCGACAGCTTCATCACGCGGCATCTCACGGCGTGTGACTTTGTGATCTGCCTTGACCAGTTCGGCCATGCGCTGCTCGATCGCCGCCAGATCATCCGGGGTAAAGGCGCGGCTGTAGGCAAAGTCATAATAGAAGCCGTCTTCGATCACCGGGCCAATGGTGACCTGCGCTTCGGGAAACAGTTGCTTGACCGCCTGGGCCAGCAGATGCGCGGTGGAGTGACGAATGATCTCCAGCGCGTCGGGATCGCGCTCGGTGACGATGGCCAGCTGCACATCGGCTTCAATCAGGAACGAGGTATCGACCAGCCTGCCGTCCACCCTGCCCGCCAGAGCAGCCTTGGCAAGGCCCGCGCCGATGCTGGCAGCCACCTCGGCCACGGTCACGGCGGAAGGAAAACTGCGCTGACTGCCGTCAGGCAGCGTGATGATCGGCATATCGGTTCCTGAGAAAAGATTGGTGGGCGCGACAGGGATCGAACCTGTGACCCCTACCATGTCAAGGTAGTGCTCTACCGCTGAGCTACGCGCCCGGAATCTGTGCTGGACTGATGCGGCTATCCAGCGAAAGGCGCGCAAGAATACCGAGCGCTATCGGGCTAGGCAAGCTGAAAATCCCAATCAGGGCGACGCACATCGTGAACAGTCAGCCACGACCACGATATGGCGGCACACCCTGGTCAGGAATCCATACGCCCGCAGGTGGTTTGCCACTCTGCCAGAACACATCGATGGGAATGCCGCCGCGCGGATACCAGTAGCCCGCAATACGTAACCAGCGCGGTCGCGCCAACTGCTGCAATCGCAAGCCGATGGATACCGTGCAATCTTCATGAAACGCACCGTGGTTGCGGAACGCTGCCAGATACAACTTCAGCGACTTGCTTTCGATCAGCCACTTGCCCGGCACATAGTCGATCATCAACTGTGCAAAGTCCGGCTGCCCTGTGATCGGGCATAACGAAGTGAATTCAGGCGCAGTGAATCGCGCCAGGTAGCGCTGCTGCGGATGCGGGTTGGCAACCCGCTCCAGCACGGCGGCTTCAGGTGATTCCGGAATCGCTACATTGCGCCCCAGCTGCGTCAGCTGCGGGATCACCCGGGACTTGTCAGTGGACTTGCGCATGCACTTTACCCATTTGAAGAATATTGCGCACAATGCGCAGCAAGGCTCCATAATGCCACGGATAAGGTTCGCCGCTCCAACCCGTCCTTGCCACTGTACATGCCTGCCCCCGAATCACATATTGACAGCGATGCCACACTTGCCGAAGTGCGACAGGAGCTCGTCGAACTGCAACGTGAACATGCCCTGCTGCTGAAACAGCAAGCGATGTTGCTGCATTGCATGTCGCATGATCTGCGCACACCCGCCATGACCATCCTGGGTTTCGCTGACTTGCTGTTGACCGATTCCGGAAATGCGGTCGACACCCATTCGACACGCCAGTACCTTGAACACGTGCGCAACAGCGCCAACCGGCAGGTCACGATGATCGGCGCATTGATCAAGCTATCCAGCCTGAATCATAAAGACCTGGAACAAACCCCTGTCAATCTGACCTCAGTCGCATTGACTTGCCTGCGCAAACGTACGGATGCGCCCAATCTGGCCGGCACACAACTCGATTTTCAAACGACTCCGGAAGCATATGGTGACGCAGAGCTGTTACATCAGCTGATGGAAGTGCTGCTGGACAACGCCATCAAGTTCACGCGCAAGATCAGTGCACCGGCAATCCGCTTCGGTGCAGAAGGTGATGCGGCTGCGCCGGTATATTTTCTGCAGGACAATGGGGCTGGACTGAATATGGAACGTCAGGATCGGCTGTTCAAACCATTCAGCCGCGTGCATTCCAGCAAGGATTTTGAAGGTATCGGCATGGGCCTCGCAACCGCGCAACTGATTGTTCAGCGTCATGGTGGTCGCATCTGGGTGGAAAGCCAGCCTGACCATGGCTCGATCTTCCGCTTCACGCTGCGATAGAGCATAACCACCGCCCGCATGCATTCTGGATTGCTCGATGGCCGTCATCAGCCATTCTTGTCACATAGCCATTACATGCGGGACAATTAACGGCTGGCCGGTTCTGGAAATTTTCCGGCGGTAGCCATGATTTACTGAACCAACTGGATCTGACGATGAACAAACCGCGCACTGCCGTTACACCAACTCGCGAAGAGAATTACTCGGAGTGGTATCAGCAAGTCATCAAGGCTGCCGATCTTGCCGAAAACTCGGCGGTGCGCGGCTGCATGGTGATCAAACCCTGGGGCTATTCCATCTGGGAAAACATGCAGCGGGTGCTGGACGACAAGTTCAAGGCCACCGGTCATCAGAACGCCTACTTCCCCTTGTTCATTCCATTGTCCTTCTTGCAAAAGGAAGCCGCGCACGTCGATGGCTTTGCCAAGGAATGCGCCGTGGTCACGCATCATCGCCTGGAACTCAATGCCGAAGGCAAGTTGGTGCCCACCGGCGAGCTGGAAGAACCACTGATTGTGCGTCCCACCTCGGAAACCATCATTGGCGATGCCTTCTCGCGCTGGGTGCAGAGCTATCGCGATCTGCCGCTGCTGATCAACCAATGGGCGAATGTGGTTCGCTGGGAAATGCGCACCCGTATGTTCCTGCGCACTACCGAATTTCTGTGGCAGGAAGGCCATACCGCTCACGCCACCGAGACAGAAGCCGTGGCGGAAACCATGCAGATGCTCGATGTATACGCAGAGTTCGCTGAAAACTGGATGGCCATGCCGGTGATCAAGGGTGAAAAAACGGCTGGCGAACGCTTCCCGGGTGCCGAGCAGACTTTCTGTATCGAAGCCATGATGCAGGATCGCAAGGCATTACAGGCCGGCACCAGTCACTTCCTCGGCCAGAACTTCGCCAGAGCAAGCGGCATCCAGTTCCTCGATCAGCATGGTCAACAGCAACACGCCTGGACCACCAGCTGGGGCGTTTCCACCCGCCTGATCGGCAGCATGCTGATGACGCATTCGGACGATGATGGTCTGGTATTGCCGCCCAAGTTGGCTCCGACGCATATCGTCATCGTGCCCATTTTCCGCAACGATGAAGAGCGCGCTCGTGTACTGGAATATTGCAACGGCGTTGCCACCGAACTGCGCCAACAAAGCTTTGGTCAGCGCAGCATCAGCGTCAATGTCGATGGCCGCGACATGCGCGGTGGCGACAAGGTGTGGGAGTGGATCAAGAAAGGCGTGCCACTACGTATCGAGGTCGGCCCCAGAGACATGGAAAAGAACGCGTTGTTCGTCGGCCGTCGCGATCAGTTACCCAAGGACAAGCTCAGTATTAGCCGCGATGAATTTATCGCCAGTGCAAGCGACATTCTGCAAAACATTCATGACACCCTGCTCAATCGCGCCAAAGCCTATCGCGCCGAACACACGCGCAACATCGATACCAGGGAAGAGTTCTACGCCTGGTTCACGCCCGAGCGTCACGATCCCAACCTGCCACCCCCCATGCATGGCGGCTTCGCCATGACGCATTTTGGTGGTGATGTGGAACTGGAGCAGCAGATCAAGAACGACCTCTCGGTCACCGTGCGCTGCATTCCGCAGGAAAAGACAGAACCCGGCATCTGTCCATTCACGGGAAAATCCAGTCCAACACGCGTGGTATGGGCAAAGTCTTACTGATTACGGCGCTGCTATCAGAGGACCAATTGACTGCACCATGCCTGTGACGCAGTTCCATCAGGCGGCAATACATTGCCGCCTGAATGACTATACTGTCCGCTGCTTGAGACATACCACAAGAAACAGAAAAGCTGTCGCGATATGGCATCAAGCAATTCGACGGATCGTCGATACGCACTTCAATGCAGCCTTACCCCATACGGCTGGACTGCGGATGAATTGCAACGAATCTTCGTGATGGAATTTTATGCGCGACCCACACACCATGACCCAGATCATTGACCTGCGTAAGCTGCGCGCTGAACGGGACATGATTGATGCTCCCGACTTTGCATACGGCACCCATTCAGGCCGTGCGGTGTCAGATGAGCGCGGCAACATGATCTGGGAATGGCAGACGGCACCCGGTGTTTACACCCGTGAAGTGACACCACAGGATTTGCACCGATTGTCAGCCATTGAACTGGAGTTGCTGGATGCCCCTGACTTCTCGGCACCCGTGTTATGGTCACGCAAGCGCGTGATTCCAGCGAACCAGCAACGCTCCCCACACTCGGCACCAGATGACAAGGGTGGCGCCTTTGATTTCTTCCTCAAGAAACTGGGACTGCCAGCGTAGGGGCAGGTTTCAAACCTGCCCTCCCTTACCGCGCCTGCTGATGCAGATCGGCGATACGCATGGCCAATTCCAGCGCCTGTTCGTAGTTCAATCGCGGATCGACCGTGGACTTGTAAGCGCGCGCCAGATCCGTGTCAGTCAGACCGCGTGCGCCACCGGTACACTCCGTTACATCATCGCCCGTCAATTCAAAATGCACACCACCCAGAATTGAACCCATTTCGCGATGGATCTGGAAGGAGGCTTCCACCTCCGCAACAATATTTTCAAAGCGGCGTGTCTTGAGCCCGGAAGTTGCCGTCTCCGTATTGCCATGCATGGGATCGCAGATCCACAACACCGGACTGCCGGTGGCCTGCACCGCCTTGATCAGTGCTGGCAGATGCTGATGAATCAATTTCGCGCCCATACGATGGATCAGCGTGATACGACCCGGTTCGTTATCGGGATTCAGCCTCGCTACCAGGCCCTGCACCCACTCCGCGCTCATGGAAGGGCTGACCTTGATGCCCATCGGGTTGGCAATGCCACGGAAATATTCAACGTGTGCATCGTCCAGTGCTGCCGTGCGCATGCCTATCCAGGGCATGTGTGTCGACAGGTTGTACCAGCGCTTCTGTCTGGCGATATAGCGGGTCTGTGCCTGCTCATACAACAGATGCAGTCCTTCATGACTCGCGTAAAAATTCACGCGGTCAGATTCTTCTACCGTCTTGCCACGCATGGCCTCGAAAAAATCCAGCGCGTCAGAAATCGAGTTGACGATGCGCTCGTAACGCTCACGCAGTGGCGAGTGGCGCACGAAATCCAGATCCCAGTACTCCGGGTGATGCAGGTCGGCAAAACCACCATCGATCAGCGCCCGCACGAAATTCAGAGTCAATGCGGCGCGTTCGTAGCCACGCAACAGCAGCTGCGGATCCGGCTCACGGTCTTCCACCGTGAACCCTGGTCGATTGACAATATCGCCGCGATAGCTGGGCAGGGTCACGCCATCGCGTGTTTCGGTATCCGTTGAACGCGGCTTGGCGTATTGCCCGGCCATGCGTCCGATGCGCACGATGGGCTTTTTCAGGCCGTGCACCAGCACCAGACTCATCTGCAGCAGGATCTTCAGTTTCTTGGCGATCAGGTCTGAATCACATTCAGCAAATACTTCGGCGCAGTCGCCGCCCTGTAACACGAAACGTTCACCACGTTGGGCCGAGGCTATTTCCTGCTTGAGAGCTTCGATTTCCCAGGAAACGACAATGGGTGGCAGACGCGCCAGCTCCGCAACCGCCTGGTCGAGTTCGATCAGGTTACGGTAGGTGGGCTGCTGCTGCGCCTTGTGGTTATGCCAGCTGGAAGGGTGCCAATTAACGAGATCAGGATACTTGGTCATGGTGGACGCATGTTAGCACAGGCCACTATCAATTCTGGAGTCGATGCTGCCTATGGATCCGATGCAGGCCTGCTATCTGTTGGTGTTTTCAGCCGTACTGGATCTCTTTTCTGGCCAGCTCGACCTGCTCTGACAGTCGCTTGGCAGAAACAGGAATCGCGGTTTTCAATTCCTGTGCGAATAGCGAAACCCGGAACTCCTCAATCATCCACTTGAGCCGGCTCAGTTCGGTCTGCTGCAATGATTTGCGCGCTGAAAGGTGCTGACACTGCACAACAAATGGCTGTACTTGCTGCAAAAGCTGCGCATCACGTGCGGTGTTTCCGGACAGGCGTTCTACCCGGCGTGCCAGAGCTTTAAGATACCGGGGTAGCTGAGCAAACCAGAACTGCTCCGTGCTGTGCAGAAAATGCGCAGGCAATAATCCTTGCAGTTGCCGCTCAATGTCGGCCCGCGAATCCGTGAAGACAGATGAATTCAATTTCGACAGGCCCTGTCGCACCACACGCCAATCCTTGAACAGATCCAGCATCTGGGTGTTCATGCGCGTCATGGTGGTATCCAGTTCAGAGCGATGCCGCTCGATCAACTCTTCGAAGGCTTGCCTTGATCGCGGCAAATTGTTCTCATCCGCCATGAAGCACTGACGCAATGTTCGTTCGGCCAAGGCATCCGCCAGCGGTTTCTGGCCAACAGAACCCTGCCCCAGCAACATCAGTTCGCGATTACTCACAAACTGCTGCCGGGCGAACTTGTACTGCTGCGATAGCGTCAGCACCAGCAAGCGCACTACTCCACCCAGCATGATCTGCTGCGCATGCGTGGCATTGGTCAGTTCAACTACTGAAACGCTGTCGCCCTGATCCTGCAAAGCGGAATAAACCCTGAACCGGACGCCATTGCGCTGTACTTCCAGCTCGACTGGCAGGTCACCACACGTCCAGCTGCGCAATTGCCCGGTCTGCGCTGGCTCCGTCACCGTGCGGCCGGGAGGCGGCGACTGCCTGATGTGTTGCACGCAACAGCTGGCGAAGGTTACGACCCTGCGCCAGCAAACGTCCATGCAGGTCTTCGATGCGCAGCCACGGATTGAGATGCTCCGGTATGGCCAGTGCACGCAGTTCATCAAGCGTAAAAGGCGTCCCCGACTCACGAGCAATCCATCGGGCGAGATCAGCAGAAGGACTGGCGCTGTCACGCAGAAATTGCAGGGCCTGTGCTGCATGTTGCGGCACCGGCACGAAGTGCTTGCGCATGGCCTTGGGCAGTGCGCGCAGAGTTTCAGTGATGCGTTCCAGCCGCCAGCCCGGCACACACCAGCCAATCCAATCCGGATCCAGTGACGACAGCAACGGTTCCGGAACGATCAGCGTGACGCCATCGTCCGCTTCGGCCGGTTCAAATTTGTAGTGCAGCCGCAGTTGATTGCCACCGCAAGTGATTGAGTCCGGAAAATCAGCCGGATCGTAATCTGCCAGCTCGCGCCGCAGCAGATCACTGAGTTTCATTCGCAAGTCCTGCACACTCAGCCGTTGTTCACGCAACCAGCCATGCAACGCCGTGGTCGAATGCACATGTTCTGGCAAGTGATGCAGATAAAAATCCACTTGCGCCTGCTCATCAGCCAGCAGATCACGGCGGCGGATGCGCGCCTCGATGTTTTCCACCTGCTTGATCAGGTCACGATTGTGAGTCAGGAAATCAGCCTTGATCTCGCTCTGTCCTTCCACCAGCGCAGCGCGCACGAAAATCTGTCTTGCCTCAGCCGGCTCAACACTGCCGTAATTGATGCGCCGCCGACCGGACAGCGCCAAGCCATACAGCGCGGTGCTTTCAAACGCCGCGACATAGCCCCGCTGCGCTTCCCAGTGCGGCTCGCTATAGCTGCGTTTCAGCAAGTGCTCACCGGCCGCCTCAATCCACTCGGGCTCGACGGCCGCTACCATGCGCGCATACATGCGCGTGGTCTCCACCAGCGAAGCGGCTACGACCCACTTCGGCGGCTTGCTGGACAAGGGTGTGCCCGGCGCAATGACAAAGCGTGTACTTCGTGCACCGAGAAACTCCCGGTTTTCTTCCAGAGTGCCGATACCACCCAGAAACCCGGTGAGAATGGCCTGATGCAGCTCGGCATAGTTCGCATCGATCTGATTGGGACGCAGGCCCAGCTCGTCCACGGCTTCGCGCAGCTGGCTGTGCACTTCCTGCCATTCCCGCAGCCGGATGAATGACAGGAACTGCTCACGGCACCACTTGCGCAGTTGATTGCCGGACAATTCCGTCACGCTGTCGTGAAAGCGTTTCCACACCGCCAGCATGGTCAGGAAGTCAGAGCGCGGATCCGCATACGACGCATGATGCTGGTCAGCTTTCTGCTGAAACTCCTGCGGTCGCTCGCGTGGATCCTGAATTGACAGCGACGCGGCAATGATCAGCATCTCGCGGAGACAGCGATGATGATCGGCGGCCAGCAGCATGCGCGCCAGACGCGGATCCAGCGGCAAGGTAGCAATCTGCTTGCCCAGACTGGTGATACGGCGCGACTCGTCCACGGCCTTGAGTTCCTGCAACAAGCGATAACCGTCATTGATCAACTTCAGTTCTGGCGGATCAATAAAGGGGAACTCATTGGGATCAGGCAGTCCCAGCGTAGCCAGCTTGAGAATGACACTGGCCAGATTGGTGCGCAGGATTTCCGGCGCAGTAAATTCATCACGAGTATTGAAATCGTCTTCATCAAACAGGCGGATACAGATTCCTTCCGCCACTCGGCCACAGCGCCCTTTGCGCTGGTCAGCGCTGGCACGGGCAATTTTTTCAATTGGCAAGCGCTGCACCTTGCCGCGCACGCTGTAACGACTGATACGCGCCAGTCCGGAATCCACGACGAAGCGTATGCCGGGCACAGTGAGTGAGGTTTCCGCCACATTGGTGGCCAGCACGATGCGGCGGTTGCCATGTTGCGCAAATATCTTTTCCTGCTCACCGACTGACAGGCGCGCATACAGCGGCAGGATTTCAGTATTGCGCAACCGCGCATCCTGCAACACCCTGGCCGTCTCGCGAATCTGTTTCTCGCCGGGTAGAAATACCAGCACATCGCCACCCATACCACGTGTATTGCGCTCCAGTTCTTCCACGGCAGCAAGCACACCCTGTGGCAAGGACAAATCAACTGACTCCTCGTCATCCGAGACCAATGGCCGGTAACGAACCTCAACCGGATAGCTGCGGCCCGATACTTCAAATATCGGCGCGTCGCCAAAAAAAGCTGAGAATTTCTGCGGATCAATGGTTGCCGAAGTAATGATCAGCTTGAGATCCGGGCGGCGGTTCAGCAACTGCCTCAGCATGCCCAGCAACAAATCGATATTGAGGCTGCGTTCGTGCGCCTCGTCGATGATCAGCGTGTCATAGCGCCGCAGATCGCGATCTGCTTCCAGCTCACGCAGCAGAATGCCATCCGTCATCAGTTTTATACGGCATTGCGGCCCGGTGTGATCCGTGAAACGCACCTGGTAGCCCACGGCGCCACCCACTGTCGTACCCAGCTCTTCGGCGACGCGATTGGCCAGTGCCCGGGCGGCGATTCGTCGTGGCTGCGTGTGGCCGATGAGACCGAAGATGCCGCGCCCGGATTCGATGCATAACTTGGGCAACTGCGTACTCTTGCCTGAGCCGGTTGCGCCGCACAGGATGATGACCTGATGCTGTTGCAGCGCCGTCAGAAAAGCGTCTCGATGCGCCGCAACTGGCAGTTCCGGGTCGTATTCAAGTCTGAGGGCAACCTTACGCAGTGATTCAACCTGTGCAATGCCAGTATCAATGCGCTGCGCCAGACGCGCTGCACCTTCATTGATATCGCGTCCCTGCGAAAGCTGCGTGCGCAGCCGTTGCCATTCACGATCCAGTCGGGGACGCTCACTCAAACGGGTCAGTGCAACACGCGCGCGCAGCGCGTTGAGTTCCTGCGGGGTCATGCTCTATGCGCCCAGCAAACGCACGGTAATGCGGGCGCCACCCAGTGCTGATTCGCTTATTTCAACGCTGCCGCGATACAACTCCGCCAGCTCGCGCACCACGGACAAACCGATGCCCTGCCCACTCGCCCGCTCATCCAGTCGCGTACCGCGTTCCAGCACATGTGCACGTTTGTCGGACGTAATTCCCGGGCCATCATCTTCCACAGTGATCACGACCCCTTCGCGTCTGGAGCCTGGCACGTGCAACGCCGCAACACTGAGCTTGACTTGTTCGTGTCCGTACTTGAAGGCATTGTCGAGCAGATTGCCCACCATCTCCATCAAGTCACCCTTGTCTGCCAGAAAGGCAATCTCCGCTGGCACCTCCAGATCACAGGCCATGCGCCGGTCAAAATACACTTTCTGCATGGCCGCCTTGAGTGGCTCGACTACTTCACGCAGCAACACCGGCGCTGTGCCCAGTGTCATGCCTGCCGAGGCGGCCGCACGCTTCAGCTGGTAACGGACAATGTCATCCATGCGCCCCACCTGTTCGTGCAGTTGACTGACGACCGCGATGTCACGCAGCTCCGGTGCGGACAATTGGTTGCGTATCACGGCCAGTGGAGTTTTCAGGCTATGCGCCAGATTACCCAGCGTATTGCGGTAGCGCGTCATGCGGTCGCGTTCACTGCGCAGCAGCATGTTCATGTTTTCGGTCACGCCCACCAGCTCACGCGGATAGCTGCTGCCCAGTTCCGCCAACCGGCCCGCTTCGATGGCTTCAATTTCACGCTCGACGCGTCGCAGCGGTTTCAGCACATTGCGGAACAGGACGGCGAGTGCAACGATCAGCAGCAAGGACATGATGGCAAAGCCGCCGAACAGACGTACGCGGAACTCGCGCAGCTGTGCGTAATACTGCTCCATGCTTTCGGCAACACTGTACACAATGTCCTGCGACTGACCGTCGATGAACTCCCATGACAATCCGACGCTGAGCGTCAGAACTCGCGCACCATTGGACATGACACGCTGACCAAACTCCCGTTTACCCGGCGCCACCTGACCGATGAACGGCAGTCCGGCTCCCAGCAGCGAACGCGAAGTCCAGAATACGTCTCCTGAAGTCGTCCAGATCTGCCCGTACAAACCCGAGTTCGGCCCCAGGTAGCGGGTGTCCAGCAGTTCTGATGAAGGCACCAGACGGTTACCAAACTGTTCTTCCGCCGCCGCCATCAACACCAGCGACTGAATATCCAGTCGATCACGAATGGCCTGCTCGCTGGAATTGCGGAACACAGAATCCAGCACCACGATGGTGATGCCGAAAAACAGCACCAGCAACAGACTGACAGTGATCAGCAGGCGATTGCTGAGTGAGTTATTGAACATCTGGCGGGTCGGGCTTGCGTTGGCTGAAAAAAAACAGGCCTGCGGAATTCGCAAGCCTGTTCATTGTATGTCGGCAACGAGGAGATTGCTGCCTCGCGATGGCTAAGCCGTAGCGAGTTCGGCTGTCTTGCGCTCCAGTGCAAAGCGATAGCCACGCCCACGCAGTGTTTCAATCGGGTGATGTTTTTCGGCCGGATCGAGCTTGCGACGCAGACGACCAATAAACACTTCGATGGTATTGCTGTCGCGATCAAAGTCCTGTGCATACAGGCGCTCGGTCAGTTCGGCCTTGGACACCACTTCTCCTGCGCGATGCATCAGTATCTCCAGTACCCGGAATTCGAAGCCGGTCAGATCGACGGCCTCACCCTCCACTGTCACCTGCTGGGTGCGTGTATCCAGTGCGACGGGCCCACCCTGCAACACCGGTTGCGCCCACCCGGCGGAACGTCGCAGCAACGCACGCGCACGGGCCAGCACTTCCGGAAAATGAAACGGCTTGGCTACGTAATCGTCTGCGCCCGATTGCAGGCCTTCCACCTTGTCCTGCCATTGATCACGTGCAGTGAGAATCAGGATGGGATAGGTCTTGCCTTCAGCACGCAGCCGCCTGATCACTTCCAGACCTGACAACTTGGGCAGACCCAGGTCAATGATGGCCAGATCCAGTGGATACTCCCGGCCAAAATACAGGCCTTCTTCGCCATCGGACGCACTGTCCACATTGAACCCCGCTTCAGTGAACTGACTCACCAGCGCAGTTCGCAAAGTATTTTCGTCTTCAACAATCAGCATACGCATACTTGTCTCCAACCCGTTCTTGAGTTTGTTCAGATGCCAGCGCAGGCCGGCCGGCTTACCCGCAGACTCAGTTGACACGACCGGTGCGTGCATCCACGTCCACCGTCCACATCTTTGACTTGTCCGCGCTCAGCAAACGAATCCGGTACACCAGTCTGCCGGATTGCTGCACTGAATCAGTTTTCACCACAGTTGCGTTGAAACGCTCCTGCACCATCGACACCACCTCATTCAGAGGCACGGTTGGCGCATCTGCCTCACGACCTGGCCTGTTTTCGGGTGCACCTGGCAGGGACGCAGGTTCATCCTGCTGAGGCCAGCCCCGAGCGGGATTGCGCATCCCCTCAGGTGGCTGACCAAACTCACCACCAGACATGCCGGAATTCCCGAATCGTCCACCAGCAGGATTACCGACTGGATTCCCGCCGGGGCCACGATCTGCCAGCACGGCCGCACTGTGTGCGACCGTCAGGCACAGCAGGCTGGCTGTGATGGATTTGCGGAATGGGCTAGTCATGGTGCAGCCAGTTTACCAAGTGTTCGTGACGTTGATACACGCCAGTTCTTAGGGCCTGTTAACACTATGGGGATCACTGCGACGGCGGTCAAAAACACTCAGGGCGCGACGCACCGAGCGCAGTGTACTTAACGTACTCAGCGAGGTGCAACAAAGCCTGAGCGTTTTTGGCCCCGTCCCTTCGGGTTGGGCCTCTGAAAGCGCCATGCCACGTTACTCGTCGCTTATTTGGAATGACCAAACCTCACTCCTCGCGCCTTGCCTGGCGCTTTCAGAGACTCCAACGCAGTGATCCCCATAGTGTTAACAGGCCCTAGATCAACTCCCACCGCTAGCGCACCACCGCTACGTCTCTTCCAACCCGTACCTGCACGCGATTGCCGGGGTCGTAACCCATCACTGTGTTGTACTCGCGGCCCTCGTAGCGATAGGTCACGTGGTAACCATCAATGCGCTCTTCCCAGTCACGCTGATAACGCGCTTCACAACGCTCAACCGAGCGGGTCTCGATGCGTGAGTCTCGCGCAGCAGCATCGCTGCCCACGCTGGCGCCCAGAATTGCACCCGCCGCCGTGGCAACACCCCGGGTGTGACCACTGCCGATCTGGTGACCGATCACACCGCCAATGATGGCGCCGAGCACAGCAGGCGTAGCGCTGCGCTGTACCGCAACGTCACGGTCTTCGTACCAGCAGTCGCGCTGGGGTGAACCAATCGCCACACGGCGGACAATCGGATCGACATCCACGACGCGGGCGTAGTCGTAGTGAACTACCGGCGCACGCACCACACGGACTGGCTCACGATTCCAGCGGCTGTTCGACCACTGGTTTCGGGACCACTGATCGTTGTACCTGTGATCGGAATCCGCCGATGCAATGCCCGCGCCCAGCAATCCCAGGCCGATGACGGTGCTGCGAATGGCGGACTTAAGCAGGGTATTCATGATCGTCTCCTCACTTGTGCTTTTGATGGCCAGCTCATCGGGATTGCCTGACAACTCCTTGAGCCTGGGAGCCAATCTAGTGTTATCGCAATGAACCTTCCCTGAATGCCATTCAGAATGATGCAAGCCTTTATGAATCAGTCATTTAGTTATTCAGAAAGCGTTTGGCGTCTGCGCTGGCGCACCGCTAGAATGCGCACCCCCGGAACGAGTCTCGCGGGGAATTGGCTGGCGCAGCGGAGTTTCGAGTGAGCAAGATACTGGTTTGCATCAAACGCGTAGTGGACTACAACGTCCGCATTCGCATCAAACCCGACGCCAGTGGCGTGATCACTGATGGCGTCAAGATGAGCATCAATCCATTTGATGAAATTGCGCTGGAAGAAGCCCTGCGTCTCAAGGAACGTGGTGTTGCCAGTGAAGTCATTGTCGCTTCAATCGGACCCGCCGATACCCAGCAACAATTGCGTACCGGTCTGGCCATGGGTGCTGATCGTGCTGTGCTGATCCAGCATGACGCCGCCGTCGAACCCCTCACTGCCGCGCGTGCCTTCCTCAAGCTGGTTGAAAAGGAACAACCACTGCTGGTGATTACCGGCAAACAGGCCATTGATGATGACAATGGACAAACTGGCCAGATGCTGGCCGCGCTATGGGGTCGTCCACAAGCCTGCTTTGCTTCAAAAGTCGAAGTGACTGGCAATACCGCACGCGTCACCCGTGAAGTGGACTCCGGTCTGGAAACCCTGGAGCTGGATCTGCCTGCCGTGATTACTACTGACCTGCGCCTCAATGAACCGCGCTACGTCAAACTGCCGGAAATCATGAAAGCCAAGAAGAAACCGCTGGAGGTTACGACGCTGGCTGATCTGGGCATTTCGCCCACCGCGCAGTTCAAGGTTGCCAAGGTCAGCCCGCCACCTGCGCGAGAAAAAGGCGTGCTGGTCAAAGATGCCAGCGAGCTGATCGCCAAACTGAAACAGAAGGGCGTGCTGTAATGAGCAAGATACTGGTTATTGCCGAACACCTGGAAGGTCAGCTCAACCTCAGTACACACAAGACAGTCAGTTGCGCACTCCAGATTCCGGACGCGCAAATTGATGTCGTTGTACTGGCAGCCGATGCGGGTGAACTGGCAACACAGGCCGCCAGACTGGCTGGCGTACTGCGTGTACTGAAGGCGGAGCGTCCCGAATTTGCAGAAGCCGTTGCCAGCACCCAGGCCCCTGCCCTGGTTGAACTGGCAGCCCACTACAGTTACGTGCTGGCGCCTGCAACCACCTTCGGCAAGGATCTGTTGCCACGCGTTGCCGCGTTGCTGGGCGTCGGACAAATCAGTGATGTCATGGCGATCGAAGGTGCGCATCGTTTTGTACGGCCCATCTACGCCGGTAATGCCATCGTCACGCTCGACGCAGCCCCTGACCAGAAAGTGGTTGCCACCGTACGAGTTGCCTCATTCCAGCCCGCCGCAGAAACCGGTCAGGCTGCCATCGAGTCCGTGAACATTCAGGCCACTCTGCCTGCGCATACCCGCTTTGTTGAACGCGCCGTCGATCATTCAGGCCGCCCTGATCTGCAAAGTGCGGCACGAGTCATTTCCGGCGGACGCGCACTGGGCAGCGCCGAAAATTTCCAGTTGATCTACCAGCTCGCTGACAAACTCGGCGCCGCAGTAGGCGCCTCTCGTGCCGCCGTGGATGCCGGCTACGCGGCGAATGACCTGCAAGTCGGGCAGACCGGCAAGATCATCGCGCCGGATCTGTACATTGCGGTGGGGATTTCCGGCGCGATCCAGCATCTCACCGGCATCAAGGATGCCCGTACCATAGTGGCGATCAACAAGGATGCTGAAGCGCCGATCTTTGAAGTCGCAGATATAGGTCTGGTCGGTGATCTGTTCACCGTGTTGCCGGAGCTGGAAAAGCAGCTGTAGCCGTAGGGGCGGTTCGTGAACCGCCCTCTGCTTTACGTATCAAGAAGGGCGGTTCACGAACCGCCCCTACATTACAATTGGTTCAAGGCACATTCAGCACTGGACACATCGAACTGGCCCGGTGGCTCAACATTCAACTGCTGCACCACGCCATCTTCGACGATCAATGAAAAACGTTGACCACGTGCGCCCATGCCGAAGCCGCGTGCATCCAGCTCCAGTCCCAGTGCCTTGACGTAATCACCATTGCCATCGGCCAGCATCTGCACCTTGTCGCCCACGTTGGCTGACTGGCCCCAGGCATTCATCACGAACACGTCGTTCACCGCCATGCAGGCGATGGTGTCGATACCCTTGGCTTTCAGCGATGCCGCATTGTTCACATAGCCCGGCAGGTGCTTGCCAGAACAGGTAGGCGTGTAGGCGCCCGGCACCGAGAACAACAGCACTTTCTTGCCCTTGAACAAGGCATCCGTGGTGAGTGCTTTAGGACCTTCGTCCGTCATGACCTTGAAGGCGCCGTCCGGCATTTTGCTGCCAACTTGAATACTCATAAATCTATCTCCTGTGGCTGATATTTTTCTGGCTGATTTAATGTCGATCAATGGTTGCCATCGGTCACTGCGCCATACGAAGCGCTGCTGACCATGCGCGCGTACTTGGCCAGCACGCCACGCGTGCTCTTGGGCGTGGGAGCTTTCCATGCATCGCGACGGGTCTGCATTTCGGCATCAGAAACATTCACGCCGATGGTGTTCTTCACCGCATCGATGGTGATGACATCGCCATCCTTCACCAGCGCAATGGGACCGCCCACTGCAGCTTCGGGTGACACATGGCCCACCACAAAGCCGTGACTGCCACCTGAGAACCGACCATCGGTGATGAATGCCACCTTGTCGCCCAGACCCCGTCCCATAATCGCGCTGGTGGGACTGAGCATTTCGCGCATACCGGGACCGCCCTTCGGCCCTTCGTAGCGAATCACCAGCACGTCGCCGGCCACAATGTCGCCATCCAGAATGGCTTGAAGCGATGCTTCTTCGGAATCAAACACGCGCGCCTTGCCGGTGAATTGCAAGCCTTCCTTGCCGGTGATCTTGGCCACCGCACCTTCCGGGGCAAAGTTGCCGTACAGAATGCGCAGATGGCTGTCGGCTTTGATCGGGTCGTTGAAAGCATGCACGATGTCCTGATGCTTCGGATACGGCTTCACGGACTTGAGGTTCTGCGCCAGCGTCTTGCCGGTCACGGTAAGACACTCGCCATGCAGCAGGCCTTCCTGCAACAACATCTTCATCAGAGGCTGGATGCCGCCGATCTTGATGATTTCGGACATCAGGTACTTGCCGCTGGGACGCACATCCGCCAGCACCGGCACGCGCTTGCCTATGCGGGTGAAATCATCCAGCGCCAGCTTCACGCCCACCGCATGCGCAATTGCCAGCAGGTGCAGCACGACATTGGTGGAACCGGCCAGTGCAATCGCCACGGTAATGGCGTTTTCAAAGGCCTTGCGGGTGAGAATGTCCGACGGCTTGATGTCGTGCTTGATGAGATTGAGTACCGCCTTGCCGGACGCTTTGCAGTCATCGAGCTTGATACGCGACACGGCTTCTTGCGCAGAGCTGTTTGGCAGGCTCATGCCCAGCGCTTCAATCACCGAGGCCATGGTGTTGGCGGTGTACATGCCGCCGCAGCTACCCGCTCCAGGGATCGCGGTCTTTTCCACTTCCAGCAACTGCTTGTCGTTGATACTGCCCTTGGCGTACTGACCCACCGCTTCAAACACCGACACGATATCGGTGTGCTTGGCGCCAGGACGAATGGTGCCGCCATACACGAACACGGCGGGACGATTCAGGCGGGCCAGCGCCATCATGCAGCCCGGCATGTTCTTGTCGCAGCCGCCAATGGCCACCACG
This sequence comes from uncultured Pseudomonadota bacterium, assembly GCA_963791615.1. GTDB lineage: Bacteria > Pseudomonadota > Gammaproteobacteria > Steroidobacterales > Steroidobacteraceae > CAILZL01. The sequence continues at coordinate 18,163 of CAWBTE010000009.1, read as the reverse complement.
CCGTCAAAACCCTGCGCGCCGGTCACGGTTTCAATCGAGTCGGCAATCACTTCACGCGACACCAGCGAGTAGCGCATGCCGGGCGTACCCATGGAAATGCCATCCGACACGGTAATGGTGCCAAAGGTGGTGCTCTTGCCGCCCGATGCATCCACCGCATCAGCGGCCGCCTTGGCCAGCTTGTCGATGTGCATGTTGCACGGCGTGAGGTTGCTCCAGGTCGATGCTATGCCCACGGACGGCTTCTTGAAATCGGCATCCTTGTATCCCACCGCACGCAGCATGGCGCGGCTGGCGGTCTGCTTCAGGCCATCAACCACGACGCTGGAGTAGCGACGCGTATTGGCTTTGGCAACAGCCTTCTTCTTGCTGGCGGGAGCTTTGTTTGCGGACTGCCTGGCGGTGGTAGTCGCTGGTTTGGCGCGAGTGGGCATAGGTCACCTGTGTAAAAGAGCTGCAATCGTAACGGGTCGCTGGCAGATAACAAGCGTGAAATGGCCTCGGTACAACCGGGAGCCGCGCCAGGCATGACGGACCGCTGAGGCTGGATTCACTGGCCACAATCTTGTGCAGATGACGCCGGTGAGTATGCGAATATCACCGCACGCCCGCACCGCCGCGCCTGCTCACTGCATCAATCCTGTTGTCGCACGAACTTACGTCATGACTGAACAACGCAACGATCACCCTCGTCTCCTGCCCACCATGGGCGCAGGCATGCTGGCGCTGTATGGGCTGGGCTCGATGCTTGGAGCGGGCGTCTATGGGTTGGTGGGCAAAGCGGCGGGCATGCTGGGCGGGATGGTGTGGGCATCGTTTCTGATCGCGATGGTGGCGGCGCTGCTGACCGGGTTGTCGTACGCCGCGCTGGGTTCACGCTACCCGCGCGCGGGCGGTGCGGCTTACGTGATCCAGCGCGCCTTTGGTCGCCCCATGCTGAGTTATGTGGCGGGCCTGTGCGTGGTCGCTTCGGGACTGACCTCCATGGCCACTGGCTCGCGTATCGTGGCCACCAATCTGCAAGCCTTGTTCGGTCTCGGTGCGGTGCCGGTCACCGTGATCGCCGTGCTGTATCTGGCGCTGTTATGTGCCGTGGTATGGCGGGGCTTGCGCGAATCACTGTGGTTCAACGCGCTGTGTACCGTAGTGGAAGCCTCGGGACTGATTCTGGTGATCGTCATGGGTGCGCGCTTCTGGGGTCAGGCGGATCTGCTGGAATTGCCCACGCAACAGGACTGGGCAATGACCGGTCTGTTACTGGCGCAAAGCGCGGTGCTGACTTTCTTCGCCTTTCTCGGTTTTGAAGACACGCTCAATGTGTCGGAAGAAGTGAAAAACCCGGCGCGCAATGTGCCGCTGGGATTGATCGGCGCCATGCTGGGCGCGACGGTGTTGTACCTGCTCATTGCCATCACGGCGGTATCCGTGGTGCATTGGGATGTGCTCGCCACTGCGCCCGCGCCGCTGGGCGTGGTGATGGAACGCGCTGCGCCGTGGATACCGGCGGTGGTTTACACAGTGATCACCATCTTTGCAGTCGCCAACACCGCCCTGATCAATTTCGTGATGGGCTCGCGGCTGGTATTCGGCATGGCGCGTCAAGGACTGCTGCCGAAAGTGCTGACCCGCATTCATCCGACGCGCCACACCCCGCATATCGCCGCGCTGGCGATCTTCGCCGTGGCGTCAATACTGCTGTTTTTGGGCGATGTCACCCAGCTGGCCGCCGCCACCGTCATTCTGTTGCTGGCGGTATTCACGCTGATGAATCTGGCGCAGATTGCACTGGCCCACCGCGCGGGGGAACCCACCGCACCCATTAAACTGCCGACGTTCGTACCGATTCTGGGTGCGGTGATTTGCGCGATGCTGCTGGTGGTGCGCGCCGCTACCGGAGAAATGGTTGCGCCGCTGATTGCAGGCTGCCTGCTGGTGTTTATCGTGGTGCTGTATCTGCTGACGCGACACAGTCATCGCGCCGATGCAACCGCACCGCTGGAGCCAGTCTAAAAGCGCTGGCAATAACCCGGCGTCAAGCTGGGTCGGTTGCCATGCGCTGAGTTCGTAACTCGATAATCAATACCCCCGCAATGGTAATGGCGCCACCCACCAGCATGCGGCCAGTCAGCTGATCGTGATTGAGCAGCACGCCCGCGAGCATGCCAAACAGGGTTGACAGTACGGTCAGCGGCGCGACGCTGCTCACCGGATAACGCTTGAGCAGGTAAAAGAAACCGGTTTGTCCGATCAGACTGGAACCTATTGCGGCGACCGCGACCGCACCCCAGGCCAGCATGCTGGCGGACTGTATTGCCGCAACCTGCCCCTGTTCCAGCAACAGACTCAGCCCTGCCAGCACCGGCAGCGCCATGATGGATATCCATGCCTGCAACTGGATCGGATTGATGCCCTTGAGTCGCTTGAAATAAATCATGCCCAGCGCCGCAGCCAGACATTGCAGCACGATGCACAACAATCCGGGCAGATAACTGAATGCACGCGGATCAAAACCGATGACGAACACACCGATGAACGCCAGCGCAATGCCCAACTTGCGCCGCCAGTGAATCACTTCACCCAGCATCAGCACCGACAGCAAGGTTGAAAATGGCACCACCAGCTGCGAGAAAATCGCTACCGTCGATACATCCTTGGACAACCCCAGCCCCAGCGCCAGCAAACCAAAGCCCCCGGCCCCGGTACACAACGCCACCAGAAACAGATTACGCATCTGCCCGGGAAACCAGCGCAACCAGGGCAGGCACACCAGCAGCATGAATATCAGCCGGAAGCAGGCGAACAGGATGGGCGGAATTTCCTTCACACCCAGCTTGATCGTCAGCAGATTCACTCCCCACACGAGGTTGATGAACACCAGCAAGGCAAGGTGGTGAGCTTTCAGCCAGTGCGGGTGACGCGTATCAGTCAAAACAGGGCCGCCTTCATGACATCAGTTCAGTGGCGATCTCGATACGACCACTCAGCACTTTGTGGATCGGGCACTTGTTGGCAATGCCCAGCAAGTACTCGCGCTGCTCGACAGTGAGATTGCCCACCAGTTCGATCTGTCGTTGCAAGTGATACACGCCGCCCTCTTCGCGATGCGTGATCTGCACTTTTACATCGTCAAGCGGCATCTGCTTGCGACGCGCCACCATCGTGACCGTCAGCGCTGTGCAGGCTCCCAGTGCGGAATCCAGCAGCATATGTGGGTCGGGGGCAGAGCTATCGCCGCCGCTAGCGACGGCAGTATCAGCAAACAACTCGAATCCATCGACCTCGATGTGCTGCTTGAGTTTGCCATCGCTGGCTTTTTGAACTTTGACCATCGCCTCAACCCTTGCCTTGAATGAAATCCGCAAAGCCCTGCATGAACGTGGTCAGCTGCTTGCGCACCGCTTCATCCTGCAACTCACCGTTGGCATCGAATACCTGGCCGGCACGCGACACCAGCATTTTCGGGCCAAACCAGGAACGCGTACCGAGTGTGCGCAGCACCGGCAGCCAGGCTGCCTGCGCCAGAATCGTACCGAAGCCACCGGGCGAAGCGCCGATTACCGCCAACGGCTTGTTGCCGAACACCTTGCCGCTATCGGCGGGTGGCCGCGATAGCCAGTCAATGGCGTTTTTCAGCACGCCCGGCATGGAGTTGTTGTACTCGGGCGTCACCAGCAACACGCCATCGGCCTGCATGAATTGCGTTTTGAGTGTTTGCACACTGGCCGGAATGCCTTCATTGGCTTCAATATCGCCGTCGTACAGGGGAATGCCCCTGATGGTGCCGATTTCCAGCTGCACATCGGCTGGCAACACCTGCTGCGCGGCACGCAACAAGGCCGAATTGTAGGAGCCGCTGCGCAGGCTACCCGAGATACCGATGAGTTTGATCATGGCCTTCTCTCCACTGGTATTAACAAGGTGCAAGTTACCTCAAGCAAGCGCCCGCTGCATCAGTCCATCGGTGATCCACCAGTGAAACAGCAAAACCGGCTGCAATACGCTGACAGACGCGAATTTGTCCATTCCGCCAGTCAGCCCGGCCATGACAGCCTTGCTCGTACAACGATCCGCTGATAGATTGCTGTTACGTCATACGGAGTCTCTGCCATGTCCGTCGTTACCATCTCTCCAAAATTCCAGGTGGTCATCCCACAGGCCATCCGTACCGCACTGGGTCTGGTGCCGGGACAGAAAGTTCAGGCTATCGAATACGAAGGACGGATCGAGTTCATTCCCTTGCGTTCGCCCAAACAATTGCGTGGTTTTCTTAAAGGCATCGACACCCGTGTGCCGCGCGAGCGTGATCGGGTGTGAACCTCGTCGATTCTTCAGCCTGGCTGGAATACTTCGCGGATGGTTCGAACGCGAACTATTTTGCAGCCGCCATCGAAGACACTGCGCATCTGCTGGTGCCCAGCATCGTGCTCTACGAAGTATTCAAACGCATCCTGCAACAGCGTGATGAAGGATCGGCACTCCGGGCTGCCGCCATCCTTCAGCAGGGACGTGTCATCGTCATTGATGCATCGCTGGCGTTATCGGCGGCCAAACTGGGCACAGATAACAAACTCGCAATGGCCGACAGTTTGATTCTCGCGGCAGCAAGGCACCACGGCGCCACCATCTGGACACAAGACGCAGACTTCGAAGGTCTGGCAGGCGTAAAATTTCGCGCCAAAACGCGCTAGAGGCCGCCAATGAGCATCAGCATCGAACGCCTGGCCACCCGCGACACCATCGTCGGCGAGAATCTGCCCATCCGCCGCGCTCTGCCCAACAAGGCGCGCCGCATGATCGGCGCCTGGTGTTTTCTCGATCACGCCGGACCGGTGACAGTTAAATCTCACAATGAGTTTCGCGTCGGTCCACATCCGCACATCGGTCTGCAAACCTTCACCTGGATGATCGAAGGCGAAATCCTGCATCGCGACTCACTGGGCTATGAGCAAGTCTTGCGTCCGGGACAGGTCAACCTGATGACCGCAGGTAATGGCATCGCGCATTCGGAGGAATCCTTGCCGATGTCAGGTCCAACCCGCCTGCACATGGCGCAGTTATGGATCGCTCTGCCCGAGTCGCATCGCCACGGGCCGGCTGCATTCCAGCACTACCCCAATTTGCCGGTGTTGCAGCAAGGTGGTTTCACCCTCACCGTGCTCGCGGGTGAAATGTTCGGACACACCTCGCCGGTGCAAGTGTATTCACCCATGCTGGGACTTGACCTTGCCTGCAAGGGCGAGGCGAATACGCAGCTGACATTGAATCCACTTTTTGAACACGGTGTGCTGGTGCTGGATGGTCAGGTCACCATTGCAGGTGAATCGCTGGAATCCGGCACCCTGCTCTACCTCGGCACGGAGCGATCGCAGCTGCATATTCAAGCTGCCACCAATGCCCGCCTGTTGCTGCTGGGTGGCGTACCGTTCGATGAAAAACCCTTGCTCTGGTGGAATTTTGTCGCGCGCAGTGAAGCAGAAGTGGTCACAGCGACCAATGACTGGAATGCACACTCAACACGGTTTGGCGAAGTGAATGGCTATCAAGGCGAGAGATTGGTTGCGCCCAGCACATCAGGCCTCCATTTTCATCAATAGCCAGCGACTGAATGACCCATAAACGCGCATGAGTAACCGCCGACTCAGTTGACGCGGGATGACTGAAAAATCGGAGAAAATGAATCGTCGTGCCAAGGGATAGACACCCTATACTCGCAACACGCTAACGTTGGCGCGCAGTCTCTGGCGGCTGGACATCATGATTGAACCCTCCGCAACCCTGCCGCTGTTGAATGTAACGCTACGAGTGGGATGCCATCTCGTCTACGAAGTGACCGGCACGTCAACCCTGCTGCTCAACGTGCAACCCCTGCGCGACCGCCAGCATATGATCATTGGCGAGTCATTGAGTATGGGCCAGAACCTGCCCATCGAAGAATACGTTGATGGTCACGGTAATCATGTATACCGACTGGTGCTGCGCCATGGCACCAACATCATTCATCACGACGCCATAATGGCGGTGCCTTCACTTCCCGATAACTACCAGGCCGTCAACACCACGCCAACGCCGGTGGATGAACTGCCTCCCGAGTTGCTGCGCTATACCTTGCCGAGTCGCTATTGCGACTCCGACAAACTGACTAACTTTGCCTGGGAAAAATTTGGTCACATCGAACATGGCCTGCCACGCGTGCAGGCGATCAGCGAATGGCTGCATAACAATATCCAGTACACCTACCAGTCCGGGCGCCCGGATTTGTCTGCAGGGGACGTGCTCCATCGCGGTTATGGCGTATGCCGCGATTTCGCCCATCTCGCAATCGCACTGAACCGCACTTTCAACTTGCCCGCCCGCTATGTCACCGGCCATGTACCTGATATTGGTTTTCCCGATCCACAGGGACATATGGATTTTCACGCCTACGCCGAGGTCTATCTGGGTGGTCGCTGGTACACCACCGATGCGCGGTTTCACGTGCCACGCATAGGTCGAGTGAAGGTGTCATGTGGACTTGATGCTGTCGATGGCGCGTTCTCCACCATCTACGGCGCCGCAACGCTCAGCCACTTCGAGATCTGGGCGTATCAGGTGGCGCGCGGCTCGGTTACTGTCGGTGATCCGATTGATCTATCCCGCCGCATCGACAATCAGTGGCAGGTGCAGACGGATGCTGTTTATTAGCTTGTGCTTTCGTAGGTTGGCGCTGAACGAAGTGAAGCCCAACTCTGAATCGAGATGCTGGGCTTCGAAGACTCAGCCTAACCTACGCGCTGCAAGCGGCGTAATCCATTCGGCGTATTACGCTGCACTAATACGCCCTACGGGCTACGAAGCGGACTGCAGCGTCCAATCAGGGTCTATCCGATACAAGATACGAATATTGCCATTAGGCGTCCGTTCTTCTCGAACATTAAATACTTTCGCGGCGAGAATTAGGTCCAGTAATGACTTACGGTGGTACCGACTTTTTATCGCGAAGTACTCGTCTGGGGCATGCTGCTTAAGTATCTGACCCGCTATAGAAAGATAAGTCCAGCCATCCGGGCGTGCTTTCTGTCGTGCAACATCGGCGATCATCAAAACTATGCGGCTCTGTTGGAGCAACGCCAAATCAACAGCATTCTGGCCTGCTTCAGAATCGAAGTATTCCTGAGACGTCTTACCGAGATCGCGTATCGTCTCTAGCAGCTTCTGGAAATGCGCGATTTCCGCTCGAACGGGAATGCATTGCTCATCGAGATGTTGCTCCAACAGCCTGCAACTTTCGAACGAATCAGAATTCCACTTTGGAAGCAGCTTGTGAATGAGCGCGTTTCGATTAGCCACTACATCCGCAAGTGCTCGATTTCTTGATTCCACAAAAGCCGCATCACCTTCAATGTGAAATGAGAATGATATCCACACCTCAGAGCGTTCTTCAGCCGAATCCAATTCAGCTTGCTCTGCAGCATAAAGTCCGTCCTTAAAAGTATTGATGAGTTGCCCCATCGTCTGGTTGGCTACACCCGCAAAATTCTCTTCGAAAGTCTGCCAAAGCGTGGTTACGGACCCTGACAGGTTTCGAAATGCTGCAACACCTTTCATCAGGGCTTCAAGCTTCTGAAATAGCACGACATTGCGTCCAATTTTTCGAAGCACCTCATTTCGAAGCGTATCAATTTCGTTGCTTGAGTCGGTCATTTCATTCGCATCCTCAATCACCCGAAAACCTCCCCCGCAAATACCCAAACATCATCCTTACACACTGCGCCTCCGCTCCCGCAGGCCGACCCGGTCGATCCTTGCTATTCCATGCATACAGATCCAGATGCACCCATTGCCTGGCCTTGCTGACGAAACGTTGCAGATACAACCCAGCGATGATCGCGCCGCTCAAGCCAGAACACGATACGTTATTCAGGTCAGCAATCTTGGACGACAGTTCATCGTCATAGCCAGACCACAGCGGCAGATGCCAGACTGGATCGCTCTCTTTCATCCCCACTGCCATCAATTCACTCGCCAACTGTGCGTCCTTGGTGAACAGCGCGGGTAACTCCGGTCCCAGGGCCACGCGCGCCGCGCCGGTCAACGTGGCCATGTCGATCAGCAACTCCGGGGCATCGGCATCGGCCAGCGTCAACGCATCGCACAGGATCAATCTGCCCTCGGCATCGGTGTTGCCAACTTCCACACTCAATCCGGCGCGGGTGCTGAGCACATCGCCGGGACGGAAGGCATTGCCGGCTATGGCGTTCTCCACGGCCGGAATGATCACACGCAAACGCACCGGCAACTTGGCCTGCATGACCAGCTGCGCCAGCGCCAGTGTGCAGGCCGCGCCGCCCATGTCTTTTTTCATCAGCAACATGCCGGAAGGTGGTTTGATGTCGAGACCACCACTGTCGAAACACACACCCTTGCCCACCAGCGTGACGCGGGGATGGCTGGCATCGCCCCATTCGAAATCCACCAGCTCGGGCGGCACGGTGGCGGCACGACCTACGGCATGCACGGCGGGAAAGTTATGGGTCAGCAATTCATCACCCACGTAACGACGAATGGTGGCGCTATGTGTTTGGGCAATATCCACGGCGGTCTGCGCCAGCACTTGAGGGGTCAGGTCACTGGCGGGCGTGTTGATCAGATCACGCGCCAGTGTGCAGGCCGCAACCTGCTGTTGCACGGCAGCGATATCAACTGCGTCGCCCACCACCAGTACCGGGTTCTTGCGCTCGATTTTCTTGTAGCGGTCGAATCGGTACAGGCCGTACTCCCAGCCCAGCGCAAACTGAAATGCCTGCTGCGGCGACAGCGCTGCGGGTAGCTGGTAAATCCCCTCGGGCAGCTTGTCGGGCAGCCCGGCCGTCAGCCATAGATTTAACCCCTCGGCCAATTTGCCAGCGCCCACCCATGCCATATTCAGAACGCCGTGTTCGTCAGGAATGAGCAGCACCCTGCCACGCTCAGCGCGAAACGCCTGGGTGCGCGCCCACAGCTGGTTGCGCTGTGGCTGCGCTGCCAGATGTAGATCAAGCTGCTCTTCAGCAACAATTGTCAGTGGTATGGTCAGGGGAATGGCGATCAGATCAGCACTGCGAACCAGCATGCGGGGTCACCTGAAAATGGGTGTGTAAAAAATTGGCATTGGCCGTCACTGTTGCCAATCGAGTTGAATTTTTTGCAGGGCCAGCTTAACAGGCCGCCCTGCAACTCTGACCAGAAAATCAGGTGCTTTTCGTGTTGTGGCCATTGACAAATCAGTCGCTTATGTGATGCCATTGCATCGTTTTTTTCACAGGCTGTTTTCTTGAATTTTTTCACCGCAAAACTTGCCGATGTCAGAGCATCGGTCGCCTCTGTAGTCCGGGTTGTCACCGTACTACCGGTGACAAGCGGGTAACTGAACTGAAGCAGCACAAGACACTCAGACAGTAAACCCCGCCCGGCCGCAGCGGGGTTTGTCGTTTTTGCGGTACTGAATTTCGTGATTTTGATTAATTTAATTTTGGTTGGTAATTTTTAACTGTTCGTTCAAGGTTTTCCTTCAGGAGCCATCACAATGCAGATCTACTCTCAGAAAGACGTCAAGAAGAAAGCGCTGGCGGGCGCACGTATCGCCGTTCTCGGTTATGGCAGCCAGGGCCGCGCCCATGCGCTGAACCTCAAGGACAGCGGCTATGACGTCGTGGTTGGCTTGCGTAAAGGCGGCGAAAGCTGGGCCAAGGCCAAGAAAGACGGCCTCGTCGTGGCTGAACCGGCCGAGGCCGTGAAGGGCGCCAAGCTGATCGCTTTCCTGGTGCCGGATCTGGCCCAGAAAGACCTGTACAAGCTGGTGGTGGATAACGTGTCGCTGGGCGCCACCATCCTGTTCGCACACGGCTTCAACATTCAGTACAAGCTGATCAAGCCACGCAAGGATATGGATGTGGTGCTGATTGCACCGAAGGGCCCCGGCCACCTGGTGCGTCGCCAGTACGAACAGGGCCGTGGCGTCCCCTGCCTGATCGCCGTTCACCAGAACGCCACCAAGGGTGCGTTTGACAATGCGCTGACCTATGCCGATGGCATCGGCGGCACCCGTGGCGGCGTCATCAAGACTACCTTCACCGAAGAAACCGAAACCGACCTGTTCGGCGAACAGTCAGTGCTGTGCGGCGGCACCACCGAGCTGGTGACCAAGGGCTTTGAAGTACTGGTCGAAGCCGGCTATCAGCCTGAAATCGCCTACTACGAAGTAATGCATGAACTGAAGCTGATCGTTGACCTGCTGCACGAAGGCGGCCTGGCCAAGATGCACAAGTACGTCAGCGAAACCTGCAAGTACGGTGATCTGACCCGTGGCCCACGCATCGTCACCCCGGCAGTGAAGCGCGAAATGAAGAAGGTGCTGAAGGAAGTTCAGACCGGCAAATTCGCCCGTCAGTGGATTGCTGAAAACAAGCGCGGTCAGAAGAAGTACAAGGCCCTGATGAAAAAGGACCTGGCTCATCCGATCGAAAAGGTGGGCGCCAAGCTGCGCGCCCGCATGCCCTGGCTGGAAGCGTAAGCCCCTGAAAGGGCGGTTCGAGAACCGCCCTTTCAGAATCGCAACACGGAGGGTCGCTCACGAGCGACCCCTACGAAAGACTGAGTGAGTATGACCACCCTCGACCCGAACCGCCCCGATAATAGAGTGTTGATCTTCGACACCACGCTGCGTGATGGCGAGCAATCGCCGGGCTGCAGCATGACGCAGCCGGAAAAGCTGCGGGTCGCCAGAGCACTGGCCGAATTGGGGGTGGACATTATCGAAGCTGGTTTCCCCGCCGCCTCGCGGGGCGACTGGGTATCGGTGAATGCCATTGCCCGTGAAATACACGGCCCGCGTATTGCGGGTCTGGCGCGTTGTCATCGCGACGACATCAACAAGGCCTGGAGCGCGCTAAAAGACGCCGCCAAGCCACGTCTACATGTATTCCTGGCCACCAGCGCCATCCATCGCCAGTTCAAGTTGAACATGGCGAAGGACGAAATCATCCGCACCGCCGTGGAAGGCGTGAAGATCGCCCGCGATCTGTGCGAAGACATTGAGTTCTCGCCCGAAGATGCTTCGCGCACCGAGCCGGAATTTCTGGCGGAAGTGGTGGCTGCCGCAATTGAAGCCGGCGCGACCACCATCAATGTGCCGGACACCGTGGGTTACACCGTGCCGGAAGAATTCTATGAGGTGTTCAAATACCTCAAGACCCATGTGCCGAACATCGACAAGGCCATTCTGTCTGTGCACTGTCATGACGACTTGGGCATGGCAGTAGCCAACAGTCTGGCCGCCGTGCGCGCTGGCGCACGTCAGATCGAGTGCACCATCAACGGCATCGGCGAACGCGCCGGCAACTGCTCGCTGGAAGAAGTGGTGATGGCGATCAAGACTCGTGAAAACCAGTTCAAGGTTCACACCGGCATCCACACCACCAAGTTGTATCCCACCAGTCGGCTGGTGTCCTCCATCACTGGCATGGCGATTCCGCGTAACAAGGCCATTGTGGGTGAGAACGCCTTTGCCCATGAATCCGGCATCCATCAGCACGGCATGCTGCGCAACAGCTCGACTTACGAAATCATGCGTCCGCAAGATGTGGGTCTGTCGCGCACGAATCTGGTACTAGGCAAGCACAGTGGCCGGCACGCCTTCCGCGAACGCGTGAAGGAACTGGGCTTTGAGCCCTCGGATGATGAAATCAATCAGCTGTTCGAGAAGTTCAAGACGCTGGCCGACAAGAAGAAGGAACTCTTCGATGGCGACATCGAGGCTCTGGTAATGCAGTCGGAAACCGATGTGCCGGGCCCCTGGCAGCTGGTGGAGGTACAAGTCAGCACTGCCCCCGGTCAAGCCAGCGCCGACATCAAGCTCAAGCATGTCGATGGTCGCACCGTGGCGCAGTCCGTCACCGCTGCGGGCCCAGTGGATGCCATCATCAAAGCGATCGAACAAGTTACGCAGCTTGAAGTCGCGCTGTGCAAGTTTGAAGTGCGCAGCGTATCTCTTGGCGAAGATGCCCAAGGCGAAGCCCTGATTACCGTGGATCACGCCGGCCGCAGTTATCGTGGCGTGGGACTTAGCACCAACATCATCGAAGCCGCCGCGCTGGCCTTCCTTGAAGTGGTCAACCGCATCGAGACCACGCGCAGCAGTGCCGAACGTCGTAGCGTGGATCGCTCCGGCATCACCCACGCTGACGTCTCAGCCATCTGAACATGGCTGCAAGTAACGCTCTCAAGTCATTGATTTAGATAAAGTACAGAATTCGGAGTCGTCATGCCTATCACTCAAGCAAATTTCATCTGGCAAAACGGCAAACTGGTGCCATGGGAAAAGGCCACTACCCATGTGCTGACGCATGCCTTGCACTATGGCTCCACCGTATTTGAGGGCGTGCGCGCCTACGCCACACCCCGGGGGCCGATTATTTTCCGTCTGAAAGAACACACTCGTCGCCTGTTCGATTCAGCGCGCATCTATCGCATGGACATCCCCTACTCCATCGATGACATCAACAACGCCTGCAAGGAAATCGTCATGGCCAATGGCCTGACCAAGGGTGCATACCTGCGGCCCTTTGCGTTTCGTGGCTATGGCGAGATTGGTGTGGCGCCGAAGATTTCACCACCCATTGATACCGTCGTGGCCGGTTTTGAATGGGGCGCGTATCTAGGTGCGGAAGGCATGGAAAAAGGCATTGATGTCTGCGTGTCGTCCTGGCAGCGCCTGGCGCCCAACACCATTCCATCGCTGGGCAAAGCCGCCGGCAATTACCTGTCCAGCCAGTTGATCAGCATGGAAGCCAAACGCATGGGCTTCGCTGAAGGTATTGGCCTTGGCGTGGATGGCACGGTCAGCGAAGGCGCGGGTGAAAACCTGTTCGTGATTCGCGATGGGATTATCTACACGCCAGGCATCGCCAACTCCGTGCTGCAAGGCATCACCCGCGATACGGTCATCACTTTGGCGCGCGCGCATGGCTTTGAAGTGCGCGAACAGGCCATTCCGCGTGAATTCCTGTACATCGCCGACGAAATGTTCTTCACCGGCACGGCGGCGGAAGTCACTCCAGTGCGTTCGGTGGATCACATCCAGGTCGGCGTCGGCAAGCGCGGCCCGGTCACCGAAGCCATTCAGTCCGCGTTCTTCGGCCTGTTCAACGGCAAGACCGCCGACAAGTGGGGCTGGCTGGAAAGCTGCGAGAACTACACGCCGAGCGTGACATCGGCCTGATTGATTGCGCGCGAACGCTGATTCAAGGGCGACCACGGTCGCCCTTGCTTGTTTATACCGGTAGTGCAGATGCAGTAGCATGGAAATGAATAACACTGACTCAAACCATCATTGTCCGGAAGCGATGCGGCCATGCCGGAAACTCCTCTGAACCTTCATCTCGATATTCTGCCGCCCTCACAGCGACGGCTGTGGAATGAGCTTGGGTGCATCCCCGCCTTCTTTGTGCTGTATGGCGGCACTGCGCTGGCATTAAGGCTGGGCCACCGTCAATCAGTGGATTTCGACCTGTTCGCTTTCCGGGATATTTCACACCAGGAGCTCAGGACCGGGATTCCTTTTCTGGCCGACGCTGAAACTATCCAGCAGCAGCACAATACGCTTAGTGTGCTGGTTAATCGCGACCATCCAGTCAGCGTGTCGTTCTTCGGACTGCCCAAGCTGTTTGCACTTGCCGGTGCAGAGCGTGCGAACGACAATGGACTACATATTGCGTCATTGCTGGATATTGCCGCGACCAAAGCAGCCGTTATCCAGGTGCGTGCCGAAGCAAAGGACTATCTCGACATCGACGCGTTGATCAGATCAGGCGGCATCGATTTGCCAACGGCCCTTGCAGCTGCTGGTGCGCTGTACGGCACAACATTCAATCCACAGATCACGCTCAAAGCACTGTCGTACTTTGAAGATGGTGACGTTGCCCGGCTGCCACCGGAAATAAAAGAGCGACTAGCTGTTGCGGCACGTTCCGTGAATCTGGATAACCTGCCGGTCATTTCCAGCCAACGTAGCGCTTAAGAATCGCAGCAATGAAGCCCATCCCGCTCAATCCGCAGACCGAAGCGATCGCACGACGCCTGATCTGGTTCCAGTCGCCGGCAGACGCCCTCGTCGATCCCATCCGATTCATGGCCTACGCGATGGCGCGCGCCACCCATGAGGATATGCGGATACTGCGTGGCTTTGTGTCCGAAGCAGACCTTCTTGAGGCATTGCAGTACGCACCACCCGGCATCATCGACCCGCGTTCGTGGGCCTACTGGAATTCAAAACTGGGCCGCTGGCCGCCACCGCCACTGCCAACCCGCTTCCAGCAAACGATGCAACCTTGATCATCCTTTACTCACTCGGTACCCATCGTCAGTGACGATGGCCTGGTCTTTATTGAGCAATTCTTTCCTGAGACTGAAGCAGGCATGATGCGCGCCTGCTTTCCGAACATGCGCCAGCCAGGAATCTATGAGCCAGCCAACACCCAAAACCCTGTTTGAAAAAGTCTGGGAACGACACCAGGTCGTCCCTGAAACGGTTGATACCCCGGCTGTGCTGTATATCGATCTGCACCTGACGCATGAAGTGACTTCGCCACAAGCCTTTTCGCTGTTGCGTGAAAAGGGACTGAAAGTGCGGCGCGCGGATCGCACCCTGGCTACCATGGATCACTCCACGCCCACTGATCCGGAAGAAATCGCCGGTCGTGTGCCCATCAAGGTGAAATCCGCCGCCGAGCAGATCAAACAGTTCGAGAAGAACTGCACCGAGTTCGGCATTGAGTTGCTGAATCTCAGTTCCGCACAGCGCGGCATCGTGCACGTCATCGGTCCGGAACTGGGCGCCACTCAGCCCGGCAAGACGATTGTTTGTGGTGATAGTCACACAGCGACTCATGGCGCATTCGGTGCGCTGGCGTTCGGCATTGGTACTACCGAAGTCGGTCATGTGCTGGCCACGCAATGTCTGTTGCAACGTCGCCCCAAGACCATGGCCATCAATGTCGATGGCAGGCTTCCCGAAGGCGTCACAGCCAAGGATTTGATCCTCGCCATTATCGGCAAAATTGGCGTATCCGGCGGTACCGGTTACGTTCTGGAGTATCGCGGCTCGGCCATCGAAGCGCTGTCGATGGATGGCCGCATGACGGTGTGCAACATGTCCATCGAAGCCGGTGCGCGCGCCGGCATGATTGCGCCGGATGAAACCACTTTTGCTTATTTGCAAGGCCGCCCCAAAGCACCGCAAGGCGCGGAGTGGGACAAGGCCGTCGCCGAATGGCGCAATCTGCGCAGCGATACCGAGGCCAAGTTCGACCGTGAAGTGTTTATCAACGGCAGCGAACTCACGCCAATGATTACTTACGGCACGCATCCAGGCATGGTCATTCCGATCAATGGCAATGTGCCAAATCAGGTTGATGATCCGGTGTTCATGAAGTCGCTGGCCTATATGGGCCTGAAACCCAACGAACAATTGCTCGGCAAGCCAATTCAAGTGGTGTTTATCGGCAGCTGCACCAATGCCCGCCTGTCGGACTTGCAACTCGCAGCCAAAGTGATGAAGGGCAAGCATGTCGCTGCTGGCGTACGTGCACTGGTTGTGCCCGGTTCACAACAAATCAAACGCGAAGCCGAAAAGTTGGGGCTGGATCAGATCTTCCGCGACGCAGGCGCCGAATGGCGTGAATCAGGTTGCTCGATGTGCATCGGCATGAACGGCGACACGGTGGCCAGCGGCCAATATGCGGTGAGCACCAGCAATCGCAATTTCGAAGGTCGTCAGGGCGCTGGTTCACGCACTCTGCTGGCCAGTCCCGCGACCGCAGCGGCAGCGGCGATTCGCGGCTGTGTCACCGATCCGCGCGAGCTGATCTGAGCGCTGCTAAATACTCTCGGCACATATATAGAGAAGTCTTATGGAACCCATCCGCATCATTTCCTCGAAGACCGTGGTGTTGCCGTATTCAGATATTGATACGGACCAGATCATCCCGGCGCGTTTCCTCACCACCACCACCAAGGAAGGCCTGGGTCAGCATGCCTTCTCCAACTGGCGATACAACGCCGACGGCAGCCCGAAGTCAGACTTCATCCTGAACCAGCCGAGCGCCAAAGGCTGTCAGGTACTGGTGGCTGGCAACAATTTCGGCTGCGGCTCGTCGCGTGAGCATGCGCCATGGGCGTTGCTGGACCTCGGCTTCCGCGCCGTGATCAGCACCGAGATCGCCGACATTTTTCGCAGCAACAGTTTGAAGAATGGTTTCTTGCCAGTGGTAATTGATAAAGACAATCACGCCTGGCTGATGGCCAATCCCGGTACCCAGGTGGAGATCAATCTGGAAGCCAACACGCTGACTTTGCCCAATGGAAAACAGGTGACTTTCGCCATTGAAGGCTTTGCACGCTACTGCCTGCTGAATGGCGTGGATGAACTGGGCTATCTGCAGAACCAGATGGACGAGATTCAACAATACGAAGCGCGAGTTTGAATTCACCTCCCTGCCAGGACCTGGAGAGGAGTTACTTGTGAGTATTCAAAGCGTTGACATTGTTTCCGGAATTTTTGTCGGGCTGGGCGCGACCCTGGTTATGGATATCTGGTCACTGTTCCTGCGACGTGCTTTTGGTGTCTCGTCGCTCAGCTTTTGCCTGGTGGGACGTTGGCTTCGCCATATGCCTGCTGGCACTTTCAAACACTCCAGCATTGTCGCTGCGTCCAGAAAGTCGGCCGAGTGCACACTCGGCTGGATTGCTCATTACCTGATCGGTGTTGCATTTGCACTGCTGCTGGTTTTTTCCACATCAGGCAGGTGGATTGAACATCCGTCATTGGTACCCGCTTTGCTAGTCGGCGTAGGTACAGTGCTGTTCCCGTTTCTTGTCATGCAGCCTTCCTTTGGACTGGGTATTGCGGCGGCCAAAACGCCAAATCCAACTCAAGCCAGACTTAAAAGCCTGATGACTCATGCCATATTTGGTGTCGGGCTTTACGTCTCTGCACTTACACTGAGCCAGTTCATACAACCCTCTGTGTGACCATTACAGGTGCGCACAGGCAAATACCGACCCCGTTTACTTTCCATTCAACACATACACATGAAAGCAAAAATCGTAATTCTCCCCGGCGACGGCATCGGCCCTGAAGTCACCCGTGAAGGCGTGCGGGTATTGCAAGCCATCGCGAAGAAGTTTGGCCATCAGTTTGAAACTGAAGAGCATTTGATCGGTGGCGCTGCCATTGATGCGACCGGCACGGCACTTCCGCAAGTGACTGAAGCTGCGTGCAAACAGGCTGATGCGGTGTTGCTGGGTGCGGTCGGTGGACCCAAGTGGTCTGATCCCGGCGCGAAGGTTCGTCCTGAACAGGGCTTGCTGGCGATTCGCAAAGCGCTGGGGCTGTTTGCCAACCTGCGCCCCGTCACGCTGCATCCTGATCTGATTGACGCTTCGACTATCAAGCCGGAGGTGCTCAAAGGTACCGACATCATGGTGGTGCGTGAACTCACCGGCGGCATCTACTTCGGCGAGAAGACCCGTACCGCCACCTCCGCCAGTGATCTGTGCACCTACACCGTGGAAGAAATCGAGCGGGTCACTCGCACCGCTGGCCACCTGGCGCGGCAACGTCGCAAGCAGCTCATCTCAGTGGACAAGGCCAACGTGCTGGAAACTTCCCGACTGTGGCGAAGTGTCGTTACTCGGGTCATGCAGACCGAGTTTCCCGATGTGCAGCTTGAACACATGCTGGTGGACTCCGCCGCCATGCATCTGATCCGCCGTCCGACCAGTTTTGACGTGCTGGTCACCGAAAACATGTTTGGCGACATCCTGACTGACGAGGCGTCGATGCTGGCCGGGTCCCTGGGGCTGCTGCCCTCTGGCCTCCCTGGGGGCCGGAAAGCTTGGCCTGTACGAACCCATCCACGGCTCGGCACCGGACATTGCCGGTCAGGGTAAGGCAAACCCTTACGCCACCATTCTTTCTGTAGCCATGCTTTTACGTCACTCGCTGGGGCTGGAAACCGAGGCGCAAGCTGTTGAATCGGCAGTAGCTTCGGCCATTTCTGACGGCGTCCGGACTGCGGATATTGCCGCCGGAGGGCCAGTGGCCAGCACCACCGAGGCCGGAAATTCTGTAGTGGCACGTTTGTCGTAA
>CAWBTE010000008.1:0-340502 GCA_963791615.1 uncultured Pseudomonadota bacterium | reverse complement strand
CCGAACAGATAGAAGAGGATCGGCAGAACCATCGACGCGAGAGCGAGAGCAGCCACTAGAAGTGCCGCATTGGTGATAAACGAGACGGCTAGGTAGCAGAACAGGATTTGGCAGACTGCCGGAAGAGCGAGCTTTCGGAGCAGCTCGAGCCACGGGCCATGTACGACCTCGAGTAGTCGTCGTTCGATATACCAGACGAACGCAGGCACAGTGGCCACGCTCAAGATAGCCAACGGCGGCTCCCATGATGCCGAACCGAGGTATGAGCACGAGGACCAAGCCTATGTTCAGTGCGGCGGTGACACTCGAATAGATTGCAGGGATCCACGGTTTGCTGAGGCCGAGGGCGAGATCGTAGGGAATCGCTGTCAAGGCGAGCATCGCGTACGTGAGGATCAAGATGCGAAGGACGGCGGTGCTCTCGCTGAGCCAAACGTCGGGCCGAGCCAGTACAGCAAGATCTTCTCGGAAAAAACGTAGAGCGGAATTGAGATGGAAACTGTGAAGAGCACGATGAACCGAGTCGCCCGAACATACAGCTGCCGGACGCTAGCGGTATCGCCACGGGCGATCAGGTCGCTCGACAGTGGTAGTGCGATGACAGCCAGACTCGCAACCGCTGCGTGAATCCTTCCCGCGAGCCCTCCTGGGTCGGTGTGGTGGGTCACGGCCGCCACGCTGTCTAGCGCGCCGATCAAGATCCTGTCGAACTGGAAGAGCATGATTCCCGGCCACGCTTGCGAGGAATGTGTAGCCACTGAATGAGAACAGTCGCCGAAAGACTGGTGCGTTCCAGCGCAGACTGGGCTTGAATCCAGGCAGCAGCCGCCGATTTACCCAGCTGACGACGACCAATCCCACCATGGGTCCTGCTACGGCTACGACCATCACGCCTTGAAGACCGAAAACCCAGCGGCGACAAGGACGGTACAGACCGCGACCGGTACCTGCAGGCCAATGCTGATGACGACAGAAACGCCGAACCGCTGTAACCCAGCCGGGACGGACATCAGCGTGCCCAGGAGCACTGAGACGAGATACGCCAGGCCGGCGAAGACGAGTGCAAATCTCGCAGCCGGTTGCTGTTCAGCGGTGAGATCGAAGAGATCCGAGAGGAAGAAGACAGCGATGAACAGGCTGATCAGCGTCGCGATGCAGCCAACGACCGCGTAGAACACGAGACTTACACCCATGAGTGCATTGATCTCCGATAGCTCGTGCTTCGACGCGTACTCCGAGACGAACTTCATGAGGGCAGGAGCGATTCCGAGATCCACCAACGAGATGAAAGCCATCAGGCTGCCCGCGAGCACGAAGATGCCGTAGTAGTCCGCGCCAAGGTAGTGAACGACAATCGGCGTGACGACGATCGTAAGCACCGTGGGAACCACGAAGTTCGCAAAGCTCAACAGCGAGTTCCGCGCGGTTCTCGTGGAGGCTTCGCTGCTCAACCAGGGCGACGTCCGTCGCCGCTTAGCTTGGAAGCCAGCCTATTGAGTCGGCGCACGGGCTGTCGTTTGCAGTGGCCGGAAGCGTCGAGTCGCCAACAGGAACAGCATCGACGCTAGACCGCTAGATGGAACGACGGCGACCTGACCGAGCCCGCTCTCGCCGAAGGAACCCGCCAGGCGCATTACGTCTCCGCACTCAGGCGCGCCTACCAATCCGGTCCCTACGCTTTTTTTTGCTTTATCCAGAGTACCCACATTTTTCGGGTTCTGGTAGTGATCAATCACTTTTTCTGAATATGCCATAATATGTTATTTTATTTTAAATCGAAAATGGTGCATCGTAAATCGGGCAAACATCTTTAGTGGTGCGCCCATTCAATAGAATCCATATCAACACCTTCCTTGAACATTTCCCATAATGGACTCATCTCACGCAGCTTGGTAACAGTTTCGGAAACATGCTTGATCGTATAATCAATTTGTTCTTCTGTTGTAAACCGTCCTAATCCAAATCGCAGTGAAGAGTGTGCAAGGTCATCACCCAAGCCAACGCCTTCAATACATAAGACGGTTCCAGTGACGCAGAAGTACAGGCAGAACCGGATGAAAGTGCAATATTTTTGTTAAAGCCCATCATCAATCCTTCCCCTTCCACATATTTGAAAGAAATATTGGCAACATGTGGCAAACGGTGTTGTTTACTGCCATTGACATAAGCTTCTTCCAATCTGAAGCAAAGCATGTTTCCAATTTATCGCGCAACACACTTAGGCGCTGGCTTCTGCATCCATTTCCTTCATGCATAATCTCACAGGCCTTTCCAAAACCTACAATACCCGGAACATTCAGTGTACCGGATCTCATACCACGCTCATGGCCACCACCATCCATCTGGGCAGTTACTTTAACCCTGGGATTCTTACGGCGAACATATAATGCACCAATTCCTTTTGGTCCATACATCTTATGCGCTGTAAAGGCCATCATATCAATACCATCTTTCAATACATCTACAGGAATTTTTCCCACCGCCTGTGTTGCATCAGTAAAAACAAGAACACCATGTTTTTTGGCAATCGCACTGATTTCTCTAACCGGCATAACTACTACCAGTCTCATTATTGGCATACATGATGGCGATCAGGATCGTGGTGGGTTTAATGGCAGCTTCCAATTCTGTGAGATCAATCAGGCCATCGTCTGTTACCGGCAGGTAAGTTACCTCGCCGCCCCTTTTTCAATATGCTTGCAGGTATCCAACACTGCCTTATGTTCAATAGTGCAGGTGATGATATGGTTGCCTTTGCAGCATACATTTCAAACACGCCTTTTATGGCCAGGTTGTCGCCTTCAGTAGCACCGGAAGTAAAAATGATCTCCTTAGGATCAGCGCCAATCAATTTGGCCACCTGCTCACGGGCATAATCAACCGCTTCTTCAGCAGCCAGCCAAAAGGATGGTTCCGGCTTGCCGCATTACCAAAATGTTCAGTGAAATAAGGTATCATAGCTTCAACCACCCGTGGATCACAGGGAGTGGTCGCATTATTATCAAGATAAATCGGAAGTTTCAACATGTTACAATTACTATTTATTCATATAAACACAAAATTAGCCCAAATGGTTGATTAATCCTTGGTCGCTAGGTCACCGTGTTAAAGCGGATTTTCCGCAATTCGTAAACCCGTTAAAACCCCTTTATATTTGCAATATGCAACATCTGGACCATATTGGCATTGCCGTTAAAGAGCCTGGGGGTATCCATTCCGTTATTTGAAAAATTGCTGAATAGTCCCTGTTATAAAACCGAAGCAGGTGACTGGCGAAAAAGTAAATACTGCTTTTTTTGCAACAGGGGAAACCAAAATTGAGTTGCTGGAAAGTACCGACCCGACTGGCGTAATTGCCCGGTTTATTGAAAAAAAAGGGGAAGGCCTGCACCATATTGCCTTCGAAGTAGCCTGATATTGAAGCAGAAATGAAGCGGTTAAAAAAAGAAGGATTTGTATTACTGAATGAATCACCAAAGCCCGGGGCCGAAATAAACTGGTCTGTTTCCTACACCCGAAAGCATACAATGGGGTATTGATTGAATTGTGTATGGAAAAAAATGATAAAGTGGTTACTATTGGACTACTTTATCAAGTCCGCTTTGTCTTCTACCAATGCGAATCAGAATTGATAATCCCAAGTTTTTCTACCGCTACCTGGGCCGCGATCTGGCTAGCATCTTTTTTATTAAAGGCTTTCCCTTCGGCAATCATTTTTCCATCAACCACAGCCCCAACTGTAAACAGGCGCCGGCCATTTCTAACTTCTCATTAATGGTCTCAAACTCAAGATTTTTCCATTTTTATTGGCCCAGCCATACAGTTTATTCTTATGGTTGATTTCCAGGTTTTCAAGGTCATCCATGAACATGTGTGGAAAATGATCCATTCCAACACCCATTTACGGGTCTTTTTATAGCCTTTATCAAGATAAATAGCACCTACCACTGCTTCCAGTGTATTGCCAAATATCTGGCTCACTTTTAATGAGCCATCCATTTTATTGAAAGTATACGACTTTTTTTAAGCCCCATTCTGATGGCAATTTCATTCAACTGCTGCCGGTTGACCATCTTACTGCGCATTTCAGTCAGAAAGCCTTCTTCTCGGTAGGGATATCGTTTGAAAAGATAATCGGCGATCAATGCACTGAATATGGCATCGCCCAGGTATTCGAGCCGCTCATTATTTTCATCAGCGCTTTCTTTTACGGAACGGTGGGTCAATGCAGTTTTATACAGCTGAAATATTACCAGGCGAAAGCCCAACACATTTTTAAGTTGCTTTTTAAACGCAGCAGTTCCGGGTGTTTCTTAAAAAGTTAGTAGTCAAATAAGATCCACAGGATGATTGGTTGATTTACCTACGATCAAGTTAAAGGATTGTCTGCAAAATTGATCATCAAGCCTTATATTTTTTCACAATAACACAGGCATTATGCCCGCCAAAACCGAAATGTATTACTCAATGCAGCATTTACCGTCCGTTTTTGCGGTGTATTAAAAGTAAAATTCAACTTGGGATCCAGTTCAGGATCGTCTGTAAAATGATTTATGGTGGGGGGAATAGTATCATGCATCACCGCCTTAATGGCAGGCTATGGCTTCAATTACACCGGCCGCGCCCAGGCAATGGCCTGTCATGATTTTGGTGCACTGATATTCAAGTTAAAAGCATGTTCGCCAAATACATGCATAATAGCTTTTATCTCTGCCATATCCCCAAGCGGAGTAGATGTTCCATGTGTATTGATATAATCAATTTCTGCCGGATCCATACCTGCATCTTCCAACGCAGCCAGCATTACATTCTTTGCGCCCAGTCCTTCCGGATGCGGGGCTGTAATATGGTGCGCATCGGCAGTTGCGCCGCCACCGGCTACTTCACAATATATTTTTGCGCCTCTTGCCTTGGCATGTTCCAGTTCTTCCAACACCAAAACGCCAGCTGCTTCGCCCATTACAAAACCATCACGGTCTTTATCATAAGGGCGGCTGGCTGTTTTGGGATCATCATTTCTTTCACTCATGGCCTTCATGGCATTGAAACCACCAACACCTGCTTCACTGATCACAGCTTCACTTCCCCCGCTAACAATAATATCTGCTTTGCCCAGACGTGATAAGATTTACGGCTTCCATAATAGCATTGGTACTGCTGGCACAGGCACTGATTACGGCAAAGTTTGGGTCCGCGCAAATTATGCCGCATCTATATTTGCCCTGCAGCAATATCCAATATCATTTTGGGAATAAAGAAAGGATTGAAACGGGGGGTACCATCACCTTTTGCAAATTCGATCACTTCATTCTGGAAAGTTATCAATCCGCCAATTCCGCTTGCAAATACAACCCCGATACGGTCGGGATTAATATTTTCTTTATTCAAACCAGCATCCAACATGGCCTGGTCCTGAACTAACAAGGGCAAACTGGGTAAACCGGTCGATCTTTCGTGCTTCCTTTCGATCCATGAAATTGGTAGGCATCAAAATTCTTTACTTCACAGGCAAACCTGGTTTTGAATTTGGCAGCATCAAATAATGTGATCATATCTGCTCCGGAGACGCCATTCAGCAGTCCCGTCCAATATTCATCCAGTGTATTACCCACTGGTGTAAGTGCACCCATTCCTGTTACTACAACTCTTTTAAGTTCCATATAGTTTGTCAGTATTTTAAACGTGATAAATCCGCCTTCTCTGCTAAATATACTGTCAAAAGGCGGATTAATTTATTCCGCCGAAACGGCAGATTCAATCCCGTTATGCGGGATGCATTACTTAGCATGCTCTTCCAAATAAGCAACTGCCTGGCCAACTGTGGTGATGGTTTCAGCCTGCTCATCCGGGATGGAGATATTGAATTCTTTTTCGAATTCCATGATCAATTCTACTGTATCCAGAGAATCAGCTCCAAGATCATTGGTGAAATGAAGCTTCGTTGGTTACTTCTGCTTCGTCAACACCTAATTTGTCAACAATGATCTTTTTAACTCTTGATGCAATGTCTGACATGTGTATATAGTTTTAGTTACGGCTGCAAAAATATACTTTTTGAGTAAATCAGCATCGTAAACTCTATTTTTTTCCCATTTTAGGTCAATAAGCTGAAAACGAGATGATAATAAGCCTAATTCACGTAAATATCAGAATAAAATTATAAATGAAAACGGTTGGCTGTATCGCAGGTTCTTTGTAAATTGAAAGCATTCACTCATTATTTATTTACAATGGCGCTGAAAATCATTGATCATGGAACAACAGAATACCAGCAAATGGTAAAGTTGCGGGATGATATTTTGCGCAAACCCCTTGGTCTTGGTTTTACCCCGGAAGAACTAGAATCAGAAAAAGACAATATGCTTATTGCTGCTTTTGAAGATGAACGGATGCTTGGTTGCTGTATGCTGGTAGAAGAACAACCGGGAACAGTCCGGCTTCGCCAGATGGCTGTATTAAATGATCTGCAGGGAAAAGGCATTGGAAGGGCATTAATGAATTTTGCAGAAAACATAGCCAGGGACCGGGGTTATAAAATATTACGAATGCATGCACGGGCAAATGCAGTTGGTTTTTATGAAAAAGTAGGATATAAGGTACATGGCGATCAGTTTGTTGAAGTAACTATTCCGCATTATGTAATGGAAAAACAGCTATAGTCAATAGTAAATTGTGAATAGTGAATGCATGCCTCGATATCAATGTATTACTCATTCGAGCCTATTCACTACTCACTATTCACTCATTCACTTCTTCTTCACTTTCTCCTTTAATATCTGCCTTAATTCAAATACTTCATCTTTATCCCTGCACCCGCTTTTAGGAACCAAAAAAAAAGAACGGCTGTCAAAGTATAAATGAAAAAAATGCGGGCTTTCAATAAAATTATTCAACGACTTCCAGGGCCAGGAACGTGATCCTTTTTCATGCGCCACGTAAACTCATCCTGCTTCAAAATGCATGGTGAAATCATGTTGAAATGTTTCTGCCCTTTTATAAACTATGCCCGGCATTATAAACCAAAAACTGATCATTAATACTATCCAGAGACCTGAGCCAACTATAAAAGCTACTGGCGTTATTTTTTGCAATGCATACAGGATAATTGATACTAGGGCAAAAATATTTACCACTATCAGCATGGTCTTTATCTCGGGCCGGCTGATAAAATGATAGCGTAATGCCTGTAATACCTGCTTTTTTTCATATCCGAAATGAATGGTCATAGTCTGATTGGTTTAATACTGGTTATTGATTACAATAGTTTTTTAAAATTAACAGCAGGCACAAACGTACAATCAATTTTAGCGATCTGCACTCAGATTGCTAATCATTCTAGGAAAGTAATAAAAAAGCCGGTCTATCTATAACGGAACCCGGCTGATAGTATATTATATTAAATGTCTATCGGTATTTGATCCGTTGTCAGGAATGTTGAACATTCTTGCAACCTCGTCATAAGTCATTGCTCTTTAGTTGATTCAACTGTATATGTTGCTGGTGCGCCATTCATTATACCTGCCACCGGCAACTCCACCGGGAATAATTATATACCGGAAGATGGGTGCGAGCCGCTGCTGACCAGGCAAAACCACCGGTATTATATGGAAATAATATTCCCTGATGACATATAAGACTAGTTCCTATAGATCCAGAAATCCATAACCATATTCAACTACCAGAATACGCTAAATAATTGAAAGGTAAACGTGAGAACCTGTAGGCCCGGCGGAGGGCTCAGCGTGTAATGTAGCCAATACTAGTCCCTGATCAATTACTGCCTGCGTAATAGCAGGGCGCAACTTTAATTAGCACGTAATACTGCTCCGTAATAGTAGTAGTACCGTAACCAGTCCAGCCGCACCAAATGCGTAGGAAAGTAACCAGGCTGAATAAATCACATTAGCAGTACCAGGAGGACCGGGAGTGCCATTAGCACCTGCAGCACCGCTGCACCGGCAGCGCCTGTAGTTACCGGGAGGGCCTTGAGGACCTTGCGCACCAACAGGACCTTCAGGACCTTCTTTAGTACAACTAACCGTTATAAATGTAATAGCTAAAAGGAAAGGGAAAGAAGTCTCAACTTTCTCATAACGTTTGTTTTGGCAGTTAAAATAGTTTCTTTTTAAAAATAAACGGAAATCTCCGTTTTTCCAAACAGCAATTAAAGGTAGGGGAAAATATCTACAATCCTGTCATCGGTTTTTTAAAAAAAATTTCGGCATTGCTGGTTTTTGAAACCAACTGCTATATTTGTTGCTTACCCTCCGGAGACAGCTTCCGGAAAAATCAATTTTATATGCTGCGAAATAATTGGTTTTTGTTAGTTCCGGCACTTCTTATTAATATAATTACATACGCCAGTTTTAAAAAGGTGATAGAATGGCAGGGGCTTCTGTCGGAGTCGGTTTTTTTTAATTCAATGGCAATGCAGATCAAACAGTAACCTCTATCGGAAGCACGCATAGCAAAAGTAACCGGCTATGGTGTTAATATCATCCCGTCATTGGGTTGGTTTATTTCGGAAAATACTGCAGTTGGCTTTTCTTTTAATCTCAATCCTTCAGGTGAAAAAATAACTTTGAGGAAAATGGAAGTACATTTCAAAAAGATAAATCAACCAATTTTAATATTGGGTATTGGGGGTTTGCCCGCAATTATTTTAGCGGCGAAGGCTCTTTGCTCCCTTTGGCAGTTTGGTTTCAATGCTGGCATGAAGTGAATACTGTAAAAAAGATGGTTTCTTTTATGGAGGCACCGGGCAAACTGTTTATAAAGAAACTTATGAAAGCAAATCTTCCGGTGGCTTTTTTGCAGATGCTAATCTTAACGTTGCAGGTATTACCAAAATGGTCGGACGAATATACAGGACTGGATCTTTATATTGGTTACAATTTCTCCTATAGCTAAAAACACTATGAAAACTACGAGACTGAGAGATAACCAGATCGACGGAAGCATTGATGAAACCTCAAAAAATGAAACCACTCACTAAATACACCAATCACAAGTTTTTGCTGGGATTGGGCTTCCAGATATTTCTGAAAAGAAAAAGAAATAAAGTCTTTAATAGCATAAAAAATCCCGGTTACTATTAACACGGGATTCTTTTAACTGTTATTAATTTGTCTTATTACTTATTCATCATTTGCTTGGCCTCGATGCTTAATGTAGCATGGGGAACAGCACGCAAACGGGCTTTATCAATCAACTTACCTGTAACACGGCAGATGCCATAGGTTTTATTCTCAATCCGCATCATTGCTTTTTCCAGATGATCAATGAAAGTAATCTGGCGGCTGGCCATCTGGCTCAACTGCTCTCTTTCCATACTTACACTGCCATCTTCCATAGTCATGTAGCGGGCTTCATCCATATCACCGCCTTCATCCTGCGGGTGATCAAACCCTGGAGATAAGCCAGTTCTTTTTTAGCAGCATCCAGTTTTTTTGTAATGATTTCCCTGAATTCTGCCAGGTCAGAATCAGCATATCTCATCGTAGGGTCCGTTATGTTCGTACATAGGGGTATCTAAAACAGATTTGGTGAATTCGGGTTCATATTTTACCGCACTCTTGATCGTTGTTTTTGGAATAACAACTTTCGTTGGCTTGGGCGGTTCTTTCTTTATTACTGGCTTAGCCGTTGGCTTGATAGAAACTAATGATTTAGGGTCTACCGCACCATTCTTTTTAACTACGGGTTTTGCTGCAACGGACGGTGGCAGGTGCTGGTGCTGTTTTACTTCTGGTTTATGAGGAACTTTAGCAACAACTTTCGGAGCAGGTTTGCAGCAGGCTTTTTTACCAGCCTCAATTTTCTTAGGTGCTGGCTTAGCAGCAATTTTTTTAGGCACTGGTTTTTCCTTTTTTTTAGGTGCAGCTTTTTTAGCTACGGGTTTTGCAAGCTGGCTTTTTAGCCACTTTTTTAGGCGGCTGGTTTGGCAGCAGTTTTGCGGCTTTGTTTGCGGAGCCGGTTTTTTTTTGTTAGCCATACAATTAGCCTTTTTTTGAAACAATCACTTTTAGCAAAACATCGTTAATTTCAATCCCGAACTATCGGGATGTTCCATCGGGTATTTCGGCTACAATTTCCAGCTTATCGGCCAGAATTTCGGCGCAAATATAGTCTTTAAACTGAGCCAAAGAATCTTTTCATTCCATTAGCGGCAATAACTTTTACTTCTATCCTGTCTGTCAGGTCAAAACCCTGGTCTTTGCGTATTTTCTGGATCCTGTTCACAAATTCACGGGCATTGCCTTCCGCTTCAAGTTCCGGCGTCACTGTCACATCCAGCGCCACGGTCAAACTGCCTTTATTGGCCACTGTCCATCCGGGAATATCCTCGCTGCTGATCTCCACTTCTGTAACCTGTAATATTACGGGTTCACCATCAATTGACAAATTATATTGACCTTCTTTTTCCAACCGTGCAATGTCCTCCTGCGTGAATTGTGCCAAAGCAGCGGATACCGCTTTCATCTTCGGACCCAGCTTTTTACCCAATGCAACAAAGTTTGGTTTTATTTTTTTACTGATAAACGTATTATCCGGGTTGAGGTATTCTATTTCTTTTACATTCACCTCCGCTTTTATCAGGTCTTCCACTTTTTTCAATTGTTCTTTCATGGAAGCATTCAATACCGGGTATCAATACTTTTTGCAAGGGCTGACGAACTTTGATATTCACTTTTTTGCGAAGCGATAATATTAATGAAGAAGCATCCTGCGCCAGTTGCATTCTTTCTTCCAGCGATTCATCAATAGCCCGGATTCATCAGCTACAGGAAAATCAACATGATGAACCGACTCCGCTTTAAAACGACCAGTGATAGCATTCAGGTTTTGGAAAACAGCATCGCTGAAGAATGGCGAGATCGGAGCAATCAATCTTATCGATGGTTTCCAAACATTCATACAATGTCTGGTAAGCGCATATCTTATCCTGCTCATACTCCCCTTTCCAGAAACGCCGCCTGCATAATCTAACATACCAGTTGCTCAAATGTTCATCCACGAAATCTTCAATCACACGACCGGCCTGTGTGGGTTCATAATCATCCATGTATTCAGTTACCTTCTTCACCACTGTATTTAAGGAAGAAAGTATCCAGCGGTCTATTTCAGGTCTCTGTCTTTAGCGGAATATATTTTTCTTTGAATGCAAAACCATCCACATTGGCATAAAGCGCAAAGAACTGGTAGGTATTATATAGTGTGCCGAAGAACTTTCTCTGTACTTCTTTGATGCCATCCAGGTCAAACTTCATGTTGTCCCAGGGCGATGCATTGGTAACGAGATACCACCGGGTAGCATCAGCGCCGAATGTTTCAATGGTCTTGAACGGATCAACCACATTGCCCAGGCGCTTGCTCATCTTATTGCCGTTCTTATCCAACACCAGTCCGTTTGACACACAGGTTTTATAAGCGACACCATCACTGCGCTGGCGGAGGGTCTAGATGTCCAGGCCGGAACATCTTTTCAGCTCTTTTAAGGCTGTCTAATAGGCACAATTCATGAAGTATAAAACCATCCCCTTGGTCTGGTCAACACCTTCTGCAATAAAATCTGCCAGGAAAACTTTTAGCTTGAATGTCTCTTTGTTTTCAAAAGGAAAATGCCATTGGCATAAGGCATGGCGCCGCTATCGAACCAAACGTCAATCAGATCGGGAACCCTTTTCATGGGTTTGCCTGATTGACTTACCAGTATTATTTCATCGACATAAGGTTTGTGAAGATCTAAGCTTCCTCTAAATCTCTCGGAAGGTTGTGAGACTTGTCAACAACTCCGGCATCAACAGCTTTTTTTGCTTCAGTCTTACTCAATTCTTCTAATAGTGCCAATACATATTTCTTCTTCTCCGTCTTCTGTTTTCCAGATGGGTAATGGTGTTCCCCAGAAACGGCTGCGGCTCAGGTTCCAGTCCACCATATTCTCCAGCCAGTTGCCAAATCGGCCTTCGCCGGTTGATTTGGGTTTCCAGTTGATGGTCTTGTTCAGCTCCACCATCCTGTCCTTTAACAGCGGTTGTTTTAATGAACCATGCATCTAACGGATAATAAAGAATGGGTTTATCAGTTCTCCAGCAATGCGGATAACTGTGTTCGTATTTTTCTACTTTAAATGCCCGGTTCTCTTTTTTCAATTTTACGCTATGTCAACATTTACATCAACATAATTTCGGATCGTCTTTATAATTCTTTACATAACGGTTGCTGAACTCTCCCATTCCATCTACAAACTTTCCCTGTTTGTCAACCATTGTTAAAATACCGATACCATATTTCTTTCCTACTTTATAGTCATCCGCACCAAATGCAGGTGCTGTATGAACGATACCTGTACCA
Source organism: uncultured Pseudomonadota bacterium (assembly GCA_963791615.1). Taxonomy (GTDB): domain Bacteria; phylum Pseudomonadota; class Gammaproteobacteria; order Steroidobacterales; family Steroidobacteraceae; genus CAILZL01. Next base: position 328,148 of record CAWBTE010000008.1, on the reverse strand, counting down.
TCTTCTGTGGTAACAAAACTATCCAACAAAACACGAAATGGTTTTGCACCGGGAGTTATTTCCTGAATTGCTTTTAAAGAATTGGCTTCGTAAGGAAGTAGTTGTTCGTATTCACACCCTTCAATTTCTTTTCCTTTAAATTCAGACAATATTTTATAGGGAAGAATTCTTACCGTCGTTTATTATACGCTGCAAAATCGCCATTCTCGTTTTCTGCTTTAAAATATTTGCCTAATAATGCTTTTGCTAAAACAATATTAATCTCGTTGTGCAAATAAGGATTTAATGTTTTTACCAATACATAATCAATATTTGCCACCAACAGTCAATCCAAGATTGGAAGGAAGTGTCCATGGTGTGGTCGTCCAGGCTAGAAAGAAAGCCTCACCTCACCTTCCGAAGGAGGGTTCTGCAGACTCTGCAATTGCAGAAAACATTTTTTGATACCAGGGTTCTCATAAGCCCCTCCTTCGGAGGGGTTTGGGGAGGCTTTAAACATCGCCACTGCACTCGTATCCTTCACATCCTTATACGTTCCCGGCTGATTCAGTTCATGCGAACTCAATCCTGTTCCTGCTGCCGGTGAATAAGGCTGAATGCTTACACTTTCATACAGCAATCCTTTTTTATACAACTCACTCAGTATCCACCAGAGTGTTTCAATGTATTCATTCTTGAAAGTGATATAGGGGTCATTCAGGTCAACCCAATAACCCATCTTGCGGGTGATATCATCCCATTTGTCTTTATACCTCAATACCGCTTCACGGCATTTCTGGTTATATTCTTCAACAGATATTTTTTTACCAATATCTTCTTTGGTAATGCCTAATTCTTTTTCTACACCCAGTTCAATAGGCAATCCATGTGTATCCCATCCGCCTTTTCTTTTTACCTGGAAACCTTTCATGGTCTTGTAGCGGCAAACCAGATCTTTTAATGTCCGGGAAATAACATGGTGGATGCCGGGCATACCATTGGCGCTGGGCGGACCTTCATAAAATACAAAAGGGGTAGCGCCTTCCCGTAGGGATACACTTTTTTCAAACGCCTGCTCCTTCAGCCCATTTGGCTAATATTTCCTGCTCAAAAGCAGGCAGATTTAATCCTGTAAATTCCCTGTATTTAGCTGCCATAATCCTTTTCCACCTCCCGCAAAAAGCGGGACAGGCTGATTTTTTTTAAGGGGGCAAAGGTACGGGAAAACAGAAGGAAAAAAAGTAGATATAAAGAGGATTTGGCAGGAACGATCAGTGAAGGCAGTACATTAAGTGCATTATACCACGTCACAGTTTTTTACTCCGTATCCTGCTCATTGTTTCAATCGTCATTCCAAGAAAAGAAGCAATGTATTTGAGGGGAATACGGTTGGCGAGATTACTTTTTGTTTCTACAAAATGGTGGTATCGTTTACCGGCATTGGGTATCCGGGAAATAAAGGCCCTTTCTTCAGCATCGCTGTAGTATTTCTCCAGTAATTTTCGTCCCACGATATTTACTTCGATATAATGCTTATACAGGTATTGCAGGGCATCATAATGAGCCACTATAAGTTCGCACTGTTCAATAGCCTGGATATTTTCCAATGAAGGCTGTTGCATATTAAGCCCCCGGATAGAGGTCACCATCTCATTCTCCACGCTGACCCAGGTAGTGACTTCTTTTGTCCCTTGTTTTGTATAACCGCGAATGGCCCCCTTACAGATAAAATAAAGATGTTCGCATATTTCACCCGCTTTCAGTAAAAAAGTTCCCCTTTCTATTTGCCGTGAAAACGAATGACGGTTGATGTAGCGGGTAGCTTCATCACTTACAGGATGAATATGATTTATGAAAACAGCCAATGGCGAATTCCCAATCTCTTTCTCCCGGGGTTGTACTTCGTTCTTTTTCATGGAATGCAAGTTCATTCCCTAAATTTATACTCATTAAAACAAAAAACCTCCTGTACAGGAGGTTTTTAATCTTGTAAACACAATTTATTGATTCTGTGCAACTGTTTGATTGTGGCCAATGAATTTCTCTACCGAACCGTTGATCTTCGCATCAATTTCAGCGGGCTTTATTTTTCCGGCTGCATATTCTTTTGCCAGCTCAAACAGGTACTCATGCAATACCTTACCCTCCACTTTTGTTTTTAACTCTACAGACGAATGAGTAGCAAAATAGTTTTCCCATCTGCTTCTTACCTTGCCCCAGAATATTTTATTTTTTTCCCAATAGATTTTTGCAGCAGCACATTCTTTTTCATTCAGTCTTTTATAACTGTTGACCCCTTTCTCTTCTACCAGCAACTTATCCGCTCCATCCTGGCGTATGATCTTCTGGTTATCCTGTTCATGAATATAGCCACTGTCATTAATGCTCAGGCGATTGGTCCTTTTTAAAATATTATAATCGCTGCGCACAGAGTATTCCCTTCTCGGCAGCGGTGCATAGGCAGTATTCTGCCAGTATGTTTTCCCATCGTTGGTTATCCACTCTCCTGCTCCCTGGTAGCGGGGCTCATCGCTTACTTCCCAGACGGTCTGTGTCCATTTACCTTTATACTGTTCGGGTTTCAACTGCTCTTTCACCCAAGTTTTATTTCCCTGGTAATTCCAAATCTCCGGGTTTTCATACGTCCATACTTCCCGCCAGTGTTTGATGATCATTGAATCGGTAATGACCAATAAATGCTGGATAACAATTTTCTTATCGCTTACTTCAATCGGCAATGATAATTCCACACCACCCCTTATTTCTTCCCTGTCATGGTATTTATAAGCAGGGTCGGGAGAAAATGTTTCCGCGTATTTGAATTCTACTTCAAAGCAACCACAAAGCTTGTCAACATTTGGTTTATCCTTAGGTGCCTGTCCATTGACAGACATTGCAATTAAAGCCGCTGCCACTAATCCTGTTATTCCTTTCATGTCGTTTTACATTTTGCTGACAAAACAACGATAGAACTATGTCGAAGGCTTACGCAATAAGAAATTCGGCCTTACGCAAAACGAAAAAACCATTCCGGTTTAGGGAATGGCGGTTTTTGCAGCAGGATTTAAGATAATTTATCAGCTCCTCTTTATTAATACTGACTCATACGCCGGGTATCCTCTTTCACCGTTCTGTGTAAGGGCGGTAAATCTGATTTTATAATAATTATTATCTCCATCTTTAATAATGTAATAACGGTCTGTTCTTACAAACGGTGATACACCCGGCCCACCACCACTGCGCCAATCAGATACAAAAGCGTTTTGTGCAGTCAGAAAAGTTTGTGCTGCAATATCAGCCTGATTAAAATCTGCAAAAGCCTTTGTGGTGGTTGTTACTTTGGCTATCTGTACATTCCTGTTTATAATTATAGCATCCTGGTACAGAAAAGGCACTTCCCCGCTAAAGTTGAATACGTTTGAGAAGTAAGTCCAGGCAAAATCCCATTTCTTTTTCTGTGGCTCTGGATTTACTGCTCCGGTTTCAAAAGAAATATATTTAAAGAACCAGGCATCATCCTTTGCTATGTCAATACTTGAAAATGCTGTAGCCGCAATATCAGCATGCTGTAAAGTATAACCACCTGTTGCATTCCTTATAATCCGGATTTTTTTCCACCCTCTTGCAGGTGCGGGGGATCCGGCACCTGTGCCACGGTTGATAATATAAACTTTATTATCAGCAGCCGCTGCAGTTATAGCAGCTATGGCTGTCCTCGTTAAATCACCGGATGGATAATCTATATACGCTAACGAAGCAGTGGTGGGTGCAGTTCCGCTAAATACTACTTCGTTGGAAAAACCAACCGTATCTGCTGCCGTTACAGCATTCAAATCATTTTTGGCAATTTGCTTTGCCATCATAGCGGATGAAGAATTAAGTATCACCCTGTAATCATCAGCGCCGGTATAGAAACCTAAATCCCAGGTAGTACGCAACACAGGCGTTTGGCGATTGGCGCTAAGGTCTATAAATACTTTATTAGGATAAGTGGGTCCGCCACCATTAACCACCAGGTTAGCTGATGAGGCCACTAATTCTTTAAATGTAACCGCCAATTGTTTGCTGGCGCCAATAAATACAGGTGCGCCGGAACTGTAAAGGTCCAGTACCAGCTTTTCATCACCATCAAATAAGGCACCGGCCACTTTTGATATGGTGAAAGAAGCTTCGTTGTTACCGGAAGGAACAACGAGATTCAATTTACCGCTTACCGCCGCTGGTGTGGTGGTATAATCAGTACTATACAGCAGGTCGGTCTCCGTAAGGTTAATAACAACAGGAATATCCTTATCAGTTGACCTTACTAATTTTATCTTCAGTGTAATACTGTTTATAGTTTCGTCTATGCCCTGTGAAGAATACTCAAAATTCACGAGATTGTCCGGCAATTCAGCCGCATCCCTTTTACGGCACCCGGTTACAAACAGGGCTGCTACCATTACAACAACTACGGTCCTTATTACATTTATCTTAAACATGTCAGTTAGTTTTATCTTGATAAAAATTTATTTTTTCTCCCAGTTAAAAACAAGGCCGGCAAAGAAAGAGCGGCCACAGGCAATATTCAACAGGCCATTGGAACTATGCGTACCGCCTGATGCATAATTGCTGCTGATCCTGTCCACATCAAACAGGTTTCTTATGCCTGCATTTAATAAAAAGTATTTAAACAGTTTTTTATTCAGGGTAAGATCAGCCATATGATAGCCTTTTTGTTCTGCCAGTACGATATCCTGGTTGCTCGTCACCGTATAATATGGCTTCTTGCCGGTGAACTTGTAAAACAGGTTGGCATCTAAACCAATCTTTGAAAACTTATAACTTACGTTTGAATTAACTTCCGCCGACCATTTTAATTGTGGCAAAGCATCATCCGCTTCTGAGTAATCATTATAAAACCCGGTATAAGCGGCGCCTACTGAAAAGTTCCATTGCTTATGTTTTATATTGGTAGTCAGCGTAGCGCCTGCCGTTTTACTGTTAGAAACATTGGTGAGTTTAAATATGGCCGGATTATTCACATCTATTGCATAATCAATCAGGTTCTTTACATTATTATAAAAACCGCCCAGTATAGTTGAATACACTACTTCATTCAGCACTCACTTTTTTCCAGGTAAGGGAGCCATTGAAACTATGTGACGTTTCTGCTTTCAGATCCGGGTTGCCCACTATCTGGTGATTGGCATCAAAGAAATTAAAATACAGCTCCCTTAATGAGGGGGAACGAAACCCTCTTGCATAAGATAAACGCAGGTCAAGATTATCAGCCAGTACAAATTTTGTATTGATAGAAGGGATTACCGGTGGCGCATCATACACTGAGTTCTTAATAAACCGCAAACCCGGACGGATACTCACTTTTGATGAAGGTGTAATTTCTGAAGTAATGAAAAAAGCATAATCATTCACTTCATTGGTACCCGACTTTTAACCGCTGGCCTTCCCCGCTTTCCAGGTTGATATCAACGCCCGGCTGAAAAGAAAAAACAGAAGATAATTTATAAAAAGCTGTACTGCGAAAAGTAAATCCTTTGAACTTATCAAGACTTTGTCAACCGGCTCCAACATCCTGCGTTACCGTTTTGCTGTGCATACTTACATTAGTAGAATATACCTGGCGGCTGTAATCAGTATAAGCAGCCTGTGCCTGAAATGACAGATTGCTATTGACCGTGTAGGCAGCTTGTAATTGTTGCATCAAACGGCGGGTAAGATATTCCTGGTCGAAAGCCAGGGTATCGGCTGCGGCAGGATAATCATTGACAAAGTTTCCGGGATTGTAAATAATTTCATCCAACCCATCAAAACGATAACGGAGATTTATCTTACCATGATTGTAACCGATAAATCCGTTGCCTGTTATCTGGTCTTTATTGTGCCAAACCAGTTCCCTGTCAGTGGCAGTATCTTTCCAGCCACCAAAATAGTTATGGCCAAAGCCTCCACCTATCTCCCAATTTTTATTTCTCCAGGTAAGCCCGGCATATTGGTTATGTATTCCCTGCTGAAAACCATATTCTTTACCAATCGTTTCTTCATGCACTTTTGCTGTAACAGATAATTTTGCCCCACCGGCTTTCTTAGTAATAATATTAATAACTCCCGCCAGTGCATCAGCCCCGTAAACAACAGACATCGGCCCTTCCACTATCTCTATCCGCTCAATAGAATTAACATCAATCTGGTTAATATTAATTTCATTGGATGTACCCTGTCTTCCCACCATGGGTACGCCATCTATTAATATTTTTACGTTCTGCCCTTTTAATCCCATCATGGTAATATCCGAACCTCCGGTAGCCACATCCTGTGAAAAACGAATGTTCAGTTCATTGTTCAATACATCCTGGAGTTTGGCAGCGCCTTGTTGCTGTATCCTTTCTTTAGAAATAGTACGTACCTGGTAAACAGAATTTTTAACCGATTGGGGTTTGTATTGCCCGGTTATAACCACTTCACCGAGCTCTTTCGTTTTGGTTGTGTCTTCCCCCCGCAGTGGCGGGGCAAGTTGTGCCATTAATGAAGTAGTGAAAACTGACAAAAGAGCCACACTTACCGAATATATTTTTCTCATAACTTTTAGTTGCGGTTGCAAAGTTTCTTAAGGAACCATTAAGTTTTATCATGCAATTGTCAAGAAGAAGGAATGCAATTTTTTTTACAAAAAAATGACAGCGATTGGTAAAAGATCAGTTTGCCGGATGATAACAATCATTGCGTATTTACCTGCCATCATTGCGAATGAAAGAAATACTACCAGGATGGAAAACTTTTCTGGTTTTATTCACTATCAGACCAACAACTAATGACCGGTAGTGCTGGCATTTTTATCCCCTTTCGTTACTGTGCAAAAAGGAGTTTGAATTAATACAGCTTATTTATTTAACTAAAAGCAAATGCTGCTTATTAAAAGAAACATTTCATTAAGCCCCGCCTCTTCTGAGAAGAAGGCTTATAGCTTTGCTCCGACACTCACAAAGAAAGTTCTTCCATCAGCTGGTAAAGCACCCGGGCCGGGATAGCCCCCTGCTCGTCGGGTAAAATATCTTTCATCAGTAAGATTATTAATCCCTGCTTTTAGATTGATGCCTTTTGAAAATTTATAAGTTGCGGTAAGATCAATAACGGTATAAGCAGGTATCACCCCATTTTGTGCATTAGCTGTCGGCAGTAATGTATTGTTGGCATCGCTGAATGTTTCACCCACATGGCTTAACTGTGCTGTGACCAGAAATGCTTTATATCCGGCAGTGATTCCGCCCCGGAAAATATTCTGTGGCGCATTCTCCACCTTTTTACCTTTTGTAGCCGCATCCTTATGATCACTGCTGTACTTAGCATCTGTATATCCATAAGAGCCAAAGATGATAAGGTCCGCTTTTTTGTTTTTGCTAAATGCCCTTACCGGGTTGAATTCGGCATAACCTTCAAATCCTTTGCTGGTACTGTTGCCTACATTGGTGATTAGCCGGTAAGATGGGGAGCCTGTAACTGTAACAGTACCGATGCGGTCATTGTATTGCAAATAAAATCCGCTGATATCAAACTGCAGAAAATCTTTCACTTTACCACGATAACCAAGATCAGCATTAAATCCCTTTGAATCTTTGAGATCATTATCTACTATATCTGTTGTTGGTGGCGCCTGCAGGTTGGCGAACTGTATAGGGCGATAAGCCTGTGAAAAATTGGCGTAGAACTCAGTTGCTTTTGTTACATGAAATTCTGCACCAATACCAGCTAGTAAAAAACTGCGGCTGCGGGAAATATTTTGCAATATTATTGCTGCACCACCGCTTGTATAACCATTTTTTCCAGATGCTGATCCTTCCAGCCATTCATAACGGATACCGGGAACTATCAAAAACTTTTCGCTGATCCGGAATATATTTTCTGCAAATACTGCTGCATTGTTTGAGGTAAATTCAATATCTCTTGGATAGTCTCCCAAGATAGCAACATCATAGTCAGTCCCTGTTGTTCCTTTACCATCCGCCCGGCGATGCGTAGTGCCGGTATATAAACGGATGCCTGCGGATAGAGTGTTATCCATTCCCGCTAATGTATAATCGGTAAGGAAACGGCTTTCCATACCATAGTTTCGGTACTGGTCAATATTTACCACCCTGTTATTATAAGTACGGGTAGCAGTATTGATGCTATCCTTTACAAGAATGGATTGTAAAAAGCCAACACTGTTCCGGTCACCAATCGTAGCAAAGAGTTTTGTATTCAGTCTTGCCTTTTCACTGAATTTATAATTCAGGATCAAAGCTGGTGTGGTCCATTTGATGTCAAACCAGTTGCGGCTGCGAAAACTTTGCTGTGCCCCAGCATACAATAATGAGTCAGTTAAACCGCCTGCCTGCTGGCTGCGGATATGCGAGTGCATCACTTCTGCAGTTAAAGAAAGTTTGGGTGTGAAATAATAGGTGACTGTTCCAAAACCTGCATTGGTAAAGTAACGGCTATTTTCTCTCCATCCATCCCCATTACGATGATCAAAGAAAGAATAGTAATGCCATTTTCCTGATTTACCACCAATGGCATTATAACTGTTGAACAGCGCATTGCTTCCAACGGTTTGTTGCGTTTCAAATTCAAATTTTTTATTGATCTCACTTCCATTGCGTAAAATATAATTGATCAATCCGCCAAACTGGGGGCCGTATTGCAAAGAACCCTGGCCACGAACCACTTCAATTCTTTGTACCGCCTGCAACTGCGGATTATAATAGGCTTCAGGATAACCAAAAGGATCAGCCGCAATATCATAACCATTCTGGCGGATATTAAACTCCCAGCTACGATTGGGGCTTAACCCCCTTGCTGCAATACCTATCTGGATGCCACTTGGGTCGCTTTCCCAGATATGGATACCAGGCACTTTTGCCATTACCTGCCGCATCGTATTGGTCACCACATTGCCCTGTACATTATCCAATACGATCAATGCATTTTTCTTACCTGCATAAATAGAAGTACCCACCACTTCCGGCATTTGCTGATAATCGCTTTTGCTGTACCGGCCAACTACGGTAATATCGGGTAAGTATTTGTGTGTAGTATTAGCAGAATCGTCCTGGAATGGCTTTTTTGGTTCCCCGCCAGGCCGTGGCAAACCCTGGGATGCGGATAATAAAGACATTGCCAATCCTGTTGCGATCAATATTCCTTTTCTAAGCATAGCTGTTCTGTTTCTGGGTGCAAAGGTGATACGATGCAACTTAACAGGACTTACGGAAAGGGAAAAACAGCTTACGCAAAGCGTAAAATCGGCTTGATAACAGGAAAAAATAAAGGCTGCCTTAATTAAGACAGCCTTAAAATTATTTCCCGATTGAATTTATTCCACTATTACAATACCTTTTGCCAAAACACGTACTTCCTTACCAGGCTTAGTGATAGCTGCAATCTCTTCTTTAGATTTCTTCGCGTCTTCCGCATAGTGCTGCAACTCTGCCACAGATGTTGTTTTCATTTTCACTTCTCCATCTATTACTACCGTTTTTCCTTTGGCAGCCAGCGGTAAAAAGAAACCATAATCTTTCATTTTCACCATCGCCGTTGTGCTATCATTTATCTGAAGTTTCAGCCAGCAACCTTTATTGGGACATACTTCAACGATCTTCGCTTTGATCTTTGTGTTCACAGCGTCTGATTCACCCAATTTCGCCGCTACGTCAGCAATGTTTACGGCGCCTTCTGTGCTTACTTTTTCACCATACCATTCACCGGGTTTGGCATCACCGGCTGGTGGTTGTGCATTTACCAACAGGGCAAAAGTCATTATAATACTGAGAGTCAATAATTTTTTCATACCAAGGTCATTTAATTGTTTGCTAATTGGACGACAAAGATAGTTTTTACTTTCAAATAGTTGCTATTCGGGAAGAACAGGTTTTTTAAATTCAAGCGGCGGTGCTGAAATGGCATTCAGAAAAGCTACCAGCTCATTTATTTCTTTATTTGTAAGATATAAGGGCTTCAACAGCTTCTCATTGCTGCGCTCAGAGGGCTTATTATAAGTTATAATGATATCAGGGATATGTGCAGAGATTCCATTGTGCATCCACGGACCGGTTTTCATCACATCCCGCAAAGAAGGGGTTTTGAACTTACCAATATCTTCATCCCGGTGTGTTACATTATATAGCCCCCTGTCATTGTCCGTATCACCATTTTTATGAAACCCATTATTATGAAACTGGTTGTTTGAAAACATGGGCCCGTTATGACAGTTCATACACCTTGCTTTGGTGCGGAATACATGCAGCCCTTTTAATTCATCATTGTTCAATGCGTTTTTCTTTCCTTCCAAAAAATTATCAAACTTCGTTTTCCGGCTGATGATTGTTCTTTCAAAAGCAGCAATAGCACCGGCAATACGATCAGGGTATATACCCGGATCACCATAAGCTGAATCAAACAAAGCAGCGTATCCTTTTATCCCACGCAGATTACGCGGAAGTTCCCGCATATCACTGTGCATTTCACTTTCACTGTTAATGGGTGCAAAAGCCTGGTCTTCCAAATCCTTTGCCCTTCCATCCCAAAAAAGTTTCTTATAAAACCAGCTATTCTGAATGGTGGGAGAATTTCTTTTATTAAGTGTGCCTTCATGGCCAACCGATCTTTCTTTGCCATCTGTCCAGGATAATTCAGGCTGGTGACAGGTGGCACAGGATATTTTTTCTGAACCACTCAGCCGCGGATCAAAGAATAAAATTTTTCCAAGTTCAATCAAATGTTTCAGTGAATCTAAATAAGGTTGCAGCGGGCTTTCTGGTAGTAATCCCAGTTCTTTCCATTCCACTCCTTCATCAATAAAAGGTTTGGGCCATTTATCGGGTGATTGGGAATAAGTGCGTCTTAAGTTGACAGCTGCCTGATCATTGGCTGTAAATGAAACCGAAACAATAACAACTGATACAAGCAATATTATTACAAGCCATTTATACATCAGGCAAATTTAATCAGAACACGGATCAGATAATTCACCGCGGATTTTTTTTGGAAAGCAGAATTAATTTTTCTCATTCATATTCTCTGGCAATAAAAAGTGAAAATCCTTCCTATCAGTGATATCCGTGTTCCTGTATTTATTTCACCCATGTCACTCTTTCTTCCAATGGCTGACGCTTAGCACCTGTTGACGGAATAGCTACATGACCAATATAAAAGAAACCAAGCAGTTTATCGTCTTCACCTAAACCGAAAAATGATTTCGCCTGCTGTCTATAAGTAATACCACCGGTAGTCCAATAACCGCCTAATCCATACGCGGTGAGAGACAGGTACATATTTTCGACGGCACACGCTACAGCAGCTATATCTTCCACTTCTGGAATGCCTTTGTTAACGCTCCGTTTCATGCCAATAGATATAATATGCGAAGCTTTTAATGGTTGCGTTTGTAATTTGATATAAGTAGCTTCTTTAAAATTGTCAGGTGTTGTCTGTTTGTACAATTCGCTTTGAAAATCAGCCAGTGTCTTTAGCCCGTTTTCGGTGAACACCGTGAACCGCCAGGGTTCTTCTTTGCCATGATTCGGCGCCCATATTGCATTGGTCAGTATTTCTTTTATGATCGTATCGTCCACTTTTTTTCCTGCATCCAGTTGATCAGGAAAAACAGAACGGCGGCTGCGGGCCAGTTGATTAAAAAGATCAGCATTACTCATTGACTGTACTATTATTTGCTGCAAAAGTAAGCACCTCCGTTTAGGTAACATTACCTTTTTAATGATAAGCGGGTATTTGTCATAACTTGTGGCATAAATATTTTTTATGGTATCAAAACCAATACAGGAAGCGCTGAACAAACAGGTGCAAATGGAAGCCGAGTCTTCACAAGCATACCTCGCTATGGCCTCATGGGCCGAGATACAACCCGGCCTGGAAGGGGTTTCGAATTTCTTTTACCAGCAATCGGATGAAGAAAGGGTACACATGCTGAAGCTATTACGTTTTATCAATGAAAGGGGCGGCTTTGCTGTTGTGCCAGAACTACAGCAGCCTATGCTTACTTTTCCATCGCTGAAAAAACTGTTTGAAGAATTCCTGAAACATGAACTGAAAGTCAGCGACAGCATCAATGACCTTGTTCATCTTTCGCTGACGGAAAAAGATTATGCCACGCATAATTTTCTGCAGTGGTATGTAAACGAACAGATAGAAGAAGAAAGAACAGCCCGTACCCTGAACGATAAGCTGGAACTGATAGGCGATGATAAGAGCGGCCTGTATTTATTTGACAGGGATATTATGAATTTCCGCGGGCAGGGAAAGAAATAACTTTTTATTTTCTAAAAAACATACTGCATGAAAATGCCGCTTGCCGTAATGGCAATCTTTTTCTGCCGACTTTCTTTTGCCCAATCCGGTATTGAAACCCATTTCAAAATTTATGATACCCGTTCCAAACAGATCACCACGATAGAACAGATCGCTGCTGACTGCAAAAATGCGGATGTCCTCTTCTTCGGCGAAGAACATGATGACAGCGCCGGGCATTATCTTGAAGCCGCAATCTTCCAGTCACTGTACAAACTTTATGGCGACAAGCTGGCATTAAGCATGGAAATGTTTGAGACCGATTGCCAGTTAGTACTGAATGAATACCTCGACGGTTATATCAGTGAAGACAGGTTCAAAAAAGAAGCGAGGGCCTGGACTAATTATAAAGATTACAGGCCTGCTATAGAGTTTGCCAAACAAAATAAACTGGATGTGATAGCAGCCAATCCTCCAAGAAGGTATGTGAATATGGTAAGCCGGAAGGGGATGAGATCATTGGATAGTTTACCCAAAGCATCCAAAAAGTTTTTACCTCCGCTGCCGTATGACACACTTTCCGGCAGGTACTATGAAAAGTTCAAGGGGTTTATGAGCGGGGGCAGTCCGGGCACAAACAATCCAAGGATCTATTACAGCCAAAATCTGTGGGATGCTGGTATGAGCTACAGCATTTACAAATACTGGAAAAAGAACAAGGATAAAAAGATCTTTCACCTGGTGGGCCGCTTTCATTGCGATGAGAAGCTCGGCACACTGGCACAATTGCAAAACAGGAAAAACAGTTTAAAGATTCTAAACATCAGTTGTTTCAGCGATAGCTCTTTTGCCAATCCTGACTGGGAAAAATTCAGTAGCCTCGGCGATTATATCATCATGACCGATCCTGGTTTGAAGAAGACATTTTGAAGATTACAACAACCCATTGAAAAATAAAAAAAGATTTCCGCCTGATTTCATGTTCGGGCTTACCAAAAAGAAATATGATTTTTTAAGGTCGCAAATTGCAGGCAGTATTAAGAGAAGCATTTGTAAATAAGGGTAAAGTATACGAAGAGAATGAAATGATAATAATGGCTGCGGAAAAGTAAAAGATTCAGCTCATGCAAAAATACATCAGCCAATTGCTTGAAGATATTATTTACGCCGCAGAAAATGTGAGCTGGCCTTTTGCTGAAAAGGAATTGCAGTTGCATGACTGGATTTCTGATGAAGAAGAAGACAAAATCGCTCCCGTCCGCAACCTGCAGGAGTGGACCGGCATCAGTAAAGAGATGCTTCCGGCTGAAGAAATGCTGAATGATGAGCAGGTGAATCTTCTTCTCCATGCATTGAAAAAAATGCTGGATGCGTATAACTGGTCGTTTGTCCTGCAGACACAAGTTCCGGAGCGTATTCAATATGCCGCTATCCGGGATAATTTTAACCAGTCCGCAAAACTAAAACGCTGGAACATGGGGTTCTTTGCGCTTTGCCGCCCGGGCACTGAGCATGAAAAATGTGCGTTTGGTGAATATTGTCAGTGTGCCTTTTATGCTGAGCTTTTCTCCGGATTTACTGATGAAGAAATAAGCCCTGAAGAAGAACGGGCAATACACCTGGAAATAGAAATCAAACACCTCAAAGTAAAATACGGTGAAGAGTGGATGAAGTATTATCCCTATCACCTGGATGCAAACTATGATGACGGAAACGGTAATCCATACAACTATGGTTTTGAAGATGGGAATGATGAGGAAGATGATAACTGGTGGAGGTAAATAACCAATTTTTTCTGAAACAGGTATAAGCAGGGCTTAATTCCTGCCAGCATTTTATTGCTACATTTGAAATATGGGCGATATCAAATTATTTGAAAGCAAAAGGATCCGCAGCCAGTGGGATGCTGAGGCGGAGAAATGGTATTTCAGTATTGTTGATGTAATTGAAGTGCTGACGGAAACCGATCGTCCCAGAAAATACTGGAGTGATTTGAAAGCCAGGCTGAAAAAGGAAGGTAGTGAACTGTCCGAAAAAATCGGACAGTTGAAAATGGCAGCCGAAGATGGCAAAATGAGGCAAACCGATATAGCTGATACCGAACAGCTATTTCGTCTTATACAGTCCATCCCTTCCCCCAAAGCAGAACCATTTAAACAATGGCTGGCAAAAACCGGCTACGAACGTATAGAAGAAATACAGGACCCTGAAAAAGGTATTGACCGTGCCATGGAAAATTACCTGAAACTGGGTTATAGCAAGGAGTGGATCAACCAGCGGCTGAAAAGTATTGAAGTAAGAAAAGAATTAACGGATGAATGCCCGCCTGACTGGACGGGCAGGGGAAAACCGTGGCGTAAAGAAGGGACAGGAGTTCGCTACGCTTACGGATATTATTACACAGGCATGGAGTGGCAATACCGTTAACCAATACAAGCGGCATAAAGGATTGAAAAAAGAAAACCTGCGGGATAATATGACTAACCTGGAACTTGTGCTGAACATGCTGGCCGAAGCTACTACCACAGAAATCAGCAAAGAAAAGAAACCGAATAATTTTGATGAGAATAAAACCATTGCTGAACAGGGCGGCACCATAGCCGGTAATACACGAAAAGCCATTGAAGCCAAAACGGGTAAAAAAGTAGTGAGCAGTCAGAATGCAAAGGGGCTGCGCAGTGGTGGAAAGAATAAGCGGCTGAAGTAAAAAAAGAGCGGAGAAATATATCTCCGCTCTGAACCTGATTTCTTATGTTTTTATTAATTCGTATATAAATGCCCGGCATTGATCCAGTTGGTGATCGCTGTTTTTTCTGCCGTTGTCAATTTTGCCTGGGGCGATTTTGGCATATTGCTACCCGTAACAGAAGAAGAATTGATCTTACTCCATTGAGATACTACGTTGCAATCAGCATCAAAATTATAACCAGCCGCATTGTCACCATTCATGTGACACCCGGAACCACTGCAACGTGTACTGATAATATTTCTTACTGCTGCAAAAAGAGGGCCTGAAGCTGTAGTACCAACAGTTGCCGTTCCTGTTTTAGTACATCCATTCAGATCCTTGACACCGATAGTATAAGCTGAGGCTGCCAGATTGGAAAACACGTTACTTGCCTGGTAAGCGCCATTGTTGATATTGTAGGTATAGCCCGAAGAACCTGAAGCTGTAACCGTGACCTTTCCGCTGGCAGGCGCCAGGCATGGTGTATAATTAACAACGACACTGGTAAGGGTTATAGTTGTATTGGTACATGGGTTAGATGCTGTAAGTGTTACCTGTACTGAACCAAGACAACCATTTGAATTCTTAGCAGAAATGGTATAGGTTCCCGCCGCTAACCCGCTAAACGTTCCCGATGCCTGATAAGCACTCCCATTTAAATTATACGTAAATCCTGTACCGCCTGTCGCTGAAGCAATAATACTTCCGTTGGATTGTCCTGTTGCCGGGTTTACTTGTGTAGTTGTTACTGCTACCGTAACACCTGTACAGGGATTAGTTGCCGTTAATGTTACTTGTTTCGAGCCAAGACAGCCATTTGAATTTTTTGCGGAAATGGTATATGAGCCTGCAGCTAACCCGCTAAACGTACCTGAGGCCTGGTAGGCTCCTCCATTTAAACTATACGTAAATCCCGTACCACCTGTTGCTGAAGCTGTAATACTTCCATTGGATTGCCCCGTCGTCGGATTTACTTGTGTAGTTGTTACTGTTATTGTAACACCGGTACAAGGATTGGTACTGCCTAATGCAACCTGTGTTAACCCGGTACAGCCATTTGAATTTTTAGCTGTAATAGCATAGTTGCCTGTAGCAAGTCCGGTAAAGGTGCCGGAAGTCTGGTAAGTTCCACTATTCAAACTATAGGTAAATCCTGTACCTCCTGTTGCCGAAGCAGTAATACTTCCATTGGATTGCCCCGTCATCGGATTTACTTGTGTAGTTGTTACTGTTATTGTAACACCGGCGCAGGGATCAACTCCGGTAAGTGATACCTGTTTTATACCTGTACATCCATTTGAATTTTTTGCAGTGATGGTATAGTTAGCTTCAGCTAATCCTGAAAATATACCGCTGCTTTGATAAGCGCCATTATTGAGACTATAGGTAAATCCGGAGCCACCACTTGCGGAAGCCGTAATACTTCCATTGGATTGCCCAACTGTCGGGTTTACCTGTGTTGTAGTCACAGTAACTGTAATACCCGCGCAAGGATTATTCACACCGATAGTAACCTGTGAAGTACCTGTACATCCATTGGAATTTTTAGCAGTAATTGTATAATTACCCGCAGCTAAACCGTTGAATGTTCCGGAAGATTGAAAAGTTGTACCATTAATACTATAAGTAAATCCTGATCCGCCGGTGGCAGAAGCCGTTACAGATCCGTTGGATTGACCGGAGGTAGCATCCGTTTTAGTAACAGACATTACAATGATAACCCCTTCGCAGGGATTGACGGAATTAACAGCTACAACCACTGTATCAGAACATCCCCAGGAATTTTTTGCTGTTACATTATAATTCTGAAGAGGCTGCAGCCCGGAGAAGTAACCAGTATCCTTGTAAGGGCCGCCGTTAAGACTGTATTTGAAACCATAGCCACCAATAGCTGTTGCAGTAATAGTTCCATTAGCCTGGCTACCTGCTGCACTGGTTGATGTAGCAGTCAGCTGAATAGGATTTGTCTGGCAATAATCATGAGGAAGCTCATGACGGCATGAGTTAAAAAGCTGGAACATCGCTAAGCCTGCGATAAGCGCCAGCACCACAAGTGTTGTTTTCATAAGTAGTGATTTTAAGTTTACGTTTTAATTAAAGTACCGGATCGCACTGTATATAAATCCCGGCATACTGTTGTGGGGTATTACCGGGCATAATTTTAATTGGCAAAAAGGTTTTTTAAAAGTGCTGTTATTTCAGTTTTTTCTTTTTGATCTGGAACACCCTTGACAGGTTGAAACCAAATCGTATTTCCGTTTTTCCCCATCTGCCGGTTGTCTCAGTAATAAAAGCCCTTTCGTTCATACCTGTAGAATTGGAAAAATGCAATTGAAAAACGTGGCCGCCGGTTTCAATATCAACGCCTACAGCCAGCGGATCCTGGTATTCAATATCCAGTAATGGATTATACACATGATAATAATCGGCTGTAAGGGATATCCTTTTGGATAAGCGAAGACGACCGCCAACACCTACTGCATAGATGTTATTTGATTCTGCACCAAGCTGAACCAGGTTCTTATGCACCATGGTGGGAGAAAGCTGGAGAGTAAACCCTTCTGTGATCTTTCTTCCAACAATAGCCTGGAAATAATAAGCCAGCTTCGAAGTAAAAAAGTTCTTGCGTGAAGGATCGGCCCATGGCATGCCATCCATAGTAATGCCGGAAACCAATGCAATGGTAAAAGGGAAAGCCCCTTCACCGGTTGATTGAAGAAAAGGGGCGTATTTGATATAGGCATCCAGTTCTTTTTTATACGTGCTGCGGCCAAATCCCGCCATCAGGTTTTGAAATATCCCAAAATCAAAACCCATACGCATACTGGCCTGGTCCAATCCAAAGAAATTCTTATACCCCTCGTTCAGTTGCCCGAAACGGTGAAGTATGCGGAAGTCCATGGTACCCGGGCGCAGGAATTCCATAGAGTGACCGCTAATCACCCTTGGTGATTTGAATGCATTCTTGACGATCTCCTTTTTAGGTTGGTCGTTTCCCAGCAACTTGAGCAGATCTTCATCTTGTGCAATAACTCCATTACTGACGAATAATACAACCGCCGCTAAAGCCAGGCGAAATACAAAATTTTTCATGATCATTAAGTTTTTTATTTTACCCTTTCAATAGTTCGAGTGAGCAGCTTATTGTAATTTTAGCAGATGTAGAAATTTTATCTGCCACCAAACCCGGAATCGCTATTTTAAAATCAGCAAGAAGAACATTAAACTCAGCTACCGTACTTATTTTCCCGCCCTGTATAGTTAGTTTGCCTTGTGTTTCCACATCTTTTGTTTCTCCATGGATGGTCAGTTTACCTTTTACCGTCACCGGATAAGTGCCGTCTTTTGTATAAATGACTTTATCATTGTTGGATATCGCGCCTTTGAATTCTGCTTTGGGAAATTTTTCACTCTCTGCATAATTCTCGTTAAAATGCTCTTCCATTAATGCCCTTTCAAATTCAAACCCTTTCATAAGAGCAGCAAACTGCATATTACCGGTTTTGGTATCTACCACACAGGTAACAGTCTTATTCACTCCTTCGATCTTTTCAGGAGATCCCGAAGATGTTGCATCAAAATTGATCTTACCACTCTTGGTAAAATATTTTTGCGATTGAGCGCTACTGGCTAAAAATGTTATAGCCACCAGCAGTACTAAAAGGTTTTTCATAATCGTGTTTTTAGTTTTTATTAAAATTATTTTTTTGAAATGACTGCGCAACGAACCAGGATGACATCTGAACCAAGTAATTCATCAGCATTGAACCCGGTGCAAATACCGCGCAAGGAAGCCGTGCTCCCTTTTTTAAATACAGCCGCCTCTACATTATGTACACTGTCCAGACTACAGCGCACTGACGACATAGATGCTGTATCTCCAAGTACCACGGAATAAAATCCCTTGTCGTCCTTTGAAATATCCTTTACTACGCCATCCACTTCTATTATCTTATCCCAGTATTTTTTATTTGCCGCCTGCTCACCGGTTTCAAATTCCTGGATCAGGTTAGTGGCGCTGAGAGAATAATCCGGCTCCAGGTCTGCTGTATCTTTATGCGTTCTGTTATACTCTTTATAGATATAGAATGCCGCTGCGGCAGCTACTACGAGTATCACACCCAGGATGATCAGTATTTTTTTTCCTTTTTTCATGATGGTGGTATTTAAAATATTGTTCTTGAAAAGGTGAACTTATGTGGTTTCATTAAATAACTTTTCATTGACGCTATTTTACCAGTGAAAAGATGCCGGCAATGACAGCAGGAATAATAATATAAACCACTGCCAATGCAATCAGCATTAGTGTTCCAACCATTATTCTCCATATTATTTTTTTACTCTCCATTGTAATTACTTTTTATTATTTTAATTGTTCGGCATACCTGTGTCTATCCATTTTTTAACAACAGCAATCTGGCAATTACTCATTTTCGGCATCCCCTGTGGCATAGCAGAAAAACCAGATGTATGATTGATAGAACCATAGAGCTTGCCATTCTGCCCAATAGCTTTATCTGTTGCATAAGTGCCCATCACAATGTTGCCGGATGGAAAATTGCCGGCATGGCAACTGTAGCAATACTGCTGAAACATGGGTACTACTTTCTGTGCATAAGAAACGACACCTGCCGTATCTGTGCAGGGAGTGTTGCCGGAGCCATATAATAATTCCTCTTTGTCATAATAACAGGAGGTTAAGGAAACCGCACAAATGGCTACTGCAAGAATTGAAAGAATTGTTTTCATTATTTTGGATTTTAATTATTAAGTGATCCGGCATTGATCCATTTTTGTATTTGCCGTATTTCACAATCAGGAAGTTTGGATGAATTTTTTGGCATAGGTGAATATCCCGGCTGGTTGGCTACCGAACCATATAGTTTACCGTTCAATGCGGTAGCCTTTACAGCGTTGTATGTTGACAGATCAATATTTCCACCCATGTTGGAAGGGTTGTGACAACCAACGCATTTATTACTCATGATAGTCTTGACTGCCACGCTATAAGTAAATACAGTTGTATCACAACTACCCACACAATTATTATTCTTAGCTCCCTGGTTGATCCATTTCTGGATCTTTGCTTTCTGATCAGCTGTAAGAGGAGCCATTGGGGCTGGCGGCATCCTGTCACCATTTGTTTTGATAATTACCTTATATAATTTACTGTTGGATGCATTACCCGGAGAAACATACTGCATGATCTTAGTGTAGGTAGTAAGATTTACACCATCCGCATGAGTTACATTATCATGGCAGCCACTCATCGTACAATTAGATGAAATGATCGGCAATACCTCGTTTACGAAATACACTGAATCCGGGCTACAGTTGGAAACTGCCGGAGGTGTCCCACCATTGCTACCATTATTCACACCATCCAACTGATGACGACAGGCGAAGAATATCAGCACAGCGGCAAATAAAAGGATCGCCTTAAACAGGATCCGTTTGTACATCATACAATTATTTTTTTAATAGACAATCTTACCCGTTATGCCGGGCAGGATGCAACCATCCATGATTACAAAAGATGACTGATAATACGTTGTTTAATAAAAAAGGAAATGGCGGATTGATACGATCATGGGATATATATCAACACCTGGCAAGATTTAGCCTGGTATCAATCTACAGATCGAATCGTAAAAATAAATCAGGCTGGTCGCGGTGGCTGAAGAAGAGATGTCCCGTGTTTTGGAGGAAGATTAGTTTGCAATGGTCTTCCATAT
Organism: uncultured Pseudomonadota bacterium; assembly: GCA_963791615.1. Classification (GTDB taxonomy): domain Bacteria; phylum Pseudomonadota; class Gammaproteobacteria; order Steroidobacterales; family Steroidobacteraceae; genus CAILZL01. Next base: position 307,424 of record CAWBTE010000008.1, on the reverse strand, counting down.
TCTTTTGCATTGTAAAGAGTAACAATATCAAGGATAGGCGCATCCTGTACTATTTGGAAACAAACAACTGAAATTGTATTATGATGCAAATTATGGCAAGGGAGCTGGCTATCTTTTTCGTCATCTGCATAAGTTCCATCATCGCCCCCGTAATGCATGGCAAGAAATTCAAAAAAGTTCAGGTTCCTGTTCTGGCGATGATGTTCAAAGTAATGATCCATCAGGTTGGGTAATTTGAATACCTGGCTGATCTTGGTATTTCCGATAAGATGGATTCCAATGATTGATATTAGCAGGATTTGACGCATTTGTGACAAACGAATATTCAAGAATTATGCCATGTGTCCTGTGACTATTGTCACAGAGCGTATTTATAAATATAAAATGGGGAATTGCGGATTCGATTGTGAAAAGAACGGGAATAGTCCCGTAATTATTATAAGAAGGAAAGTAAATTTACCTTAAATCTATCGAAACAACAGTTCACAGGGCTTCAGCCCTGTATGCTTCTTGAATGCAGTAGAGAAATGCGAAATAGATGAATAACCCAGCATCATGGATACATCCGTCACACTTAATCCTTTTTCATAGAGCAGGTAGCGTGCATGTTCCATCCGCTGGCTTTGATAAAAGTCAAATATGGTGGTACCGAACATTTCTTTAAACCCTTTTTTCAGGTAACATTCGTTGATCGCCACTTTACGGCTGAGTTCTTTGATGGTGATCGGTTCACCAATATGCTGTATCAGCACTTCTCTTGCTTTCACGATCTTATCCCTGTCAGCCTCATTCGCCAGGAACTTGCAATTAACGGTATCAATTTCTTTTTCCCCGATCATACAATCCATGCTGTACAGCAACAGCATCTGCACCTGTGCATTGATATAAATATTTTCGAGGCTGTCAGTATAGTTATGATTCAATAATGCCTCGATCACCATCCTTGTTTTGCCGCACAACGGAAGTATTTTGGTAAAAGAAGACGGCCGTTTGAAATTCAGGATATCTTCACTCAGCGTATCTGTTGTATGACGTGGCTTTACAAACTGTGATAAATGCGCCGGGGAAAATTTAAAACTCAGCACATCTACGCTATTCACTTTATCCGAACAGTTTTTTGACAAGCCCGCCCTGCACATATTACATTCCGTATCCTTTTGTTTGCAGTACATATTACCGAAAACACAAAATTTCAGCTCGAGGTAATTTTCTTTAGGCTCGCTTTTTTCATAATGATAGACCATCATCCCGGTATCATCCATATTCCATTGCTGGTGATGGCTGTACCTTTTGATGGCATATTGAACAGATCCCGGCATTTGCTGCTCCTTTTCATGCAATAATACCATTTGCTCCTGCATAGGGGCCTGCTTAAAGGAAAGTGCGAGTATATCCGGAGGAGTATGCATGAAGAATACAAATTTACAGGCGCATGCCCGATTTTCAGCAAGGAATAACCATAAAAATTCTACAGCCTGAGTTTTAACTATATATAGCTAAAAAAACTTCCGTTTTTGGCCGTAACAATTACCTTTGCACGGTCACGCTTAAAAGCGTGGCTTTTTTGTAACCTGCTGCATGATCCATCCGCATACATATATTCATCCAAATGCAAGACTGGCCACCAATGTGAAGGTTGATCCGTTTACGGTCATTCACCAGGATGTGGAGATAGGTGATGGCACTTGGATTGGCTCCAATGTAACTATCATGGAAGGGGCACGCATTGGTAAGAATTGCAGGATATTCCCCGGCGCGGTCATCGCCGCTATTCCGCAGGACCTGAAATTCCAGGGCGAATATTCCAATGTATTTATCGGGGATGGCACTACTATCCGGGAATTTGTTACCGTAAACCGGGGAACCAAGGACCGGGATAAAACAGTGATCGGCAGAAATTGCCTGATCATGGCCTATTGCCATTTTGCCCATGATTGCCTGGTGGGTGATAATTGCATCATGAGCAATAATACACAGGTAGCAGGACATGTAACTATCGGCGACTGGGCTATTATCGGGGGTATGTGCGCCGTTCACCAGTTTGTGAATATCGGACAGCATGCTTTCCTGAGTGGCGGTTCATTGGTAGGTAAAGATGTGCCTCCTTATATTAAAGCCGCCCGTACACCCTTAAGCTATGCGGGGGTAAACTCAATTGGTTTAAAACGCCGGGGCTTCAGTATTGAGCGCATCAATCATATACTGGATATTTACCGGGTGATATATAATAAAGGTATGAATACCACGCAGGCGGTAGAATACCTGGAAGAAGAAATGCCCGCTACAGATGAGCGGGATGAGATCGTCACTTTTATCCGTGAAAGCGGAAGGGGTATCATCAAACGCTTCACCAAAGGCAACGGCGATGACGATCTCTCTATCTGATGCCGGCAAACGCTTCAACCGCGAATGGATCTTCCGCCATTTTACTTACACTTTTGAAGAAGGACAATCTTATGCCATCACCGGGCCGAATGGTTCGGGAAAGAGTACGTTGCTGCAGGCGCTTAGCGGGTGCTATGCATATCAATGAAGGAAAAATATGAATAGTCAATAGAGAATAAGTGAACTGGGAATGAAGAAGTATATACTCATGTTTCTCTTTGCGCTCCTTATTTGGAAGTGGTGGAAGAAATGACGCTGAAAGAGTTTCTGGATTTTCATCATGGCTTTAAACCCTTTTTACCGGGCATAACAACTGACTCCATTATTTCTTCTCTTGGTTTGGAAAAAGCTGTCCAATAAACAGATACGCTATTATTCTTCGGGTATGAAACAACGGGTAAAGCTGGCGCAATGTATTTTTTCTGATACGGCTATTGTTTTACTGGATGAACCCTGCACAAATCTGGATGCAGCCGGTATTGAACTGTACAATCAGCTCATTAATGACTACTGTAAAAAAAGAATGGTGATCGTTAGTTCGAACGATCACCAGGAATATGACTTTTGCAGGGAAAAAATCAATATTATGAACTGGAAATAAAAGCTATTTCTTTTCTTCTTCCTTCTTGCTATAAGTATATGACCGCTTTACTACTCTTGTTGCTTTGCCCTTATCATCCCAGGTAGTACGTTGCGTCCAGTTGCCCTGTTCATCATGGGCATCATAAGTATATTTTGTCACTTTGGTAGTGGTAGAATCCTTAGTGATTGTCGTATTCGATACTTCAGTTTGTTCGCCCTTATCATTGTACTTATAAGAACTGGAGATTTTTACCTTGCCAGTACTGTCTTTCATGGTGAAAGCTGTTTGTAAATTTTTATCATATTTACTTTCTCCTTCCTGTCCTGAACACACTGTCTTTATCATATTGCTTCCAGCCCGTCACCTGGCCAAATTCGTTTTGGGTGAGTCCTGTATAATAATATTCCAGCTTACCTGTGGAATCGAATAGTCTGCCCGCTCACATATTTCCTTTGTCATCCACCTGTGTTTCAAATGTACTGGATGACTTTACCGTCTTTCGATTGTCTTCTGGCTTTTCCATTTTCCATTATCATACCTGGCAGCAACTGATTCTTCTTTCACGTTCCTTTACTGTCTTTCGAGGTTGATTTGATGTAATTTCCGTTTTCATCATACTCCCACAAGTAATACAACAGGAATCCATATCACCGGGTTTACCGGTACTGTCTGTCTTATAAGGAGTTTCTTCAATAGCAGATACTCCCCTTTCAGGTTTTCGATAGTACGATCACTATACTTAACTTTTGTTCCGGCTTCTTTTTCTTCGTTGTTGCAGGCAGCAGAATAAAAAGCCCTGCTACAATGATTGAAAAATCGTTTCATGTGTATTTGGTTTTAGATTAAAAATATGAGGTAGAATTAAGAAAGCTTCTTAGGGGGAGAAATATTAAATGTAATAACAATAATATTTCCCTGCAAATTTATCATTTTAACGCTGGCTTGCGATCAGCAAATTCAAATCCGTGTATTTCAGGTCAAAGCGCTCGCTGAGATAGAAATTAGTCAATGCCCCTTTAAATAATATAAATGCCACTGCGCAGATGCACCTGGTGCCAGACCAATTTTTCAAAACCACCTTCTTCACCGGCTTCCAGTAACAATGGCATCAATACATTACTGATAGCCTGTGAAGCGGTACGGGCAAAACCAGAAGGTATATTGGGAACGCAATAATGTATCACGCCGTATTTCATAAAAGATGGGATGCTCATGGGAGGTGATCTCCGATGTTTCAAAACAACCACCGCGGTCAATACTCACATCAATGACCACAGAGCCTGGCCGCATATTGCTCACCATTTCTTCTGTCACCACCATCGGTGTTCTTCCTGTTTCAGACCCCAAAGCGCCTACCGCTACTTCGCAGGTCTTTAATTGTTTGGAAAGCATCCGGGGTTCCATCACCGATGTCCACATACGATGACCGATATTATTCTGCAATCGTTTTAAACGATAAACGCTGTTGTCAAAAACTTTTACCGATGCGCCCAATGCCAGCGCCGCCCTTGCCGCATATTCACCTACTATACCTGCACCAATGATAATAACTTTTGTCGGGGCAATACCCGGAAATACCTCCAAGTAAAACACCTTTGCCATGATTGGCCGAACCCAAGTATTGGGCAGCTATCAGCATCACGGCGCTGCCGGCGATCTCACTCATGCTGCGTACGATAGGATATGAATCGCTATCGTCTTTCAGGTTTTCAAATGAAATAGCCGTGATCTTTTTCTCCATCATCTTTTCCAGCAGATCTGCTTTCAAAACCGAAAGGTGTATCGGCGAAATGATCACCTGGCTCACCTGCAGCAATGGAATATCTTCTTCGATGATCGGAGCACTCTTCACCAGTATCGGTGATTTGAAAACTTCTGCCCGGTTATAAACGATCTTAGCCCCTGCTTCACTATAATCTTTATCCCTGAAATGAGAAGCTTCCCCGGCATTATGTTCTATCACCACACTATGGCCGTTACTTACCAGTACGCTCACTGCATCCGGAGTCAATGCAATACGGTTTTCCTGGAATGCGATCTCTTTGGTATCCCGATCATCATTCCCTCGCCTTTGGCTTGATGTCCAGTGTTTCTTCTAAAGTCTCGTAGCTGAAAGGATGTGCTTATTTTAGGTTTTTGCTGGCTCATGCAGGGTTTAATTTTTTATACCAGCTTTAGTAACACAGATGAACTTCGTTGCAAGTTCACCCAGAGCATGGCGAAGGGCACTCTTCAACGTTCTGTCCGCTATTGAGCATGATCCGGAGCTCCTGCTTTTTGCTTCTAACCGCTGGAAATCAAAATTAGTTTATTTTATCATCTTTAACCGCAACTTCCTGTTCGCGGAATCTGCTACTTCTATATAAACATGCAATGTATTTTCCGGAAAAATACCCGGCGCTTTTTCAGGCCATTCCACCAGGCAGATATTACCGCTATATAAACAATCTTCCATCCCGGCCTGTACCGCTTCTTCTTCATCTTTCATCCGGTAAAGATCCAGGTGAAATATTTTCTTAATTCCTCGTTCCGTCCTCCGCGTAATATGCATATTCATTTATAATGAAAAAGTAGGGCTGCCCACAGTATCTTTTACTCCTTTTACATCGCAGAGTGCATGGATAAAAGTTGTTTTACCTGCTCCCATTTCCCCATGAAAAGCAAAGACCTTTGCATTGACCGGCCATTTTCCAAAACCGGGTTGCAATTTCGTTGATATTATCTACTGTAAAATGCAACTCCATTGCGCAAATTTAGCAGGATATAGCAACCATGTTGCCAAGATATTGTCACCTGGATAATAGACTGCGGGAAAAGCATTTGATAATTTTGTGGAAGCCTCACCGCAAAGACACGCAAAGGCAGAGCGGTTTGCATAAATTTGCAGTTCACTTAAAGCCCAGAGATGTCTAGTCGGAAACGAAAACTGTAACGATCAGATTATGGAGAAAGTTCAATGGAAAGTAGAAGGAATGGATTGTACCAACTGTGCCCTCACTATACGCCGCTACCTGGAAAAAGAAGGTATGAAGGAAGTGAAGGTGAATTTTGGCTACGGGTGTGTAATTTGAAATAAACGGGAACAATACAAAAGAAAAATTAGCCAACGGAATTAAAGGTCTGGGTTATACTGTGGTAAATGATGAATCAGCCGGAAACGAATAACGAATAACAAACAAGCTTTTCTCTCCACCCATCTTCAGCGTTTTTGGTTTTGTATTCCTTTTACAGTATTGCTGATGCTGCACATGATTCCCGGTGTACATATTCACTGGCTGATGGATCCATGGGTTCAGTTATGTTTAACTATTCCAGTTTTTATCGTTGGCATGAGTTTTTTTGGAAAAAGCGCCTGGAAAAGTTTGCGCAATGGCATGCCAAATATGAATGTATTGATAGCAGTGGGGGCAACTGCTCTTTTGTTTACAGTTTATATGGAACACTGACAGGCCAGGCAGCCAATTATATGTTTTATGAAACGACTGCCACAATTATTACGCTAGTTTTCTTAGGTAATTATATGGAAGATGCTTCTAGTTCATTCCACACAAAGAGCATTGAACAAACTGGCAAAGTCGCAGAAGGTAATGGCCAATATGATCGCGTTATGATGATCAGCACCAGGAACAAATATTTCCTGTGGAGAATACGAACTAAGAACAGGTGACCTTATTCTAATAAAAAGCGGTGAACAGGTTCCGGCGGATTGTAAAATACTATGGGGCGATGTACATGTAAATGAAGCCATTGCTCACCGGTGAAAGCATACCGATACATAAAGTAGCGAAGGATAAACTGATCAGCGGAAGTATTATCCACGATGGAACCGTAAAAGCACAGGTAACGGCCGCTGGCAATGATACTGTTTTAGCAGGTATCATCAATCTTGTAAACAGGGCGCAGGGAGAAAAACCACCCGTGCAATTGTTAGCCGATAAGATCAGCGCCATGTTCGTTCCGGTCGTGCTTGGTATTGCCGCTGTTACATTAGCTGCCAACTGGATCATCTTAAACAGATTTTACTTCCTGCCTTGATGCGCAGTATTGCTGTACTGGTGATTGCCTGCCCCTGTGCAATGGGTCTGGCCACTCCCGCCGCTATTGCAGTAGGATTGGGACGGGTGCGAGAACGGGATTCTTGTTCCGCAATGCCACCAGTCTTGAAACTATTCAAAGACATTAAGCAGGTGGTGTTTGATAAAACAGGAACGCTGACAACGGGAAAGTTTGCAGTTGCTGGCAATTGGCAATTTGCAAATGGTAGATTATAATGAAGAAGATTTTAAAATGATTGCTTATTCTCTTGAAAAATATTCCAATCATCCTATTGCAAAACGTATAATTACACAATGGAAAACAAAAGATGAAATAAGCTGGAAGAAAATCGAAGAAATAAAGGGACTTAGGTATGAAAGCCGAAGATAAGCGAGGAGCATTTACCAGGCTGGTTCATTTAAACTAGCAGCAACATTTACACAGGACGACAAGCATAATATTTATGTCATTAAAAATGATCAGTTGATCGGATGGATAGATGTAAAAGATGAAATAAGTCCGGAAGCAAAGGCCGTGGTTGATTATTTGCACTCAAAAAACATTAAAACCATTTTGCTCAGTGGTGACAGGTACGATAAAACAAAACAATTGGGCGAACAATTGGGTATTGATGAAGTGATAACAGAGCAAACACCGGAACAAAAGCTGAACAAGATCGCCGAACTGAATGCTAAAATCCCTACGGCCATGGTTGGTGATGGCATCAATGATGCACCGGCATTAGCCAAAGCTGCATGGGCATTTCCATGAGTGATGCTTCACAGATCGCTGTGCAAACGGCACAGGTCGTGTTAATGAATAACGGTTTAAAGAACTTACCAACAGCTTTAGGTCTTGGCAAACACACCTATATCACCATCAAACAAAATCTTTTCTGGGCTTTTGCTTACAATATTGTTGCCATCCCCGTAGCAGCACTGGGATTGCTGACTCCCACCTTTGGTGCATTGGTGATGGGGCTGAGCGATGTGGTGCTGGCTATCAATTCGGGTAGGTTGTTTGTAAAGAAAGTAGTCTGAGACATTTAATCATTTGTAAATTAGTAGTATAATTATTGGGTATGACAATCGTACTTCCAAAAAATGCAACAAAAAAGCAGGTGCGTGAAGCAATGGATAAAGTGGAGAAAGCCATGCTTAAAAAGAAAGGACGAAAAGGCAATATTGTCCGTCATTTCGGAAGCTGCAAAAGCCGGGTAGATGGCCTTGAGTTTCAAAAAAAAGTAAGAAGTGAGTGGGATTAAATCTTTTTTAGCTGACACCAATATCCTTGTCTATTATCTTGAAGGCAGACCACAATTAAAGCCATACATTGATAATAATTTGTTTATCTCCACTATCAGCGAAGTTGAATTTTTAGGAGTAAAATATATTCAGGGCATAAGCCTGCTAAAAAGAGAAAGTCTTGTAAAGATTGCATCATCCTGCCTTTTGATGAAATTGTTAAGAATATTGCCATTACCGTAAAACAGCAAACAAAGATAAAAAATCCTGATGCGATCATTGCCGGAACAGCTATAAAATATCAACTGACTTTACTGACAGCTGATAAAGAATTTAAGAAAGTTCCGGAATTAAATTTACTGCTTCTGGAAATATAGGCTGGTGTTAACATGTACAATCTTCAGGAAATTCTAAAACAATACTGGGGCTTTGATGCCTTTCGTCCATTACAGGAAGATGTGATCATTTCCGTGCTGGCAGGTAACCATACATTAGCCCTGATGCCAACAGGTGGTGGCAAATCATTATGCTACCAGGTACCTGCCATGAGCCAAAGAAGGAATGTGCCTGGTTATTTCTCCATTGATCGCATTGATGAAAGACCAGGTAGAGAACCTCCGCAGGAAAAACATCACCGCTTTTGCCATTTTTTCCGGCATGAGCCGGAAAGAAGTGATCACTACTTTTAAAGTACTGTCACGAATAGCAATTGTAAGTTTCTATATGTATCTCCTGAAAGATTGGAAACGGCTTTATTCAAGGAATACCTGCCGGGTATGCATATCACTCTGATTGCGGTTGACGAAGCGCATTGTATTTCGCAATGGGGTTATGATTTTCGGCCACCTTATCTGCGTATCGCTGCATTGAGGGAAGAATTGCCGGATGTTCCTGTATTGGCATTGACAGCTTCGGCTATTCCGGAAGTACAGAAGGATATTTGTGAAAAGTTAGCCTCACCCCTAACCCCTCTCCAAAGGGGAGAGGGGAACAGACTCCGTTAATGGAAGATTCATTTAATGATTGGAAAGTTTTTCGTCAATCTTTTGAAAGACCCAATCTTTCTTACAGTGTTTTTAAAGTTGATTCGCAGGATCAATAAGATCATTGAGGTACTGAGAAAGTGCCGGGTACGGCTATTGTTTATTGCAAAAGCCGGAAAAGAACAAAAGAAATAAGTGAACTACTACAATTGCAAAATATTTCTGCTGATTATTATCATGCAGGTTTGCTACAGGAAGAACGCAACCGGAAACAGGAAGCATGGATAAATAATAAAATAAGGGTGATCGTTTGTACCAATGCATTCGGTATGGGCATTGATAAACCGGATGTCCGTACTGTGATCCATGCTGATGTACCTGATTGCCTGGAAAATTATTACCAGGAAGCAGGCCGTGCGGGAAGGGATGGCAAAACTTCTTATGCTGTTTTATTGTATGATGAAAGAGAATCTAGATGAACTGAATGAAATGGCGGCTACTTCGTTTTCCATCACAACAGGATATCCGGAATGTTACCAGTCCGTTGCTAATTATTTACAGATACCAACCGGCATCGGTGAGGGTGAGTATTATGAATTTGATATCGCTGATTTCCTGAAGAAATTCAAGCTTAACAGTCATACGGCTATTTATTCATTGAAAGCACTGGAACAGGAAGGCTGGCTTTCTTTTAATGAACAGGTTTTTCTTTCCGCCCAACAGTCAATTCACTACCAATAAAGATTATTTATATGATTTGAAAAAACCAATCCGCTGCTGGAACCCTGTATCAAAACATTTTTAAGGGCCTATGAAGGTATTTTTGATCATGCCAGCTTTATTTCTGAATTGATGATGGCCGGTTAATGAAGAAAGATGCGATGAAGTAAAAGAAACAGTTAACCGCAATTGCACCAGCACGGTATCATTGAATATCACCCGCAGAAAGATACACCGCAATTGTTACCTGCTCCGCAACCGTATTAAAGCAGAAGACATTACGATTAACATGGTGGCTTACAACAAACGAAAAGAAAAATTTCAGAAAAGGATGAAGGCAAATGATGCGGTATGTAAAGGAAGAGATCGAATGCCGCAGCCGGATCATTGGTGCTTATTTTGGTGATACAACAATCAGGCCCTGTGGTATTTGTGATAATTGCCTGCGTCAAAAAGCAGTCACACTTAGCAAAGAGGAATTTGATACACTTCATCACCGTATCATCAATATGGTAAAATATGAATCGCTGCAGACCAAAGACCTGCTGCTGAAACTCAATCGGTATTAAAAAAGAAAAAGCCTGGAAGGTGTTGGAATTCCTCCAGGCTGAAAATAAAATTGAAACGGATCCGACCGGTTTGGTCAGGCTGAAATAAACTCCTCTGCATTTGTACCTACAAAATGATGCACAGGAAAGATTTGCGGTGGCTGCGGGGCGAGGCCAAGTTTCCCAAAAATGGGGAACAAGGTCTTTTGCGCAAATTCCATTAACGCCGCTTCAGAATTCCATACATCAACCACACACCATTTATCACCTTTTTGAAAAGCTGCATGTGAAGGACGATTTTCATTGGGAAAACCGCCGGTCGCTTTCAGTTCGGCAACTATGTCATCATAGTTCTTTTTCGTAAAGCCTGATAATTCAAAAATGGCCACAATCTTGCTCATAATTAAAAGTTTTAGGGTTATTAAATAGTAGAATAAAATTTGCACTGGTAAAACTAATGGGTGAGTTTTGCTGCATCAATATGTTTGGCAGTATCAGTATAGTGGCGTAAGCGGATTACTTTACCCTGGTCATTAAATGTCCATAAATGCATTTCTTCATCCCGGTAATGGCCTCCGGTGGCGGGAACATCGGCTTCAATGATAAATTCAGCAGCTACCTGGTTTCCATTACCCATTATGGATAAGACCTGGAAGTCCTTGATGGTAAGCCCGGCAACAATTTTAAAAAATTCTGCTGCGCCATCCTTTCCTTTCCGTGGCGCCAGACCAGGGAACCCTGCCTTTTGCGCTGAATTATCAGCCCACTGCTCCCATCGCACATCATCTGCCAGTTCATTAATAATAGCAGGAATGTCACCTTTTCCGAATGCTTCATAAATACGGTTTACTGTTGCTGCATTTGAAACGCTTTGCTCTGTTTTTACTGTTGCTAAAGTTTCCATTATAAAATTTTTAATAGTTAACAATCGTTTGAAAAAATAAATATGTGCTAAGTAAATATCAGTTTTGATTAGCTTTCCAGGCTGCGGCCGTATCAAAAAAGTCCTGGAAGTAAACAACTTTGCCTTCTTCATTAAATTTCCAGTGCATGGCCCAATCGGATGTCACTTTCTTTCCAGTGTTCTTAGAAGTAGCTGTCATATTACCAAAAGCCACCACTTCATTATCATTGATGTTATTGATCGAAACTGGATTAAACTCGTTGAACTCTTCACTTTCACCCAGGCGGATGAAAAAGTTAACCGCATCTTTACCGATATATGTTCCGCCTTGCGGCAGGGAGCCTTCACCAGAGCCGATCCATTTACAATCATCAGCTACATGGCTAAGGATATAAGGGATATCGCCGCGGCGAAAGGCCTCATACATATTTGCAACAGTTGTTGTGTTGTTGATTAATACTGTAGTACTCATAAAAAATGTTTTATTGATTTTGAATTAATAGAATTATAGTTATTTCATCATGCCGGCCGCCATCAGTACCGCTCCGAGATTCTGTACTGAAGAATGTTCAACTATTTTACCTTCATCATTAAATTTGAAGATGTCAACATCTTTGAATGTAACAGGCTTTCCGGTCGCTTTAATACCCATCATATCATTCTTAAATGTGCCACCCCAGTCACCATGTACTAATACATAGTCACCATCGGTGTAAAACATTAAGTTTTCACCTTTGTATCCTTCAACAGAGGCCATCAGCATTTTCATAAATCCTTTCAGGCTGTCAATATTGCTGATCGGGGGAATGCTCCCATCTGCATAATCAACAAAATCGGCAGCGGCATCTTTGAATGTTCCGTCCAGATCCCCTTTCATAAAACTTTCCATGCTGGCCATAACTATTTTTTTGTTTCGGTCCTGTTTACTTTCCGCTGCAGACATGATAGTCTTCTTTTTTTCACGACTGATTCCGCTTTCTTTTCGTTGTTACAGGCAGTCATTACAATAATGATCCCGCCAGTAAAAAAAAAATTACCTTTTTCATGATCAATTTTTTTTGAATGAATAATTAGATTGAAACGTTTACCAGGGTAGCTGTCTTTCGTTACTTAAGCCAGGCCAATAGCAGAGACGGATATAAATACGATGGTTTTTGCTGAACGGTTCTCAGGGTGCAGATTTTTCAGAAACTGGTAGGCGTATATCTTTTATTTCATAGATACGAACCGGCAATGGTTCATCTTCAGCAATATTTACAATGCATTCAGCATTTGCTTAATAGTAACCAATGCCTTTGCTCTTGCTTTTTTTCTCCAGGATGGAATAATCTCTGCCAAACCATAAAAAGGAACAATGAAACAGGCCACCAATGGCCCGGCCCCAATACATACCAGGGGCGGATGAATGTGCAATTAAGTTTTTTACTCAAACAATATTCTTCTCCTTCTTTCCTTACTTGCTGATAAGCTGCCATCAGTTTGGATGGAGCCATCGCCACACTTACATAAATAAAATGATCAACCCCTGCATTAGAGGCTGCATCAGCTGAAGCTTTTACACTGCGCAGATCAATTTCTTTAAACTGCTTGCGCTTTTTTTGGTGATGGATGTGATACGCCGAGCAACTGAACAAATACACTACCCTGCCGGAATATATTGCTGAAATGTTTTGGCATCAAAAGGATTGCCCACTATTACTTCCGCACCGGCAGGAACTTTATGTTCACTTCCTTTTCTTACCAATGCAATAACACGATGCCTCCCTGTAAAAGAATTTTTATCAGTCTTGTGCCGATATAACCAGTGCCACCGGAAATAAAAATTGTTTTGGTATTTTTTCTCTGTGACACCGTTAACTCTTTAATGGCTTGATATCAGGCAATAAGCCGATCTGGCGCAACACACCAGACATATCCCACATTACCTGCCCGTGTTTTATTTTACCATTTTCAAAAGTGAGGATAGACATACCATGTATGAAAACATTTTTTCCCGTAGCGGGTATCTTCATCAGGGGACCCTGGTGATTGCCTTTTGCTAACCAGTGCAATACGATCTTACCATCCTTTTCAACATCATCCACCAATGTATAATGAAGATTGGGAAAGGCAGTAAATACGCTTCTTGTCCATTGCCGCATACCTTCCCATCCTTCGCGGATACGGCCGGCTGTAATATCTTCTACTACATAATCAGGGCTGTAAAAAGGCAATATGATCTCATCGGCACGGGAATTCCATGCATCAATGATCTGTTGCCCAAGCGATTTACTTTTTGCTTCTTTTGTTTTCACTTTGGTATTAGCGGTATTCATTCAGGTTTGTTTTATCAGTTTAATGAAACATTCTGTATAGCTTGCTTCCAGTCTTTCTTAAAAAAATATCTCAGGTTTTTGATCGCCCGGCTCATTCTTGTTTTCACCGTACCCAGCGGCATGTTCATGATGGCGGCAATCTCACTTTGTGTAAACCCTTTGAAATACATCAGCTCAACTCACTTCTTTTTCTTCCTGCCGCAACCTATTAACTAATTTACGGAGGTCCAATGGTATCCGGCAAGAAACCCACCACTATTCCCCGGCGGCAGCAATACGGGATATCATCACTCAATATGGAAACCTTACTCTGTTTATGCGCCTTACTCCGAAAATAATCAATACAAATATTGCGGGTGATATTATACAGCCAGGTAAATATCCTTCCTTTTGTTGCATCATACTGCAACCGGTTGCGCCATGCTTTTACAAAAACATCCTGCAGCAGGTTCTCCGCCACTTCCGTGTCTTTGATCCATTTGGTAATAAGGCCGAACAAAGCAGCCGAATAACTTTCATACAATTTAGAAAAATGACGCTGATCGCCGCCCTGCAGGCATTGCAGCATTTCATTTTCCTTTTGATCCGGATAGGTTTGATTGGTTATGGATGTCATGATTGGTTAAACCTGCCTGTCGGTAGGCAGGTGCAGCACAAATATGCACCCGTTGATTGGTCATTAGCAAGTCCAAAAACTGTTCAAAAACTGTTCACTCGGACATGATTCAGGGGGAAATAATTGTTTTGCCGGCTTTTGGGCCTGATTGGGCTGACGTTGCAAGTTTACCCAGAACACTGAGCAAAGCGAAGTGGAAGGGCTCCACTCAGGGTTCTGTTCGCTATTGAGCAAAGTGCAGTAGGCTGAAGAATAGTAGGTTTTCAGACAGGCAATGGATTGATAAACAAAATTATCACCGATCATTTGAAATGAAAATCCTTTTTTAAACACCGGCGGAAATTATAAAATTTAGTAGATTCGTAAACTCCCGGCCCACAAAGCAATCAGCAAGATCATTAAGGTTCACAAAAAGAGAACTTTTAAAATTTAAACCTTATCTTTGACATGAAAGTTCATTTAATCAGGAAGGAAACAATTGAAGAGTTTGCCCGGCGGAATGCACAAAGCAGGACTTCGCTGGAAGAATGGCTAACAAAAATTAAATATGCTGATTGGGAAAAGCCGGCAGATATACAGGCCACTTTCAGAAGTACTGATTTATTAGGCAAAAGTTCAGGCAGGGCAGTGTTTGATATTGCCGGTAATCATTACAGGATGATCTGTAAGTACGCCTTTGGAGATAAACAGGTTCACCTGTTTGTTTGCTGGATAGGAACACATGCGGAATATGATGAGCTGTGCGATAATAATGAACAATACTCAGTAAGCATCTATTAAACATTTTTAAATGGCAGCGCTTAAATACAAGGTTATAAAAAGTAAAGCTCAGTACAGGGAGTATAGCAATACCCTTGAAGAAATCGTCTTTTCCGGTTCAAAAGACCGTGATACAAAAGATGAGATCGCCCTGCTCACTTTATTGATTGAGAAATGGGATGCAGAGCATACTGACTTAAATGATACAGACCCTGTCCAACTGCTGCATTCCCTGATGGATGATCATAAGATGAAGGCAAAAGACCTGGTTAATTTGCTGCATATAAGCAAAGGCTATGTTTCTGACATTCTCAACCGTAAAAAAGGTTTATCTAAAGACGTGATCCGCAAATTGGCCGTTCATTTCAAAGTCTCCCATGAAGCATTTAACAGGCACTATAAATTAGTTGTTTCCAAAAACTCACGCCTTCGTAATACAAGTGCGGGGAAGAGGAAAAAGAAAACGGTAATTGCTTAATTACCTGACCATTTAAAACCATTATCAAATGAACTCATTAAAATTGAACACTATGAATATGCTGAACAGTTTTATAAATAATCATTTGCCAACGGCAAAAAAACATGAAGAGCTTTCAAAATCACTAATCACCTATTCAGGAGAAGATAAAATTTTCGTTATTGGCTTAGGAAATAGTAACGGTATAATTACAGAAAAAAAGAAAGCCGAAATTTTGAAGCAGTTTAATCCGGCTCAGCGGTTGTATTTTTTTACTTTATTCGAAAGTAGAGAAATTCTTCAGAAAAAAATTGACATGATTTCCTGGGGCAGTTATGTTTGGGTAGCAACAGAACCAAAACATACAATTCATTTTGATGATAGGCCGACAATCAAACCCATGTATTGCCATTAAAGTATGATAGAAAATTGTTTTACAGAAAGAGAAGTGAGCTTATTTTGCCTTTTCTCTAAAACGCTTTGAAATAAGTTTTTGATAAATAGATTGAACCTTTCTTACTTCTTCTGCATTTAAACCAAGTGATGTACTAAGAATTTCAAGATCAAAAATTTTCAGAACATCAGTAATGCTAGTTTTGTTTTCAAAAAACTCCACATACTCGGCGAAATTGAGTTTAGATATTTCTGCATACGGGACCGGAATGGCTTTAAATTCTGACGGTGTTAGCTCTAAGACACCACCACCATAGTATCTGCCTCCCAGCTCTGCAAATGTTAAGGATAAAGAATTGTAAAATGAATAAATCAGATTATTGATATTGTAGCCCTTCCGCATTTCAATTTTATATGCGGAATCAGTAACCAAAACATTGGCGTCATTTTTTAGTAGTTTGGGGTAATGATGAATCCTTCTAAAAAAGAAACCATCAGGAGCCTCTGCTATGTTGGGTATCACAAACCAGTTTTTCCTCTGTGAGCATTTGTACCCAGTTGATAATTTGTTCTGCGCCCCAATTTCAAGATACTCCCTTACAGATAAAGGTAGGTTAGCGGCTTCTGTATCTGATATAGTTAAAACCTTAGTTGGCTTTCCTTCACTAACCAATTGACGGTATTCCTCCCTTCCAAAAACTACACTTCCGTTAACAAAAAACCCTTTTTGAATAATTGGTTGAACATAGTCAGAAAGACTATACTTCTTTTCTGTTTGCTCATTAACGATAAAAAATTTATTCCCTGCTGTTACTATCCCTGGCTTTGACTCGCAATAATGATTGATGTTTTTGAGACGATTGCCAATTTTATGAATAAATGTAAGTTCATCGGAAGAAATTGAGTGATGAGTCCACTTCGTTTCAGTTGTTTTAAGAGCTTTATTCTCTGAAAGTATAAAATCGTTTGATGAAAGCTTTTCTATATCGGCAATATGTGTATAATATTGTCCGGGATGTTGATGTTGTTTGTAGGCAATAAGAAGTACAGTATCCTGTCCCTTACATTCAAAAAGCAAATCATCGAAAGTAAATATTTCTGTCCGTTGAAAATTGGCTATTAGAAACTCCCTTAATTCTACAGAAAAATTCACTTGCAATAGCTCAGCCGGTAATACAAAAGCTAAAACGCCGTTTTCATCGAGTAATTGACTATTTCTTATTAAAAAATATGTCCAAATATTATTAATGGATTTTTCAGATAATCCAGCAGTTGAATGGATTTCCTGGCATAGGTCTATTTGAGTTTTGCTCAGTAAAGCTTTTTTTATGTAGGGAGGGTTTCCGGCAATGAGAAAAAATTTACGTTTTGTTTTTGACTGAAACTTTAAAAAATCGCTCTTGACAAATGAAAACCTGACATTTTTTTTCCGATTTATGTTAGCCTGGTCCTGGGCTTTCCTCAACTCATGGCTAAATTTCTCAACTGCCTGGAATGAAAAATGTTGAACTGATTTCGGGAAGTCAGTTTTATTAAAAGACCGAATAAAACTTCCATCACCAACACTTGGCTCCAAAATAGAAAGTCTTTTACACTCTTTAAAATAAGGTGCTACATAAGCCATAATGAAATCAGCTAAGAATTCAGGAGTATAATATGAACCGTTAATTTTGTTATGCGGCATTATATAATTTATTAATCGTGTCAACAATCTCTATGCGCAGCAATCTTAAATCATCTATTTCTTGCTTAGTTATTGTGCTTTTAGTTTTTTTATAAATCTGGTCAAGAATTTCTTCTTGACTAAGAATTCTAAGAAACTGCCAATTCAATGAGTGAATTGGATGCCACAAATTCAATTCATTATGTATATACTTAGCCAAGTTATTTGCATTGTTACATTTGATACTTCCGTCAGTATCTCTATAAAATATTTTCCCATATTCTAGCTTTGTAGGCATAATAAATCCCTCAATCCCATTGTTGGGAATATTAGCTTTTTTCGTAGGCCACTTATTGGATTTTGCTCCATTACAAAAAGAACATGAATAGACAAGATTCAAATATTTATTTGGCTTTATCTTGTGTTTCCAGCCATCTGGAGTTTGCGGAACAAAATGATCAATTACATAATTTCTGATTCGATTAATATCCATATCATCACAATAACCACACCGATGATTAAAATCGGCCCTTAAAGTCTTTTTATACGAAGAATAATTTTCACAAACTCTTCTATTTTTTCTGTGATTAGGCCGCTTTTCTCTAAAAACATGCATAATTACTTTTTAGTCATTTTTTTAATTAATGTATCTGTTTTAGAAATGATTTCGTTTAATTTTTTATTAGTTTCTTGGGAAAAATATTTTAAAGGAATTGGCGAAGCCCCTGTTATTATTTTCGATAAGTCATTTGTAATCTCTAAATACTCATTTTCTTGCTCTTCATCTAGTACTCCCTTCCGTTTTAGTACTTCCAGTTTTTTTAATTTTTTAAGCTTAGTGTTTATTTCATCTTTATAAACTTTAATATTTGCTTTTATTTCCTTCAAAAACTCATTCTTTTCTTTTCCTGTTGCCAAATGTGTTTTTCTTTTGTCAACAATAAAAAATGAGTTTATTCTCTTGCTTTCTCTTTGAGCATTTTTTGCATCGTTAGTTAGAATGAATGCGGGAAAACCCTTTAACGTATCCGATAGTCCTTTAAATATTAGGTTCCCATTCTGCTTGAAGTTATTGTTATGGTCTTTCAGCTTATAATCAATCGCCAAGACATCAATGTTTTCTGATTTAATAAGAGAGACTAGATCTCCAGTTGTATTAAATTTTTTAATCTCTTTTACATTAAATGAATCGTCAAAGAAGTTCATTAACCTATGGCGTTCACTTCTTTCTTCATCTATAATACCTATTGTGTATTTTGGGTTAGCCATGTCACTTCCTTTTTGCATTAAATAATATTTTGGTTTCAAAGCCAGTTCTGCTCTTTTTTAATTCAATTTTACCTTTATTTGTATCAATAGCAGATTTAACCAGCCACATTCCTAATCCAGTACCAATTTCATTTCCATAATCATCCCTTTTAGTAGTTTCAAAGGGGTTGAAAATATCTGAAATATCTGTAAAACTCTTATCAATTCCTGGCCCTGAGTCTTTATAATCAATTTGTATTTTACTTCCATACACATTTAAATACAAATCAATTTTTTTAGACCCAGTAAAATCATTTCTTTGAAAAGCTTCAATAGAATTTGTAATTAGGTTATCAAATACAACATCTAAATCTAATTCAGATATTTTGAGCTGAAGAGCGTCTTTCTCTCCTCTTTTGACATGGATTTTAAAAAATATCTTCCTTTCTCTAAATAAACGACTCCATAAACTGTTAAAACTATTAAAGTACTCAACAAGATTGATATTTTTTGATTTTCGTCTATCTCTATCTGTTAAACCGATAGTAAATTCAACCCATTGTTTTATTTTTTCATCGGTTCGTTTTATTTCTGATAATAACTTAAAAGGGTTTTTTCTAGCCTCTATTGTTTTTAATTTTTTTGAATCTATTACAGTAACTAGATGTTTCTTTAACTCGCCTGTTCTTGAAATTAATTGATTTTTAATGCCATGAAATTCATGTGAAAAACTTGCAATCATGATTCCAGCACTAGCCATTGCTCTTGAAAGTGCGACTTCCTCATCTTTATCTTTTAGTTTCTTGTCTCTAACTAATATTCCACTGCGAAGTGTTTGATTTTTGGCTTTTGTTTCTTCAGAGCTTTCAGTTTCCTTGTCACCTTCATGCGCAATTCTTTCGCTCTCTTCAAAAACTTGTTGTTCCGGATTAAGTATTCCATATAGTTCTAAGAGACTTGAAAAAATGGTACTTCGATCATCTTCTTGAACTTTAATGATGCCTAACAAAATGTTTTTAAATACTTCAAAAACTTCGCTCTCGATTAAGCCCTCCCTACTTGACTTATCTTCGAGAAAGGGATTTGTTAGCCGGGAGAAATTTATCATTCCTGCTACTTGATTTGCCCTTACTCTAAATCCGCCTTTACGAGATGCTCCAGCAGGGTTTTGCCCGTGGCGTTCTCCTAATTTCAACCAATCGTATGCTTGAGTATTGATCTCACCATAAGGTCGTATTCTAAAATTATCTCGATACAATTTTAGTCCTCCAAATTTTTTTAGCCAAGCACCCCGGTCACCTAAGAATTCCTTGTACTTGTATTTCGACCTATCATCTTTTGAAAATGAATTTTTCAAAAAATAAAATGTGAATTGAAAATCGCCGATTTTATCACCATAATTTTTAGGATCTTCCCATCCCCGAAGTAATTCAGAAAACGTTCGATCAATCTTATAGTATTCTTCTTTGAAGGTACGTAAATCAAAAGGGAATTTTCTCATATCAGACAGCTTGAACAATTTTCTGTCTATTAACCCTAAATCAAATTCATTACGATAAACTTCTAGTTTAACATTGTAGTTCTTATTTTTTTTATACGTGGCAACAATTTTATAATCGTAATCGGAAAATTCAAAGTTTTGAACTAGCCCAAACTTTTCAGGTTCTCTTGCATCAATTAGACATATAAAGATTTTGTTTTCTCCATCTGGAGGCGTCAACAACTCAAGATTTTGAAAAATTTTAACGATAGAATCTTCAGGCCATTCATCTCGTAAGCCCGTAATCTTAAGCATCGTACCAGTTTTATAAATTCCTTCTGAAACCATTTTGAATATCTTATCATTGGAGATATTCTCGAGAAGTGCTTTTTTATAAGTTGTTTTAGAAAGTGTCGCTAAGTTTGCAAATACCTGATTAATTTTTTTGCTGCGGCCATTTTCTCTTTCTTCAAAATCTGACCAATTAACTACCCATTTAAAGCCGGTTGCACTATGAACGGGAAATGTTATCATACTACAATGCTCTCCAAGCCTGTCTAACGCAAATCTACCAATACCTTTTGCGCCTGCTTTTATTCTACCAGCTGTAGTAATTGGGTTATTCAATTTTTCGTCAGTACCAATTGTCATCCATTGTTCCTCTATAATTTGGGCAGTCATTCCAATTCCGCTATCAATAATTAAAATTGTATCATTAGGCTTGTCTATTAAAACAATAGCATTTTCTGAATCAGCATCATAGCAATTTTTTACTAATTCTATTAATGCGCCTTCAGCATTGGACACGTTTTCACGGCCAATTAATCGGGCAGTCCTTGCTGATACTGTAAAGGCTAGTTTTTGCATCAAGACGCTAATTATCACAAATTTATAAAAATACCTAAGTTATACCTTTAAATACCATCTTGTTTACTTAATTAATGATTTAACCAGCACTCTATAGAACCTTTTTTTCCTCCAGCCATAATATATCCGCCACCCTTTCAACACCTTTCTTCACCTGGCGGCGGTAGGTACTGAAACTCATATAGAGGAAGTCGGCGGTTTGCTCCTGGCTGCCTACCGGATTGATAAATGTGCGGTACAGTACCCGGTGCAGGGATTCATCTTTGGGAGAATTTTCCAGTGAGGCTATGGCTTTGGTCAGTTTATCGGCCAGTGTCAATGCGAGATTAATATCAGTCGGTTCATCTTCGTTGGCCTGCTGCACAAAATGAGATTTCAATAACGCATTGCCAATTATTTTTTTGGGGTTGTTGAGTTGTTTCAGTGCATCATGAACAGCGTCAATGAACTTTTGCTCGGTCAATGCAGTTTCGGCGGGCAATATCTGCACGGTGCTGGTTTCTTCTTCATTGATCTCCCGTTTACCCATCAGCTCCAACCAGGCCAGTGGCGCACGCTGCCGCCAGTCGTGCATATACCAGCCATAGTTTTGTTCATTCAATTCATGATCCAGTTCGGGCAGATGATGCAGGTCCGCATAATTCAATATCTGTTGCCAGAACTCCGGGTTCACACATCGCAGCATACTGACGGCAAGACCCGGCGTAAAATACCATTGGACGATACCGAGAAAGATGGCGCTTTGTACACCGCTTACATTCTGAAAATGATCGCGGCTCATCCACGAACGGAATACCGTCATCAGTTGCCCTTCTTCTATCTTCCACTCTTTTTTATAAGGTAGCAGGTCGTTGATCACCTTGTCATGCGTTTTGCCATTTATCTTCTCCACATTTATTTTCAATACAAACCCCGCGGGTGTTTTTTCCGCATCACGGAATACCCACACATCAGCCGCTTCATGCTCCAGCCATTTGGAAAAAAATTCTACGGCAGTATTACTTTCATATTTTTTTACCATTGCTACCAGGTACTCGCGGTCGTCTTCTTTCATTGTATCCTGCCAGCTGCTGCCTGTTTCCTGGAACTCGAAGAAAGGTTTTACAGCAGGGTTCATCCTGTGTAAAAAGATGAGACCGAATAAAACTTCCCGTTGTTTCTCCCCGCTTTGTTTTAATAACCTTGAAATAAAGAACTGCTGTGTCTTTATATGCAAGTGGCGGTACCATTCAGGATTGCGCCAGTGCATTTCAGTGGCAATAGCATCCCTGGCTATATCATGCGGGTAAATACCTGCGGGACCTTTTTCAATAAAGGTGAGTGTGGTAAGCCAGTTGAATAATTCATGTGCCAGTTGTGCTCCCAGCACTTCTTCAATTAGTTTTTCCGTAGTGACATATACCAATGAGCATAATTCCAATGCTGCTTTATGCGCCGGGCTTGGTACTTCCTGCACGAATTGTTCTAGCAGTGTTTTCATGATATCCGGTGAATCCAGCGGATCAAAGTGGCTGTCTTTACGCTGTCCAAACATATCAGCAACAATGGACAACGCCAAAGGATTGCCATGCGTATAATTAACGATACGCTTTACCTGTTCCTCCGGGATATTTCTGCGGTTAAGGAATTGCGTGCTTTCTTCATCACTTAATTCTTTTAAAGAAAAAACTTTAGTGATGCTCTGCCATCCCGGATCGGTTTTCCAGTTGGTGGAAAGATTATGCCGTCCGGATATAACCGTGATAACATTCTCCGGTAATTCAGGAAGAAATTCCAGCCGCATCCAGTCATCCAGCGGTTTTAGTTTTTCAAATGTATCAATCAGCAATATCACGTTTCCTTTATGCGCATCTATCGCTGTGAATATATCAATGTCATTGGAAAATGGTGATGCCATTTTCACGGCCTGTTTGAAACTATCCGGATGTGATTCAATATACCGGCAATCCAGCTGAATAAAAGGAACCAATGATTCTTTGCAATGATCAGCGAATTGTTTGAGCAATGTTGTTTTGCCCTGCCCACCGGGACCATACACATAGATTAAATGAAAAGAAGGTTCTTGTTCTTTCAGTAGCTGTTCAAAAAAAGAAGTTTCCTTTTGCCTGCCGACAAAATTCTTTTTACGTTGTTGCTGTAATATATCTTTTAGCCTTGCCATGTAGTTTGGTCAGCTATTAATACGAGGTAATAACAAGGCAGGTTTTTTAAAACAAACTTTTTCTCCTGCTTCTTCCCCCTAAACCCAGAGCACCCAGCAATGAGCGGATGATAGTGTTCCCCGCAGTACGGGTCATGCTTTTTACAGTGGGGTCATCAAAGAAACCTTTTTCTTTTTTGGTAGTGGTCTTTGTTTCTTTTTGTTCCTGTTTCTGTTTTTTGACCTCTTCTGTTTTTTCCGCCGCTTCATTTAGTTTTTCTGTCAGTATCTCATAAGCGCTCTGACTATCTATTACCTGGTTATACTTTGCGGCTATCTTTGATTTACTGACTAATGTATCTATTTCGGAATCTGTGAGTATATCCATCCGGCTTTGCGGCGGCCTGATCATGCAATGCACCAGCGGCGTAGGAATACCTTTTTCATTTAATATGGTTACCAATGCTTCGCCTGTTCCCAATTGTGTGATCAGGTCTTCTGTTTTATAAAATTCTGTTTCAGGATAATTCTCAGAAGTTTGTTTGATCACTTTTCTGTCGGCGGCGGTAAATGCCCGTAATGCATGTTGCACTTTCAATCCAAGCTGTGCCAATACAGAAGCAGGTACATCCATCGGGTTTTGCGTGCAGAAATAAATGCCGATGCCTTTGGAGCGGATCAGTTTGATGATCGTTTCGATCTGCTGCAGCAATGCATCATTGGCTTCCTGGAAAATAAGGTGCGCCTCATCAATAAACATCACCAGCTTGGGTTTGTCCATATCTCCTTCTTCAGGGCAAGAGGCGTATAACTCTGCGAGCAATTGAAGCATGAATGTAGAAAAGAGCTTGGGCCTGTCCTGCAGATCGGTCACTCTTACGATGGAGATCATTCCCCGGCCATCATCGCTGATACGCATCAGGTCATCTACTTCAAAACTTTTTTCACCAAAGAAAACATCAGCGCCCTGCTGCTGGAGTTCTATCACTTTTCTCAAGATAGTTCCTGTGGAAGTCGTGGATATCTTTCCGTACGTTTTCTCCATTTCCGCTTTTCCCTCATCACTTACAAATTGCAATACTTTAATGAAATCTTTCAGATCGAGTAATGGCAGTTTGGTATCATCGCAGTATTTAAAGATCATGGCTACGAATCCACCCTGTGTATCATTTAATCCAAGGATTTTTGATAGCAGCACCGGGCCGAATTCACTAACTGTTGCTCTTAATCTTGCACCTTTCTGGTTACTTAATGTCAGCAGGTCAGCAGGACTGGCTGCAGGTTTGAATTCAATACTTAATTTCTGGCAGCGGTCGGTTATTTTATCATTCACTGTTCCGGCAGCAGCAATACCACTCAGGTCGCCCTTGATATCCATCAGCAATACAGGAATGCTGGCATTACTCAATCCTTCAGCCAGCACCTGCAGGGTTTTCGTTTTACCGGTACCGGTTGCGCCTGCGATCAGTCCATGACGGTTCAATGTTTTCATCGGTATCAATACATCTGCGCCACTCACTACACCGCCATCCAGCATAGCACAACCTATCTTGAAGCTTTCACCTTTGAATGTATAACCATCTTTTACAGTCTGTAAAAATTTCGCGTTGTCTGCCATTATTATAATTTGAATGAAAGTTAAAGGAAAAGAATAAAAAACTGCCGGTTGTTTACAAATCTTCTTCCCGTTCCAGCATCAGTATAGCACCTTGCGGCACGATGAAGTATTTCTCATTTTCATACATCACTTCCGTAGCGGCGCTTAATAAAAAGATAGCTAGATCGCCTTCCTTTGCCTGCAAGGGTACATATTTGATCTTCTCTTCTTCGCCTTTCCAGGCCTCATCTTCTACCGGCATGGGAATAGCATAGCCGGGACCTGCTTTTATAACATAGCCTTGCTGCACTTTCTCCCTTTCCTGCACACCTGGTGGCAAATACAATCCGCTGGCAGTACGTTCATCCGGTTTGGTGAGCTTGATGAGGAGACGGTCACCGATCACAATTAATTTTTTCAGACGGTTATCAGGAGTTAGATGCATGGTTTATTGTTGAATTGGACAACAAATGTAGAAAATGCCTGTCAAATGGGTTTCGCAGATACTCTTAACAAAATATTAGTGCCCTGTTCAGATGTTTGGCAAATGATTTACTTTTATTTGTCATCTTAATATGAAATAAACTTATACAAAACCATGGAATCAAAAAAACCTAAGATCCTACTGTGCGAAGATGATCCCAACCTGGGAAGCGTGCTGAAGAATTATCTTGAACTGAATGACTACGATGTTACACTGGAAAGAGATGGCCGTCTTGGCCTGGCTGCTTTTCAACGTGAAAAATTTGATCTCTGCCTGCTGGATGTAATGATGCCCAATATGGATGGATTTACGCTGGCTGAAGAAATACGTGATGTTGATCCTGATATCCCCCTGTTCTTTCTGAGCGCTAAAACAATGAAGGAAGATATTATCCAGGGATATAAACTTGGCGCTGATGATTATATCACCAAGCCTTTTGACAGCGAAGTATTGTTGCTGAAAATAAAAGCGATTCTGAAACGTAATGAAGAGATCAACAGGGAAAGCGAGAACAAAGAATTTGATCTTTCCACTTATCATTTCAATCCTAAACTGCGCCAGTTGATCCACAGTGGTATCACACAAACATTATCCCCTAAAGAAAATGAGTTGCTGAAAATGCTGGCCGAGCATCTGAATGACCTGCTGCCAAGAGAACAGGCATTAAAAAAGATATGGGGCAGCGATACGTATTTCAATGGCCGCAGCATGGATGTTTATATTGCCAAGCTGAGAAAATACCTGAGAGATGATCCAAAGATCGAGATCGTGAATATACATGGTAATGGGTTCAGGCTGGTGGTGACGGAGTGACCGTTGATTACTTTGAATAAATGATTTGAATGATAGAGGTGAGTTAAAAGCTCACCTTTTTTATTGATCAAAAAGAGAATTGCCGGAATGAGTCTGGGGTTTCTTACCCAGATGTTCATACGCCTTCGCTGTTACTTCTCTCCCTCTCGGTGTACGTTGCATAAAACCTTCCTGTATCAAAAAAGGCTCATACACTTCTTCCAGCGTTCCGGCTTCTTCGCCAACGGCTGTAGCGATGGTGGTAATACCCACAGGGCCGCCTTTAAATTTTTCAATAATAGTCAGGAGTATTTTATTATCCATATCATCCAGTCCATATTCATCTACATTCAATGCTTTTAATGCATGTTGTGTAATGCCTATATCAATGATACCATCATTTAATACCTGTGCAAAATCTCTCACCCTCCTTAATAACCCATTTGCAATTCTTGGTGTGCCGCGGCTTCGCCTCCCTATCTCACCAATAGCATCGTTGGAGATTTCTGTACCGAGTATGGATGCTGACCGCAGGATGATCCTGTTCAATGTAGCAGACGTGTAATATTCCAGGCGTGATTTGATCGCAAATCTTGAAAGCAAAGGGGCCGTAAGCAAACCACTCCTCGTGGTAGCGCCTATTAATGTAAATGGGTTCAGGTTGATCTGTATGCTTCTTGCATTGGGTCCGCTGTCCACCATAATGTCAATCCGGTAATCTTCCATGGCTGCATACAAATATTCTTCCACTACCGTACTCAACCGGTGAATTTCATCTATAAATAAAACATCATTCGGCTCAAGGTTGGTAAGCAGACCGGCAAGGTCTCCCGGTTTTTCAATAACCGGACCTGATGTTTCCCTGATGTTAACGCCGAGTTCATTGGCCACAATTCTTGACAAAGTTGTTTTTCCAAGACCCGGAGGGCCATGAAATAAAACATGATCCAATGCTTCGCCGCGGATCTTTGCCGCTTTGATGAATATCCTCAGGTTTTCGATGATCTGTTCCTGCCCGGCAAAATCGCTGATCTGCGCAGGACGGATATTGTTTTCAAATTCTTTATCCGCCGGGGTTAAACTTTCCTTCTCATTATTTAAATTCTGATTTGCCATGAATATTTTTCTGTAATATTTGTAAAACTAATGATAAAAAAATTCTGATATGAAAATACGTATCATTGGTTCAGGTACGTTTATTCCCCGATGCCACACCATCAATGAATGCATACATTCAAATTGCTGAAGTTGTAAAGCTTTGTAATTTTATATATGAACTTTTATCAATTCAAAGAAAGTCTTTCGGAAAGTAACCCGCCTGATTCTATTTCTGTTTATCTCAAAGCATTATGGTTTGATGCTAAAGATGACTGGGAGAAAGCACATACCCTGATACAGGATATAGAAGATATTACCGCTGCATGGATACATGCGTACCTGCACCGGAAAGAAGGTGACCCTGGAAATGCTGATTACTGGTACCGGCGTGCAGAGAAAAAAAGACCAGTTATTTCAATACAAGAAGAGTGGGATGATATGGTAAAAGCTTTGCTCTGAATCTTCAGATTTCGCAATTCTTTCACTCCCCTTTAGGGGATGGTGGTTTCATCCGTAATATAATATCAGGATCAGGACAATTTTGCAAATACTTTTCTCTTTCTGAGTATTTACAAACACCCGGGTAATCGCCGCTCCATCCTTCCAGGTCATTGATAATTTGAAAATGAAGATGCGGTGGCCAATGGCCATTTTCAATCGGGATACCAAATTCGGCAAAAATATCTCCCTTAACTACCCTGTCTCCTTCCTGGATATTTTTTATAGCGTTCAAACTTAAATGTCCATACAAAGTATGGAAACTGATTCCCTGCAAGTGATGAGAAAGAATGATCGTAGCGCCATAGTCACCAGGCCGGTTATTAAAAGCAAAACTATGAACAATGCCGTCTAATGGCGCTATTACCGCGGTGTTGGGTTTACCCCAGATATCGACCCCGAGATGCAAACGTCTTGGCTCTTCACCAGGTGCTTCTCCATCAAATATTTTACTCCTGCTATATACATTACGGTGTTCTGCATATCCGCCAATTCCATACCGCGCATTTTTATTTTGCAGTTGATGGTTTATATACCCGCAGAATGCCCTTATATCATTAAATATATCATCGGTTAATTCCTTATTCCCAGCCGTAAAATCCAGCAACAATAATTTATCCTTTTCCTGATCAAATGGAACCACCCGGGCAAATTCCTGCTGGTGCAATTTAAGTATGGCTGTAAGCTCATTCATCATTCATAAAGTTACTGCCTGTTATTAATCAGGAAGCCGTCCCTGTTGAGACGGCTTCCTGAAAACTATTCGTTGCAATCATTATTATTTGTGCCCAATAATAACTTTAAAGGTTTTTTCGGATGTTCTTACACCGCCGTCATAATAAAAATGGACTATATATACACCGCCCGGAAGATTAGTCAGGTCAATAGGCACTACACGGCTATACGTCAATCCGCTCAATTGCTGCGTTCTCACCAGCACTCCATTATTAGTATATACTTTCATCGTAAGATAGTTATATAGCACACTGTTGATCCTGATATTGAACAGCCCATTATTCGGATTAGGATAAAGGAGCAGTGCATTATTGCGCAGCAATATGATCCTTTCAGGGCAATCTTTTACTACCATACGTTTTGTTGCAGTGGAAGTACATCCAAAGCTGTTGGCATAACTATAGGTAAGCGTATATGTACCTATGGCAGTAGCCGGCGGTATAAAGTTGGTGCCTGATACGCCAATACCACTCCATGACCCACCAACAGGACTGGCTGCCAGCGGTATTACCTGGTCGCTGATACAAACTGTATCCGGAATACTTCCTATGTGACCGGAGAAGGGGCATTCACCGTCACTGTAGCAGTTTGCAGATGCCTTACAACCTGCTGCTGTAGTAGCTGTAACAGTATATACATAAGTACCTGTTGCAGGCGGTTTAGAATAAACTGAATAAGCATCAGTACCTGCAACATAAGCTGTGGTCGCTGTTGCATTGGTAAATAAACCTGTTACTGGTGTCCAGGTAATAACCGGTGTTACTATCTGGTAAGTAATAACAATACTCCAGGAAGTAAGAGTTCCCACATCGCCGTTTGCATTATCTCTTAATGCAAGTGTCCAATTGCCATTGCCTACGGAATACAGGCCCGAAAAAGCAATTACATTGGAAACAACTCCTGCAGGGCCCACTCCATTAGCGGCATCTGCAGCAAAAGGTCCTCCTGTAGTAAACGGTGCTACTCCGGCAGCCAGAGATGTTGAAGAAGCAGAGCTGATTACAGTATTCACAAGATTGTCACCGCTACCTCCTCTCCGGTTAAACAGGTTCAGGACATTCCCATTCGGTGCTTTCAGATTTATGATCATGTCGCTCATCCAGGTATGCGTCATATTCAGCGTTACACTTATGCCGGTAACAGAAGCGCCGACAGGTACACCAGTTACATTCAAAGAATGTGTAGCTCCCACAGGTGAAAAATCGGGTATAGCTACTGCAATAGTGCCTGAAGAAATAGCAGGAAGAGAAACAGCAGGCGGCGGTGGAGTAAACTGGGTATTTAACTGAACCTGGCCCCCTATACATAATTGCGCCGATGCGGGTGTTATTACAGGTGTCGCGGGGTTAGGGTTTACGTTAACAGAAGTAATAAGCGCATTATTTCCTGTTTCAGGATCATCCGGTGAACTGGTTGCAGTTGTGATATTATAAATACCCCCGGCTGAAAAGTTGAATGCCGGATTTAAGTAAACACTCATAGAAGCTCCCGGCAGCCAGCGTACCTGCATTTAATACAGTACTCAGTGTAGCTGTCGCTGCACCGGTAATATTGGCTGTTACTGTAACAGGATTGGTAGCGAAATTAATGGCCGTTAAGTTATAGTTCCTGATGGTTGCCTGAACGAATACACCATTAGTAGGGCAATTCAAAGACGGCAGTGTCAGGCCTGTAATACCTACATCCACTAAAGGAGTTGTTTTAACACTTATATCATCTACCAACATACCCCACTGATCAGCATCTGACATGGCATGGAAACCAAGATAATAGATGCCTGTAGCCGGAGGGATAAAATCTACTTCCGCTGAATCAAATCTTGCCTGGTCATACGTACTGGTGATATTATTATTGGTGAAAAGGGTTCCTGTAGTCATGTTTGCAGCATAAGCCGTTGTTCCATATTTCACTTCCAGTTTTTCAGGATTTTTACTCCGTCTATTCCTTTATAGAAGAATTTCAATCTATAGCTGGCCCCTGCTGTAAGATTTAGCCCCTGTGTATAGAACCAGTCATCTGCAGCGACGGAGCAACTTCATGAAAATATAAAAGAGCTTTATTGGGTGAAACATATATAAGTGGGTCGCTATCAGTATAGTTTCCCAAGAGCCACGGAGTCCTTCAAACCACAACGAACCGGCGTTGCCATTCACATCCTGGGAACTTGTACAGGTTGGCATAGCGGGTACAACAGCTGATTCAAATGTCTGGAGATAAGGAATTTTTGTAGCAGGGCATAATGTGGCAGCAGTTGCTTTTTTATTAGTACTATAGTCAACCCCCGGTACACAAATACGTCTTACATAAAAATCATAAGTGGTAGTAGGCGTGAGGCCAGTAACTACAATGGGAGACGAAACGCCGAAAGAAACGGTACCTCCTACACCCGGAGTATTATGTAGTACCCGGAGTAAATCCGGGTGTACCATATTCAACTACAAAAGAATTACCCGGTGAGTTAAATGATACAGCAACACTTGTTGGTGATATGCCCGCAGCGCCTGTATAGCCTGTTGGAGGCTAAACAGGAAGGTGTTAGTTCCACTCTGATATTATCCAGGTAAAGATTATTTCCAAATGCAGAAAACCCTCTGAACCTGAGCCTGTTTGTGCCAACCGGCAGGTCAACTGGCTTTTTCAGTCCATTGCATTGCATTACCGGTGTCAATGGAGAGCCGAATCAACGCACCTCCCGTGTTTAATGGACCATTAGTTCCTCCCTGGTAAGTGATAAGGCTGATATATGTGGCACCGCCATCGGTTGAATAAAATATTTGCAATTCATCAACTTCGTCGAATAATGTGGCATAAGCATGGTCAAAGACCAGCCTTGATTAGCCGGAACCGGTGTAAATAAAGGTGAAACTAAGTCAAGGTTTGTACCTGCACTTGCATTATAGAAATCAAACTTAGCTGACCCAAGTTCCTGCACCATAAGCACTGGCAGCATTACCTGTCAGGAATGTAGCATTATTCCTGGTCCAGCAAGTGGGCGGGAATGTGGTTGCGTATGTAGCAAAGGTTTCAGTAAATGGTGTGGCTATAGGATTACATGGAGTAGTAAATGCAAATCCCCATGTCCATGGACTGAATACGTGCCTCCACAATCTGAACGAACATAATAAGCTATAATTAGTATAGGCTGTAAGACCTGTTACATTTGCAGTAGTTACACCTGCTGTAGTAATGCCGTTTGCAGCAAGCCCTGTAGCGCCGCTACCGGCAGCACCTGAAGTACGAACTTCCCATTGATAACCATTGGACGGATTTGACGGTGAGGCTGTCCAGCTAAGCGTAGCGGTAGTTGGTCCAATTACAGTTGTGTTTAAACCAGATGGGTCAATACAGGGTGGAGTAAGTAGTAAACTAAAATCGTCAAAGCTTAAATACCATGGGTTTGCTGTTGCTTCATTAACCCTGATAGCAAAATAGTAAATTCCTGAAGTTGATGGAATGAATACTTTTGTTTACCTGGGTGTAGGTTGTTGGAGCCGCAATTCCTATACTGAGGAACGGACTACCCAACTGTGTAGCCCCGGCAGAATTTGGTGTAGTGTTATACCAAACTTCCGCAGCCCAACTGTTGTAGCCAGGGGTATAGTCTGCAAACCAGAATGAAAAATCATAAGAAGTTCCCGCAGTCAATTGAAAACCGAACGTCCAGATAAACTCATTTGTTGCTGACCATGATTCTGAATAAAGTTTGGTGCTGATCGGGCATTAGCATCAAAAGTGGTTGTAGAATTATTCGCCGATCTCCAGTCTCCATTCTGCTTGGTCCAGCAAGACGGAAATGAAGTGGCACCCACTGTTGACAACCCATCAAAATTCTCTGTCCAGGGAAATACGCTATTGCAGTAGCAACAGTTACTAAAACACCCGTTGAATATCCGTCAGCAGCACTACAGGTTATTTTCCTCCGGAAATAGGTATTTACTGTTACACTTGTAACGAACGACTGCCCGGTTGCAGCCACGATGGGTGTCCATACAGTGCCATCAGGGGAAGATTCCCATTGATAGGTCAATCCTGTACCAATACTTGCGCCTGTTACAGTAAGATTAAAAGGAGTTCCTGCACAAGCTGATGCCACACTTGATTGTGTAGTACCTCCGCCTGGCGGCGCTACACATGGAGGTGGTGGAAAAAAATTATATGTTGTACCGCTTACCAAATTTATTGCTGAAGTGATACCGTTATTAGCCGTTACTGAAGAAGCAGTGGCCGGGGTACCGGGTGTGACGCTGAGAAAAGAAGTCAGGTCATTCAATCCTATGCCAATGGTTGAGGCAACAAGAGGATTGATTGTACCATAAACAAAGCTTATAGTATTGGTGCTTTCTGTCAAAGTAAGCTGGAAAGTACCCGTTGGGGCTGTTGGGTCTCCACCGCCGCCAAGGTGAATATTTATCCATTCAACTGAAAAGGTCCTGTTTGGTGCAGTACCGGTAGCAAGATAAACAACACTACCGCCTGTTGCATTGTTATCATCCCACATAGGGGCGACTATAGCAGCGTTATATGTATTGCTTAAATTATTTACCCAGCCAGTAGCAAAACCTGTCGTTCCGTTCGCAGCAAGTTTGATAGCCCCGTTAGTAGAAAGCACAGCATTCGTATAGCTTATGCCGCCAAAAACAAAATTAAATCCAATAGCTACATTTTGGGTTCCATCATCGTCGGTAGCTGTACTGGTTGTTGCTCCTGCCAAAGGAGTATATGTGCCGGCAGATGGGGAAAATACATAAGTTCCCACTGTTTGGGCATTCAGCGTTGAAATAAAAGTAAAAAACAGGAATAAGGAAAGAAATGATACGTAGATCTTTCTCATAAGCAGAATTATTAATTAAAGTAGTAAATGTTTTGGATGTCCCGTCCCGGACTTTAGTGTTGAAAGGTATCTAATTTTTTGCTTGCTGCAATTTTTCACTATACTTTTCTTTTAGCATAGAATTTTCAGGATCAAAGGATTGCTTTATGCCCGGCGGCCCCATTGTTTTATTAAATATTAATATTATCCGTTGCGATAAACCTGCCCGCATACTATCTCTATATTCTATCCGTTTTAAGAACGGACTATAACTATTTGTACATTAAAAACCAATGACTTGAAAAGACTGTTTGCAATATATTTTATCATTATGATGATGCTGTCATCAACGACAGCATTTACACAGATGATTACAGGCGTATGGAAAGGAAAGATCAACAGGCAGAAAGCAGAATTAAAGATCATTCAGAATGGTGACAGCCTTGCCGGCACTTCTTATTATTATGAATCTCCGACTAACTATCGCCGCTATAGTATCAAAGGATATTTTGATGCAACTACGAATGAAGCGGTATGGTGGGATGATCAGCTGATTGAAGAAAGAAATGGCAAACTACAGTATTTCAACACCGGGAAGAATGCCGCTATTATCCAGGGCTGATTTTAATTGTCCCGGCGGAAGTAAAATGATGCTGGATGGAAAGGCGGGCAAAGTATATGAAGAAGATCTCAAAGGCGATGTTCATTTAGATAAAACTGCTGACAGAAACTTTGAAGATGAATGGGATTTTGTAATAGATAATTATCTTGTTGGTGGAAATGATCCTGATATTATTGATAGCATCGCTTCTCTGCGTACTGTTCCTTTTCAGCAACAAACAGAAACGGAAACGGTACAAACACAAACACCGGTGGCGCCGGTAGTGATTGAACAACCCGTACAAAAAACCGGGCCACCCAAAGAAGAGCCAAAGCCTGTTGTAAAAGTAATTGAACCGGTAAAGCCGCTCACGATAGAAGAGAAGGCCCCCTCTAAATCTCCCCCTTTTGGGGGAGACTTTGAAGACTCCAACAATAGAAGAGAAATTTATTACCCGTAAAAAAGTACTGATCACCGAAATTCCTGTCACAGGCGATTCGGTTGAACTTCGTTTCTATGATAATGCAGAAATTGATGGTGATTCCATCTCACTTTTCCTGAATGATAAACTTATTTTCCAGCATATAAGGCTATTGGGCAGCGCTTATACTATCAAGCTGGCAGTATCGGAATTAAATGCCACGAATGAAATGATCATGGTTGCAGAAAATCTTGGTTCCATTCCACCCAATACCTCTTATATGGTTGCTATTGTTGGTGAAAAAAGGTATGAAGCAAGATTAGAAAGTACGGAAGGAAGCAGTGCCATGGTAAGATTTACAAAGAAGTCAGAAAGTCAATAAGCTTGAGATAAGAGAACCATTCTGAACAGGCAACTATTTACTGTTCTGATCTATAAACTTATTCTTGCCATCACTGCAAAATGATCCGAAGCAAATCTTCCCATCCATGACTGTGAGATAGTAGCATGTGTCAGTACCTTCCATTTCCCTTTTAGAAAAATATAATCAATCGGCTGATCATTTCTTTCCTTTGACTGAAAGCCATTAAATGTGCCTGTTGGCCCGTAATGCGGTGTTTGAGAAATTTCTTTGGAGTCAGTTAATCGAAGCGGGTTCGTTTTATCCATGATCACCATAATAGGTTCGTCTGAAGGCTCCGCATTAAAATCACCGGTAAATATGACAGGAAAAGCCACCGGCAATTTCTTTTACTTTATTCAAAATGATCTTAGCGCTTTCCCGCCTGGCTACTTTGCCTATATGATCAAAATGTGTATTGAAAGCAAAGAATATTTTTTTCGTTTTCCTGTCTTTAAATTTCGCCCATGTCACCATTCGTGTAATAGCTGCATCCCAGCTTTTACTGCCCGGCACTTCGGGTGTTTCTGACAACCAGAACATTTTTGTTTCCAATAATTGTAATCTCGTAGTATCATAAAAAATAGCAGAGTACTCTCCTTTTTCTTTACCATCATCACGGCCACCACCCACATATTTGAATTTTGGTAATCTGTCTTTCAAATCCACCATCTGGTTATGCAAGGCTTCCTGCACACCAAGCAACTGCACTTCATGAAAAAGAATTTGTGAGGCCACTTTATCTTTTCGGTATGGCCAGGCATTCAAACTATCAGAAGCGATATTCAACCGGATATTAAAGGTCATTACAGTTAATTCCTGAGCTGATAAAGAGAAAGAAAAAAACAGTATGGCTATAAAAAGAAAATATTTTTTCATATACTGGCAAATAGTTTAGTCAATAAATTTCTCAAAGCTACAATTTAACTACGCGGAATCCCTGGTTGCTGAAAGAAGCATGAATATTCACCCTGCCAATATCATAAGAATTAAAAAAATTACAGGCATTCTTGCTGCACCACCACGATCCGCCACGGGCATGGGCTATCGTGTTCTTCTCCGATTCTTTTAATTTACCAGTACAAAATTCAAATACATTGCCATACATATCATACAAGCCAAGGGCATTGGGTGCAAAGCTGGCAACCGGCGACGTGTACATATATCCATCACTGCTATCCGCCTTCAAATGATTTCTTCCATGCCAGATATTGGCATACAGTTTTATCTTCTCTTTATTATTGCCAAAAAAATAATCACTGTCAGAACCGGCCCTGCTGGCTATCTCCCATTCCTGGAGTGAGGGCAACCTGACACCCGCCCATTTGCAATAAGCCTGTATATCGCTAAAGCTGATGCAGGTAACAGGATGATCCATTTTGTTTTCAATACCGCCACGGCTTATTCCATTGGGATATCGCCAGTACGCTGTTGAATCTTCTATCCATTCAAACTCCTTTAATCCCGGCTGAAAGACCATCGCATTATGCATCCGCTCCGCATCCGTTTTATATAAAGTTGTGGCGACGAATAGTGAAAACTGCTGATTGGTAGTTTCGGTTTTGGCTATATAAAAATCATTTACTTCCACTTTGCGTTGCGGATTGAGCAAATGGTTCTTTTTACCAATTGTATAAATGCCTTTGGAAATTAAAACATACTGGCTGTCCGTACCCTGAAGCTGGGCAAGTTGCGCTGATAGTCCATTACTGTAAAAAACAAACGCACTGCAAAACAGAAAGATTTTATTTATTGCCCGCATTATAAAATTCCATAGCCTTTTTTATGATCAGCTCTTCATTGCCTTTGTTGTAATTCAGGTAAGACATATAATCAGAGTCTTCGCTGTACAACTTCCTGTAATAGGCCGACATAAGGAAGGGTTCATATTCATTATCCTTCATCATCTGCATCAGCAAGGTGAGTATATCCAGATCTTTTTTCGTCAAATTATAGGTAGCGATGAGAAAGGGTATCATTTCTTTTGCATTGATCTCGCGATATTGCATGTTTATAATTCACCCCTATCCTTTTGCTCCGGGTAACACTTTCTGTGATCAATGCGATAACGGAATCCCTGTTTTTCTGTAAAAATGCTGATTGCCTGTCGCTCCAGTCATATTCATCAAAGGCATCGGGTAAATAAGCGAATATTTTTTTATGCTCATCCTGGATGGGTGGCATGGCATCGCAATTCTGGCTGTACGATTCTGCATGAATCATGTGATAGGTAAATTTTTCCCGGAAGGAAAGCTCTTCATATTCTGCTTTACCCAGCGCTTCATTATCCTCTTCGTCCACTTTTATTTTTGCGATCAGTTCTTTTACTTTCACTAACCCATAAGGCGGTACTGAAGGCCTGACCCTTGATTCATGATATGCCTGGCTTTCTTTGCTGGCTGGTCTCCATACGGCAGTACCCTGGGAAAAAACGTTAACAGAAAGGAATAAAACTAAAAGGGAAGGGATAAGTTTCATGGTTTGGAATTTAATTTAAAGTTAATACAAAATTCAATTTCCCACAAAGACACCAAGCACACAAAGGGATATCGTTTAAAATTTTGGCGTTCTGAATGCTTTAGTGGGATAAAATATTATACTACCACATTCACCATTTTCCCTTCTTTATAAATAATTTTCTTCGGTGGTTTTCCTTCCAGCCATTTCTGCACTACCTCATTGGCCAGCACAATTTTTTCTACTTCTGATTCCGGTATGCCCAGCGCCATATCAATAGTCGTACGCATCTTACCATTAATAGAAACAGGATACTCTTTGCTGCTTTCTGCGACATACTTTGCTTCGAAGACTGGGTAGGTGGCATCAAGTATTGAAGCGGCCACCTCTAAATCTCCTCCGCCAGTTGGCGGAGAGACTTGTCGTAGCTGCGCATACAACTCTTCTGCTATGTGTGGAGCGTAGGGAGCTAACAATATCAATAGTGGTTCAAATATTTCACGTTTATGGCATTTCAGATCGCTGAGTTCATTGACTGCGATCATAAATCCACTGACACCGGTATTGAAACTGAAACGTTCAGTATCGCTTTCTATTTTTTTAATAGTGTGTATGCAACACTTTCAGTTCGGCATCGGTGGGCTTTTTCTTCTGTCCAAACGGCCCCCTCTAAATCTCCCCCTGGGGGAGACTTGCGAAGACCCCGATTCTTTGTAAAACAAACGCCACAATTTTTTCAGGAAACGATGTACGCCTTCAATGCCTTTGGTATCCCAGGGTTTGCTCATTTCTACCGGGCCGAGGAACATTTCGTACATGCGGAAGGTGTCGGCGCCGTATTTTACAACTAGATCATCAGGGTTTACGGTGTTGAATTTTGATTTGGACATTTTTTCAACTTCTGTACCACACAAATATTGACCAATTTTGTTTGTCATAAAAACAGAATAGCCATATTCACCATTTCTCCATTTTTGTAAATGCATTAATATTTAATTCAAGCCCATCAACAATATTCACATCCACATGTAATGCGTCAACCTCATCGTCAAGTAAACCATTCACATAATCAACTGGAGTCACCTCTAATTTATTTTCATGGGTCAGTAAATCCTTCGAAACAAATATATCATCCGTCTCTGTAAATTTTGATGCATATATTTTTTCTTGATGCCCCAAAATCTTATCAAACCAATTTTTTAACTCAATTGCATTCCCTTTAATGTAATTGTCAATAAATTCTTCGTTGCTAATTAGCAAAATTCTCGAATCAATTTCTAATTTCTCCAAAATTTCCAATGTCTTACTAATAAGTTTTTGGCTTTTAATTTCAATTAAAATCTTTGATTCAATATTTCCAAAATCAAAAACAAAATCTCCTACAACATATTCCTTCTGGAAGTTTAAATCATAATAATAGTTTTCCAAAAATTTAGAAAAAATCTTCTCAATACCTTTTCTATTAACTCTATATACAAATCTGCTACTCCCCTGTATCATCCCCTGGTTCACCAACTTCTTATACGGCTCATCATGCCCGATATATCCAAGATCATACAATGTTTTTGTCCACATACGGCTGTAGAGCAAATGGCCTACGGCATGTTCTGTACCTCCAATGTAGAGATCAACCTGCCCCCAGTAATCAGAAACTTTGCGGTCGCAAAATGCTTTATCATTATGAGGGTCCATGTAGCGGAGAAAATACCAGGAAGAACCTGCATAACCCGGCATTGTATTCGTTTCTAAAGCCCCCTTTAAATCTCTCCCCAAGGGGGAGACTTCAGACTCCGATTGTTTGAGGTCTTGTTTTATTTCGGAGTCTCCGATAAGCTGGCTTTGTGTGTTGGCAAGCCCCTCCTTCGGAGGGGTTTGGGGAGGTGTTGTAAGTTTTACTTTCTTGTGGATCCATTCCGGGATATTTGCCAATGGCCCTTCTCCTTCCGGTCCCGGTTTATAGCTATCTACATTCGGCAATTCCAATGGCAGTTCGCTTTCATCTAAAGGATAAGCAATGCCATTGATCCATTTGATGGGAAATGGCTCACCCCAGTAACGCTGACGGCTGAATGCCGCATCCCGCATTTTATAATTTACTTTTCGCTTGCCAATTCCAATTTCTTCAATTTTGTTTATCGCTACATCAATCGCATCTTTCATCACCATGCCATTAAGAAAATCGCTGTTCTCCAGTATAGCATCTTTGGTCGGATTGGCTTCTTCGCCATTATAATATTTACCAATGATGTTGGTGATGGGAATATTAAAATGCTGCGCAAATTTATGGTCGCGTTCATCACCACAGGGCACCGCCATGATAGCTCCGGTACCATATCCTGCCAGCACATACTCACTTATCCAGATGGGAATTGCTCTTCCATTAAAGGGATTGATAGCATAAGACCCGGTGAAACATGCCTGAGATCTTTTTCTCCGCCATCCGCTCCCGTTCACTGCGGCTTTTTACATAGGCGATATATTCTTCTACGGCTGCTGCCTGTTCTTCACTCTTTATTTTTTCTACCAGTTCATGCTCGGGGGCTATTACCATGAAGTCAACACCGAAGATGGTATCGGGCCGGGTGGTATAGACTTTGAGCTCTAAGGCCTCACCCCCAACCCCTCTCATGCCGGAGAGGGGAGTGTTGGAACCCTCCGATGACCGGCGATCTAACTCTTCTTTGATCTTTCCTATTACTTCGTCTTTGTTCTTTATTATCTGATCATTCGTAAACCGTAATACGTTATACCCGGATACTGTTAAGTATTCTGTTCTTGCTTCATCATACATTTTTTGGTCTTTCTCTTCATGGTATCCTCCATCCACTTCAATCAGTAATCTTTTTTGCAGAAAAGCAAAATCAATGATGAAACCATCAATAACATGCTGTCTTCTTACTTTATGACCAAGCTGGTTATTGCGCAATTCCTGCCATAAAATATCTTCTGCTTCTGTTTTATTCTTCCTGTTTTCCCTAGAGTAGTCTTTTAATATTCCCCAGTTCTTCTTATCCGCGGTTTTAAAGAATTTTTCAGAGACTACAGGTTCTGGGGAATCTCCCCTCTCCACCAGGAGAGGGGCTGGGGGTGAGGCTTTACCAAGCCGAAACATGATCTCCGCACCACTCGACTTCCCAATCCAGTTGGTCTGCATCTCTTTCATCGCATCACTGAATTCGATTCTCTCCAGGCCTTCCAGTAAACGGTCAGCGTATTCTGTTATTCTTAAATACCATTGTCGCAATTTCTTTTTTACAACGGGATACCCGCCACGTTCGCTTACTCCATTCACTACTTCATCATTGGCCAATACAGTTCCCAGCGCTTCGCACCAGTTCACTTCGCCGATGCCGCAATAGGCCAGGCGATATTGCATCAGGATATCCTGCTGATTTTTTTCATCAAACCCCTTCCATTGCTTGGCATTGAATTGCTGAATATAATATTGAGCATTGGGCATTGCATATTCAGCGTTTCCTTCTTTTTCAAATGCGGTGATCAATACCTGTATTCTTTCCGCCTTACCGGCTTTCCGGCTATAAAATGAACCAAACAATTGCAGGAAGATCCACTGTGTCCATTTATAATATCCTGGTTTGGATGTATTCACTTCCCTGTCCCAGTCATAAGAAAAACCGATCTTGTTAAGCTGGCTGCGGAAGTTGCTGATGTTATTTGCCGTCGACACAGCAGGATGAATGCCATGATCAATGGCATACTGTTCAGCAGGCAAACCAAAGGCATCATACCCCATCGGGTGCAATACATTGAAACCTTTCAATCTTTTGTAACGACTGTAAATATCGGAAGCGATATAGCCAAGTGGGTGGCCTACATGCAGCCCGGCGCCGCTTGGATAGGGGAACATATCCAGCACATAATACTTGGGTTTGGGAGAATCATTTTCTACTTTATAAGTATTCAATGTTCTCCATTTATCCTGCCATACTTTTTCTATTCTTCTGAAATCGTATTCCATTCCTATTCTTTATATTGTTTTTTTGTTACCGGCTTTTAAATTACTATCAGCTTCGTTATAGTTTACCCTAAGCAAAGTGAAGGGCTCCGTTCAAGGTTCTGCTCGCTGCTGAACAACCCACCCCGGTTGCTCTTTTTCATATTGTCTTCAATTCGCCCCTCCTT
This sequence comes from uncultured Pseudomonadota bacterium, assembly GCA_963791615.1. GTDB lineage: Bacteria > Pseudomonadota > Gammaproteobacteria > Steroidobacterales > Steroidobacteraceae > CAILZL01. The sequence goes on along the minus strand of CAWBTE010000008.1, from coordinate 266,048 downwards.
GCTTCGCTTTGCCCGCAATGACGGGAGGGAATAAAACCCTTATGCTGTTGAATCGCATTTATTTTAACGACTCACCAATTGTGCTCAGCATTGATATGCAGTACAAGGGTGCGACGCAACAGTTGATCATAGTAGCAATGCAGCCGGCTTAAAAAAATTCTTTAACAAATATCTTACAACATGCGGCAATATCAGTCCACAGCCATCGTTTAAATGGGCAGCAAAAATACTGATTGTAGCACTGAATCTGTATTTTTGCCTGCCCCGCTACCGATATAAAATAGAATAAATTGAAGCGGGGCGTTAACCTGTTATATTCTAAATCCACTACTATGGCTCAAACTGGTAAGGCCTCTATCAAACGCGGCAAACCATCGTATTTTATGTCTATTGTTGGCGTGACGCTGGTTCTTTTCCTGCTCGGCATCATTGGATGGCTTGTTATCAACGCTAATAAACTCGGCAACTATTTCAAAGAAAACATAGAAGTAAGCGACCTCTCTACGCGGCGACCTGAACCCCAAAGACAGTGTGGCACTGATGGAGTATATCAGCGCAAAGCCTTATGTAAAAAAGATAGAATACGTCACTAAAGAAAAGGGCAAAGAAATATATATGTCAGATGGCAACAGCGACTGGAACAAGGTGCTGGATGCTAACCCCCTGCCCAATGCTATATTTTTCAAAGTAAAGAAGCAATACTTAAATACGGACTCACTGTTAAGCATCAAGGCTGATCTGAAACAACAGACCTGGGTGGGCAATGTAGAATATCCTGAAGCATTGGTAGGAAAAATGAGCGAGAACCTGCGCAATATCAGTATCGGTATGCTTATCATCGCCATTGTACTGGCCATAGTGGTGATCATATTAATTGATAATACGATCAGGCTGGCCATGTTCAGCAACCGTTTCCTGATCAAAACGATGCAGATGGTTGGCGCCACCCGTGGTTTTATCGCCAAGCCGATGAATATACGTGCTATCATCAACGGGGCTATTGGCGGGGCTATTGCGGCTGTGGCCGTTTACCTGCTGATACTGCTGGCCGAAAGCCAGATAGAAGACCTGAAAACGATCCGTGATAACAATATGTTGTTATTGCTTTTTTCTATCCTGATCATCCTGGGTATTTGTATCACGCTGTTCAGCACGCACCGCAGCGTACTAAAGTACCTGAAGATGAAACTGGACGATTTGTATTAATAGAAGTATGAGGTCAGAAGTCGGAAGGCGTTTTACATCCAGTAAAGTCATTTCTGTCTTACAAGCTTCTTTCATACATCGGGCCTCCGACTTCATCCCTTTTTCCTATATTGCATGTCCAAATCGTATAAAAATGACTGAATACAAAACGACAACTTCCATCTTTTCAAAAGATAACTATATATGGATGCTGGCCGGTGCTGTGGTAATCGCTATTGGCATGTTCCTGCTGGCCGGTGGTAAAAGCGAAGATCCCAATGTATTTAATCCTAAAGAAGTGTATAGCAGCACCCGTATTACTGTAGCCCCTATCCTGATACTGGCGGGTCTTGTTATAGAGATATTCGCCATATTCAGAAAACCGAAAGGGTAAAATAAAAAATTGAAGAAGGCCGGTTGTGAAACCGGCTTTTTTTATTTAGTTTTCCGGCCATCTTATTATCATTTACAAACTAATCAATGGATTTTCTTCAAGCTATCATCATCGCCGTTGTAGAAGGGCTTACTGAATTTCTTCCTGTTTCTTCCACCGGCCACATGGTCATTGCCAGTTCCCTGCTGGGCATACAAAAAGAAGAATTCACGAAACTATTTGAAGTATCTATACAATTCGGCGCTATACTGGCCGTGGTAGTATTATACTGGCAAAAATTTTTCGACTTCAGCCGCTGGCAATTTTATGTAAAACTGATCGTCGGTGTTATTCCGGCATTGGTACTTGGTTATCTTTTTTCAGATAAAATAGATAAACTGCTCGAAAGCCCGACCACGGTTACTATCTCTATGCTGGCCGGCGGTATCATTTTATTATTTATTGACCGGGCTTTCAATAAGCCAAAGATAGAATCAGACGAACAGATCAGCTATGGCAAAGCTTTTTTGGTAGGTATTTGGCAAACTATCGCCATGATACCTGGAGTAAGCCGCAGCGCTGCTTCTATTATCGGTGGTATGCAGCAAAAATTTACCCGCAACCTGGCTGCCGAGTTTTCCTTTTTCCTGGCAGTACCTACTATGTTTGCCGCTACGGTTCATTCCTTGTTTTTAAAAAAATGGGAACAAAGCGGAACAGCAAGAAAAGGATATGAAATAATCCTTGAATCAACAGATAATATTATCGCATTTGCCCTTGGTAACCTGATGGCTTTTGTTGTAGCGATAATAGCGATCCGTTTTTTTATCAACTACCTGAAGGTGTATGGGTTCAAAGTATTTGGCTGGTACCGTATCATAGCCGGGCTTATCCTCCTTGTGTTATTACTTACCGGCGTTATCAAAGAATAATGATACTTACGGGTTAGGAATTATGAGTTACGGTTTTGCAGAAACGATAATGGCTCTGCATACTCAGAACTTATTAACTTGTGAGCGTATAAACCCATAAACTTCTTATGCAAACCGCTTCCAAAAAAGTGATCAACGGATGGGCAATGTATGACTGGGCCAACTCAGCGTATAATCTTGTCATTACTTCTACTATTTTCCCGGCCTACTTTGAAGCCATCGCCGTGATGACAAAGCTGTATCCAAAACAACAGTTACGTTTTTAGGAAGACAGTTTGTAAATACCGCCCTCTATAATTATGCGCTGGCGTTCGCTATGCTGATCGTGGCCATCATGTCGCCACTGCTTTCCTCTATTGCCGATTACAAAGGCAACAAAAAAAAATTTATGAATTTCTTTTTGACGATGGGAAGCCTCGCCTGTGCCATGCTTTTCTTTTTTAATACTCCAACAGGCGCCACCGATTCTACCGCATCACCGTTGGCCTGGGTCTTCTTTGCATTATAGTGGCTTGTGTTGGCTTCTGGGGCAGCCAGGTTTTTTATAATTCATTTCTGCCGGAGATAGCTGCGCCGGAAGACCGAGACAGTATCAGCGCAAAGGGGTTTGCATATGGATATATTGGCAGTGTGATATTACAGATCATTTGTTTTGTATTTGTGTTTTCAAACCGGACATTCTTGGCGGTTTTGAAAATGATCATGCGGCTTCCACTATCCAGTTTCGCTTTTCATTTTTACTGGTAGGTATCTGGTGGTGGAGCTTCGGTCAGTTTTCCTTAAGCCGTTTGCCAAAGTCCAATACCTGCGGGTACCGGCGATCTTAAACACCAGCTTCTTTCAAAAGGATACAAAGAACTGCAAAAAGTATGGAACCAGCTTAAAACAGCTTCCGTCGCTGAAACGTTTTCTTTTTGCATTCTTCTTTTATAATATGGGTGTGCAAACTGTAATGCTGGCGGCTGCGCTGTATGGCAAAAGCGAACTGGAGATACCTACCACCAACCTGATCATTGCCATTCTTATCATTCAATTGATTGCCATTCCCGGTGCTTATACTATTTCCTGGTTGTCTTCTAAAATTGGCAATCTGAAAGCATTGATGCTAGTGGTTAGCTTATGGATCATTCATTTGCGTTGTTGGTTATCTTCTTCCTGTAAGGTGGCATTTATGAATTTTATGGTCTTGCCGCTTCTGTTGGTTTTGTGATGGGAGGCATCCAATCGTTAAGCCGCTCTACGTATTCCAAACTGATGCCGGAAACAAAAGACACTGCTTCTTTCTTCAGTTTTTATGATGTCACAGAAAAGATAGCTGCAGTGATCGGCATTTTCAGCTTTGGCTTCATTACTGAGCTGACGGGTCGCAACGAAATTCTGTACTGGCATTAGCTACTTTTTTATTATTGGTTTATTGTTGTTGTTTTATGCTGCCGCTTTGAAAAAGAAAGCCCACTAATCCCTCGCAAAAGAGAAATTTATTTTCCCTTATAATAAACCTGCTATGTATCATCAAGTAAACTAGTAAAGATGAAACTCTATTCAATAAACACAGGCTATTTCAAATTGGATGGCGGCGCTATGTTTGGTGTTGTGCCCAAAAGTATCTGGAACAAGATAAATCCGGCTGATGAAAATAATTTATGCTCCTGGGCATTGCGTTGTTTGCTGATCGAAGATGGAAACCGGCTTATACTGATTGATAATGGTAATGGGTGATAAACAGGATGCAAAATTCTTTAGCTATTATTACTTACATGGTGATGATACACTGGACAAATCATTAGCCAAATATGGTTTTCACCGAGATGATATTACCGATGTTTTTTTAACTCATCTTCATTTTGATCATTGCGGTGGCAGTATTGTTCGTGAAGGGAGATAAATTGGTTACCTGCTTTTAAAAATGCTATTTACTGGAGTAATGAAGCACACTGGGAATGGGCGACCATCCCTAATGAAAGAGAGAAAGCTTCTTTCCTGAAAGAAAATATTTTACCGATACAAAGAAAGCGGACAACTGAAATTTGTACCACATCGGCTTGCATAATGAAAGATAAAAGGCGGTTGGCACATGACTATCCTGCTGGAACATTGACAAGTGTTTCATTTTAATGAAAATATTTCAATAAGATTTGTCAGCGGGCATACAGACAGTATGATGCTGCCGCAAATACAATATAAAGAAAAAACAATTGTTTACATGGCCGACCTTCTTCCATCAGCAGGGCATATTCCTGTTCCTTATGTCATGGCTTATGACATGTTCCCGCTTACTACATTGAGTGAAAAAAGAAATCTTTTTAAAAGAAGCTGTTGAAAATGATTATATGCTTTTCTTTGAACACGATCCTGTCAATGAATGCTGCAACCTTCAGCAAACAGAAAGAGGTATAAGAGCAAAAGATTTTTTTAAACTATCGGAAATGTAAAGCCCCTCCTTTGGTGGCGCCTGAGGCGGGAAGGGAGGCCTATCGTCTTTTAATGAGCGATGTCAGCGGATGACGGATATTCTCATAGTTCATCATATCCATTTTTACTTTCCCCACTACAATCGGGCTTTCAATGCGGACAGGTATATGGTTATCATCATCCGTTACCCATACCGTCATATTCTCACCGCCTTCAAAAATAGTTCCTTTGATCAATAATGGTTTGAACTTGATGGCATCAAACTTACCATATTTTGTTTTGATCGTTTCTTTTCCCAGGTATCGTATGTACATATTATATACTTCATTATCCAGGAACATGGAAAAACCGATCTTGTCATTTTTCCGGGTTCAGTTTTGAAAAATCAATATTACGGGCATAAAATACTGCGCTGACCACATCCTGCACACAGGCTGGGTACTTTGAAAACACCATCATTGGTGACGGCGGTATTGGCGGTTTTATTGAAAGTAATATTCTGGTATTTTTTATACCCCCCTTCATTTACATTGCGGACAAATTTTAATGGCTGCATCGTGGACGTATCAATATAGGTCTCGTATTTATCCCTTACTTTATATATCCAGTCGTAAGAAGAATTGGTATTCCCTTCTCCTACTATATGATAAACCGGTTTATTATTCAGCGTTTCCAGTGTATTGGTAAATGTAGCAGTGCCGGCATTGATATAAATACCTGCAACAGTATAATAGACGGTATAGGTCACTTTCTCCCCGGCTTTAAATGCCGTATTCTTAATACTGCAAAATTCCTCGAAAGGCGCTTCTGCCTTTGTAGAAAAAGCCATCAGTGCAATAAGTGGTACAACGATCAGTTTAAATCCTTTCATTATTATTATTCTTAAAGATTCTTCTTTATGCTCAAAATTAATAAACTTCCGGCCAGTGCCGGAATGATCAGGTTAATGAACCAGATACTGAATGAGGCAAAGCCTATCCCAGATAGTATTGCCGCTGAACAATCCTACCAATTTAAAACTCACTTCCCCCTCAAGCCCAGGTCGGTAAATAAGGCGATGGTCGGAATGACCGCCATCACTAAAAACGAAACACTCACCGCCCATAATCCCTGCCACCAGGTAACATCCACATTAAATAAACGAAACAACAGGTAATATTGTATAATAAAAACCAAAAAACGTAACGCTGATAAAGACAAAAGTTGCAGCATCAACGTTGCATTGAAATCCTCCAGTCCTTTTACCAGCCAGGTATATTTTCTCATTCCCGGCAAACGGTCTTCCATTTGATGATCCAGGACAGCCTGAAATAAAATACTGTTAAAATTAACAACACAAATAATACCCCATAGATCATTACCTGTATCCATATACCGGACAGCATATTGCTGGCTTCTATCTGCTTTTGAAGAGTATATAAACCCAGCCAACCCATGAATAATGTTGTGATCAGCTGGCTGATACTGCCGACAATGGTGAGTGAAATGGCTTTGAGCCTGTTTCCTTCATTCATATATAATACCCTGCCTAAGATATTCACCCACCCGGTTGGGCGTAGTGACGGAAAATGAAGTGCCGGATAATATGGCTTTGAAAGCAGTAAAATAACTTATCCGCTGAATTCTTTGTACGGATAATTTCCATTTGAAAGCTTCTATTCCCCAGTTGACTATCATCAACAGGAATACCGCCACAAGATTAAATACTTATCGGACTGCTGAAAGACTGGCGAATGCCATTGCCATGTTTTCTTCCAGGTCAGGCTGATGCTTACCTGGTTATAAATGGAATAAGACAACCATACAAACAATAATGGCCCAAGGAAATAGTTGATGAAGATTTTGATATTTTTGTTCAGCTTCATAGATCATGTAAAAATACAGTCCCTTTGCAAAAGCCCGCTAAAATAATCCTCGGTATTGATCCCGGCACAATTATTATGGGATATGGTATCATAGCCATAAAGGGAAGTGAAGTTGCAGTGCTGGAAATGGGTGTGCTGAAACTTTCGGGAAAGAAAAGATATTTATAAAAGCTTCAACTGATCTTTCAACACGGTAATGCGGCTGGTACAAAATATCAAGCCAGCATGAGTTTGCTATTGAAGCGCCTTTCTTTGGAAAAAATGTACAAAGTATGCTGAAGCTGGGCCGGGCACAGGGCGTGGCCATAGCCGCAGCTATGCGCATGGATTAGAAGTTACAGAATACTCTCCTAAAAAAGTAAAACAATCTATAACCGGTAATGGTAATGCAGATAAAGAACAGGTCTGGAAAATGCTGCAGCATATACTTTCCCTTAAAGAAAGACCTAAATATTTCGATGCTACAGATGCTTTAGCAGTTGCCATCTGCCATCATTTCCAGGGCAAATTACCGGCAGAACCAGCAACATTAAAAAGAAGGTGGAAAAAAAAGAAAATAGCTGGAATGATTTTATTGCAAAAAACCCACACAGGCTTTTAAAAAAATAGCTTTATAAATTAGCGACTATCTTCTCCTGCACTTTCTTTAACTCTTCAGGAGATGTTTTAAGTTTTGGACTGGTAAAGTTCAGGTCATTGGCTGAATTGATGGGAATAAGATGAATATGGGCATGAGGCACTTCCAAACCGATCACGCTGATGCCGCAACGATTGCAATCAAATGATTTTTCTATTGCTTTGGCAATGGGCCGGGCGAAAACCAGTATTTCTTCCAGGTAATCATCCGGCAGATCAAACAGGTTATCTGTTTCGTTTTTCGGCACTACTAATACATGCCCTTCCCGCAAAGGAGAAATATCCAGGAAAGCAAAAAACTTATCATTCTCCGCAATTTTATAAGAAGGTATATCACCTGCTATGATCTTTGAAAATATTGTCATGCTGCCAAAAATTTTTGATTGTAATGAAATTAAATAATATCGGATCCGGGTGAACACAACTGATTTATTTTACAAAGCTACTATCTTACTCAAAAAAATGCCCCTGTTTTACAGAGGCATGGTATAAAAGTTTACAGAAAATTACGCTGTGATGTTTTCTATCCTGAATTGAATAGTACCGGCAGGCGCCTGCTACTTCAGCCATTTCTCCTATATGTTTTCCCAGTATCCCTTTACCAATAGGTGAAGTAACCGATATCTTTCCGGCTTTCAGGTCAGCTTCCTGTTCACTTACTATCTGATAGGTTACCTGTTTTTTTGTATTTACATTGGTTAATGTAACTTTTGTAAGAATAGACACTTTACTGGTATCAATATTGGCTTCATCCATTACCCTGATGCTTGACATAGATCCTTCCATCGCCGCTATCCTGGCTTCCAGCAAACCCTGCGCTTCTTTGGCTGCATCATATTCAGCATTTTCTTTCAGATCACCTTTTTCCCTTGCCTCTGCAATGGCCCGGCTTGCAGCCGGGCGGTCAACCGATTTCATTTTCTGCAACTCTGCTTTCATTTGCTCTAAGGGTCTCTTTAGTCACGTATTGAAAACTGCTCATAATCCCTCCTTTGGTAAAAAATAAAAAAATAACAACGCCCCAGCGATTGTACTGAAGCGTTGCATTATTGCTGTAAAGATAATAAACAATTTTGGAAAAGAACAAGAGGTACACAAAACAATGCGCCTGTTTTACGAATACATTACACAGAGATAAAGGAGAAAATAGAAATTTATACAAACCTATCTTTTTCACTGTAATATCTTATCAGCAAGGATCTTCGCCATTTTATAAGAAGCCTCATGGGTATATCCGGCGATATGCGGTGTAATGATAACATTGGGCTGTTCCAGCAGCCAGTGTTAATTGCTTTTTATCGTTTGCACTATAAGAATCAAGCTTTTCATTTTCCAATACATCCAGTGCCGCACCGGCGATTTTATTTTCCCGGATGGCCTGTAATAATAGCTTCGGTATCTATTACTTTACCCCTTGAAGTATTCAGTAAAAATGGTTTGTTTTGTAATGAATTGAAAAAATCCGCTATTCGCCATGTGAAACGTTTCGTCCGTCAGCGGCACATGAAAACTAACAACATCTGCATAACGGCCTATCTGCTCCAGGCTTGCTTCTTTAATATAGCCGCTTCCGAAACCAAACTTGTATTTATCATAAGCCAGTATAGTGACATCAAACGATTTAAGCAATCGGGCAAAGGCGCTTCCTGTATTCCCGAATCCAATGATACCAACAGTTTTCCCGCTTAGCTCAGTACCCCGGTTTGGTTCCCTTCGCCATTGCCCTTTTTTTATTTCGTCTGAAGAAACATGGATATTATTCATCAGGCTCAGCAGCAATCCGATTGTATGTTCCGCCACTGCATTACGGTTACCCTCAGGACTGCTTACACATTTTATTCCCTTACTCTCTGCATACGGCAGATCAATCAGCTCCATCCCGCTGCCTAACCGGCCAATCCATTTTAAATGTGTGGCTTTATCCAGTAACAGCTTATCCACTTTTATCCTTGTTGTTACTACCAGCCCTTCCGCCTCATCAATCAATGCGGCCACTTCATCATAACTCATACCGGGATCGTATATTACTTCATATCCCTGCGACTGCAGCCTTTCTATCAAATGTTCATGTGTTTTTCCGGTGATAATTACTTTCATGCCCCTGATCCGCCACAGCGGAGAATTTTCATTGTTCATTTTAAATGTCAGATCAGCAAATTGCTGCACACTTAATTGCTCTGCTCTTTTATTAAACAACTCATCCTGCAGTATCGCTGCATCAAACAATGCTTTTACTGCATTTCGAAGTGTTTTACGCCTTTGATTGAAAGCCGTTTTCACCAAAAGAAAAAGGTCCTTTTCACTTTTCATTACCAGCGGTTTGGTTTTTGGCAAAAGCCGGATAACGCCGCTTTTTACTTTGGGTGGCGGATTAAAAGATTTTTCATTTACATCAAATAAATATTCCACCTCAAAAAAAGCCTGTACCAGTACACTCGTCACACCATACGTTTTATTTCCTTCCTTAGCGGCTATCCGTTGCGCCACTTCTTTCTGAAACATCCCTGTCATACATTCCACATTATCTTTCCATTCCAGTACTTTAAACAATATCTGTGTAGAAATGTTGTAAGGAAAATTTCCCACCACTGTAAACCTGCCTTCAAAAGGTTTTTCTATATCCAAAAAATTCCGGTGAATGATCTTTCCTCTCAAGGCCGGGAAATGTTTTTAATAAAAAATTCTACTTTTTCATCGTCCAGTTCTACCGCCTTGAAATCAATATTCTCTATTTGCAATAAGTATTTTGTCAATGCGCCGCCGCCCGGGCCTACTTCCAGTAATTGTGAAAAAGGCTTTTGCTGCAATGCTGCCACGATCTTGCGGCAAATATTCTCATCTTTTAAAAAATGCTGCCCAAGAGATTTTTTGAGGGTGTACATGCCGGCAAAAGTAGTTAAAAAGCATGCTGAAACCGGCTATATGAAGTTTAAGCGTTTATAGCCGGTAAGATTGTAAGTATGGAAATTCATTTACCATTTTCCCTGCCGGCGGTTTTCGTCTTACTAGTCTTACCGGTGAATACCATTTTTGATACGGCCTGTCATTTATTCAGAAAATACAATAGAACGCTTACTATCTTTTAATAATCAATTTTTTGCTTACCAGTTTTGTAACCGTACTTACCTGTATAATATAAATGCCGTCGGGCCATGAACGTTGAACAGGCAATTCTATGGTATTGCTTCCTTCAGTAAGTATTGCTTTCTGATAATACAAACTCTTGTTATGTACATCTGCAATTATAATATATGCAGGCTGATGTGAGGTCGCCCGCTATTGTTATAGTTACTTTATCAGTTGCAGGATTAGGAAACAGCGATATGGAAGAAGAAATATCAGTGACTTTTACCGACCTTATCGCACTATACCGGACCGGGCCATTTGCGTGATTTAATTTTAGCCTGTAAAAAGAATTACCTGTATAAGGATTATTATCCTCCAGTTCATACTGATGTGTACCCGCTCCGGTTGCGGGTATAAAAGCAACCTGCTCCCAGTCAGTTCCATTATGGCTTCGCTCTGCGTTATAACCCATAAAACCTTTCTCCTCATTAACTGACCATGTCAGTTCTACTTTTGAATTATTTACTGTTTCAGCATCAAATGAAAGTAATTGCATTCCCAGTACCGTATTATCCACCACTACCCGGTAATCTTCTACTTCTCCTCTGCTATAATAGCCGGTTGAATTAGCGGCTCCCATGTTATATGAAGCTGAAGTAATGCGTATCCGCAGATAAGTAAATGAGCCGTTAGCCAGTGAACTGGGTGTGCTGGGCCAGATTAAACCAGATTTCTGAGCAACGGCAGACTGGTGGCACATTAATAGGCACAATACTTTCAGCTGGCATCAAAAAAACCATTGCCATTAAAATCAAGCCATGCACAGAAGTAGCATTACTGCCGGTATTATTGAATACAGATACTTGTGCCAGGTAACTACCGGATATGGTGAAAAGATGGGAACGAATGCAAGGCCATCCTCATAATTATCTTCAACAGTAGTAAACCCTCTCTTTAACCATTCCACATCTTCATTAGGACCTAATCGCATTCTGGTTCTGATACCGGAAACCGTAGGAGTAAGTGTATCATGACAGGCCGGCGACAACGGATCAGGATCATACGTGACAGGCGCATCACCAAAATCAAGGAAAGGACGATAAGGCCCTGCCGCATCTCCCAGCTTGCATTAGCAGCACCGACTAGGAATAGCAGGACCAAGAGGAGCAAAAATAGTATAAAGTGTTCCCACATCCATTTGTTCCATTATATAGGGAAATATCGGCATCAACATTATAGAGGCTCTCGTTCCATCCAATAGAAACCTGCCGTGGAACCTAACACCTACCGGTATATAGTTTGTCCTTACGCCTGTCATCATATCAAAATGATAATAATCAATCAGCCCGCTTCGCGAGCCATCAAAATCAGTAAGCCTTCCATTGGATATTCCGAAATCACTCCAGTCATGAATGTTTTGTGCATTGAGCCCATCATCTGCGGTAACACCCCATACCTGTGCTGCCGGCGGAACAGCATTACCGGCTGCATCAAAGTCTATTTTCCATACAGTAGATTTTCTGCTTGCTGCATAGGCGCCTCCGCCTGTCGTACCTGTATATCCTTCAATACCCAGGTACAATGATCCGTTATAAAAAGAAGCCGCGCCTGATTCAACGCCTGATTCATACGTTGGTATTCCAAAAGTGTTGACATCCGGAATCACTACACGTTATTGTCTTTATATCAACATCATACTTTTTTAGTGTTTTATCATTTTGCGGGTTCAGGCCGACCCTGCCAGTAAGACTATACGTATAATAAACGATCCGTCGTAGGGATCATACGCCATTGAATTCAAACGATCATGGCCCGGTTCATTAAATAAAAAGTATCCCCGGCCATTTGTCGGGTCAACATAATAAATATTGTTATTCACCACAGTTAGTACATATTGCGGCTGGCCGGTAAAGGGTCGGGATATCTGCTGGTAATTATTGGGAAAAGAACCGGTAACGCAGGCATCAATATCAGATAGCCACACATCGCCTGTTGCATTATTGTAAAGTAAGAATGATCTGCCTGGCGGGGCCAGCAACCGTAATATTAATTGTTCCCCTGTTATCAGTAGAGGCATATCCTGTAGCAGGGGCGGTAGCAACAGCACTTATGCTGCCTGAACCTGCAATTGTAATTCCGGAAGTTCCATTTGCACGGACCACCGTAATAGTTTGTGCAACACTAGCGCCATTTATCGCAGTAATAGTAACCCGCTGACTATTATCCAGATCAAATAACGAGAACATAACATTAGCCACATCTGCATCAAAACTCATCGTAACGAGTAGTGTTTGCCGCCGCTGTTGTGGTGAATTGCACATCATCACCGGCTAAAGCAAAACTGCCTGCATGGGCTGTATTAGTTCCGTTCTCCCCGTCAAGTGTAATGTTTGCCTGTGGTGCCATCACGAAGTTTAACCTGCGGGTACCAATAGTAAAGTTCTGATTATAGGGAAACGCTGCAGAAGGATAAAAGCCCGTGTACCGGATATTATTAGACGGCAAAAAATCAATATTATCCCAGTTCAATTCTGCCGCCGTGTATCCTACAGGGCATTGTGCCATACTCTTAGCACCTATAATCAGCAAAACAACAAACCCCGAAAGAAAATGTAGTGTAAATGTTTTTTTCATACGCACGGATTTTAACTGTTTCTTCAACAAATGAAATTTTCTGCTTTTAGCCCTTCTTATAAATTGCTGAAATATCTTGCTAAATCATACAACAACTTATACAGATATGTAACAGCTGACGCCTCTTAAAAAAAAGGTGAATTTGTTATCACTAAAAGTACCTCATCACTGTTAGAACTCTTTGTTTCATCCCCGTTTCATGAAGTAAAAAGTACAAATCCCTATTATAAATACCTTGTATAAGTAATGAAATTCTACAGTGACAATGCCGTCACCACAGGCAGTAATACGAGAGCTTTATAAGGAAATTTTTAAATGATTAATACTGTGCAGATTGCCCTCAATTTTTTACTTACCGGATCCTGTAAGTAAATACACCTCTTTTTAAAAACAAAAGCCTTCGTCTTTATCAGACGAAGGCTGTCCAGATTATGGCAAGACTAGTTTATTATTGTTTTATAACTTTTTGCGAAGCGACAATCTCATTTCTTCCATTTCTTACCAGCAACACATATACACCCGAAGATCTTTGTTTAAAATTAATATTCACTTCTCCTTCCGCAGTACCAGTCATTATTTTTTCTTCATACACTATTCTTCCTGTGAGGTCAGTAATAGTTATTTCATAGTGATCGGTTTTATCAGAATTGATTTTCACATTCAGTATATCTGTAACAGGATTGGGATAAACAGCGGCTGTAAATCTTTTCGGACCAAAATAAACATTGATCGTAGTGCTGTAAGTGACCGTGCCATCTTTATCCACCTGTTTGATCCGGTAATAATTATTACCGGTATAGGGAGATGGATCAGTTTTCCAATACGGCGCTGAAGAAGGGCCTTTACCAATAGTTGTAAAATTTGTTCCGTTAACTGATTTTTCCACTTCAAAATAATCATGCAACTGATCAGTAACGGCATTCCAGTCAAGACGTACTGTTTGGTCCGGCAACAACCTGCCGGTAAAACTGATAAAATGAACAGGGAGCGGAATCAGTGGAGTGATGCTCTTAATGATCTTCAGGTCATCAATATGAAAGCCATCGTCTTCACTGAAATCATAAGATGTAGCGTCACCGGAAGTAAATTCAAAACGCAACCGCAATGCAGGTGTATTCAGCCAGGCACCAGGTCAAACAGTTCCCTTGTCCAGTCTTCTTTTATCCCGGTTAGAGATGGATTACCATTAATAGTACTACCATCCAGCGTACCCGGTTCCTGTATAGTCGTAGTTCCGGCTATAGGTGTCCAGCTTGCACCGCCATTGTCAGATACCAGTACCTGTAGTTTATCATAAAAATTTTCCGCCCTGTGTTTTATCCAGAAACTAAGCCATGCCGCTGTTGCATCGCTTAGATCAAGCTGATCCTGTATAAGTAGCCCTCCGTGTTGAATTAGCAGTATAATTGCCACCGGGAGATTCTGTCAGTGATTTATTGCCGGCATAAGCTTCTTCATTGGAATAGTTCCAACCACCGCTTACTGTCCAGTTTCCACTGACACTGGCTCCTTCCATATCATCAGCAAATAATTCTACCGGGTTATAAAATTTAGTGACCGTATCATAATAAGTATATCCGCCCGTTTCAATTTTCCAGGCAAACCTTACCCGCTGACCATTGGGTAAGGAAGCGGCAATGTATAATTGATATTCCCTGTATAGGTGTCGTAATAATTTGTCAATGTAGTTATCGTTGCAGTGGATCCGACTGATTGAATGTTTTCCAGTGGTACTACTGAAATATTTACGGGTTGATTTTCCAATCCTACACGGGTAAGATGAAAATCAAATGCACCAGTTTATGAATTAATACTAATATCACTCTGATCCTGGAGGTTTACATAAGAACCGGCTGCATACAGTAACTGCAGGTTCTGATATACCATCCCTTTACAGAGATTGATAATCTCGCTGGCAGGCGCCCAGAATGAACCAAAAGAGCCACCAGTACCGCCACCTGCTCCTCCTTCACCCGTCATACCATATACCTTTCCTTTAGTACCTGTACCAATATTTCCTTTCAGCATCCAGTCTTTTACCCCTCCCGCTACTTCATATCCTAATGCCTGCGGGCTATTACCAGATCTCATTCCATTATAATTACCCATAGCAGCAGATATATAAGTATAAAATTTATCATCATCCATTGACATTACGTTGGAGGGTAAACTTGGTCTTCCAAATGGAAGAGAATAATAAGGGCCATAAGAATGCTGATCTATCATAGCTATAAATTGCCGGGTATATGTAAAGTCACGGATGGCCTGCGTTTCCGGTTCAGAAAAAGGAGCGGTGCCATAATAAGTTTCAGCAAAACCGCTGTTACTGCCACAAGATGTGGGATCGCCAATTATCGGCGCTGAACAATTACCCCAGTCCACGCCCCAGTTCCTGTTGAGGTCAACACCCCAGCTGCTGCCTGAATTATCTCGCCTGTTCTTTCGCCACGAGCTGCCGGCACCTCCGTTATTTCTGTTGTACTCCCAGCCATCAGGATTTACGCAGGGGATTATAAATATCTCCCGGTTATCAACAAGATCTTTCACTTTTGTATCAGTGGCATAGTTCGCACATAAATATTGCATCAGGAATATCATGCTGCTTCCACCTATAGCTTCACGGGCATGTTGTAATCCCATAAAAAGAACTTCTGGTTCATTAGGCTGATCTGTGGCTACCTGGTCAGATATTTTTATACACCAGATATCCCTGTTCTCATATGATTGTCCAAGGGAAATTTTTTGTGCAATAGTTGGATAGGCAGCAACAAGGGCATTCATCGCCGCTTCCATTTGCGCAAAACTATAATAGCCGCCAAACGTTGGCTGTACGACAAATGCAGAAGGTGTGGCAATAATATCATCAACGGTTCTGCCAGTTTGTTCAAAGGACATGCGGTTTTGATGCGGTGTGATATCGCTGGCCTTTTCTGCATAATACTTTCTGTTCTTTATTTCAAGATCACGGGCAACATCGTCAATTATTATTTCATACCTGTATGAAGTCGTTCTTAATTTAGCCAGATCCCTTTCACTGATTTCTGAAATGATAGCCCCGCCTGCCACTTCCTGAAAGTGATCAATCTGTAGCAAGCCTATAAGGGTTGCTCTTTGTGTTTTATCTGAAGGAACATAAATTTTGACAGTGCTGTATTTTTCCTGTGCGCTTGCAACATGAAATAACAGCGCTACAATGGCCAGCATAAATGGCGATTTGATTGATTTCATAGTTACTGATTTTTCCGGCGCAGGTGGGTGCCAGCTTGATACATTAATATTAACTATTGCAATTGAGAATTTCCGCTTTATCCTGCGCCTTAATCAGTGAAAAAAGTAAAACCACTCCTGCCTGTCTATGAATTTACTAACAGGGTCAACCTATTATCGTAAACACACCAAATAACAATTCAGTGTATCGCTACTAACGAAAAGCCTTTGTCGTAACATCAGCACCGTAAGAAAAAACCCTTACTTTTTTGAAGTAAGGGTTTAAACAATAATATTCGGGATTTATAATTTCTGAAGTTTGACTTTCTGATCAATGCCAGTACCTGACACACTCAGGTAGTAAATACCAGCTGATAATCTATTAATATTAACAAGAAGGCTATTATTACCTTTTCTCAGCTGTGTTGTGTTTTGCAGTACAACACGACCAGCATTATCCATGATCTTCCATTGAGCATTACCATCTGCGGGAGCTGCTATCACTAATTTAATTTCATTTATTGCCGGATTGGGAAATATTGTTACTCTTCCTGCCAGATCAGCCAGCGAAATAGCTATTGTACCTGAATATCCGGAAGAACCATCTGTATCTGCCATCTTTAACCGGTAATAAACCACCACTGACGGCTGATTAGCCACATCATTGTCAATAAGAGAATAACGGCTATTGCCTGTACTGTTACCTGTTGCTGCTACTGTTCCGATGGCGATAAAGTTTCTGCCATCAGTACTTCTTTCCACATTGAAATATGACGTATTGGTTTCATGAGCGGTTTCCCATTGCAGCACTGCTGTATTGTTTTGCAATGTCCCTCTGAAGCTCAGCAGATCCAATGGCAAAGTAATATTTGAACTGCCAAAATAAAATGAGGAAAAAGAAGTGATATCACCCTGTAAAACATAACCGGCACTCCCATGTGCTTCTGCAAAAGTGGGATTGATCAAAGTAGTATTGGTAGAAACCGTTGCCAGGCAGGCATCATTATTTTTCAAAATTTTCAAATCTGTTAATGAGTTTATTCCACTGGCTCCGTCATTATCTAACGCCGTAAACTCAGCATTGGTAAGATAAAATCTGATATTTACCGTGGATGAAGGCTGAACAGTTGGCGTAATAGTGATATTGCGGTCTAAATAATGAAAAGAGTTCCTGACCCGTATAGCTCCGTTATTCTTATAAAATGATGTAGTAACTACACCCAGGTTATTACCATTAGCTTTTATCTCGGCTACTATATTTCCATCTGGTCCTGTTATGGGCACCCAGAGATTATTATTCGTTGCATCAATAGTAACGGCTGATCCGCTGGTACAGGAATTGGGATTACCTGCGGCAATATCAACGGTTGATGGAATTGTACTTTTATTCAATCCGCTATTGACATATCCGAGAAATGTATATTTAAGAATAGTGCCTGGCCTTGTAAGTGATGAAGTTCCCCCTCCGGAAGGCCCGGAAGTAGAACCTATACTGTCTGTTACGGTAAAAATAATATTGCCATTTTTTATAGCAAGATCACGGTAACGGTCGGTTCTGAAAAAATAAGGTATTGAATCACCTTGTATAGCAGTGCCCGCCGCATCCAGTTTATGGCGGTATAATGTACCACGCCGGAGAGTTGGTATCAATAAAGAATTTTTCCAGCCGGGTATATTAGAAAACCCGTAATGATCTATACTGGATGGAGCAACTGTTGGAAATTGCATCCAGTTAGTTCCGGTAGTTAAAGTAACATTACAATTAGGCGCTCCATTGCATTCCGGGTACATAGACAATATCGGGTCAGTGAATGTTCCTGCCGGAAATGAAAATTCCTGTATTACAGTAGCTCCGCCGGGAATAACTACTTCATTATATGATGTAGAAGAACAATTGGAACCAGATGCGGTACTCCAGTTGATGTATCGGTAATTATCTGCAGGATTATCCCGGAAACCAGCCCACAGGGGCCAGCCATAATTATTACCTGATGAAATAATATTGACTTCATCATCCGTTCTTATGCCATGCTCGCTGCTGTAAAAAATCCCACCTGATTTTAAAGTGGGATATGAAGTTCCGTCATTTGCATTCATTTCAAATACTAATCCCTGTGGATTTCTGTGACCCATAGTAAAAATATGGCTTCTTACTGCCGGCTGCCCACCTGCTCCATCCGGATCCAGCAAGGGGTTATCAGAAGGAATACTTCCATCAAGGTTGACCCGCAGAATTTTGCCCTGGTATTTTGTATAATCAACTGCTGTTATTTCTGCCTGTGTGGGTAATTCCTGCGAACGTATGGGGTTACATCTGTTATTGAATTGATTATTGCCCTGGTCACCACATGAGTAATATAATTTATCATCTGGCCCATATATCAACCGGCCCGAACTATGATCATTTCCTGAGGGTATTCCATTGACCAGTTGCAATTCAGATCCAAGTTGCCAGGTAGTAGTATTATACGTAAATCTTGAAATACGAAGGCTGGAAGAATTATAGGCATAAGATATGTAAACATAATTTACCGGTGTTGCTGCCTTGAAGTCTTTGTGCAATGCCATACCCATCATTCCGTTTTGCCCGATACTTGTAGCCACACCCCCGGAATAGGAAATATTGATATAGGTATTGCTTCTGTGATCAAGAATGATCCTGCTTTGTCCGGTAACGGCAGACACAATACGCACCTTTCCTACTTTTTCAGTTATATAAAGTGAATCATCAGGTCCGTAAAGTATTTCAAATGGATGAGCAAGATAGTATCGCTGGCCAACCGGTGTCAATGTTCTGTTGATCGAGTCAACTGAAAATACTTCCTGGGAAAAAGAATCATGGAACAATGCAGTCAGAATGATTGCAACGAATAGTGGTTTTTTCATTTATAGGGATTTGCCACTGTAAAACTATCTACTTATATAAAAGTATGCAATCGGTTTTGTACTGTTTTCTGAATGGTAAATACACCCGGGATCGCCGGGTGTATTATCCATTTTATGCTATATAATTTTCTTTTGTTTACTATTTAGGGTCTGCTGCTTAAGTCACCAAAAGGCACCTGTTTTTCCGGGGTTGTATTTTAATATTATCTCAATATAATTTTCTAGTCCTAACTGGTTTCTGAATAATTTGACTAACAGGCTTAACGATGCCTTCCCGATTAATTTAAATCAGGTTAAGCACCCATTCAATTGAGGCAATCCAGGATCCACTTGTATCTTGAAGCCTGGCTTTTATTCTATTCATTCCATATGCAGTTTTAGCTTGCCCAAGCTTTCCCTCAATCGGATTGCGTTCCCCGGCCTTATGTGATTGTCCGCTGCCAAACAAGGACGACCTAAGGATTTGGCGACCAGGGCGATGTTAAGTGCTTTTAATTTAGCCTTGTTATCTCTGCTACTATAAACTTTATCCACAAATACTTTTTGGGGATGGTATCCAAATCTCCTTTTATAGTTTTCTACTATACTTATTAATCGGGTACCTTCATTAAAAGCGTCCCATGATATATACTCTAAAAAAGTAATGCCAGTCATAATACTCATTTGTATTTTAACCCCTATTTTACATAGACATTCCTTTTCCCTCTTATTATTGTCCGCACATGCGGCTGAAGTATGCTTACAATATGGTGTTAAACGGAGTGTGTTTTATTATCATTCATATACTTTTGCTTCTCATACAATGTTTGTATTACCGATAAACACTTATACTCTTTTCTCTTCATCGGTATTTGCTCAACGTACTTTAATAATTGATGTAAGTATTTAATATTGCGATTTAAATATCTAAGTTGTTTTCGAAGGGGAAACCAAACCTCGTTGTTTGTTTTATGTTTCTTTTGGGCAGCATTTAAGTATTCTTTTCCCGCTATTTTACGATACGTTCGTGGCTTTAGTTTTTCCTCATTCACTCCCTTTATTTTAGTTAGAATATAAAATGTCTACCAGCTTTTCTGACTTCTCCCTGGAATCATTTAATAAATTCAAATCTGCAGGGCAGCTTATATCCTGCGGACAAGCTGTTGCATCCATAATTAAGTCTTTTTATTTGCCGGCGGGCCAACCGGATTAACTGATACAATCGTGTCAACTGTAATTTCCTGCGCAATTTGCTCCGTTGATTTTTTAAGTTTCTTTTAACTGACCTGAATCACCATTATCCGTGTCATTATTTTGCTGAGCATCCTCTTTTTTATTTTTCATTTCTTCAGAAACCAACACCATTATTGTTTCAATAATTTCATTTATCTGGTCTGCAACAAATAAGGAAGCATCGAAACAGGTTCATAGCTAAACCCTGAATAGCCAATAAAATATTGCATGTAAACTTTGTCTTTTATCCGTTGAATAGCTTCACGGTCGCCTAAGTCCCGCATATGTTTAATGAATATTACACCTATCGCTATCTGGATTGATTCCACCAGCCCCGGCAATTGAATTGTTTAACTGTCTTCGATAAATATTGACAATCTTATCCCAGGGAATCTGCTTTGATAACCTGACCCAACGATTACCAGGGCCTAAATTTTTTTAAAGGCTATTTAAAGCCCACTAATTCCAATTGGCTGGGGCTAACATATGGGGCTTTTATACACGGCTTTTTTGAGTTTTTCCCATTTCACTTTGCACTTTTAGTTAATGCAAATTAATCAAAACTGAGTAACAGTATAGGTTCCGGAGTTAAACAGCAGGCCTCTAATCAGTCAGTTATACCCCAAAACTAATCAATGTAAACCAATCATTATTGCCACGGTTGTATTTTCGGAAGGAAAATTTGTCAATGAAAAGAAACCTGTTTACTTGAAAAAAATCGAAGCAAAGAATCAATTATCTATATCCGGACAAAAAAACCATTTGAGTGCAACAACTCAAATGGTTTAGCTGGTATTTACAGGAAGATACTTTGAAAATTACAATTACTGCCTGCCTGATTATTTATCACACTAAATTTTTTGATCAATACAAGATCATTAACCTTGCCCGTAAAGTAATAAACTCCAATCGGATAGCTGCTGGGTGGGTGTACACAAATGTATTGTTTCCCGTCTGCAACTTTTCCGTAAAACTGTTTATGATCTTCCCAGTGCCGTCCAATAAAGAAATTTTTGCGATTGATGTCACTTTTGAATTTATAAGCAATTGTAGCTTATCGGTTACCGGGTTAGGTCGAATCTGAATATCTGAAGTTGTCTTCAAACGATGCAAAAGAATAGTACTAGTAATACTTTCCTTACCATTCCGGAATACAGTCCTCAACCTGTAATATATAATCGCTTCGTTGATGGCGCTGATATTATCGATCGCAATGTAAGATTCGATTTCATTCACTGAATGTATCCCTGTTACGAATGCTGCTTTACTGAAATTTTGATTATCCGTACTTCTTTCAACGATAAAATGATCAGCCTCCTGTCTGCAAAAAACTGTCCAGTCAATCTTTACCTTCTTATTGTTCGCTACTGCTTTAAATGAAATGATATCACAACTTAAAATATAAAAAATGCAACGCCAGTCTCTTTCAGTAGCACAACCCCATGGAACTGTGGTGTGCTGAACTGTGGTAATAGAACCTGGTGTAGGGTCTCCGGATGTTGTGCCACCATTACCCATATAAGCGGAAGTTGCTTCAGCACTGTGAATTATTATTATCAAACCGATCATCCAATCCATCTCCATCTGTATCTATACCTGTCAATGTTACATTATCATCAGGTAGCCCATTAAAGTTTAAGTCATTGCCCTCCACCCTGTCAATTAATCCATCACTATCAGTATCGGAATCCAGATAATCTGGCAACTGTATCAGCCATCCGTATCCACCGGGTGAATACCATCGCCGCCAAAACCGTTAGAAGTTATCATAGCTGTTGTCAATTCCATCCAAGTCAGTGTCTGTTCCGGATGGCAACAGGTAACCAAGAGTTGTCAAGCCTTCCACATTATCAGGTATTCCATCTTCATCAGCATCTATATCATAATGGATTTGCTCTGCCAACGCCATCCGTATTGGGAATCGTTAATGAAGGTAATGCGGCAAGTGCCGTATTACGTCCATTTGCATTTATAGCACCATCTATCCGGCCATTCCAATTGGCATCAGTAAACTGCGCTTCTTTTACATCAGTTATTCCATCGCCATCGCTATCCAGATCATATGGATTTGGTTTGCTGTCGGTATCCATATTTTTAAATGGCCATGTATCGGTACGACCATCACCATTACCATCAGCACTGGTTTTCAAGATTGAAGCAGCAGAGTTTTCTGCCACTATTATCATTACCTACGTCTGCATCTAATGCATCGGCATATCCATCGCCATCCGTATCGGCAAACTACACTTACTTTGGCACTATTGCCATGCATCGGTACTGTAAGCTTCAATAATGTCTGGAATACCATCATTATCACTATCTAAATCCAAATAATTGCAATACTATCGCCATCTGTATCTAATGCGCCGAGTGCAAGGCCGTGAACCCAACTACACCTACACACCGCTTCCATCCACATTATCTGATAAACCATCATTATCGATGTCTGCATAGTTATCAATCCTCCCATCGCCATTGGCATCCACGCCAAAACTTTCTACTGTATCGGGTATGCCATCGTTATCACTGTCAAGATCAAGATGATTTGGAATTCCATCCAGGTCTTTATCCATATTATCATTTACACCATCACTGTTACTATCCACCCATACCGGGAAACTCGGGTCGATAAAATTCGGAATGCCATCATTATCCGAATCGGCGCTTGGATCAAAATTATCATTGAAGCCATCTGATTTATTATCAATAAAACCAGCGATAAGCTAGCATCATTCCAGTTAGGGATGCCATCGCCGATCAGCATCCTGTAATGCTACAGGATTATTTAATTCTACATAATCGGGGATACCATCATTATCATCATCAATATCCGGACAGGCTGTTATAAATATTTTATCCTGGATAGTATCATCCGGGCAGGCTCCGGGTGCATCATAATATGCATAAATTATCCGGGTGAACGTAACAGGCGTTGCAGGATTATACTGCATTGGCCGGTGTAAATGGAATGCCTGTGTGGAAAGAATAACCGGCATATCTTGCTTGTAGGAAGGTATACTAGTCAGTGCAGGACAAATATTTGCTAAAATTGTATCTCCAAGCGGCATACAAGTACCAGTAACAATATCTATTTTATCAACAGGGTCAATACATCCTGAATTATAAACACCGGATGAATCCTGCAATGATAGTAATGAAAGTTTTCCGCCGTAGGTCATCCTGGCACGGTTACGAAGTGTACCGCTGCATGAAAGAATAGTACAGGAAGATGGAGCATAAATATCAAAAGTTACATTACCACTGGTGCCGGCTGCAATTTCTCCTCCAACTACAGCATTTGCCCCGACTCCCAGACGGTAAACAATCCTGTTATTGGCAAAATCATATTCCGCTTGATCATCCCCCGCTGCATCTGTTTTTGCTACTCCGTTGATACGGAGACTTCCTGCTTTAAAAGCCGTACCTGCAGGTATGTTGTCAATAATTCTGCTATTGGTACTTGCATCATTTCCAACATTATCATAACTCATCTGGTACCGGAGACTATCTCCGGGTGTAAGCGAACCACCACTGAGGTCTGTTGCTGATTTATCAAATGCAAAGGAAGGGATTATAAATAGATATAGCAGTTGTTATATACCTGTACAAAAAAATCTTCTACTGTTGAAGAAAATCTGATGCTGGCAGAGGTTTGGCTATTACCCAATAAAACAGTTTCCGGCATTGGGTATTTCAATAATATCAGCATCATAACCCAAAGTATTATTAATGCGCCGGATTACGGGCCAGTGAAACAACACCTTTGTTGGATATGGTGCTGTTGAACATATCGTTCAAATTACTTGTTGCATTGGGTGTTATATTGGTATAAGCACCAACTAAAGGATTTGCATCTTGTTTAAAATAAAAATTATCTGAAAGACCTGCGTGCCCCCTGTCGCCGTCATAAGCAACCACGCCTAATTCGCAGGATACCGGCCCGGCGGGCGGTGTTAAAAAACCGGTAATCGGAACAAATAAATTAGGGCTGCCGATTTTTACTACAGCAGAGCCGTCAAAAATGGTAATGTTTCTTTGAATTTCTGATGGGTTTGCATAGGCAATAGCAATTGTCCATCCGCCGCCGCAGGAATTAAAACCAACCGGCGCAACAATATCCGCCACCGTATAAGTGCCATTGGGATTATGAAGATTTATTAATGAGGTAATATCTGCAAAACAGAAATAACCTGCATGATTTAACCCGGCTAACCTGGTAGCTGTTATGATAATCATTTTGTGCTGAAGTAATAATTTGATAAGTGGATGAGCCGGGCACTTTTAATTTTACGGTATCTTCCTGTTTAATCCAGGCTGTATCAGCACGCTACACCTGACTGGTGATTGGCTCCCCAATATAAACCAGCCCATAATATTTGTGAGCAACTGTTGAGGTTTAAATTAGCAGATGTTGAGCTGAAACTTGCAGTTATTATCAACTCCCAGCATTTGCATGTCGAATGACATGTTTGTTGCATTAGCTGCATTTTGCAAATGCACTTCTACTGCTATCGTATTTACACCTGCAGTAAAATATGAAGGGCTTAAATGGCAGGTATAGATTTTCTGCAGGCCCCTGTGCAATGATTGGTAGATGCAAGTGTTCCATAGCCAATTACTCCGCCAGGCATATTGTTTCTTATTCTTTCCACACCATTTACATATACCACAATACCATCATTCCGTTTCATATTAACTTGTATGGTTCTGTAAGTGCAGCCAGTTCTGCTGCAGTAAAATTTACTGTTTTTCTAAAATAATAGGCAGTGTATTTAGCGCCTGCGGCAGGTACACAAAGCTGTAGCTGCCGCACTACTTTTTAATACAGGTGGTAATACTGGCATCTGCAGGATTGCTGTACCCATATTTACCCGATATGGCGACCGATTATACAGGGTATAGCTACCTAGCATTCCAGGCTGCGGGCATTACATAAGCTGGTTGTTTCCAGTCTGTGGGTGCAGGATTATTTGCCGGTGCAGCACCATTGCTATGATAATTCCAGACACTTCCAAAAGGAATTTTTACCGTATGTGCAGGCACATCAGTATCAATATCCAAATAAGCGCCGGGGTTAGCGTTATTGGTTGCCGTACCACCCGGAGGGGCTTCGGTTGTAATAGCAGCGGTGTTGTTACCAATTATTTGATACATAAACAATATTTCCTTTAACAGAAGGATTGTTATACCGGGCTGCCATTGGCCGGAAAACCTGGGCATCCGCAATAAAGAAAAGAGCAAGAATAACAGGATATAAGTAAAATTTTTTTCATAGTTACAGGATCTTTATTATTCAGATAACATCCTCCCGTTTCCGGGAACGGGTTATTTAATAATTATTTTATTAGTAATAGTTTCATTGTTGCTGTTAGATTATCCGCACTGATATAATACTCCATTTGCCAGGGTATAATTTTTATTGTTAAACCGTGCATTTATATAAAAGATCTCTTTTATTAATCTCCCTGCCCGTTTCATCAATTATTCTGTAATCTGATATTGATCATTTTTATTGCTGTTAATATTAATTTTTATCCCGTCTGACAAATTGGACTACACCGGAAGTAAAACTATATCTTGCTTTTATAAGAAACCCTTTTTATATCAAAATAAGTAGTTCTGTCATCAATATCCGTTTGGGATAACCGGTAATAATTATTGCCATCAACAGGGTGTATTATCAAAAGCCTGGTAATTGACCGGGTATTGCTGAATTGCCTGCTCCGTTAACCCTTGTTAAGAAATTAAAATTTATCCCATCTGTTGATTTTTCAATTGTGAAATATTTATTGTTTTGCTCCATTGATGTTGCCCAGTTCAACACCACTTTACGGTTTTGCAATGTTGCAGTAAATGATGTAAGTAAAACCGGTAAAGTGCTGGAAACAACTACTTCAAATGAATCTTTTAAACAGGTGTTATTGGAAAAATCCTTTACCACATACCTGTAAGTGCCCGGCGTATTGGTAGGAACTGTAAAACTGCGGCTTGTTGATAAATTGGGTACTGTTGTGCCGCCGGCAACCAGTTGTAAGTTCCTTTCCAGCTTGACTGAATATTTAATGTACTGTTTACAGCAACTGTATAAGCTTGTAAATTTTTTTACATCTTTAAATATAGTAAATGAATCTCTCACTACCGGATGGGATTGCAATGCACTTTGAGTAACATACTTTGCATCGAGCCTGTTGCTGTCCACTTCAAAATAAAATACACCACCAAAAGCATTGGATGAATAGATACATCGCATTATGCGGATAACCGCCTGCTGTACCATGCCCGAATTTTCCTGCACTGCCGGAAACAACATAAACAGTTCCGTGATTGTATTGGCCTGAGTTATAGGTATAGGCACAACTGTCTGGCGCTACGTTATTATATAATGCACTGGAGCTATCGGCAGTATGTGATGCTTTATTGAAATTCGTTTCAGTAGTATTCGGATCGCCGGGATTGACTTTATAAAAATTCTTCAATAAATAACTTCTTTCATGCCCATGGCTATGGCCGCATATCACCAGGTCAACACCATATCTTTCTAATATGCGGATGAATCTTTCCCGGATAGCGATTAATTCTGCATCGGTATCAGAGTTCAATCCGATTTTAGTGTAAGGGGCATGATGCCAGTAAGCGATAGTCCATCTTTTAGTGTTTGCTGCCAGATCAGCTTTTACCCATAATAGCCTGGGGGCTGGTGGTATCATACATTTTTGTAGTAAAATTCCCAGCTTCTGTACCATATGAATCTAAAGAAAGAAAATGCACATCGCCAATATCATATGAATAGATAAGATTCTGTACCCGATGCTACGCCTCCTAATTCGCCGGCTGTTGGCACAGTAAAACTCTGGAAATAAGGATTATTTCTGTTTCCGGTAACTGGCAAGGTATTGTTCTCTCCATAATCATGGTTTCCCGGTGCCGGATAAAGTTTATAATATTTTAAAATATCATCTTTATAGGGATCAAAAAAGTAGGTTTGAAATTCATTATCTAAACCCCAATTATAAGTATTGTCACCTAGCAGTAACATAGCATCCACATCATTGCTTCCCATATATGTTCTGAATGCATTTTTTACGGCTACCTGATTGGCTGAACCATCTCCACAATCACCAAAAGCAACAAAACGTAATTTACGGGTTGTATTTGCAGGCGGCAGGGTTAGAAAATTACATAAAACATCATTTTGCAATGTGGTGGTTGTACTGCCAATGGTATAATAATATTTTGTATCGGGAGTTAATCCGCTTAACCGTACAATATGCTCTGTAGTAACTGTTGCAGCATCTACCGTATTAGTATAAGTTCCATGTGTGGTTCCAAATGTTACTCTTGAATTAGTGGCTCATCTGTTCTCCACCTGATTGTAATACCCGTTTGTCCGCCCATCTGTAAATATGGGCCCCTGATTACATTTACTGTGTTCAGGCCGTCAGTTCCATATCAAAATATAAATCTCCGCTTGTAGTAGAAGACTGGTGTATTTCCACAGCAATGATATTATTTCCCGCAACAAATAATGATGTGCTGATAATACCGGTATAAATCGTCGCGCTTGTTCATCTGCCTATCCCTGTTGTTGCCAATGTTGCATATGCAGGATCTGCAGCAATATTATCTTCTGAATGCCTCCACCCGTTTACCCAAACAACAATAGCATCATCAAATTTTGCCCTTATCTGAAAATTGGAATAAATCGCATTGGGTTGGCTATGTTAATTGTCTTTCTGAAATATAATGTGGATATCTGGTTCTGGAGTTCCTCCGCTCCGCCGGCAGTATTATCAAGCGGTATTGCGGTATTTCTTGCAAGGGTTACAGGGTTTGTAGGGAGTGTTCCAAACCCTAATGGTGCCGCCCGGTTAAGAAGCCAGCCTGGTTCGGCATATGCTGCATGCTTTCCAGGCTATAGCATCCAGGTTGGTGCCACCCGCCTTTATAATTCCATTGGGGGGCCGTTGCCAAAGGTTGTGCAAACTTAATCAGGGTATCATTTGCTCTGACTGTTAATTGTATAAATACAAAAAATACAGTAACAGTAGTGTAAAAGGTTTTCATATTAAAGGATGTTCGTGGTTTTTAGTGGATAGTTTGGATATATTAAATGTATAATTAAGGTTTTCCCTTATACAAAAAAACATAAATAAACTTAACAAGCGTAAAAACATATTATATCAATAGGAAATACTACAATGATACTAAGGGTATATCTACGCTTCGAAGCTGCGTTTCTTACCTATGATTAATTTATTAATCAAAAAATATCTTTTATTTGTATTAAAATTTTTCATTGTCGAAAACAATCATTCGAATTTTGTAACTTTTTATTATTTTTTCTTGTTTTAAATAATAAATAACTAATATCCATCCTAAATATGACCAGATATTTATTAATAGTTTCGGCATTGTTTTTATTAGTATTCAGTTTTAGTTTTTCAAATACTCCGCGAATTAACCGCCATCGCAACATGTAAAAAAAAGTTATCTGGAAAAACTTGATACTTTAATTTTTGAAATTAAAGAATTCGGAGATTGCCGCCAGTACCGAAGATAATAGAAAGCTGCAAATACAATTTTTTACTGCAAGGGCCACCTATAAAAAAATAGAATCCCTTATCGGGTATTATTTTGAATCTTATGTAACCAGTCTAAATGGCCCGCCTATACCTTATTTTGAAGAAAGTGAACCTTATATTATGGAAAATGAAGCCCTGGGAATGCAGGTAATAGAGGGTTTTATTTTTCCTGAAGTATAATAGCAGGAATGATTCGACTCTGAAATATCAATTGGATGAATTGCTCCGGTATGCTGATTGAATTATCAGCCGTACATGAAGCCATGGATATTACTGATGCCAATCTGTTTGATGCATTTATAGAAGAAACATACCGGATAACAGCATTGGGTATAACGGGTTTTGATTCGCAAACGGCTCAAAATTCATTACCCGAATGTGCTGCTGCATTAGAAGGCCTGCTACATTTTATATCTTTTTATCAATCTTTATTTGAAGAAAAATCGCCGGGTAACTTATCAGCAATTAGAAACTCTTTTTAAAGATGCTGTAACATACTTGAAAAGAACAATCAGTTTAACCGGTTTGACAGATTAACATTTATTGTAAAGTACCTTAACCCGATTACAAAAATAACTGGTGATTTTAAAATAATTAACGATTGGTCTGATAATAAATCTGCCCATTATTTAAGCGCCATCAGAAAAAACGGCACTTTATTTAACCCCGGGGCATTTAATGTATCCCGTTTTTTAGGTGATTTTACCACTACTCCTCAAAAAGTAGAATTCGGCAGACAACTTTTTTTTGAAAAACAGCTTTCTTCTAACAACAAACAAAGCTGTGCCGGCTGCCATCAGCCCGACAAAGCTTTTACCGATGGTTTAAAAACAAGTGAAGCGCTGGATGGCCACTCTGCACTAAAACGAAATGCCCCTACTATATGGAATGCAGCATTGCAGCGCAATCTGTTTGCTGACAGCCGCGGCAGAGGTTTGGAAGACCAGGTATTACAGGTACTTAACAATTCTAAAGAGATGCATGGCTCTGCAAAAACAGTTGCTGAGAAAATATTGAGTATTAAAAAATACAACGATTTGTACAAAGAAGCCTACCCGAATGCAAAAGCAGAAGATGCAGTAAATAATATATGCAATGCGATTGCCTGTTATGAAAGAACTTTAATAGCACTTAACAGTAAATTTGATAAACACATGAATGGAGACTGCTATGTTGAATAAAAATGAAACAAATGGATTTAATTTATTTATGGGCAAAGCCAAATGCGGCACCTGTCATTTTATGCCTTTATTCAGCGGGGCAAAACCACCCCGGTATTTTTATATTGAAAGTGAAGTATTGGGGGTGCCGGCATCGGCCGGATAAAAATAAGGCGCAATTAGACGTGACTCCGGCAGATATTTGATTACC
Organism: uncultured Pseudomonadota bacterium; assembly: GCA_963791615.1. GTDB lineage: Bacteria > Pseudomonadota > Gammaproteobacteria > Steroidobacterales > Steroidobacteraceae > CAILZL01. Next base: position 235,687 of record CAWBTE010000008.1, on the reverse strand, counting down.
CAGTCGCCTGTTCATTTATTTTCCTTTAAAACTCCTTCGTTGCGGAATGTTGCTTTAACTGCACCTTATATGCACAATGGTGTTTTTAAAACGCTGGAAGAAGTGGTTGATTTTTATAATAAAGGTGGTGGCCAAGGTTTAGGCATCGCACCGGCAAACCAAACACTGCCATTTGAAAAATTGATGTCTTACAAAAAAAGAAAAGAAAGATTTAGTTGCTTTTATGAAAACGCTGACTGATACTACTTCTGCATATATAACATCAGATTAAATAAGAGATAACGGAAACCTGATATATTATTATTGCAGCATTGCTGAATAGTAAGTTTACTAATGCTATTCATTTATAAATCACTTGAGAAGTTTTCTGGATAATTTTTATCCCTGATTGTTATCATGTAAATACCGCTGCTCAAAGCTAGCTGTATTTATGATAATAGATTTGTACTCCTTTATTCAAGTAACGTGTCTCCTGCTTTACCATTTTTCCATTTATATCGGTTATTGTAATTGTTCCTGTTCCTTCACTAAATGGAATTATACCGAATATTCAATTTATCATTTGCCGGTTGCGGGATAAATACGGACAATCCGGTTTCTGGATAGGCAATTTCACTCTTTTTATATCAGTGTACCTGGCAATTGCCATTCATATCGCATTGTTTAATACGATAATAAGATAACATCTGCAACAGGCAGATTATTATCCGTAAAGCCGAATGTTCGCTTTCAACGGTGCCATTAATGTTTTCATTGTTTCTGTGTATTTCTTCAAAATCAATTCCATTGGTTGATCTTTCTACTGAAAAATAGTTGTGATTATTTATATTTCTGCACTCCAGTTTACCACCACACCGGCACCCGCCTTTCTAACATCGAAAGCTGTGAATGTACAGGCAAAATGGAGAATGGCCCCAGGTTTTCCGACCCTGGCTATTACTACGGTTGTATGTGTATTAAAAACTACGGATTACTCCGGCCGCATCCATCTGTGATGTCGTATTACTGATCCAGTTAGGGCCCATGAAAGAAATAAACATGAATTTGTAATCCGGTGTAAAAGTTATTCCGGTTGGTTCACTTCGTATAGGTGTTGTGGCAAATACCCTGACCTGTGGTGATGCCTGAGTATGAGTTGGCCCCACCACCCAAATATGATTACGGTCAGATGCAACAATTGCATCCTGGCATACCCACAAGTTTCCTTCTCCGTCAAATGCCAGGTTGTCATTTCCCCTCCCCCATGGTTCTGCTGGCCAATGGGCCAGTGCCATCAACATCATAACTCGTAATTGCAGGATAATTCGTCGTTTCCGCAAATACCTCTAGTCCGGTTATATCAGTGGCAGTTCCAAAAGTTCCATTATCAGTGAAGCGATAAATCTTTCCTTCAGATTTTGCACAAAAATATATTTTACCATCCGGGCCTATCTCAACATCTTCAATGCCATTAAAGTTATAAGCCCCGGCAGCAGTACTTGCTGTACGGATATTATTTCTTTCAGTCTGTGTTCCGTTGGCAACAGTCCGCCATGTACCATTTCCAAGAGACGCTGTTGTTTGCAAATACATATAAAGTACCACTGCTGAAGTTTCCCGGCACGGTTGGAATAAATTTGTATAAATATCCCAGACTCCCATCATCTGCACCCGAATATAAGAACCTTGTTATCACTTCTGATTGCCGCATTTTCCCGGTTCGTCCGGCCAAGAGCCCATAATTTATCAACCCCACCTGCCCCATCCTGGTTAATAACAGTTCTTGTTGCAGGATTTATTTCAATAAGCCATCCCCTGTCTGTATAACCATCTCCATTATTGTCAATTCCGGATACATCTTCTTCACTACAATAATTGTATTGTTAGGTGTTACCGTTCCGGAGCAAAATCTTGATGTTTCACCTATATCTGCAATGGAAAAGAAACATTACCACCACTGTTTACATCCAGGTATGGCTTGTATAGTTATAAGAAATTCCAAGGATGGCACATCCGGCCGGTGTTGTTTCATTGCTGATGGATAAATATCCGTTTCTGCTGCTTCCGGAGACAGGAACATATCCTGTAAAGTCTGTATTATTTCCAAGTGTTCCTCCTGATGATAAAGGATCACCAGATTTAATAATACGCTGAAATTTATGAGTAGCAGGAAGAACAAGGTTTTGTGTTTGTGCTGTTGGAGTTACAGAAGCAAATGTTCCGATAGTTTGAGCTGAGATTGTTATTGTAAAACAACCTGCAATAAAAGATAACGCAATAGCATTTACTATTGATAGAGGCTTCATACAATTGGATTTTTCTGCGAATACTAATTCGATTCTTCTATAAAGATGAGAATTATTGCTTATTATATGCAATCTAAACAAATCTCATTGTAAAAATATTGGCAACTCGAAAGTAGAATTATTACGAAAATGTGTAAAAATAATTATGCCGGGTATTAAGTTTTTGCTGAAATAACAGTTTTAATCCTGCTCCGGTCAGAAATCATTATTTTTACGGTTAATCTTTCATACATGAGTCAAACAAAACCCATCATCGGTATCTCCTGCGGCGACCTGAATGGTATCGGCATTGAACTGATCATTAAAACATTTTCTGACAACCGCATACTGGAATCATTGCACCCCGGTGATCTTTGCCTCGAATAAAGTGATTAATTTTTACCGGAAATCCATTCCCGAATATCAATTTCAACTATCAAATCATAAAAGACTTCAGCCGCATCAACCATAAACAGGTCAATCTGTTTAATTGCTGGGAAGAAGAAGTAGCCATCAATCCCGGACAACTGACTGATATAGGGGGAAAATATGCAGTGCTCTCCTTACAAACTGCCGTGGCCGCATTAAAACAAAAACAAATTGATGGATTGGTAACAGCACCGATTCATAAAAAAAATATTCAGTCTGCCGAATTTAATTTCACCGGCCATACCCCCTATCTCAAAAGTATGTTTGGTGTAAATGATGTGGTGATGATGCTTTGTGCCGGCAATTTCCGGGTGGCGCTTGGTTACTGAACATGTGCCGGTAGCGAAATTGCGCAAACATATTACCAAAGAAAAAATTGTAAGCAAGCTGAACATTATTCATACAAAGCCTGCAAAAAGATTTTGGCATTGATAAACCACGCATCGCTGTGCTGGGACTAAACCCCCATGCAGGTGATGAAGGCCTGATAGGCAATGAAGAAGAAACCATCATTAAACCAGCGATTAAAGAAGCAAAGAATAATAATATACTGGCTGTAGGGCCCTACAGCGCTGATGCTTTTTTTGCCCGGCGACAGTTTTGACTAAATTTGATGCCGTATTGGCTATGTACCACGATCAGGGATTGATTCCATTTAAAGCACTTGCGACTGGCGAAGGTATTAATTATACCGCCGGGCTACCTGCCGTAAGAACATCACCCGATCATGGTGTGGCATTTGATATTGCCGGAAAAGATAAAGCTGATACTTCTTCTTTCATTGCTGCTGTATTTGAATGTATTGATATTATTAACCGCCGTGCCGGTTATGAAGACAACCGGAAAAATCCGGTACGTAAAATAACTGCCGAATCTTTTGCACGTATGGAAGATGAAGAAATAAAGGAAGGCTAACCTGACCTCACCCTTCCGTCCCTCTCCTTGCTTCGCTTTGCTCGCAATGACGAGGAGAGGGAAACTGCTTTCTCTTTCTACCGCATATTCTTGAATGTTTCATATCCTGTATCCATATCAACAGTTCTTGCTTAGCCTCCGGTCTTTCATTTATAATTAATTCTTTTATTCAGTCTTTACTAATTTTCCCTGTTGGATGTCATTGCCCTGTTGAACAGTTACCATGTACATTCCGGGTTTCCATGCTGGTTGGTTTTGCAGGTAAATAAGATTCTTTCCCCTGTTTACAGTTTCATGAACAGTACTGACCAGCCTGCCGCTTATATCACTGATACGGATAATGACCAGGCCATTAGCTATTGCATTGTATGTCACTGAAAAATTAGCAACAACAGGATTAGGAGATACCACCAGGCTTTCATTTTTTATTTCCGCAGAAATTTTTACAATAGCAGAATACCTGACCACATCACCGATCTCAATCATTTTTAAACGATAATAATTTACGCCGGCAGGAAAACTATTGTCTGGAAAAATGTAATCATTGGTTCCCATTATACTCCTGGCCTGCTGATGGTGTATGCTAAAGAAATTACGGCCATCCATACTCCGTTCTACTTCAAAGTCTTTGATCTGCATGGCCGTTTCAGTTGTCCATTTCACCAGGTTCGTATTATCCAGTTGCGTTACGCTGAATTTTCTCAATATAATTGGTAAAGAGCCTCCTGCACACGCAGGATATATTTTTGCGGAATCAATCGTTGAAAGTCCTGCTGCATCTGTTACTTTTAATTTTACCATCCAGTAATAGGTTTCCCCGTTACAACCAACCCGCGCTATGGTTCCGGTAGTGATCCTGGCAGTATCAATTACTCCCGGATGCTCATGGTTATTATGCCGCAAAAATTGCTGCCATTCATATTTCAATTGTGAGGGTGAGTGTTCATCGTCAGTGACGGTTGCTGTAAACGCATAAGTAGTATCAACACCTACCCTGTAAATTGAATTATTGACCGGGCTTGTAATGGCTGCATTGGGTGGCGTATTATTTACCGATATAATGATGCTGTCTGTTGCAGAAAAATTCACGCTGTCCTTTACAGTAAGTGTTACTGTAAATTTCTTTGGCCCGGCTGCGGTAAAAGCATGTGTTGCATCCGCCGTTGTGATAAGAGGACTGCCATCACCAAAGTTCCATAAATAAGTTAAACGACCTCCTTCCGGATCGTAAGAATTATTTCCTGTAAAAGAAACATTCAATACAGATGGCCCGTACTTAACATCAGATTCCATCTTCACTACGGGGTATTGATTACCTCCATAGGTCAGCCTTCTTATACTATTAGTAACAATATCAACAAATACAACCGTACCATCCAATGGGTTTTCTGCCATACAAACAACGGAAGAATATTGAACAGAAGAAGGAAAATCTGATGCAATATTTTCCACCTTTTGAACCACATCAGTATAATTGATGGTAAAACTTTTTAACCATTTAGCGCCAAGATCCGCAAGGAAATACGTATTTCTAAACTGGGCAGGGAATAAACTGCCAGTGTACCAAAAACCGCCAATACTACAGTTGCCCGGGAATGGTGTGCCAATAACATTTGAAGCGGGAGTACCGATCAACGCTGTAGCTGCGTTATTTCCATTGAAGATGGGTACCCTGGCATTGTTAGTATATTGCTGCCAGTCAATGGAAGGTCGCCGGTGAAAAAAACGGTTAGGATTGCCACTGACGATCGGAACAGAAGCATTGCAGGGATTATAAAGCGTAGATATTCCATCAGCAGTAGCCTGCTTTAGTAAATTATTGAAAGTAAAATATTCCTGTGAGCAACTGCCAGTTTGAAACAAAGGGTTGGGTTCATCCATGTTTTGTGTAGTAAAAACAGAATAGGCCACTTCACCCGGATAGGGACCTGCCACTTCATAGTTAAGTCCCTCAAAAATGGGCCAGCCGCAATTCATACCGGGGGCTTTAATGATGTTCAGTTCTTCGTAATTTCTCCATCCCACATCACCCACATAAAGTTCGCCTATATCGCCGGCAGATGGATTGGTAGATCCTGTACCCGGCCGTATGTTAAACCGGAAAGGATTACGAAAGCCAAGCGCCCATACCCTTGATTTGGGGAACGTGGTTCGGCCATGTATTATAAAATGGATTACTTGCCATACCATTACCATTCGTCGGGTCTATCCGCAATATTTTACCATTATGAGAATTGAGCAATTGTGCCCGGAATGCACCTGCGTTTTCCTGACTTCTGATGATACCATCAGTAAGAGCTTGTGCATAGTTTGTCTGGGCATTATTGCCTTCATCCGGGCTATTGTATGATGCACCATCACCGGCTGAAACAAGCAGTGTCCCATCTGCTGCAAAAACAAGACTGCCCATTCCATGTGAATCAGTCAATACGGGAATGCCGGTAGAGGGTGATTCACCGATCAAAATTGTTTTGGTCGCCGGGTTAAATACGAGATCATTATTACCATCCACAAAAGTTTGAAATCGTGAAACCCTGCCAATAGTAGCAACCGCCGGCTGATCAACTGGAGTGGCATCATTCATCAAAGCACGCCTGTCCACCACATATAAAAGGTAGATCAGCCCATTAGCATTAAACTCAGGGTCTAATGCAAAACCGATAAGATCCATGATCTCCCCAGTTTCCCACTTCCGCAGAAATATCCAGCCACAGGAGTGGTTTGTTTATCATATAAATCCTGAAACATTTCTGTTGCAAACAAATACTTTTCCCGCTTTTTCCCAGACAAATAATTTCTGGCCATCTTTTGAAAAAGCCGCACCTATTGGTTGATCCCAGTTTGAACCAAGTGTATTAGTGGAAAATCCCGGAAGGGAAAATGTTTGTGCAAAAACAGTAATGCGATTAAAAGATAAAAGAAAACCAAGTATAAAAAAGATCTTCTTCATGGACAATAATTTTAAACAACGTAACTAAATATTTTACAGCGTGTATCATTAAATTAACTTTCCGGGAAACATTTACCCGTTATGCAGCATAAATATTTCGTGACCGGGCAAGGGTAATTTTAAACAGGAATTTGGAGAATAGTAATTCAGGGTTTAGCCGGATCAGAATATGGGTTATACGCAGGATGTTGTTGGGAAGGTACGTTACTCAGTAGTGCGGATAAAACGAACCACAATGATATGAAGATTATTCCTCAATCGAAGGGTTTTGAGCAATTAAATAAAAGGTTCAACTGGCCCTCCTGAGAATTCCTGCTGGAAAACCGAACCTGGAACCCCTTTATTGATAATATTGCTGAAATAGCTGATTTTCATTTTTTCTCTTTCCTTTTTTTCTGGCTTTATAATTTGATAATAAGTTTTTATGTTACAATTTTACTTCCCGGAAAAGAAAAGAATTGAAAACGCCCATAGAAATAAAAAGTTTAAGCTGGCAATGTAAAATACAATACCCTTTCATCCGTTTTATTAACCTATACAAGCTTATGTTTATGAGAATCCACCTTATTTTTTTTGTGCTGTTCGCCGTACTTGATATTTCAGCTCAAAGCCAGCAAACCAGCCAATTTTCAGGAAAAATCACCAATGCCCGCTCTGCCCCTGTTCCGGGTTCTACTGTTTATTTACTAAATACCAACGAAGGGGCGGTTTCAGATGAACAGGGAAATTTCAGTTTTAATAATTTACCAGCAGGCAAATATGTTATGCAGGTTTCTGCTGTTGGCTATGCCACCATCTATAAAGATATTGCCATTGGAGGAGCAGCAAATGAATCGCTGAATATTCAATTGATTGATGCCGGACAACAATTGAGACGCTGTGCTGGTGACTGCGCAAAAAACAGAAGAGTTTTTACAAAAAGTCCCTTTTAGCATTACAGCTATTTCGGCCCGGCAAGTACAGCAATACCGCTTATGGAACAGCGAAGAACTGACGGCAATTGTCCCCAACCTGTATACCTCCAACTCAGGTGATGACAGGAATGTTACATCCATCCGTGGTATCACTACTACCTCTTATGATCCTGCTGTTGCCACTTATATTGATGGAGTAAACCAGTTTGGGCTGGATACTTATATTGCCATGTTACTCGATGTTGAACGAATTGAAATATTAAGGGGCCCGCAGGGAACATTGTATGGAAGAAATGCAATGGGTGGAGTAATCAATATCATTACAAAACAACCCGGTAACACTACGAATGGTTTTGCCGAAATAAATATTGGTAATTATAATCAGCAACGGTACAGCATTGGCTTACGTACCCCTTTGGTAAAAAATAAACTTTTCCTGGGTGTTTCAGGCGTGTATGATAAGCGAAATGGCTATTACAGAAACGAGTTTAATAATTCTGGTTTTGATAAGCAGAACAGTTTCACAGGTAATTATTACCTGAAGTATATTGCCAATACAAAATGGTCCTTTAACATTAATATAAAGCATCACAACAACCGTAACAACGGCGCATTTCCCCTGGTAAACATGTTTGTAGAGAATCCATTTGATCCTCCTTTCGCTGTTAACCAGGATGCCACTGCGAAAATGATTGATAATACATTCAATAGCTCTTTTACTGCTAAGTATGCAGGCAAGTCATTCAACTTTAGCTCGCAGACTGCATATCAATCTAATCGTCGCTATTATAACAAACCCCTGGATGGGGATTTTTCACCCATTGACGGAGTAACTATCATTAATAACTATGGTGGTGACTGGAATAAAGTGAAAGTACTGACACAGGAATTTAAATTTTCCTCACCGGCTGCAACATCATCTTCCTTAAAATGGACAGCCGGCAGTTATCTTTTCCACCAGGATAACCCGGTGAAACAAGCTATTCATTTTGGAAAAGATGCAGCTTTAGTGGGTGCTCCTGATACTGATTTTTCCATCATCAATTCTACAAAAGGTAAAAGCTCCGGGATAGCTTTTTTTGGCCAGGCTACTTATGCTATTACTGACAAATTAGATATCATTGCAGGTCTGCGGTATGATTATGAAAAGAAAAAATATAACGTGCTGGGTGAATACCAAAAAGACCCTGATCCCAATCCACAGTTTGAAACAAGACCCGATACCTCTGCCAGCGTAAACTTCAGCGCCTTCTCTCCAAAACTGGGTTTGGCCTTCAAGCTTGCTGCCAACACTAATGTATTTGCCACGTACAGCCGCGGTTACCGCACCGGTGGATTGACACAGTTATCTTCCGATCCTTCACAACCACCTTTATATCCTTACAAACCTGAGTATAGTAACAATATAGAGGCTGGCATTAAAAATAATTTATTCAACAGCCGTTTGCGTTTGAACATTGCGGTATTCTTAACGCATGTGACCGATGCACAGGTGCCTACCCTGGTATTACCTGATGCTATAACAGTAACACGTAATGCAGGTAAATTAACCAGTAAGGGTATAGAACTGGAAATGGCTGCAACACCAGTGAAAGGGTTGCAGACAGATTATAATTTCGGCTACACCGATGCAGTGTATAAAAATTTAAAATTATCCCAGAATGGTTCAGCCGTTGACCTTGATGGTAAAAAACAAATTTTTACCCCCAATGTAACATCTATGTTGGCGTTGCAATACGGTTTTGACCTGGGTACAAAACAGCCATTAAAATTAGTAGTACGTGGTGAGTGGATGTACGTTGGTAAGCAATATTTTGATCTGTCGAATAATATTTCACAAAAAGGGTATAGTTTATTGAATACCCGTTTCGGTATTTCTTCAAAACAAGCGGAGCTGATGTTCTGGATACGAAACGCAGGTGATAAGAAGTACATTGCCTATGCTTATGATTTCGGGGCTATTCATTTAGGCAACCCGAAAACGTATGGCGTTACACTGACAACTCATTTTTAACAACTACTGCTGAAAGCAAAAGGAGGTTTAACCGTGATGGTTAAACCTCCTTTTGCTTATACTCATACTTATTTCGCCTTTATCAATTTCGCTTGCTGGGTGTCGTTACCCTGTTGTACAGATATCATGTACATTCCAGATGTCCACTCAGGTATGCTTTGCAGGTAAATAATATTCTGACCCTTGTTTACACTTTCCTGAATTACAGAAAACAGTCTTCCGTTTATATCCCTGATGCGGATAGTAACCGGTCCAAAGTCAGGTGCAATATACCGCAATGTAAAATTGCCGGTAACCGGATTGGGAGATATCACCAATCCTTCGCCTTTTATTTCAGTAAATGTTTTCACTGTGCCTGAATACCTGATCACATCGCCAATCTCAATCATTTTTAGCCGGTAATACACCACCCCCGGAGAGTAGCTCTTATCAGGAAAACTATACTCCCTGGTACCGGCCCTGTTTGCCGCCGGTTGATAATGTATGGAATAGAAATTTATCCCATCAACACTTCTTTCTACTTCAAAGCCTTTAATCTGTGGCGCCATATCGGTCATCCATTTCACCAGGTTCTCATCGTTTTCCCGGGTGACACTGAAATTTCGTAATGTAAGTGCTATCCGTTGCGATGAGCAATTCGGGAATATTTTTGAAGAATCTGTTGTTGAGAGCCCGGCTGCATCGGTTACTTTTAAACGGATAAACCAATAATAATCATCGCCATTGCAACCAATCCGTGCGATGGAACCAAATGTATTCCTTACCGTATCAACCGGCCCGGGGTGTTCATGAGTATTATGTCTCAAAGATTGCTGCCATTCATATTTTAGCTGGCCTGCATTATGTTCGGCATCGGTAACTGTGGCTGTAAAAGAATAAGTTGAATCAAGACCAATATTATAGGTCGAGTTTTTTACCGGGCTTGTAATATTGACTACAGGCGGTGTATTATTTACTGATATTATTATACTATCTGTAGCCGTAGCATTCACTGAATCCTTTACCGTAAGCTTAACAACATATTTTATAGGTGTACCTGCCGATGGTGCAAAACTGTGAACGGGTGGATTAGCCAAAGTACTGATAGCGGTGCCATCTCCAAAGTTCCATGAATAGGTTAAGCGTCCTCCTTCAGGATCAAATGAATTATTTCCGGTAAAAGTGACATTCAATGGAGAAGGCCCGTAAATGGCATCAGATGTCATCTTCACTACCGGAAATTGATTACCGCCATAGCTTATCCTGTTCACTAAATTATTACCTATATCCACATATACCAGGGTGCCATCCAATGGATTTTCGGTGATACTGACTACATTGGCAGCATCTGCAAAATGTTCTGCCTTTTGCAATACATCCGTAAAATTAACAGTAAGGCTTTTTATCCAGGAACGTCCATAGTCTCCGTATAAAAACGTATTCCTGAAGTTAGCAGGAAACAAATTCCCTGTGTACCAAACCCCGCCTATTACAGCATTGCCTCTGTAAGGGGCACCTGTAACATTGGATGCCACTGTGCCGATTGTGGCAACTCCTGCAATATTGCCATTGAAAATACCTACCCTGGCAATATCCTCGCCATGCTTGGTAATCAATAAGCGGCCGGCGATGGACAAAACGGTTACCTGTGCCTATTGGCTGGGAAGGGTTGCATGGATTATAAACCGTTTCGATATTGTCTGCCGTTGCCTGTCTGAACAGGTTTTGGAAGGTAAAATACTGTTGTGTACATCCTCCGGTATTATACAGGGGGTTGGGCTCATCTTTATTTTCTGTGATCATTGCATTAAATTCAGTCATAGGAGAATGTCCTTCATAAAATGGCCATCCGCAATTAGTACCAGGTTCTTTGATGATGTTTAACTCTTCCCAGGTTCCCATCCCAACATCGCCTGCATAGATCTCACCTATATCTCCTGCATCGGGATTAGTAGATCCTGTTCCTGGTTTTATAGAAAACCGGTAAGGGTTGCGCAAACCCAGAGCATAAACTCTCGATTTAGCTGAACGTGGCTCTGCAGCGGAATAAAATGGATTACTTGATATTCCATCGCCATTAGCAGGATTCAATCTTAATATTTTACCATTAAGACTGGTCAGCATTTGTGACCTGAAAGCACCTACATTTTCGTTGGGCCTGATAATTCCATCGGCAAGTGCCTGTACATAATAAGTATGACCTACACTTCCGCCATCAATGGTAGCGTAACTGGCCGCATCACCACACGAAACAATCAGTGTACCGTCTGCTGCAAAAGCAAGAGACCCGACACCATGTGAATCATATAATATAGGAATGCCCGTAGTTTTTGTTTCTCCAAGAAGAATTGTTCTGCTGGCATAGTTGGTAGTCATAATGCCGCCATTCGTTACCGTCTGATAGCGTGTAACTCTGCCAATAGTAGCTTTATTTGCTGAGGCATTGTCGCCCGGTGGTGGGTTATATGCAGGTGTACCAAAATTTAATAAGTAGTGCCTGTCAACAATATAGGACACATAGATCAATCCATTGGTTTCAAATGAAGGATCGAGTACAAAACCAAGGAATCCCATATCACCCCAGTTTCCTACCTCCGCTGATATATCCAATACAGGTGCGGTTTGCTTGTCGTATAATTGTGTGGTCGCATTTCTGTTACAGACATATAGTTTTCCTCCTTTTTCCCATACAAATAATTTTTGACCATCTTTTGAAAAAGCAGTTCCTAATGGCATATCCCAGCCAGACCCTAAACTGGTTATCGGCCAGGTAGCTGGTGGCGTAGCCAATACTGTTAAGCTTATCGGTAAAGTGCGTGTAAGAGCGCCGCTTACCCCTTGCACGGTAAAGTTGTAAGTACCAAGCAGGCGTAGAACCCGATGTGGTAATAGTAAGAACCGATGTGGCAGCAGGAATAGCAGAAGCAGGATTAAAACTTGCAGTCATGCTTGCCGGAAGACCTGTTATAGACAAGTTAACCGGGCTGGTAAAGTCACCGGTTTCAGTAATATTAATAAAATAAGAAGTGCCGCTGCCGGCTGCCACATTTTGAACAGCAGTTGAAGCGGATAAAGCAAAATCACTGCCTCCGTTAATAATAAGAGTAGCCTGCGGAGAATGAACAATACTTTCCGCAGTAGCAGTAAGTGTAAGCGTATATACTCCCGGAGTTGCATTATTTGTATTGATCAGTAATTGTGTTTGCCCCTGGTTGGCCATTGGATTGATCGCATAATTACCTGTTACGCCTGACGGCAAACCTGTAACCGATAAGACCACATTAGAACTTGTAAACCCATTGAGATAGGCAACACTTACTCCAAAGTCGGTACTGCCTGTCGGATCAACATTACGTGAAGCATTCAGCAATGTGAATGAAAAATCAGAAGATACCGTAACATTCACTGCTGCTGATGTTGCTGTATTACCCGCCGCATCACCGGCTATGGCTGTTAAGATGTGGGTGCCTCCTGTTGCCGTTGTTGTATTCCACGAAATTGAATAAGGAGCTACAATATCCTCGGCTCCAAGATTAATCCCGTCTAATAAGAATTGTACGCCGGCTACTCCGGTATTGTCGCTTGCATTGGCAGTAATATTGATTGTACCGGTAACATTGCCTGCTGCTGGGCTGGTGATAGTAACAGTTGGAACAGTATTATCATTGACACCGATCGGTGTATTCATATCTCCCACTACTTCTGCCGCAGTAAGCAGCCTGTTATAATATCTTACTTCATCAACTGCTCCATTCAGGTATTCTCCAAATGGCTGATTGGAACCAATACGGATATTGGCCGGGTTGATGGTAGGTAATACCCCTATTGATGCAACATCTGTTCTGTTGGTAACATCTACACCGTTTACATAGATAGTAAAGCGGTTATTCTGCGGCTGGCTTGCATTATAGGTTACAGCAACATGGCTCCATTGGCCGGCTGTTAACACGTTATTATTACTATGAACACCTAATTTATTACTTCCGCCATTGGCCCACCAGTACACCGATAGACCATTGGTTACAGGGCCGCCATCCGGATCACTTGTCGTATGCGCATAGAAATAAAAGAAATTGTTTCGCATCAACAGTCTGGCTCCACACTGTACTCCATTCAGTAAAGTTGTTGTTCTTTAACCAGCTACTCCAGGTATAACTCTGTGCAGGATCAAGTGTGAAATTAGTTATGATCAGCAATATTCACATAGTTGGTCGTACCATTAAAGTTTATTCCCTGGCCATATTTACCCGTTGTCCAGGTGGGGCCATTGGTTAGCGTACCATTATGATTATTGCCGGATACATCTGCTGCTGCTGTTCCTGTACCTTCATTGAAGTGAAGGGCTGCAATCAGGTTGGTTGCATTGCTGACCGTAACAACTACGGCTGCTGATGTCGTTGTATTACCTGCTGCATCACGGGCCACTGCTGTTAAGGTATAACTGCCATTAGCTGTGGTGGATGTATTCCAGGAATAGGAATAAGGAGAACTAATATCTTCAGCGCCTAAGTTGACACCATTCAATTTGAATTGTACCCCCGATACTCCTGAATTATCGCTAGCATTCGCTGTGACATTAATTGTACCTGAAACATTTCCTGCCGCCGGCGCAGTGATACTCACTGCCGGCACCTGCGTATCGGGAGCATTCGTTACTGTAACAACTACCGCCGCAGATGTTGACGTATTACCTGCCGAATCACGGGCTATTGCTGTTAAATTATAATTTCCATTGGCTGTTGTCAGGGTATTCCACGAAACAGAATACGGAGCAGCAATATCTTCTGCGCCTAAATTAACGCCATTCAACTGAAATTGAACACCGGAAACACCAACATTATCGGATGCATTGGCTGTTACATTCACCGTACCTGATACACTACCGGCTACAGGAGCTGTAATACTTACTGTGGGCACCTGTGTATCATTATTGACAGTAACTATCACTCCTGCTGATGTGCTTGTATTACCCGCCGCATCACGGGCTATTGCCATTACAGTATAATTTCCATTGGCAGCTGTTAATGTATTCCATGAAACTGAATACGGAGCAGCAATATCTTCTGCTCCAGGTTAACACCATTCAACTGAAACTGTACCCCGGCTACACCGACATTATCAGTAGCATTGGCCGTTACATTGATTGTGCCTGATACATTGCCCGCTACCGGTGCTGTAATACTTACGGCGGGATTGGTGACATCCGGCGCTACAGATATGGGCGTATTCATATCAGTCACCACTTCTGCCGCAGTAAGCAGTCTGTTATAATATCTTACTTCATCTATTGCTCCATTCAGGTATTCGCCAAATGGCTGATTAGAACCAATACGGATATTAGCCGGGTTGATGGCGGGTAATACACCTATTGATGCTACATCTGTCCTATTGGTAACATCCACGCCGTTTACATAGATAGTAAAGCGGTTATTCTGCGGCTGGCTTGCATTATAGGTTACAGCAACATGGCTCCATTGGCCCACGGTTAACACGTTATTATTACTATGAACACCTACTTTATTACTTCCGCCATTGGCCCACCAGTACACCGATAGACCATTGGTTACAGGGCCGCCATCCGGATCACTTGTCGTATGCGCATAGAAATAAAAGAAATTGTTCGCATCAACAGTCTGGCTCCACACTGTACTCCATTCAGTAAAGTTGTTGTTCTTTAACCAGCCACTCCATGTATAACTCTGTGCAGGGTCAAGTGTAAAATTGTTATGATCAGCAATATTCACATAGTTGGTCGTACCATTAAAGTTTATTCCCTGGCCATATTTACCCGTTGTCCAGGTGGGGCCATTGGTTAGCGTACCATTATGATTATTGCCGGATACATCTGCTGCTGCAGTTCCTGTACCTTCATTGAAGTGAAGGGCTGCAATGAGGTTAGTTGCATTGCTGACCGTAACAACTACGGCTGCTGATGTCGTTGTATTACCTGCTGCATCACGGGCCACTGCTGTTAAGGTATAACTGCCATTAGCTGTGGTGGATGTATTCCATGAATATGAATAAGGAGAACTAATATCTTCAGCGCCTAAGTTGACACCGTTCAATTTAAATTGTACACCCGCTATACCGACATTATCAGTAGCGTTTGCTGTTACATTAATTGTTCCGGAAACCGTTCCTGCTGCAGGTGCGGTAATATTGACTGACGGCACCTGAGTATCGGGAGCATTCGTTACTGTAACAACTACCGCCGCAGATGTTGACGTATTACCTGACGAATCACGGGCTATAGCCGTTAAGTTATAATTTCCATTTATAGCCGTCAATGTATTCCACGAAACGGAATACGGGGCAGCAACATCTTCTGCGCCTAAGTTAACGCCATTCAACTGAAATTGAACTCCGGTAATACCGACATTATCAGATGCATTGGCTGTTACATTCACCGTACCTGATACACTACCGGCTACAGGAGCTGTAATACTTACTGTGGGTGCCTGTGTATCATTATTGACAGTAACTATCACTCCTGCTGACGTACTTGTATTACCCGCCGCATCACGGGCTATTGCTGTTACAGTATAATTTCCATTTATAGCCGTCAATGTATTCCATGATACCGAATACGGAGCAGCAATATCCTCTGCGCCTAAGTTAACGCCATTCAACTGAAACTGTACCCCGGCTACTCCAACATTATCTGCAGCATTGGCCGTTACATTGATTGTTCCTGATACATTGCCCGCTAACGGTGCTGTAATACTTACAACGGGTGCCTGCGTATCAGCAACATTATTGACGGTAACAATTACAACGGCTGACGTGGTTGTATTGCCCGCTTCATCACGGGCTATAGCCATTAAGTTATGATCTCCATTTAGAGTAGTCAATGTATTCCAGGAAACTGAATACGGTGCAACAACATCTTCTGCTCCCAGGTTAACACCATTCAACTGAAATTGTACCCCGGAAATGCCCACATTATCAGAAGCATCGGCTGTGATATTCACCGTACCTGATATATTGCCGACAGGAGGCGCTGTAATGTTGACTGATGGATTGGTAATATCCGGTGCTATAGCTATGGGAGTATTCATGTCTGTTTGGATCTCAGACTGACTTAAGGCCCTGTTATATATTCTAACTTCATCTATCAATCCGGCAAAATACTGTGCACTTAACGCTGTTGTTCCTCCTATCCGCAATGGGTCTGTGGTAACAGTTATATTTCCCGTTGTGGCTAATGAAGATACCTGCACGCCATTTACATATAATCTGAAAGTAGCACCATCATAGGTACTCGCTACATGCGTCCAGGTATTAAGCGGTAGTTTTGATGTACCCGTTACTGTTCTGTTTGTATTGGCAATCCGGGCACGGCTGCCTGGACGCTGATTAGCCACTGTAGTGGTATTATTATTGGCAGCAAGTGTATAGGTATAACTGGCAGTAGTTCTGTCTTTACAAATAATTGTTTTAAACCCGGTAACATTTGACGGGTTTACCCATGCCTCCATAGTCATACCATTAGTCAGGTCAAGAGAACTGGCATCACTAATATTTACAAAATCATTGGTGCCATCAAATAAAATAGCAGATCCATACATTCCTGAAGCAGACCATGCCGGGCCATTTGTCAATGTCCCGTTATTGTCATTGCCCGAATTATCTATAGTTGTTGTCCCGGCATTTTCATTAAAACCAAAGGCGGCTACAAGATTGTTATCGAAAACAGTGACGGCTACCGGAGAGGAATTCCCAATATTACCGGCAGCATCACGGACCCTGGCAATTAATGTGTAGTTACCACTGGTAATGCCAATTGTATTCCATGAAATGGAATAAGGCGCCGCAATATCTTCTGCTCCCAGGTTTGCTCCGTTGAGCAAAAATTGAACACCACCCACTCCAATATTATCACTGGCATTAGCTGTTACATTGACAGGGCCTGATACGGGTCCAGCCGCAGGTGCTGTAATAGTAACTGTTGGCAATTCAGTGTCTGGCACATTACTAACAGTGACAACTATTGAAGATGAGGTTGCCAGGTTCCCTGCAGCGTCACGGACCGTGCGGTTAATGTATGACTACCATTGGTTGTAGTCATGGTGTTCCATGACATAACATAAGGTGCTGTAACAATCTCTGTGCCCAGGTTAACTCCGTCTAATAAAAATTGTAATCCGGAAACACCCACATTATCACTGGCATTCGCTGTGACATTTACAGATCCGGAAACATTTCCTGTAGTTGGTGCTGTAATAGTAACTGATGGTGGTGTAACATCAGGAATCACAGTTGTAGCAAAGACAATATCCACCCAATAGTTACTTGATTGGAAGGTAACTGTAGGAAAAGCAGAAGTTGCTGTGTATATATATATACCATTACCTCCATCTTCTCCATTTGCCAATGCACGCAAAGGGCCATTTACTATTGCTGAAGAAAAATAAGGATTAGTATATGAATAATTACCAGCGCTGCTGAAGTATGATGCTACGTACGTAATGCCGGTAGTGACAGCAACCGGATTAGTAAACAATACCTCTTGCCAGCCGGAACTTGTCTCACCAACAAAAATAGCCTCAGCCAGCTGGGTTCCGGTGCTGCCCCATAAATGTCCTGTGTGTGTGCCTGTATTAGCAGCAGATTTATAAAACCGAACCCCAGTAATATAGCCAGCCTGGGTCACACGAAACTTGACTCCTACTTCTATTGCTAATCCATCATTAGCATCCGGAACAGATGGGACACTTGCTGATGGAAATATGTTGTTTTGAGCAAATGAACAAACAAACGAGAGCAATGCAAAGAATAATAAAAAGGTTTTTTTTAAGTACCCGGAATAAGTAATCGTTTGTCCCATGTTTCTTTTATTGTTAGGTGGTTTAATGTTTAATATAATCAGAGGCCTGGTTTTTTTGGAAAGAATTTTAAAAAGTCACCATTTATTGTTAGATGAATGGTCACCAAA
Source organism: uncultured Pseudomonadota bacterium (assembly GCA_963791615.1). Classification (GTDB taxonomy): domain Bacteria; phylum Pseudomonadota; class Gammaproteobacteria; order Steroidobacterales; family Steroidobacteraceae; genus CAILZL01. The sequence continues at coordinate 217,287 of CAWBTE010000008.1, read as the reverse complement.
GGAGACTCTCCTGCCGGTATGATTATTACGGAAAGCGTCTGCTCTAGTTGTGCGGATGACTTCATCAATTCTCAACTCAACTACTAGTTGCGGAACAGTGTTTTTAGTCAACCTGTTTACTACATTAAAAAATTAATGCAGGAACCGAAACAAAATAAAATAAAGGAATCATTAATAGTTCTGGATAGGTAAAGGGATTTGGCTTATGATGCCGTTTTTTTAAACTAAACTTGCCCGTTCAATTGGAATTGAACGAAATTTCTTAATCGCATTAAGCTTTCTTTCTTAATGGAATTTCATCGTAATGGATATGAAAAAGGAATTATTGGAGATACTCTGAGCAGGGTTTTGACATGGGTAGTGAATGGTACAAGTAATATTAAATATAATGACTTTACACAAAACAAAAAAAAATATTTATGGGCGGCCGGGATAGATAAATACATTACAGCAAAATACCCGTTTCTGTAACCTTCCCGGTGTAAGAGGCAGTTTACGGATCTTTTTACTGGAAAACCGAATCAGGCACCCCTTTATTGATGATATAGCCGGAATAGCTGATCTCGACTTTCCCTTTTTTGTTTTTCAGCTTATCGGTATTTTCCTCTTTTTTATTGCCATCGTCATAATCAAAGGTGACCCCTTTGGGAAGTTTATAATCTTTGGTATTGAATGAAAAGATCACTTTATCTGCCAGACCGTATTCAGCATATTTGCCATACGTCATTTCCAGTTCGTACGTGCCGTTATCTTTAGTGGTGGTTTTGGATTTTTTTATCAGCGATCTGTGTTTCATCTATATACAATGTTGACAATACTACTTCCGCATTTTCATCTTTGGGCAAAAGTTTATGATACGGAGATTGGTTTTGGTTTCTTTGCCCATATCAATGATATCAAGCTGGCATGTATCCTCGCGAAATATATTTTGAGATTGATATTTACAGACCCTTTGGGAATAAAAGAAATTCCGCTTTCATTTTTTATACGGAGTTTATTGGGTTTTTTAAAATATACTTTTACCGTGGCCACTGGCGCTTTGATAAAAACCACATTTGTTTTCATTTTTCCTTTGGCTTCATAGTCATTTACCTTGTCTGATTTTGCCTTTACCTGCTGAATAATTTCTTCAGCCGTTTGCGCCTGTAGCGATAACATAAAACAAATTACGATACAATAAATAAACGGTAAATTCTTTTTCATTGCTTCTATTTATCAGCTTAAAATATCTTTTTTCCTGAAATACCCATATTGCCGCTATCAAAAAATCCGCGAATAACTAATCAAGTACTGATCCGCTTTTAACATAGCCGGGCAGTTGCTGACCGAACCGTTAATGGTTATTCCTCTTCATTGCCTTGTACATAAAAAAATCCTTTCCACGCCACCATGTGTGTAGTGAATAGATAAGGCTTTACCGTTTTATCATAAATAGGTATCTTCATTTCTGATAAAATGGTCAATACTATCACGATACTAACGGTGGCTACAATAGGACCGATAGAATTTTCTGCAAATACACTAGCATGAAAGCCAGCGCCGCCACCGTGGTCATGCGCTAGCGGCAAAAGCAAATGCAGCCATATATCGCCAGAAAACATCGAGCTGCTGATACTTCGAATTCCTCCCGCACGAACAAACAACTCATTAGTTTACGCCAAATATCAGCATGCTGCGAAATAAAGCAAGCAGCGCCAGCCATATCAATAATAAAAATGTATAAATAACAGAGCCATGAATTTTATCAAGCAGTATACTGTGTCCGGCTGATGGGTTTGGATCAACGCCAGGCGAATGTACCCATATTGGCTTCACCGGCTATATCATCACCGGCTATTAATGCTACCAGCAGCGGCATATGTATCAGCAATATATTTAAAATAACAAAGCAAATCAAATAACCATTCAATATCTGGTTTGAATCGGCACTAAATCAAAAGTTTCATTCACTATGCTCAATCATCAGGTCCAAATATTATTTGCCGTCAAACCTAAGCCCACCTGTAAAGAAAAATAATAAAAGCAATGGCGCGCAAAAGCAATATAAGTCCTTGGGCGTTTAAATATCTTATATAATTCAATTCTTAGAAGACTCCACATGCTGGCTCGCTGAGGTTAATGATAAAAAATAATCTTCTAATGAATGTTTGGAATGAAAGGATACGATATCAATATCCATCCTTACTAATTCTTTCATGACCGCGGCACCCGGCTTTATCAATTTCAATAAGGATGCAGTCACTTCTTTTATCCCGTAAATAAGTATGCCGTTCTGTTACCCAGCTTTTCATAAGCAGCTGCATCATCGGTTGTCTTTAACTCCACTATCGTTTCAGCAGGGATCAAACAATTCATTCCTTTCCCTTCCACTACTTTTTTTCCCTTGTCTATTATCAGCATCGAATCAGACACCAGTTCCATTTCATGCAGCAGGTGGGAGGAAACCATTAATGTTTTTTTCTTTTCCCTGCTTAGGTGCAGTATCAGGTTGCGTATGTCAGCAATACCCTGTGGGTCGAGACCATTGGTTGGCTCATCCAGTATGATCAGTTGCGGATCATGCACCAGTGCGGTGGCGATACCAAGACGTTGCTTCATCCCTTGCGAATAGGTTTTTACTTTACTCTTCGCCCTTTCCGCCAGGCCAACCATATCCAGCTGATCCATTAATTTTTTCTGAGTGAGCCTTCACCCCGCTCATAGCGGCAAACAGCCGTTAAATTTTCCAATGCTGTAAGATATTTGTAGAGATCGGGCCGTTCAATGATAGCGCCTACCTGCCGCAATATCTCTTTGCGATGTTTAAGCAGGTTCATCCCGAATATCTCAATAGAACCTGATGTAGGGGCGATAAGCGTCAGCAACATGCGGATAGTAGTGGATTTGCCCGCACCATTTTGTCCCAAAAAGCCATACACTATGGCCGGCAGGCACATCAAATGAAAGATCGCTGACAGCTTTTATTTCCCTGAAATTTTTAGTGAGGTTTTTTACCTGTATGATGGCTGACATTAACTGCAAAGGTATTAAAGGATCATGTCTGTAAATGAAGGATTTGAAGATTTAGCGTAAATATTTCCGGGTAAAGGCTTGCAAAAGCAGCCATGAGATATTAGGTTTGTATGCGATTCGGAAAACCACATTTTATACGGAAAACTACGATGATAACGAATCCCAGGATTTAACAATCAGTTTTCTCTAACAAGTATATCCTCCGGATCATAACCCTAAACAATATTGTCCAATTTTCTGTGGGAGTTTTGAATACCATTCAATAAACCCGTAGAAATGAGAATAACTTCAGTAACCTTTTTAATCGTCATCCTGAGCATGATATCCCACCGTCAGCTATCTGCTCAAAATAGTTATGCCCCTTTTACAAGCCTGTCACCATTTTATTTCGCTTCGCAGCAACAGCTTTTAATAAATATCATCAGTTTTGCCGGCAGCATAAAGCAAAACAAAGTTTTACTCAACTGGACAGTTGGCGAAAACCAGGAGGTTGACCAGTTTGAGGTACAGAGAAGTACGGATGACAAAATATTCAGGACCGCCGCATTGGTTTTTGGAACAGGGAAAAAAGATGCTGACATTTATGAATTTTATGAAAAAACAAATTCAAAAAAGTTGGTTTACCGGATAAAAACTATTCATAAAGATCAGACCATTCAATACTCTGCTATAATTATTGTGCAGGCAGAAAAAAATTAAACAAAAATAAAAACGTACATGAGTTCAAAAATACCGGGCCGCAAAGAGATAGAGAGACGAATAAAAAAAGTATTTGAAAAACTTTTATACCCTCAAAAGGAAAGGGCTTTACCCCAACTGGTGTTACAGCCTTACAGGCCAAAGAAAAAATTTTAGTGGGTGAAATCATCCCGAACGTTTTATACATTTAGAGCACCAAAACGAGAAAGGCCCTTTGTCTAAAGGGCCTTAATTTTTTATACCAGGAATAGTTTATAGTTTTCATTCCCTGATTTAATTCACGATAGTACCAGAACTTTCCTGCTTCATCCTTTCAGGAAAAATGTAGTCGCCGGAACTTTCAGTATCATCAGGGCTAACGCAGCAAGCGGTGTCGCCAATGCAATAGCACCCCATAGTTCCCAGGCCTTGTATTGTTTAATAAATTCATTCCACTCTGATTTTTCTCTTTCTTCATCCGGTGCGTCCCGCGTCATTTTATATATTTTCTGCTGTAGTGGTGCAACTTTCCAGGCAAATGCAATTCCTGAAATTGTAAATAAGATAATTGACCAGAAAATCCATCCGGTTTTTAAGATGGGATAATGGCCATGAATAGCTGCCAATATCCCGCCTGCCGTAATAATGATAACACCGGGAATGGTAAACCATTTATCACTTTGTATGATACCTTTCATCGTATGAGATATAAGAGGCAGGCTATTACTGTTAACCGCATGACGCATCCAGAAGAGGCCAGTGATGATATTGCCTAAAAAAATGATCACAGCGCAGATATGGACCATTTTGAACAACAGATAAAAAGTCATAGACATCTGTTTATTTATCAGTAGTTAAATACGACTGAAGACTTTTTACATATTCTGCAAATGCATTCACTCCCTGTGGAGTTATTTTGCAGATGGTTTGCGGATAATTGTCTTTGAATTGTTTGATCACATCAATATACCCTGCTTCTTTCAGCTTCTGTATCTGCACACTCAGGTTGCCAGCAGTGGCATTTGTTTTTTCTTTGAGAAAAGTAAATTCAGCTTCCTTCACACTGATAAGAAGTGAAATAACAGCCAACCGCAGTTGCGAATGTAATATAGGGTTGAGATCTTTAAACATTCAGGCCTGCTTGCTCCTTTTTATATATTCTGTATTCTCTTTCCATTAAAATACCGGGGATCAGCCAGGCCATGATGGCAGATGCAGCCATCAGCAGCAGGTCAATTTTAATAGTAGTGTAGATGGCAATTACACTACACAGCCAGCAAAAGAGACCACCCCAGAACATAGGCCTGAATTTACAGGCAGCCCCGGTAATGAATGTAGGCAACCCGTATAACAAAAGAAAAAGCGGTGTGATAAACTCGCTTAATTGAAATGCAGGACGGTGACCGGTCAGCTCCCGGAACTGTGCAGCTACAGGCCCCCAGACACTGAAGATGGAATAAACAATAAAGCTGAGCAGGAAAATACAGATACCAAAGGCCAGCCATATATAATCCATATACGAATCGTCATACGATTTTACTTTTCGCTCCTTCTTTTCTTTGACCGTAATAAATATCTGCGGGATAACGGCAACAATGATAACCAGGTTTATATCAAATGGCAGGCGGAAGCCAAAATGTATCTCCGCTAATTTCACCAGTGAACAAATAGCTATAACAGCACCCCACATAATAGCGCCGATACCTGTATCATGGTAAGAGTTCTTTGCCGTATTGATCATGGTAGCGATCAGTTCAAGGCTTTCTTTTTCGGTTAGTTGTTTTTCCTGCTGGTTCCATATAAAAAATTTATTCTTTTGAATATTTGTTTTTGAACCGAAGTAAATAAGCTGGTATGATATAGCTGAATAATATGGCGGCGGCGGCAAACAATATCTGGTAGTCATATTGAGCAAAAACCGAAACAATCGCTAATATAAAAGCGATGATACCACCAATAATGAGCGGCCGGAATTGTATGATGCTTCCTGAAATGAAAGTACCCAATCCATACAGTAAAATAAAAAAAGGAAAAACCTGTGTATTCCATCCTAGTTTTGTAAACATTATACTTAATACAAGATAGGCGATCGCCATTCCGATCCACAGGTGTTTAATACTTTCCCCAACATAGGTTTTGACTTTTCGGGTCTTTTCTTCTTTTAAACTGTACCAGTTGGAAAAAATAATCCCAACTATGATGAGCAACCAAACCAGATAATGCTTTTCATAGTTGAAAATATGTCTTAAGGACAAATTGGCCGGTGCAGGCAATAAAAGTGATCCAGCCCCAGACAAGGAAATAAATACTTTGTCAGACATATTCTGCTTTGTCTTGGTGATCATGGACTGGATAAGCCGGAGGCTTTCCTGCGGTGAAAATTTTTCTTCGGTCATGATGGCTGTATTAAGTAGTGAAGTGATATAAATAGATATTCCGCTTTCTTCATCTTTCCGGGTATCCTGTCAAATTTGATATATTGTCATATACAGGATAATTGGCATTGTTGCGTCCCTTACAAAAGGTATTGAAGCTATAAAGCCTGTATAAAAATTTATACAGGCTTTATGATTTGTATTTCTATTGACACTGTGCAAGCATATTCGCCGATTCTTTCTGACCCCAGTCCGGATAAAGTGGCATGGGTTTCTTTTCTTTATATAATTGAACTGCTTTTTCAAAAAGAGGTTTTGCTTTTTCTTTTCCCCCGCCAAACTGTTCAGGCGTTCCAAATAAACTCATACCCTTGAGGTAATATAATCTTGGATTATTGGGATCTAATTTTAAACCTTTTTCCAAAGCCTGGCCTGCAGCCTGGCCATAAGCTCATCCACCTGGTTTGAGGATCCACCATCATTTGCTGGGTAGCGGACATGTTGCGGATAGTCTGTATTTCAGCTTTATCGGCATCTGTTACCGCAACAGATTCTGCCTTATCACAAAAAGCATTGATCCTTGCAGAATTCGCATCTTTATCAGTAACAGCCGGCATCCATCCGGAAATACTTAATGTAAGCCCGGCATAATAATAAGGCAGCCATTGTGTTTTTTCCGCATCCCCTATCCGTTCAAATGTGTTAGCGGCTTTTGTAAAATCTTCCACTGTTTTTGCTGAGTCAAACAATACCAGGTTTTTTTGCATGGCCGCAACATATTTATCGCTTTGAGAAAAGGCTGCTATTTGTAAACTAAAGACAGCCAATAAGAAGAAAATATACTTTTTCATTTGCTTGATTTTTATCCCTTTTTGAAAGGGTGCTTTTAAAATTGATTTATTTTTCATTCTAAAGTTTATTAATTCGCTGTGCAGGTTAAAAGGAGTTACAAATTATTATTTATTGCATCCTGTGTCCTGTCAACACCCCAGCTGATAAAACAGCCGATAAAATAAAACCGTTTTGCAGGATTTGTGACAGGGCTTTTTACAGCTCCGTTATAAGAATAATTATATCCGTACACCTGGTCAGTACCCAATATATTATTGATACTGGCAAATAATACAATAAATGATTTTGCATTTTCCTTACCGATACTTGGTACCCATTCAGCGCTGAAATTAAGGCTGCTATAATTCTTTCGTCTTTCCCTGGTCAGCTATATAAAATTTATTACCGGCATCAGGCAGTATATTGTAATAAGGCCTGCCGGAAGCCCAGCTATAGGTAACGTTGAACCCTGTTTTAATATCCATAAAAAACTTTTTTGTTACAAGAGAAGCGGTATGCTTGGCCACAAAATTGGGTTGCAACTGACCGGGGTAATTCAGGTAATCACGTTTTGTATCTATAAAAGAATAACTGATCCAGTAATCAAAATCTTTGATCGTTTTTTTATCCCTGAAAAAAATGTCAATCCCTTTTGCATATCCGTTGCCGCTGTTGTTATACGAATAATAATTATAACCCACCGGTACCTGCTTTACCAGGTCTTCATATTTTTTATAATAAACCTCCGTCCTGAATGTACGCTGGTTGTATATTCTTTGATAATTCGCGATATAGTGTGTGGCTTTGGTAAATCCTACATTGGTGGAAGAAAACAGTTGCTGGCTCTCAGGTTTTTGATAAAAGATACCATAGGCAACAGATACCTGTGAATTTTTACCTGTCTTATAGGCCAATGATACCCGTGGGAGCAATATCCGATCGGTTGATAAGAGATGAATGTTCAAAGCGGGCACCTATTTGCGCTGCCAGATCTTTTGAAATATAAATACTTGCTTCAGCAAAAACCGCTGTGTAATTATCAACTTGCTTAAATAATGAGTCATTGTATTTTGGCCTGTTAGTAAGTATGCCAGTATTCACTGCCAAACCTCAATGCGCTAAGGCCTCCCAGTTTCTTTTCAAACACGGCCCTTGCCTAATGTGAGGTTTTGTAAATTATCCAGTGTAAAATTCTTTGCCATTCATCCAGTAGGTCTGATGGAGAAAATTGTTTGGGCTGATTATTATTATCCTGACCTGCTGTGCAATTTATCCAGGTTGGTGCTGAAGCTTGCGCCCAGGGTCATTTTCCAGCCATTCCCAATATTTTCCCGGTAACTAAGATTATTATACCAGTTACTGTTTTTTAGAGAGAAGGCATCTTTCAGATAACTGCTGTCAATATCCGGTCTTCTTAAACCAAGGTCACCAAAAGCGAAAGTGGTATAGTATTTAATCATACCGCCATTTTTAGTTTTAATACGGAAATTGGCATTGCCATCATGAAATTGCGGCATCTTGAAATAATCGGGTGTTTGATTTACCACGGCAAAGTATAATCCTACGTTTACATAATTATAACTAATCCCATAGGATGATTTCTTATTCTTTGCCAATTGCTGCGTGCCTATGCCAAAAACAATGGGAGAAAAAGAAGCATCAATCTCGGATTTAATTTAGGATTTTTACATGACAGGATTAACCTTGACTTCACTTACTATAATATCCTTTCTGAAAACCAAATATTAAGTGCTGCACTGCCGGCATCTTCGGGTGCCACCCAGGTAACATTTAATTCCGGAAAATTAAGAAATAAGGGGGTTGAATTTATTATCAACGCAAATCCTGTAAGAAGCAGGGACTTATCATGGACTACCTTCAATTAATTTTGACTAAAAACGATAATACCATTGAAGAGTTATCCCCGGGAGTTCGTGAACAATGGTTAGGAGATAGTTTTTGGAACGCTTGGTTGTAGTAATGAAAGTAGCTCCTGGGTCAAAAATACGGAGCCATTTATGGAACAGACTTTAAACTGGATGCGCAGGGAAACAAGCAAGTCAGAAATATAAAAGATCTTTTCAACGGGTGCTGTTGTTGGAACAGAGTATTTAATTACCAATGAACAGGTAGTTATAGGTAATGCTGCTCCTAAATTTACAGGCGGTTTCGGAAATACGTTTAAGTATAAAAGATTCTCTCTTTATGCACTGATTGATTTCAAAGTGGGTGGTGATATTTATTCGGTTGATCATGCCACTGCTGCCGGTAGTGGTTTGCTTCCTGAAACGCTGCTTGAAAGAAATGGTGGTGGCCTTCCTTATACTTACCCTGATGGTTCAACTGCAAATCATGGTGTAATATTAGAAGGTTATAATGTTGATGATAATAAAGTCAACGACAGGGTTGTAAACTATATGTATAAGTGGGGTAATATGTATGCGGGATGGTCGCATTTAAACCGCCCCAGAAGCTTATCCGTTTTCGAAAATACATGGGTTAAACTCAGGGAAGTTGCTCTTACCTATGATTTGCCACAAAACTTAATAAGTAAGGCGAAAATATTCCAGGGTTTGTCTGTATCCTTAATAGGAAGAAATATCGGGTATCTCTATGCATCATTACCTGACCATCTTAATCCTGAAGCAATAAATGGTACTGGCAATGCACAAGGCTTACAATGGTCTGCATTCCCGAGTTTCAGATCATTTGGATTTACGGTAAGAGCTAAATTTTAACTTCAAATATTTAAGAAAATGAAAATATTTAATAGTAAGAAAAATACTAAGCTATTGATGCTTTTTGCATTAATAGTTACAGTATCCATTTCTTCATGCAAGAAGAATTTTGGAGACATTAATAAATCATGGGATGCAAAAGTATATGACCCAACAATACCTGCGTTATACAATGGCATTACTGCAAGTTTGGTAGAACCGGGTGGGACAGGAATATACTTACTTCATGGGTTTACCAAAACAGCCAATTGGCAGCCATGTATGCTGCAAGTGGTTTCCGAATGGATAATTTTTCAGGGGCATACTGGAATAATTATTACAATGCGCTGGCTAATTCACGAAAACTTGATGTGCTTATTGCTGCCAGCACTGATCAGGCTAATATGACGAATGTTAAAGCCATGTTGAAGACGTTGATGGCTTATAAAACACTGGTTACAACTTTTATTTACGGTGATATGCCCTATTCTGAAGGTGCTAAAGCATTTGAAGGCACGGAGTTCTTCAGACCAAAATATGATACACAGGCTGAAGTTATCAAATCGGCCCTTACAGATTTGAAGTGGGCGGTGGATAATTTTTCTACCAGTGCCTCACAGATTTCTTTGGGAGGAAGCGAAACACTTTTAGGAAATGATATAGCTAAATGGACAAAGTTTGCTAATTCGCTCAGGTTGAGATATGCAATGGCTATTCAGAAAAATGACGCTACAACATCCAATGCGGTAATTGCGGAAGCACTTAGCAAACCTTTATTGGCGGCATCTGAAAATATAGGTTTATATCCCGCATCAATTCCTAATTATGTAAATGACAGAGGAGGTTGGTACAGGGGTAATTCATATGTGCGAATGGGTTCTACTATGTGGAATGCCATGTCAGCTACTAACGCTACCGATGGTTCAGGAATCTATGATCTGAGATGTAAGATTTTCTTCGAGCCAAACAAAGCAGGCGAATGGACTCCATTCCCGCAAGCTCCATCTAACAGTACGCCTACTGAAATAGGAAATAGCGGAAATAATGATCCTTACAGCGAATCAAGATTAACTAATTGGGTAGTATCCGGAACATATCTCTATGCGCCATTGAATTTTTATTATATAGCTGATAAAACTTTACCACAGTTATTAATCACAGGTACTGAGATCAGTTTTTTAAAAGCAGAAATTTACAACAAAGGAATAGGTGGTGTGACAGCTAATGCGGCAACAGCGAAAACAGCCTATGAAGAGGGTATTACTGAGTCTGTAAAATTTTGGTATAAACTGGCCAATGGTTCTACTATATGGGCCGTTAATAAACCGGCCGCAGCTCCAGCTCCGGCTGAGTTGACTGCGATGTTAACTAATCCGGCAGTTGCATACAGTGCAACTGCTTCAACAGCATTGACGCAGATTTATACGCAACACTGGATATCCTTGTTTCATCAGCCTTTAGAAGCATGGACCCTGGCCCGCAGAACTAATTATGCCACACCCGGTGTTGCCCTTGCTTCAAGCAGCCCCGGCTATAATTTATTTAAGCTAATTTACCCTCAGAGTGAAATTGATGGAAATTATACTAATTGGAGCAGTGTAACCGGTGGTACGGATGCTCCAACAAATAAACCCTGGTTTATGAAGTAAAAACTGACTATTGTAATGAACTGGTAAACAAAACAACATTTATCAGCCTGCATTAAAAAACCGAAAAAATAGATTGGATTATTGTCAGTTAGAAGAAATAAAGCTCTCTCGTTAAGCAGTTGTTTCAGGCCGGTTGCATTTGCAGCCGGCCTTTTTGTTTGAAATATCTTCCGGCACCTAAGTGCAAATAAGGAGGTATTTATTTAAAGCAGCGGCTCATTCTTAAGCAAATAAGGTAGTTTATTGTTTTTAAGATGATTTGGTTTGAAAATAAATGAAGCTATTTTTTTTAAATTCTTATTTAATAAGTAATTTTTGAGCTGCTTATACGTATTACAGTATTACTAATTGCTCCACATGGGAAAAAAGCTTTTTTACAAGGGGTTAATCTTTAGAGAATTTTATTTCTCGGGCACCATCTCCTGTGCTGACTTAAGCGAACGAATTGGGAAAAGCCTCCCGCTTACAATGAAGATACTAAATGAACTCATAGATGAAGGTTATGTAATGGAGTCTGGCTATGCCCCATCGAGTGGCGGACGAAGACCCATTACCTACACCATTAAACCGGATACAATCTATATTTTGTCTGTTGCAATGGATCAGTTGGTTACCCGTATCTCCCTGATGGACATTCAAAATAATCATATAACGGGTGTTGAGAAGTTTGAATTACCACTGCAAAAAAATCCTGCGGCTCTTTCTTCGCTGGCGGAGAAAATGGAAGAAGTGATCCGCAAATCAGGTATTGATAAAAAGAAAATAATCGGTGCTGGTATTGGAATGCCTGGCTTTATTGATTCTAAAAAAGGGATTAACTATACTTTTTTGGATGCAGCCGAAAAAACAATCACTCAATATCTTTCGAATCAATTGGGTCTTCCTGTGTATATCGATAATGATTCCAGTCTTATCGCCCTGGCGGAGTTCAGGTTTGGCGCAGCCCGTCGTCAAAAAAACGCCATGGTTTTAAATATCGGCTGGGGTATAGGTTTGGGAATGATATTAAATGGAGAGCTTTTTCGTGGACATAATGGGTTTGCAGGTGAGTTCAGTCATATGCCGCTTTTTAATAATAATAAATTGTGCAGTTGTGGTAAGACTGGTTGCCTGGAAACAGAAACCTCCTTGGTCGTCGTAATTGAAAAAGCCATTGAAGGATTGAAGACAGGCCGTTTGTCCGCTTTGGGAAAAGAATTTCCTTCAGGACATTTTGAACAAGATTGGGAGTCCATAGTGAGTGCAGCACTTAAGGGTGATCAGTATGTGATAGAGTTATTATCAGATGCGGGTTATAATATAGGCAGGGGTGTCGCTATTTTGATACATTTAGTCAATCCCGAGTCGGTCATACTCAGCGGCAGGGGTACATTGGCAGGAAAGGTATGGCAGGCGCCAATTCAGCAGGCTTTGAATGAGCATTGTATTCCCAGGCTTGCTGTCAATACATCGGTAGCCGTATCAACGTTGGGCTACCAGGCGGAGTTGACACTGAGTCTGGCAACGGTGGCCAGGACTTCGCGTACGCTGAAGCCACGACCATAGCCGACATTGAGCGTAGTTGACGATCCTTCGCCGCGCAGATAGCGCAGGGCGTCAAGATGGGCGGAAGCGAGATCTTCAACATGGATGTAGTCACGAATGCCCGTGCCGTCAGGCGTCGGGTAATCGGTACCGAACACCATCACCTTGGGACGCACGCCCACGGCATGCTGGCAGGCGACCTTGGTCAACAGCGTCGCATTGGGTGCAGAGTGGCCGATACGTCCACCCGGGTCACTGCCGCCGACATTGAAGTAGCGCAGGATGACATGCCGCATCGGAGCAACGGCGCACAGGTCACGCAGCATGACTTCGGTCATGAGTTTGGATGAGCCATAGGGGTTGATCGGTGCAGTTGGCGAGTCTTCGCTGGCAACACCGCTTTCGGGCAAGCCATATACGGCGGCGGTGGACGAAAACACAAAGTGTTTGATACCCGCGTCACGACTGCATTGCAGGAGATTGCGGGTGGCGCAGGTGTTATTGCCGTAATACTTGAGAGGATCCGACACGGATTCGGGCACGATGGTATGTGCAGCGAAATGCATGATGGTTTCGATCTGGTGCTCTTTCAATATGCTGTTCACCAGCTCGCGATCCGCGGTATCGCCGACGATCAGCTTGCCGTGCAACACCGCGCTGCGGTAACCCGTGCTGAGATTGTCGAGGATCACCACCGATTCACCGCGTTCGCCGAGCTGACGAACGACATGGCTGCCGATATATCCCGCACCACCCGTAACCAGAATGCTCATTCAATATTCCTTGCGGTCTGTAAAGATCCGGACGCGGCTCCGGAGATCAGATAGCTTCAAACATTTATTGGATCAGATTTACTGAACCATAATGACAAGCTTGGCTCTCGTCTATCATTGAACTGGTTCCCAAACTGCTGCATTGCTGTTCCGGCAAGACTGCTTTGCCTGGATTTGCGCTGAGACCCTGAATGCCCCATAGCGATCCCCATCCTTTTGACCGCCTTTCGCCGGATTTCATTCTGGAGTCGCTGGAATCGTTGGGGCTGCGCTGTGACGGACATCTGATGGCGCTCAATAGCTACGAAAACCGGGTGTACCAGGTGGGTATGGAGGAGGGCGAGCCCCGTATTGCGAAGTTCTACCGTCCTGCTCGCTGGTCGCGCGCTGCCATTGAGGAAGAACACGAGTTTGTGCTGGAACTCGCTGAGGCAGAGTTGCCCGTTGTGGCGCCCCTGATGATTGAGCAGCAGACCCTGTTTGAACGGGATGACTTTCTGTTCGCCCTGTATCCGCGCCAGGGCGGCCGCTGGCCGGAGTTGAATCAGGCGGATGATCGTGAACTGGTAGGCCGTCTGCTTGGCCGCATTCACCTGCTTGGCCAACGACAGCGCTTTCAGCATCGCCCACGACTCACGGTGGCCGCGTGGGCGGGTGAGGCGCGCCGTTTCCTGCTGGACGAAGACTGGATCCCTGAGCACTTGCTGCCGGCCTATCGTTCGGTCAGCCGTGAGTTGATTACCCTGATGCAGCAGTCATGGGATGACATCGATGGGTTGCGTTACCAGCGCCTGCATGGTGATTGCCATCTGGGCAACTTCCTCTGGCTGGAAGAGACCGGCCCACATTTTGTTGACTTTGATGATTGCCTGACCGGCCCTGCGATCCAGGATTTGTGGATGTTGTTGTCCGGCAGCGCTACTGAACGCGCCACGCAACTCCATGAGTTACTCACTGGCTATACTCAGTTTGCTGACTTTGACTATCGCGAGATTGCATTGATAGAAACCCTGCGCGCCCTGCGTCTGATGCACTATGCCGCGTGGTTGGCGCGTCGCTGGCACGATCCGGCTTTTCCACGGGCATTTCCCTGGTTTGCTGAGCCCAAGTTCTGGGAGCAGCATGTACTGGACCTGCGTGAACAGCTGGCGGCTGTGCAGGAACCCGCGTTGCAGATATAAGATAGTGGCCAACCTCATCTAAAAACGACAAGGTAAATCCTAGATGACTACCAGACTGCTTGATGTTCCACCTGGCCTGCTTGCCGGCCGCAAGCTGATGTTTGCACTGGGTGCGCTGGTGTCGCTGAGCGCCTGCAATCGCAATGCGGAAGCGCCACAGGAGAGTGCAGCTGCGGCGCAGCAGTCCTCCCGCTCAGCACCTGCCCCAGAAGATCCCTTTCCCACCATGGCCAGGGCAGTTTATCTGACCAAGGCCGAACAGCCCGTCGATCTGCGTTTCGAGCTGGTTTCTGCGCCGCAGGCGAAAAAGAATTTTCAGCTCAAACTGAATCTTCAAGGCCTGCTCGATGCGAGTGCGTTGCAATTGCAGGTCAGTTCAGTGGAGTCGCTGGAAATTGTCGCGGGGGCGCAGACCAGCCACGAGTCGCTCAAACAGGGGGAGTCGTGGTCTCCCGTTGTGGAATTGCGTAGCAGCAGCAACGGCTTGTTCGTGCTGGAAGTGACCCTGCAGGCGACTACCACTACCGGTGATCTGGCCTACAAATACTCGATTCCCGTGGCCATTACGGTTCCGGAACCCAGCAGTTCCAGCAGCGCGGCAGCGTCCAGCAAGTCCTGACGGGAATTCGAGCGACGAAAAGCGGGACGCGACGCCCCGAATATAAGTCTGGCAGGACGGGGCTGGAGCCGTATAATCCGCGGCCTTTTTCCAGTTTCGAGCATTACTGTGAGCACTGCCAAGTTACGCAATATCGCCATTATCGCCCACGTCGATCATGGCAAAACCACGCTTGTCGACCAGCTGTTGCGGCAATCAGGCACGCTGGATGCGCGCAAGGCGCCGACCGAGCGCGTCATGGATTCCGGCGATCTGGAAAAGGAGCGTGGTATCACCATCCTGGCCAAGAACACCGCCATTACCTGGGGCGAGTACCGTATCAACATTGTCGATACCCCTGGGCACGCCGACTTTGGTGGCGAAGTGGAGCGCGTGTTATCCATGGTGGATTGCGTGCTGTTGCTGGTGGATGCGGTGGATGGTCCCATGCCACAAACCCGGTTCGTCACGCAAAAAGCTTTTTCGCACGGACTGCGTCCCATCGTGGTGATCAACAAGATTGACCGTGACGAAGCCCGTCCTGACTGGGTATTGGGTCAGACGTTTGATCTGTTCGATCAGCTGGGCGCTACGGAAGAACAGCTGGATTTTCCGGTGGTTTACGCCTCGGCGCTGCGTGGCCTTGCGGGTCTGGACCCAAAGAAAATCGAAGACAACATGGAGCCGCTGTTCAAGGCCATCGTTGATCACTGCCCCCCGCCGGATGTGGATGCCGAGGGTCCGTTGCAGTTGCAGATCAGCCAGCTGGACTATTCCAACTATGTAGGTGCAATTGGCATTGGTCGTATCAAACGCGGACAACTGAAGCGCAATAGCGCGGTAGTGGTAGTGGGAACCGATGGCAAGACCCGCAATGAACGCATCATTCAGGTAATGGGATTCATGGGCCTGGATCGCGTCGAAGTGAACGAGGCCAGCGCTGGCGACATCGTGGCTTTTGCGGGCATCGAGTTTCCGAAAATTTCCGACACGATTTGTGACCCAGGCAAGCCAGAGGCATTGCCGGCGCTGGTGGTGGACGAACCCACCATCAGCATGACTTTTGAAGTGAATACTTCGCCCTTCTGCGGTCGCGAAGGCAAGTTCGTGACCAGCCGCCAGATTCGCGAACGCTTGCAGCGCGAGACCATGCACAACGTAGCGCTGCGTGTTGAAGATACGGAAAATCCCGATAAATTTGTGGTTTTTGGTCGTGGTGAGCTGCACCTCGGCGTATTGCTCGAGAACATGCGCCGTGAAGGCTACGAACTGGCTGTGTCGCGGCCGCGCGCCGTGGTCAAGGAAGTGGATGGCAAGCTGTGCGAGCCTTACGAATCCGTGGCTATCGATCTGGATGAGAATAACCAGGGCGCAGTGATGCAGGCCATCGGTGAACGCGGTGGCCAACTGACCAATATGCAGGCGGATGGCAAAGGGCGCGTTCGTCTTGACTATGTGGTGCCTTCGCGTGGCCTGATCGGTTTCCAGACAGACTTCCGCACCATGACCTCGGGTACCGGTTTGCTGCACCACATTTTTGACCACTTTGGTCCGGTGCTGGACAAACAGATCGGCCAGCGGCAGAACGGCGTGATGATCTCCAATGGGCAGGGCAAGTCGCTGACCTATGCGTTGTTCAGTCTGCAGGAACGTGGACGACTGATGGTCGGTCATGGTGACGAGGTGTATGAAGGCCAGATCGTCGGCATCCATAGTCGTGATAACGATCTGGTGGTCAACCCGCTGAAAGCCAAAAAGCTCACCAACATGCGCGCCTCGGGCAAGGATGAAAATCAGGTGCTCAGCAATCCGATTCGCTACACCCTGGAACAGGCCATGGAGTTCATTGATGATGATGAACTGGTGGAAGTAACGCCGGCAGAAATTCGTCTGCGTAAGCGTTTCCTCAAGGAACATGAGCGCAAACGCCCTGGCCGTGCGGAAGAAAGCGCTGACTGATTGCATCATCACGGCTAATCAGGATGGCTAATTAGCTGAAAAATCGGGCTTTCCCTGCCCAAAACGGGAGCCGGCTCACAACCGGCTGCCGCAACTCTCTCTAGCATTACGAACCATAATCCTGAGATCTGGCTTCGCTGGATTTCGCATGAGCAATCTGGCGCCCTGCGCCGCGTAAGGATCTGGTTCCGATGAACAAGCTGCTGGATCAGCAGATTTCCCAGGCGACTACTGCAGATGGGCAGCTGGATGTGCCGCGCCTGCTAGCTGCTATCGAACAAACCTATTCTCATCAGGATGTTGAGCGCCGGGGCGTGGTCCGTTCGATGCAGATGATGTCCGAGGAAGTGAATACACTGACCCGGGAAATGCGCGAAAGCACCGCCAGTCAGCTGCAGGCGGTGCTCGATCATGTCAAGGACGTGATCATTACGCTGAGTGAAGCGGGACATATTGCT
Organism: uncultured Pseudomonadota bacterium; assembly: GCA_963791615.1. Classification (GTDB taxonomy): domain Bacteria; phylum Pseudomonadota; class Gammaproteobacteria; order Steroidobacterales; family Steroidobacteraceae; genus CAILZL01. Next base: position 199,532 of record CAWBTE010000008.1, on the reverse strand, counting down.
ACGCTCAATGCCACCGGCCAGCGGGTTTTCGGTCGCGCTGAAGCTGAAGTGATCGGTCGTTCCCTGGATTTTCTGCTGCCCGATATGGCGAGCACGGACACTCGTACTGTTCTTGCGCAACTGGAACAACTGGCCACACGCGCAGATGACACCCAGATTGACCTTGCCCATTGCGAAACCAGAGGACTGCGCGCCGACGGTGAAGTGTTCAGCGCCGAGATGGCGGTCAGTAAGACGCGGGTCAATCGTCGCAGTGTTTATGTGGTGTGTCTGCGTGATACCACCGAGCGCAAGCAGGCCGAAATGGCGTTGCGCGACAGCGAAGCGCGGTATCGCACGCTGGTTGAACATGCGCCAGAAGTCATCGTGGTGCTGGACGCGAACTCGATGCGCGTCATCGATGCCAACGAAAATGCCGCAAAGTTTTTCAAGCAGGATCGCCAGACCCTGTTGGCCATGAGTCCTGATGAGTTGAGCCCGGCCTGCCAGCCGGATGGACGCTCCTCACGTGCGGCGCTGCGAACGGAGCTCAAACGGGCGCTGGCGGGCGAGGAATCCGTATTCGACTGGACTTGTCAGGACGCTGCGGGTTACGAAATCGCCAGCGAAGTGCGACTGATCCGTCTGCCATCCTCTACCGGACAGGTGGTGCGCGGCAGTATTACCGATATCAGTGAACGCAAGCGCGGTGAACTGCTGGCTGCTGGTGAGAAGCGCGTCTTTGAACGTCTGGCGGCCAATGTTGATCTGGGTACGACGCTGAGCGCCATCACCGAAATGGTCGAGAAGGTCAATCGTGATGCGATCTGCGCCATCTCCTTGCTCAACGAGCGCGGTGAGCGTTTGCGCCTGACTGCGGCGCCATCGCTTCCCAAGGAATTTGCCGATGCCATGGCGAATGTCAGCTGCACGCTGCGCAATGGCTCCTGCGCTGCGGCGATTTATTTGCGCCGACAAGTGATTGTCGCGGATATCAGTCGCGACGCATTGTGGGAAAGCAAGCGATTGGTTGCCGGCGCTGCCGGATTGCGCGCCTGCTGGTCCACGCTGATCATGGCATCGGACGGTTCCGAGCTGGGCACGGTTGCACTTTACTTCAAGGTTTCCCGGCAACCGGTGCGACGCGAGTTCGAACTGATGGCGCGTATCGCGCAACTGGCGGGCATTGCCATCGAGCGTCGGCGCGGTCAGGACGCGCTGCGTGACAGCGAGCTGCGCTATCGACGTCTGTTCGACAATGTGGTGGAAGGCGTGTACAGCTCCACCGTTGAGGGGCGTTTCATCTCGGTGAATCCGGCGTTACAGCAGATGGTCGGCGTTGATTCAGCTGAAGAGTTGCTGACCATGCCTGCCGAGCGTCTGTATGCAGATCCATTGCAGCGCTTCGAGATCATTTCCGTGATTGCGCGCGACGGTGAAATCCGTGATGCCGAATTCCAGTTGCGACGCAAGGATGGCTCAACCTTGACCGTGGTCGAGAACGCGCGTGCAGTTCACGATGAAGCAGGGCGGCTGACTGGTTTTGAAGGCACCATCTCCGATATCAGCGCCCGCAAGCGCGCCGAGCTGGCCGTGTTTGCCGAGAAAGAAAAAGCCCAGGTCACGCTGCAATCCATTGGCGATGCGGTCATCACCACCGATGCGGAAGGCCGGATTGAATATCTCAATCCCATTGCCCAGGAACTCACCGGGCGAGTCTCGCACGAGGTTGAAGGCCTGCTACTGACGGATGTGTTTCGCATCATCGATGAAACCTCGCGCAAGCCGCTGGAGAATCCCGCAACCGTCTGTTTGCGGGAAGGACGAGTGGTTGCGACCGTGGGGCATGCAGTACTGATCAACAGCCTCGATCAGGAACTGGCCATCGAGAATTCGGCGGCGCCCATTCGTGATCGCAGTGGCAGGATCATCGGTTCAGTGCTGGTGTTTCATGATGTCAGCAAGGAACGACGTTTGCGTCGCGCACTGGCCTATCAGGCCAATCATGATTCGCTGACTGGCCTGATCAACCGTCGCGAGTTCGAGAACCGCCTGAATGCGGCGTTGCTGTCCGTACAATCCAATGCCGAGGTTTGTCACGTATTGATGTATCTCGATCTGGATCAGTTCAAGGTGGTCAATGATACCTGCGGTCATCAGGCGGGCGACCGTTTGCTGAAGCAGGTGACCGGCGTATTGCAGACGCGTCTGCGCACCAGCGATGTCATTGCCCGCCTGGGCGGTGATGAATTCGGTGTGTTGCTCGAACATTGCACTTCGGCGGAAGCCATGCCGATTGCAGACAGCCTGCGTCAGGCGATTCGTGACTTTCGCTTTGTCTGGCAGGACGGCACCCTGAATGTCGGCGTCAGCATCGGTTACGTGGAAATCAATGCTTGCAGCGACAGCATTGCCAGTGTGATGAGCGCGGCCGACGTGGCCTGCTACGCGGCCAAGGATTCAGGCCGCAATCGCATCCATGCCTACCAGCCCGATGAAATGCCGCAGCGGCATCGCGAAATGCACTGGGTATCGCGCATTACCCGCGCCTGTGAGGAAAACCGGCTTGAGCTGTTTTATCAGCCCATCGTTGCGATTGGCAACAATCCGGATACCTGCGAGCACTATGAGTTGTTGCTGCGCATGCGCGATGAAGCCGGTGAGCTGGTGCATCCACAGGAATTCATTCCGGCCGCAGAACGTTACAACCTGATGTCGCTGATTGATCGCTGGGTAGTACAGCATGCACTCGGTTCGCTGGCGCATTACCGCACGGAAGGTCCAGCCGGATCGGACAGCCCCTATTCAATTTCCATCAACCTGTCTGGCACTTCATTGAGTGATGAGAGCTTTCTGGATTTTCTGATCACCGAATTACAGACCCACGATTTGAGCCCCGGCGCAGTCTGTTTTGAAATCACCGAAACCGCTGCCATTGCCAATCTGGCCAAGGTGGTGCATTTCATGGCCGAGCTCAAGGCGCGCGGTTGCCTGTTCTCGCTGGATGATTTTGGCAGCGGCTTGTCATCGTTCATGTATCTCAAGAATCTGCCGGTGGACTATCTGAAGATCGACGGCCAGTTCATCCAGAACGTATGTGCCGATTCAGTGGATCGCGCCATGGTGTTGGCCATCAGCCAGATCGGCAAGGCCATGGGCATCAAGACCATTGCCGAACGGGTTGAGACAGCGGCCGTCATGCAGGCGCTGGCGGAAATCGGTATCGACTATGCGCAAGGACACTTCATTGCTGAGCCCCGCTCGGTGGAAGCGCTGAGCAGAATCACACGTTCCTCACCCCGGATTGATTTGCGCCACAGCGCCTGACCATTCATCCAGCGTTGCAATTGCCGCAACAGGTGAGTTGCTGCAAACTGCCGACTTCGCAATCAATGGTGAATCATCCGGTGTCCGCATTGCCTGACCTGCTGTCTGATACTGCTGACGCGGTAATGCTGGAGCGCCGTATCTGCGTCGCGCCGATGATGGACTATACCGACCGTCATTGCCGCTACTTCATGCGACTGTTGTCACCCAGTGCGTTGCTCTACACCGAGATGGTGACTGACAAGGCGCTGCTGCATGGTGATCCGGCGCGCTTGCTGGCTTTCGATGTGGCAGAACAACCGGTGGCATTGCAATTGGGAGGCAGTGAGCCGGGAGAGCTGGCGCAGGCAGCACGACTGGGCGAGCAAGCAGGCTATCGCGAAATCAATCTCAATTGTGGCTGTCCCAGTGATCGTGTGAAAAGCGGGCGCTTCGGCGCCTGTCTGATGGGTGAGCCGGAGCGGGTGCGTGACTGTGTGGTTGCGATGCGTGCGGCGGTGAATATTCCCGTTACGGTCAAGTGCCGGATCGGTATTGAGCCGGGCATGGCCGGGCGCAGCGATCTTGAATTCCTGCGACATTTCATCACGGTGGTGGCCAGCCGCAGGTTGCGAGGTATTTGTCGTGCACGCGCGGCGTGCAGTGCTGGATGGGCTCAGCCCGAAGGAAAATCGCGAGATTCCTCCCTTGCAGTATGAAGTGGTCGTGCAGTTGCGGCGTGAGTTCCCGCAGCTGATGTTTGTCCTGAATGGCGGGATACGTACTGAAGAGGAAGTGGTCAGTCACCTGCGAGACTTTGACGGCGTCATGATTGGCCGTGAGGCATACCAGAATCCCTGGCTGCTTGCGCAATTGCACAGGCGCCTGCATCCGGAGGAGGAACTGCCGGATCGGAGCGAGGTTCTGCGTCAATACGGTGACTATGCAGCGGATCAGGTGTTGCGCGGCGAGCGGTCAAATCTGCTGGTGCGCCATGTGCTGGGGCTATATCACGGTCTGCCCGGCGCGCGATCGTGGCGTCGCTACTTGAGTGAAGGTGTTGTCCGCAGCGGTGATGCAAGGCAGCTGTTGCGCGATTCGCTACGCATTGTTGCCGGACAACCGGCCCTGCGAACAGGCTCTGAGTGATCCTGAGTCAGTGGTCGAGCAAGATGCTGGTCTAAACTTCGCGGGATTATGTATATAATCGCGGGGTGGGTAAGGATATAGAACTCGCCATATTGTTTGCCGACGTGGTCGGCAGCACGCATATTTATGAAGTCATGGGTGATTTACGCGCCCGTGACATGGTGCTTACCTGCGTGGATATCATGCGCACGGCTACCGAAGCACATGAGGGCACCGTCATCAAGACCATTGGTGACGAGATCATGGCCACCTTTCCTTCGGCCGACAATGCCCTGAATGCGGCCAGCCGCATGCAACATGAAATTCGCTCCCATGCCAATCTGAAAGTGGGCGGCCAACCGGTTGCCATCCGGATTGGTTGCCACTACGGACCGGTGGTGGCCGAGAACCGCGATATTTTTGGCGCGGCCGTGCATACCGCCAACCGGATGACCAGTCAGGCCAAGGCCGGACAGATCATGATCACGGGCACCATGGCGCAGCAGCTGGCGCCGGAATGGCGTTCATCGGTGCGGCAGATTGATGTGGCCATGCTCAAGGGCAAGAGCAATGAAGACGAGCTGTTTGAGGTGCTCTGGCAGAAGGAAGATGCCACCAGCATGTTGCCGGCACTGGCGTTGGGTGCGCTGCTGCGTGACAAGCAGAAGCCGCAACGACTGCGTTTGCACTGTCAGGGACAGGAACTCAGTCTCACCAATGGTGGCGCCGGAATCAGCATTGGCCGTGCAGAAGAGAATGACATCGTGATCAAGGGCAATCTGATCTCGCGCCTGCATGCTCGCATCGAATTTGATCGCGGTAAGTTCATGCTGGTGGATCAGAGTACCAATGGTACGTTTGTGACCAATCAGAACGGTGAAGAGTCGTTTGTGCGTCGTGACAGTTTGCAGCTCAAGGGCCAGGGCATGATTGGTCTGGGCAAAGCGCCGGAAGAGGCGGTGCCGCAGACGGTCAGGTTCACCTGCGAAGAATAATCGCGCGAGTGATGCAGTTGCCTGCATTGTTCTGAGCAAAAAAACGGCTGACAGAATTTTCTGTCAGCCGTTTTTTTTGCTGAAGAATCTGCGTTATGCCAGACGTTGTTGCACGTCGCTCAGCTGTGCACGCAGGGCGGCAGGCGTACGGTTGCCAAACTCGTTGAGGTATTCGCCAATCTCGCTGACCTCCGTGCGCCAGGCCTCCATGTTGATCGATAACAGTTCTGCGAGCGTGTTCGGCTGAATATCCAGACCCGTGATGTTCAGGTCGGTGGTATTCGGCAGATGGCCAATGGCGGTCTCTTGCGCGCCCGCATTGCCTTCGCAACGATTGAATATCCACTCCAGTACGCGCAGGTTGTCGCCGAAGCCCGGCCACATGAAGTTGTTGTCCTTGTCCTGACGGAACCAGTTGACGTGATAGATCTTTGGCAGCTGGTTGCTGCGCTGGCCAAATGACAGCCAGTGTTGCCAGTAGTCACCGTAGTTGTAGCCGCAGAATGGCTTCATCGCCATCGGGTCGCGACGCACGATGCCGACTGCGCCGGTTGCAGCTGCGGTGGTTTCCGAAGCCATGCCGGCGCCGATCAGTACGCCATGTGCCCAGTCGCGGGCTTCATAGACCAGCGGCGCCAGTTCTCGGCGACGGCCACCGAACAGGATGGCGGAAATCGGCACGCCCTGAGGATCTTCAGCTGCCGTGGTATAGGCCGGATTCTGTTTCGCGGCGACGGTAAAGCGCGAGTTCGGATGGGCTGCGGGACCATTCTTCGAGTCATAGGGCTGACCGCGCCAGTCAATGGCGGGTGTGCCTTCCTTCATGCCTTCCCACCACGGCTGGTTGTCAGCCGTCAGGGCAACATTAGTGAAAATCGTGTTGTGTTGTATGGTTTTGTAGGCATTCGGATTGGTCTTGAGATTGGTGCCCGGCGCCACGCCGAAGTAACCCGCTTCGGGATTGATAGCGCGCAGCTGTCCCTCCTGGTCCACGTTCAGCCAGCAAATGTCATCGCCCACAGTCCAGATCTTCCAGCCCGGCATGGTTGCCGGTGGCACCAGCATGGCCAGATTGGTCTTGCCGCAGGCAGACGGGAAGGCGGCCGCGATGTAGCGGGTTTTGCCTTCCGGATTCTGAATGCCCATGATCAACATGTGCTCGGCCAGCCAGCCTTCGCTGCGGGCCTGGTAGCTGGCGATGCGCAGTGCATGGCATTTCTTGCCTAGCAGCGCATTGCCACCGTAACCAGAACCAATGCTCTTGATGGTCAGCGATTCCGGGAAATGCATGATGAAACGTTTGTTCGGATCGAGGTCGCCGGTGGAGTGCAGACCTTTCACAAAGGTGCCTTCACGCTCAATGCGTTGCAGCGCGGCAGTGCCCATGTTGGCCATGATGCGCATGTTTACCACTACATAGGGGCTGTCGGTGATTTCCACGCCACAGCGTGAGAACGGCGAGTCGATCGGGCCCATGCAGTAGGGGGTGACGTACAGGGTGCGACCCTTCATGCAGCCGGCGAACAGCGCGTCGATCTTGGCATTGGCTGCTTTCGGGTCCATCCAGTTATTGTTCGGACCGGCATCGTCCTGCTGCTCAGTGCAGACAAAGGTCAGATGCTCAACGCGCGCTACGTCGGTGGGATGCGAGCGGTGCAGGTAGCAGCTGGGGTGGGTCTTCTCATTCAGCTTGAGCAAGTCGCCGGTGGTGAGCATCAGCTCGATCAATGACTGGTATTCTGCCTCTGAGCCAGTGCACCAGTGGATGCGATCCGGCTGGGTGAGTTTGGCGACCTCGTCGACCCATTGCTTCAGCGCGGCATTCGTCGTAGTCATTTCAGCGGTCAACTCCAGGCGAAAATGATGGAAAACATGATGGAATCTGGGATGGAATCTGGCGATCCGCGACATCCACATCGCGTCCGGACAAGGCCCAGAATTATAACCATCCAATCGATGTGTTGGGGCGGTTTGATGCATAAGCTTATGCTGTCTGTGGGTCGCCACCCTGATCGGTAACAAGGTAAAGTTGCCCCGGTTTGAGGCACAAGGACCCGTCGTCAGACTATTCCCGAGTGAGATTGAGTGAATCAGCCGTACTTGAAGATAACTACACGCTGGGCCTGGCCGGCGCCAAGACTGCGCAGTGAATCAATGTGCCTGTTGGTTCTGACCGGACTGTGCCTGGCCGTCATGGCGACGAGCGCGCCGGATGCAACGCCACAGGTGACCCTGATTGCCGAACAGAGGATTGCGATTGATTCAACCCTAACCACTTACCGGTTTGTGCCTGCCGAGAATCTGGTGCAGGGTCAGGAAGTTCACTACACATTGCGCATCAGTAATCCATCAGAGTTCGCCTTGCGGGAGGTGCAAGTGACTCAGGCCGTTCCGGGCAATACCCGCTATGTCGAAAAGTCTGCGACCGGTTCCGGAGCCGAGTTGAGTTTTTCGATTGACGACGGCCAGAGTTTTGCTGGGGCTGGTGCATTGAAGAACCCGGATGGGAGTGCGGCGCAGGCCGCACAGGTCACGCACATTCGCTGGCAGTTTCCCTATTCATTGCCACCACAGTCGGTGGTGCTGGCGCGGTTTCGGGCAGTGTTCCAGTAATGTCTGTCACCTCTGCCGCAACCAGTCGATTTGATTTGCAGGAACTGTTTGGCGCAAGCGGGCGTCTTGCCGAGCAGTTGCCCGGATTTACCGTGCGTACCGAGCAGCTGCAAATGGCCGAATGGGTCGCGCGTGCGATCAGTGAACGACATAGCCTGGTGGTAGAAGCGGGTACCGGCGTAGGTAAAACCTTTGCCTATCTGGCGCCGGCCTTGCTGGCCGGCAAGCGCATCCTCATTTCCACCGGCACGCGCAGTTTGCAGGACCAGTTGTTCCATCGTGACTTGCCCATGATCACCGGTGTGCTCGGGCGTCCGGTGCGTGTCGCATTGTTGAAAGGCCGCAGCAACTACCTGTGTGAACATCGTCTGTCGCTGGCGATGACGCAGGCCGAAGCACGTGGTCTGGGGCGTGAACTGGCCATGAGTCTGCGCAAGGTCAAGTCATGGTCAATGCAAACCCGCAAGGGTGATACCAGTGAACTGGCGGCGGTGGCGGAGAGTGACGCCATCTGGCCGTGGGTCACTTCCACGCGTGACAACTGTCTGGGTACCGAGTGTAGTTTGCTGGATCGTTGCCACATCATGGCGGCCCGCCGTGAGGCACAGGCCGCCGATATCGTGGTAGTGAATCATTACCTGCTGATGGCCGACCTGTTGCTCAAGGAACAGGGCTTCGGTGATCTGCTCCCGGGCGCAGATGCGGTGATTGTTGACGAAGCCCATCAGTTACCCGATGTGGCTACTCAGGCGTTCGGCACTACGCTCAGCGCGCGGCAATTGCGCGAGCTGGCGCGCGATGTCAGTCAGGAACGCGTGCAATCCCGAATGTCGGGTTTGAACGAAGCGCAGATCGAACTGATGCATGACCTGGAGCAGCAGGCGCAGCTGGCGACGCAGGCATTGAGTGCACTGCCCGAAATACAGGACGCCAGCCGCTGGCCGGATTTGCTGTTTGATGTGCTGCATGAATGTCAGCAGGTATTGCGGAATTTTGCTGAAGGTATTGCGTCACATGCGGAGCAACAGCCGGAACTGCGCAGCTTGCGTGAGCGTGCGCTGGAACTGGCCTCACGTTGCGAATTATTTACTGCGGCGCACGACATACATGAGCAAGTACCCGCAGTGCGCTGGTCGTCATTCAGCAAATCCGGATTTTCATTGCATCATGCGCCGGTGGACGTCGCACAACCGCTGTCGGATCTCATCAAGAAGCAGGGTGGCGCCTGGGTTTTTACCTCGGCGACGCTGGCCGTTGGTGACGATATGCAGCACTTCGTCAGTCGCATTGGCCTGGTCGATGCACAGACGCGTCAACTGGGCAGTCCGTTTGACTACGCAAAGCAGGCGCTGTTGTATCTGCCAGCAGGTCTCGACATGCCATCCAGTCCGCAGCATACGCAACAGGTGCTGGAGGCGGCGTTGCCGATCATCGAAGCCGCCGGTGGACGAACCTTCCTGTTGTTCACCAGTTATCGTGCACTGCGGGAAGCAGCTGAAAAATTGCGCGCGCGCTGGTCAACCAATGCACCCTATCCCCTGTTGGTGCAGGGCGAAGCGCCGCGTGATTTGTTGCTGCAACGTTTTCGCGAATATGGCAATGCCGTGCTGCTGGGCACCGGCAGTTTCTGGGAAGGCGTGGATGTCAAAGGTCATGCTCTGTGTCTGGTCGTGATCGACAAGCTGCCGTTTGCCGTGCCGGATGAACCGCTGATCAAGGCGCGACTGGCGTTGATTGAGCAGCGCGGCGGCAATGCCTTTATGGAAGAGCAGGTGCCACAGGCGGTGGTCAGCCTGAAGCAGGGTGTCGGCCGACTGATTCGTGACCAGCATGATTTTGGCGTGATCATGTTATGCGACCGGCGATTGACCACGCGCAGTTACGGGCGAGTCTTTCTCAATAGCCTGCCAGCCATGCCGCGCACGACTGATTCTACAACGGTGTGCGCCTTTCTCGAACGACAGTTGCGGGCTACGCATGTGATTGAAGGAGTGGCGTCTTGAAGTTGCTGGCGATTGATACCGCCACGGAGCAGTGCTCGGTGGCGCTGTTGCATGACGATCAGCTGATTGAACGTTGCGTGCCCACGCCGCGTGGTCATACCGATCTGGTGCTGCCCATGGTGCAGGAGCTGCTGGCTGAATCGGGCTTACGCATGGCCGAGCTGGATGCCATTGCTTTTGGTCGCGGCCCCGGGTCGTTTACCGGTGTGCGCATCGCTATCGGCGTGGCGCAAGGACTGGCCTATGCACTGGGTCTGCCTGTGTTGCCGATTTCAGACCTGGCGGCTGTGGCTCAGCAGGTGGCTGCTCAGCTCAGCACAGGTGAGCGCGTGCTGGTGTGCATGGATGCCCGCATGGGCGAAATCTATACTGGTGTGTTTGCAAAGGCGGTAGATGGCTTGATGGTTGTGATGGAGCCTGAGCAGCTATTGCCACCGGACAGTCTGCAAGTGAGCGAACCACGGTCACAGGTTGGCCTCGGTACCGGGTTTCGTGCCTACCCGGTTTTGCGCGATCGCTGTGCCGGTATGGTCATCCATGACGACGCGCTGCCGCGTGCTCGCGAGATTGTGCAGCTGGCGGTGCGTGATTACGTCGCTGGATTGGCCGTGCCACCGGATCAGGCCTTACCGGTGTATCTGCGTGATCAGGTAGTGCATGTGAAAACTTCGTGACAGCCATGCGCTGAAAGCCTCGTATCTGTCATGAATGTGTAATAAATAACTGTTTTGATGCCTGTCATCTGATTGTCATTGGTCCATGTGGATCGAAGTTGAAGAGCTGACCCAAACATGGCGGCACATATACTGGTAGTGGAAGACGAGAAACCGATTCGCGAGATGATCGCCTTCGGTTTGCGTCGCAGTGGTTATGAAGTCAGCGAAGCGGCTGATACCAGCCGCGCCCGCGCCTGTATTGCCGACAAGCGGCCTGACCTGATTCTGGTGGACTGGATGCTGCCCGACATGAGTGGGCTGGAACTGACCCGTTTGCTCAAGCGCGACAAGGAAACGCGTGAAGTGCCGGTGATCATGCTGACCGCCCGCTCCGATGAACATGACAAGGTGGCCGGGCTCGACAGCGGCGCTGACGACTACGTGACCAAACCGTTCTCGCCCCGTGAATTGCTGGCGCGCATCGCCGCCGTGTTGCGCCGTACGGCGCCTGCCAGCGCGAATGAAGTGATCGAGTTCAATGGCCTGAAGCTGGACGACAGCAGTCATCGCGTCACTGTGGGCGATCAGGTAGTGACACTGGGCCCCACCGAGTACCGGTTGCTGTTGTTTTTCATGAGCCACCCCGAACGCGTCTACACCCGCAGTCAACTGCTGGATAGGGTCTGGGGCGGCAATGTGTATGTCGAGGAACGGACGGTGGACGTGCACATCCGTCGCCTGCGCAAGGCGCTGGAAGCGTTCAAGGCGGATCACTACATCCAGACCGTGCGCGGTGCCGGGTATCGATTTTCCACACAACCGGAGTAGCGGGCCAGGTAGAGAGCTAGAATGCCGAACTCATGAATCCGCCACGCCTATCCCGTTTTCAGCTGGCCCGCTTTTCCGGAATCACCTGGCAGCTGATCTGGCGTGTGGTGCTGGTCGTGGGTATCGCCGTGTTGCTGGGCGGGATGTTCGGCGGCACGGCAGGGTGGCTGGCGATCGGGCTGGGTCTGTACCTGCTCACACAACTGCGCAACCTGTGGGAACTGGATCGCTGGGTACGTTTTCGCAGCGTGCTGCACCCACCGGATTTTGGCGGTCCCTGGGGTGAGCTGACGGCCGTTATCGCGCGCATTTATCGTCGCAAGCAGTTCCACAAGCAGCGGGTAGTGAACCTGCTGCGCGAGTTTCGTCGCCTCACGGGTGGTATGCCCGATGGCGCGGCGTTGCTGGGGCCACATAACGAGTTGCTCTGGTTCAATGACAAGGCCGAACGCTGGCTGGGCTTGCGGCGCAAGCGTGATGTGGGTATTCGTATCGAGAATCTGGTGCGATATCCGGCCTTCGTGCAGTACCTCGAGCAGGGCGATTACGCCAGCTCGGTGACCTTGCATCAGCCCGGTCAGGTGCAACGCTGGCTGTCGTTTCCATCTGGTGCAGGCCGAAGGCTCGGCGCAGAAACTGCTGATCGTGCGCGATGTCACCCGGGAAATTCGCATTGAAGTCATGCGCAAGGATTTCGTCGCCAATGCTTCACACGAACTGCGCTCACCGCTGACCGTGATCTCGGGGTATCTGGATGCACTGGCCGATGATCCGCAACTGGATGTGACCTGGCAGGCGCCTGTCAGTGAAATGCGGCGGCAATCGGAACGCATGCGCAGCCTGATCGAACAGCTGTTGCAGTTGTCCCGCCTCGAAAACAGCGGCGAAGTGGTCGAAGTCCAGTGTGTCGATGTGCCGGGCCTGCTGGCGCTGATTCGCAAGGATGTCACGAGCCTGGAGCACCGCCCCCGTGACATCACCCTGAAGATTGACCATGACGTGTGTCTGCTCGGTTCGGAAACAGAACTGCAATCTGTTTTTGCGAACCTTGTCTCCAACGCGGTCAAGTACACGCCCGAGCAGGGCAGCGTCGCGATTCGCTGGTGGAGTGATGCCGAAGGTGCGCACCTGTCCGTAACGGATACCGGCGTGGGCATTGCGCCTGAGCATCTGCCGCGCCTGACCGAACGCTTTTACCGTGTCGATGAAGGCCGCTCGCGCGAGATGGGCGGCTTTGGTCTGGGGCTGTCCATCGTCAAGCATGCGTTACAGCGTCACGAGGCGACGCTCACTATCGAGAGCGAATTGGGCAAGGGCAGTACCTTCACTTGTCACTTTCCGGTGTCGCGTGTCACCAACCGTATCTATTCGGCTGCGGTGGCCAGTCGCTGAGAACCTGTTTAAAGTCTCGCTGAAGGGCGCATCGCGGCGTTGGAACGGCACAAAAAATACTCACGTACTGCGTGTACGCTGCGTTTTTTTGTGCAGTTCCGCCTTGCGCTGCATCCCTTGATCGAGACTTTGAACAGGTTCTAAGTCGCTTCAGTCAGGGAGGCCGGGTTGCGCCCGGTCAGTTGAGTCGGTATACCTGTAATCAATCCGGAGCATCGTCGTGGAAAAAGCTGATCTGTCCCATCACATCCTGAGTCGCTACAACGCTGACCTTGAACGCGTGCGCACTACCGTCCTGCAAATGGGCGGACTGGTTGAAGAACAGCTGGCCAATGCCGTCCAGGCGCTGGTGAACGGTGATTCGGCGGCCGCAGATCGCGTGGCGCGCAACGACCATCGCGTCAATGCCATGGAAGTGGCCATTGATGAAGATTGCAACCGCATTCTGGCTACGCGCTCGCCCGCAGCGGGTGATCTGCGCCTGATTGTGGCGGTGATCAAGACCATTACCGATCTGGAACGCATTGGCGATGAAGCGGAAAAAATTGGCTACATCGGTTCGCGTCTGGCGACCATGGAGCGTCCTGCTGACCGCTATCGTGAAATCAAGCATCTCGGTCGGGTGGTCGAGGAAATTGTTCATGACGCACTGGACGCCTTTGCGCGTCTGGATGCCGATGCCGCCGTGGCAGTGGCCAAGCGCGACCGGCTGGTGGATGAAGAGTACGAAGCCATCCAGCGCCAGTGCATTACCTTCATGATGGAAGACCCGCGTTCGATTCGGCGCGCCATTGATGTGTTATGGGTGGCGCGCGCCATCGAACGTATTGGTGACCACGCCAAGAATATCTGCGAGTATGTGATCTATATGGTGCATGGCAAGGATGTGCGCCATATCCGCATTGAAGAAGTGGAAGAGCAACTCAAGGCGCGCAACACCGCCGCCAACTGACCACAACCGGGGGATCATGAACCAGCTGCTGACTCGTTTTGTTACCGACCGTCGGAGCGGCAATCTGCTGGGGTTCCTGATCTGTGTCGCCCTCATGGGCTATGCGTTATACGCACAACATGTGCTCAAGCTGGAGCCTTGTCCGCTGTGCATATTCCAGCGCGTTGCGGTCATGAGTATCGGCGCGGTGTTTTTGCTGGCCGCTGTACACCACCCCCGTCCACGTGGCGCGCTGGTATATGGTGCTCTGGGTGATCTGGCGGCGTTGGCTGGTGTAGCGGTTGCGGGTCGTCACATCTGGATACAGTCACAGCCAGCCGGCGCCGTTGAAGCCTGCGGCGCCACGCTCGACTACATGATGCAAATCCTGCCGGTAATGGATGTCATCACCAAGGTGCTCACCGGTTCCGGTGAGTGCGCCGAGATCAACTGGCGTTTGCTGGGGCTGTCCATGCCCTGGTGGGTGCTGTTTGCCTGCGTGGGTCTGGGCTTGTGGGCGCTATGGGTGAATGTGATTGCGCCCAGCCTGCTGGCTGATCGTAGTGGTCGATTGACCAGTCGCTGAAGTGGCGCAGGCAGGTTCGCAATTCAGTGCGAACTACTTTTTCAGCTTGACGGCATATTCATCCGGCTTGAAGCCGATCAGCAATAACCTGCCGTACTCGAGCACCGGCCGCTTGATCATCGATGGCTGCGCCAGCATCAGTTTGATGGCTTTCGCCTCGCTGAGATTTGTCTTGTCCGCATCGGCTAATTTCCTGAAGGTGGTGCCGGCGCGGTTCAGCACGATTTCCCAGCCCAACTGGTTACACCATTTTTCCAGGCGCTCACGGTCTATGCCTGAAGCCTTGTAGTCGTGAAACTCATACGACACTCCATGCCCATCCAGCCAGGTACGGGCCTTCTTCATGGTGTCGCAGTTTTTGATGCCGTAGAGGGTGTTCATGTGGGTGTTGTAGGGGCCGCTCGCGAGCGGCCCTTGCTGTTAAGGAGCCGGAGGGCGGTTCACGAACCGCCCCTACGCGGAGCGGGACATCAAACCAGCAGCAGTTCCAGCATGCGTTCATACATCTGCGCCAGCGTATCCACATCGGCCATGCGCACGTTTTCGTTGACCTTGTGAATGGTGGCGTTAAGCACGCCCAGTTCCACCACACTCGCGCCAGTGGGCGCGATGAAGCGGCCATCCGACGTGCCGCCGGTGGTGGAGAGTTCAGCAGTGAGTCCGGTGAATTCTTTTACCGCCTGTTGGGTGGCATCGGACAATGGCCCCGGTGCGGTGAAGAAGGGCAGCCCGGAGACAAACCACTCCAGTGTGTAATTCACTTTGTGCCGGTCGAGAATCTCGGTGATGGTTGCCTGCATCTTTTCCACCGTTTGTTCGGTGGAAAAGCGGATGTTGAAACGGGCCTTGAGTTCACCGGGAATGACGTTCGGCGCGCCGGTGCCCGCGCTCAGGTTGGATACCTGGAAGGTGGTGGGCTGGAAGAATTCATTGCCTTTGTCCCATTCACGCGCAGCCAGTTCGGCCAGCGCGGGGGCAAGCAGGTGCACCGGATTGTCGGCCAGGTGTGGATAGGCCACATGGCCCTGCACACCGTGCACGGTGAGCTTGCCGGATAACGAGCCGCGACGGCCGATCTTCACCGTGTCGCCGAGTTTCTCGCTGCTGGAGGGTTCTCCCACCACGCACCAGTCTATTTTTTCCGGGCGCGCTTCCAGTACCTGCATGACGCGCCGCGTGCCATCCACTGACGGGCCTTCTTCGTCGCTGGTCAGCAGGAAGGCGAGGGTGCCCTTGTGTTTGGGGTGTTTGGTAATGAAGCGTTCGGCGGCCACGGTCATGGCGGCCAGACCACTCTTCATGTCCGCCGCGCCCCGGCCGTACAGGATGCCGTCGCGGATCACTGGTTCAAAGGGATCGGTCTGCCATTCTTCGCGCGGCCCCGAGGGCACCACATCGGTATGGCCAGCGAAGCACAGTAGTGGCTGGCCTGAGCCGTGTTTGGCCCACAGATTGGATACCGGCGCAAAGTCGATGCGCTCGTTAGTGAAACCCACTTTTTCCAGTCGTCCGCCAATGACATCCAGACAGCCCTTGTCTTCGGGGCTCACCGACTGACGGCGGATCAGGTCAGCAGTCAGCGCAATGGCTGGGGAGAGTGCGGCAGCGACGGGTTCGGCGGACATAGGTGGCTGAAATCACTAATTCATAACAGGGCGGCCGTTATAACGGACAGGGTCCTTGCTCGCAATGGTTGTGGCGGAATGAGTCGCTGGTGGGTTGCCAATCCACCTGTTTGTAACAATTCTGTCATGCAAGGCGCTCAAACTGCGCCACTGTTCCGATCGTGTACTCCTGTCCCTGCCAGCACAACCTCTGAGGTGCCCCTTGGTTACTGACTCCGCAGCCGTGACCGCCAAAACCACTGCTTCGTCTATTCACAACGGGATGGGCACCAGCGCGCCGCTGGTTACCATGCCGGTGGGTGATACACGCACGGTGCGGGCCTTGCAGGTCAAGGCGCTGGTGCAGGATATGAATTTCTTTTATGGCGACAAGCAGGCCCTGAAGAATCTCAACATGCCGATTGCCGACAAGCAGGTGACTGCCCTGATTGGTCCTTCCGGCTGTGGCAAGAGCACCTTCCTGCGCTGCTTCAACCGCATGCATGATTTGCAGGCGGACACCCGCTACGACGGCTCCATCACTCTGCAACCGGACAATATCAATCTGATCGGCAAGGGTGTTGATCCCATCGAAGTGCGCATGCGCATCGGCATGGTGTTCCAGAAGCCGAACCCGTTTCCGAAATCCATCTTTGAAAACGTTGCCTATGGCCTGCGACTGCATGGCCTGAACAGTCGTGTAGAGCTGGCTGAGCAAGTCGAACAGGCGTTGCGCGGTGCGGCGTTGTGGGATGAAGTGAAGGATCGCTTGCAGGAATCGGCGCTGGCCTTGTCCGGCGGCCAGATGCAGCGTCTGTGTATTGCGCGCGCGCTGGCGACCAAGCCGGAAATCCTGTTGTTCGACGAACCGACTTCGGCGCTGGACCCGATTGCCACCGCCAAGATCGAAGAGCTGATTTCAGTGCTGCGCGATCAGGTGACAGTATTGATCGTGACGCACAACATGCAGCAGGCCGCGCGTGTGTCGGATTTCACCGCATTCATGTATCTGGGTGAACTGGTGGAGTTTGACGAAGCGGCAAAGATCTTCACCAACCCCAGCAAGAAAGCGACTGAAGATTACATCACCGGTCGTTACGGTTAAATCAGTTCTCTTGATTCTCTTACGTTCGCCTTGAGCAAGAGCCCTTCGACAAGCTCAGGGCGAACGGATCGCAACAGCATATGAACACTGTCATCATCAGCGATCCGGTCGAAGGCCACACCATCAAGTCACTCGACCATACCTTGTCCGAGCTGCGCTTGCAGACGGTTTCGATGGGTGGACTGGTCATTGATCAGGTCAGCACGGCGGTGCGCGCGCTGCTCGCCGCGGACAGTGTTGCTGCCTTGCAGGTGCAGTTGCGCGAATATGATGTCAATCGACTGGAACGACAGATCGATCGTGACGCATTTCAACTGATTGCCCTGCATCAGCCAGTGGCCGGTGATCTGCGGCTGGTGCGCGCCATTACCCGCATTATTCACGAGCTGGAACGGGTGGGCGATGAAGCCAAGAAAATCGCGGCGTTCGCCTTGCGAGTGGTTGAAGGATCGCCGCAGGGACCGGTGATAACCGTCGCGCCTTATCTACGGCATATGTCCGAGTTGTCAGCGCGTATGTTGCGGGATTCAGTGCGCGCACTGGATGAGTCCGATTTGTCGCTGGCGCGTACCGTGGCGGCGCGTGATGTCGAGCTGGATGCGGAATTCGCCAGCGCCCTGCGGCAGGTATTTACCCTGGTCATGGAAGGCGAGCCTTATCTGCGCGCAACCATCGATACCGTGTTTGCGCTAAAGAGCGTGGAACGCATCGGCGATCATGCAAAGAACATTACCGAGCAGGTCATCCTGATGCTGGGTGAAGAGCGTCAGACACAGTCCTGATTGCCGACAAATGTCATACGTTCGTATGTCATCGAATCAACAAACAACTGCAACATTTCTGTCATGTGACAGCTTTATAAAGTCTCCCAAGCCCTAGTTATCAATGTTGACACCCAAACGGGAGACGATTGTGAAGAAGATTGTAATATCTGGCGCCGTAGCTGCGCTGTTGTCGGTGCCGGCCATGGCTCAGAACGCGGGTAACGCCAGTATTGACGAGCTGCGCCAGACGGTTGAACGCCTGGAAGGGGAAGTTGAATACCTTAAGGAAACGGCCATGGCCGATCGCAAGGACACCGCGCAGAAAGCGGTCACGCTGGAAACGCTGGCCACCACTGCCGGCAAATACACCTGGAGCGGCGACTTCCGCTATCGCAGCGAGCACATCACGACTGCGACCAACTCGGCAACACCAGAAGAAACCCGTAATCGTGACCGCATCCGCGCTCGTTTTGGCGTCACCGTCAAGGTGAACGACACCATCACAGGCAGGCTGCAGTTTGCAACTTCCAATGACTCCCGCTCAACCAACCAGACCTTGGGCGATGGCTGGACCCGCAAGCCCGTCAATATCGATCTGGCCTACGTGGACTGGAAAGCACATTCCACGACCAATGTGATCCTGGGAAAAATGGCGATGCCCTGGCTCAAGACCACTAGTTACTATTTCGACGGCGATCTCTCGCCCGAAGGCGCCGCCGCAAAATTCGTGAAGGGGAATTTATTCGGTTCAATCGCTTACATGTGGTTGAACGAGCGCCATAGTGGAGCCGTGACTGGTCTGCGCGCTGACTCAAAATTGAAGGCCGCGCAATTCGGCATCAGGCAGCCATTTGGCACGACTACCTTGACTGCGGCAGTGGGTTACTTTGATCTGGACAGCGTCAAAGACGAGATCGTGACCGGTACAGGCTGCACTGCCAACACCACATTCTTCGGCGGCGCTACCAATGGCAACAGCACGCGGACGTTGAATGGTTGCACTGTGCTGCTGAGTGACTTCAATGTCATTAACGCACTTGCCCAGGTGGATTTCATGGCGGGCAAGTTTCCGATGAGTGTGTTTGTTGATTATATGAAGAATGGTGAGGCTGAGCCGATCACGGTGGCAGGCAATCAAGTCAAGCTGGATACCGCCATTGCTGCGGGCGTAACCTTCAATCGCGTCAACGCCGGTTTAGCCAAGACTTGGGAAGCCGGGCTGATCTACCAGGTCGGCGAGAAGGATGCGATCTTCGGTGAGTTCCATGACTCTGATTTTGGCGATGGCAGGACCGACAGCGATGGCATCGCCCTGAAGGGCTCTTACGTGCCGGCGGTCAACTGGACCGTTGCCGCTACTTACTTCATCAACAAACTCAACAACGATGGCGTAGCGTCGACCGCCAACACTTACGATCTGGACTACAAGCGTCTGCAGCTGGACCTGAACTACAGGTTCTGATCCGGCCGTAACCAAATTGTCATAAACAGGATTCAAGATGGCAGGGATGCCTTTTCCAGCCGGACCGCCGGCTAACCCATTTCGAGGAAAGCACAATGCCTATGTTCAATAAACAAGCCAAATCCATGACAGTTCTGCTGTCTCTGGCAACGCTCGGCCTGACTGCCGTGCCGTTTGCCGCCCAGGCCCAGACCGTCAAGATTGACGGCTCCAGCACCGTGTTTCCGATCACCGAAGCGGTGGCCGAGGAATTCCAGATCCAGAAGCGCGGCAAGATACGCGTCACGGTGGGTATCGCCGGTACCGGTGGCGGCTTCAAGAAGTTCTGCCGTGGTGAAACCGATATCTCGAATGCATCTCGTCCGATCACTGCGGTTGAAATGGCCGAATGCACCGCAGCCGGCATCAAGTACATCGAAGTGCCGGTGGCCTACGACGCATTGACTGTCGCAGTGAACCCGAAAGCCACCTGGGTGGATCAGATTACTGTTGCCGAACTGAAGAAGATGTGGGAGCCCGCTGCGCAGGGCAGCATCAAGACTTGGAATCAGATCAATGCCAAGTGGCCCAAACAACCGTTGAAGCTGTTCGGTCCCGGTTCTGACTCAGGCACCTTCGACTATTTCACTGAAGCCGTGATGGGCAGAGCCAAGTCAAGCCGCGGTGACTTTACTGCCAGCGAAGACGACAACGTGCTGGTGCAGGGCGTCACCCAGGATCAGAACGCGCTGGCCTATTTCGGCTTTGCCTACTATGCGTCGAATGCTGACAAGATGAAGGCGCTGAAAGTAGTCAACAGCTCCGGTCAGGCAGTGATTCCCTCTGATGTAACAGTGCTGGATGGCAGCTACAACCCGCTGGCTCGTCCGGTATTCATCTATGTCAGTGTTAACAGCCTGAATAAAGCTGAAGTAAAGGAATTCGTTAACTTCTATCTTGCTAATGCCCCCAAGCTGGTCAAGGAAGTGAAGTACGTACCGCTGTCAGCTGCTTCTTACAAGCTCGCCCAGGAACATGTCACCAAGCTCAAGGTTGGCACCGTGTTCGGCGGCGTCGCCAAGGTGGGTTTGAAAGTTGAAGACCTGCTGAAGATGGAAGCCAAGCTGTAATAGATACTCAGGAGCTGTGACGGTTCTTGTACTGAAGTATGAAGAATCGTTCCTTCCCCCGTTCGGCGGGGGAAGGATTGAGAGTAAGTAGTCAGGGTGAGGGTGCATTCAACCCTCACCCTTCTTGCTGAATGATGGGTTGAATCAAGACCAACATGAATACCGAAGCACAAACCTATACTCCGCAGAATCAGCAGGCCCGATTGCAATGGCGCAAGCGCCGCGATCGCCTGATTGAAGCCGGGTTGTTGCTGTCTGGTCTGGTGGCGGTGTTTACCACCCTTGCCATCGTCGTCATTCTGGTCACGGAATCCCTGCCGTTCTTTGAAATGTACCGCTGAAGGATTTCCTCACCGACACCATGTGGACGCCGATGTTCGACCAGCCCCGGTACGGCATCATGCCGCTGGTGGCCGGTACGCTGGTGACGACCATGGTGGCGTTGTTGCTGGCGATTCCCTGCGGCACCATCATTGCCATCTATCTTTCCGAGTTTGCCTCGCATCGTGTGCGTGAAACCGTCAAGCCCGCGCTGGAGTTGCTCGGTGCGGTGCCGACAGTGGTGTATGGCTACTTCGCGTTGATGATAGTCACGCCTTTCCTGCAGAAGTTCATGCCGAATCTGCCCGGCTTCAACATGCTGGGGCCAGGCTTGGTGATTGGCATCATGATCATTCCGTACATCGCCAGTCTAAGCGAAGACGCGATGCGCGCTGTACCCAAGTATATGCGTGAAGGCAGCTATGCAATGGGGGCGACTCGATTCCAGACTGCCACACGCGTAGTGGTGCCGGGCGCTCTCTCGGGTATCGCCGCTGCCTATATCCTGGCCATCTCGCGCGCCGTCGGTGAAACCATGGTAGTGGCGGTAGCGGCCGGTTTGCAGCCCAATCTCACCTGGAATCCTACTGAGTCTGCGGCAACTATTACCGCGTTCATCGTGCAGGTAAGTCTCGGGGACTTGCCGCATGACAGCATCGGCTATCAGGCGATCTTTGCAGCGGGTCTGGTGCTGATGCTGATTACGCTGGTGTTCAACATTGCGGGTTTTATCCTGACCCGTCGTTTCCGTGAGGTGTATTGATGAATACCCCGTCCAATGCCGTGACACATACACCCACGAAACTGGTCGCTGATGCTGCCATGGACTCGCTGCGTCGGCACAAACTGTTCGACAAGGTATTCGTCGTTCTGGGTTTAACCATCCTGTTTGCGTCTTTGCTGACGTTGGCCATCCTGTTTCTGGATCTGGTGCGCGAGGGCGCGCCACGCTTCGGCTGGGATTTTTTCAGCAATTTTCCGTCACGTAATGCTGAGCGCGCCGGCATCCTGTCGGCCTGGGTGGGCACCTGTCTGGTGATGGTGGTGACGGTGTTTGTTGCCATGCCGGTAGGCGTGGCCGCAGCAGTCTATCTCGAAGAGTACGCCCCCAAGAACTGGTTCACTGCCATCATTGAAATCAATGTCACCAATCTGGCCGGCGTACCGTCGATCATCTATGGGCTGCTGGCGCTGGGCCTGTTTGTCTACAAACTCGATCTGGGGCAGAGTATTGCTTCAGCAGGGTTGACGTTGGCCTTGCTGATTATGCCGATCGTCATCGTCGCTTCGCGAGAGGCGATTCGTTCGGTGCCACGGAATATTCGCGAAGCGGCCTATGCGCTGGGTGCAACACGCTGGGAAGTTACCGCGCATCATGTGATTCCCTATTCCTCCGGCGGCATTCTGACTGGCTTGATCATCGGTCTGTCACGCGCCATTGGTGAAACCGCACCCATCATCACCATCGGTGCGCTGGCGTTCATCGCCTTCCTGCCGACA
The DNA here is from genome assembly GCA_963791615.1 of uncultured Pseudomonadota bacterium. Classification (GTDB taxonomy): domain Bacteria; phylum Pseudomonadota; class Gammaproteobacteria; order Steroidobacterales; family Steroidobacteraceae; genus CAILZL01. Next base: position 177,250 of record CAWBTE010000008.1, on the reverse strand, counting down.
CCACCGATCAGTGGTGATTTTCCCTATGTGAACTTCACCTGGCTCAGCGATCCGTTCACAGTCATGCCCATCCAGATGTTCAACTGGGTGTCGCGTCCGGATGCGGCCTTCCAGGTGAATGCCGCAGCGGCGGGCGCCGTATTGCTGGGCATGACCTTGTTGATGAATGGCGTGGCCATCTATGTGCGTTACCAGTTCCGCAAGAAGATCAGCTGGTAGCTCATAGCCTGAGCGAGTATCTTTCGGTAATGGTTAAATGCCGGGAGATACTCATGCTACGCAACGCTATTTTGAAAGCAACAGCCCTCATGGCGTTGTTGTGCTGCACCCTGAGCGCGCAGGCGCAAACGTTGGCCGGGCCGTCGTTGCTGAAAGCGCTGCAACAGGGTGGAAACGTGATCCTGATGCGCCACGCCAGTTCACCTCGCACCGTACCAGATGCAGCTAACCTGGCGGCAGGTAACGTCAATCCGGAACGACAGCTGGATGCAACCGGTCGTAACACCGCCACGGCAATGGGCACGGCGTTGCGTGATCTGAAAATTCCGGTGGGGGAGGTGTTGTCCAGTTCCACCTTTCGTGCGCTGGAAACGGCGCTTTACGCAAAAGTCCCCGAGCCAAAGGCGTATTCGGAATTGAGTGACGCCGGCCAGAGTATGCAGCCCGCGACTCCTGGGCAAAGCAACTGGTTGCAGCAACTGACCCAGAACCTTCCCGTGGGCAGCAATACCCTCATCATTACCCACTTGCCGAATATCACTGCCGCTTATCCGCAATTTTCTAAAGATCTGGCCGATGGTGAGGCGTTGATTATGGGCAAGAACAGTAGAGGCAATTTTTCCCTGCTGGCGCGCATCAAGATCGAAGACTGGCCGAAGCTGGGTCAGTAAATTCAGGGGCACTGTCTTGTGCCGCGTGGCAGATATTCTCGGAAAACTGTGGGCCTCGCCGTGTACGTTGCTGGGCCTGCTCTGGGGTGGACTTGGTTATTTGCTGAGCAAGCTGCACGGTGGACGGCCGCAACTATGCTTCGGTAATAACGCCGTGCAATTCATCGGCAATGCGGGTGTGTTTGCCCGTTCTGCGCTGGTAATGGGTAATGTGATTATCTACGGGCGTAATGCCTATCCAGGGCAATGCGGCGTGTATGGCGATGCCTGTGTGCAGCTGGGCCGGCATGAACAGGCGCATACTTTTCAGTATCAGGTGCTGGGTGTGTTGTTCATACCGGTGTACTTGATTGCCGCAACACGTGGTGTTGACCACAATCCGTTTGAAATCGCTGCGCAGCGTTTTGGTTCGGGGCAGGGATCGTGGTGGCCGTAAGAACTTGTTCAAAGTCAATTCCAGACTGGTAACGAGCTGATCACCATGGTGGCGCTGACACACCACACCACCACCCACAGCGCGGAGAGGCGCCAGACGCTCAGCAACAGCCAGCCGATCAGGGCAATGCAGAAATCCGCCGCATGGGTTATGCCGCTGATCCATACCGGGTTGTAGAACGCCGCAGCCAGCAACCCGACCACTGCTGAATTGACTCCGGCAATGGTACGCGCTGCCTGAGGGTGTTCGCTGATCAGCCGCCACAGGGGTAACGCAGCAGCCATCAACAACAGGCCCGGCAAAAAAATCATCAGCAATGCAAGCAGTGCGCCGGGTCCGCCACCGTAATCACCGGGCAGGAAGGCGCCGAGATAAGCGGCCAGCGAAAACATCGGGCCGGGCACCGCCTGAGCTGCGCCGTAGCCTGCCATGAAAGCACTGGAGGAAATCCAGCCGGTATCGACGACAGATTCTTTGAGCAGTGGCAGTACAACATGACCTCCGCCAAATACCCATGCGCCGGCGCGATAGAAGGCTGCCATGAGTGACGCTGTGGTATAGCCCGATTGCGCCACCAGTGGCAAGCCGAACAACAGGATTGCAAACAGGCCAAGCAGCATCCAGCCAAATCGTGTGCCGTAGCGCAGTGGCAAAGCCGCAGTCGGCAAGATGTCTGCGCCACGACAAAGACTCAGTCCCAGAACGCCGCCCAATGCCACCACCAGCAGCTGCAACCACACATTGCTCCACATCATCATGATGAGGGCAGTCAGTAACGCAATGATTCTGCGTGGCCAGTCCGGACACAGTTGATTGCTCATGCCGATCAGGCCCTGCGCGACTACCGCAACTGCCACCAGTTTGAGTCCATGAATAGCGGCTTGTCCCAGTGGCCCGGTGAGTGCCGGCAAGTAAAAGGCAAATGCCAGCATCAGCAGCGCCGAGGGCAGGGTGAAGCCGACGAACGCCGCCAGTGCGCCGGGAAAGCCGGCGCGTAACAGGCCAATACTGAAACCCAGTTGACTGCTGGCCGGGCCGGGCAGGAACTGGCACAGCGCCAGCAGTTGCGCATATTGATGATCGTCAAGCCACTTCCGGTGCTCGACGAATTCGCGCCGGAAATACGCCAGATGCGCGATGGGACCGCCGAAAGAGGTCAGGCCCAGTTTGAGGAAGCACAGGAATACTTCTGTCATGGCGTGATTGTGTGGCGATCTCATGAAGAATGCATTACGGATGGCATCAGGGATCCTTGCCGCCGCAAGTGAATTTGCACTTGACCAAAATTTATAATTCCATAAATATGGAAATATGAAATCAGAGCAAGTTGTTCAGGCCCTGGGCGCGCTGGCGCAGGAGTCGCGTCTGGCCGTCTTCCGGTTGCTGGTCAAGCGCGGCCGGATGGTTATACGCCGGGCGAGCTGCAGGACAAGCTGGCGATTGCTGCGCCGACGCTGTCGTTCCATATCAAGGAGCTGCAACGCGCCGGCCTGCTCAGCATGCGTCGTGAGGGCCGCTTTCTGTACTACAGCGCGGACTTCACCGCCATGAACGCCTTGCTGGTGTATCTCACCGAGAACTGTTGCGGCCTGTCGAGTACTGCCTGCGGTGTCAATTGCGCGCCGGTCAAGATTGCCAGAACTACTCGCAGCAGGAAGCTGGCCAGACTTTAATGAGTCGTCGTTACTTCTCCATGAGTTGTCATGAATCATCGTCCCTATAACGTACTGTTCCTGTGTACTGGAAATTCGGCGCGCAGCATTCTGGCCGAAGCCTTGCTCAATCAGCGCGGGAAGGGCCAGTTCCGCGCTTTCAGCGCCGGCAGTTTCCCGGCCGGTCGGGTCAATCCCTTTGCTCTGGCGTTGCTGGCGGAGAGTGGTTTTCCGGTGGAGCAACTGCGCAGCAAGAGCTGGGATGAGTTTGCAGCGCCTGATGCACCAACAATCGATTTCATCTTTACGGTGTGTGACAACGCAGCCGGCGAAGTGTGTCCGATCTGGCCGGGTCGGCCGGTTACTGCGCATTGGGGCATTCCTGATCCGGCGGCGGTCGAAGGTTCTGATGCGGAAAAACGTGCTGCATTCATGGCAGCCTTCGGCATTCTGGAACGGCGTATCAACCTGTTACGCGGTTTACCAGTGGCCAGTCTCGATCGTCTGGCGCTCAACAAACAATTGTCCGAAATCGGCAAGGCCTGAGATGTCTGCGTTTGAACGTTATCTGAGTGTCTGGGTGTTGCTGTGCATCGTCGTCGGTGTATTGCTGGGTCAGGTGTTTGTCGAACCGGTACAGATTATTGGTCGCATGGAAGTAGCGCAGGTGAACCTGCCGGTTGGATTGCTGATCTGGGTCATGATCATTCCGATGCTGGTCAAGGTGGACTTTGGCGCCCTGCATGAAGTGCGTCGGCACTGGCGTGGCATCGGCGTAACGCTGGTCATCAACTGGGCAGTGAAACCCTTCTCGATGGCGTTGCTGGCCTGGTTGTTCGTGCGTCATGTGTTTGTTGCGTACCTGCCTGCAGCGCAACTCGACAGCTATGTAGCCGGCTTGATCCTGCTGGCGGCAGCGCCGTGCACGGCCATGGTGTTTGTGTGGAGTCGTCTCACCAACGGCGATCCCTTGTTCACGTTATCGCAGGTTGCATTGAATGACACCATCATGGTGTTTGCCTTTGCGCCTGTCGTGGCGTTGCTGCTGGGTATGGCGTCGATCGTGGTGCCGTGGGCGACACTGCTGATTTCAGTAGTGTTGTATATCGTTGTACCCGTGTTGCTCGCACAGCTGTGGCGGCGTTATCTGCTGGGTCGAGGGCCGATAATTTTCGATGCGGCCGTAAAGCGCATGGGTACTGCTTCAATCGCGGCCTTGATGGCTACGCTGGTATTGCTGTTTGCCTTTCAGGGCAGGGTGATCCTGCAGCAACCCCTGATCATTGCCATCCTGGCAGTGCCCATCCTTATTCAAGTGGTGTTCAACGGCGGGTTGGCGTACTGGCTCAATCGTCGTCTGGGTGAGGCCCACAATGTAGCCTGTCCTTCCGCATTGATTGGTGCTTCGAATTTTTTCGAGTTGGCGGTAGCGGCCGCCATCAGCCTGTTCGGTTTTGAATCCGGAGCAGCACTGGCCACCGTAGTCGGTGTGCTGATCGAAGTGCCGGTGATGCTGCTGATGGTGCGCGTGGTGAATCAGAGCAAGGGCTGGTATGAACAAAAAACAAGGCAGTAGGCTGGGGTAAAACACCAGCCTCCTGGCGGCCCATAACGCAACGCAGCAGGCTGGGATAAAATCCCGGCCTGCTGCCTGATTCAATCCGGTTTTAATCCACCGTACGCAGCAACTCATTCAACGAAGTCCTGGCGCGGGTCTGCGCATCTACGCGCTGCCGCTGTAACTTTTGTCACTCCCGAAACGTACTTGCTTCTGTCGGTCCGCCGAAGTCCCGGCCGCGCACTCTCAGTGGTATTCAGTAGTTTCCGAGTAAACCCATGCCGATCTGCTTTGCCTCCCGCAATCCAGGTGACGATGCGCCACTAGCTGCGATGCCCATCCAGCTCGGTGCGCGACAGTGTGATGCGCTCGCAGAGTTGTTGCCGGTGCTCATTTGCGGTGAGGAGTCAGCCAACCTGGTGTTTGCACAGCTCGCTCAGGCCCCCACTTTGTCGGCGCAGGCACATCGAGCTCTGGCGGGTATTGAGCGCGACGAGGCTACGCACGAGCAACTGCTGCTGCAAGTACGCGCTGCTTTACCCGAGCCGCCCGTCGATGCTGCTTTGTTGCGTGCCGCACGGCATTTTTTTCTGCGTCTGCATGAAGTGGATATTGGCCGGCACTTTGCGCGCATCACGGCGCTGGACTCGGCCGTATGCATTCTGCTGGGCGCCTTGCGCCACCACACAGGCCGCTGGCGCGCGCCCCGATGCTGGCCGGTATTTTTGCGCGTATCCATTGCGACGAAGTACGCCATGTGGTGGTGGCCAGAGCGCATGCACGCCAGCTTGATCGGCGCCAGCCAGGCGCGGGCGATTGCCATCGATACCCGGCATCAGCTGGTGGAGCTGTTGCGCCACCGCGCCGATGCGCTCGAACAAATATTGGGTGTTGATCCTGACAAGTTGTTTGTTCGACTGCGCAATCCTGCCCGCACCCTGTTCGCATGAGTGCCGTAATTGATCCAGCAAACCGGGTATGGCGTGACGCACGTGCCTGCCGGGTATTGGGCATGGGTAAAGCACTACCCGGCGTGGCTATCTCCACGGCTGATTTGTTGGCCCGGATGCGTGATCGCTTCGGAGTTGATGTGATGCGTCGAGGCGCCGCAGCGGCACGCCGCCTGGGTGTTCAATCACGGCATGTTTGTCGTGATCTGCTCGCGCGCAACGAACGGCCGCGCGCCGGTCATGGCAACGCTGAGCTGGCGGCCCGCGCAGTGCAGGACGCGCTGAACGAAGCCGGTTTGCACAGTCGGGATCTGGCTTACCTGATAGGCCACACCGCCTCCCCCGGGCAAGCCTTGCCACCGAATATTTCCCGCGTGGCAGAGTTGCTTGGCTATGACGGCCCCTTTCTGGAGCTGCGACAGGCGTGTACCGGTTTTGCCAATGCGTTGATCACGGCGCGCGGCTTGATGGACGCACCCGGGTGCGGTCCCATTGCCATTGTCGGCTCCGAAACCGGTTCGGTCTTTTTCGATCCCCTGCGTGCGGCTGAAGATGCAGGGCAACTGATCAACCTGCTGCAAATGGGTGATGGCGCAGCGGCCTGTGTGCTGGGTAGTGGCGTACAACCAGGCCGTGGCCGGCTATCGCATTTCTACTTCGGGCAAATCGGGCGCAATCGAAATTCCGGATTCACGCTGGCACATGGCGGCTCCGAGAACGCAGCACTCCCCTCTCGGTCACCTGAGTTCGATCATGATTTTGTGGCGGTTCGAAACTATGGGCCGGAGTTGTTTGAGCGCGGGGTTGCTGCTGCTGGATCAATGGGCATAGAACTGTGCGACATCGACTACCTGATCCCGCATCAGGCCAACGGGCACATGGCAGAACTGCTGTCGCAGCGTCTGGGTGTTGATGCCAACCGGATTTTCGTCAATGCTGATCAGCTGGGCAACACCGGATCGGCGGCCATCTGGCTGGCATTGCAGCAACTACGCACTCAGCTACGCGAAGGCGAGCGCGTGTTGATCCTGGGCGCCGAAGCGACCAAACATATGTTCGGCGGCATGCTTTATGTTCACGCCTGATCTCGCCGTGCCGGCCGATCCGATTGTCGCGGTCCATGCCCTGGCTAAAAAGTTTGGTGCTCACACCGCGATTGCACAACTGACCATCGAGTTGCATGCCGGACAGATCTTTGGCCTGGTCGGCACCAACGGCGGTGGCAAGACGACCAGCCTGCGCATGCTGGCCGGATTGCTCAAACCCGATGCGGGCAGCGGCAGGGTCATGGGCTTCGATCTGCTGCGCGATGCCACCGGGATTCGGCGGCGTGTCGGCTATATGTCGCAAGCATTTTCGTTATACCCCAGCTTGTCGGTGCTGGAAAATCTGCGCTTTCGCGCTGATGTTTTCAGCGTTGCAAAGCCCGGACAAGCAGCTGAGCGCGTGCTGCGCAGCTTCGGCCTTGAACCATTCCGCCATGTTCACGCACAGCACCTTTCCGGGGGCTGGCTGCGATTACTGCAACTGGCCTGCGCATTGCTGCATCAACCGCGGCTGGTGCTGCTGGATGAACCCACGGCAGGACTCGATGCTGCTCATCGCCAGTCGGTATGGTTGCGCATCATGGAACTCGCCAATGAGGGGGCCAGCGTGGTGTTAAGCACCCATGATCTTGCAGAGGCGCAGCGCTGTAGCAAGGTCGCTTTGTTGTCTGCAGGCAGTGTCCGGACTTCAGGCACCATCCAGTCTGTGATTGATGCCGTCCGCGCCATCGCCTTGTTGGCCACTGGCGAAAGAGTGTTACCGCTGGCGGTGCAGCTGACGCACCAGGCGGCAGTCATCGCCAGCTATCCGCAAGGCAACTCCCTGCGAATCGTCGTCAAGCCAGAGGCGGTTGAAAGTATCGTTCAGACGATTACTCAACACGGTTGCCAGCACAGACATTCTGCCCTCACGTTTGAAGACGCCGCGCTGGCGCTATCGCGTACCGGCGTCGGAGCGATCACATGACCAATCCCAAACACCGGCCCACTCTGAACAGTCTGTGGCGGCGCTGCGCACGGATCAGCGCCGTAGCACGCGTCGAGACGCTACGCTTGTTGCGCGATCGCACCTCGCTGTCACTGATCCTGGTGGTGCCAGCGGTACAGATTCTGTTGTTTGGCTACGCGGTCGATCTGGAGGCGAAAAACATTACCCTGGCCATCGCCCGCAACGCAGCCATGGAGACAATATGGCTGGATCGAAGCCTTGCCGATACCGGTTACTTCAAGGTGACCGGTGATTTTCTTGCCGCGACGGCGGCGCGGCGCATGGTGATTGATCAGCAGGCGTTGGTAGCGCTGGATCTCAGTGATCCTGGCATGCCGCGTTTGATCGCGGACTTCAGCGATCCCGCGGCGGTGCGACCCGCGGTGCTGGCGCTACAAGCAGCCATCGCCAGCCAAGCCGGCAGCATATCGGGCGTGTCTGCCGCAGACAGAAGTGCAATGGCTCTATAACCCGCAAGGAAAATCGGCTTGGGCGCTGGCGCCCGGACTGGCAGGGGTGGTGGTGATGATCTCAATGCTGATGCTCGGTACCTTGACGCTGGTCCGTGAGCGCGAACAGGGCAGTTGGGAAAGTCTGCTGGCTACGCCGGTTGATGCCTTCGATGCGCTGCTGGGCAAGTTGTCGCCGTACCTGCTGCTCGGGTGCTGCAAGCGGCGATTGTTATCGGCCTCGCACATGTCTTGTTGCAGGTGCCGCTGCTCGGTGACTTCAAGGCGCTGATGCTGGCAGCGCTGTTGCTGCGGCCGCGCATCTGGTGCTGGGTTTCGCGCTATCCGGGCTTGCAGCCAATCAGATGCAGGCGATCCAGGGGCGGTGTTTTTCTATCTGCCTTCAATGTTGCTGTCGGGTTTCATGTTTCCTTTTTCAAGCATGCCCAACTGGGCACAGGCCCTCGGCGAGATGTTGCCCCTGACCCATTTCGTACGCGTCGCACGGGGTGTGATGTTGCGTGGCGAGGGCGGCCAGTTTGTCTGGCAGGAAATGCAGGGACTGCTGCTGTTCACACTGCTGGCATCGATCGTTGCCAGCATTTGTTATCGGCGGCGTCTGGGTTAGGTAACCTCTGATTAACTCCGTTCGTCCTGAGCTTGTCGACGAATTCTTACTGTAAAATCAAAATAGCGTTTCTGACTTGCTCTGACCCGAACGAGAAGGTAAATCAGAGCTTTCTTAGTCCTGTTTCATCTTATCGAGATAGACGCAGCGCCCACAATGTGGCCCGCCCCGGGCAGCTGCAACAGCACCGCGACCTTGCTTGCATCTGCTGGCAGTGAAGACAGCGGCACATTAAAACGCCGAGGTTTTCCATCCCATTGATCCAGCCGCCGGAATGAACGCACGATGTTGAACTCCTGCAGCACATGGCCCGCATTTTCGCCACGGGCGATGGCTGTAGTGGATTTCGGCAGGTAGCTGATCATATTCACGTCCAGGTGCTGTGATCCCTGCCATTCATCCAGGGCGATGATCAGCCCGGTAGCGCTTGGCGTCAGTCTCATGGCAACACCGGGTGTTGCTTTAATAGCGGCCAGCAAGGCGCTGCGATTCGAGCCCAGCACACTGCGGTCGCCATCAATAATCGCCTGCGGAGTAAATGAATTGCGCAAGCGCAGTGACGTTTCATACTGACGTTGCCGCTGTGCAGAGAGGGGCAGTGCGAATCGATCCCGCCAGCCGATGTAGTCCCAGTAATCAACATGAAAGGCGAGGGCGATCACATCGGGTCGCTGCGCCAATTCGCCCAGCAGCGCATCCGCCGGCGGGCAGGAGCTACAGCCTTGTGAAGTGAACAGTTCGATGACCGTGGGACGGGTTGGGGTTTGTGCGAGAACCGCACCGCCAATCAGCGCGAGCGCAAACAACAGCAGGCGGTGTAAACAAGAATGCCTGTGTGGTTCCGGCATGACTGTCGCTTCACGTAGGGTATTGCCAGTCAATTCGCGCCAGTCATTCGAAAAGTTACCGGCGAAAAGTTACTGGCGAAAAGTGACTGATGCGGCAAGGCAAAACCAGGATGCCTGCGCCGTAACCTTTTGGGCTCATCGCACGAACTCAACCATGTCTGTGAGGGGTCTGTGAGGATTTCGTGAGATTTGCCCGCACATGATGTCTTCCCCGCTTCGGGGTCAACAACCTAAAGAGAGAAGTCATCATGAAACCCAAGCAACTCATACGGCGACTGCTGGTCGTCGCAGCGGCCCTGGCTATCACGCCGCTCACCATCGCCAGCGCCTACGACAATGATGAAAGCAATGACATCGTTTACACCATGAGCAATGCCGCAACCGGCAACCAGGTGCTGGCATTTCGCCAGGGATACGATGGCAATTTAACGCCTGCCGGTGAGTTCGCGACCGGTGGTGCAGGCACGGGCGGTGGACTTGGCAATCAGGGCGCCTTGGCGACCGATGGCGATTTCTTGTTGGTCGTCAATCCCGGCAGCGATGACCTGTCAGTTTTGCGTAAAACCAGCAAAGGCCTGAAATTGGTCGAGCGCATTCCTTCCGGCGGCATCAGGCCGGTCAGCGTGACCGTGGATCGCGATCTGATCTATGTGCTCAATGCCGGTAGCGACAACATTGCCGGGTTCGTCATGCGTAACAACGGCAAGCTATACCCGCTGACCGGCTCGGAACGGGGTCTGAGTGGCGACGGCGTCGCAGCTGCGCAGGTGCAATTCAGTCGCGATGGCCGTTCGTTGATCGTCACCGAAAAAGCCAGCAACAAGATTGTCACTTTCTCGCTGAACTATGCCGGCCTGCCGGTGGCTCGCAAAGTCTTCGATTCGCCCGGACAAACGCCGTTTGGTTTTGCATTGGGTCGCGGTCGCCAGGTATTGATATCGGAAGCCGTGGGCGGTGCGCCGAATGCCAGCAGCGTCAGCTCATTCCGGATTGATCGAGATGCGAACCTCACAGTGCTGGATGCATCGGTGCCGACACTGCAATCGGCGGCCTGCTGGGTTGCCGTCACGCCCGACACACGTTTTGCCTATGTCACCAACACGGCCAGCGGCACCGTATCGGGTTATCGCATCCTGCCCGGTGGACAACTGCAACTGCTGAATAGCAATGGCATCACCGCTACACCGGCCCAGGCTCCGGCCCCATTGATCTCAGCTTCAGTGACGGCGGTGAATATCTGCATGTGTTGAACTCGGGCACTGGCTCGATTGCGACCTTTGCCGTATCCAGGCGTGGCGGCCTGACCGCTATCGGTTCCTTCAATGGTCTGCCAGCAGGTTCCAATGGCCTTGTTGCATTCTGAACTCAGTTCGCTGCCGGGCGTTGCCAGCAGCCGCGCCGCACGTCGTGATGAACTCACTGGCGTGCGGCCTCTGGCCATGCAGCGAGTGCTGGTAATCGAGGACGAGCAGGATATCGCCGCCCTGGTTGGACTGCATTTGCGCGACATGAATTTATCCGCCAGCCTGGTCGGCAATGGCAGGGAGGGATTGCGGCGTGCGCTTGGCGAGCGCTGGGATTTGATCCTGCTGGATCTATCCCTGCCGGAGCTGGATGGCATTGATATCTGTCGGCAGTTGCGTTTGATGAATCACTACACGCCGGTATTGATGCTGACGGCGCGCACCACTGAACAGGATCGCGTCTGCGGGCTTGACGCCGGTGCGGATGACTATCTCACCAAGCCATTCAGCGTAGTGGAGCTACGCGCACGGGTGCGCGCCATTCTGCGGCGTGTGCAGCAACTGCGAAATGCACCAGCCGCGTCAACACAAATCGTATGTATTGGCGAGCTGGAGATTGATCTGGCTGCACGTCGAGTACGCCGCAGCAATCTTGAATTGACGTTGACGGCGCGCGAGTTTGATTTGCTGGCGCACTTCGTGTGTCACCCGGGACGGGTATTCAGTCGTGCGCAGCTGCTGGATCAGGTGTGGGGACTGAGCCAGGATGCGTATGAACATACCGTCAGCTCACACATCAACCGGCTACGCGCCAAGCTGGAACCCGCGACCATCCCCCGCTACCTGCTGACCGTGTGGGGTGTGGGCTATCGTTTCATGGAGCGCTGAGATGCGGCTGCACCTCCGCCTGGCGTTATCTGCGAGTGTCTTGTTGACTTTGTGTACGATATCGCTCGGCGTATGGTTGGCGAGCGTCGCGCAGCGCTATCAAGCTGAGGTGACACAACGGCTCAATGCCAGCGTTGCCATGTACGTGACCGACGAGCTGGCGCTACTGGGACATGGCGGCGTCAACCATGGCGCACTCAACGAACTATCGCGCCGGGTGATGACCGTCAATCCCTCCGCCGAGGTTTACCTGCTCGATCCCAACGGGCGCATTGTCGCCACGCTGGTGCCACGCGAGCGCCTGCGTCGCACCAGCGTTGATCTCGATGCACTCAACGACTTCATGAGCAATACGCACCATGGTCCCTTGTATGGCGATGATCCTACTGACGCCAATCATGGCGCGGTATTTTCCGCTGCGCCCGTTGCCAACGGCGGCACGCTGCATGGTTATCTGTATGTCGTGTTGGGTGGCAAGCGCTTTGACACGGTGGTTGACGCCTTGCGCGGCAGCTATTCATTGCAGCTCGGTATCGGCGTGGCGACCGCACTGCTGTTTGTTACGTTGCTGATTGCTTCAGGACTGTTTGGGCTGCTCACCCTGCCGCTACGCCGCCTGGCGCGCAGCATGGCGGCATGGTCTGACCATATGGGCATCATCACCGCTCGCGACGCAGGGAAGGATGCGGACGAAATCACGGCGCTCAAACGCCAGTTCGATACCCTGTCTGCACACATCGAGAGTCAGGTAAAGCAGATAAAGCACAGCGATGCTCAGCGTCGCGAGTTGGTCGCCAGCATTTCACACGACCTGCGTACGCCGCTGGCGTCGCTGCACGGCTATCTTGAAACCGTGCTGATCAAGGGCGAGCAGTTGCCTGCCACCACGCGTCGCCAGTATCTGACCACGGCACTGCGCAATTCAGAACAAGTGTCGACGCTCATCGCCGCTTTGTTTGAACTGTCAAAGCTGGAGGCGGGCATCATCGCACCGCAACTGGATCGGCTATCGCTGGCTGAACTGATTCAGGATATTGCCTTACGGTTCCGGTTGCGCGCCCAGCAGCTCGGCGTGGAGATCAGCACCGAAGTAGACCCAGCAGCCCCTGCCGTGCTGGGTGATGTCTCGTTGATTGAACGCATCTTCGAGAACTTGCTGGACAACGCCTTGCGTAATACCCAGCACGGCGGGCGCATTGAGCTGAGTATGCAGGCGGCAACTGACTACCTGCACATTGGGGTCAAAGACACCGGAAGTGGCATCAGTACCACGGATCTGCCGCATGTGTTTGAGCGGCTGTATCGCGGCGCCCAACAGGGCAATCAGAGCTGTGGTCTGGGGCTCGCCATCGTACAGCGCATCGTTGAACTGCATGGCGGCATAGCGTGACAATCGAGAGCGAAGCCGGTGTCGGGACGACGGTGCGATTCACCTTGCGCTATGCGCCCCTGGTCACGCGGCCGGTGACATTCATGCCGGGCGGAGTCCGTTCGATGACTCGTGCCCGATGAATTCGTCATGGCAAGTTGTGTTCAACGTCTCCAGCGCTGGTCAATCCGTCGTACGCAGCAAATCATTCAAAGAAGTCTTGGCGCGGGTCTGCGCGTCGACGCGCTTGACGATCACGGCGCAGTACAAGCTATGGGTGCCATCTTTCGAGGGCAGGTTGCCCGATACCACCACTGAACCCGCCGGCACACGGCCCATGATGATCTCACCAGAGGTGCGGTCATAAATCTTGGTGCTCTGGCCGATAAACACGCCCATGGAAATGACCGAGCCTTCTTCCACGATTACGCCTTCGACGATTTCCGAGCGCGCGCCGATGAAGCAGTTGTCTTCAATGATGGTGGGGCTGGCCTGCAACGGTTCGAGTACGCCGCCAATGCCGACGCCGCCGGACAAGTGCACGTTCTTGCCAATCTGTGCGCAGGAACCCACGGTGGCCCAGGTATCGACCATGGTGCCTTCACCGACATAGGCGCCGATGTTGACGTAAGAGGGCATCAGGATCGCATTGGGTGCAATAAACGAACCGCGGCGCGCCATGGCCGGCGGCACTACGCGCACGCCTTCAGCGGCGAAACGCGCAGCATCGTAGCCGGCATACTTGGTGGGCACCTTGTCATAGAACTGTGCGAAGCCGCCTGCGGACATCGGCGCGTTGTCATTCAAGCGAAACGACAGCAGCACGGCTTTTTTCAGCCACTCATTAACACGCCAGTTGCCATCGATTTTCTCGGCGACGCGCACCTTGCCGCTGTCCAGCAGTTGCAGCGCTTCCTCTACGGCGTTGCGCACATCAGCAGGCGCGTTCTTCGGTGAAAAGTTGGCGCGTTGTTCGAAGGCGGCGGTGATCAGGTTGGCGAGATTGGTCAGGTCGGTCATGGTCAGAGTTCCAGTCGTAGGGGCGGTTCGTGAACCGCCCTGTTGCGGGTCGGAGATTCAAGAGGGCGGTTCACGAACCGCCCCTACGCAGAATTTATCTCGATTCAATATACGTCCGTATCCGCCGCGCCGCCTCACGACATTCATCGACACTGGCCGTCAGTGAGAAGCGCACATGGCCCTTGCCGGGATCGCCTTGCGCCGTCGCACGCGACAGATAACTGCCAGGCAGGGTCATGACATGCTGCTGTTCGTACAGCTCGCGGGTAAAGCGTTCGTCATCATCCACCTTGGGCCACAGATAAAAGCCGGCCTCCGGTTCGTAGATATCCATCACCGGTTTCAGGATGGGCATCATGGCCGCGAACTTGGCCTGATACAAACGGCGATTTTCGATGACATGCTGTTCGTCGTTCCACGCCATGATGCTGGCCAACTGTGTCGGCGGCGGCATGGCGCAGCCGTGATAGGTGCGATACAGCAGGAAGGGGTTGATGATGTTCGGATCACCCGCCACAAAGCCGGAACGCAGGCCGGGCACACTGGAACGTTTGGACAGACTGTGAAACACCACGCAGCGTTCGAAGTGGCTGCGACCAGTAGCAATGGCGGCTTCGAGCAAACCAATGGGTGGGCTGGTTTCATCGAGATAGATCTCGGAATAGCATTCATCCGAAGCAATCACGAAGTTGTAGCGATCGGCGAGGTCCAGAGCACGCTTGAAATAATCCATCGACATGATGGCGCCGGTAGGATTGCCTGGTGAGCACAGGAACAGCACCTGGCAGCGCTGCCAGACATCCACTGTTACGCTTTCCAGATCGGGCAGTTGATTGGTGGCTGCGGTGGTGTTGAGAAATACCGGTTCAGCTCCGGCCAGATAGGCCGCGCCTTCATAGATCTGATAGAAGGGATTGGGCATCAGCACCGCCGCCGGCCGACTACGATCCACCACCGTTTGCACAAAGGCAAACAGGGCTTCGCGTGTGCCGTTTACCGGTAGCACCATGCTGTCGGAGTCGATGCATTCAGCCGGCAGTCTGAAGCGGCGTTCCAGCCAGGCAGCAATGGACTGACGTAGTTCGGAGATGCCCGCAGTCAGTGGATAACTGCCCAGACCTTTCATGTTGTCAGTCAAAGCCTGTTCAACAAACTTCGGGGCAGGATGACGTGGCTCACCAATCTGCAGGCCAATGAGCTTCAGGTCGGCGTTGGGCTTGCTGTCAGCCAGCAGGCCGCGCAGACGTTCAAAAGGGTAGGGCTTTAACAGCGACAGGCTAGGATTCATCACGGTGTTTTTCAGGGAGCTTTCTGGTCCAGCGCTGCAATCAGTTGCTGCTTCAATTGCTCGCGGGTTTGTGTGTTGAGCGGCAGTCCCGCTTCATCGGTGACATAGAATACGTCTTCTGCGCGCTCGCCCACGGTGCCGATTTTGGCGTCATGCAGGTAAACGTGTTCCTGCATGAACACTTCACCCAGTTGCGACAGCAGGCCGGGGCGGTCGCCTGCGATCAGCTCCAGGATGGTGCGATTGTTGAGCGTGTCATCGCTGAAATTGATCTGCGTGTGGGTGGTGAACAGGCGCGACTGACGATTGGCCGCGGCGGGTGACCGCAGTCAGGTTGCCATCCGGCGTGGCGAGCACGCGACGCAGTTCGGCTTCGATGTCGCGAATGCGGCCCGACTCACTCAGTTCCCTGCCGGTGTCTTCCAGCACATGGTAGAGATCCAGCGAATGACCGTTGTTGGTGGGCATGATGCGCGCGTCGACAATGTTGGTACCTTTCTGGTCAAGCAGTGCCGTGGTCTTGGCAAAGCTGTACTGACGGCGTGAGGTATAGGTGAGTACTGCGGTGCCGCCACGGCCGGGAATCTGCTGAATGCATACCAGTGGCGAGTTATCACCGGGGCTGTGCTGCGAGAGTAATTCAGTATGCCAGGCGATTTCATTGGCATTGAAGCGGATGAAATAGATGTCCGGGAAGCGCTCCCAGACAGATTCAATCTGCCCGGCGCTGATGCCGGCGCTGGCCAGCAGCTCACGTGCGGCTGCCTTGTTCTCGGTAATCAGTTCATCCTTGTCGATGGGATTCTCGGCGCCGCGCCGCAATGCGCGCTTGATACGTTCATAGAATTCATTGAACAGTGACGATTTCCAGTTGTTCCATAATTTCGGATTGGTGCCGCGCACATCCGAAACAGTCAGCACGTACAGATAATCCAGATGCGTCTGGTCGCCCACCAGCTGTGCAAAATCATTGATGACTTGCGGATCGCTGATGTCTTTTTTCTGCGCGGTCATCGAGAACACCAGGTGGTTACGCACCAGCCACGACACCAGGCGTGCGTCGTAACGTGACATGCCCTGTTCAAGGCAGAAGGTTTCCGAATCCACCGAGCCCAGTTCGCTGTGATCGCCACCCCGACCCTTGGCGATGTCGTGGAATAACGCGCCGAGGTAAGCCACTTCCGGTTTCGGCAGCGCCTGCATGATGCGCGAGATGGCCGGCAGTTCGTTATCAAACCTGGGCATGGCGAGGCGACGCAGGTTGCTCAGCACGAACAGGGTATGGGCATCGACCGTGTAGACATGGAACAGGTCGTACTGCATGCGGCCGACTACACGACCGAAGGAAGGAATGTAGCGGCCGAGTACGCCATAGGCATTCATGCGACGCAGCTCATGCGTGACGCCGACCGGCGCCAGCAGGATTTCCATGAACAGACGGTGATTGCGTGGATGCTGACGGAACTCATCATCAATCAGCCACAGGTGTCGCGTCAGCTGGCGGATGGTCTGGGCACTGACGCCATTCAGTTCCGGGTGCTGTTGCAGCACCACGAATACTTCCAGCAACGCTGAAGGATTGCGTTCAAACACATCTTCGTGGCTGGTCTCAAGATAGCCGTTACGAATCTGGAAGCGCGGGTTGACAGGAGTAGGTGGCGAATTCGGGTCAGAAAGAATGGCCTCACTGAACAGCTGCAACAGCATTTCATTCAGCAGTGATATTTCCATGGCATTTCGATAATAGCGCTGCATGAACTGCTCGACCGCCAGGGTGTAGGTGGCGTCTTCATAACCGAACATCTTGGCCAGTTTGATTTGATAATCAAACAGGATGCGGTCTTCGCGCCGGCCGGTGAGCAGATGCAGTGCGAAACGCACACGCCACAGGAACGCTTGCGCTGCCTTGAGCTTGCGCAGCTCGCTGCGTGTAAGAAAATTGTGCTTGACCAGGTCATCCAGCGAGTCGGCGCCGAAATGGCGTTTGGCCACCCAGCCAATGGTCTGGATGTCACGCAGACCGCCGGGGCTGGATTTGACGTTCGGTTCAAGGTTGTAAGCCGTGTCGTGATAGCGATGATGACGGGCGACCTGTTCAGCGACCTTGGCTTCGAAGAAATCCTTGGTGGGCCAGACACGTTCGGACGACAGCGCCCGACGCATGGCTTCCAGCAGTGGTTCAGGTCCGGCGAGCAGGCGCGATTCGATCAAGGTGGTGGCGACGCTGACATCGGCAGCGCTTTCGCGCTGGCAATCGTCGATGGTGCGCACGCTATGTCCCACTTCCAGGCCGATGTCCCACATGAAGGCCAAGAACTGTCCCAGCCCGGACTGCCAGGCGCTGTCCTCGCTCTTGGGCAGCAGGATCATCACGTCAATGTCAGAGCACAGATTCAGTTCGCCGCGACCGTAGCCGCCCACGGCCACCAGCGCCAGTTCCCTGAACTGCTTACCTACATGCAGATGCCAGGCGGCGCGCAGCAGGGCGTCCACGAGACGCGCCCGATCACGCACGATGACTTCCACCGAGTCTTCATCGTTGAAGCGTTGCTTGAGCCGGTTGTCGCCTTCACCGAGTACGGTACGAAAGGCAGTGACTGCGTATTGCTGCGCGACCAGTTCATGTTCCACCGAGTTCAGATATTCCCAGAATGGATCCTTGGCGGTGACGCTTGGCTCATCAAAATCTTCGGTCTTCAAGGTCTGCATGTGGCTGCCGGACAAGGGTGGATAAGACGGGGCTCGGAATCACGCCACTTGAGAACAGGTTTTGGGTCCTGTCTGGGCGCGCGCATGATGCCACAGTAGCTGTGACGCTTCGCGCTTGTTGGATGCCTAAACCGGCGCGCCTTGTTCGCGTTCCCGGGCACCCAGTGTCAGTACTTCGTAGCCCGTGTCCGTGACCAGTACGGTGTGTTCCCACTGGGCTGACAGTGAATGATCCTTGGTGACGACAGTCCAGCCATCCGGCAGCAGCCGTACGTGCCGCTTGCCCACGTTCACCATGGGTTCCACGGTAATGGTCATGCCGGCCCGCAACTCAAAGCCGGTGCCGGCTTCGCCGTAGTGCAGCACCTGCGGGTCCTCATGAAAGACCTGACCAATGCCATGTCCGCAATACTCGCGCACCACCGAGTAGTGCTGGGCTTCCACATACTGCTGAATCACTGACCCGACATCACCCAGCCGCGCACCATGGCGCAGCTGCTTGATGCCCAGCCACATGGCCCGATAGGTCACCTCGATCAGGCGTTCCGTAGGTGGCGCGATTTTGCCCACCGCAAAAGTTCGGCTGGCATCGCCATGCCAGCCATCGGTGATGGGGGTGACGTCCACGTTGACGATGTCACCCGTTTTCAGCTTCTTGTCGCCGGGGATGCCATGGCAAACCACGTGATTGACCGAGGTGCAGATGGAGCGCGGGAAGCCCCGGTAATTGAGCGGGGCAGGGATGGTTTTCTGCACTTCCAGCATATGCTGATGGCACAGGTTGTTCAGTTCGTCGGTGGTGATGCCGGGCTGAACGTGGGGTTCGATGAAGTCGAGCAGGTCGGCGGCCATACGGCCGGCACGCCGCATGGCGTCCTGTTCGGCGGGAGTCTTGATGGTAAATGTCATGGTGAACCTGCGGGTGGCGGCGTTGGGCAGTGGCTGCTGCCTGTTGGCGGGCCCTGAATTACAATTCGTGGCCGCTGACGACGTCCGCCAGGACGCGCATAAATAGTTGGTTGATAACGAAACTCATGGTATAAAGCGCGCGCTTTTTTCGCAATCAAAACCACACACGTATCGACACTTGCGGCTGGGTGCCCGGATATTGAACGCAACAGACCCATTTTTCACGAAATGGTCTGAGGCAGGATTTTCCGGGTTGTCGTAAGGGATGCGTGGCGGCCTAACCCCTACAATTTGGAGAGATTACATGTCCAGCGTGTCCATGCGACAGATGCTGGAAGCGGGTGTTCATTTCGGACATCAAACCCGCTTCTGGAACCCCAAGATGGCTCAGTACATCTTCGGTGAACGTAACCGTATTCATATCATCAATCTGGAAAAGAGCCTGCCGTTGTTCAACGACGCGGCAACGTTCATTCGTCAGGTTGTCGCCGATGGCGGCAAGGTGCTGTTCGTGGGCACCAAGCGCTCCGCCCGCGAATCCATCAAGCAGGAAGCCGAACGCTGCGGCATGCCGTTCGTCAGCCATCGCTGGCTGGGTGGCATGCTCACCAATTTCAAGACTGTGCGTGGTTCGGTCAAGCGCCTGAAGGAGCTTGAGGAAATGACTGCCAACGGCACGCTCGAACTGCACAGCAAGCGCGAAGCCATTCAATTGCGCCGCGAGCTGGACAAGCTGCATCGCAGCCTGGGCGGTATCAAGCACATGGATTCTCTGCCCGACGTATTGTTCGTCATTGATGTGGGCCATGAGCACATCGCCATTCACGAAGCCCGCAAGCTGGGCATTCCCGTCGTGGCCGTGGTGGATTCCAACTGCTCGCCGGAAGGCGTGGATTACGTGATTCCTGGCAACGATGACGCCATGCGCGCCATTCAGCTGTATGTCACCGGTATGTCGGATTCCGTACTGGATGGCAGATCGGCGTCGCCGGAAGTGCCCGCCGGTGAAGATGAATTTGTCGAACTCGATGAAGAAGGCAAACCCAAGGCGCGCACGCCTGCAGCACGCCGCAGGCCGGTTGCTGCCAAAAAGAAGACGGTGGCCCGTCGTGGCGCCGGCACCATTGACAAGGCACTGGTTGAAGGGGACGCAGTCGTAACCTCAGCCACCGCTGAAGCGGCCGATGAGGAAGCGGATGGTGATGCGGAAGGACGTCGTGCTGTCAAGCGCAAGACGGCTGGCGAAGCCTGATTATTGGTGTAAGTTATCCTTACAAAATCAGCTACTTGTGTAGCTGATTGAATGTTTAGTGGCATGTTAATTGAAATCCCGTCCGGAGTTGCTTCGGGCGGGTTTTCGCTTGGAGAGTAATGCAATGTCTGCAATATTGATCACGGCTGAAGCCGTAAAGACCCTGCGTGAACGCACCGGCGCCGGCATGATGGAATGCAAGAAGGCCCTCACAGAAACCAATGGTGATCTGGATGCCGCCGCAGAAATGATGCGCAAAACGGGTCTCGCCAAGGCTGACAAGAAAGCGGGTCGTATCGCTGCTGAAGGCGTGGTCGTGATTGAGCGCAGTGCCGATGGCAAAACTGCTGCCGTAGTAGAAGTGAACTGCGAAACCGACTTCGTTGCCCGCGAAAAAGACTTCCAGAACTTTGCGGCGAATGCCGGCAAGGTCGCGCTGGCCGTTCACGCCCAGGGCGTCGAAGCTATTCTGTCCGGGAAACTGGCGGACGGCAGTACCGTTGAAGAAGCCCGTCGCGTCCTGATTGCCAAGATCGGCGAGAACATCACTATCCGTCGCGTGGCACTAGTGGAGGCTCCGGTGATCGGCACCTACCTGCATGGCTCGCGCATCGGTGCCCTGGTGGCATTGAAGTCGGGCGATGAAGCCGTGGCCAAGGATGTCGCCATGCATGTGGCGGCCATCAATCCGCCGCATCTGTCGGTGGCCGAGGTGCCTGCCGAGGTGGTGGCCAAAGAAAAAGAAATCCAGCTGGAGCAAATCAAGCTGGATCCGAAAAATGCCAGCAAGCCGGAAGAAATGCTGGCCAAGATCATCGACGGCAAGCTGCGCAAGTGGGTGGGTGAAATCACCCTGCTGGGTCAGCCCTTCGTGAAAGACGACAAGCAGACCGTTGAGCAGTATCTGAAGGCCAACAAAGCCGAGGTGGCTTCGTTCCTGCGCTTTGAAGTGGGCGCCGGTATCGAGAAGCAGAAGGAAGACTATGTGGCCGAAGTGATGAAGCAGGCATTCGGCGGCTAGACCTGAATCCTCTGGATCCATTTTGATAAATAGCCCCGCCCAGTGCGGGGTTATTTTTAGGGTAAATTACGGAAAGTTAAGGCCAAAAATCGAGCCGACGGGCAGCGCGGCACGCTACACTTGGGAATCATGACCAAAAACAATACAAGCTCCGGTACGGGAAGTACCAAAAAGCCTGCTGCGGTCAAAAGTCGTAACGGCAAACTGTCTCGCATTCTGCTCAAGCTCTCGGGCGAAGCGCTGATGGGCGAAGCGGACTATGGCATTGACCCTGCGATGCTCAAGCGCATCGCCAGCGAGATTCATCAGGTGACCAATCTGGGCGTACAGGTTGCGGTGGTCATTGGCGGCGGCAATATTTTCCGCGGCGCGGGACTGGCGCGCTCCGGCATGGATCGGGTCACCGGCGACCACATGGGCATGCTGGCCACGGTCATCAACTCGCTGGCCCTGCAGGATGCACTGGAAGCCATCGGCGGCTACGCGCGGGTCATGTCGGCGGTGCGCATCAACGAAGTCTGCGAGGAATACATCCGGCGTCGCGCCGTGCGCCATCTGGAAAAAGGCCGGGTGACGATTTTCGCCGCCGGCACCGGTAATCCGTTCTTTACCACGGATACCGCCGCCAGCCTGCGCGCCATCGAGATCAATGCTGACGTGTTGCTCAAGGCCACCAAGGTGGATGGCGTTTACACATCTGATCCGAAAAAGAATCCCAAGGCGAAGCGCTACGACCACCTGAAGTTTGAGAAGGTGCTGGCGGACGGGCTGGGCGTGATGGATGCCACGGCCATTGTCATGTGCCGCGAGAATGATTTGCCCTTGCGGGTGTTTGACCTCACCGTACCCGGTGAATTGCTGCGCATCGTGCGTGGCGAAGACGTGGGCACGCTGGTTACCAACTGACTTTGATTGCCTGACACCGTTCATCACAGCTTCTGGCTGGAGTGATCATGATTGAAGATATCAAGAAAGACGCCGTCGACCGCATGCAGAAATGTGTGCAGGCCTTGCGTAACGATTTGAAGAAGCTGCGCACCGGCCGTGCGCACCCCAGTCTGGTGGATCACCTCAAGGTGGACTACTACGGCACCGATACGCCGATTTCGCAGGTGGCGCGCATCAATGTTGAAGATGCACGCACGCTGGTGGTTACACCCTTCGAGAAGGGCATGGTGCAACCCATCGAAAAAGCCATCATGAAATCGGATCTGGGCCTGATGCCGAATACGGCGGGTACGGTCATCCGCATTCCCATGCCGCCCCTCACCGAAGAACGTCGTCGTGACATGGTCAAGGTGGTTCGTCATGAAGGCGAGAACGCGCGGGTGGCGGTGCGCAATGTGCGTCGCGATGTGCTGCAGGATGTGAAGGAACTGCTCAAGGATAAGCTGATCTCGCAGGATGAAGAACGTCGCGCCCAGGACGATGTGCAGAAGCTGACCGACAAGCATGTGGCCGAGATCGAGCAGGTTCTGGTCGAAAAAGAAAAAGAAGTCATGCAGGTCTGACCCGTGTCTACAACTTCGTCTGATTCCGCTGCGTCCGATTCCATTGCACCTGGCGCACGGCCACGTCATGTGGCCGTCATCATGGATGGCAATGGTCGCTGGGCCAAAAAACGTGGCCTGCCGCGACCGGCTGGTCATCATGCCGGCGTGCAGTCAGTGCGCGCAACGGTCGAGTCCTGTGCGCGACTGGGCATCGAAGCCCTGACGCTGTTTGCTTTTTCCAGCGAGAACTGGAAGCGTCCGGCCGATGAAGTCACCAGTCTGATGAATCTGTTCGTGCAGGCGCTGGATCGCGAGATTGACAGCATGCATCGCAATGGCATCCGGGTGCGGTTCATTGGTGAGCGCACGCTGCTCAATGCTGATCTGCAACAGCGCATCGCGTCCGCTGAGCAGCGCACGGCTGCCAATACCGGCATGCAATTGCTGATTGCCGTGGCCTATGGCGGTCGCTGGGACCTGGTGCAGGCGACCCGCAAGCTGGCGCAGCAGTGCGTGCAGGGCGGTCGCACACCGGACAGTATTGATGAAGCTGATATCAGCGCGCATCTGGAACTGCATGATGTGCCCGAGCCTGATCTGTTCATCCGCACTGGCGGCGAACGACGCATCAGCAATTTCCTGTTGTGGAATCTCGCCTACACCGAACTGTATTTCACCGATGTGCTGTGGCCCGAATTCAATGAAGCGGAACTGCAGGTAGCGTTGCGCTACTTTGCCGAGCGGCAACGCCGTTTTGGACTGACGGGCGAGCAAGTGCAGGTCGCTGCGCCCGGGCGCGCTGCCAACGGGAGCCACTGATGCTCAAACAACGCATCATGACTGCGTTGATGATCGGGCTGCCGCTGGTTGCCATGTTGCTGTTCATGCCGTTGAGGGTGACTGCACTGCTGTTTGCCGCGTTTGTGCTGCTGGGTGCGTGGGAATGGTCCGCCTTGTCGGGCCTTAAGCAGCAATTTTCACGCGTTGCGTATGTCGTGCTGGTGGCGATCGCCATGTATGCACTGTGGCGATTCCTGCAAGCTTATCCCGCGCATTTGCCAACCATGCTGCAAGTGACCTTGCTGTGGTGGCTGCTGGCGTTGCTGTGGCTGCTGCTGTTGCCGCTGCGCAAGTCGTCACTGCTGACGGGGGGTGCAGGCTTGCTGGTTCTGGCGCCTGCGTGGTTGTGCATTGTTTATCTGCTGATGCTGGGCGCGTCGTGGGTATTGTTCCTGTTGTTGCTGGTGGTCAGCGCCGATGTGGGGGGCTTTCTTTTTGGCCGTCGGTTTGGCCATACCCGACTGGCGCCGCGCGTCAGCCCCGGCAAGACCTGGGAGGGCGTGCTGGGTGGGCTGGTGTTGTCGATGGGAGTGGCCGCGATCGGCACCTGGAAACTTGCGCAACCTGCATCTGATTTCATGTTGCTGTGCCTGCTGACGGTATTGATTTCCATCGTGGGCGATCTGACTGAAAGCCTGTTCAAGCGTCATGCGGGGCTGAAGGACAGTGGCAGCATATTGCCGGGCCATGGCGGTGTACTGGATCGTATCGACAGCGTTGCTGCTGCGGCGCCGCTGTTTCTGTACGGGTTGATCCACCTGGGTGTGATGCCAGCATGACAGCCACTACAACCAGTGTGGCAACCAGCGCGGGATCGCAGCCACGTCAGGGTGTGGCCATTTTTGGCGCGACGGGCAGCATTGGCGAGAACACACTGGATGTGATCGAGCAGCATCCGGATCGCTTTGAGGTGATTGCGCTGGCGGCGCATCGCAACGTCGCCGGACTGAAGGCGCAATGCCTGACATTCAAGCCCAGATTTGCCGCGCTGGCCGATGTAAACGCTGCGCGGCAATTACGTCAGGAGCTGGCAGCAGCAGGTTCGAACACACAGGTGCTGGCCGGTGCTGCTGCGCTGGATGAGCTGGCTGTGCATCCCGATGTGGGCATTGTCATGGCCGCGATTGTCGGCGCTGCCGGTCTGAGCTCGACGCTGGCCGCCGCACAGGCGGGCAAGCGCATCATGCTGGCCAACAAGGAATCGCTGGTCATGTCCGGGGCCTTGTTCATGGAGGCAGTGCGTAGCGGCGGCGCCACGCTGCTGCCCATCGACAGTGAACACAACGCCATCTTTCAATGCCTGCCCGACCGTTCGCGATACAACGGACAGGCACCCGCAGGGGTGAAACGCCTGTTGCTCACGGCTTCGGGTGGTCCGTTCCTGCGCATGCCGGCGACACAGCTGGAATCAGTCACGCCGGATCAGGCCTGTGCGCATCCGCGCTGGGTTATGGGCCGCAAGATTTCAGTCGATTCGGCCAGCTTGATGAACAAGGGCCTGGAACTGATTGAAGCCAGCTTGCTGTTTGCTGTTCCGGCCGAACAAATCGAAGTGCTGATCCATCCGCAGAGCATCGTGCATTCGCTGGTGGAGTATCTGGATGGCTCGGTGCTGGCGCAGCTCGGCAATCCGGACATGCGTACGCCCATTGCCTGCGGTCTGGGTTGGCCAGAACGGCTGGCGTCCGGTGTAGAATCCCTCGATCTGCTGCGTGCCGGTCGCCTGGAGTTCGAGGCCCCGGATGAGCAGCGTTTTCCCTGCTTGCGTCTGGCGCGTCAGGTGGCTGCACTGGGGGGCAGTTATCCGGCCGTGCTCAATGCGGCCAATGAAATTGCGGTTGCAGCATTTCTGGAATCACGGCTGCGTTTTACCGGCATTCCGCTACTGATTGAAACGGTGCTCGCTGCCCATGCGAGTGGGCCGGTGGAGTCGCTGGAACAGGTGATGGCAGTCGATGCATGGGCGCGTCGCACTGCGCAGGACAAGCTGCGCAGCGAACTGACTTTGGGGGCAACTGGATAAGATGTTGAGTGCAGCGTTATCACTGCTGGGCATGCTCGCGGCGTTCATCGTCGCGATTGGCATTCTCGTGGCCGTGCATGAGTACGGTCACTTCTGGATGGCGCGCAAGTTGGGCATTCGCGTGCTGCGTTTTGCGGTGGGCTTCGGCAAACCGTTGTGGAAGCGAGTGTCGAAGCACGATGGTGTTGAATACGTCATCGGCTCCATTCCGCTCGGTGGCTACGTCAAGATGCTGGATCTGCGCGAAGGCAATGTCGCGCCTGAAGACGAGCCTTACAGTTACAACCATGCGCCAGTGTGGAAACGCATTCTGACTTTGCTGGCCGGCCCGTTCGCCAACCTGATCTTTGCCGTGCTGGCCTACTGGGTGTTGCTGATGGTGGGCATTCCGTCCTTCAAGCCGGTAGTAGGTGCAGTCACGCCCGACTCCATTGCGGCGCGTGCCGGCCTGCGCAGCGATGACCTGATCACCGCCGTGCAGGGTAAGGCGGTCAGCACACGTGAAGAAGTGCTGATCGGCATCATTGATTCGATTACTGACGGCACAGTGCAGATGCGCGTGCGTGATAAGCAGGGGCAGGGCCAAAGCGATACGACGCGTGAAATCCTCTTGCAGCCGGGAAAAGGACGCCGCGACCTGACTGAGCCTGAATCAATGATGTCGGGTCTCGGCTTTGATTTCTGGCGACCCTCGCCACCGGCCGTAGTGGGTACGCTGGTTGCGGGTGGCGCGGCGGACGCGGCGGGTATCAAGGTTGGCGATACCGTACTGCGGCTCGATGGTCAGCCGGTGCAGGATTTTTCAGCACTGGTCACGCTGGTGTCGCCACGCATGAATCGCGAGGTGCGGGTAGTGGTGCAGCGGGGCGAGCAGCAGCTGGAATTGGCCATGACGATTGCGGCCGTTCAGGATAACGGTCGTGAAGTCGGGCGTATCGGCATCTCGCCGCAAGCCACTTCCGTCACCATTCCCGATGAAATGCGCGCGCTGCAGAAATATGGCCCGCTGGCGGCGCTGGGGCAGGGCTTTACGCAGACCTGGGACACGTCGGCGTTGTCGCTGAAGATCATGTGGAAGATGGTGATTGGTGAGGTATCCACCAAGAATCTGAGTGGCGCCATCAGTATTGTTGAATTCAGCGGCGCGGCAGCCCGACAGGGTGGCATGGCCTTTCTGAACTGGCTGGCGCTGATCAGCATCAGTATCGGAATCTTCAACCTGCTGCCCATCCCGATGCTGGATGGCGGACAGATTGTCTATCAGCTGGTGGAACTGCTCAAAGGCAGCCCGGTCTCAGAGCGAGTGCAGCAAGTCAGTCAGCAAGTGGGTATCGCCATGCTGCTCATGCTGCTGACGCTGACTCTTTACAACGATATTGCCCGACATCTGAGTTAATAATGAATTTGCGCGCGATTGTTCATGCCTCGTTATTGCTGGCAGCCAGCGGTGCTGCGACTGCACAGACCACCGGCAATGTGGCCAGTGCTGCTGACGAATTTACCGTGGGTGATATTCGTGTTGATGGCTTGCAGAGAATTTCCGAAGGCACGGTATACAACTACCTGCCGGTGAATATTGGTGACCGTCTGAATACACAGCGCCGGGTGGAAGCAATCAGGTCGTTGTACGCGACTGGATTCTTTCGCGATGTTGAGCTGCGGCGTGATGGTGGCACGCTGGTGGTGGCAGTGCTGGAGCGGCCATCGATCGAGAGCTTCGAGTTCAAGGGCAACAAGGACATCAAGACCGAGGATCTGACCAAGCTGATGAAGAATGCAGGCATGGTGGCTGGCAAGACCTTCAACCAGTCAACGCTGGACGAGGTCAAGGCAGTCCTGACCGAACAGTACTATGCGCGCGGCAAGTACGGCATGGTCATCGACGCCAAGGTTGAAGACCTGCCACAGAACCAGGTCAAGCTCACGTTGGACATCAATGAAGGCAAACGCGCCAAAATTCGCCAGATCAATATCGTTGGCAACCAGTCCTTTGATGAAAAGGATATTCGCGAGAATTTCGAGTCGCAGACGCCACATCTGACCTCGTTCTTCAAGCAGGATGACCGCTACTCCAGCGAGGCAGTGAAAGGCGATCTGGAAAAGCTCAAGTCGTTCTACATGGATCGTGGTTATGCCAATTTCTCGGTGGACTCGACGCAAGTGGCCATTGCACCCGAGAAGGACGACATGTTCATCACCGTCAGCATCACTGAAGGTGGCGTGTTCAAGGTGTCAGAGGTGAAGCTGGCAGGTAATCTGATTGTTCCCGAGGCGGATTTGCTCAGACTGATGCAGATAAAGTCGGGTGATGTGTATTCACGTCAGCGGATTACGCAGACAGAGGAACTGTTCAAGCTGCGCCTCGGGCAGGATGGTTATGCCTTCGCCAAAGTTGAAGCCGTGCCGGCCGCAGACAATGCCCGTAACGAAGTGGCGCTGACTTTCCTGATTGAACCCGGTAATCGCGTCTATGTGCGCAGGGTCAATTACACCGGTTCAAGCAGCGTCAATGACGAAGTGTTCCGCCGCAACACGCGCCAGCTGGAAGGTGGCTATCTGTCCAATACCATGGTGGATCGCTCCAAGGAATTGCTCAAGACCCTGCCGTATCTGGAAGAAGTCGAAGTGGAGACAACTCCGGTGCCGGGCACGACGGATATGGTTGATGTCGATTTTGAAATCAAGGAAGGTCTGCCGGGCCAGTTTACGGCGGGCATTTCCTACTCGGAGACCTACAAGCTTGGCCTGAACGCCAGCATCGTGCATTCCAATTTCCTGGGAACCGGCAATCGTGTGGCGCTGGAAGTTGACTCGGGCAAGTACTCCAAGGTTTACAGCTTTTCGCACACCAATCCCTATGCTTCCATTGATGGCATTCAGCGCACCTTCTCGGTGGCCTATCGCGACACCACGCAATACACGTCCGCGACTTCGGACTTTTCCTCGAAGTCAGCCAGTGCCAGCATCATGTATGGATATCCGCTGACCGAATATCAGCATGTGCAATGGGGTCTCAGCGCCCAGTACACCGACATGCTGACCCGGCCTGGCGCGAGCGCCGAACAGGCCGTGGATTGGGTGCTGAACAATGGCAAGCCTTACGTGCGTGACAGCTTCAGCGGTACGCCGCCCATCAATTCCGTCTGGTATGGCAACAAGTTCATGACCTATGTGCTGAGCACTGGCTGGTCCTACAACTCGCTTAACCGTTCGCTGTTCGCCGATCGTGGCGCACGTTATAGCCTGAGTGTGGGTTATACCTTGCCGTTCAGCGGCGTCGACTATCTGAGCGCTGGCTACAACATGCTGCAGTTGGTGCCGCTGGGCAGGATATTCACGCTGTTGTTCAATGGTGAAATCAGTTACGCCAAAGCCATCGGCGACACCACTACGGCGCCGCCATTCCTGAACTCCTACGCCGGTGGCCCGTCATCGGTGCGTGGTTTCCAGGAAAGTTATCTCGGTCCGCGCGACGACTATGGCAATCCCTACGGCGGCAATCTGAATACCCTGTTGCAGACCGAGTTGTTGCTGCCCATGCCGGCAAAATGGCGTAACAGTGCACGCTTCAGCCTGTTCTACGACATTGGCAATGTGTTCTCCACGGAAGGGGTGCGATTTAATGGCAGGGATGGCTTGACGCCTGTCGAATACAAGTTCAGTTTCAAGGAATTGAAGCGCTCGACCGGTGTTGCAGTGCAATGGCTTTCGCCCATGGGCATCTTCCGTTTCAGCTACGCGGTGCCACTGAACGCCAGCAAAGGTGACGCCTTCCGCTATGAAGATCTGAAAGAAGGATTCCAGTTCTCGGTGGGTCAGGCTTTCTAGTAATTTTTTATTTAATTCAATGTGAGGTTTTTACGATGTCCGTCCTAACAGTTCGCAAACTGGCCGCTGCTGCAACCTTGCTGGCCCTGTTCACGGCCGGGGCTGCACAAGCCCAGATGAAGATCGGGGTAGTGGATTTTCAACGGCTGGCTGAAGAGTCGCCGCAGGCCAAGGCCGCTGGCCTGGTATTGCAGAATGAATTCGCGCCCCGTCAGCGCGAACTGCAGCAGATGGAAAAGGATCTGCAAACCAAGGCCGAGAAGTTTCAGCGTGATGGCGCAGTGATGGCCGACAAGGAAAAGAAAGCACTGGAGAAAGAGCTGACCAAGGGGCAGACCGAATTGCAAACCGAAGGCCAGTCATTCACCGAAGAAGTGGGCGCGCGGCGCAATGAAGAGCTGGGCAGGTTGCAGCAATTGCTGGTTTCCGAAGTGGCTACCTTCGCGAAGAACGGCGGTTATGACATGGTCTTGCCGCTCAGTGTCGCGTTGTACAGCAAGGACACCTTCGATGTGACCGCCCAGGTGCTGAGTTATCTGCAAACCCGTCCGGTGACAGCGCCTGTTGTCGCCAAGCCGGCCGCAGCCAAACCCGCAACGCCCGCAACCAAGTAGCGGAACCGGGATTTGAGCAGGATGGAAATGACGCTGGGTGAGCTGGCAGTCCGGTTTGGATGCCAGCTGCGCGGCGATCCGGCGGCGGTGGTGCAGCGGGTTGCAACGCTTGAAGCTGCAGCACCTGGTGCGCTGGCGTTTCTGGCCAACAACAAGTATCGGGTTCATCTGGCGCAAACACGTGCAGCTGCCGTGGTGCTCGATGCGGCCAGCGCCGATGCCTGTCCGGTGCCGGTGCTGATCGCAAAAAATCCGTACCTGACCTATGCACGCATTGCTGCCGTACTGCATCCCCCTCCGTCGCTGCCGCCCGGGCAACATGCCACTGCGGTAGTCGATGCGACTGCGCACATTGATGCCAGCGCCCATGTCGCCGCACAGGCGGTGGTAGGCGTGGGCTGCCGGATCGGCGCGCGGGTGGTGATCGGGCCGGGTTGCGTGCTGGGGTCGAATGTCGTGGTGGGCGATGACACGCGCCTCATCGCCCATGTCACGCTGTGTGACGCTACCGTGATCGGCGAGCGTTGCATTGTGAATCCGGGCGCAGTGATCGGTTCCGAGGGATTCGGCTTTGCGCCGGATCCCGCCAGCGGCTGGGTCAAGGTGCCGCAGATAGGCGCGGTGCGTATCGGCAATGATGTCGAAGTAGGGGCCAGCACCACCATTGATCGCGGCGCCATTGGCGATACCGTCATCGAAGATGGCGTCAAGCTCGACAACCAGATCCAGATTGCCCACAACGTGCACATCGGTGCGCATACGGCGATGGCGGCGTTTGTCGGCGTCTCCGGCAGCACCACCATTGGCAGTCGTTGCATGATTGCCGGGCAGGTGGGCATTGCCGGTCACTTGAGCATTTGCGATAACGTGGTGGTCACCGGCAAAAGCATGGTGTCGGCCTCGATCCGCAAACCCGGCGTCTATTCCGGGGCGTTGCATGTTGATGAGACGCGCAAGTTCCGGCGCAATGCAGCACGCTTTGCACAGCTGGATGACCTGGTTAAAGAAGTACGTCGTCTCGGTGGCAAGACTGGCCGCAACCGGCCTGCCGATGACACGACTGAAGAAAATGCCTGAAAAAATTACCAATGGGCAATGGGGGATTCGTCAATGACCGAGATAACTGCTGCGAGCATTACACCGGGAGCAACCCCCACCAGCGTGGATATTCTGGAAGTCATGCGGCGTTTGCCGCATCGCTATCCGTTCCTGCTGGTGGACCGGGTGCTGGACGTCAAAGCGGGCGAACACATCATTGCGCTGAAAAACCTCACCATCAACGAACAGTTTTTTCAGGGTCATTTTCCCGGTAATCCGGTCATGCCCGGTGTGTTGATGCTGGAAGCGCTGGCGCAGGCAGCGGGCTTGCTGGCGTTCATTACCGAGAACGTCTATCCCGACGAAGTGACCCAGTTTTATTTTGCCGGCCTCGATGACGTGCGCTTTCGCAAGATCGTGCGGCCCGGCGATCAGCTGATTCTGAAAGCCAGAGTGGAGCGCATCATGCGTGGCATCTGGAAGTTCGACACGGTCGCCGAAGTTGATGGTGCGGAAGCGACCTCCTGCAAAATGATGATTGCCGTCGGCAAGAAAAAATAACGGCTGAGTGGATTTTTTAATGGCTATACATCCCACCGCAATTGTTTCTCCTGATGCACAACTGGCTGCTGATGTGGAAGTAGGCGCCTATACGGTGATTGGTGCTGGCGTGGAAATTGGCGCCGGTACGCACATCGGCCCGCATGTAGTCATCAATGGGCCGACGCGCATTGGTGTGTTGAACAAGTTCTTCCAGTTCGCATCCATTGGCGACGCGCCACAGGATATGAAGTACAGGGGCGAACCCACCCGGCTGGAGATCGGCGATCGCAATGTATTTCGTGAATGCTGCACCATGAATCGTGGCACCGTGACCGGTCATGGCGTGACGCGTATCGGCAGTGACAACCTGTTCATGGCTTACACCCATGTTGCGCATGATTGCATCGTGGGCAGCAAGTGTGTGCTGGCCAACTACGCGACACTGGCCGGGCATGTGGAAGTGGATGACTGGGTGATCATGGCGGGTTACTCCGGCATTCATCAGTTCTGCAAGGTGGGTGCACATGCCTTCCTCGCCAACAACTCGGCAATCACCCGTGATGTGCCACCCTATGTCATGGCAGTGGGCGCGCCGGCGGAACCCCATAGCGTCAATTCTGAAGGGTTGAAGCGTCGCGGTTTTACGCCAGAGCAGATCCGCAACATCCGCAATGCCTACAAATTGCTGTATCGCTCGGGCCTGAAGCTTGAAGAAGCCGTGACTCAACTGACTGAGCTCGCCCGCAGCCAGCCGGAAATCCAGGCGTTTGTGGACTTCATTCCGCGCAGCAATCGCAGCCTGATTCGCTGACGTCGATACATGCGGCCTGAGCGTACTGTGAACAAGCCATTACGCATTGCCATGGTTGCCGGTGAACCCTCCGGTGACAATCTCGGCGCAGACCTGATACAGGCGCTGCGTCAGCACTATCCGGATGCAGAATTTTTCGGCATTGCCGGACCACGCATGCAGGCGGCTGGCTGTACGGCCTGGCATACCGTTGAATCACTGGCAGTGATGGGGCTGGTTGAAGTCATTCCTCATTTGCGACGCCTGCTGCGTATTCGCCGTGAACTCATTGAGCGTCTGCTGGCCGATCCACCGGATGTCTACATCGGTGTTGATTACAAGGAGTTCAACCTCAGCGTCGAACGCAGCCTGAAGAAGGCGGGCATTCGCACCGTACAGTATGTCAGCCCGCAGGTCTGGGCCTGGCGTCAGGGGCGCGTCAGGAAAATCGCTCAGTCAGTGGACTTGATGCTGTGCCTGCTGCCCTTTGAAAAATCCTTCTATGACGTCCACCGGGTGAATGTGCGCTTTGTCGGCCATCCCCTGGCGGATCAGGTGCCATTACAAACGGATCGTGCCGCAGCGCGTGCGACACTGGGTGTGGCGGCAGGTGCGCTCTGCATCGCGGTATTGCCGGGCAGTCGCAAGGAAGAAGTGGCGCGTCTCAGCGGTGACTTCGCCCGTACCATTGCCTGGTTGCTTAAACAGCGTCCGGAACTGTGTTTCATTGCACCCATGGCCAGCGATCCACTGCGTGATATGTTCGCCACCGCCCTGCAACAGGCGGGTGTGCTGCAACAGGTCAAGTTGCTGGATGGACAGGCCCAGCTGGCCATGATTGCCAGTGATGTGGTGCTGCTGGCATCGGGCACTGCAACGCTGGAAGCAGCGCTGGTCAAGCGGCCGATGGTTGTGGCTTACCGGGCCAACTGGTTTACCACCTTTCTGCTGATCAATCTCGGCCTGATGAAAGCGCCGTTCTTTTCACAACCCAATTTACTGGCTGGCCGCAAGCTGGTACCCGAGTATCTGAATGATCAGGTGAGTGACGAAGTACTCGGGTCCGCAGTGCTGGCGCAGCTGACTCGTCCCGACCGCGCTGAGCTGGACGCGGAGTTCACCCGCATGCATCGGCAATTACGTCAGAATGCCAGTGCTACGGCTGCACAGGCGATCCATGAATTGTTGACCGCATGACAGGGCCCAGCGCAATCGTGAGGCTCATCATCGGCGTAGACGAAGCAGGGCGTGGCCCGCTGGCAGGCCCGGTCATCGCCAGTGCAGTCATCCTCGATCCCGAACGTCCCATTGCCGGGTTGAATGACTCCAAGCAGTTGTCCGGGAAGCAACGTGATCATCTC
Source organism: uncultured Pseudomonadota bacterium (assembly GCA_963791615.1). Taxonomy (GTDB): domain Bacteria; phylum Pseudomonadota; class Gammaproteobacteria; order Steroidobacterales; family Steroidobacteraceae; genus CAILZL01. The sequence goes on along the minus strand of CAWBTE010000008.1, from coordinate 143,575 downwards.
GCGCCACTCATTCGTGATCAGGCGCTGGCCTGGTCAGTCGCTTGCGCCAGCGTTGCTGAAATCGACGCCATCAACATTCTGCAAGCCACCTTGCTGGCCATGCGACGTGCGCTGGATATGCTCAAGCTGCCCGCACCATACAGCCATGCCCAATTGCATTTGCCCCCATTACATTTACAAGTTGATGGCAACAAGCTGCCCAACTTGCAGGGCTTGTCTTTTGGCTGTACCGCAGAGGCGGTGGTTGAAGGTGATGTTTTGATTCCAGCCATCAGCGCTGCATCGATACTGGCCAAAGTGCATCGTGACGCACTGCTGCTGCAACTGGATCAACACTATCCGGCCTACGGCTTTGCCAGACACAAGGGTTACGGCACGGCGGTGCATCTGCAGGCCTTGCGCACCCATGGCCCATGTCCTGAGCATCGCCGCAGTTTTGCACCGGTGCGGCGCGCCCTGGGCCCTATCTGACCACTGCCGGATCCATAGCTGACCTTTGAACAGATTCTGAGAGCAGGGGCGTGCCAAATTCAACAAGAACTTATACGCCAGCATCGAAAACTGATTCAGCCTCCCGGCTGGTGCCTGTACGCTCAATCACCAAGGTTGAGTATCAATGGTTCGAGCATTTTTGCTATGGGCGGCGGCGTGCTTTTTCTGCTCTAATCTGTATTGAAGTATTCGCAGCTTGACTTGCTGAGTCCGGGATTTGAATCCCGAGACGAACCTGAAATCGGGCCATCAAAGTCAAGTTGGTAAGAGACATTTGATTGATAAATTGGGAGAGGGTTGTAATGAAATTCACAAGATCCAATCGGCCAGCCATGTTGCTGGTGGGGACGAGCGCACTCGTATTCGCTTTTACGGCGCAGGCACAGACAAGTGCACTGGAACTGGAAGAAGTTGTGGTCACCGGTTCACGCGTGATCACCAATGGCAACGACAGCCCGACGCCGGTGACGGTGGTTGATGCGCAGGCGTTGCTTGCGGTTAATCCGGGTACGATCTCTGAAGCGCTGAACAGTCTGCCGGTGTTTTCCGGGTCGAACGGTCCGACCTCCAATCCCAATGTGGGCATCGGTGCAGGCGGTGGCGGCAACGGTGCGCGCAGTGGCCTGAATCTGCGTAATCTCGGTGAGGCGCGCACCCTGGTGCTGATGGACGGCCACCGCGTGCCCTCAACCACCTCGACCAACGTGGTTGACTCCGACATGATCCCGCAGCTGATGATCAAGCGCGTGGATGTGGTGACCGGTGGTCTCTCGGCTGTGTACGGCTCGGATGCCATCACCGGTGTCATCAACTTCATCACGGATCGCGACTTCAATGGCGTGAAAGCAGAGGCGAAGTACGGCCTGTCCGAACAAAGCGACGGCCAGCAATATTCATTCGGTGTTGCCGCGGGCACCAGACTGGGTGATCGGGCGCACATTGAGGGCAGCTACGAGTTCCATGACGACGAGGGCATTGCCTTCCGTTCTTCACGGCCCAACAACCATCTGTGCGGCATGCTGGGCAACAGCAGCCCCATTCCCTACTTCCTTACCTGCAATGTAAAGCGTAATGACGCGACCTTCGGTGGTCTGATCCGCACTGGCGCCGGCACGTTCAACAATCAGCAGTTCACTGCGCCGGGTGTGCTGGCTCCGTTCGTGGCCGGAGCCGGCGCGGCGGTAACCGGGAATGCCGCCCTCGGCATCGGTGGCGACGGCGCTTATCTGGATGGTTCGTTGAAGGCCTCGTTGCGCAGTCACCAGATCTTCGGTCGCTTTGACTACGACTTCACCGACGATCTGCACGGCTATGTCGAGGTCGCCGGCAACAAAAAAACCAACGGCTTTTCTGCCGGCTGGTTGAATGTGGGAGGTACCGGTGGCGTCCTCAGCCGCGATAATGCTTACCTGCCAGCGGCGGTGCGCGCTCAGGTCCCGGTCACTCCGGGCACCTTCACCTTCGGCAAGCTGGTCAACAGTACCGATACGCGCATCAAGCCGGTGGTCGAAGAGACACAGCTGTTCGTCATGTCCGGACTCGAAGGCAAGCTGGGCAGCTACGACTGGACCTTGGGTTTCGTCCACGGCAATGCCGAACTGGATGACGTACACAACAACAACGTCAATAACTTCCGTCTTAGCGCCGCGATGGATGCGGTGGTCAATTCTTCCGGTCAGACTGTTTGTAACGTAACGATCACCAATCCCACCGCATTTCCCGGCTGCGTGCCAATCAACGTCTTTGGTCCCGGGAGTGAGAGTCCGCAGGCCTTGGCCTACGTCCTGGGCAATACGACCTACGTCGCCACGACCAAGCAGGACGAGGTTTCCGGCAGCATCACCGGCAAGCCGTTCGATACCTGGGCAGGTCCATTCGGTGTCGCACTGTCTGGCGAGTGGCGCAAGCAGAGCTTCAGCAGCGTGAGCGGCATGCCACCGCTTGATCCGACTCGTCCGACCAACTGCGCGGCCATGGGATTGCGTTACAACTGCGGGGCCACCACGTCGGAGTGGGCCACCACATTCGCCAATCGCTCCGAGGTTTCGCAGACGGTCAAGGAAGTCGCAGTCGAGGCCGTTGCGCCGCTACTTGTTGATGTGCCGATGGTCAAAGCACTGAACCTCAATGGCGCGGTGCGCTACACCAGTTACGACACGACCGGTGAGTACACCACCTGGAAGGTGGGTCTCGACTGGAATATCAACGACTCATGGCGCGTGCGCGGTACGAAATCGAGAGACATCCGTGCACCCACGCTGAACGACCTGTTTGCGCCGTCCGTGGGCACACAACAGACCAACATTGCGGACTTGCTGCTCGGCGGCAACGCCCCCAATGCACCCCGTTTCGAGTATGGCAACCCGAATCTGACGGCTGAGATCGGCCGTACGATGACGCTGGGCATCGTCTGGCAGCCGGAGTCGGTCCAGGGCTTGAGTGTGTCGGTTGACGGGTACGACATCGAGTTGTCGAACGCCATCGTGGCGCTTTCGGGCACCGATCAGGCGGTTCAGCGCAGCTGCTACGACAGCGGCGGCGCCTCGCCGTACTGCGCGCTGCAGACCCGCACGCTGGGCGTGGGCAACATCACCAGAGTGCCTACGAACACTATCGTGAGCTGGGCGACGACCGTGTACAACATTGCCAACATCCACACCTGGGGTGGTGATCTGGAAGTGAACTACTCGACACGGCTGGGTTCGCATCCGCTGCTCGCTGCGTGCCTTGTATACCTATCAGCCGCACATCAAGTATGTCCGGCCGAACCTGTCCACAGTCGACCAGGGTGGCGCCTCCTATGGCTTCGGCGGCCTGCAGGCCAGCCCGTCGAGTCGTGCGACGCTGCTGGTTCGTTATGGGTTCACGGATAGCTTCTCGGCCGATCTGCAGACACGCTGGCGCAACAGCATGTCGATGATCGGCGATCCTGCGCTGGCGACCACGGGTCAGAAGGTCAAGTCCCTCTGGACTTCCAATCTGAATCTCAATTACCGCGTAGCAGCCGTCAAGGGTGAGCTGGATGTGTTCCTGAATGTACAGAACCTGTTCAACAAGAAACCGCCACCGGCGAACTTCTATGGAACCATGGCCAATACCGGTCAGTTCGGCGGCTGGGCAACCAGCGACGATATCGTTGGTCGCTACTACACCGCAGGAGCGCGCTACAAGTTCTGAAGCAGTGTTTGATGTTTGCGGGTGGCTGACCCCACCCGCAGCATTTCAGGGTTTTAAAAACATGGCTCAGTCGAGGATATCGGCTGAGCCATGTTGCTGTTCGATCAGGCTACAGCCTGAATGGCTGCGGCGTGATGAATACGAACGAACTGAGTTACTGTATGGGTGGCGGCTTGAATTCCAGCGACTGGTATCCCGTCTTGGGGTCGAGTCCATTGCGCTGATTTTCACAGACCACTTCCGCAATACGCGCATTGTCGGCGGCCTTCTTGTAAATCTGTCGCCGGGTCCAGGGTTTGGAGAAGGTCTTGGGATCATCGACAGTCACCAGAAATTCCAGCGTCTGGGGATCGGTGCGGCGTATGCGAGTGGTGACCCGCATTTCTTCGCTGTGCGGCATGCCGACCTGATCCAGCGTGGTGATGGTCTTGAAGCCGGCACTACTGATCACCAGCGTGTCACCTTCCCAACGACCGACTGACTCGCCGTGATACGTGGGCTCGATGTCCTCCAGCGGCGGCAGTTCCTCGTTCAGGTAGACCATAAAAAACTCATTGTAGGCGTCCGAGATGAAAGTCACCTGTCCCGGTGTTTCGAGAATCTGCAGTGGCCCACCCACGGCGGCATGCAGCATGTAGGGAACGCCCTGTGGCAGACACAACGAAGCCGTGTTCGGAAACGCCTTGTCCTGCTCGGCGTCGGCCAAGCGCTTTTCCAGCAGTTCTTTGGCCCACGGCAGCAGGGGCGGTATCTGTCCGTTCATGTCACGCGCAACGCGTGCGCGCGGCGGATTGGTCGAGCTGCTGACGTAACCCTGCATGTTCCACAGTCCGCTGATGCCCTTGGTGCTTTTCTGCCAGGGGGTGGCGTCCTTCAGGTACTCGGATTGCTGAGCGACGCCCACGGAAGGGTGCAGCACCGCCCACAGTAACGCGGCAGATACGGACAGCAGGGCAACACCACGTCGATTGAACATCTTCTTCATTTGCCCGCCTTGTCAGCCGCATAAGCATTGCCGCCCGGCAGAATCTTGCCATCCGCCATGGTGACGCTGATCAGACCGCCGCCGAGTCGGCCTTCCTTGAGCGGGTGAACTTTTACCACCACCTTGTCGCCGGGTTTGAGCGAATTGAATTTCCAGCCTTGAGCGCGGAGTACACCCGGTGTCGGACCTTCAATAGTGAAGTTCTGTGGGCCGTTTGCACTGTCCACCGTTAGCTCGATGAAGGTATGCGGGTTGGTCCATTGGAACTCGCGTATCGTGCCCGTGACATCGAGCGTCCTGGTGCGTTCGTACATCGCGTTGGAGTGGTGGGCGAAAGCGGCTGACGCAGCACAAAGCGACAATACGGCTGCGAGCCTGGTCAAAGTAGTCAGTTGCATGGTGATACCCCTTCAATAAAACATGAATTTACCATGCCGCAGTGACCGGGCCAAACGTCCCATCGGGATCGGCAATTCCTGATGCAGGCGCGTTTTTTACTGACGCGCACATTGCCGTTTCGATCGTGTTTAAACCTGTTCCTGGGCTAAAGCGCAACCTCGTTCTTCAAGGCTCTAGTGAGCCGACATAGGCGGCAAGATCTATCATGTCCTTATTCGACAGGTTAGCCACCACCGGAGTCATGAGTAAAGCGCTTGGTCCTTTGCGGGTACCGGTTTTGAAGGCGTACATCTGGCGAAAGTTCGGCGTCAGCGGGCGTCCGGCAATCGGCGGGCCGATGGGCGTGCCTTTCAGGCCGGGACCATGGCAGGTCTCGCAGGCTATGGCCGGATTGCCGTTTCCTTTGGCCAATATTGCACCGCGGGCAATTGACCCTGGCGGGACATAGGCCGTAACACCGACGCGGTGGTCTCGCATTTCGAAACGTTCGAAATCATCGGGAGCTTCGACGATGCGCTCACCCAGGGGTTCTTTCGCGCCCGACTTGTCCAGCACGTACACAAAGGAATCCGTGCGGGCGATGCGGGGAATTTCGGTGGTCTCGACGATCTTGGTGTGATTCACGTATTTGAGTCCGGCGTAGTAACGCGCCGCGTCCTCGATATCTTTTTTCTGCAGATCCTTGTGATTGATGGTCAGCATCATGTTCACGCCGGGGCCGAAATTCGGGTTCGGTGTGTTGCGCTTGCCGGATTGCATGTCGTTGATCTGTTGCATGAAATATTCGTATGGCAGACCTGCCAGCGCGGCGTTTTCCGGACGCCCTGCGCCTTCCGGAAGATGGCAAAAACCGCAGGCGTATACGCGCAGTTGGCCCTTTACCGCAGTGGGCATGGCCGGGTGTTCGTCCGGAAACCAGTCAACCGCAGTGGTGCGATCGAACATCTGCACCCAGGAAAAGGCCCGCTTGCTGTCCGGGACGCTCAGGTTGTGCGGTCCGGGAAATGCCCACTGTGGGTAGGGCTCGTTGGTTGCGATTGGCTGGGCCGGCGCATTGTTTTGCGTTGCGTTTTGCGCGGCCACGACGCCAGCGGCGATCAATGCCAAAGTTCCGGCTCCCGCCAGGAGTTTCCAGTGAGTCATCTTGTCTGTTGCTCCCCTGAGAGATCGTTCATCTATAACTGGGTTGTCGAGATCGGCTACGTTCGCTCAATGCGGAACAGTATGCCTACAGTACTGTAGACATGCGAATACCGGTGTTCAAGTGGCAACGCGAGCAACTCGCAATCCCCTGCAGGACATTGCCAGAAGGAGCAACAGGCCTGTATTCTCCGCAAAGCACACTGAGGCCGCGCACTGGCGGCATCATGGTACAGAATCGCTGCTATGTCCGGGGACGTCGAAGCGGGTTCCCAACATAATGTTGTTATGTCCTGGGGGAAAGAGATCGTGCATGAGCTTAAGAATCACCTGCTGACCGCCACCGCGTTTCTGTGTCTGCCGTCGCTGGCACAGGCCGAGCCTTACGATGCACCCCAGACGGCCTTGCCTGAGTCTGTACAAGACCACATCGACCTGGCTTATCTCACGCTCAAGGGCGATGTCAGCGTGCGCAACTTGCCGAGTACGCTTTACCTGATCGACGACAAGATTTTTGCAAACGGAGTTCCTTCCTCCCGCAAGCTTCCGACCCTGCCCGCAGTCAAGGCGTTTGATCAGTTCTACTATCTCGGCATCAACTGGGTGAATGCCTGGGCGCTGAACACCAGCGACGGCATCATCCTGTTCGATACGCTGAACAGCACCGAGGAAGCTGCCCAATATATCGAAGGCGGCCTTCGCCAAGTCGGGCTCGATCCCGCCAGGATCAAATACATCGTGCTCACCCATGGCCACGCTGACCACTTCGGCGGCGCAAAATATCTACAGGAAAAATACAAGGCCAAGGTATTGATGAGCGGTATCGACTGGGACATCGTCGCTAAAGAAGCGGCGGCCGGTGCGCTGCGCGTGCCACCGCCGAACCGGGACGTCGCCATCAATGACGGTGACAAGCTCACCTTGGGCGGCACGACCATCAGCTTCCATCTCACGCCCGGGCATACCCCGGGGGCCGTTTCCGCGATCATTCCCGTCACTGATCAAGGTCGGCCCCACGTGATCTCCTTCATTGGTGGCACGGGATTGAATCATGTGAAGGAGCCATCCAAAGGCGGCGGCAAGATCATGCGGGATTCGCTCGACAAGTTTGCCAAGGTAAGCCTCGCGTCAGGAGCCGATGTTGTGCTGGCCAGTCATCCCTTCCTGGACGATGCCTGGGAGAAGGCCAAGCTGGTCAACGAAGGCAAGGCGGGTAAGACCAGCCCCTGGGTTGTGGGCAAAGATGCAATGCTCAGGTACTACACTGCGACCATTGAGGCCATATACGCGCTCGAAGCGCATGACCGCTCGAAAGCGGCTCAACCATGATCTATGGTTGATGCTGCAGCACCAAATCAGAAAGTCATAGAATCGGAAATGAAGAGCGGAGGATGACATGTCAATGATCCAGCAAATTCGTTACGCAGTAATCGCGACGGCCATGGGGCTTGGCCTCAGTCTGTCTGTGTCCACTGCATTCGCGCAATCTGCACCTGCGGCGGCCCAGTCAAAGCCTGACCTGAGCAAATTCGCGGGCAGGTGGCAGATGAATGCCGCAAAGACCAAGATGGGGCGGATGGGACCGACTGGTGCGAATATCGTTCGTTCACCCACCTTCACATGGACCTTTACGCCGGAAGGCCCGGGCCTGCGCATGGATGTTTACACCGAATACCCGCAGCCGGCGCCGACGCGGACCATGACTTTGATCCCTGATGGCAAGCTGCGCGGCTGTGACACGAAAAATAAAACAGCCTGCCTCACCGGCGGCGGCGATCCCAAGGACCAGACTTACGTGTATCACTATCTGGATTCTCACCTGGTGGCCCGAGTCTTTTACATCAAGGGCGAGGTCTACGAATATTCCCACTACACGGTGTCGAGAGATGGCAAGACTTTTACTTCCGTGAGCTGGGGTCCTGATACACCCGAATACCACAACATTCAGGTGTTCGATAAGCAGCCGTAAGTTCTCGCCCGCTTGCAAGCGACTGGCTCATCGTGGGGTGCGCCAGTTGTTGCCGCCAAAAAATTTGATAGATGCGATCGTCCGCTTACCAACAGGCTAGCAGCGGAGGCTTCTATGTCCCCAAGTAGAAAAATTCATAACACGGCCATCGCTTTTATTGTTGGCCTTGTTGTTGCTGCGCCCCCTGCAATCGCTCAATCCGCTAACGGACTTGACGCATTCGTGGGCACCTGGACGATCAACCTCGAAAAGTCAAAAATGGGACGGGCCGGCCCCAGCGGTGTGCAGACGCGTCGCTCGCCCACCTTCACCTGGGTGTTCACACCGGATGGCGCCGGCTTGCGAATGAATATTTATCCGGAATATCCGGCGCCCGCTCCGACGAAGACGCTGGTTGTGATTCCTGATGGCCAGCAACATACGTGCGCAATGAAGGAGTCGTGCCTCAGCGCGCCCGGAGATCCCAGGGAACAGAGTTATTCCTTCTCGCGAGTCAATTCGAACCTGCTGGCCCGCGTGTTTCAGATCCGTGGCAAGGACTTTGAATACAACGTCTATGCCGTGTCGCAGGATGGCAAGACTTTCGTTGCCACCAGCTGGAACCCGGAAACCCCGGAATTCCAGAATGTGCAGATATTCGAAAAGCAGCCATAAATCATAACCAGATTATGCATGGCGGCAGAATCGCAAGGAGGCGGATCGGTTTCCCAAGTATGCGTGGCGATGCTACGTTGTTTGGATTACGTGCTGGAAGGCACCGGGGCCGCCGTTCTAACCCAACGTAACGTGCACAAGATGTGTTGCACCATCGTCAAGCAACTCGATTCGTGTCGGTGCGGGTACTTCAAGACCATCCAGCAGGGTGCGAGTGATGCCGTGGCTGACGGCGTCAGGATTCTCAACGATGATTTCGTATCGTGCTGAGCGATACTTGAAGCTTATCTCGAAACGGGGCCATGACTTCGGAATACAAGGATCGAGCAACAGACGGTCGCCGTGCTGTTGGCAGCCGAGAATACTCTCAAGCCCGGCTCGATACAGCCAGCCAGCCGCGCCGGTATACCAGGTCCAGCCGCCGCGACCCACATGCGGCGCTACGGAGTACACGTCTGCCGCCACTACATAGGGTTCCACCTTGTAGCGTCGCAGGCCGGTGCGCGTGCTGGCATGATTGATCGGATTGAGCAGCGAAAATAGTTCCGCTGCCTTGTCGCCATCGCCGAGTTTCGCGAACGCTATGACCGACCAGGCCGCCGCATGCGTGTACTGTCCGCCATTCTCGCGCAGGCCGGGTGGATAGCCCTTGATGTAACCCGGGTCCAGCGGCGTGTGATCGAAGGGCGGTGCAAACAGCAGCGCCAGTCCCTCATTGCGTCGGATCAATTGTGTATCCACCGCAGCCATGGCTTGCGCGGCACGTACTGGATTCGCAGCCCCGGACAGCACACTCCAGGATTGCGCGATGGAATCGATGCGGCACTCCTCATTACTCGCCGAACCAAAAACGCTGCCATCATCAAAATAACCGCGCCGATACCATGTGCCATCCCACGCCTCGCGTTCCAGCGACGCACTCAATCCAGCAACATGCACCACCCACTGTGCAGCGCGTGCCGGTTCGTTACGCGCATTGGCCACGGCGGCAAAACCGGTGAGCGTGGTGTGCAGGAACCATCCCAGCCACACGCTTTCGCCGCGGCCCTGCTCACCGACGCGATTCATGCCGTCGTTCCAGTCGCCGGTGCCGATCAACGGTAAACCATGCGCACCGACGGCAAGACTGGCATCCAGTCCGCGTGCGCAGTGTTCGAACAGGGTTGCGCTGTCTTCGCCGAAAGCGGGCAGAAAATAGGCGTCATGTTCACCGGGTTCAAGTTTGGCGCCTTCGATAAAAGGTACCTGTTCATCCAGGATCGACACATCACCGGTGACGTTGAGGTAATGCAAACATGCGTAGGCAAGCCAGATGCGATCATCGGATATACGCGTGCGCACACCCTGACCAGTTGGCGGCAACCACCAATGCTGTACATCGCCTTCGGGAAATTGTCGTCCGGCGGCGCGCAACAAGTGCTCGCGGGTAATCGCGGGGCGAGATACCGCCAGCGCCATGCCGTCCTGCAGTTGATCGCGAAATCCATAAGCGCCGCTGGCCTGATAAAAAGCGGAACGCGCCCAGGTGCGGCACACCAGCGTTTGATACAGCAGCCAGCGGTTGAGCATGATGTCCATGGATCGATCGGGCGTCTTGACCTGGACCGTACCAAGCACTTCATCCCAATAGCCTGTAACGGTACGCAACACGGCATCCAGATCGCAGGCCCGATAACGCATCAGCAAGGTCTGCGTGTCGCTCACCGAGGCTGTTTCACCGAGCAGGAACACAATTTCGGTGGACTCATCGCTGTCCAGCGTCAGTGCTGTCTGCAATGCGCCGCAGGGATCGAGGCCGGCACCGGTGCGTTTGCTCAAGGGTACTGAATTGAGCAATGCGGCAGGTTGATCGAGTCGCCCATGACGACCCAGAAACTCGAGTCGATCACCGGTCCACTGGGTTTGTACTCCCGCCAGATCGGCAAAGGCCACACGTGATCCATACACCGCATTCCAGGTATTGCGCGCCAGCATTGCACCGGTGACGCTATCCATCTCGGTCGTGATGGTCGGTGCCGCTGCGCCACGCAACGTTCCCAGCACCCATTCGACATAGGCCGTCACCGACAGATGCCGGGTACGCTGTGAAGTGTTGTGAAGTTTCAGCCGAAATATCTTGATGGGATCATCGATGGGCACATACATCAGCAATTCAAGGTCAATACCCCGCACGTTGTGTTCGAAACGGCTGTAGCCCTGACCATGGTGAATTACATAGGGCGCGGCATCACGTACCGGCGCGGCAGTGGGACTCCATACTTCGCCGGTGTCTTCATCGCGCACATACAATACTTCTCCAGAGCGGTCGGTAACCGGATCGTTGCTCCACTGCGTCAGCTGGTTTTCGCGACTGTTCACCGACCAGGTATAGCCACCGCCTTCCGCCGATACCTGGAAGCCGAATTGCGGATTGGCAATGACATTGATCCATGGCGCGGGCGTAGATTGTTCTGCCTCCAGCGTAATGACGTACTCGCGTCCCTCTGCGGCAAAGCCGCCCACGCCGTTAAAGAATTCCAGTTCGCGTGGCGATGCAGGGGGTATTGCAACCGGCATACGCGACTTGATTGGCAGCAGATGCCTGGTCACGCTGTTGCTCTCGGCACGACGTTCAAGTTGCTCTGCGAGACTGCCACGTTGGCCATGAAACACAATACGTGCGACCGAGGACAACACCGCGCGCGTCTCTGCTGAAATCAGGTCGGTGCGCAATACGAATACCGAACCCTTGCTATCGACATGGGTGTTATCGACACCGGCATTCACGACCGGCCGCGACTGGCTCATGCGCACCGACGTGTCCAGCGCATTCTGCAAATCCTGAACATAGGAATGTGCGCGCTCGTTGAGGATCACCAGATCGACTGCCAGTTGTTTCAGTCGCCAGTATTCATGCGCGCGCAACAGCTGCCGCACGATATCGATGTCTTCGACATGATCGATGCGCAATAGCACGATGGGCAAATCGCCGGAAATACCCTGCGCCCACAGGGCAGGGGCCGTACCGCCGCCACGTTGAATGGTATCGGACGAGGGTCGCAACGAGGCATTGGCATACAACACATGACCGGCGAGGCGCTGAAACAGGTTGGTTTGTTCGGCAGTCACGCCCAGATGGCGCAGCTGCACCTGTGCTTGTGTCCATGCCAAAGTAGCTGCACGCACAAAGGCATTGGCATCGTGATGCTTGTCGAACAAATCCAGCACCGCGACGCGTGATTCGGCCACGCTGGTCCAGAAGGACAATCGCACGGTCGCGCCGGGTTGAATGCGCACGCGACTGCGCAATGCAAAGATCGGATCAAGTACGGTGCCGACGGTATTCGATAGCGGCCTGCCATCCATTACGGCAATCGCTGCATTGATTTCACGACTGCGCCCCAGAAAACGCGTCCGATCTGTTTCGTATTCGGCCCGACCCAGCACTTCGCCTTCCACTACCACGTGATGCGCGACCCAGACCTGCGCTTCGTCGGGTGAACGGCGTCGGCGCGTGGCGAGCAGCAGACCGAGCCGCGCAACATATTCAGTCTGCACAAAAAGTTTTGAAAATGCCGGATGCGCGTTGTCGGCCGCTGGCGGCGCCAGCACCAGTTCACTGTAGGAGGTGACATCAATGTCGCGTGCATCATCACCGCTGTTGGTGATCGACACACGCCGTACCTCGGCGTCGTCTTCAGGAGATACCACCACATGCAGTGTTGTGGCCAGCTTGCCGTCAATGCGCTGGAACTCGGCACGATCTTCGGTAAAAGTCACTTCGTAGCTGTCTGGCTCCACTCCGCTAGGCTGATAGCCGGCGGACCAGACAGTGCCGTCTGCGGCATCACGCAAAAATATATAGCTGCCGGCATCGTCGCGCGTGGCATCTTCGCGCCAGCGTGTCAGGCCCAGCTCGCGCCAGCGACTGTAGCCGGAACCAGCGCCGGTGAGCATCACCGCATAGCGGCCATTCGACAGCAAATGAGTCTGTGGCGTGGCTGTGTGTGGCGTATGTAATCGCCGTACTTCCGGAAAATCTGTACTGCTGATGCGCGCTGCAGTGGCAACTTCTTCAGCGCGCGGATGAGCAATGGAAACATCACGTGGCGTGCGCTCCTGCAACAGCAGTTCGGTGGCCTGCACGCTGGCTTCGGCATGAAAACGCGCACGCATGCGGCCGTCGAACAGCACATTGGCAATCGCCACCACGGTCATGCCATGGTGATGCGCCATGAAGGCACGCACGATGGCCACGTGCGATCCGGAGGGCAGCCGGGAACGCGTATAGTCGAGCGCTTCGTAAAACCCATAACGGCCATACGCACCCACCGTAGTCAGTTTTGCAAAATTGCATACCGCCGCAGCCGGATCGACCATCGCCGCGAGCGCCGTGGCATAAGGTGCAATCACCAGGTTCTCGCTCAGGCCTCGTTTCAGGCCCAGCCCCGGCACGCCAAAGTTCGAATACTGATAAGTGAACTCGAGATCGCGCGCGCTGAATGCCGACTCGGAAACACCCCAGGGAACGCCGAGCGCTGCGCCGTAAGCAATCTGTCGGCGCACGATCAGGCGACTGGTTTGTTCCAGCAGACTGCCCACCGGTGCGCGCATCACCAGCGATGGCATCAAGTACTCGAACATCGACCCGGACCAGGAAATCAGCGCCGCGCCGCGCCCGATTGCTGTTACGGAACGGCCGAGGCGAAACCAGTGCCGAGTGGATACATCGTTCTTTGCGATCGCAAAAAAGCTCGCCAGTCGTGCTTCCGAGGCCAGCAAGTCGTAACAACTGGGATCGAGCGTACCGTCGGTGGCGCTGTAGCCGATGGACAGCAAATTACGTTCCGGATCGAGCAGGAATTCGAACTCCATGGCCAGTGCCATGGTGTGTGCGTCCATCGCAATGGCAAGCAAGCGTTGCTGCAACACCAGGCGCGCAGCATCTGACTGCATTACCTCACGCTGCCAGCTTGCAATCGAGCCGAGCGTGGCCTCCGCCCAGTACAGCAGGTCGGTATGCGCAGCGTCGTCCTGTCCTCCGGTTTGCTCGTTGGCCAGCGCACGCGCACTGTCTGCCAAAGTGGTGGCAAGAATGACGATGTTTTCCGATCGTGATTCTTTATCGTTCGCCCTGTGCCTGTCGTAAGGTTCTAATGACCGGAATGCTTCGACCCGTTCGACAAGCTCAGGCTCAGCGCGAACGGAGGCATCATTTGCAAGTTTCTGAAATGCCGCACTCAGGGCATTCAGAGCATCTTCAAGCTGACGACGGGTAATGGCGTGTGTGCGAACATCAGGTAGTTGTCGCAGCGCGGTGCGGGTCAGGTGCACAGCATCGGCAATACCGGCCAGACTGGCGCTGTCATCCACATCACTGTCGGCCCACTCGCGGCAGGCATTGGCCACTGCAATCAGATGTGCTGCGAGATTGCCACTGTCCACCGACGAAACATAGCGTGGTTCCAGCGGCCGCAGATCACGCGTCTCGTACCAGTTATAGAAGTGGCCGCGACATTTCTGCAGGCGGTGCATGGTCGCCAGTGTTGCTTCCAGGCGCGCCACGATGTCTGGCATACCAGCCCAGCCAAAATCACGCGCACTGACAGCACACAACAGATACAGACCCATGTTGGTAGGCGAGGTGCGATGCGCCAGCACCGGCTGTGGATCTTCCTGGAAGTTATCCGGCGGCAGCATGTGATCCAATGGCGTTACGAAGGTCTCGAAATATCGCCAGGTACGCCGTGCTACCAGACGCAGCGCCAATGCATCCTCGCTGGAGACTGCCAGGCGTCCCGCCACCAGCGGCGACTCGCTGATTGCGCGTGCAATGGCTGGTGCGGCCAGCCACAATAAAATAAACGGCAGCGCCAGCCACCACGCCGAACTTCCAATCAACATCATCAGCATTGCAGCAACAACTGCAATGAATACACTGGAAAACATGCGTCTATACATGGCAACCAGCGTGAGTCGCGCACTGAGCTGCGCCTGCGCTGCAGTCACCCACTCAAGCAGGTTGCGATGACTTACAAACAGGCGAAACAAGGTGCGGCCAATGGCGTCGGTCATCAACCACGCCTGATGAGCCAGCAAAGTGATGACAAAAAACATCTGCAACAGAGCAAGCCCGAGATCATTCGCCAGGGCACGCAGATGACTGTGTGCGCTGACGCCGCGTCGTCGCGGCAGGATGGCGGCGAGTACCGGCAATAATCCCGGCAACACAATGGTAGTCAGCACAAATGCTGTCCATAACAACGCGGCGGGCAGCGGTAACAACCATCCCGCCAGCAGCGCCATGACAATTGCGGGCGCCGAGAGCGTGCGTCGCAGATTGTCGATCATTTTCCACAGACCGATGAGGGGCAGCAAACCACTGCCGCTTCGTGCAGCATCTTTTCGCCCCAAGATCCACGGCAGCAATTGCCAATCGCCGCGCGCCCAGCGATGTGTGCGTGCCGCGGCTACGTCGTAGCGCGATGGAAATTCTTCCACCACTTCAATATCGGAAGCGAGCCCTGCGCGGGCGAAGGTGCCTTCGAACAAGTCGTGACTGAGCAGCGAGCCTTCCGGCACGCGATTGCTCAATGCCGCTTCAAAAGCATCAATGTCGTAAATACCCTTGCCAGCGTAGGAACCTGCGCCGAACAGATCCTGATACACATCCGACACTGTGGAGTCGTAGGCATCGATGCCGGTCATGCTGGAAAATACCCGCTGAAACAGCGAGCCCTCGCGTCCAACAGGTAACGATGGCGTCACGCGTGGCTGCAACACCGCGTAGCCCTCGATGACACAGCCGGTGGCCGCATCGAAGCGTGGTTGATTGAGCGGATGTGCCAGCTTGCCGATCAAGCGCCTTACGGACTCGCGTGGCAATCGGGTATCGGCATCCAGCGTGACGACAAAGCGCACCGCTTGCGGCAGCGGATGCGCAATCTCATCAATTCCAATAAAGCTGGTATCCACCCCGCCGCGCAGTAACTGATTGAGTTCATGCAACTTGCCGCGTTTTCGCTCCCAGCCCATCCACTGCTGCTGGTCTTCGCTCCACTTGCGCCGTCGATGCAGGAAGTAGAAGCGTTCACCTTCTGCCATCAGACCGTGCACACGATTCAGGCGTGTTATGCCATCGATGGCCAGCTGCAGTAGCCCGGCATCACCGTCAACGTTCTCGGTCGCAGCATCAGTCCAGTCCGAAAGCAGGGCGAAGTGCAGTTCACCCTGCGACGATGCCAGGTAGTGCACTTCAAGACGTTCGATCTGCGCCTGCAACGCCTCAGCTGTGGTCAGCATCATCGGCACCACCACCATGGTGCGCAGCTGTGCTGGCACGCCGTCGCGCAGTTCAAGGCCAGGCAATAACGTCGCGCCAAAGCCACGGGTGACTGCGCGATTAATCAATGCCACCGCCAGATCAATGGCTGGTATCAAACCCAACAGCCCGAGCGCTCCCCATTGCCAGCCAGGCACCTGGCGTGAATGCAGTAGCCACATCGGCAGCGCCAACACCATGAAGGTCATCAACAGAATGGCGCCGATATAACCACCCGGACCGATGGCGGCGTTGCAGCGACTCAGCCAGTGACGCAGGGGCGCGCGATAACCCAGGCTGCGCTCGAAGGCCGGACGTCCCCCGGCCAGCAGGTAGTAGCCCGGATCGCCTTCGCGCCGATCAGTCTGTTGAGTTACAGCGCCCTGTGTCGCCGCGACCACAACACGCGCAATCTCCAGTTCAGTCTGTTTGGAGCCACGCGCCAGTTCTTCTATCACGCTGCGATACAGATTGCGGGTCGCGAAATCCATGCTGGAAAAACTGCTGTCAACACCATCGCCAGCCACTTGCGTGGCGCGCAACTCGGCATCAACCAGTGACACATCCTCAAAAAAATCCGGCCAGTTGACATCGGATATCAGTCGCATGCTGGTGACGATATTGCGCACGGTGACATTCGATGCTCCCTGCCGCTGGTGTTCGTCGTGAACCATGGTGTCAGCGCTGCTGCCCTGCGCCGTCAACATGTTGTCCAGCCACAACAATGCAGGCGTTACCCGTGGGTCCTGATCGCGCAAACGCTTGACCAGCTGCACTACGAATACCGCAAAGAATCGAGCGTCCTCCTGATGTTGGCGAATCAGTGCACCCGGGTCAGCGATAAAAGCCGGATCGATAACATGGCCGTTGACCCCGAGCATCTGGTCGGCCACTCGATCCGCTTGCTGACGCGCCACACGGCTACCTACAATTCGCTCCGCTGCGCGCCGGAGATTTTCCACCAGCACCACCCGCAAAGTGATCGCCACCGCCCACAATTCACCGATGGTCAGCGGCTGCACCTGTTGATAAGCCTGCACAAAACGCCGCAGCGTCTCGGGATCAAACAGGCTGTCGCTGTGTGCGACGTAGGCCCAGGCGATGCCGAACACGCGCGGGTAGCCGGTGAAGTCGCCACTTGCAAGCTTTGGCAGTTGTCGATAAAAACGCGGCGGCAGGTCGTCCTTGATCTGGCGCGTCTGCGCTTCCACCAGGTGGTAGTTGTCGATCAGCCATTCCGCTGCGGGGGTGATCGCATGACCTTCGCTCACGGACGCGGCAATGGCGCGATAGGTAGATAACAGTACCGCTTCGTTGTCCTTGAGTCGGGCCTGGAGCGAGTGGCGTCTGGGTGGCTTGATGGCAACAAGTTGTACTGCGGCCAGTGTGGCCGCATGCTGTTCCAGGCGCTCGATGCTGAATAACTCTTCGCGAACCAGCTTGCCACTACTGCTGGCGTAGGCATGCCACGGCGAAGTTTCTGATTTTGATTTGAAAATGCGATGCAGTAGCGCTGTCACGGGTATACGCACTCAACCATGCAAAGCACGACGCTTCGACTTGCTACTCCTGCTGCCCATGGTTTTTTCATACAGGTTGTTGGCCTGCCGATAACAACTGCACGACGCTTTTTCCAGACCGGGACCATTCAATATCGCAATCTGGCCGCGCCGATATTCGATCAAGCCACGCCTCTGCAAGGTCGTTGCCGCCTCGGTAATACCCACCCGGCGCACGCCCAGCATGTACGCCAGAAATTCATGGGTGAGGCGGAATTGATCGGAGTGCGACCGATCACGGGTCAGCAGCAGCCAGCGCGCCAGACGCGCCGCAATATCGTGATAGTGACTGCATGCCGCCGTCAGCGCGAGCTGGCGCATCAGCACGTAAACATAACGATGCAGCTTCTCGCTGAATGCCGGGTTGTTGTTTAAATGACGGGTAAATGCTGATGCCGTCATGCGTAATGCCGTGCCTGCGCCCTGCACCAGCGCATGGTGCGAGGCTACGTTGATTCCCAGTATGAGCGACATGCCGTACATGCCTTCCGCGCCGACGATGCCGACCTCCAGCTTCTCACCATTGTCGAGCGTTGTGATCAGTGAAATGAAACTGTCGACCGGAAAGTACACATGACGAATCGGGTCCCCTGAATCGCGCAGCACATCAGCAAAACCCAGCTCGACTGTTTCACAGCTGGCGAGCAGGATTTTTCGACTCTGCGCCGGTAACGCAGCCAGCAACTTATTGGTTGGCGTGGTGTTATTTACCATGGTCATACGGCCTCTCATTGGAAATGTGATTGAGCCTCTGGACGGGTGCCAGTGGAAATCCCAACTCGCGGCCAAAGTAGAGTCGGCAGTGCTATCCGATGTGAACTTAGCTTGTTCGTCGATAGCCCGATTTTAAGCTTGCGTATTCATTATTCTCTGTACGCTGCCGTACATTCATGTGACTTGGCAATCAGGCATGGATTTATCGAGCTGCACCATGTCGCTGTGCAACCCATTGTTCCGGGTCAGCACCTGACCCGGTTTATATTCAATGAGTCAGCATGCGCTTTAAAGTGAGTGACCGGTGAATTATTTCCGGTCACGGTAAATTCATTCGTGCGTCATGGGCTGCTGCGATGAGTACGCTGACGCACAGAAGATCAGCGCCGACGTTTACAAACTGTCGCTGAGTATCTCGACTCTTCACTCCCTACTGGAACCAGCGCTTATGGCTACCGACAAGTTACAAACCGACCTGCAACTCCTGCGGACGCGCGCCCGGGAGCATCTCGATGATGGTGCGGTGACGGATGGCTATACGGCCGACCGTGAAACCGTACTCAAACGACTTAACGACGCGTTGGCAACCGAGCTGATCTGCGTTTTGCGCTATCGGCGTCACCATTTCATGGCGCGCGGCATCAATTCGCAAAGTGTGGCGCAGGAATTTCTGGCGCACGCTAACGAAGAGCTGGGTCATGCTGACCAGCTGGCTGAACGTATCGTGCAATTGGGTGGCGAGCCGGACTTTGCACCAGATAGCCTGACCAAACGCAGTCATGCCGAGTACGTCGAGGGCAGTACCCTTGCCACCATGATTCGCGAGAACCTGGTCGCTGAACGCATCGCCATCGACAGCTACCGCAGCCTGATCCAGTATCTGAGCGACAACGATCCGACCACGCGGCGACTGCTGGAAGGCATTCTGGCTGTCGAAGAAGAGCATGCCGATGAACTGGCGGATCTGCTGGTTTCAATGCCGGGCCAGCAATAGCTGGCTGTTCGTTTACCGACCCACCCATTCTGTGAGTAGTCGCTTGAAGTGGTTTGACTGATCAAGCGGCCGGAGTCATGAAAATGAAACGGAATGCATCAGCATTCCGTTTCATGTCAGCTGAACGTGTTTTTTCCTAGAAACGCCACGCAGCAGTCAGCCAGATTGCGTCCGAATTCTTGGCATTCTTCAGATCGACTACTTCGTATTCAGCGCGCAAGTGAACAGTATCGGCAAAGGTATAGCCGATGCCGCCGCCATACAGGAAGTCATTGCGACTATGGCTGGATTGCAGGTCTGGTCCGGGATTGTCGAAGTCCACTTTCACGTTGACGTCATAAAAGTAGCTGCCGGCTTTGGCAAATAGCTCGACGTTGTTTCCCAGCGGCAGACTGCCAATAACGGTGGGTGCAAAACCGCTGAGATCGACCTCGTATTGGCCGTTTGAACCAGTGGCGTCAAATCGGTCACTGGGCTTGCCGAAGTCGATGTAGGCAGCTTCAAATGCAAGATAGGGATTCACTCGCCAGCCGGCGAACAGTTTCCAGGCATTGTCATCTGCTTTGACGATGTTGCTGGTCGCAGTGCCGACATCACTGAGATTGCTGATGTCCAGATTTACTTGTCCCCAGCCAATGCCGATATAGGGGCCACCGGGATTGGCGGAGGTGGTTGCACTTTGAGCAAGTGCCGGGATGGCGCAAAGCGTGAGCGCAGTTGCCGCAGCTGCAGTAGATAGTTTCATGGATGGTTCCTGTGTTGCGGGTCCGAATGCCGACTCCAGTTCGTGGATCGACATGACTGACCGTAAAATTAAACCGGCATTTGCTCTGGCATTGACGGTATCCGGCATGGTTGCTGGACAGGATCGATACTACGCATCCAATTGATTTAACTCTGTTCGTTACCGAACTGTACACATAGGCATTGAGCGATTTCTGCCTCTGAAATTAATGTCTGAGTCATTCCCGCGAAGGCGGGAATCCAGGACAAAAATACATCCATTTGTTACTGCATTACTGCCTTTGCGGGAATGACTGCCTTTAAGTAAGTGCCATTAAGATCAGGCTGGAAGAATTGATAGTTGCTCCGCCCGCTATCCTTGGCGCAATACATTGCAGAATCGGCATTGCTCAGCAAGGCCTTGCTGCTAACACCATCTTCTGGACAGATGGCGATACCAATGCTGGCGGTTATTGTTATATTCCTGTTGCCAATGCAATGCGGCTCGGCCAACGCCGCAATGATTTTTTTGGCGCAAATGCTGGCATCCTCGGCATGCATGATTTCAGACAGCAGGACGACAAATTCATCGCCGCTGCGCCGGCAGACAGTATCGGTGCTGCGTACACAGGACAGCAGGCGCTGTGCCACCGACTGCAACAACCGGTCGCCACACAGGTGGCCGAGCGAATCGTTGACGCTCTTGAAGCGATCAATGTCAATGAACAGCACCGCCAGCTGGTTACCATGCCGCTCCGTCAGCGCGATGGCCTGACTCAGTCGATCACCAAGCAATGCAATGTTGGGCAGGCCGGTTAATGCGTCATGTTCAGTGAGGCGGGCCAGCTTCTGTGTGTGCGCACGCTTTGCGCTGACGTCATGAAACACCATGATTGCGCCGGTACATCGGCCGTTGTGATCATGGATGGGTGCGGTGGAATCTTCGATGGCGGTTTCAACGCCATCACGACGGAGGAGGGCGCAGTTGTCAGCCAGCACTACGGTCTTGTTGGGTTTACTGGCTGTGATCAGAGGATTGGGCATGACTGCGCGGGTGGTTGCGTCGACAATTCTCATCACTTCCGTAACCGGATGCCCAGTTGCTTCCAGGCATGACCAGCCGGTCATCATTTCTGCCACTGAATTCAGGTAGGTGACGTTACCCCTGACATCAGCACTGATGACGGCATCACCAATGGCGTTGAGCATCAGTTGTGCACGTTGTTCGGCCTGGAGCAGGGCGTCGGTGCTCGCGGCACGTCCGGTCAATCTGCGTAGTGATTTCGCCAGCTCGTCACCATCAAGGTGATCCAGCAGCAGGTAGTCGTGTGCTCCGTGCTCGATCGCTTCTCTGGCGAGGCCTTCCTGTTCTGCGCTGGTCAGCACCAGGATCGGGACATGGGGCGCGATTTTAGACAGGCGATCAATGGTTTCAGTGCCATGACCGTCAGGCAGCAACAAATCGGTGAGGATCGTCGTAATACCATCAAATACCTGGACTGAACTGGTGCCGAGATGTTTTTCAGCCTGAGCATAGCTGCGGACCCATTCAACCCGGATTACGGTATCGCGCAATTCCAGCAACACCTTGCGAATGGCCCTGGCGCGCAGCGGGTCATTCATTAATAGCAGTATCCGGTTGGGAATGGCTGACATCTATCTATAGCATGAATTGTTCACGCTCATAGTGAAGCAACTGATTCACCTCGCTGTCAGTACGCGGACGAACATAAGCACGTCTTTCCGTGGCAACACGTGGCTACCTGACAGGGAATCACTATTTCAGGTTGCCATCTTTTTTGGCAGCAGGCGATCACTCTCGGTCTTGACCACCTGGTAGCATTCGCAGCAGCGCTTTTCCAGTCCTGCGCGATCCACTATGGTGATGTGACCGCGACTGTAGTGAATCAATCCAGCATGTTGCAGACGACCCGCTGCTTCCGTGACGCCCTCACGACGCACGCCCAGCATGTTGGCAATCAATTCCTGAGTCATTTTAAGCTCATTGGACGCCAGACGATCCAGGCTCAACAACAGCCAGCGGCACAGCTGTTGATCGACCGAATGATGCCGGTTGCATACGGCAGTCTGCGTCATTTGCGTGATCATCGCCTGAGTGTAACGCAGCAATAAATGCTGCATGGGCCCGGCGCGGGTGAATTCATCCTTGAGAACCTGACTTGGCAATCGAAACGCAAGACCTGCACTTTGTACCACAGCCCGGTTGGTGGTGGTTTCGCCGCCCATGAACAGCGACACCCCGATCATGCCATCGTTACCCACCACCGCGATCTCGGCAGAGGATCCATTAGCCAACATGTACAGCAACGACACAATCGCCGTGGTCGGAAAATAGACATTGCGCATGTGGCTGCCTGATTCGTACAGCACGTCGCCCAGTTTCATCTGCATAGGCTTCAAATCCGGCTGCAGGCGCTCGAAATCCGCTACCGGCAAGGCAGCGAGCAAATTATTCTGTCGCGAACCATGTAGCAGTGGCATCAGCATCTCCATTCACCAGTTCACCAGTTCACCAGTTCACCAGTTCAGTTATTACTATAGGCCTTTCCATGGACAGGCGGTGGACTATGTTCGCTAGGGAACACAGCAGCCTGATCCTTAAGTTCGCCAGCGCACTGACCACAATAAAAACGCAGCGCACGCTCCAGATCTCGAAGGGTTCTAACTCATTGCTACTCAATCAGGCCACTTCGACCTTCGTTCAGGAGAAGTAATCATGACCAATTTTCAGATCCGCCCAGTTTTATTGCTGCGACGCGCAGCGAACATGACTGCCATGAGTGGTTTACTGGTGCTCGCTGCCTGCGCCTCCACTCCGGCCGAACCCACTGTGGCGATGAAAGCCGCAGAACAGGCCATTGCTGCGGCCGACCGTGCCCGCATTGCCGATGCCGCCTCGCCGGAGCTGAATACGGCGCGCGAGAAACTGACTGCAGCCCAGGCCGCCGTACAGAATGAAAAGCTGAAAGACCGAATGGTAGTGGCGGAGCGCCTCGCCCTGGAATCACGCGGTGACGCCGAGCTGGCTGCCGCGAAGTCCGAAGCCGCCAAGGCACAGGCCGTCAACGACGAAATCAAGCAAAGCACTGCGACCCTGTCACAGGAAATGCAGCGCAATACCGGAGTCAAGTAAATGAACAACTTTCCAATTTCCTGCAAGTCGGTCGCCGCCGCCGTGGCCTGTGCCCTGTTGGCAGCGTGTTCCGCCGCACCGACCCAACCCGATGGCGCAGCGGCTCTGCGTAGCCGCTTGACTCAGCTGCAAGCCAATACCGAACTGGGCACGCTGGCGCCACTTGCCATCAAGGATGCGGAGGTGGCGGTCAGCGCTGCCGAGCAGCCGCAGAAAGACAAGGTTCTGGCAGCGCACCTGGTGTTGATTGCAGATCGCAAGATCGAAGTTGCCAAGGCGACGGCGGAAAGTCATTTCGCAGTCAATCAGCGCAAGGTGCTGGGCGATCAACGCGATGCCATGCGGCTGCAATCACGCACCATGGAAGCCGACTCAGCCAATCGTCGTGCCGATGTCGCCGTAGCGGATGCCAACATGCAGAAACTCGAAGCGGATCGTGCGCGTGGTGATGCCGATGCAGCACGTGATGCCACCGCCACTGCACAGCGCGATACCCAGGAATTACAGCAACAAATCGATGAGCTGCAGGCCAAAGTGACTGATCGTGGACTGGTGCTGACGCTGGGTGATGTGCTGTTTTCAAGCGGCACGGCTGACCTTAACAGCGGTGGTAACAATCGTCTTGGCAAACTGGCTGCCTTCCTCAACAAGTATCCGCAACGTACCGCCCTGATCGAAGGCTATACGGACAGTATCGGAAGCGAGGATTACAACCAGGGCTTGTCGCAACGCCGCGCCGATGCAGTGAAGTCGTATCTGGTAGGGCAGACGGTCAATTCGATGCGGTTGACTGCTTCTGGCCGCGGTGAAGGTTCACCCGTCGGTGATAACAGCTCTGCGACGGGTCGCCAGCAGAACCGGCGCGTTGAGGTAATCATCGAGAACACCATACTGTCATCACGATAGTTTCAATTCAGACCGCCTCGCAATCTGGCGAAGCACAGGATCAGGAGATCAACATGAACAAATCAAGCGAACAGCAAGCGGCTAACGGCGATGACGACATCATGAGTCAGCCACAACAGACGCAGCATGTCATGCCCAGTCTGGAAGAGGTCAAGGGCAAGTGGAAGCAGCAAGTCGGAGCCGCCAAGGTGGCCTGGGGAAAGTTGACCGAAGACGAATTACTGAAACTGGAAGGTCATACCCAGAAGCTGGCTGGCCTGATTCAGGAGCGCTATGCCATCACGCGCGATGAAGCTGAAGTGCAGGTCAAGAGATTCTTCGAGAACTTCAAGACCTGAGATGGGTATATGACCGTGCCCAAGCAGCTTCGTACTTTTATCAATTCAATGTTGAGTTAACTACATGTATACGCAATCAAGAAACAGTTTACTGGCTTCGAGTGTCGCGCTGTTACTGGCAAGCGGTAATGCCTTCGCTGCCGACACGCTTTCTCAGGATGTCACCGAGGCTCGTCAGGAGACTCAGATATGGACCACTTATGCCTTGAATCCCTATCTGCGCGCTAATGATCTCAAGGTATCAGTGGACAATGGCAAGGCCACGCTGACCGGCAAAGTGGCAGAAGGCGTCAACAAGGATCTGGCCAAACAGATTGCGCTGGGTGTCAGTGGCATCAAGGAGGTCGATAACAAAATTGTGGTGCAGGGTGACTACGTCGCTGCTAAATCCGCGTCAGACCGCAGCTTTGGCGAAGTGATTGACGATGCCAACATCACTGCGGCAGTCAAATCGAAGCTGCTGTGGAGCAAGCACGCAGATGGCCTGAAAGCGGATGTGGATACCCGTTCTGGCAAGGTGACGTTGCTCGGCAGTGCCGATACCGGCGCGGCGAAGGAGCTTGCCGGCCGGTTGGCAACGAATACTCGTGGCGTGATCGCGGTAGACAACAAGCTGATGGTCAAGGGCGAGAAGCCAGCCGTAGCGGATGCTGTCAAGGACGCTGCGCATGACGCAAAACACGACGTAGCTGACGGCTGGATCACCACCAAGGTGAAGTCCACCTATGCGTACTCCAGCAATGTGGATGGTTCTGATATCACCGTCAGCACCAAGAGCGGCATTGTGACTCTGAGCGGCAAGGTGGACAGTGGCACCGAGCGCGAACTGGCCATCGAGCTGGCGCAGAGCGTGCGTGGTGTCGTCAGTGTTCAGTCGAAAAGTCTGACGCTGTAAGCGAGGTTCGATCAGGAACAACCAATGGTGGTGAGTTAACCAGGCAGGGGCGGCTAGCGAGCCGCCCTTCTTGTATGAAATTGAGGAGGGCGGTTCACCAGCCGACCCTGCAACCTCAGAGGCATTTGTTCTTCAGGACTATTCAATGCGCTGGCTGAAAGTGCGATCTGTATTACGAAACGCTGCGTTGGCAAGTCTGGTACTGCTCGCGGCGTGCAGTTCCTTGCCGACCATCGTGCCCGATATGGCGCGCCGCTCCACTACCCCGGTACAGCTGGATGGTACGCGTGGGCCACTGTCCGCAGAGCGCAGCAAGGCCATCATGGATGGTCTGAAGAGCCGTGGTGCAGAGACCAATATCTTCGACGTACACATGGCGGTCGAGGAAGCCATTGTTGGCAGTCCGCTGACTGCCGGTAACAAGGTTGAGCTGCTGCAGGATGGCCCAAGCACTTACCAGGCCATGATTGCCGCGATCAGCGCTGCGCGTGATCACATCAACATGGAAACGTTCATACTGGAAGACGACGAGGTTGGTCAGCGATTCGCTGCCGCATTGATCGCCAAGCAGCAGCAGGGCGTGCAGGTCAACCTGATCCACGACAGTGTCGGCACCCTCAGCACGCCGGCGAGCTTTTTCAGTAGCCTGACCGATGCGGGCATCAATGTTCTGGAATTCAACCCGGTCAATCCGCTGACCGGCAAAGCCGGCTGGAATGTGAATCAGCGTGATCATCGCAAGCTGTTGATCGTCGACGGGCGCATTGCCTTTCTCGGCGGCATCAACATCAGTAGTGTCTATTCCGGCAGCTCATTCACGTTGCGCTCAAGGGTGCGGCCTAATGGTGCGCTGCCCTGGCGTGACACCGATCTGCAACTGGAAGGACCGGTGGTTGCCGAACTGCAAAAGCTTTTCATTGAAACCTGGGAAAAGCAGCAAGGCGAATCACTGGCGGCGCGCAATTACTTTCCAGCGGCTGAGCTGGCCGGCAGCGAAGTGGTACGCGCCATCGGCAGTTCACCTGACGAGCCCTACAGCCTGATCTACGCCACGCTGATTTCGGCATTACACAGTGCCGAAACCGAGGTATGGCTTACCAATGCCTACTTTGTTCCCGATCCGCAGCTGGTAACAGCCTTGAAGATGGCCGTGGCGCGCGGCGTTGATGTGAAGCTGGTGCTACCCAGCAGCACCGATTCCTGGCTGGTGTTCCACGCTGGTCGCGCCAACTACACCGAGTTGCTCAAGGCCGGTGTCAGGATTTATCAGCGCCGTGATGCGTTGCTGCATGTGAAAGCCGCAGTGATCGATGGCGTGTGGTCGACAGTGGGGTCGACCAACTTTGACTGGCGCAGCTTCCTGCATAACCAGGAAGTGAATGCGGTAGTGCTGGGTACCGGGTTTGGCAGCAAGATGCGCGCTGCTTTCCTGGCTGATCTGGCCAAGTCGGACGAGATCACGCTGAAAAAATGGCGGCAACGTCCTCTCAATACCAGGGCCAAGGAACTGATCGGACGCTTCTGGGAGTACTGGCTGTGACATTTACTGCGCTTATCAGAGGCAGCAAGCTGCCATGGATGACCCTGTACTGTCTGCTGAGTACACCACTGGTACACGCTCAGGATGCCGCATCGCTGCGAGCACGTCATATGGAGTTGCGCCCGCAGTTGGCTGACAACCTATTCCAGCATCCTTTATATATCGAATCAAGCGAGCAAGCTGGCGAACTGCAAGGCGATATCTACGCACTGATCAATCAGCCCTACGCCTTAGTCAGTCCGGCTTTGCAAGGCATGCAGAACTGGTGTGACATTCTGATCCTGCATCTGAACGTCAAGAGTTGCCGGGCAGCCACTCCACCCACAGGAGATACGTTGAGTTTGAACATCGGACGTAAATTTGACCAGCCGCTGGCAGACGGCTATGTGTTCGAGTTTCTATACAAGCCGGTGGTGACCAGGGCAGACTACCTGCAGACAGCACTGAATGCCGCAAACGGGCCACTGGGTACGAGTCACTACCGCATCATGCTCGAAGTGGTAAAGCTCGATGCCAAACGCAGTTTCCTGCACTTGTCGTATTCCTATACGTCGAGCTTGACTGCCCGTGCGGCGATGCGTGGCTATCTGGCAACGATCGGGCGGGACAAAGTGGGCTTCAGCGTCATCGGCAAGCGCTCAAATGGGCAACCCATCCATATCGACAACCTGCGTGGCGTTATCGAACGCAACACCATGCGTTACTACCTGGCGATTGAGGCCTATCTGGGGGCGTTGTCGGTTCCGGCGGCCAGGCAACTCGATCAGCGTTTGAATGACTGGCACACCAGCGTTGAGCGGTATCCCCTGCAGCTCCACGAACTTGAGCGTGAGGAGTACCTCACAATGAAGCACAAGGAAATACAGCGCCAGACGATGCTTGCACCAGCGCAGTGAGCATGCCTGTTGAATTCCGCTGGTGTGTGTTCGCTACCGTACAGAAACGGACTGGTGTTGCGCCCATCCTGTGTCCATTCAGATCGTAGCCAAACTCTAACCGGAGATATCCAAAATGCTCGAATCCATCGCGATAGTTCTGTTGATCCTGTGGGTGCTGGGTCTGGTGACGTCCTACACCATGGGCGGATTCATTCACGTTCTGCTGATAGTGGCGGTAGTTGTGGTGCTGCTGCGGGTTATTCAAGGCAGAAAGATTCTTTAAGTCTGCAAATATCAACTGCTGATGCAGGAAGAAACAAAATGGATACTCAGAAAGTGGCTGCCATTCTGCTGATCGCAGCAGGTGTCCTGGGTCTGGCCTATGGTGGCTTCACCTATACCAGCGAAACCCACCAGGCCGATATTGGCCCATTGCGTCTGTCGGTTGATGAAAAGGAGCGTGTCAACATTCCTGTCTGGGCCGGAGTGGGCGCCATCATGATGGGTGGTCTACTGCTGGTTACGGGCAGGAAGGGCTAGCCAGAGTTTTGCTTTGCTACGGCGTTGCCGGATTGATGCCTCACCCGGTTGCAAGGGAACCATGAACATACCAATTGACCTTGAACCCGCTGATGATCTCACGCCAGGATTTTCTGATTCATCCGGGATTATCGACAACGAGTTTCGTAATCCAGCTCCGGAAGTCGCTGTCCCCGAGGTCGGGAGCAAGGCCGCTGATGAGGCTGAATTGCTTGAATACTACTTTGATAATTTCATGTACTTTTGGAAGTAGTGCTGAGCTGAAGTAACCTGGTTTGCGAGAAGTGAGCAACTTGCATCATGCGGCAAGGAAGCCGAATCTCTCAGCTCAGGAAGGATGACGATCTTGAGCTACGCAGACGCTCCTGCTGTGCAGGTTGCTTGAGTTTCCGGATGACTGACGCGAATTTCTCATCCAGCTGCTTTGAGACAGTCGGATCAGGGGTTACCTTGGGACTGAATACCAATGGTGTCAGAAAATCGATAAATCGGTGCCATGGCATGATGAGTTTCCCGGTAACAGACGTCAGCTACTTTGGGCGATAACCCTTGTTACGTTCTTCAAACGCTCTGAGTTCGCGCTCGGCATCTGCTTTCTCGATCCCGTACACTTCCTGGATCTTGCCCAGCAGCTGGTCGCGTTTGCCGACGATCAGATCGAGATGATCATCAGTGAGTTTGCCCCAACGGGCTCGCACCGTACCCTTGAACTGCTTCCAGTTCCCGGCAGCAATTTCCCAATTCATGTTGATTCCCCGGTAGTGGCGGTGATGCTGAATCTGACGTTTGTATGGTGCGTCAGGAAACCGGGTCAGTCTGCGTCAAATTCATAACTAGCTCTGTACGCTGCCGAACGTAGATCAGAACTCGCTTATAAGACGGCAAAGCGAGGAAATTTCAATGGCATTTATATGATTACTGCCTTGCCGTCGCGGTAGACTTACCCAATGTGTCCGCAAGTCTGCAATGAATCTGGCAGTACCGGCGACGACCCGCGCCAGGTATTGGCCGGGTGGCTGGATGACTATGCCGCGGACCGGTGTGGTCGCGATGACGTGCGGGCAATTTTCAGCTCGGTCAGCCGAAGCAGTACCGAGGCGCCCTGGATCGCGCTGGCGCTCCTGGATCAATATCAACGTCTTGACCGTATTGACACGTCGTTGGCGCTCGAACTCAAATCGGAAGTCAATCAATTGGTGTTTGGCGCACCCCAACCATCCGCTGGATCGCGGCTGGTCACACCCGCGGTGAAACAGCACCACACGGTACAATCCAGGCACGCTCAACGCCGTGACTTAGTTTCGAAATCCATCGCGATAGCGCCGAATCCCGTCACCGCTGCCAGCCACAGTGACAGACATGATGCGGTTCAAGCCTTTGAACACGTCGTCACCGCGACAACTCAAGTTGAAGAACTGCAACAGCCACATGCTGAACAGGTGGCAGCGCCGGCACGCCGGATATTGCGGCAGCGCTATGAATTGCTGGAACTGATCAGCAGCAATACCACCGGCACGGTGTACCGGGCATTGGATCGTCAGCGTGAGCATTTACCGCATGACGCTCGTTATGTTGCCGTAAAAGTAGTGAGCCCTGGCGAGGCAAGCTTTGTTGCATCGCCCGCTGACATTCAGCAGGGATTTTATCGGGCACAATCGCTCGCGCATCCGAACATCCGCAGGGTCTTTGACATAGACCACGATGGCGATACTTGTTTTACTGTCATGGAGCTGCTGCATGGGGAACGGCTATCGACGCTGTTGCAGCATTTCAATGGACGGCCAATACCGTGGAACTATGCGCGGAATATCCTGTGTGGCGTCGGCGCTGCCCTGGTTTATGCACATGACCATGGCGTTATTCACGGAGATCTGCAGCCACAGAATGTCATGATTACCCACGCTGGCGAGGTCAAGGTACTGGAGCTTGGCTTTGTGCCGCCGTATCGCCCGGAGCCATGGATCTCTGATGAAGCGGCCCCTGCAACTTTGCATAGCGAGACGCGTTATTTGAGAATCGGGCGAACTGATGCACTGGAGTCGCTCCCGAGCGATGATCTGTTCAGCTTCGCGTGTATTGCCTATGAGCTGTTGAGCGGCCGTCATCCCTATGATGGGCAATCAGATACCTTAGCCAAAGCACAGGGGCGTCGTCCAGCTCGCAGCGCCCGCTTCAATCAACATCAATGGCACGTGCTCCAGCGTGCTCTGCTACTGAAACGCGATGACCGAAAAATTTCCATTCGCGAGCTGCTTGTCGGCTTGGGATGCGAGCAAGCGCCCCTGCCACTGGCGTCGCCAGCAACTCTACTGGTGAAGCGCACTGACAGACCACCCTGGTTGCAACCCGCACTGTTGGCGGCCGTGTCTCTGTTGGTGGTCGGCTTGGTGGCATACGTCTTCGCTCCGTCACTACTTGGGAAGTCTCTGCAACTCGGCGGAGCGACCAGCCTGACTGAGAAGGCTGCTGCTGGACAGCCGCACACGACCATCGCCGGCGCAGATTCCCCTGTTGAATCAG
The DNA here is from genome assembly GCA_963791615.1 of uncultured Pseudomonadota bacterium. Lineage (GTDB taxonomy): Bacteria > Pseudomonadota > Gammaproteobacteria > Steroidobacterales > Steroidobacteraceae > CAILZL01. The sequence goes on along the minus strand of CAWBTE010000008.1, from coordinate 112,698 downwards.
TCAAGAGCACTCATGCCCTCACAACAGCCGCCCCGGATGACGCTTTGCCAGCTGTATCAAGCATCGACTCTACCTCTCCAGCCATTGGCGCAGCGACAACCTCGTCCGGGACTGCAATCAGCACCGTCTCGATACAAATGCCGGACATCCCATCAGCGCTGAACACGAAGGAAGCGATTGCAACAACGAGAGCAGAATCGGTCGCCTTCTCCAGGGATAGCTTTATGGCGTCCGAAGGCGAGGGTGCAGCAAGTGCGGTGATCCGTCGCAGCGGCCGGATAGACACGGCGTTGCGAGTTCGCTGGTCCCTGATCGGCGACTCGGCTACGCCGGGTGAGGATTACGCCGACATCGGCTCCGCTATCGCGGAGATTCCGGCCGGCGAGCGCGAGTACATATTGATGATTCCGCTGGCTGCGGATGCAGTACGCGAAAATACCGAACTGTTCACGGTAAAACTCGATCGTGCCGATGATGGGCCACCGTTGCTGGAGCCCAGCACTGCCACAGTAATTGTGGTTGATGACGACTGACCCTGTTTGCTCGTGCCGTTGCAATCTCAACTTCGTTCTGAGCCACGGTATGGGCGTACGCGTCGAGTTCTGCCGTTGGGTTTTCAAGATCTTCCAATGTCGCAGTTTCGGGATTGCGACATGGGGGTTCTGGTAACGCGTGAGCTGCGAGCCGTGTTGCACACTGGGTAAACTCAACCGGCTCAGAAGATTGTTCCGTGGCCATGGCACACACTGCTTGCTCCGATGCGGCTCGTCTCAGGTCGAGCTGCATAGGCTGGGTCTCTATCTTAGCGGAAAGGCAGGAACCTTCGGCTCAAATCCCGCCTGAAAAGAAGTCGGCAAATTGAACTTGAGGGCGAACGGTAGCTTGAGCGCCTCGTGTCGTCTGTACGCTACCGAACACCGACGGCGCAGGGCGGCACAGTCAGTCGTCGTCAACAAATATCACGGTGGCCCAGGTTGCGCTACCAGGAGTCTTTTCCAATATGGTTTGAGTCTGGACAAGGGGGCGTGATTCCAACATGGTATGAGTCTGAAGCAGCGGATTTTGGTCGATCATCCAGGAATGATCCTGCACATGAACGACGCCCAACTGACCACCCTCGACCAGGTTCGAGACTTCCTGTCCGGCACCGCGTCTATGCCGTGTCGCAGGACGGCAAGACTTTCGTTGCCACCAGCTGGAACCCGGAAGCCCCGGAATTCCAGAATGTGCAGGTATTCGACAAGCAGCCATAAGCGTTCAACCATAAGCGTCAAATATAGTCATTGAATCCGCCGCGAAAACTCGGTAGACAGGCTCGCCTATGAGCCGACTCCATTTTCAGCTTGAAGCCACCGCTACCGACACCACCACCGGGTCGCAGGCGAGAGCCACGCGTTTTCGTACGCAGCACAACGAAGTACTGACACCCACCTTTATGCCCGTGGGCACCCATGCTGCGGTGCGCACCCAACGTCGCGAGGATCTGCTCGACTGCGGTGTGCAGGTGATGCTGGCCAACACCTATCACTTGCTGCTGCGTCCCGGCGTGGAGATTTTCGAGAAGTTTGGTGGCATTCATGGCTTCATGAACTGGCCGCGCTCGGTGCTCACCGATTCGGGTGGCTTCCAGATTTTTTGTCTGCCCGACAGCCGCAACATGCAGGAGGAAGGCGCGATCTTCAAAAGCTATGTGGATGGCAGCACTGTTGTCTTAAGCCCCGAGCGCAGTATCGCTACGCAGAAATCAATCGGCGCGGACATCATGATGGTGCTCGATCAATGTGTGCCGTCGACTGTTGAGAAAGATGTTGCGCGTGCGGCGATGGAACTGACCCATCGCTGGGCGCAACGCAGTCTCGATGCGCGGGGCGAGAGCGCGCAAGCCTTGTTCGGCATCGTGCAGGGCGCCTGCTATCAGGATTTGCGTGCTGAAAGTGCACGCGCAATCACGCAGTTGCCATTTGACGGCTTTGCCATCGGCGGCCTGGCAGTGGGCGAAAACGCCAGCGAACGCGAAGACTGCACGGCGCTGGTGACCGAACTGCTACCGCAGGATCGGCCGCGCTACCTGATGGGCGTCGGTACGCCGCTCGATTTGCTGGAAGCCGTGCATCGCGGTGTCGATATGTTCGATTGCATTCTGCCAACTTCGCTGGCGCAACAGGGGCTGGCGTTTACCAGCAAGGGCCGGGTTGATTTGCGCCGCGCGCGGTATCGCGATGTGGATGGGCCATTGGACGAAGCATGCAACTGTTACACCTGCAAAACCTGTTCAGTTGCGTATCTTTATCATCTCAACCGCGTTCACGAGAGCCAGAGCTGGCAGCTGCTCGGGCTACACAACGTCCACTTCTACATGCAGCTGACGCGTGCGATGCGCGCCCACATTCTGGCCGGCACATGGGGCGAGTTCTATCGCGCACAACGCGAAGTGCTGGATGCCCGCGACAGTTATGGCGCACAGTCGATTCGTTACGCGCGGGTGGAACGCGAGAAACGCGAATCCAGAGAAAACATGCAGCTCGGTCGTTATGAAGTCGTAGTGCGCGACGACATCGGCCGTATTCGCGACAAGGAGTCCGGCGAAGTGATGCATTCCGTCAACGATCCGGCGGAAGAGGCACGCTCGTTGTATGTGGAGCAATCACGGCTGATCGAGCGATTGCAGTTGAGTGGCGAACCATTGGTAGTATGGGATGTGGGTCTGGGCGCCGCTGCCAATGCCATGGCGACCATTCAGGCATGCGAAACCTTGCCACCCGCACAACGTGTCCGGCCGTTACGACTGATCAGTTTTGAAAACGATCTGGACTCGCTGCAACTGGCATTGCGTCATCGTCACTGGTTCAGGCATCTCAAACACGCAGCGCCAGGACAACTGCTGGACAAACAATCAATGGACGAGCGCGTGTGGCTCCATCGAATGGCTGCTATTGCCGGGTGACTTTGCCACCACCAAATTCGCGGCGCCGCCGCCCGACATCGTGTTCTTCGATCCATTTTCATTTAAAACAGACAGCAACTTGTGGACGTTGACGGCATTTCGCGAGTTGCTTTCCGTATGCGGTGAGCGCGCCACCGAGTTATTCACTTACACCTATTCCACTGCGGTGCGGGCTGCCATGCTCGCAGCCGGATTTTACGTCGCCAAGGGCCGCGCCACAGGGCCCAAGCAGGAAACCACGATTGGCTTGTCTCGATCTGCTGCTGCGAGCGATCACGCACACGAGTTGCTGGGAGCAGAATGGTTGGCGCGCTGGCATCGCAGCGATGCGCAAGCGCCACTCGGCGTAGCCACCGACGATGCCTCATGGCGCGAAGCAGTGATCGCGCATCCGCAGTTTTCTGTCAGCAGGAATTGGCTGTAGCAAATCAAGTAGTCGGGGTGACAGGACTTGAACATTCGACCTCTACGTCCCGAAAAATTATTTCGTGGTGGATTCACTTTGCTACTGATATTGCAGGCCGGCATCAGATCAGCCGGGCATGGCATTTGAGTTGCCATGGTTCCAGCACCAGCACCATAACCAGTTATCCACGCCTACCAATACCATTCAAACCCACCAGTGGTGGGGACGTCCGCTTTGAGCGTTACAGGAAAAGGTCAAAACCGGGGGGCGGCAGCTTGAGCCAGATAGAAAAACGTATGCAGTCCGTTACAGTGTCGTTCCTGCAATTGACGTATCGACCAGGTCGGCGAGCGTGAGTCCGGCTGCTTCAGGAGTGCGCGCCTTCTCCAGTTCCAGGGCGGTCTCGACGCCTTTGGTGTTGATCGCAAAGGTGGACGACCATGTGTAGTCGCTGTTGGTGGCCTTGTCGGACAGCGCGGCGATGCCTTTTTCGCAGGTTTCGAGCGAAATGCCGGTTCCATTCGCGCAGTTGGTCGCTGCGGCTGCCGGATTGGCGCGAATCCATGCAGTTGCTTCACCGAGTGCTTTGACCAGCTGTTTGAGTTCTTCCCGGTGGTTAATTATCAAGTCGGTGTTCGCAAACAGCAATCCTCCGGGAATCTGAATAGGGCTGTCATGTGACGTCAGCAGTATGGAGCCAAGCTCACTTGAAATGTCACGGTAAGCGTTTGATACCGCGATGGCCTGAACCGCGTCTGTAGACAGAGCTGTCAGGCGATTGGCAGGGCTACCGCTGGTGATGGATGGGACATCTTTTGGGGAGATGCCATAGTGCCTGAGCAATGCTTCAAGATATATCTGATCGGCGCCATTTGCGCCCGAGATGCCAAGCATCTTTCCTTTTAGTTGTTCAAAGCTCGATAGCCCTTTCCTGACCACGACGTCAAACGTTGAGTCCGCTGTCTGAGCTACGATCTTTCCGGAAATCACTTTCTTGGCGTAGTACAGGCTGAATTCGCTGGAGCTGGCATACATCATGTTGACGCCGCCAGTCGCCAAGGCGGCCATGGCAGCCGGTGTGCCGCCGCTCAGCTGTTGCAGGGAAACGTCCAGTCCCGCTTTTCTGAAAAGGCCGTGCTGTATGCCAACGTAAATCGGTGTATGAGAGACCGCTGAGCTCAGCTCGCCGATGACGATTTTGAACCCTTGGTCCGATGCTTCCGGAGCTGTGCCTGACGGACTGCATCCAGATGCCGAAAGAAGCGTTGCGGCGAACAGAAGTATGGTCCTGACAGGTCCGCTTTTTTTCGGCGTCACGTATTTTGCTTCGATGGCCATGGGGTTTGATCCGTACAGCCTGATGTATTCGAATCGATAAGGTTGGTGCTCGGCACCGGCAGTTTAGCCCGCTCTCGCAAAAAATGTTTTCAAGTTTGGTTAATTAAGGTCAAATCTTCTTATGCGCTGATTTCCGTGCACCGGTGGTTTACGATACTTATTATTCTCCCAAAGCAGACCGGAAAGCGTCGGGTAAACAGAGCGAAAATCACAATGATCTTCAGCGGGATGTATATGCTCAATAGCATCAAGACTACGAGCGTGCGGTTGAAAAGACTCAGTGTGCCGCTGGTGACGAGCGCATTCCTTGCGTTACTTGTGGCATGTGGTCCGACCGCAGGCACAGATTCATCCGGGTCCATGGATGCTGATGCAGGTAACCCCAGCATCGTCATTGGCCAGATTACACCGGGTACTTCCCAGGCGCCGCTCATGGTGGCCATGGAGCGAGGCTTTTTTACCCGGGCGGGTCTGAATGTGGCAATCCAGAGTCTGAGTGGCGGCACACCTTCAGCGATGGCTGCGCTGGCGACGGGTGACGTAAACATGCTGGCGGGAGGTGCATTTGAAATTATCGAATATTCTGGACGCAAGGTGATTGCCGGAAAAATAGTCGGCGAGCTTGCCGATCAGAACTACGACATCGTTGTGGCCAGGGGAATTACGACCATCGAGCAACTTAAAGGCAAGATTATCGGTGTTTCGGGACACAATGGTGCCGACCAGATTTATCTGAAAGCAGTCCTGAAGAAATACGGTATGACGGCACAGGACGTTTCCTTCATAACGAGCGGCAGCACGGCCAACCGGCTGGTGGCTTTATCGACTGGCACCATACAGGGAATTGTCGTGTCCAATGCCAACCGGAGCATGTCGAACAAGGTGGGTATGGTGCTACTCAAGTCCAGCGACAGTTCCGTCAAGGTTCCCGGCTCGGTGTTGTTCGCCAACAGCGATCTCATTGCCAATCACAGGGACACGCTTGCCAAGGTGGTGGCTGCCATCGCTGCGGCCACCCAATGGATGCGCGCGAACCTGGCGCTGGCCGCTGCGGATTGCGCCAAGGGAAGCGGCGCTTCAGTCGAAGCCTGTGCAGAGGCAATTGCAATCAACCTCGATCCAGTACAAAGCAGCCCGTTTACCTGGTCGTCGACGAACGCCGTCAATGTGGAGAGTGTGGGATCGGCCCTGAGTGTGATGGCAGGGCTGGTACCGGAGACGAATCATCTCTCCATCGATGATATCGTCGATACGTCAATCGCCGGAACCACACCATGATTGCGCATTAAAATTTCTCACGGCGGGACAGTGAGCACGCAATGCGTGTGACAAGAGCCTCAGGAGCTCGGCCGGTTTGCCTTGAGAAAAGTGCGTATATGTCGCAAGGCCATTTGCACAGTGTCTGCTGAGTTCTTCCAGGGATACAGGCTCAGTTGTGCATTTGGCGCCAGGTGCGCCATTTCCATGGCCGTCACCAGGGGATGCGAGTCGGTGTCGTCAGGCAATACCAGCAGGGGTATATGGCAGTTGCGCACAAAATCGCGTGACACGGTCATCACAAAGTCCGCGCTCTTGTACAACTTGTTGAGGAATTTTTCAGCCATCTCCATGGTAATGTCGGGCCGTCGCTGACACAGTTCCGGGCCCCATTTTTCAAGATTGCGTGTGTAGAAGATGTCAGGTTTCCCCGGATCAATAGCACTGGGTTGTGCCGACACCGCTGCGACAACGCGTTCCGGCGCCCGCTTGATCAGATTCCAGATCAGGGGGTTACCGATGCAAAATCCCAACACGAAAAATTTATCGACACCAAGATGATCCAGTAGGCCGAGCTGATCATCGGTGTACATATCCCATGGTCGCTCAATATCCAGGGGACCCGTGGACTGGCCGATATTGGAATTGCGCAGGTCCATGGTGATGCAGCGATATTCGGAACTGAATTCCTTGATCGCGTCGAACGGGCCGCGGGGAAAGGAAACGCCTGAATTCAGTCCACCACCATATATGATGAACAGCGGGAAGCCGGAGCCAGACTCCTCATAGTGGACGCGTGCGTCGCCTCTTGTGTAGAACGGCATGAAAAATCATTCCTGGATGGTTGGTTCTTGGTAAGTGAAGTATCCACTTCGGTAATTTCGTTGGTCATCTATCGACGACAATGCCGCCAATGTGTGCTAACCCTGTTTGTCCGGCGGGATCTGCCTGATGGATACAGACCTGCCGAATGAGGGAATGACCACACTGTGTTTGCCTGGCCCACCTGCCACGGCGAAAATAAGGTCTTCACTGGCCACTACAGGCACTTCATCCCAGTCATCCGCGTGCTTGTACAACTTTGGATAACGGTTACGGAAGCGGCCATTGCGGGATTCCGGAGACCACTTGGCGAGCGGAATCCGCGCATGCCGGGCGATGAACTCGCGTGCATCGTCGCGCGTGAATCCCTCCGCGGCGATCACTGCAGCATGCTCGGGTCCCAGCACCACCATCGGCGTACTGCGCGGGTTGTGGGAGTGGTTTGAGCCGACGATGGCGAGCGAATGTGCAACCATCTTGAGCAAACCCGAAGCAGTATGGCTGTAGTGATCGTTGACGTTGAGCGGACCCTCTCCACCAATCGCGCAGATCACGCTGGCGTCCGGCGAGCCGGTGATCTCTTCAGCGAATGTTGGCCAGCGATTGTTCTGTGCAGGCACCACCTGATCGGTGAAACACAGCGACCATTTGGCCGGGCCACCGAATGTGGCCATGTCGTTGCCGCCGGGACGGGCATCGCCCACGTTCATCAGAATCAGGCGCACGGCCCGGCCGATACGGGCATTGGCCTGCCAGCCCGGACCCATGCAGCCGCTGCCTCCCTGCACGCCAGTTTCGGCCGCGACAGGACCGCTGATCAGGATGCACGGTCCGGCTGGGTGAGTAGTGGCCTGAATGCTCAGCAGATTGAATTCACCACCGAGAATGGTCTTCATGATCTCGGTGACCAGCCGGAACTGCTGCGGCGAGCAGCCGGTCATCGCTGCATTGGCGGCCGCCACTTCGTAGGTCAACATCCCGTTTCCGGGTGGGACTACACCAATGAGCTCGGAACCAGTCATCTGGACGTAATCGAGCAATGGGCGGATTCTGCTGCGTGACGGCGGAAAAATGGGCAATCCGTCCGACACGTCCTCTTCAACAAAGGCAGCAACTTGAGCAATCTTGTTCATACTGTCTGCTTGACTCCGGCGGTACCGGTGGATTCAGCTCCCAGTACTTCTGTAAGGATCCGGCTGGCCAGCTCGCGGATCTTGTTCTTGGCTTCATCTGCAGGAATGCCGCTGACCGGGTGCTTGGGAACCAGCAGGTGCGGATTCTCGATTCCGCCTCTGGACAGGACGGTGCGTGCCAGCGACTCAAAGCGATGGGTGGCGATGAGCAGGCAGGGGACACCGAGCTTCTCAAGGCTGATCTGGTCGCGACACAGCCATGACGTGCAGCCGCCGCACTCAGCCGAGGCGAGCACCACTACATCACATGTACTGAGTCGCTGGATGACGGCGGGGTCCGCATCCTCCGCCAGCGGTTCCTTGCTGCCGTAATCGAATGACAGATGCGGAGCAACTTCCAGCAAACATTGCTTGACCTGCTCGAGCATGGCATCCGCGTTCGGTTTCTTGTTGCTGAACAGCCCGACTTTGCGCGGCAATCGCTTGGTCGGCCACGCATTGACCTTGGTCGACGCTTCCGCTTCGTCGGGCACAAACTTCTTGCCGCGCGGATCTACCAGGTCATCAGGTGACCAGTCATCGAGATACTGACTGACTGCGGACATAAAAAATCGACTCCTGCGAATCAATAACCAAAATAAAAACGAACTGATCAGCTCACCGGTTACTCGGCGTTGTTCAGGGCGCCTTGCTCCCGGACGACGTGCCAGATCTCGTTTTCAATGTCGCGGTGCTCGCGAGTGTGTTTCAACTCAAGCTGACGAGGGCGATCGAACGGAATGCGCCATTCCTGGACAATGCGGGCCGGGCGAGCACTGAAAGCAATGACACGATCTGCGAGATACACGGCCTCATCAATCTGGTGAGTGACGAACACGGCCGTTTTTCTGCGCTCACCCCAGATCTTCAGCAATTCACTTTGCATGGTTTCACGGGTCTGCGAATCGAGACCGGAAAAGGGTTCGTCCAGCAGCAGCACTTCGGGGTCTGCAGCGAGTGCGCGTGCAATATTGACACGCTGACGCATGCCTCCCGACAACTGTTGTGGATGGAAATTCTCGAATCCCTTGAGGCCTGTCAGCGTAATCAGTTCATGTGCAATGCGCAGCCTTTCCTGCTTGGGACGGCCGGCAAGTTCCAGTCCGTAAGCGATGTTGTCGATAATGGTTCTCCATGGCAGCAGGCAAGCGTCCTGGAAAACCACTGCCCGATCCTGCCCGGGTCCATTGATGGCTTTGCCGTTGACCGAGATCGAACCGCTGGAAGGTGTGATCAATCCATCCAGGGCCATCAGGAAAGTGCTCTTGCCGGAACCGCTCGGTCCGACAATGGCCACGAATTCGCCATCGTTCAGGCTTACGTTGATGCGGTCCACCGCGACGATGGTTCGTCCATGCTTGGTAAAGCTCACACTCAGATCGTGAGTCTGTAGCTTGGGTGGGCCCGCCTGTCCGGATGTGCTCTGTTGTTGCGGCATGTTCAATCCTTCCATCTCTGGATGCGGCGTTCCAGCAAGGTCGCACCTTGAGTCAGGGCAATGCCGAGTCCGGTGATGATGATCAACGTCGCGTACATCCTCGGCATGTTGAAGGAGTTGGCAGCGGAGATCATGAGATTGCCGACACCCGCCTTGGACGCGAAGAACTCGCTGACGACCACGGCGATCAGGGCACGACCGACGGAAATGCGTATGCCGGTCATGAAGTATGGAATCATGGAGGGGATCACCACGGTGCGAATCGCCTGGTAATCGCTCGCTCCAAAGCTGCGCGACATGCGCATGAGCTGCGCTTCGACGTTGGTCACGCCCGCGGCCGTATTCAGCAGGATGGTTACCGTGCAGCTCAGTACCACCATCACGACTTTCGGTGTCAGCCCGATGCCGAACAGCAGAATCACGATCGGAATGACGGCCAGATGCGGCATGGAGTTCAGACCGATGATGATCGGTCGCAGAAACTCCTCAACCGGGCGATACCATCCCGTCAGGATGCCGAACACCGTACCCAGCAGAATCGATATGCCCAGACCCAGTCCGAACTCTTCGCCGGATACACCCAAGTGGTACCAGAGTTCGCCGGTGGTGAACAGGGATTTGATTGACTCCAGCACAGCCAGGGGTGGCGGTACAAACAGCGCGTTGACCAACTGGAATACGGTTGCCATGTGCCAAGTCATCGCGAGCAGGACGACCGACGAGATGCCTAGCACGGTGGAGCGCGAGCTGCGCCAGGCTTTTGCCCAGGAAGGGGTGGCTTTTGGGTGGGGGGGCGTCATCGACCCCGGTGAAGCCATGTCAATTGCCATTGGATGATCCCACCATTCCAAATCGCCGGGCGGCGATAAATACGACTTTCTTCATGTTTCCCCTGCTCAGTGAGCAAGTGGGTCGCTTGGCGCGACAGCTATCTGTCAATTGCTCTGGCTTTTATCTTACAGTCAGGATTGCAACGGGGTTTATTCGGTTTCGTGAATTAGCGTGAAATTCTCTTATGCAGCGGATGGCTGAACAATCCGTATCCGGTTACAACTCATGCTGTACCGCCGGGGCCACAGCAAGCATCTGCAGCGGGCTGACCGAAATATTTCCTGACGGCTGCTCGCCATTCTGTGGTCAACTCGCATAACAAGATTTGATGCCAGATCAATGAACTTGCATCCTTGGCGCGATGACGTTGCGTTTACTTTGAATGCAGCGAACAAGCAATACAGGGGAAACATGATGGAAGGCTACTACAAATTAGCGCGCCCGGTGATCGCAGCAGGGCTGAGTATGGCATTGACTATATTAAGCGCGTGTGGGGGAGCAGGGGATGCTGTCAGCCCGGTAGGTTCGGTGTCGACCACAAAGCAAGCAGAGGGTCTTCCCGTACTGACAGCCGCAGACCGGGTCGATATTTATGAACTGATCGCCCGCAATAACACCGCTGAGGACACGGGAGACATAGAAGGCTGGGTCAATACCTTCACTCCGGATGGAAGTTTCGAAGGTAGACGACAGGGAAATTCGGTGGCTGGGCATGATGCGCTCAGGAGGTTTGCCACTGACCGGCTGAAGCGTCCGGATCGGGTGGCCAACACTCACTGGAATGGCAACATCACCATCACGCCAACCGCAGAAGGGGCGCGCGCGGAGAGTTACGCGATGATCATCGAGAGGGCGCCGGATGGGAGTCTGCGCGTGCGCAGTATGGCAACCAAAACCGATGAGTTGCGTCGCGAGAACGGGCAATGGCGTTTCAAGTCGCGCATCAATGCACCGTGGCCGGAGACGCCACCCATGCTGCCTGGCAGTGAGCAGTAAGTTAGCCCGGAAAATTGGAGAAAAAGCAGCCATGTCACATCAGGATGAGCCTTGTGTTCTGCGTCGGGAGGTTGTGCAGGCCGGAATATTCGCAGGCCTCGGCGTGGCGCTGCCCGCTTGCGCGGCTGTACGCGAACCAACAAGAAGCAGTGGGTTGAAACTGATCACCAAGGCGATTCCGTCGACGGGCGAAAGACTACCCGTGATCGGCATCGGGGCCAGTCAGTTCGGTGAGTCGGATCCCAATGTTGACCGTGACATTCTCAAACGCATGCATGAACTCGGCGGTACGCTCATCGACACAGCAGGGCGTTACCGGGGCAGCGAAGAGAGCATCGGCAACGCATTGCAGCAGCTGGGTCTGCGTTCGAAGGTGTTCATTTCCACCAAGTTTAATGCTGAGGGCGTGCTGGACCAGGGCGTCCCGACGGATGCCCAGTTCTGGAGGGACGACGCAAACGGTCTTGCCAGCTTTGAGCGCTCCTTGCAGCGGTTACAGACGGACAAGATCGATCTGCTGATGTCCCACTGGATCGGGAGTGTAGAGCCGCTCATGCCGGTGATGCTCGACTTGAAGAAAGCCGGCCGTGTGCGTTACATCGGGATCACCAATTTTCTTCCAGAGCTGCAGCCGCGAGTGGCGGAATACATGCGCAAATACCCACTCGATTTCGTGCAGGTGGGGTACCGACTCAATGAACGCTCGGCTGAAAAGGAAGTATTGCCACTTGCTATGGAACGCAAAATCGCTGTGATGGTGTCCGTGCCATTCGGTGGCAATCGGGATCTGCTTTTCCGGCAGATTGGTGGTCGCCAGCTGCCATCTTGGGCAGCGGAGTTCGATGCGACGACCTGGGGCCAGTTTTTCCTGAAGTATGTGGTCTCACATCCGGCTGTAACTTGCGCCATTCCAGGCACGAACGATCTCAAGCATCTGGAAGACAATCAGGCAGCCTGCTTTGGCCGATTGCCGGATGCTTTGATGCGTAGCAGGATCGAGGATTTCTGGGCAGAAAAATCATAAGTTGTATATCCGATCTCGTGGCTGCATCCTGGACTGACACCGGATCATTGACGTTCACATGATCAGGCAATGTGCAGATCGCTACCGATCGATCTCAGGTGGTTCTGATATTCGCTGGTTCCGTACAGCGCATCACGGACATTGATCAGCTCGATACGGTTCTGTTTGATCCAGTTTTTCAGCCTGGGATCACACAGCGCTGCAACGTCCTGAGTACGACTCACGACAAACTGCTGGGCGCGGGCGCGATTGACGCGCTCACCCAAGCGATAGACATAGTAGTCCACATATCCTGGATGCCATGCCCGGTGGATAATCACGTCATCCGGATATTTCAGTATGCCTTCGAGGTCTTCCGTGTAATAACGGACCGGATCGTATTTCGCTTCCACTTCTGAAATACGGTCGGTCCACAGGTCGATATAACCCAGGTTGCTGAGTTTGAATATTTTTCTGCTTGCCCACTTGGCATCGGCCCTGGTGGCAGGACTGGGCTCAACTGAATAGTATTTTGCCCACTCTTCGCCGGCCTTCTGGGCAGCCCTGATCTTGTCGACGACTCTTTTGTCGGTAGCAACATTATTGACAAAATTGGTTTCAAGGCCATAGTTCATCGATGACCTGTTTGGCGGCTCTGCCCCACGGAGAGTTGCTCCTGTCCGTCGCCACCGGTATCCGGGACTCTGCCCAGTATCCTGATACACCTGTCAAGCTGTGCGCGCAGCTCTTTCACAGCTTCAGCATAGACCACATCTTGCGCCTGACTCAGATCCATCCTGAACCTGCCGTCAAACTGCCCGCCCTTTTCGACAAGAGAGGGAACCTGTTTGGGATCGAGCACCGGCGCACCCCACATGTGCATGTGCCAGCCGATAGAAATCCATGGGAATTCCTTCAGCCGCTCAAGGGCGTCTTCAGTGCCCGGCGAATCCAGCATGATATCTACCGCGGTCACCACTCCATTTTCGATGGCTTCGAAGGTGCCGATGTTGTAAACCTTGGAGTGACCGACGTCATCCGCTCTGACCACCATCTTCCTGCCGCCTTTCCTGGCTTGAGCTGCGGTTATGGGAGCCGCGGCGGCCAACCCCAATCCGACTGCGCTCGTTCCCACCGTTCGAATAAATTGTCTTCTGCTGGTTTTCATGTTGATCTGCACGTAGGTTGATGATGCGAGGTACGAAGGATGCGGCGTTAGGGTTTTTGGCTCGGTAGCTAAAGTCACGCTGTCGGCAATTGATCGTGAATGGCTTCGAAGGAACCGGCACAGCTCGGCGGTGCGAGGTTCGTGAAATCCATGGTTGTGATGTTCACCTCGATAGCTTCAGCGAAGGATCCGTTGAAATTCAACGCAGGTTTGGTGATTGCGTAAAGACGCGCGAACATATGGGCATAAATCCTGCTCGTTCAGGTATACGTTAGCCTGCTGCAAATATTCCGTATGGATCAGTCTTAACTAAGAAGCCCGGAGAGCAAGCGCTCTCCGGGAATGGCCTTTAAAACTTCAAACGGACGCCACCCGTGTAGTAGCGGCCGACTGGATCGTCGCCGATCGGGAAGCCAACGAACTGTCCGGGGATGCCGACGGCCGCGAAGAAGGCGGTGGGCGGCGGGGCAGCGTCAAACAGGTTTTGTACATTCAGGAAGAACTCAGGCTGACCGGGCATTCCGCGTGCCTTGTATGCGAGGTTGACGGTGGTCGTGGTGAAGGTGTCGATATGATTGTCGACCCAGACCTGGGTTGGATCTGTGCTGTGCTTGAGCGCGCTGCGCCACCTCTGCATGAGGTCGACGGTGAAAGCGTCTGTCACCGCATAACGCAGGAAGACGGTGAGGCGCAACTGCGGCATGGCGCTAAGGCCATTCGCGCCAAACGCCGCGCCCGCCTGGTCGACCGTCACCAGCGTCGGCACACGATAGATGATATGCGGCTGGTAACTTGCCAGGGCACGGATCGAGAAGGGTTGCTCGAACAGCTGTGGTCGCATAGTTCGCCTCTACGTCCACCCCGTAGCTTTCAATCTCGGCAATATTGATGGCGCTCTGGTACCACGCCGTCACCAGGTTCGCCGCCGTAGTGTTGGTGTAGTTGATCGGGCGAGTCTGCAGCGCGCAATAAGGAGAGGTGCCGCCGCTTCTGTAACACTCATCCTGGATAGCCGGGGTGAACCCCGTAACTGCCTGGAGCGCATCGGTGATCTTGATGTGATAACCATCGACCGCCAGGCTGAAACCCTCGAAGGCGTTCCAGACGAAGCCCGCAGTTGTGGTGCTGCCGATCTCCGCCGTCACCTTGGGGTTGCCCTGCGCAAATGACGGTACGGGCGGCACGGGCGAGATGCCGGTGAGCCGATCCGGATTGCTGATTAGTTGCGTAGCCGTAGGCGCGTATAGATCTTCGAGCGTGGGCGCCCTGATGTCGCTTGATCGCGTGCCGCGAATACGGAAGTCTTCGGTGAGGTGCCAGTCCAGACCGATCTTCCACGTCGTGTAATCGCCGCTGATCTTGTATTTCGTGTAGCGCACTGCACCGTTGACGTTGAACGAGTCTGCGAATGCAGCATCCCGCAGTAGCGGAGCGTTGAACTCTAACGCGGCTTCCTTGACGTCATCGCTGACTTCGGAACGGTTGGAGTAGGCGGTGAGGTAGCGCTGCGGCGGTGCGGTGAGGCTGCAGTTGAACCTCAGGCCCGTGCAGTTGGCACGGTCGGTAACCAGCGAGTCGGTCGTGGCGGAATATGCGAGGGTTCGCCACTCTGCCGACAGGGCGACGTTGACCGGTCCCGCCCAGGTGTCGAAGGGCGAACCTGAGATGTTCGCGACCAGGTCGGTCATCTTGGTATGCGCTTCGAGGTGTCTGTCTTCGAGGACGTAATCGATCGCAGCCTGGCTCGCGGAGGTGGGCCCGAACACGTTCAGCGGCGCACAGTCCGCATAAGCCGCATTGGTCAGCGACGCATTGCAGACGGTTTGGCCGTTCGCCGGGTTGACGACTGCGTCGAGCGCAGCCGCCAGTCGCTGGTTGTCAACTACGTTGCCGATCGTGCTGTCCAGCTTGGTTTGCGCATGGGTATAGGCAACGCCCCAGTCCCAGCCGTCGCCAAACTTTCCTTCCAGGCCGCCGTTGAGCCAGTATTGCGTCGAAGTCGGCTCCGAAGTGAGCCGCGGTGCCTGGTTGAAGATCTTGCCGAACGTGAACGTCGTCGCGCCGGTTGCGAGTTGCGCCCGGTAAGCCGGAGACAGAAAGTTGTTGTCGCGGCTCATGGTGACGTTGTTCAGTTGTGGCGGTGTGACAAACTGCTGGTTGTCCTTGGTATTGAACAACCCCTTGGCAAAGACGTGCACGTCGTCGGACAGGTCGTAGTCGAAACGACCAAATACCTGATGGCTCTCGAGCGGTGCCTTCAGGTTGGCATCGTAATAACCTCCCGCGCCGCCGACTTGATTGTTGGCCGTTCCCGTCGCCGCGCCATTGACGAACGGGGTGAGCACGCCGTCGGTCGCGAAATACCGATCAACAAGCACGCCATTGGTGATCCGCCCACCGAACGGCGTTGCGGACAAGCGCACGTCGTTGAAAAGCTGGTAGGGATTGGCGGTCGTGCCTGCCGCAGCGCTACTCCCCGGGGTTGCGCCCAGAATAGCCTGCTGCCTTGACCACGGCCGATCGGAGCGCTGCAGGATGCCCTCGTCCTTGCGATACTCGTAGCTCCCCTCAAAATGGCCGCGATCGCCCACCAGGGTGCCGGCGGCCACGCCCACATTGATCTGTTCGGCGTCGCTGTATTTCGAGATACCGTACTGTGCGTGCGCCTTGATACCGTTGAAATTTCGGTCGGAAATGAAGTTCACCACGCCGGTGATCGCATCCGAACCATAGACTGCGGATACGCCGCCGGTGACCGTGTCGACCCGCTGCAGCAGCATCTGCGGGATCATGTCGACGTCAACAACCTGGTTGGTCGCCGTGGAGGGAACGCGCATCCCGTCGAACAGGATGAGGTTGCGCACCGATCCCAAGTTGCGCAGGTTGAGCTGGTTCGCGGCCGCGTTGCCGCCGGCGCCGCCCGTCACGTTGGTGATGGGATTGGAGACTTGACCGCGTGGGCTGGAGAAGACGGGAAGCAGGTTGAGGCCATCGGCGATCGTGGTCGGCTGCACACGCAGGATGTCATCAGCCGCAACAACTGTGATTGGCGTCGGGCTGTTGTTGCCGTTGGTAATCACGCGTGAGCCAGTGACAACGACCTCTTCCAGTTCCAATTCTGTCGGTGCCGTTTGTGCAATAGCAGCTGATGAACCTATTGCTAATGCAGTGCCGGTCAGAAGCGCAATCGCGCTGTAATTCGCCTTCGTCATCGGGTCCCCCAGTGATTTGTCGTGACGCACAACCAATCTGAATTTGCGATTTGAATCAACGAGAGAACACCGTGAAGATTCAATCACGCGTCCGTCTCAATCTTTCCGTAGCTAGTGGCTATCGTTGGTGCAGGAGTATGGGATCGCGAAGTCGCGTTGACTTGTGACGGCTGGTGAAATACGGTCAAATTTTGTTATTTCGACTGATGTCCGTACGAGGCAGCGCCATGAATATGGCGGGAGCCGGAATTTTCATTGGCCAGTGTGATGAATATTGTCCTGAAAAGACCATACTCGTCATCGAGTGTATTCTGATCAGAAGTAGAGGCGTATGAGAATTTTTTTATGGTCAATATACAAGCGGCAGACATAGAACAGCAATTGCACAATTTGCGCATTTTTTTAACAATTGCCGAAACCGAAAGCATATCGCGTGCCGCCAAGCAGTTATTCAAGGTGCCATCGGCTATTACGCGCTCATTGGTGGAGTTGGAGCGGGTAGTTGGCTCGCCCCTGTTTGAACGCAAGCCGCGCGGCATGCTCCTGAATGCATATGGCCAGGCTGTACTGGTGCGTACACGCCGGATAAACGATGAGATTCAGCAATCGGTTGATGAGCTGCTGGATGCGAAGACGAAAAAATCACCAGCTTCGCGGAGCTCGGTTGCGGTGCTGCTTTTCAACCAGCGCAAACTGGAGCTGCTCATCAATCTGGTGTCTTTACGCAACATTTCATCTGCTGCGAACCAAATGGGCATGACACAGGCAGGCGCCAGCATGGCGCTGGCGAGAATCGAAGCGGCGCTCGGCCAAACGCTGTTCCATCGGGGGCTGGAGGGGCTGGTCGCGACGGATCCCGCCGGCAGGCTGGTGATGCGGGCAAAGCGAATTTTTGCCGAACTGCGCCATATCGGATCCGATATTTCCGCACTGGGTGGCGACCTGACTGGTTCAGTCGTCATCGGAACAACGCCGCTGGGTCGGACACAGGTGTTTCCGACCGCCATAGCAACAGCGATTGCCAGGTTTCCAGGGTTGAGAGTCGCAACAGTGGACAATACTTATGACTCGCTGATCGCGGGACTGCGCAGTGGCGAAATCGATTTTGTGTTCGGTGCCTTGCGTCCGCGCCACATGTGCCAAGGTTTGATTGTCGAGCCGTTGTTCATTGATCGATTGGCCATCATCGTGAGAGCCGGGCATCCACTCTCCAAAAAGGCGACGTTGCAGCTTTCGGAGTTGCTGGATGAAAACTGGATTCTTCCCAGAACGATTGGCAGGCCGCTGGTTGACGCCTCGTTTCGAATGCTGGAGCTCACACCTCCGGTGCCGTCCATTGAGGCCGGCGACCCTTCCGTCATCAGGCAACTGCTCAGGGTGAGCGATATGCTTGCCGTGACTTCGCCATTGCAGCTGAAGTTCGAGATCGATACTGGCGCACTTGTGGAGCTACCGGTGACACTGGAGGGAACAATACGTGAAGTCGGCCTCATCGTGCGTGATGGTGCGATGCTGTCACCCGCTGCCCGAGCCGTGCTTGAATCCGTTCGTTCTCAGCTGCGCGCACGTTGAAAGAGTATGTATGGCATGCTCGATACGCGCTTGATCAGAAATATATCTGTGACATTCAGTGCGGCAGGCTCAAGGCGCTCACCCATAATGCGCCTCACGCATTTTCATCTGATCGGATAGGCTGTCGACTGCCTGAATTTGTTGATTCGGCCTGTCCAGATGAATCCGTGGCCCTGCTTATCCCTTGCTACGATGATGAGCGGTAGAAATGCGCATTGCCGCATAACAAGATGTCACGAGAGGCAACAGAATGTGCGCCGCCAATGCAGGGTGATGACAGTAAAGTTAAGACGAGATTATTGAGTTCGTTAACAGGTCGAACTCAAGCAGGAGATTGATAAACATCGACCTGAGATATCTGGCAGTAAAGCAATGCTTTGAATGCGCTCGTGTAATACAGACAGAACGGGTGCTGCATACGCCGTTCGGCTGACATTGTCCTGTTCCACAAGATGCTCAAGCAGAGCGGTGCCGGTGCCATGCGTGACTTCCCGTTGTTACAGGAAGCCGAGCAGGTGGTGGGTTTTCACAGGAGCAACTATGAACGTGTATCGCACTCTCGCGCTGATCGTAGCTCTCGCTTGCCTGAATACGCAGCTGGCCGTTGCTGCTGCCTCACCGGGCGCGCTGCATGTCGGCGTGGCCAAGATCGATATCACGCCCGCGGATCTCACGAATCTGGTCCCGGTGGGTGGCAGTGGTTCCTTCGAAGGTGTTAACGATCCGATCTTTGTGCGAGCCCTTGTGCTCGACAATGGCGACGGTGCTGTGGCTATCGTGGCGCTCGATCTGATCGAAGTTGGCGACACGATGCCGCTGCGCCAGCGCATCCAGCGCGAGCTGGGGATTGACGCAGAGCGCATCATGATCACGGCCAGCCACAGTCATAGTGCGCCGAGGCTGCTGGGTGGTAACCCACAGTGGGATGCCTACCTGAACTCCACCAATGAGAAGATTATCGAGGCAGTGAAGCGTGCCAAGGCCTCGATGCAGACCGCACGCATGGGTGTCGGCACCGGCAGCGCCGATGTCAACGTGAACCGCGACGAGTACCAGCCACCGCGCGGGTGGGCCAATGGGTTCAACGCCGCCGGCATATCTGACAAGACTGTATGGGTCGTGAAATTCGAAAGCCTGAGCGGCGAGCCGATCGCTCTGCTGTTCAATTATTCGGTGCACTCAATCTCGACCTTCAATACCTGGATTCTCAGCGGCGATCTGGCCGGTGCTGCGGAGCGGGTCGTCGAGCAGCGTTACGGAGATAAGGTCGTGGCGCTGTTCACCAGCGGAGCCGCCGGTGACCAGAATCCGAAGTTCGCCGGTTACAGTCAGACGGCGACTGCCGTGACACCGGCTGGTGCGGCACCTGCCACGAGGGATCGTTCGGAACTCCGGCGCCTGAGCTTTCCGGCGATGGAAGCTCAAGGCTACATGCTGGGTTCTGAAGTGGTGCGGGTCGCAAACCAGATTCAAGCCACGACCATCACAGCGCGCATCTCGGCAGCAGAGAGCGTATTCACTTGCCCCGCCAAGCAGGAGAAGCGCTGGGAAGCGTTCAAGGACGGCGTGCCGATCCGTCTCGGGGTCATTCTCGTCGATCAGATCGCCTTTGCGTCGGTCTCGGGCGAAGTGGTGACCAACATCTACTGGCATCTGAAGAAGGTCTCGCCGCTGGCCAATACAATCATGGTCACTCTGACCAACGGTCGCATGGGTTATCTGGTCGATGACGCGACGTACGATACCCAGAATTTCGAAGTCAATGCGTCGCCAGCTGCCAGAGGCTGTGCCGAGAATGGCATCGTCGACGGTCTGGTGGGCCTGATCAGGCAGCTGCTCTGATGAGGTAGAAGTGGGGTGCCCAGCAAAATGTTTACTAACACCTTTTTTACCTGAGCACTTATGAAAGTGCCATCTATGCAATCTTCAGCGAGAAAAAATATTGGGAAATCAATGGTCGGGGTGACAGGACTTGAACCTGCGACCTCTACGTCCCGAACTAAGAAAAACCATTTCCGAGGATGTCCAATAACGTTCAAAATAGTCTGAAAAGCAGCATAAATATAGCATAATCACGTTTGTCCGCGTTCGTTACTGCTTGTTGACTTCCAATGAAAAGTGGCCCCTAATTTGGACCCTATCTGTTCCTAGGTGGACCCTATGAATCGACTAACGGACCCTGCGCTCAGGGCTGCATTGAAGAAGCATCGGACTTCGCAGAAGGACATCGCAGATGGATCGGTGCCTGGGCTGTTTATTCGGGTTGGGAATGGACGTGCTGCTACTTGGTCGTTGAGAGTACGAGTTTCCGGAGATGCGGGCACGACCCAGCGTGGGTTAAAGCTCTTGGGTAGAAAGTATCGATTTACGTTGGGAACCTATCCAGAAATAAGCATCGAGGCCGCCCGTGCCAAAGCCAACGAGTATCGGGACCAGAGCAAGAAGGGTGAGAATCCGGCGCAAGCTTTTGAGCGGGCCGCAACCGCCGGTGGACTGACTGTTGAGGCGCTATCGCGAAAATTCATTGACGAGTATGTAACTTCGAAAGAACTCAGATCAGCTCGCAAATACCAGCAAGCGATAGATACGCATTTGACTCCGCATATTGGTAGCTTTCTGGCGGACAGATTAAGTCGCGAGCAAATTCGTGATTTGCTGCGAAAGGTACGCGTACGCCGCACAAGACCCGAGTCCCCGAAGGGCAGAGTGCGTGGCGGCACCGAAGCCGCCCGGACAATCCTGGGCGTGCTCAGACATATGTTGTCTTGGGCGATTCGCGAGGGCTTGGTAAAGCGCAGTGATAATCCCGCCAGCGACATGGAAAGGAATTTGCCAAAAAAGCGCAAGAAGGATCGCGTGTTGTCATTGAAAGAAGCTCGATGTGTGTGGCTTGCAGCTGAGGCAGCAGGCTACGCATTCGGAACTCATGCGCAGTTAATGCTGCTTACTGGTTGCCGTGCGGGTGAGTGGGCCAATGCCCGTTGGCAATGGGTGGATTTGGAACAGGGCTTGTTGGTGATTCCGGCAGAATCTTACAAAACAGACCATGTCCACGTGGTGCCGCTGGTAGCGCAGGCGGTTGAGATCCTGCAACGAATTCCGAGAGGGAATGGCGGATACATCTTGTCAAACACCGACGGCATAAAGCCAATTGTGGGGATCGGAAAATTTTATAGAACTCGCCTGCCACGCGAGATCGTGGCGCTGAATGGGGAGGAGTTTTCGGAACCCTTTACGTCCCATGACCTGCGTCGGACTGTCGCCACACGATTGGGCGAATCACTGGGAGTGGGTGGGGAACAGTTGATTAAGAGAGTACTGGGTCATTCTGACGGCAGCGTAACGGCTATCTACAACCGTTATGGTTACGTCAAGGAGATGCGTGCCGTACTCCAGGGTTGGGCAGATGAACTGTTCACATAGTGAGTGACGAGATATAGATTTCTTCGATTCATGAGTCTGTCTCCAGCCGTGAACGTATTCCTGTATGGGCTCCCTGAGTCATACCCCACATGGGGGATGACGTCGGTAAAGCGCTAAGGGAAGCTAGGCTCCATAGTCATGCCCTCAACGAGCAGAGAATAACCATATCGACTGGATTGATCCGTCGGTGGGGGCTTAAAGAATGAGTCCACTCTCGACAAACGGATCGACAAATGGCTGATGCGCCTTTCTGGACAGAGTTGATCCCTCCCTTGTCGGAGGGAAAGCCGTGTGGAGAAGATATCGAAGCGTCTGCGAATAAAGTCAGCTCGCTTAACCGAAAGGGCATTTTCGGCCAGCAGACTGGGATTCGTGATCCAAACTTTGACTGGCGAGTCTTGAAGTCAGAATCTTTGGAGGCTGTCCAGGACTCAAAGTGTTCGAATAACATTCAGATAAATATATCGAAAATAGAATTGTTAATTCAGGATGCCCCCAATAATGCCCCCACGCCTGCGTTGCTGAGTTTGGCTTGCGAGGGGTATCAGCAGCTCCTGTGAACTATTTTATGGTCGATTTACCTTGTTACTGAACTTTCAGTACGTCATCAGCCCAGCGGGATATGGCTTTTTAGTTGCCTGGCCCCAGCAACCATTCCCAGTCACCCATGCCTACTGATTTCATTCAAATCCACCAGTGGTGGTGACGTCCGCTTTGAGCGTTATAGGGGAAGGTCAAAACCGGCCTGAAGTTGCCGTTCGTCCTGAGAGTCTGCTTTCCTCGTTATCGGACATTCGCGAATAGCCGAAAAACCAAAACCCTGCACCACGGGCACGCGGCTTTGGCAATGACGCGCCGGGCGTGCTCCTGAAATAGTATACGGTAGGCTCACCAGGTACTTGGGCAAGGAGCCGCTGGCCCATGCGTCGACTGTCGCCGCATTGTGCGGATTTCAAGTATCAGTAGCATCGTGAAACGTCGCCATTGATCCTTTCAACGCTTAACGGAGCATGGTGATGAGTAAGACTTGGGGGTGAATCGACTCAGCAAGAATTTAAATTGTAAACAATAAAGAGGGTTATATTGTAAACAAAAAAATTGAGTGATATTGTTGATGCTGCTACAGCCTGTCATGTCCAATAGAAGACAGTAGAGTCGGCAAGTCCCTGTTCCTTCAGAAGAGCCAAGATGATTGGATCCAAGAATACACGTCATCTGATGCTGGGTTTAACCTGCGCAATAGCGGCGCTGTTCATACCCGGCATTCGGGCCGCTGATGCCGAATCCATCATCGATTCGTGGAAATCGATTGCGATACCACCCCCTCCTGAACTGCGGCCGGTAACGCTCGAAAGCGCGTATACGGCACTGCTCGTTCTCGACATGTATGCCGCCAATTGCATTGATTCGCAGAGACCACGTTGTGTGCGCATGCTGCCAAATGTTCAGCGCCTGCTTGCCCAAGCGCGTGCTCGAAAGATGATGGTTGTCTATAGTGGCAGTCCGCCGGACATGCCTGCCCCAAAGATAGTGGATGCCGTTGCACCCTTGCCGGGCGAGCCTATGGTGCGTGGCCCTGCGGACAAATGGCTCGGTTCGGATCTGGAGAAGATACTGACCGCCGGCGGCATTAAAAGCGTCATTGTCGTAGGCACTTCAGCCGAAGGCGCCGTGCTGTATACCGGGACTGGCGCGTCACTTCGCAATATGGCCACCATCGTTCCCGTCGATGGAATCTCGTCCATAGACCCGATCGGAGAGCTCTTTACGGTTTGGCAATTCAAGAACGGCCCGAACATCATTACGAAAAATGTGACCCTCACCCGGACGGATCTGATCACCCTGCGTTAGGGGTTCGACTTTCGGCGCCTCAATCCTTCTTTCCTCAGGTAACCCTGGATGTCCCCTCGTCATGTCCCCTTGCTCATCCTTGGCTCCGGCCCGGCCGGCTATACCGCCGCCGTCTATGCGGCGCGCGCCAACCTGAAGCCGGTGATCATCACCGGCCTGGCGCAGGGCGGGCAATTGATGACCACCACCGACGTCGACAACTGGCCGGCCGATGCGGACGGGGTGCAGGGTCCGGAACTGATGGACGCGTTTCCAGAAACATGCCGAACGCTTCAATACCGAGATTGATTTTCGATCACATCCACACCGCCCAGCTGGGCGCAAAGCCGTTTACGCTGATCGGCGATGCGGGAACTTACACCTGCGATGCGCTGATCATCGCCACCGGCGCCTCGGCGCAGTACCTGGGCCTGCCCTCGGAAGAAGCCTTCACGGGCAAGGGCGTTTCGGCCTGCGCGACCTGCGACGGCTTCTTCTACCGGAACCAGCCTGTCGCGGTGATCGGCGGCGGCAACACCGCGGTGGAAGAGGCCTTGTACCTGGCCAATATCGCCAGCCATGTCACCGTCGTGCATCGCCGCGACAAGTTCCGCGGCGAGAAGATCCTGCAGGACAAACTGTTCGAGAAGGAACAGGCCGGCAAAGTCACCATCAAGTGGAATACAACACTGGAGGAAGTGCTCGGCGATGCGACCGGCGTTAACCGGCATGCGCATCAAAAACGTCCAGACCGGCGTAAGTGAAGACATCGCATTGATGGGCATATTCATCGCCATCGGCCACAAGCCCAACACCGATCTGTTTGTCGGTCAGCTGGACATGGAACACGGCTATCTCATCACCCAGGGTGGCCGCAGCGGTAATGCCACGCAAACCAGCATTTCCGGGGTCTTTGCCGCCGGCGATGTCCAGGATCATATCTACCGGCAGGCCGTCACCAGCGCCGCGACCGGATGTCAGGCGGCGCTCGACGCCGAACGGTATCTGGACAATCTGAAGTAACTGTGTGAAACCCGCTTCACCGCCGTTTCGTCCTGCAGAGGCCCTACAACATCGCTGCTCGAACGCGACGTGGATTATTATTTTTCGCGACTGCAGGGAGCGAGGCATGTACTGCATCCGGAGCCAAATCGCGGAACCGCAGCGCGCAATATAAGCGCGCCAGCACAACAACGGACTACGTCAGCTCATCCTTGAGTTGCTTCTTCAGACGTTCAAGGCTCGCCTTGGCTGCTCCGCGTTGGCCGGATTGCCGTCAGCAGGGTTTTCGCCGATACGCATGTAAGCATGCTCAACATCTCGAGTAAGTTGTAAAAGCGTCTCAGCCAATCATATTTCCTAAGTCCTACCGCGATTTTCGCTTCAGCTTTCACTGTGTTTCTGCAATCTGCCATGAGCGCGCCTGAGTCAGATTATCAGGCACTGTCAATTCCGGCCTCATCGTACTGATTCCACCCGCCCGGACCCTGCTTCGCAGGCAGTGCTTGCAATCGGGCGTTCGATCATCCTATTATTACGTTGACAATGTTGTTGACAATATAGCAACCATTTAGTAGCCCGCATGGATTTTGCCAGACAGGTCAATGTGAGCAGTCGGCGTTGCATCTGCAAGTACCTTTGTAGCGGGCTCCGGCAATCGCAATTTCAATTTAACGAGACGATAGGGGGAAAGCTCAATGAAACAGAAACAGCACTTGTGTGTGGCATTGCTCACAGGCGCCAGCGCACTGGCATTGGCGTGGACGGCGAATGCGCAGACACCGGCGAACAATTCACAAACTGCATCCAGCACCATTGCGCTGGAAGAAGTGGTCGTCACCGGTTCGCGGGTCATCGCCAATGGCAATGACAGTCCGACACCAGTCACGGTGGTCACGCTTGAGGACCTGCAGTCCTCGCGTCCGACCACGGTATTCGAGGGTCTGCAGGAACTGCCGGTGTTCTCATCCGGCAATGGTGGCGCTGTGGGTGGGCGCACCGGTCAGGGCGGCAACAATAACTCCATCGCTTCACTGAACCTGCGTGGGCTGGGTTCGATTCGTGGCCTGATGCTGTTCAACGGCCATCGCGTGCCGCCACAGAACCTCAACGGCCAGGTTGACATCAACCAGATTCCGCAGATGGTGCTGCAGCGGGTGGATGTGCAGACCGGCGGTTCCTCGGCGGTGTACGGTTCCGACGCCATTACCGGCGCCGTGAACTTCATCGTCGATCGCAGCTTCAACGGTTTGAAGGTGCACGGCCAGTACGGTCTGTCGGATCGCGGCGATAGCCGCTCCAACGAGCTGGGGGTGGCCTTTGGTACCGATCTGTTCAGCGGTCGCGGCCACGTCATGGGCAGCGTGCAGTCGCACTACGATTCGGGTCTGCTGCGTTCGGACCGCGAATGGGTCCAGGCGAAAAACGGCGGATCTTGGTCGCTGCAGGGTAACGGCACGGTGGCTGCGCCGTACTTCATCACCCAGAATTCGGTCGACAGCCGGCTCTCCTACGGCGGTGTCATTGTGTGCCCGGCGGGCACTACCGGAGCAGCCGGCGCACCAATGCCGGCTTCTTGTCCGACGCGGCCGCTGGTTGGTCAGAACTTCTCCAGCAATGGCCTGCTGACGCCGTTTGTAAATGGTTCCGTTGCCGGGCTTCCCGCCGGCAGCACTACCCAGATTGGCGGTGATGGCGCCAGTCAGAATCAGAAAGTGACCTTGAAGGTGCCGGTGAAATTCCTGCAGTTCTACGGTCGTTTCGACTTTGACCTGACTGACAATCTTCACTACTTCGTGGAGTCCTACTACGCCAAGGAGAACCAGTTCTCTTGGCTGGCGAATGCCCGCTCCAGTTCCTCGGCGAACAACTCTCTGGGCAATGGCTTCATCTTAAGCGCAGACAATGCCTTCCTGCCGGCAGCCTACCGACAGTCGTTGACGACCGGCGGCGCTACGACCTTCAACGTCGGCAAGGTCTGGAGCAATGACTTCTATGACGGCGCTACGTTCGATTACGACAATAAAAACTACTATGTGAATACTGGGCTGGAAGGCAAGTTCGGCGACGGCTACAACTGGGAAATTTCTGGCACCAGAAGCCGGGCGTCACAGGCCAATGTTGCCCACAACACCTGGGACTCGGGCAGATTGTTCGCCGCTCTGGACGCGGTCGTTAATCCAGCCACCGGGCAGGTGGTGTGCCAGGTATCGCTCACTGCGAACGCTGGCCTGTATCCGGGCTGCGTGCCGATGAACATCTTCGGTCCCACGGCAACGAGCTCGTCCATGTGGGAATACGTGCGGCGGCCTACGAAGTATGAGGGCATCACGGAAACGACGGATATCGAGGGCTACATCACGGGCGCGCCGTTCAGCACTTGGGCGGGTGAGGTCAACATGGCGCTGTCGGGTGAATGGCGCAAGCTCGAATATGAATTGATCAGCGGAGGCGAACCGGCGAACGTCGATCCGGTGAACTGCACGGGTATTCGCTTCAACTGCGTGTCGCCGTCGGCCACCAACGTGGGTACGTCTATCTTCCCGAACGGCACGGCAGGACTGCGGCCGGTGTCGCAGACCGTTAAGGAGGCGGCGCTGGAGGCGGACGTTCCCGTGCTGGCAGACATGCGTTTTGCCCAACGAGTGGCGCTGAACCCGGCTTTCCGTCGTGCCGAATACAGCTCTACGGGTACCCCGGCCCGCGAGATTCCGGTAGCAACAACGGAATTCGAGGCCGACACTTGGAAAGTG
This sequence comes from uncultured Pseudomonadota bacterium, assembly GCA_963791615.1. Classification (GTDB taxonomy): domain Bacteria; phylum Pseudomonadota; class Gammaproteobacteria; order Steroidobacterales; family Steroidobacteraceae; genus CAILZL01. Next base: position 85,534 of record CAWBTE010000008.1, on the reverse strand, counting down.
GGTTTGAACTGGCAGTTCAATGATGTGGTGACCCTGCGTGCCACCCGGTCGCGTGACTTCCGCGCGCCCAACATGAGCGAGCTGTATCTGCCCGGCCGTGTGCAGGGTTTCACGGTCCTGGATCGGTTGACCAATGTGCAGTCGACAGTGCAGCAGCAGGTTGGTGGCAACCCCAATCTGCAACCGGAGGTAGGTTACACCACCACTGTCGGTATCGTGCTCAATCCGTGGGCAGACTTCAGCTTGGCGATTGATGCGTTCGACATTTCCATCACGGACGCCATCACCGGTATCGATGGTTCTTCCGCCGTAGTGCAAGACGCCTGTTACAACAGCGGTGGTACCTCGCCTTACTGTGCATTCCAGCGTCGTCCCGGTGGGTTCTCACGAACTCCCGCGAATCAGGGCGCGTCAAATACCGCCACGTACTGGATTACGCAGTCGTTCCTGAACTTGGCTGAGACGCGCACTGCAGGTGTAGACGTGGAGGCCAACTGGAAAGTTGAACTCGCCGGGCGTCCGGTACAACTGCGCGCACTCGCCACCTATCAGCCGCACATCTGGCTGATCCAGGATCTGGTAAATACCGACGATGCAGGTGGCGTGTCCGCACCGCGGGTGCGTGCCTTGGTGTCTGCTCGCATTGGCCTGACGGACAATCTGTCACTCAATTGGACCACCCGCTGGCGTAGCGAATTGCAGAACGTGAGCCCTCGAGTTACCAACAACAACGTGCGGCCCGGCAGTGGTCGTGTGGCATCGGCGGCGTTCTCCAACCTGAGCCTGAACTACAGGGTTCCTCAGGTCACGAATGGCAATCTCGATGTGTATCTGAACGTGCTGAATGTGTTCGACAAGGCGCCGCCGCCGTACGTACCGCTTACCAGTGGTAACGCCTTCTCGAGCGGTGCTGCCAGCGGTGGCGTCGGTTTCTACCCGGCAGACGATGGTATCGGCCGTTACCTCAACTTCGGCTTCCGCTATCGCATGTAGCTGAGTATTGGTTGAGGATGACTGCCGGTTGAGATTATGGGCCGGCAGTCGTTTCGTACCGATAGCAACGGGAGAATTTTCCAATGTCTTATGAAAACAGATCTGATTTATCCCGCAGGTGTGTAATAAAGGGCGGGCTGGCGGCTGCGATGAGCGCAGCGGTACCGGGTTCACTGCTGGCGGCTGACAACAAAAGCTTGTCCATCATTGAGAAGGCTATCCCTTCGACCGGGCAAAAAATTCCCGTTATCGGCATTGGCACGAACGAATTTGCCAGCGCCGCGTACGGAAGTAACTCGCGAGGCGGGACCGAATACACCGTTGTGCGCGATGTCCTCAAGCGCATGCACGAACTGGGTGGCATCGTCATCGATACTGCGTCCGCGTATGGTGATAGCGAAGTGCAAATTGGCAAGGCGCTCGCAGAATTGGGGCTGACCCAGAAGATGTTCATCGCCACCAAATTCGATGCACCGGGTCTGGGTGCGATGAAGGAATCCCTCTCCGGGGAAGCAAGCATCGAGCGCTCAATTGAACGGCTGGGCAAGGTGGATCTGATGTTCGTCCACTTGCTCGCCGGTGCAGAGGCCATGATGCCCGCGCTCCTGGATGCGAAGAAGCGAGGTCGCGTGCGCTATATAGGGCTTACCAATGTGTTCCGCAATCAGGATCACCCAAAGCTTGCCGAGTTCATGCGCAAGTACCCGCTGGATTTCGTGCAGGTGCCGTATGCAATCGAGGACCGATCAGCCGAACAGGAAATCCTGCCGTTAGCACAAGAACGCAAGATCGCGGTGATGGGAGTAGTGCCGTTCAGCAGCAATCGTGGCAATCTCGTGGTCAAGGTACGCGACAAGCCACTGCCTGCGTGGGCTGCTGATTACAACATCGCCAGCTGGGGTCAGTTTTTGCTCAAGTATGCGATTTCGCACCCGGCGATCACCTGTGTCGCATCGGGCACAACCAGAATGGAGCACGTTATCGACAATCAGGCGGCCGGTCGTGGTGGTCTCCCTGATGCAGCGACGCGTCGCCGTATGGAGGAGTATTGGGCAAGTATTGTTTGAAGCAGCCTGAGTTAAAAGCTTAAGTGGCTCTTCTGTTTGTCAAGGAGCCACCCTCTTGTTCAACTGAGATTCAAGTTGCAAGCTGCACTGCAGGGTAAATTTAGTCACGACCAGCATGCGTGGAGTTAAAGTCTGCGCCCGCAGACTAAGTCAGTTGCCAAATGACTAAGTGACGCGGACACAATACATCGTCCTCAGTGCCGCATGGATGATCGCAGCTGATCAAGCAGGAAGGTTCATCATCCCCACCCACAGCTGCTGCGCGGCGCTGTTCGGGAGTTCGACATCGTACCTGCGAACGAAAGTCAGGCGACCGTCGGCAGCAATCCGGAACACGTGCAAGGCCGCAGGCACACGGCGGACGTTGTTGCCTTCACGCACCAGCATGTCGACACCGGACGCGGCCACCAGCAGGCGACCTGTGGGGTCTATACTGAAAGTGCGCAGATAAAAGCCATGTGCGTCGGCGCTCTGGATCAGCGTCGGTTCGCCGGTTTTCGGGTCGATCGAAAACACGGCAATGGTGTTCTCACCACCGTCGAATACGTCTTGGCCGTTGAATTTCACCGTGCCTCTGGCACGATTCGCTACGTAAACGACATGACCCTGTGGATGCACGTGTATTGCAGAGTTCAGCTGCGAGTGGTTCAACGGACCTTCACCGACAGTGGTCTTCCTGATGTAGCTGGCCTCAGGCGCAAGACTGTCGCCTTGCATGACATGCATGTGCAACTGGTTCTGACGCTCCACTGCTATGTACGTCCATGGCTTGGTCGGATGAAAGTCCAGATGGCGCGGCCCATATCCCAGGCCGCCACGTCCACCCACTTGTATATTGGCGAGCGGTGACAATTGCCCGTCATTGAATTTGAAGATCTTGAGAGCACCTGGACTTTCAGTCGCAGTGACCGTCGCACTGACGCCGCGCGTAACCAGAATGACTGAACGGTTACCTGGAGTAGTGCGAATCTGATGGGGGAATATGCCCCTGTCAAGGTTGGCGTCCTGCGCTATCTCGGCACCTAGCGTGCCGTCAGCATTGATTCCATGAATGGTCAGATTAGCCCGGTTGCTGAAGCAGGTCAGCGCATAACGACCGGTTAAATCGACGCTGTTGTGTATGGGCCGCGCCCTCAGTGCCAGCGGTTCGCCATGCGGCGTGAGCGCGCCATCAGCGCCGATACGTAGTGCACACAGCCGATTCATCTTGCCGGCATCGGGTCCGCTGCCGCCGCCGGCATCGCTGGTCGCGGCGTAGACATATCGATGCGACGGATGAATCGATGCATATTGCACGAAAGACGGCAGCGTCACGGATGCCCGTTGCGTCACTGTGGCGGCTTCGACATCCACATCATACTGAGTCATTTTTTCGTCAATGGCGTTATAGAGCACAGTTCGTCCGCCGGGACTCGATCGACCGCCGGCGGTGCTGCATCCTGCGGCAGCAGCTGCGGCTGCGCTTGCCAGCGCCATATTAAAAATCTCTTCGATTCATCATCATGCTCCCCAGTCAGGGTCATTGTTCGCATTTAATTACAGCCGGTAAAGACTTGGCGCCAATCAGTGCTCCACTGGCAAGTAGACGCACTACTTTCACTCGATTATTATGTGTTAAGTAGACAATATTGTTGACAATAGCGCAAGGGGACTTGGGGTGCATGAAAATCCGTCGGCGAAGACTTCGCCGGCCGGACATGGGCTCACGTGTATTGGGGCTCTTCGTGCTGACCAATCAAACTCATGCTTTAGCCTGATGGCCGGTGCTATTTTGGCGATGCCAGGTTTCCCCGGTGCGTTTCATCTGCCCACGGCAGGGTTTACACCGCTTCGGCCTTTACTGCGGACTTGTCGACGGCGGCTTACCAAATAACCACCGAGCGCAAACCCGTAAACAGCGGCAAACTGCTTTACGCTGAAAGACCTCATTGCGCTATAAAGTTCACATTATTGTTGACAAAATTACTATCATTTGCCAACAATGGTTTGCTGGACGGCCGAGCGCCAGCCAAGCCGGCTCTCGAGTAATTAACGAGCGCAGCTCAATCGCAGGAAGCTCAAAGTTGAATCCAATCAATCGTTGTGTGGTTGTTGGAAAATTGCCCTGCAACGCCAAAGCCGGAACTTATGCATCATGAGCAATGAAAATAAAAGTGGCCTGCTGGCCAGCTTCATGCGGACTCTCTCCAAGATAGAGCCTAACGAGCTTAAAGCTAGTTTCGCGTCTTTTGGTTTCGTGTTTATCCTCATGGCCTCGTACTACATCCTTAAGCCGGTACGCGACGCCATGGCCAGCGACTGGAGCGACGCTGAAGTCGCTACCTTGTGGACGATCAACTTCTTTCTGACATTCGTCGTCACGTTTCTGTACGGCCTGGCACTGTCGTTGACACGTCTGAAGTTCGTAGTGCCTGGGGTATATGCGTTCTTTGCGCTCACCTTCATCATGTTCGCGCTGGGTAACGGACAGGTCGAAGATCCCAAGCTGGTCGACAAGACCTTTTATGTGTGGGTCAGTCTGTTCGCGTTGTTCCATGTATCCGTCTTCTGGAGCTTCATGGCCGACCTGTTCAACAAGGAACAGGCCAAACGCTTGTTCGGTTTCATTGCTACCGGCGCCAGCGTCGGTGGATTAGTGGGGCCATTGATCGCTATCGTGCTGGCTGAATACATCAGCAACAATGCCTTGGTCGTTGTCGCCGCGTTAATACTGCTTGGTGTGATGCCACTCATTCCCTATCTGGAGCGGCTCAAGGGCGCTGAGCTGGGCAATGCCGGTTTGGACGGTGGTGCGGGACAGAAAAGCATCGGCGGCAACCCCTTCGCGGGTTTCACCACTTTTGTCCGTAGTCCCTTCCTCCTGGGAATCGGTCTGTTCCTGCTGTTGTACACCTCTATGGGTTCGTTCATTTACTTCGAGCTGAAAAACTTGCTTGAAGTGTACGACCGCGGCACGCGTATCCAGATCCAGTCCGGAATCAACTGGGCAGTGAATTTCTTCACCATCGTGACGGCTATTGTGGCGACTAGCCGACTCACCACTCGCTTTGGACTGAGCGTTACGTTGGCATTGATTCCAGCCATTATGGCTGGCGGGTTGGTAGCACTGGCCATACTTCCGGTGGTCTGGCTCGTGATCGTGCTGCGTGTGACATTGAATTCTGGTAACTACGCCATCACGCGCCCGGCGCGCGAAATGCTGTTTACGTTGGTGGATCGCGAAGTGCGCTACAAGACCAAGCCGGTCATCGACACTGTGGTGTATCGCGGGGGCGATACGCTCAACAGCTGGGCATTCGCGGGTCTTACCGAAGGTCTTGGTCTTGGCATGTCGCCAGTAGCAATTATCGGTGCTGTGATTGCAGGAATCTGGGCTGTTGTTGGTGTCGCACTGGGCCGTGTCTATAACAAAGATAAAAACAGCACTACCGAATAGACAACGGCCTGAGACGGTAAACTTGGTGACCATTTTTGCCCGCAAAATTCTGAATGCGTCCGAACGAGGTCACGTGATTCGGCGTCGGCGCGATCTCGCTCACCGCCGCCCATGCGTTCGCGCCGGTGCTCTCCACAACTGCTGCTGGGCCAATCGGTGAGGCTGGTGTCATGCCCGATCCGGCGCGTACACGCGATTCCCCGCACTCTGCTGGTAGGTCAGGTATCAGCCCGTATTCAAGGCTGAAGCGGTCGACAGCGGAGCATCCGCGCGATTGTTGATCCAAACTGTTATCAAGATTGTTGTCAATAGTGGACTAGTTGAGTAATATGACTTAATGCGAGGAGGCTACTCCTCACTTCGATCGCACCAGAATCTGTTCGAAATCATTCGACTACGTGCACCAGGGGCAATATGAACATCACGCGTCGCGATGCTCTCGTCTTGGCCGGCAGCGCCGCGGCAGCAACCTTGTTGACGAGCCAGCGCAGTCACGCCGCGACGCCTGCGCGTCCAGCCCTGACGATTTTCTCGCGGCACCTGAACTGGGCCAGCATAGAAGAAGCTGTCGATGTGGCGGCAAGCGCGGGATTAGGCGGTATCGCCTGGACCGTGCGGCCCGGGTCGCATGTATTGCCGGAGAATGTGGCGCGTGATCTGCCGCGAGCTGTCGAACTCACGCAACGCGCCGGACTGGGCACGCCACACATCATCACCGGCATAAGCGACGCTGACTCGCCGCATGCAGATGCCATCATTGAAACGGCGGCGGGTCTTGGCATCCGGTACTACCGCGCGGGAACCGATAGCAACAACTACACCGCCGACGTCGCAGCGCAATTGGATGCATTACGACAGAAAGCCACCCGACTGGTGCGGCTCAATGAACGCTACGGCGCCACTGCGCTATTCCACACACATGCCTGGGTAAACGGTGGTGCGGTCTGGGACAGTTGGCTGTTGTTGCGCGATTTTGATCCGGAGCGGATCGCGATCAATTTTGACACCGGCTACGGCGTTGCCAGTACCGGGACCAGCTGGCGAGAAGCGATGCGTTTTGCGGGACGGCACATACGATTCCTTTCGTTCAAGGATTTTCGCTGGAAACAACAGATTAATGATGGTCGTTTACAAGCGGCTCCGGAAATCTGCCGACCCGGAGAAGGCATCGTCGACTTCCATGAAATGCTGAGCTACTTCCAGGCCACCGGTTTCAACGGCCCCGTGGAAGTCCAGTTCGAGTATCCGGTTGCGGTGCCCGGTCAATCAGCTCCCATCAGTCTCATGGCATACAACGTGGGCAAGTGGCAGCTGCAGATGCCCAAGGCGGACTTCGTCGCATTGCTGAAACACGATGTGGATTTTTACGCCGGACTGCTGCGGGAAACCGGGCTGGCGCCTGACCGCGGCATTATTGCGCGCGGCGCGAACCAGGCACCGGTGGCCGGCCGCTAACCCACGCGGAAGCCAGCTACTGAATTACCGGGTTGAACCACCACACGTCTGCATATCGCCAAATTTCAATATCCGCATCATGTCATTGGAGTGAAAATCATGAGCCATAACTGGCCTCGAATCGCACCTTGCATCATCCGCTCCGTTGAGTCCCGGCTCCAACGACGAGAGGCCAACTTGGTGCAAGCCACTGTCTTGGTATTGACGCGAGCTTTGGCCAGCGTAGTCCTGTTGGGCTCAGTAATGGGATCGGGGTTTGCTGCGACCCCCGCGACGCAGCAGGCCATCGTGCAGGTAGCCTACGGTGGTCCGGAGGTGCTGCAGATCCAGACCGTCCCGGTGCTCGAGCCGGGAGCGAATCAGGTATTGATCCGTATCTACGCAGCCGGCTTGAATCCGACCGATTGGTACATGCGCAGGGATGAACCGGGCTATACCACTGTCCCGACGCCAGTCATTCCCGGCGGTGATGTTGCTGGCGTAATCGAGCAACTCGGCAAGGATGTGATCGGCCTGAAAGTTGGCGATCCGGTGTTTGCCGTTATCAGTCGCTCGGGAAATAACTCGGGTAATCAGGGTGTTCGTCTGAACGGTGGCTACGCGCACTTTGTGGTCGCGGAAGCCGGCAACGTCATGCGCAAGCCGCGCGATATCACCTTTGTTGAAGCCGCTGGGCTCGCGTTGGCCCCCATTACCGCGGTCCGCGCGCCTTCAGGGTAACCGAGGTCAAGAAAGGCGATCGGATGCTGATCACCGGGGTTTCCGGTGCGGTGGGCAGCGCCGCAGCGGTGGCCGCCGAAGCCCGGGGCGTTTATGTCATCGGTACCGCTTCGGCGCGTCACACTGAGTATCTGCGCAGCATCGGTGTCGATGAAGTGATCGATTACACCAAGGGAAAGTTCGAGGAGCAGGTGCACGATGTGGACGCGGTCCTCGACGTCGTCGGCGGCGACAATACGCCACGCGCGATGACGACGCTGAAAAAAGGCGGACGTATCCTGACTACCGCGAGAGGTGATATCGCTGCCATCTGCACGCCCGAGGTGGTTTGCATCCCGCGCGGCCCGGCACATGGGCAGCCTCGCGAGGTTCTGGACGAGGTGTTATCGCTGGTGGAGTCCGGCAAGCTGAAAGCCAAGGTGAGCAAGACGTTTCCCTTGATTGAGGCCGGTCAGGCTCAGCAATTCGGTGAGAAGGGCGCGGACGGCAAGATCATCCTGATCGTGGATGACAAGGCCAATACGAAATAGCCGTAGGTCGTGCGAATGTTTTTTCGTTTTTTAACGAGCAGTTGCGGCGGTTCAATGGTGGTAATAATTAGTAAGCCAGTCATTCTACTATTGATCGCGGGCATGACTGCCAAAGCGCAGGCCGCCGACTGGCTCGATCTTCCCGTCGTCAAGCCAGTGACTTCTTGCGAGCGGCTCATGCGCGCCGAGCTCGGCAAGGGCGAACTTGCAGACGTCATCATTCAGTCGGCCACGGTGGTTGAAACGCCCAAAGGTCCGTTCTGCAAGGTCATGGGCGACATCGGTCCGGGCACCATCAAATTCCAGGTGTATCTGCCGATCGAGCGCTGGACGCAGCGTTTCGCGCAAAGCGCACAGAACACGCTGCCTATCGCCAAGTCCGGCACCAACCAGCCCGCGTTGAACGGCGAACTGGTACTCGCCATCACCGACAAGGGTGGCCCCGGCATTTCGCGCGAAACTCCCTGGCTCTATGACAATCAGCAAAAGCGCATCGACTGGGCTTACCGTGCCAATCATGTCACCTCGCTGGTCGCCAAGGCGCTGATCAAGGCGTTCTACGCTCAGCCGCAGCGTTATTCGTATTTCATCGGCTGCTCGATGGGAGGCAGAGAAGTGCTGTCCGACCTGCAGCGTTATCCCGATGACTTCAATGGTATCAGCGCCGGTGCGCCCGTGGTCATCGACAGCGTGCACAACGCGTTCTTTCCCGGCTGGGAATGGGAAGCGAACCGGCGCGCCGATGGTTCCATCATCCTCGCCAGCAATCGTCTCGGCATCCTGCACGACGCGGTCATCAAGCAATGCGCCAAGAAGTCGGGCGTGATCGACGGCATGCTCCAGCATCCAACTGTCTGCACCTTCGATCCGAAGTGGGTGCAATGCCCGGCAGGCGCGAGCAACGCTTCGCAGTGCCTGACAGCTGAAGAGGCTCGTGTGGCGCAGAAGCTCTACGACGGTCCCACTGACAGTGCCGGCAAGCATCTCGACGGCGGCGGATTTCCATTGGGTTCGGAGCTTTATTGGAAGTTAAGCACCGCTGCAGGTCCCGCCAACGAAGCCACCTTCACCGGTCGGGCGTTGATGCGCTTGCTGTCGCCTTCCGATCCCAACGTGACAGCAGCAACCATGGATCGAGACTTCGGCTACAACCAGGAGTGGTTCAACAAGGCCGTGAAAATGGCGCCACTCTGGAACACCGCCAACACCAACCTGCGCCCGTTCCAGAAGAATGGCGGCAAGCTGATCCTGTGGATCGGCGCTTCCGATCTGACCGTGCAGCCGACCACCACCATCGCCTACTACGAAAGCCTGCAGAAAGAACTCGGCGCGAAACAGACCGACAGTTTCACCCGGTTCTTCCTCATGCCCGGTGTGGGTCATTGCAGCGGCGGTGAAGGTCCCGATCAATTTGACGTGCTCAGTCCCTTGATGGCCTGGACAGAACTGAACCGCGCACCCGAGATGCTCGTGGCTGGCAAGGTAGCCAGCAGGACCGGCGGCGGACAGGCCGGCCCATTGTCACAGCCTGCAGCCCCAACGCTATTCACGCGCCCGATCTTTCCCTATCCCTATGTGGCGCAATACACCGGCAAAGGCGATCCCAAGGATGCAGCGAACTACAAGGCGGTGAAGCCTTCGCTGAAGCTGCCACAGCAGTTTGCGCCGGAAATCATGCAGTTCTTTGGTCCGGACAACCAGAAGTTCTATAGCGTAGAGAACGGCAAGCTGGTGGCCAAGTAGCCGCATGAAAATATTCTTCAGCACTCAGGACGTCATGGATCTCAAGCGAATAGCGCTGTTCTCAGCGATGACTATCCTTGGAGCAGCCGCCATCGCGTCGGAGCGCAGTACACAGGAACTGGTGTACATCGGCACGCGTGGCAGCAATGTCCGCGAAGCCAGCGATGTCTCGCAGCCACAGCCGGGAGAAGTGCAGGGCATCTATGCTGCCCGTCTCAACACCGAGACCGGGCAACTCACCGCCATTGGTCAGGTGGCTCAGCTCAACCGCGCCCAGTGGTTGTTGCGCCATCCCCGCTTTCCGGTGCTGTACGCGGTTCATGGCGCTGTGGGTCCGGTAAGAACTGCTCAATCATTCATTTCCAGTTTTTCCGTCGATGCAAATACGGGCAAGTTGAAATTGTTGAATGTCGCGGACGCTGGAGGAAAGGACGCGAATCATCTGGTGATCGATCTGCCATCCTCGACGCTGTTCAGCGCCAATCATGGCGACGGCAGCACCAGTGTATTGCCACTGCACCCTGATGGCTCGCTCGGCGAAGTGTCGTCAGTCCAGATTGAAACGGGCAGCGGCCCGGTGCCCAAGCGGCAGGAGTTTGCACAGGCACATGGTGCTGCAGTGGATCCGGCCGGCAAGTACGTTCTGGTCGCGGACATCGGTTCTGACAAGATATTCATCTATCGCTTCGATCGTGCAAAGCGTGAACTCATGCGGGCGGGCGCTCAGGCCTTGCCGCCCGGTTCGGGGCCGCGGCATCTGGTGTTCGATTCGCGCGGTTGGTTCGTGTATCTCATCACCGATCTGACTTCAACGCTGCATGTCTATCGATGGGATGCGAAGCAGGGCCTGTTGCAACCACTGCAGAGTTTGTCGGCGTATCCCGCCAGTCATGTGGACAAGGATGCTGGCAAGGACACCACGGGCGGCGCAGAAATCGCGATGTCGGGTGATGGCCGCTTCGTTTACGTATCCGTGCGCGGCGACCAGAACAGCATCGTTGCCTATGCCGTCGATCAGCGCGCCGGGACACTGAAGGAAATCCAGCGCCTGCCCACGGGGGGCAAGTCGCCGCGTGGGTTCGCGATCGATCCCAGCGGACGCTGGCTGCTCGCCACCAATGACCGCTCCGATACAGTGAGTGTGCTGAAGATCGATCCGGCCACGGGACTTCTCAGCGCGACGGGTGAATCGCTATCCGTTCCAGGATCAGTGAGCATTGCCTTCTACGCTCGCTGAAGGCAGGGGCGCGCTTACTCCAGCGGCAGGATTTTGATATTGCGAAACTCCACCGGATGGCCTTCGCTCTGAAAGGCGATGTGGCCGCTGGTCAGCTCGCGGTTGCCGCCCTGCGCGTCGATCAGTTGCTGTGACGGGAAACGCTGGCGTGCGTCGGTTGTATCGAGAAGGAGATGATCATAGGTCACCGCCAGCTTGCCATCGATATAGTGATTGATGACACCATCCGGCAGAACTTCGAGCTCAAACAACACCCACTGATCATTCGGTTTCGTGGCTACCCTCGACTTGAAGCAGTCCGCTGTCACCACTCCACCATAGGAAAGCGCGGTGCCTAATCCGCACGCACTGGAAGTCATGCGTGGTCCGCCGTCCCGGTAAGGCGCTGCAAAAGTTCCCAGGATCTGTGCTTCGGCAGAGATCGGAAAGGGCTGGTTCAACGACATATTCTGCGGGCTCTGCGCGTGATACAGCACGCCGCTGTTCCACTGAGTGGGCCGCAGGGGCAACATCTCCTCGCCCACGAACCGATATTCCAGCGACAGGCGATACGTCTTGAACGACTGGTTGTAGAACAGATGCGCCCAGCGGGCCTGCATGGTGCCGCCGTACTTGTCGTAGTTGATTACGATGGCGCCATCTTTGACACGGAAAGTCTCAAATGGATCTTCGCCTGCCGGATAACCGACGATCTTTGTCGTCCAGCCATCGAGGGTCTTGCCATCGAACAGCGACTGCCACGCCGGCTGGCTGCTGTTATTCGCTATGGAAGCGCAACCAGCTATCAGCAACACGAATGCGGTGGCAGTTATCCGGCCGAACAGGGGCGCAATCATCATGCTCTTGACTCCAATGGGCTATTTTTTTGAGTAAGTCCAACGGTTCTACTTGACGGGTTGATCGGCTGGCGACGGTTGCGCTGCTTTCTGCCTTGCAAGTGCGGCTCGAAAATCAAGTTCGGCTTTGGCGACATACTCCGTGTATCCCGCGGGATCGATGAATGGATTTGTCACGGCATTCTGCTGCAGTTGCGCATACTTTTTTTCCAGGTTGTAGTCGCTACCATGCGGCGTGAGGAAGATGTCGACGGGCATGGACTTCAGCACCTTGAACGTCCGCTCGTAGTCATCGGCCTGTCGTGGGTACTTCGGGTTATGCAGCAGGTCGACTTTGGGACCCGTCGCGGCGCTGCAGACGAATGCGGCGTTGTAACTCTTGCCACCATCCTGAACCTTCATGGTCCACGTGGTGCAGCCTCTGGTGTGTCCGGCTGTCAGATGTGCTGTCAGCTCCGTGCCGCCCAAGCTGACTTTGTCGCCGTCGTGCAGGATGCGATCGACTTTCACAGGCGGATAGAAATCCGGCGGGTCGTTGTTCCGGAAATCCTCCTTGCCGCCAGTTTCAACCACAATCACGTCCTGCTCCATGACCATGTAGCGCGCACTGGTCTGCGCCTTGATTGCAGCGCTGCCCCCCGAATGATCTGGATGGGCATGGCTCAAGAGAATGATCTTGATATCGCTGAACTTGAAACCGAGCTTCTCCACGCTGGCGCGCAGCAGCGGTACGTTCTTCTCCCAGTCCGTATTGATCAGAATCAGACCTTCCGACGTTGCAATCAGATAGTCCGCCATCGCCTTGGGGCCGACGTAGTAGATATTGCCCACAACATTGAACGGTGGAAACGGCACGAGTTGCGCCGGTGTCTGTGCATTGCCGCGCGGGGGCAGCAGCATCATCGCCGCAAGAAACAACAGGCCAATTGCGCGTTTGTTCTGGATCATTCGAACTCCGTGTGTCATTCGATCGAAGGTTGTCGTCGTGGGTACTTGATGGCGTGAGTCTGGAGAGGCACCGAGTCACCAGTACCGCGTGCTCCATGGATGAATGGACTGGCGGATGATCTTGAGGCGCCGTCGAAACAATCTTCTGTCCCGCGCGGCCCCACTTGGGGTGTCACCCGGCGACCTGAGGGTGCTTGAACATGAATTCCCCAGTTAAGTTCTGCGGCAACAGCCATTGAGTCATTCAACTAAGGTCAGATGCAGCGGAGGATCCGAGCGGCGAATTACGAAGTAAGGTAACTAATGGACAGGAGTTTTACAATATTGATAACAATTCACTAAAAAATAAAATTGATAACAATATTGACAACAATATAACTGACAGTTAGTGTTTGAAAAAATTGCTGCCAGTGCGCGGCTCCGTAATCCACAACGCCATATTGGGGGCGCATGAACGCATCACATCGACTGATCTCCACACTGTTGACGGGTCTGGGGGCATTGACCCTGGCGTCCACGGCTCGCGCGGCTGATGCTGCGGCAGCAGAACTTGAAGAGGTCGTTGTGACCGGTTCGCGCGTCATCACCAATGGCAACGATAGTCCCAACCCGGTTACGGTGGTCACGCTGGACGACCTCCAGGCGTCGCGTCCCACCACGGTGTTCGAGGCATTGCAGGAGCTACCACAGTTCTCCGCAGGCCGCGGCGGCGCCGTTGGCGGCAGCACCGGCCAGGGCGGCAACAACAACTCCATCGCCGGACTGAACCTGCGCGCCCTGGGCTCGCTGCGTGGTCTGGTGCTGTTTGACGGCCACCGCGTCGCGCCGCAGAACATCGATGGCAATGTGGACATCAACCAGATTCCGCAGATGCTGCTGCAGCGAGTCGATATCCAGACGGGCGGCGCCTCCGCTGTGTACGGGTCCGACGGCATCACCGGCGTCGTTAACTTCGTCACTGACCGCAAATTCACTGGCATCAAGGCCAACCTGCAGTACGGCATCTCCGAGCGCGGCGACAACAAGTCGAAAGAAGCGGGCCTCGCGGCCGGCTCCGACCTGTTCGGCGGTCGCGGGCATCTCATGGGCAGCGTGCAATATCATGACGATGACGGTCTGTTCCGCGTCGACCGGCCCTTCATCCAGGCGCGCGGCACGTCGTTCTGGTCAATGCAGGGCAACGGTACCGCAGCCGCACCTTACTTCCTGACGCAGAACGCCCGTACCAGCAGCATCAGCACAGGCGGCAAGATCGTCGGCCCGGGAACCGCCGCCACCAATCCGCTGCTGAACCAGAATTTCACCTCCAATGGCCTGCTGTCGTCGTTCCAGAACGGCAGCACCGTGGGCGTGACCGCCAACAACACCCAGATCAACGGCCAAGGTGGCTTGGTGTTTCAGAACACCACCCTGAAAACACCCGTCGAATTTGTCCAGATCTACGGTCGCTTCGACTTCGATGTCACCGACAACCTGCACTACTACGCCACGGCGTACTACAACACCGAGGATCAATTCTCGACCTTGGCTAACGTGCGTTCGCAGGCCGCCGCGACCTCGGCGTTGAACAACGGCTTCGTGATGAGCCGCGACAATGCTTTTCTTGCCCCCCAGTACGTGACCCAACTCCAAAACGCCGGCTTGACGACCTTTAACGTCGGCAAGGTGTGGGACACGGACTTCTATCAGGGGCAGAGTTTCGACTTCGATATCAGCAACCTGTACATCAACACAGGCCTGGAAGGGTCGTTCGGCGACGGCTGGCGCTGGGAAGCCTCGGTGACGCGCGCCGAGAACGAGCAGGCGAACCGGGCCAACCAGTCCTGGAGCACCGGTCGACTGTTTGCCGCCCTCGACGCGGTGGTAAACCCCGCCAACGGACAGACCGTCTGTCAGGTCTCGCTGACCGCGTTTGCCAACCTGTATCCAGGCTGCGTGCCCATCAACATTTTCGGCCCCACGGCGACGACGCAGGCCCAGTGGGATTACGTGCGTAATCCGACCTATTTCAAAGGCACCACCGACCTGACCAGCGCCGACGGCTTCATCAGCGGCGCACCGTTCAGCACCTGGGCAGGTCCGGTCAACATGGCGCTCTCTGGCGAATGGCGCAAGCTGGAATACTTGTTCATCAGCGGTGCGGAACCACAGAACGTCGACCCGTTGAATTGCGCGGGCCTGCGCTTGAACTGCATTTCGCCTACCGCCGCCAATCCCGGAACCTCGCAGACCTTTACGCAAGGCCAGGCGGGCACTGCGCTGCGCAAGCCGGTGATGCAAGACGTGAAAGAAATCGCGCTCGAGGCGGACGTGCCGGTGCTGGTTGACCAACCCTTCGCCCAGGATGTTGGTTTGAATCTCGCCTTCCGCCATGCGGATTACGAATCGACTGGCACTCCGGTTGCCCAGGTGCCCACCACAACCGTGAACTTCCAGGCCAATACCTGGAAGGCGGGCCTGAACTGGCAGTTCAATGATGCCGTCACGCTGCGTGCCACGCGCTCGCGTGACTTCCGTGCGCCGAATCTGGGTGACCTGTTCCTGCCGGGTCGTGTCCAGGGCTTCCTCAACCCCCCTGTGGACCGGCTGCTGACCCCCCCGATCAACAACCCCAACCCGTCTGTACTGGATCAGCTCGGCGGTAATCCGAACCTCAAGCCGGAAGTGGCCCATACCACCACCGTCGGCTTTGTGTTCAAGCCCACGGCCAACTTCAGTCTGGCCGTCGATGCCTACGACATCACCATCACCAACGCCATCACCGGCATTGATGGTTCGGCCGCACAATATCAGGATGCCTGTTACGCCAGCGGTGGTACCTCGTTGTTCTGCTCGCTGCAGGTGCGTGCACTGGGTAATTACACCGACAGGTCTGCGGCGAACGTCGTGACGCGCTGGTTCACGTCGCAGCCGCTGAATATCGGACAGATCAAAACCCAGGGCGTGGACGTCGAAAGCAACCTGACGCTGGACGTGATGAGCCGCCCGCTGCGGCTGCGCGCCTTGGTGACCTACCAGCCGCACATCTGGACGCAGCAGCCGCTGAATCCCACCCTGGATGCGGGTGGCATCTCGTCTCCCCGCGTTCGGACCACGTTTTCTGCGCGTTACGGCCTGACCGACAATCTTACGGTGGACTGGTCGACTCGCTGGCGCAGCAGTCTGAAAAATCTCGATCCGCGCTCCAGCGTCAACAACAACATCCTGCCGGGCAGCCAGAATGTGTCCACAATGACGCTTTCGAACATGACCCTGAATTACACCGTGCCACAGTTCGAGCGAGGCAAGATGGACGTGTACTTGAACGTGCTCAATGTGTTCGACAAGCAACCGCCGACTTACGTGCCGCTGGGCGGTGGCGCGCTGTTCGGACAGGCAGCCGGCACGGGTGGCGTGAGCTTCTACCCGGGTGACGACGCCATCGGTCGCTACTTCAATCTGGGTGTGCGTCTGCGGATGTAATCTGCGTCGTGTGAGCCTCTTGCCGGAAACCTTCCGGCAAGAGGGCTGATAAGCATCTCTGTATAGCAGTGCAGCGCGGGCCATCCGATCGCGCTTGCTCTGCAACATCGCATCATGCCGTTCTGAGCTTCGAGCAGGGGTCAGTTTATGAAAACGACTATAGGAAGCCTGTCTATTGGGAATTTTCAACGGCTAGCCTTTTGGGCTGCGGCAGCATGCTCGCTGATTACGACGAGCGCATCGGCGGCCGACTACCTCGACCTGCCGGTGGTCAAGCCGGTGATCTCATGCGATCAACTTGCGAAGGTCGATCTCAGCAAGACCGCAGGCAGTGCGGTCACCTTCACAGCTACGGTGCGCGAAACACCGAAAGGTCCGTTCTGCAAGGTTGCAGGCGACGTCGAGCCGGGCAACAGCTTCGAGGTCAATCTGCCCATCGAGCACTGGACGCAGCGATATGTGCAAAGCGCCCAAGGCAACATAGCAATCAACAACGCAGGTTCCTGCGCGCCGGCGACCAACGGCGAGGTGGTAGTGGGGGTCAACAGCCGCGGCGGCTCACGCAGGCGAGAGGGCTGGCAAACCGATCCGGAGAAGCGCATCGCCTTTGCGTATCTCCTCAATCACCAGACCGCGCTCATGGCCAAGGAATTAATCAAGCAGTTCTACGGACACCCACAACGCTTTTCGTATTTCACCGGCTGCTCGGGTGGTGGTCGCGAGGTGCTGATCGAGGCGCAGCGTTATCCCGAGGATTTCGATGGCATTGCCTCCGGTGCACCAGCCATCCTGCTGAACGTTCACAACGGCGGCTTCTATCATGGCTGGGAACCGAGCGTGAACAAGCGCGCCGACGGTTCGATCATCCTGAGCCGCAACCGGTTGAGCATCCTGCACGATGCGGCTATCAAACAGTGCGGCACGGCTGCGGATGTTATGGACGGGATTCTGCAGATGCCGAGCGCCTGCAAGTTAGATCCGGCTTGGGTGCGTTGTCCTGCGGGCGCTGCCGATACATCGAAGTGTCTCACCGCCGAAGAAACCGCCGTGGCGCAGAAGCTCTATCAAGGCTCCAGCGACAGTAGTGGCGGTTTCGAGATGGCCGGTTTCCCGCTGGGCTCTGAACGGATGTGGTCGCTGAGCATGCCCACCGGTAATCCTGAAAGCAGAACCGGCACGGAACTTCAGTACCTGCTGTCCCTGCCTGATGCCAATCAAGGTGCAGCTGCGCTGGATGCCGCGTTCAAGTTCAATCAGGAGTGGTTCGACAAGGTGGGTGTACTGGCGCCGCTGTACAACGGCGCGAATACCAACCTGCGTCCCTACCAGCAGCGTGGTAGCAAGCTTCTGCTGTGGCATGGCGCATCGGATGCAGTGGTGCAGCAGCAGGCGAGCATCGCTTACTACCAGGGCGTGCAGAAGGAACTGGGCACGCAGGTGACCGACAGCTTCATGCGCTTCTTCCTGCTGCCGGGTGCGGCGCATTGCGGCGGTGGTGATGGCCCTGCACAGATCGATGTGCTCAGCCCGTTGATGGCATGGGTCGAAATGAATCGTGCGCCTGCGATGATCGTTGCCGGCAAGTCGGCCAATCAGCGATCCGCTATACCCGGAGAGGGCATGCCGGGTAGCGCTGCTGCGCAGGTGCGCATGCCCTACGCATCGCCCGCACAACCCGTCGTGCTGAAACGCCCGGTCTATCCTTTTCCCAATATCGCGCGCTATGACGGCAACGGCGACAAGAGCGATCCGGCCAGCTACAAGCCGGTGAAGTCGTCAGTCAGGATTCCACAGGCGCTGGACAGCCGCGCCACGAAACTGATTGGCCCGGATAACCAGGCCTTCTACAAGGTTGAGAACGGTCAGTTAGTTGTAGACAAGGGAGCGGGCCAATGAAGCGCCTGGCAACCGAATTGACGCTCGTACTGGGCATGCTGGGAACGCCGTTCGCGATGGCGGCATTGCCCAACCCGGTTCGCCTTGATAGCGGCCTAGTGGCTGGCACGACCACGGACGATCCCTCCATCAGCGCGTTTCGCGCGCTGCCTTATGCTGCGCCGCCTGTTGGCAACTTGCGCTGGCGTCCACCCGCGCCGGTAAAGCCCTGGCAGGGTGTTCGCGCGGCGGACAAACCCGGACCGCTGTGTCCATCGCCGCAGGGTGCGACAAAAGCCGACGAGGGATTGCATAGCGAAGACTGTCTGACCCTTTCTGTCGTGACCGGCGCTGCCAACGCCAGCGAACGCCGGCCGGTGATGGTCTGGGTTCATGGCGGCGCGCGTGGCATGGGTGGCGGCTCGCCATCGCCCGACGTCAACGGTGCGCAGCTGGCTAAGAAGGGCGTGGTGGTGGTCACCCTGCAGTATCGCGGTGGTCCTTTCAGTCTGCTATCCCTGCCGGAGTTGTCGAAGGAATCCGGCCACAACGCATCGGGTAACTATGGCCTGATGGATAACGTCGCGGCGTTGCAGTGGATACAGCGAAATATTGCTGCCTTCGGTGGCGATCCGAACAACGTCACGATCTTCGGTGAATCCTTCGGCGCAGCGACCTGTCATTTCCTGTCGATGTCGCCGCTGACCAAGGGACTGTTTCACAAGATGATCACCCAGAGTCATTCGCTGTATCCGCGCGATCCCACCATGATGGAGGTCGCAGCGAAGCACCTGGATCTCAAGACTGCGGAAGCCGATGGCCTGAAATTCATGCAGGTCGCTGGCGCGAAGTCGGTGGCGGAACTGCGCGCCATGCCCTGGCCGAAACTGGTCGAGGCTTTCAACAAGAGCGGCAAGCCCGAGGATTTCATCTGGATGTACACCATCGATGGCTACGTGCTGCCACGCAATTTCTCCGGCACTTATGCAGTGCAGGGGCAGGCCGATGTGCCGGTGCTCACCGGCGAAAACCGCGATGAAAATCGCGCCACCGCCGACACGGCCTTTGATCTCGTCGCTGCTGGCAAGGCAAAGAAACCCAACCCTGCCATGGCGATTGGCTTTCGCGGACTCGATGGCTATCGTGAGTATGCGAACAAGCGCTTCGGCGCCTTGGCGGATGAATTCCTGAAGCTGTATCCAGCTACGACAGATCGCGAAGCATTCTTCTCCGCCAATGCCTCGATCCGCGATAACCAGCGCATCTCGCCGTGGATGTGGGCCTCGATGTTCACCGCCAAACGCAACAAACCCGTGTATCTGTATTTCTTCACGCACGCGCCGCCGGGACCCAATCGCGAAATGCAGGGCGTATTCCATGCCGCGGAGATCCCGTATGTGTTCAACAAAGCGGGCGCGGCGTGGACCGACGAAGACCGGCGCGTGGGGGATACGATGTCTACGTACTGGGTCAACTTCGCCAGGACCGGCAATCCCAATGGTCCCGGTCTGCCGAACTGGGCAGCGTTCGATGGCAAGAGGGAGCAGGTGATGGAGCTGGGCGGTCACTATGGACCTATCCCGCTGGCCGACCCCGTCAAGCTCGACTTCTGGCGGCGTTTCTACGCCACGCAGCCGGCGCACTAGGCAGTAACGACGCGTCGTTACCGGACGACCAATGCACGCGCAAGATACCGATCAAGCAAGAGGATTAAATGTATGAGTCATCAATCACGTATCCACCGCCGCGACGTGTTACAGGCAGGCTTGCTGGCCGGCATCGGTGCAGCACTGCCTGCAAGATTGCTTGCTGCAGGTGCTCAACTGCCGCTCATCACCAAGGGCATTCCTTCCACTGGCGAGCGAATCCCTGTGATAGGCATCGGCACTGACAGCTTCGGTGACATCGATCCGAACACGGTGCGCGATCTGCTCAAGCGCATGGGCGAAATGGGTGGAGCCGTCGTCGACACGGCAGGCCTGTATCAAGGTAGTGAGGAACGTATCGGGCCGGCGCTGACTGAGCTGAAGCTGCGCTCGAAGATGTTCCTGGTCTCCAAAGCGAACTCGGCCGGCGCTACCAACGATCCGCCGAAGCCGCCCGTCAGCCGGCACGGCGTGGAATCCATCACCGGCATCGACAGCTTCAACCGCTCCTTGCAGCGCCTGCAGACCGACAAGATCGATCTGATGATGACGCACTGGATGAGCAGTGTGGAGACGCTCATGCCGGTGCTGATCGATCTCAAGAAGCAGGGCAAGGTTCGCTACATCGGTATGACCACGGTGTCGCCGCAGCTGTACCCGCAGATCGCCGACCACATGCGTAAGTATCCGGTAGATTTCGTACAGGTCGCGTACTCGCTCGATGACCACTCTGCGGAAAAAGAGGTGTTTGAAGTGGCCATGCAGAAGAAGATCGCCATCTCGGCTGCCAAGCCATTTGGCGGCGGTGGCGTTACTGGATTGTTCAGCAAGGTGAAGGGCCGCGAGCTGCCCGCTTGGGCTGCGGATTACGACATCAAGACATGGGGCCATTTCTTCCTGAAGTACGTGGTCTCGCATCCCGCAGTGGTATGCGCGGTGCCCGGTTCCACCAAGTTGATGCATCTGGAGGACAACCAGGCTGCCGGCCTGGGACGTCTGCCTGACGCAGCAACACGCAAGAGAATGGAAGCCTTCTGGCAAAGCCTGGGATAAGTCACGAACGCGCTGCCGGGAATTACAGAGATCAACATGACAAGGCAAACCTTCTTATCCGGGCATTGCCGCCGATTTCGAGCGTGCTTTCCGTATCATGAAATCCCTGCCAGCCGACATCTGCATCGCCCCGCATGGCAATGTTTTCGACATGGAAGCGAAGTACGCCAGGCTGCAACAGCAGAGTGGCGAGAACCCGTTTGTTGATCCGGCCGGGTACGCCCTTCGTAGCCAATACCGAACGTGTATTTCGCGATCAGCTGGCGAAGGAACAGGCTGCGTTGCAGAAACAATCAGGCCAATGACACACCGTTCACGAAACTTTGGATGCAAGCCAAGGCCTGTCGGTTGGATCAGGGCGGCCTAAATGAAAAAAGAGCAAGATGTTCTGCTGGATCGCCGGATTTTTCTGACCGCGGCAGCACAGACCGGTGTCATGAAAGCGAGTTCGATGCCGCTGCGCGTGGGCGCGGCGAGAATGGTCATTTTGCAAAGGCCTGACATGCTGTCGCACGTGAACGAACGGGAGAATCTGTGACCATGATATTGAAACACGTCTTTGGGCTGATCACGGTGCTCGCGTTCATGAGCATGCAATCGGCCGTAGCAGCCACACCCGACTCAATGGGACCGATCAAAACCGACCGCTATCAGGCGAGCTTCGTCAGATTGGGTGCCGCCAACCTCAATGGATTATTGTACGAACCGGCAAAGCCAGATCCGAACGCGCGCATCGCACTGGTGTATGCCTATCCGAGAGCTTCATTTGATCCATCTCCAGCGGAGGAAATGGCCAGCCGTGGTTATCGCGTATTTCTGGTCAAACATTATCTCGGCGCACGGCGCGGCGTGACTGAACTGCCCTCTGACGGCGTCATCGGTGCTTCGCGCGGCATCAGTTATGTGCGTGGATTGCCCGGAGTGGAACGCGTGGTGCTGATGGGCTGGGGCATGGGCGCGCGCATGGTGGCCTTCTACGGCAACGTTGCCGAGAACGGACCGGCCGCGTGTCAGGCGCCGGGCGTGTTGTATCCCTGCGAGAACGAAGACGTTGCGGGCCTTGCAAAGCCGGACGGCATTGTGCTGTTCGATCCCGGCTTCGGTGCGCTGTCGGCGGCGAGCAATATCGATCCTGCCTATGAAGGCACTTCTGCAAATCACACGGGGCGCAGCAAGCTGGATCTCGACTTGTATGCAGCGGCCAATGGCTACGCTGCGGCCAGTGGCAGCGCAAGCTATACGGCGGAGTTCCGCAGGAAATTCTTCGCAGCACAGTCGGTACGCAACAATGCGATCATCGATCATGCTGTCGCGCGCGTGAAGCTGATCGATCAGGGTCAGGGTGCGTTCAGCGACGACGAATCGTTCACCGTTCCCGGCGCCATCAATGTCCGCAGCCCCGCCAGTCTGCATCGCACCGACCTGAGCATCCTGTCGCGCACCAAGCAGCCACACACGCTGCTCAAGGCAGATGGCTCGACGCCGCAAGCGATCGTACAGTCCATCCGTCCGGCAACGGGTACCCAGGATACGAAGGCCGTGAACGGGTGCTGCGATAACGAAAACTACACGGTGCGGCAGTTCCTGGCCAACGATGCAGTGCGCACGACCAAGGATTTCGCCTTGACCGCCAACGATGTTATCGGGGTCGACTGGAAATCATCCAGCAGCTCCACACCCGCCAATGCTGCCGGCATCACTGCGCCGACACTGGTGATGACGATGACCTGCTTCCAGTTTGTCGTGCCCAGCGAGATCGTCTACGACCATCTTGCGGCCACGGACAAGACTTTTGCGGCCGTTGAAGGTGCCGCACATTTTTTTACACCCTGCAAGCCTGAGTACGGCGATACCAAGAAGCGCACGTTCGACTTCCTCGACACCTGGCTGACCAAGCCGGGACGTTTCTAATCAGCCTGCGTTGGCCAATTTCATACGGGAATTATTTCGATGCGTACCATATCCGGAGTTCTGAGCGTGCTGCTCCTGTCGACATGTGTTACTGCGCAAAGTCAGGAAGCGCCGGGTGATGGGCAGGCCGGCAATGCGCGCAGCGCGACCGGGCCAGTGAAGACAGACCTGTACCAGGCAAACTTTGTGCAACTCGGTTCACCCAGAGCGGACGGGATGTTGTATGAGCCGACGAAGCTGGGGCCGAACTCGCGCGTTGGACTGGTGTACACATTTCCGCGGGCCACGTTCGATGCGTCGGCGCCTGTGGAGATAGTCAAGCGGGGCTATCGTGTATTGCTGGTCACGCCTTACACAGAAAACATATCTCCCACCGATGGCATAGCTGAAACGTCCAGAGGCATCGCCTACATGCGTACCGTGCCCGGTGTGGAGCGTGTGGTGATTGTGGGTCACAGCGGTGGTGGCCAGCTGATGGCCCTCTATGCAAATGTTGCATTGAATGGTCCGGCAGCGTGCCAGAACCCCGAAATCATCTATCCCTGCAAGAGTGAAGATGTATCCGGCCTCGCCAAACCGGATGGCCTGGTGTTGCTCGATCCCTCGCCGGGTACTATCAATCCGGCCAGTGCCGTCGATCCTGCCTACGATGCCAACAACCGTCGCACCCGGGCGGAACTGGACCTGTACAACCCTGCCAATGGTTATGACCCCAAGACCGGCAGCGCGACGTACACGTCTGACTTCCAGAAGAAATTTCATGCGGCGCAGTCACAGCGCAACATGCAGCTCATCGACCATGCACTGGCGCGTCTGAAACTCATTGAACAGGGCAAGGGCACATTCAAGGGCGATGAGCCACTGGTGGTGGTGGGCACCGTCAATGGCGGCAACTCCGCACGCCTGTATCACACCGACGTATCGTTGCAGTCGCGCACCAAGCGGCCGCATCTGTTGCTCAAGGCGGATGGTTCGCGCTCGAACGAAATCGTGAAGTCGGTGCGTCCAGCTTCCGGGACGCGCGATATGCAAAATATCGGGAAATTGTCGTTCTGGGCGATCAACACCACCGTGCGGAATTATCTGGCCAATTATGCGCTGCGCACCAACAGGGATTTCGCCATCACCGCAGATGACATTGTCGGTGTCGACTGGAAATCCGCGATGCGCTCCACGCCGCATAACGCCACGGGCATCACGGTGCCCACGCTGGTGCTGTCGATGAGCTGCTATTACTTCGTCACCACCAGCGAAATCATTTACGACCATCTCGCTGCGCAGGACAAGACTTACGCATCCGTCGAAGGCGCCTTGCATGGCTTCAATCCCTGCAAGCCGGAATACGGCGACACGGCGAAGCGTACCTTTGACTTTGTCGACAGTTGGCTGTCCAGGCCGGGGCGTTTCTGAAATTTATGCAGACCCGTCATTCATCTCATTCATCATCGAGGAGTTTTCCATGAGGACGCGCACCATCCTGTCGCTCGTCGCCCTGTTGGCGGCGACTGTGGCCAACGCACAGCAGCCAGCCCCGTCCGGGCCGGGTACTCCCCCTCCGGGCTGGGCCATGTCCGGCTCGGCCCGCCAGGACTGGATATCACCCGACCTGCACGCGGACCGCACCGTCACTTTCAGGATTTCCGCACCGACTGCGGCCGGAGTGACGCTGCGTTTCGATGGCAAGGACTACCCAATGTCGAGCGACGAACAACATAAAAGCGTATGGAAGGCGACAGTCGGCCCGGCCCAACCTGACATCTACAACTACTCGTTCGAGATCGGTGGCGCGCGGGTAGAAAGCGACCAGATGGAAGTGCCCGGTGGTGCGACACCGCGTTACGATGAACTGCGCAACGTGCCGCACGGATCCATCGTGCTGCGTACCTACTCTTCGAAGATTCAGGGCCGGCAGCGCAGCATGCGCGTCTATCTGCCACCGCAGTATCACAACGAACCAAACCGCAAGTTCCCGGTGCTGTATCTGTTCAACGGTCAGAATGAAACGCAGTGGACGACGGAAGGCAAGATCAATGTCGTGCTCGACAACATGATCGCCGACGGCAAAGCGGTGCCGATGATCATTGTGATGCCGAACAACACCATCCATGGCGAGAACATCCTGCAACGCGCTCCCTACGCCGCCAAGGCGACGACGCCGGAAGGACGTGCCGGTCTTGCTTCCAGCGCAGAGACAGTGGCTGTGCTTGAAAAGGAACTGCCCGGCGAGATCATGCCGATCATCGAGAAGGACTATCGCGTGCTCACCGATCGCGCCAATCGCGCCATCGCGGGCCTGTCCTTCGGTGGCGGCACCGCCTTCGGCGTGGGCATGCGCAATCTCCAGCTGTTCAACTATGTCGGTGAATTCGGCAGCGGCACCTTCGGTGGTCTGGCGAATCCTGCAAGCGGCTATGTGTCCTATATGATTCCTTACGATCCGGAGAAGATCGCGCCCGGCATCTACAAAAACCTGGTCAACCCGGCGACCAAGCCAAAGCTGTTCTATATGTCCAGCGGCGCCACCGATCCGCGCACCAGGTTCCAGAAGGAAGCCTATGAGGATTTCAGGAAGCGAGGCATCGACGTGGTGTTCACCGAGCACCCCGGTGGGCATGACTTCAGGTTCTTCCGCCGCGCCATGTCCGATTTTGTGGGCAGGCTGTTCAAGTAAATCCCGACGTGAAAGCGGGAGTTCTGGCTGGCATCACGTCAGCCCGGACACTAGTGGATATTTCCCGACGTATCTGCCGATTCGTCTACACCTCACGTTTGAGCAACTGGTTATCACGCGATCACTCTGGCGCATATTCGGGTAGGGAGTCAGGATGTATCTGATGAACGATGGGGCGCCGAGCTCCATCGCCGACCTGCAAATATCCAATGAGAGATTGCCATGTCAGAAATTGCCGGATCTTATAAGGTGTTGGCACCGACTGTTGAGCCCACACCGGCGGCAACATCTGTCGCAAGCAAGGCGTCATTGGCGCCTCCCATAACGGATTTTTCCGGCAAGACCATCTGTGCAATGCGCCACACGTTCCGGGCGGATGAAAGCTTCGCGATAATCGAAGCCTTGTTCAAGAAACGCTACCCGGATATCAAATTCATTCCGAATTCGCAGATGCCGGATTTCCGGATCGGCTCGGCTGCAGAAGCACAGCAACTCGAACAGATCCTGCGCGACAAGGGTTGTGACGTCCTGCTGGTCGGCAACGCAGCCTGAGGAACATGCGCGCCGGCGAGTTCGCGGGCAAGCATTGTTGCAGAAAAAGCCGGAATACCCAGTGTCACCGTCGTGGTGACCGACTTTCTGGCGAGCGCCAAAGCAACGGGCAAGGCTGCCGGATTGCCCAACCTGCGGCTTGCCATCTATCCGGGAGCAATCGCTGTACATCCTGTAGAGGAGATGGAACGGAACATCCGCGAGGTTCTGTTTCCGCAGATCATCAAGCTGTTGACCGACCCGGTGCACGATGTGGCGCTGCCTGCGGTGGACACCACGCCGAAGCATACCGGCATGGTCTTTGAAGGCAGCTTCGAGGCAGTCAACGACTTCTTCTACAAGCAGCAGTGGACGGACGGCTTGCCTATCGTGCCGCCGACTGAAGACAAGGTGCAGCAGTTCCTCAAGTACACGCACCGCTCACCGGCCGATGTGCTGGGTGTGCTGCACCCGCAACTGCGTCAAGCCACGGTTCATTCCATTGCAGTTAACGGCGTGATGGCGGGATGTCGGCCAGAACACATGCCGGTACTGGTTGCCATCGTCGAAACGATTGCCGATCCACATTTCCATCTTGAGGATGCGGGCAGCTCCGCAGGCTGGACGCCGATGATCATCATCAACGGGCCGGTCATTGACCGTCTGGGGTTCAACTCCGGAACCGGCGTGCTGCGTGTCGGCAACAACGCCAATACTAGTATCAGCCGTTTCCTGCGTCTTTATATGCGCAATGTCGCGGGATTCATTCCAGGTGTCGGCGACATGGCCACCTTCGGCCGCCCCGATTTTCCGGTGCTGGCCGAGAACGAAGCCAACAGCCCGTGGGAGCCATTGAGTGCAACGCGTGGTTTCGCGCCCGGCGACAGCGTAGTGACGCTCAACTCGGTCGGCTTGATGAGTTTCCACGTCACAGTGGTGACCCAGGGTGCGGAGAACATTCTGCGCAACATTGCCGCGAAGGTCAGGCAGGTGCTGATTTCCGGTGATGGATCCATCATCACCAAGGGATTGGAAATGACACCGCAGCTGGTGTTGAGCCCGGTACTGGCCAGAACCATTGCGGCTGCCGGATACACCAAGGCGAATGTGCAACGGTATGTCTATGAGCATTCTGCGGTTTCGGCGACGGAGTTTGATTTCTGGCTGGGTCTGCAGGGTATACCGGATGCATGCAAGTGCGTTGAGACCGGCCTGTTGCCCGCACATTTCTGTGAGTCTCGCGACCCGGCTCGAACGCTGCCGTTGTTCCATGCTCCGGAAGAATTGCAGATCATCGTGGCGGGTACGCCGGAAAGAAATCGTTTCTTCGTGTCGCAGAACGTGGGCCGGCAGGGTACCGCCACGTCGAAGAAGATTAACACCGCGTTACTTGGTGAGTTGTCAGTCCAGGGGAACAGCAAGTGAATTCCGAAATGAAGCGAAGCGTGCCGATGAACCGGCGGCTGTTCCTGAAAGCCTCCGCGCTGCTGGCAGCTGGATGCAGTGATTCCGGGACGCGAACAGAGTCTGATGCAAGCACCGCAAACGAACCACAGTCGTGGGAGGAGATTCTGGCAGCAGGCAGGCAGGAAGGCAGGGTGCTGATGTATGGCGGCGTACTCGGCGCGGCACATGTCAATGTCATCGCAAACGCATTCAAGAAATCGACGGGCATCGACTTTGACTTCCTGCCGATCACCGGCTCGGCGGCACTCACGCGCATTCGCGAAGAGGCCAAGGTTGGCAGAGCTCCGGACATCTTCGATGCTACCGGCGGATGGTTACGTCAGCTTGACGCCGACAACATGCTTGTCGCGCTCAAGGACAAACCACTGCCGATCTGGAGCGAGCCGCACACCGTGTGGCAAGTGCACCCGGGCTACAAGGCGCCCGACTGGCACTACGTGCTGAGTCGCCTGCGTGTGCGTCAGGGCCATGTCGGAGTGAACACCAAGCTCCTTGCGGAAAAGGACTTTCCGACCAGCTGGAACGACCTCGCCACCAATCCCAAGTTCAAGGGCAAGATGGTGCTGGTTGATCCGTCCAAGTCCACCAGCGCCAGCGCAGAACTCGTCATCCAGGGTTACATCGGCAAGAAGATGACGGCGCGCGATCTGTGGGGCATTGAAACAGGACAGGATCCGATGCTGATCTCCGTGCCGCGCGCCAACGTCATCTCAGTGGCACGCGGCGAGCGCGCCATGACCTTCCCGCCACTCGACGAGACGGCCCTCAACATGATCGAGGCTGGTGCACCGGTGAAGAACATCTATTTCCCGGATACGCCGATTTTTGCCGAGACTGCGGAGATGGGTGTTATCAACTCAGGTGCGCATCGCAATGCCGCCATGGTTTTTATCAACTGGTTCCTCAGCAGAGAAGGTCAGCAGGTACTCGGCGAAATCCTGCTGCAGACCAGCGTGCGGCGTGACGTAGCCAGCACTGTGCCGGCGGTGCTCAAGGGGGAGGTCGTTGGTGGAGGGCAACGTGGTCCGATCATTGTCGATAGGCCGATCCAGACCAAACTGATCCAGGACCTCCTGGCTGCTGGCCTCACCAAGAAACTGGTCGATGGCAGCACCGCAGACGATTTTGAAAAAACATGGACTGCGTTCATCAACGAATGGGAAGCCACTCATGGTGGTCCGCAGGACACGCCGATGGTGGTGGAGTTCGAATGATCGTTGTCACTCACTCATCCGCATCCCGCACAAGCAAACCACCTTCAGGAATGACGGTTCGATTGTCGCCACATCATTCGGGCAAATGCCAGCGCCCGTTTCACTGCATGAGGACTATCAAGTGACCAAGAATCTGCGTCTGGCCGGGCTGACCAAGCTCTATAACAAACGCGCGGTGGTCGAGGGACTTGATCTGGAGATCGAAGCCGGCCGGTTCTACACGCTGCTCGGTCCCAGTGGCTGCGGCAAGACCACCACCCTGCGCATGATCGCGGGTCTGGAGCGCCCCGATGCGGGCGCTATCCATCTCGGTGATCAATTGATCAGTTCATCTGATCAGGATGTGTTTGTTGTACCGGAAAAACGCGGCATGGGGATGGTGTTCCAGAGTTATGCGGTATGGCCACACATGACCGTGGCGGGCAATGTGGAATTTCCGCTCAGGCTGCGTGGCGTGTCGGCCAAGGAGCGACGGATTCGGGTTGGCGAAGTGCTGGAGATGGTCGGGCTGGAGGCTTATCACGCATCGTCAGCGACCGCACTCAGCGGCGGTCAACAGCAACGGGTGGCGCTGGCGCGTGCACTGGTGTATCGACCCGAGGTGCTGCTGCTTGATGAGCCGCTGTCCAACCTTGATGCCAAGCTGCGCGAACAGATGCGTCTCGAACTGCGCCAGATCCAGCAGCGGGCGAAGATCACCACCATCATGGTGACGCACGATCAGATCGAAGCCATGGTGGTTTCAGATCAGGTGGTGGTCATGAACAACGGACGCATCGAACAGATCGGCGCACCCGAATCGGTGTATCACGGTCCGCGCACGGCCTTCGTCATGAATTTTCTGGGGCGCGTCAACTACGTGCCTGCTGAAGTGATCGATCGCAGCGGACTGATTTCCCTGACATGTGCCGGCGGCATGCAGCTGCGTTTGCCCGACAGCGTCGAGCTGCATGGCGCCGCAGTGGGTCAATCGGTCACGTTATGCCTGCGCTCCGAGGACATGACACTGGTGTCACAGGCTGAACGACGCGCGGATGACTGGGAAGGGCGTGTGGAGGTGGCAACCTTCCTCGGTCAGACCGTCGAGTATTTCATTCGCATTGGCGACGCGCGACTGCGCACCGAGGGACAACCTGCCACGCGTTTTGCCGAGGGCGATAGTGTGTATGTGCGTCCCAGCCTCGGCGCAGTGCGTGTCTGGCCGACGCACGTCGCGGCGGGGAACTGATCGTGGCGATAGTCACCGCAAACGCAGAAATCGTCCAGCGTCATGGCGCGATATCGGGCCATTTTCGGAAATGGATGCCTGCCTGGTTGTTCACAGGCTTGCTCGCCTTTCTGGTGCTGTATCCGCTGGGCATGCTGTTTCTCGTCAGCTTTCAGGGCGTGGAAGGCGAGGGTATCTCGCTTGCCAATTACACGCGCCTGTTCTCGCAACGCGAAACATGGCAGGTGATCTGGACGACTGTGTGGATGGCGGTAGTGCGCGCCAGTCTGGCAACGGTCATCGGCATTTTTCTCGCCTGGGTTGTGACGCGCACGGACACACCGTTGCGACGTGTCATCTCGGTGATGGTGTGGGTGGGCTTCTTCGCGCCCTTGCTGCCCATCCTGGTGGCATGGGTGCTCATTGCCGGAGAAGTGGGCATCCTGAATTCGTTGTTACAGCAACTGCCATTTGTCGATGGCCCCATATTCAACGTGTATTCGTATGCAGGAATCATCTGGGTATCCAGCCTGAATCTTGCAGCACTGGTGTTCATCCTGGTTGAACCTGCTTTCCGCGCCATGGATGCCAGCCTCGAAGAAGGCGCACGCATGTGCGGCGCTTCGCGGTTTACAACTCTGACGCGCATCACCATCCCCGCCATCGGGCCGGCCATCCTCGGTGCATTGCTGTATTCGTTCGTGCTGGCGGTGGAGTCCTTCGAGCCGGAGGTCATGCTCGGCACGCCGGCGCGCATCTCCGTGTTATCGACCAGGATCTATTCGATGGCCCAGGAGTATCCGCAGGACGTTCCCGGTGCCATCACGCTGAGCAGTTTCATACTCGTATCGGTCTCGTTGATGCTCGTGTTGCAGAATCGCCTGCTGGCCGGACGTTCATATGTCACCGTCACGGGACGCGCGTCGGCAGCACGGGTCATGCCGCTGGGACGCTGGCGCTGGCTCACACTGGCGCTGTGCATTCTGTACTTCATGTGCGCCACTGTGCTGCCGGTGGGTGTGCTGCTGGTCGGCAGCTTCATGCGTGGCTGGGGAATCTGGCGGGCGCAGAACATTACGCTGGAAAACTGGGCAGGCTTTTTCAGCGATCCGCGTCTGATAGAGGCAATCTGGAATACGCTGGTGCTGGGTGTGACCGTTGGCGTGGTGGGTACGCTGATCTGTGCTGCCGTGGCGTATGTAACCATTCGCACGCAGTTCGCCGGCAGGTCGCTGCTGTCGTTCATCACCTGGGCACCGCGCACTGCACCGGCAGTGGTGTTCGCTGTCGCGTATGCATGGGCATTCATCAGCGGCACACCTGTCTTCGTTCCCATACTGGGAACGGTATGGATGCTGGCCATCATTCTGATCGTCAACTCGCTACCGGTCGGATCAAGAACAGTGTCGGGCGCCATGCATCAGATAGGGGCTGAGCTGGAGCAGGCGGCGCGTATCAGCGGTGCCGGCTGGCTGACTACCATGCGTGTCATCATGCTGCCGTTGCTTGCACCTGCGCTGTTGAGTTCATTCGTGCTGCTGTTCCTGCTCGCGGCACGAAACCTGGCACTCGTGCTGTTTTTCTACACACCTGACAGCCGTGTGCTGTCGACTGTGTTGTGGGAGGCGTGGAATGGTAATTCCATAGAGCAGGGACTGGTGGCGGGTGTTATGATGATGTTCATCAGTTGTCTCGCACTGATTGGCTCCATGATGTTGCGACGTACTGACAAAGTTTGAAGGCTGATGTGTGGTTCGGCGACTGCCTGGATCTCAGTGATCAAGTCGAAATTGACGGAGATTGAACATGACGTTATTGAAGAGCTTGCCTGCATTCATGCTGCTTCTGGCGTGTGTATCGCCTGCACTGGCCAGTCAGCAAAAAAGACGAACCGCCAGGTCCCGGTGTCGCTACGCCTCAGATTCCATCACTGTCGGGCCCTGCATTTGTTTACCAGGTTCCAGCCGGGGATATAGCCAAGGCCATGGCCGCAGCCCATGCCGCGACGCAGGGCGGTGAGAAATTCGGGAATCGAGAACCGTTTCTGCATTTGCTGTTCCGTGCAGGGCCGAACATGGTCTCAATCGAGAACCGGCCGAGCCCTGCGCCCGAGTTCACGCTGCACAAGACGGAATATGAGTTGTTCTATGTGCTTGAGGGGTCGGGAACGATGTACACCGGAGGTACGCTTGTGAATCCGACCACCAATGATGCGCATGATGCCCGCGCCACGACGGCGACAGGCGGTGTGGAAGTCAGGATGACCAAGGGTGACGTGATCATGGTTCCGCCCAGTACGGTTCACAGCGTCACGAAATCGGATGGCAACCTCTCCCTGTTCGTGGTGCATATGCCTGCGGTCGACGGTTCAGCGAAGAATTGATCTGTAACCAGTAATGATAAATTCAGATATTGAAGGGGACCAAAGATGCGATGCATGATCACGACAACCATAATGATGGGTCTTTTCATCTGCAGCAGTCAGGGTACGGCTGCAGAGCCCGACGCACAGCCTGTGCAACTTGAACAATCTGCGTATCACCTGCCAGTCTTCAAGAATGAATATGTGACCGTGTTGAATGTGAATATGCCGCCAGGGCGTGGCAGCGATTTCCACTATCACAACCGGGATCAGATCAGTGTTTATCTGGCGGACTATCCAAAGGAAGCGCGCGGCCGGAATCTGGGTGGACCAATAGTAACCATCCGCCCGAGTGGCAACGGCCCGTACGCAGGCGATGTGTCATACAACGCGTATTACACCAAGCCAGTCGTTAACCTCGGCATAAATGACAATAAGGAAGACAAGCACATGTACATGCTTGCGACAGTGCTGAACAGTCCGAAGCCCTATGGCTTTGTGCCGCAGACACGGGAGGTCGCTGGCTACACGCAGGTGCTGGACAACGACCGTGTACGAGGCTGGCGGCTGGTGCTGCAGCCAGGCGAAACCGCACCTGCCATCACGCAACAGGCGCCAGGACTGAGAGTGGTTGTGCGTGGCGGGGACATTGCCGAGATCGCTGCCGGTAAGCGTGATCGTGGAATGTGGCTCAAGAGCGGCGATTTCTTCTGGCAGGAACCAGGCGCCACTCGTTCAGTGAAGAACAATGGCAAAAATCCCGTGGAGATCGTCGAGTTTGAATTCAAGTGAAATGCTTTGCGCCAGGCAAATAACAGTTCTAGAAGCGTTTCTTTGCAAGCGAACCGAAATGCACGTTTGAACAGGGATGCAGCATAAATTTTCAGTGAGTGACGCAAACATTGAGTGTTATGCAGAGCGCTCCATCTCTGGTTGGCGCTCGTGTTGTTTCAGTGGTACTCGTTACGCTGCAATTATCGCTGCAGCTCATATGCGTCGTAGACCAGTGTCCACGCAAACTCCGAACCTGGCTTGATGTCGTAACTGATAAAGGGCTCAACGGCGAACACAGTACGGATTCCCCAGACCGCTACTTGAGCGAGCGGCTGGTCGGCGGTCAGGCGCAAGCCGATGCCCAGTTTCCGGTTCTCGATGCGGAAGTCATAGTCAGTGGCGCTGGTGCCAAAGCCCTCGGGGGTGACGCGTATGGCATCGCGGTCCACCATGGCGCGTGTAAATGACAATGTCTTGCCATTGAGCGCTATCGGCATGCTGGCGGGCAGCTCTTGCGCCTTCGGCTCGAACGCAAACGATACCTGATAATCCGGATTGGGTGCTTCGTTATCCCAGCGCATGAAGTTGTGGTTGTACACCATGCCCGCGATCTGCTTGCTGCCGATGTTGCGCAGCGTGTGTGCGATGGTCATCTGTGCTTTGCCCGGCGTCAGCGAAACCTGTTTGGTGTAGACGTAGGCGTAACCGGATTGCTTGTCCTTGATGGTCTGTACGAACTCGATGGACGTGGCCTTGCGTTTCACTTTCCACTTGCCGCCATCCACGATGGGGTAAGGCTTGAACTGGGTGTAGTTTTCATTGTCGGTTTTGCGCAGTACGCCGACACCAACCTTGACGAAGTTGTCACCCACTTTGGCCTCTTCCCAGCCCAGGGGAAACCTGTTCGGCGTGGTATTGAATACTTCGGCTACGCCAATCATGGACGTGGCTGGGCCCGTAACGATCTGATCGCCACGATATTCATAGTCCAGCACATCGGGACTGGTGCCTTGATACCAGGTGCCAATGTAGTTGTGGCCCTTGTATTCCAGGCTCGACACGATGCCGGACCAGTCGAAGCGGGTGCCTCGATAGAAGCCGTTCTTTGCATCGGGCAGGTACAGCGTTGCCTTGATCTGACCGTTGCTGATGGTCGCAGAGGGATGCGGCGCGGCAGCGACACAGCTGAAACTGGCGGCCATCAGAGTCAATACAAAAAAGCTGGACCGGGGCATTAAACATTCTCCTTGATCATGGCTAGTGGGACTATTATTGCTGCGCAGATTGCAGTCATTCTAAGCGTCTTTTAACTGTAAGTAGCAACTACAAGTAACGTTCATCCAGGAAGCCTTAAATGAAAATGCGCATGTTCCTGCCGCTCTTGGCAATGGGTTTCGCCGCCTTGGCCACTGCGCAGCAGCCGCCCTTGGCAGACTCCGGTACAGCCCGCACGGAATACATCACGCCGTGGGTCAAGGCGGATCGCACCATTGAGTTCCATCTCAATGCGTCGGCCGCCACCGACGTCAAGTTGAGCCTGACCGGCAAGGATATGCCCATGACCAGGACCGCGGACGGCTGGTGGCACATCACCGTCGGTCCGATGGAACCGGATATCTACACCTACAACTACATCGTCAATGGCGCACGCGTTTACGCGATGATCGACGGCGACGGACTGGACAACCGCATTGTCGAAGTGCCCGGCAATCCGCCCCGCTACGACCAGGTGCAGAACGTACCGCACGGCGCCGTTGTTTTGCACGAATATCATTCACAGGTGCAGGGCAGGACGCGTCACTTCCGCGTGTACTTGCCGCCGCAGTATTTCACCGAACCCAGGCGCAAGTTCCCGGTGATGTATCTGTTCAACGGCTTCGACGACATCCAGTGGACCAGTGTCGGCAAGGTGAATGTCGTGCTCGACAACCTGATTGCGCAGAAAAAAGCCGTGCCCATGATCATCGTGATGCCGTTCAACCGCATCAACGGCGAGACGGTGCAACAAGTGGCGGACACCGTGGGCAATGCCAAAACGCCGGAGGAGCGCGCCGGCCTGGCATCTAGCCTGAACACGATTGCCGTGTTCGAGAAGGAGCTGCCTTACGAAATTTTGCCCATGGTCGAGAAGTACTACCGCACCTTCACCGACCGCAATCATCGCGCCATTGCCGGCCTGTCATTCGGCGGCGGCACCGCGTTCGGTGTGGCAGCGCGGCGCATGGATATGTTCGGTTATCTGGGTGTGTTTGCCACTGGCACCTTTGGCGGCACCCGCAACCCGACCAGCGGCTATGTGGGATACGGTCCGATTCAGCCCGGACAACTTCACGCCCAATCTCTACCAGAAGATGTCCGACCCCAAGACCCGATTCAAGCTGTTCTACATGGCTTGTGGCGAAACGGACGCGCGTCTGCCGTTCCAGCAGGCTGCTTACGAAGAGTTCAAGAAGCAGGGCGTGACCCCGCTGGAGTTCGAGACGCTGCCCGGCGGCCACGAGTACAAGTTCTTCCGTCGCGCGATGGCCAATTTTGCAATGCAGATTTTCAAGTAGCCGCATGTGCAGACTTTAAGCAACTGATCAGTTCAGAAACTTGCAGTGTTTCTGCTGCAAGGCGTGCAGCCAAACCCGTTTTTTCACAGATCTCGTCGTTTTATGCTCAACGAATCGACGCATGTGATTAAAAGTCGATGCGGGTTAACAGGCTCGTTCCAATGTCATCAATATTGTGCTACAAAATGTTAACAATATTTGTGTAACCGCATTCGCCAGACCGTCTGGGGAATGCGGTTAAATCGCGTGAACGATAGGGGAGAAAACATGTTTGCACAGCGCTTGATCAAGTCCGGACTGATCCGGTCGATTGCCCACCTGTTGAGTTGCAGCGCCCTGGCTGCCGGGCTGTCACTGATTGCCTCATCCGCGTCTCTTGCCCAGGTGCCGGCCGGACCTGTGGTCACGGTCACTGGCGGACAGGTACAGGGTCGTCTGCTGCCTGCACCAGGCGGCGCGGTGTTCCAGGGCATCCCGTACGCCGCACCGCCCATCGGCGACCTGCGCTGGCGCGAAACTCAACCCGTCAAGCCGTGGTCGGGCGTGCTTCAGGCCGGCGAATATCGCCTTGGTTGTGGCGCACTTCCCCGCGGAGCGGACCCGGCGAAGGTCGATATCGAGAACTGTCTCTATCTCAATGTCTGGTCGCCGGAATGGTCCGGCAACGGACCTGCCGGTAATAAGAAGCCGGTGATGTTCTGGATCAACGGTGGCGGGCTGATGGGTGGCTCGGGCGTCTTGCGCGATGGCGCTGAAAGTCTGCCGCAACACGGCGTGGTCATGGTCAGTGCCAATTACCGCGGCAACCTGATGGGCATGATGGGTCATCCTGAACTCACAGCCGAATCTCCCCACCGCTCCTCTGCCATGTACGGCGCGTTTGACGAAATCGCCGTGCTCAACTGGATCCAGAAGAACATTGAGGGGTTCGGCGGCGACCCGAACAACGTGACGGTGTTCGGGCAGTCGGGCGGTGGGCACATGATTTCCATGCTGCTCGCTTCACCGCGCACCAAGGGACTGATCCACAAAGCCATCATCAATAGCGGCGCGCCCTATCAAGCGGTCAGACCCTATCTGACCCTGAAAGAGCTGGAGAATATTGGCGTGGTGGCGGCTGAGGTGTTGAAGGCTCCACCCACCAATCAGATCAAATATCTGCGCACCGTGCCGGCTGCCGAGCTGGTGAAGGCCATGCCGACGGTTCGCACCAGGCTGCTGCAAGAGTACGGCGGCCAGGCGTACGACTGGGGCGCGGATGGCTATGCGCTGCCGCAACCGGCGAACGAAGTGTGGGATGCCCACAAGGAAACAGCGGTGCCGTTGCTGGTCGGCAGCACCGGTGTGGATTCGGGCTCGGCCCCAGCGGGGATCGGCAATCTGAAACCCGACGCCACGCCGGAAGAAACGCGCGCCTGGAAGAAAATTATTCTTGAGAAGTTCTACGCCAGGGAGCCGGATCTCCTGCAGCGTGCGCTGCAGATCTATGGCGTCACCGACGGCCCGAACCAGAACTCGACCTACCCGCCGTACGGCACCGACATACAGCAGCTGGGGCTCGATCTCAATCACAAGTGCTCGGTGGGCATGACCGCCGCGAAGCACAGCGCAATCGCTCCCACCTGGCAGTGGGAATTCACGCGCACGACGCCGGGGCGTCCTGCGGCACACGGGTCTGAGCTGCGATACATCTTCGGTTACACCGATCTCGATAGCCCGGAATCGCGCAAGCAATCCAGCATCATCCAGCAGTACTGGACGAACTTCGCCAAGACCGGCGATCCGAATGGCTCGAGGCCTGCCGGTGTGGAAGAAGTACGACGCCAAGACGAAGGTGACCCTGGAGTTTGCCAACGACGGCACCATTGAGCGGAACGCGCTCCGCGAGGTCGCCTGCGCCCCGTACGTCGAGAAATACACCCGCGATCCCAAGCGCCTGTCCAACGGTGAGAACTGCAGGTTCGTGGTGCGGGCGGCGCCATGTAGGTTTTATCTGCGAACGATGTGATGCCGCGGATAGTAGCTTGCGGCGTTACGAAGCTCTCGAAGGACGTGATCTGCACTCGGTCCTGCGACGTCATGTAGATCATCTAATCCCTTCAAGATCGTTCCTGCGGCCCGCGTGTATGCGCCCTGAGGGCGTTGATTACCGCGAGCGCGGCGGGGGATAGCATTGCACCTTCGCGCTGGACCAGCCCTACCTGCAGCTGAGTGCCCACCAGAGCGACAGGCAGCTCGATCAGCAAGCCACATTGAATTTCGCAGCTCAGTTGATTTGGTGAACCGACTGCCAGCATGTCGCTTGTGCTCAGCAGCTGGCGCAATATCGCCAGATCACCGGTTTCCACGGACGGGGTCGGCGGCTGAAGGCCCAGTTTGCCAAAGCAGTCGATTACCTGTTGCATTGCCGATGCATTGATACGTGGCAATATCCAGCGCTCGCCGAGCAGCTCTGACAACTGCAGCTGGTCACGCTCGGCGAGCGGATGGCCCTTTCTGGCCAGGATGCTCAACCGGTCGGTGAACAAGGGTTCTGCGATAAGCCCGTCGGGCAGCCCGTCCGGTCGCAGCAGACCGATGACCATGTCGATATCGCCGCTGCGCAGATTGCGGACGAGTTGCGCGTATGGGCTTTCCACACAGGTGACGCGAATCCCCGGGTGCTGCGCAATCGCTGCGGCGATGGCGGTCGGCATGTAATGCGTTCGTCCCATATGCGTGGCGCCAATCACGACCGAGCCTGTTGCATAGCCGGATATCGCTGCGAGGTCGGAACTGAGGTAGCGCAGTTCGGCGAACGCGCGGCGCGCGCATGTAACAATTCGTTCGGCGACATCCGAGGCAACCAGGCCCTCCATCCGCCGCTGGAAGAGCGACTGCCCGAGCACGGTTTCAATTCGCGACAGCGCCATGCTGACGCCGGCCTGTGTCATTGCCATGCTGCTTGCGACAGAGGAGAAGTTGCGCAGGTCGGCCAGTTGCACGAGGAGGGCAAGTTTCCGGCCATTGAACAGGACGTTGATAATCGCAGCGTGCGAAGTACGAGTGCTCTTTGGAGCCAGCTTCAGGATGTCATCGGCCGCGAGTTGTATCTCGTCCTGGATGCGTCGCGATCGGATCAGCACAGCCTCGCCATAGGTGTTGAGGAGCATTCCCCATGATTTTCTTTCGAACAGCGTTTCGCCCAGAGAGTGCTCCAGATCCAGGATGGAGCGAGTGACGACTGATGTGGCCTTGTTAAGTTGCTCTGACGCACGGGTAACGCTTTTCTCCTCGGCAACTGATACGAACACCCGCAGATCCTGCAGATGTTGTTCCAGTTCCAGCTGCGATGATTGCGTCCGGGGCATGATGGGTGCTGGTTTTTTCTCGGTGTGTTTCATCATTGCGCCTGATCATACAGCCCAGAAAACTTGACATCAGGGTTGCAAGCTAACAAACGACGTGTCAGGCGGTCGTCCCATTTCACAGAGCGCCGGATTGAACATCCTATGGTCTCATTGACAATATCGCAAAAGTACTTTGCCAACGTCATAACCCGGTACTGGTTGCGAACTCATGCATGAACGCCCACCTGACATATGATCGGAAGGCCGCCTGAGGTGATGTCAGGCAGCACGGCATCGAGCCGGTATTCACGTCATTTCCCGGCGGGCGTGATTTCGGGTTCTTCGATTGTGCGATGGTCGACTATGTGACGCGCCTGCTCAAGTAGCCACGGATGCAGACGCGCTGCCGGCAGATAATCGCTGTCGCGTACATCTGCATGCGGGAGTCGCGGCTGGCTTACGAGCGGGTTGCGATGCGCAACGGCAACGCAAACCCTGTCGGACGCGGCTCGCTACTTTGCGGGACTGACGGCTTGTTGTGCAGCTTGCTGCTTCGCCAGCGCAGCCCGGAACTGTTGCTGAGTCTCGACGATAAACCGGGCGTAACCCGCAGGATCGACGAATGGATTCGAGG
This sequence comes from uncultured Pseudomonadota bacterium, assembly GCA_963791615.1. Lineage (GTDB taxonomy): Bacteria > Pseudomonadota > Gammaproteobacteria > Steroidobacterales > Steroidobacteraceae > CAILZL01. The sequence goes on along the minus strand of CAWBTE010000008.1, from coordinate 45,878 downwards.
TGCCCTGTTGTAGCCGCGCGTATTTCCCTTCCAGATTGAACTGGCTGCCATGCGGAGCTACGTAGATGTCGCCCGGCAGGGATTCCATGATCGTGAAGCTCCGCTCATAGTCAGCAGCGATACCCGGGTAAGCCGGATTGTCGACCAGCTTGTATTCGCGGCCTACTGCAGTGCTCCCTACGATCACAACGTTGTAGGTCTTGCCGGCCTCCTGAACCTTCATGGTCCAGGTGGTGCATCCTTTTGTATGTCCGGGCGTCAGGCGTGCAACCAGCATTGAGCCACCCAGCTGCACCTCGTCGCCATCGTGCAGCACGCGGTCGACTTTGACAGGTGGATAAAGGTGCGGTGCAAAGTTGTAATGGAAGTCGGCTTTACCGCCTGACTCGACTACGGCGACGTCAGGCTCCATGACCATGTAGCTCGCCCCGGTCTGGGCCTTGATGGCGGCGCTGCCACCATCATGATCGATGTGGGCATGGCTGATGAGCATGATCTTGATATCGCCGAATTTGAAGCCGAGCTTCTCGACGCTATCGCGGATCATCGGCACGTTCTGCGGATATTCGTTGTTGATCAGGATGTGACCATCCGGTGTCGCAACCAGAAAAACGCCATGCCCCTTGGTGCCGACGTAGTACAGATTCCCCGCAATCTTGAAGGGCGTAAATGGCTCCTGGTGTATCGCCTGTTGCGCCTGTGCCGGGGCGCCCGCGTGTAACAGCACTGACAAGGAAGCCAGTAAAGAAAGCAGGAGTTTCCGTCTGTGGTTCATGCTAACGACTCTCCATCTGAAGTGTGTAACTGGGGCTGTTCTTGCGAATTGATCAGTTGCTGCATGCGCAGCCGGGGCACCTGTTCGGTCTGCATGAATCAGTCTTTGCAATTGAGGCGCTGCATGCTCTATTATTAAGTTGACAATTTCGTTGACAATATAGCAATGGCCTGTGGCTGGCAATGGTTCGGTACATACGTGCAGGTGGGGTCCGATGCTTCAAAAAATAACCCGTGTTTGCGGCTTGACGTTCGGCGCAATGCTGGCGGTACTTGCATCCGGATGCGCTGCCAACCCGGTTGCAACCGCCGCCACAACCGGCAACAAACCTTCGGAGTGGATATCGCTGTTTGACGGCAAGACCCTCGACGGCTGGACGACGAAGATCGTCGGATATCCGGCGGGCGAGGATCCGTTGCAGACCTTTCGCGCGAAGGACGGTGTGCTCTACATCTCCTACGAAAAGTACGGCGGCAAACTGGAGAGCCGGTTTGCCCATCTCTTCTACAAGGAGCCGTACAAGGCGTATCGCCTGTCCATGGAATACCGCTTTATCGGCGAGGTGGAGACGATGAACAATCCACCGAAGCGCAAGCCGTTCAACAGCGGTGTGCTGTACCACTCGGAAAGTCCGCAGCGCATGAAACTGAATCAGCCCTTCCCGATCTCGGTGGAGGCGCAGCTGCTGGCGACCATTCCGGGATCGGACCTTGTCCGTTACACCGGCAGTGCCTGCGGGATGGGAACGCTGGTGTCCATCCAGGGCAAGCCGCCCGTGGAGTGCTTCGATTCGCAGTATCCGGAACGGCCCATCGGCGAGTGGGTGTTGTTCGAGCTCGAGGTGCGGCCGGATGGTTTCTTAACACAGAGCATCAACGGCAAGCCGGTAGCGTCTTTCGATCGCGTCCATCTGGACACGGCCGATGTGCGCTTCCCGTCGCAGGAGGTGATCGATGCTCAGGGCGGCAACCGATTCCTGACCAGCGGTTATATCGCCCTGCAGGCAGAAGGCCACCCGATCGAGTTCCGCAATATCCGGATCATGTCGCTTGAATGACAATTGATCATGAGTGCGTCGGCAGGGAGCTCATGCGAACCAGTGACTGCACGGTGTGGGTGTGATAATCGCGGTAAAGATTAAGTGAGGTTGCACGTCACGTGCCGCAATCGTCAATATGCCGTGGTCGGCAATTTGGCAAGAAAAATAATTTATTTAATGTGCGATGAGTAATGGGCGCACATGCCGACGTTGAGGCTGGGCAGCGTCCATGAAGCAGGTCAATAGTCTCAGTAAATGCCATCCCACTCGTTCCATCTGTTTCGTGGCGCGCAGCGCTGTGTTTGTGTCTTTTAAGTGTCCATTAATTGGTTAACATTTTTGTTGACAATTATGCGACCGGCCACCGACAATGGTTTTTGCTGGGCGGGCTGCTGTTCAAAGTCAGAGACGGATTTGCCGGTACAGGTGCAGCGCGTTCTTGCTAACGCAATGAACTAAGAATTGATGAAGATCGGGGGCAAGCTCTAATGAAGCAGTATTTTGGTGTGGCATTGCTCACAGGCGCCAGCACACAGGCGTTGGCCTGGACCGCGAACGCGCAGGCTCAGGCGAATGCGGTAACGGACTGGAAGAAGTGGTGGTTAACGGCAACAATAGTCCCACGCCGGTAACAGGTCAGGAAACAGGTCAATACCATGTCAGTTTCAACCGAAAATTCTGATCTTGAGCGGCGCTCGCTCTCCAAGGTTACGCGCCACCTGCTGATCTACATCATCGTGGGTCAGTTTTTCGTGCAGGTCGATCGCACGAACATCTCCTTCGCGGATGAGATGATGAGCACGGAGCTCGCGATCAGCGCCACTGCATTCGGTTTCGCAGCGGGGCTGTTTGCCCTGGGTACGTTCTTCGCGCAGGTCCCTTCTGGCCTGGCCTTCGAGCGCTTCGGCGCCCGACGCTGGCTGACGACCATCATGGTGGCCTGGGGCCTGACAGTTGTCGCACAGGCCTTTGTCACCGATTCTTCCACGCTTTACGCGCTGAGGTTTCTGATCGGCGCGCTCGAGGCCGGTTATGTACCGGGCGTCTTTGTATTGGTCAGCCAATGGTTCCGTGGCAGTCGCCACGGCATGATGATCGCGGGACTGCAGCTGGGCGCCGCTTCATCCGGAATTTTTGGCGCGCCCCTCGCCGGCTGGCTGCTGGATAACCCGCTGTTTGGCATGACCGGCTGGCGCACCATGTTTGTCATCGAGGGTGGCCTCACCTTGGTCTGGGCGCTGTTCGCATTGCGCCTTCTGTATGACAAGCCTGCAGACGCGCGCTGGCTGAAGCCGGATGAAAAGGAGTTCATGACCCGCCACCTGGCCGAGTATCAGAACGAGAAGGCCGCATCCGGCGCGATTGAAAAGTCCGGGTTCCTTGATGCGCTGAAGGACATTCGCATCGTGGCGCTGATGATCGCCTGGCTGTTTGCAGGCTGGGTGTCCTCAACCATGGCTTTTTACATGCCGCAGTTGCTCCGGACCGCAGCTGGCGCGGTGAGCAATCAGACAGTGGGTTACATGTCCATGGTGCCATTCCTGATCATGGCAGTCGTCGCTTTCACCTGGGGCAAGCACGCGGATCGTACCGAACGGCACTGGCATTGCGTGATACCACTCCTGGTCAGTGCCGCTGGTTTCCTGCTCTATCCTTTTGCAGAGTCGGCCACGATGGCGATTGTCGCCATGGCGCTGGTGCGGGCCGGCGCCACGGGATTCTTTGTCACCTTCTGGCCTGTCGCCAACATGGTCGTGGGCAAGAACACTATCGTCAAAACCACCGTCATGATCGAAACCACCAATCAGATCGGCAACTTCATCGCGCCGATATTCTTCGGCTGGGCCCGGGACACCACTGGGGATACGGATCTGGGCATGAATGTCTGCGTCGCGGTGTTATTGATCAACTTCGTCATCATGAATATCTTCTTCTTCTACTACAAAGCACGCCAGAAGCAGCAGGCGGCCGCAACAGCGGGCTGATTTCAGAGGAGCTACAAATGAGTGAACCTGCATACAAAGTAGTCTGGCCATTGGGCCGTTCGACGGTAAAAGAGATCGAGGCCAAGCCGCGCATCTCCGATCTGTCAAAAATCACCATTGGCCATTTGTCGCATGGCGGTTTTCGTGATCAGGAAATCCGGCCCATCGTCGAGGAAGTGATGAAGGAGCGCTATCCAGGCATCCGCTTCGTCGGTCCTGCCGAATTCGGCAACATCCACGGTCCGCGCGGCGGGCACGAGGAACTGGCGGCGCTGCCGGGCAACCTCAAAAAATATGCTATCGATGCAGTCATAACCGGCATCGGTAGCTGAGGAAGCTGTAGCCCCGCGGTCGCGAGGGCCAGCATAATTGCCGAGAAAGACGGCGTTCCGACCGCGACAATCGTTGCGACGGCATTCTTGCGTCAAGCTGCTGCGACTGCCAAGGCGCAGGGCATGGCTGACCTCGGCATTGCCGAGTTTCCGGGCATCATCATGAATCAGAGCGATGAAGAGTTGCGCCGCAACACCATCGAAGTGCTGGTGCCCAACATCGTCCATCAATTGACGCGCAAGGTTGAGATGGCTGCGGCGATTGTCGAGCCTGAACCTCGTGCTATCGTGTTCGAAGGCACGATCGACGAGGTGAACGAACACTTCATGGAGAAGCTGTGGTCGGATGGTCTGCCGATCATCCCGCCGACGATCGAGCGCGTCGAGCAATTCCTGCGTTTCACTGACCGCGACCCCAGCGAAGTGCTGGGCGTGATGCAACCCGAGAACCGTGAAGCGACGATCTGGAACGTCGCGGTCAACGGGGTCATGTCAGGCTGCCGTCCCGAATATCTGCCGATTCTGATCGGCATCGTCGAAGCATTGGCCGAGCCTAACTTCTACGTTCGCGATGCCGGTGCGACGCCGGGCTGGGAGCCGCTGGTAATCGTCAACGGCCCGATCGTGAAGCAGCTCAATTTCAATTACGAGACTGCGGTGCTGCGCGTCGGACGGCAGGCCAATACCAGCATCGGCCGGTTCGTCAGAATGTATCTGCGCAACGTCGTCGGTCTGCGTATTGCACCCGGCGAAACCGACAAAGGCTCGATCGCGTTGGGCACCAATGTCGTTCTGGCGGAGAACGAAGATGCGGTAACCGATATCGGCTGGACGTCGTTCGCGGGCGACCTCGGTTTTGCTCGCGAGGACAACGTGGTGACGGTGCAGAGTGCATTGAGCCCCACCATTCCGATCTACACCGCCGGCGACACAGCCAAAGAGCATCTCGACACGCTGGTCGAAATTTTCGGTGGCACCTGCGCCTGGTGGGCGCATACCGGCCTGCGCAAGGGTAAGAACTTCCCGCTGTTGATCGTCAGCCCCGGTGTTGCCAGGATCATGGCGCGCGACGGGATGTCGAAGCGCGATGTGCAGCAATATATCTTCGACCATACCAAGGTCGCAGTGCGCTCACTCAACCGGCATGCGTGGGAACTGGGCTATACGGAGTACGATCTGCACAAGCTGCATGCGGATGGGATGATTTCATCGGTCTATGCCGAATCGGACGATCCCAATCGAGAAGTGCCGGTGTTCATCAACCCTGAATCCATCGGCATCGTGCTCAGCGGCGATCCGGGCCGCAATCAGAGCAAGGGCTTCGTACAGAACCACAGCCATGCCCCGCCTACGGGCAAGAAGATAGTGCTTCCATCTGATTGGCCAAAACTCATGGGGGGAGTCAAGAAGCTCCGGTGAGCGTCCGGGTGCCACCATGGCCCATCCATGCCCCGTCACTTCATCATCAGAGCCATCAGATTGGATCAAAGAATACGCGCTGGGTTCTCAGCCGGGGAGCAGCGCACGGCTCTTGATCAATGAGCATGACAAGGACGTAGCTTCTTTTAATTTGATTGAATGTATAACAGCGCAGACAGCAACTGCGTGTGCGCAAGTCACAAGGCAAACGCAGCTGTTTCAAGGAAGACCAGTGCCAAGTAGGGGCGTGCTCCTGGCTGTTCTCGACTATTTGCAGAACTGAGACTGAAATTATCGGTAGCCATTTTCCCTCGTGAACCTCCCTGTACCTTTGTCGACTCGTCATTGCGTCTGGGCAATTTATTGACATTTTAAATTGCTCAAACGTATTACAGCTCCAACTACTAGTGCCTGCGCGGAAGTCGAAATGGGGATAAGTCGGTGCATTCAAAACTCAGAACTTTAATTGTCGTCGCTTTTTTAGCCTGTGGTTCGGGCGCACAAGCGCAGGATGCGCCGGGCGGTGTGCTGGCCACGCCGGGTCGCCCCGCACCAACCAGGACTCCGGTGAGTCCTGTCGACAACGACTTCTATCGCTCCACTATCGTGGAGTTGGGTGGTGGTGCCCGGGTCGGGCTGCTGTATGAGCCGAAGAAGCCAGGCCCGAACTCGCGCGTTGCGGTGCTGTATTCCGACCGCAACTTCGGAGTCGATCCGCCCGCTGCAGAGCTGGCCCGGCGTGGCTATCGCGCGTTGTATGTCTCTTATCCGCCCCTGCGCCCCGGCGAAATCGGGATGCCACTGGACGGGTTTCTGGAAGCATCACGGGGCATCACTTACCTGCGGGCGCTCCCCGGCGTGGAGCGCGTAGTGATCCTAGGGTGGGGTGCCGGCGCTGGCAGCATGACCTTGTATGCGAACGTCGCCGCGCATGGGCCGGCTGCGTGTCAGGGCAAGGCTGTGATCTATCCCTGCCAGACGGAGCAGGCTTCAGGCTTGGCTAGGCCCGATGGCCTCATCCTGCTCGATCCCGGCGCTGGCACAAGGGCTAGCAATATTGATCCCGCCTACGATGGCAGTGCACGCAAAAGGCTGGATCTCGACATGTTTGCAGCGGCCAACGGCTATGACGCCAGCAGCGGCGCCGCCAGGTATTCAGCAGAATTCCGCAAGCGTTATTTCGCTGCGCAGCAGGCACGCAACGACAAGATCATTGATGACGCGAGCGCGCGACTGAAACTGCTGGATCAAGCCAAGGCCAAATTATCTGGCGACGAGCCGCTGTTTGTCGCCGGCGCTGTGAACTCTGGTGAGATGGCGAGTTTGTCCCGCCCGGACCTGAGCATCCTGTCGCACACCAAGCGCCCGCATATTCTGCTCAAGGCCGATGGCACGCAGCCCTTGAGCATATTGCGGTCGCTCCGTCCCAGCACCGGACCGGTGGGAGCCGCAGTGATTCAGGCTGCGGTATTGAAGACGAGCAAGCCCGCCAGCACTGGGTACACCTTGCGGGAATATCTGGCCAATGATGCGGTACGCACCAACAAGGACTTCGCTCTGACCGCAGACGATATTGTTGGCGTCGACTGGAAATCCGCGATCACGAGTACGCCCGCCAATGCCGAAGGTGTTGCCGAGCCCACCCTAGTGATCACGATGACCTGCTTTCAGTTCGTCGTACCTTCCGAAGTGATCTATGACCAATTAGCTGCGAAGGACAAGACCCTCGCCGGCGTAGAAGGCTCCGAGCACGAGTTCAGGTCATGCGGGCCCCAATACGGCGATGTAAAGCAGCGCACGTTTGACTTTGTCGCCGATTGGCTGGGCAAGTATGGACGGTTCTGACGAGTCGCAGCAGGGGAGTTCTGATCCAGCAAACCAGACTGACACGCGATGGACACGTCGCAGCTTTGATGGTTTGAGTGCTGTGATCGTCGAAGCGTTGGAGCGTTGAAAGTCCACGAGCCATTCGACAAAACCTTATCTACATCATTTCAGAGGTTTCAAATGAAGAGTTGGATGACGATGTCGTTTGCAGGGATTCTGGCTGCGACTCTGGCACATGCTCAGCAGCCACAGTTGCATGCGAACCAACCCATGGTCGCGCCCCTGGTATCGCCGCAGGTCCAGGCAGATCGCAGTATTACTTTCCGGCTTTCTGCCCCTGCTGCTCCCGGGGTCCAGCTGCGCTTTGACGGCAAGGACTATCCCATGACCCGGGGGGAGAAAGGGGTCTGGAGCGCAACGATGGGGCCGGCCGCCCCTGGGCTCTATGAATATTCTTTCGAAATGGGCGGTGCGCGCTTCAACAATGGTGAGGTGGAGATTTCGGGGGCGCCGGCGCCTGACAACGTAACCCAGGACGTACCGCACGGCACCCTGACGCAGCACCTGTATTTTTCCAAGGCTCAGAATCGCCGACGCAATCTGCGCGTGTACCTGCCACCACAGTACTACGGTGAGCCGAGCCGCAAGTTCCCGGTGCTGTATATCTATAGTGGTGGGGGTGAGACGAATCCGATTTCCGCCAGCCGACACGGGATTGTCCTAGATAACTTGATTGCACAGGGCAAGGCAGTGCCAATGATCATCGTGATGCCGAGCAACAGCATCAACGCCGGCGACGGGACCGACGCCGTGTTTCCTTCCGCCATGGTCAACATGGCGGGAATCGAAAAAGAACTGCCAACCGATATCTTTCCGATGATCGAGAAAAGCTACCGCGAGTCTGACACCGACAAGAACAATCGCGCGATCGCGGGCTGGTCCTTTGGCGGTGGCACCGCCTTCGGCGTTGGCATGCGGATCTCGACTGGTTCGGCAATATCGGTGAGTTCGCCACGGGCCTTTTCGGTGGCGCGGACACGCCGCCTCCGGGGCACACCAATTACGCTGCCTTCGATCCCGACGCTATCGCGCCCGGCATGATCAAGAACCTGCTCAATCCGGCGACCAAGCCCAGGATCTTCTATATGTCGGTCGGCGACCGCGACCCGCGCTTTCCGTTTCAGAAGAAGGCCTATGAGGATTTCAGGAAAGCCGGGGTTGACGTGAGCTTCAGAACGTTTCCCGGTGGACACGGTGGCGGTGGCAGTGGAATAGACGCGTCACTGCCCGAATTTGTAACGCTGATCTTCAAATAGCCAAGGCAACCACGAGTGCAGGGCCCGGTGCCCTTTGCAGAAGCCGGCGGCTCAAAGTCCGATCCACCGGCATTTAAGCAGTATTCCAATGCGGACACGGAATGGTCCTGGTATCAGCAAGTTTTCTTCGGCTCAGGTCAGCATTGGCGCCATTTCTTTGCCATTCAAGCATCAGGAGAGATTGACACATGATCGCAAATAGTCGCGGATGGAATAACGCTTCCATCAGATACAAACTGGGCGCATGGGCTCTGGCATTCTGTGCAGCTTTCACCGTTACGGTTAATGCGCAGACGTTTCCGTTGGGCGTGAAAATCGATTCCGGTGAACTGAGCGGTGTTGCCTCTGCAAATCCGACAGTGACCGTATTCAAGGGCGTGCCTTTTGCCGCACCGCCTGTGGGCGCGCTGCGCTGGAAGCCACCGGCAGCTCCGGCGAAATGGACGGGCGTGCGCAAGGCGGACAAGTACGGCGCGGCCTGCATGCAGAAGGGTCGCGGCGAGCCAGGACAAGGTGGCGATCAGGTTGAGCCGAACGAAGATTGTCTGTATCTGAACGTCTGGACGCCTGCGAAGAGCGCAACAGACAAGCTGCCGGTCATGGTGTGGTTCTTTGGCGGTGGCTTCACAGGCGGTTCCTCTGCAGCGCCGGGCTTCGAAGCTGTGGGTCTGGCCAGTAAGGGCGCCATCGTTGTCGCCATCAACTACCGGTTGGGCCTCTGGGTTTCCTGACCTCACCTGAACTGGATGCCGAATCGCCGCATAAGGTATCGGGCAACTACGGCCTGCTTGACCAGATCGAGTCGTTGAAGTGGGTGAAGCGGAACATCGCATCGTTTGGTGGCGATCCGAATAAAGTCACGATCTTCGGCCAGTCGGCCGGCGCTGGATCGGTGCAGTTTCTGGCCGTGTCGCCACTGGCCAAGGGGTTGTTCCACCGCGCAATCGCGCAAAGCGGAACCGATGGATCCGGGCGATCCGCTGATGTGGCAAGGCGCCATGTCTTACCGCCCGTTGAAGGACGCCGAGACGAATCATTGGTACTACCTGCGCAGTGTTGGTATCGACTCGATGGCCAAGCTGCGCGCGATGACAGCTGAGCAGATCATCAACCTGCCGGCGCCAGCGTTTCCGCCCTATCCGCCATTCTTCTGTCCGGTGCTGGATGGCTATGTCATGCCTGCGACCTATAAAACCCTGTATTCACAGCGTAAGCATGCAGATGTGCCGTTCATGGTGGGCACGGCAGCCGAAGACCTCAGTGGTACTCCGACGCTGAAGACGACGGTGGGCGCGTATCGGGAGTGGGCGAAGCAGAAATTCGGCCCGATGACCGATGAATTCATCCGGCTGTATCCGGCAGCGACCGATGAAGAAGCGGGACTGGCGCAGAATCTGGCGTTTCACGATCAGAACCGCGTCAGCAAACTGGGTTGGGCGGAGGAATACCAGAAAGGTGTTCGCTCGAAGATCTTCATCTATTTCTGGAATCGTCCATGGCCGGGTCAGGAGGCCCGCGGCGCTTTCCACGGCTCTGAAATTCCCTACGTCATGGGCAGCCTGGCAAGCGTGAAACAACCATGGACAGATCATGACCGGCAGATCTCCGAGATGGTGACGCAGTACTGGGCGAATTTTGCGGCGACCGGCAATCCGAATGGCAAGGGGCTGCCTGAATGGCCAGTCTTCACCCAAGGCAACAACAAGACGACGATGCAATTAGGCGATGGCCCCGGTGCGAGCGAACCTGCCACGGAAGCGCGCGTGGATTTCTTCCTGCGCTGGTTTGCTTCCCGGCAGCAGATGTAAACCAACAGCGAATCGAGCCAGACAAAACGGTGCAGGTTAGTTCATGACTGGGTGGTTTCAGAAGTCATTAACAGAGACCGCGTCTAAAAAAGTAAGTGAGGACGGATCATGAAAGCAATATATCTCTCAATCGTTGCGATGGTGGTATCAAACATCTGTCTGACCTCGCCATCCATGGCGCAAACGCAAACCTACAAGAGCACCTTTGTATCGCTCGACACCGGCGTTCCCGGATTGCTTTATGAGCCGCTTAAGCCTGGTCCCAAGGCCGCGATCGCGATCATGGCGATGCACAACAATGGCGACTATCTGACCCAGAGCCCTGCCAATCCGTGCATCAATCTCGTCAAGCGGGGTTATCGCGCGTTGTGTGCGAACAGCTCCGCCTCGAAGTCGGGCTTCATGAGCGATAACGATCAGGACAAGTTGCTGTTGAACGTGAAGCTTGGGGTGGCATATCTGCGCGCTTATCCCGGGGTACGCAAGGTCGTCATTTTCGGCCACAGTGGCGGCGGCGGCATGATGGCCTCGTATCAGAATATCGCTGAAAACGGCCTAAAAGCCTGTCAGGGACCGGAGAAGCTGATCAAGTGTGCTGACGCGCTTGCAGGGCTTCCGGCGGCGGATGGCATCATGATGATCGATGCCACGCTGGGTACACCCGGCACGACCTTGTTCAGTCTGGACCCTGCAGTGGTCGACGATGACAGTGGGCAGCCGCTGATTCCGGAGCTGGATATCTACAACCCGAAGAACGGCTTTGATCCGAAGGGCGCGACCTACAGCGATGAATTCATCAAGCGCTTTCATGCGCGGCAGGGCGAGCGCATGAATCGCCTGATTGCCAAGGCGCAGGATCGCCTGGCAAAAATAGAAGCCGGCAAAGGCCGCTTCGCTGACGATGAGCCGTTCGTCATTCCCGGTTCATTCCCGACCGCCAACAAACTCAACATGCAGGATGTGCGTCTGCAGTCGCGCACTCGCAATGCTTGGCCGCTGCTGCATCCGGACGGCTCGATCACCACCGAGATCGTACATACCGTTCGTGTGGCGCGCGCGATGCAGTCGGTGACGCCATCGCTTAACCAGGGCGCGATCACCACGACCGTGAAACGCTTCCTCAAGAACTACGCAGTGAAGACGAGGCCTGATTATGGCTTTACGGCCGATACGCTGAGCGGTATCGACTACCAGTCGAGCTGGGCCATTGCGCTCAATAGTGTGGAAGGCATTACCAAGCCGTTGCTGCAGATGGGTATGACGGGTTCTCATGAGTTCTTTCTGATTGAAACCGTGCGTGAACATGCCAGGAGCGCCGACAAGACCCTGGCTTACGTGGAAGGCGCGGTGCATGGGTTCGGTCCCTGCAAGGAATGCGCGGTTGCGAAGGGGTTACCGGAGAATTATTACGGCGACACTATCAAGACGTTGTATGACTACATCGACGGCTGGCTGAGCAAGCCGGGACGGTTCTAGAGCGATGATCTGACAAGCAGGATTACGAGCTCCAATCTTTTTTGTCTAATAACAGTAGTTGCAACATGAAAATATATTTTCTTGCACTCGGTTTGCTGTCACTCACAGCCGCTGCACAACAAGCATCCCCGCCATTGCTTGTTCGAAATGGTCCCCCTTGGGACCCCGCGGAGCCGCGCCTGTTTATTTCAGCGAAAGACATCGAAGAGCACCTTGCCAAAGCGGACGCTTCGGTGAAGGCTGGTAGGGTGTACAACGGTGGTCCATTGCTGATGCAGCGTAATTCCCGTATCCAGATGGAGTGGCGTAACGCTCCGCAGCTTAATATCAACTTGCATGAAACTGATGCAGAGCTGTTTGTGGTCATGGAAGGCTCCGGCACGATGCTGCTGGGCGGTAAGCTGGTGAACCCGAGACGAACGCTGGGCAATGCGTGGGAAGGCCCTACACAGATTGCGACCAAGGTTGAGGGCGCGGTGGCTTACACGATTGCCAAGGGTGACATGATCATGATTCCGGAGAACACCCCGCACACCGTCAGTGAAGTCAACGGCAAGCTGGTTGTATGGGCGCTGCACCTGCCACGCCCTGTGCCTAAGCCGGAGTCCGAACCGGCGTGGGCGACTGCTACTACCGCGCCGTCTGCCGCGACTGTGTCGGCACCAACTCGCTGATAGTGTTCCTCACGATGGCGGGATCGATTTGTCCCAAAATCATGTTGATTACGTCATTACTCATCATGGTGCGAATGGAGCGGTGTGCATGCCACCATTCGGATCAGGTGCTGAGTAACGGCGATGTGGGTTGTGCCGGTTTTTGGTTGTGAGTGCTGCCTGAATCAACGGTGCGACATGGGGGCAGGCGGGGGTTGCATTCCGATCACCCTGGCCTTGAATTAGCATTTCCTAATGACCTATCTAATGCCCTATAATAATAATCAAGTTTGTTCGCAATGTCGTAATCAGTATCGTTGAAACTGCGGAATTGCATACGCCGTTGGACGCAGCGGAGGCTGCGATAGTCCCAACAAACCGGACACAACAAAATATCAGCGCCAGGGTTGCGCGATGCGGCGAAGCTGTCGCCTTGAATCAGGAGCAATCAGGAGCAAGAGATCCAGACGTAATCATGTTCGGGGTGCATGCTGAAGTCACCTCGAAGACGCTCAAGAGAGAGCAGTTTGTGTCCAGCTGGCTGACTGCTTGACGTGCATCCGGCCCGGGTGGCGCAGTGGAAGGCACAGCTGCAGGCGTCAGTATCGAGAACATTTTCATTTAATTCATAGGAGAGTCGTCAGATGGCAATGGGTGATACAGATTTAAGCGCCGAAATGGCCCAGTTTTATGAAGAGCGCGCCAAGGTCGTCCTGGAGAATCTGCGCGCCAAGCACATGGAAGGGCACTATGTTGCCAATCGCCAGGAGGCGTTGGAACTCGTGCTGTCGCTTATTCCTTCCGGAGCCACTATTTCTCGTGGCGATTCGATGACCCTGAATCAGTTGGGTGTTTTCGAAGCGATTGAAGCACGTGGCGAAAACAAATTCTTTAATCCCGTAAAAACGGATGCGCAAGGTCACAATCCACCACGAGAGGTGCGACGGCAGATCCAGCGGGAATCGCTGTTGTCCGATGTGTTTTTATCGAGTACCAACGCCATAACGCTTGAGGGGACCATCGTAAGTACAGACGGTTCCGGCAACAGAGTGGCGGCGATGATGTTCGGACCTAAGAAGGTTATCATTGTTGCTGGTTGCAACAAGATCGTTACCGATGTTGAAAGTGCGCTAGCCAGAATCCGTGAGTTCGCATGCCCGGTCAATGCGATCCGGCACAGATTGAAGCATAAGCACGGAGAAGGTCTTGGCTGGGGCGTCATGCGCTATACAGCCATCATTGATGGCAACCAGCCTGTGGAACAGGGCAAGATCTGCGTGATCTTGGTTGGCGAATCCTTGGGCATGTAATGCCCATTGTCCGGGTCACGGATGATCCGGTGAAGCCATGCGCTTCGCTTCATGGGTGTTCGATTTCTGAGAAGCCTCTATAAAATCAAAATCAAGCGGTCGGATAGGTGATGCAAACGCCATAAGGTGGCTTGCCATCGACAGAGAGGGCTGTTGAATATCTCCGGCCCGGTCGGATCGTCAGTATCCGGCTGATGCCCAGCATGGTCTCGTGGCGCTGCAGCAAAGCTTACGGCCATCCGGGGTAGATCCCGATCGAACGAACGAGGGCAAAAGCCGGGTCGAGCCGGGAGGCCAAAGCGCGGGAAAATGAGCGCAGAAGCCCGGTTTTTCATCTGATCCGCGTTCAGCGGGTGGCGCGGCAGCGGCGTCTTGGCAGCAACATCAATGATGTGACCGAGCCTCAGGGGCTCCGGCCGGTTCACGCAGTCCATTCGATGCCATGGCCAAGCAGACCGATCACTCTCATTCAGTTGGCCTTTTGATTTGAGTGCTTGATTTAGTCGACTTATCATTCTATTGTTTGGGATACAAAAATGTTAACGATTTAGCTAACTGTAGTCACGGTGAAGCAAATTCAGGGGGTAATCGCAATGAAACAGCATCTTGGTCTGGCATGGCTGACGGGTTCCTGCGCGCTGGCATTCAGTGCGGTAATTGCACTGACAACTACGAATACGGCGCGAGCTGCGACCGAGACCCTTGAAGAAGTCGTCGTCACCGGTTCGCGCGTAATCACTAACGGCAACGACAGCCCAACGCCGGTGACCGTAATCACCACCGAACAGATGCTCGCGGTGTCGCCTGGCACTGTCGTGGATGCGGTGAACCTGATGCCCGCTTTGCAGGGTTCGCAGTCGATTACCAGCAACCCGGGCGGCGGTCAGCGCAATGGCGCTGCGGCATACATCAACCTGCGTGCTATGGGCGATTTGCGCACGCTGATTCTGATGGACGGCCACCGTGTGGTGCCGACCATCAATCAGAACCAGGGAAATGTGGATTCGTGGGTTGTTCCGCAGCTTCTGATCAAGCGCGTTGATGTGGTGACTGGTGGTGTATCCGCTGTGTATGGCTCGGATGCCGTCAGCGGTGTGGTGAACTTTGTCACCGACACAGCGTTTAACGGATTGAAAGTAGAGGGCTCGACCGGTGTTTCGGCCTATGACGATGACAGGATTACCGATTTCGGCGTTGCATTCGGCTCGGACGTTTTCGGTGGTCGGGGCCATGTGCTGTTCAGCGGCCAGTATCGTGATGATCCGGGCATTCCCGATCAGTTGCAGCGCCCGTTTTTTGCGCAGTCGCTTGGCGGTGCGGGCGCAGGCACGGTCGCATCACCCTATTTTAACGTTACCGACCAACGCATCAGCAACGCATCTTTTGGCGGTTTGATCACCAATGGCGCGTTCAGCGGACTGCATTTTGGGCAGAACATGGTGCTCAGTACCTTCAATCCCGGTACGCCGACCGGCACCGCCAACGTTTCCAGCGGCGGCGATGGTGCGTGGTATGTCACGTCGTCGATCAAGTCAGCCATGAACCTCAAACAGATTTTTGGCCGGTTTGATTTCGACTTTACTGACACGACTCACGGTTATCTGCAGGCATCCGGGACATTCAACCGCACGCAGAATGCTTTCCGTGCTCCTCTCGAAGGCGTGAACATCGGTTACAACAATGCCTTCCTGAGGGGTGTCGCTCAGCCTTACGGCGCCCAGATTGCAGCGCAGGCTGCCCTGACTCCGAACGGATCTTTTGCGTTCCGGAAACTCATCTCGATTCCGGCAACGGCCAACCAGTGGACCGATACCAGCATGCTGATGGGCGGCCTTGATGGCACACTCGGAAGCTACCGGTGGAATGCAGGTTTTCAGCGCTCATCATCAGAGATCAAGGCGCAAAATGAGGTCAATGTTGACCAAGGGCGCTTCCTTGCTGCCACAAATGCGGTTGTGAACCCTGCCACGGGACAGGTGGTATGCAATGCAGCCCTCACCAATCCCAACTACGCGAACTGCGTGCCAATCAACCTGTTCGGTCCGAGCTCGGAAAGTCGGGCGGCGATGGATTACATCCTGGCCGTCACATGGAACAAGAACCGCACAACGCTGAACGAGGTTAATGCCAGTCTCACAGGAGCACCGGTTAGCACCTGGGCCGGTCCGGTCAACATGGCGCTTTCGGCTGAATGGCGTCAGCTCGAGTGGTCCGTAAAGAGCAACGCCGGCCCGAGCGATCCCATCGATTGCAACGGCATCCAGTTCAGCTGTACGGCTACAGGTACGAACCGGACAGCGCGGTGGCTGCAAAACACCATGCCCGGTCTGGCGAAAGTTACCCAGAAGGTCAGCGAGCTTGCGTACGAGACCGATGTTCCGCTGTTGAAGGATCGTCGCTTTGCCGAGGCGCTGAATGTCAACGCAGCAGCGCGCTTTACGGACTATTCTACCAGCGGCAATGAGGCGACCTGGAAGCTCGGGTTGAACTGGCGTCTCAATGACGATCTGACATTTCGGGCAACGCGATCGCGCGATATTCGCGCGCCTAACCTGTTCGAATTGAATGCGCCTACTACCATTGCACCCACCACCATCACCGATCCGCATACAGGCACTGCAGGCAGTGTGGGTGTGGCGACCATTTCAAACGCGAATCTGACGCCTGAAATTGCCAACAGTCTGACCGGCGGCTTTGTGTGGACGCCGAGTTTTCTTACAGGCTTCAGTCTGTCAGTGGATGGCTTCCGCGTGACAGTCGATAACGCCATCGCGCAATTGGCGGGCAATTCGTCCTCTGTGTTGAATCTCTGCCGGGATACAGCGGGAACCAATCCTGCCTGTAGTGAGGTGATCACCCGTCCGTTTCCCTACAGCAACACAACTGCCGCCAATTTCCCCACTGCGCTGTTTCAGAAATGGCTGAACATCGCTTCGTTCGAAACCTACGGTGTTGATGTTGAAGCCAACTACAAAACCCGTCTGTGGGATCGTGATCTGAGCCTGCGCGCGCTGGTGTCGTACCAGCCGCATCTGATCTTCAACCAGGGGCCGGCCGGCATCATTGATCTGGGCGGTTATGCGACCGGTGTGAATCTCTACCCGGCATCGCCGCGGGTGAAATACACATTCGTTGGTCAATACGCCATTACCGACAAATTGACCGCCAGTGTCATGCAGCGTGGCCGCAACCGGATGAAAGCGGTGGCAGTCGTGCGAGGACAGGCGCCAAGGATGTTTCGAGATGGTCGCAACTACGATCCGGCAACCAGCTATACCAATCTGACTTTGTCCTACATGTTGAACAGCAGTCTCGGTCAGAGTCATTTGTATGTGAACGTGCAGAACCTGTTCAACAAACAGCCTGAGGTTGCCTACGCCGGCGCCAACTCGTCGCCCGGTGTGGGCCTCGCCGGTTTCTTCCCGCCCAATGGCGACGATATCGTCGGGCGGTACTACACCGTCGGAGCCCGACTCCGCTTCTAACCAGGGGCAGTCATCCATACGTCACGACAGCCGCGCCCCTTTCGGGGCGCGGCCTGATTCCGAATAGGCCGCCGGGGTAGCAACGTTGCGTACAGTCCATCGTTTAGTCGCAGTATTTGCTGTGTTTTTTGCGTTTTACATTGCATCCACCGGCGTACTCGTCCAGTTGATGGATCTGCGTGCGTTACTCAGCCATGCACCGGCGAGCGACGTCACCATGCAGGCGATCCGTGTCGGCATCGACGGGCCACCCAATTTTCAGGTGATCAGCGAGCCAGACTATTCAGCAGATCCGCTGCCGGTTGATTTCAATTTCGATATCGCGCTGGACACCATTGTGAAGTCGGGTCGTGCGGCAGTCGGCGATGCGTCGATCAGCTTTCTTGAGCTGCGCATGGTGGAGGGCATGCCTGTCGGGCAGGTTGCTTCTCAAGGCAGATTGCTGCGCTTCGATGCTGCTACCGGAGCAGTCATGGGTGCTTCCGAGGCAAGTTTGCCGCCCCTGAGCACGCCATCGGTACGCAATACGGTGAAGGACATCCACCGCATGAGAGTGTTTGGCCGGTGGGCGCTTATTGTTGACGCCATCGCAGGCGTCATGATGCTCGTGATGATTTTTACCGGCCTTGTTCTGTATTTCCGATTGCTCGGCGCCCGTGTCCGGATCGGGCGAACAGATCCGTTCTGGTTTGCCGGAGGTTGGTGGCGCACCCTGCATCGTGCGATCGCAGTGATCGCATCAATATTCCTGGTAGTGGTTGCGCTCAGTGGCATCGTGCTTGCTACCAGTTCGGTCGGCGTGGCCATTCATACGGCGTTGCAAGGTGGCAAGCGTCCCGGCTTGACCGCCGATGTTTCCTCGCCGCTGGTCGACGCCGAATTGCCCGCCATGCTGCGCACCACCTTGGTGGCCTACGACTCAGCCAATCTGGGTGTTCCAGTGAAAGTGCTTCGTCTGCGCTATTTCGCCGACATGCCGCAAGGCGTGATCGTCACAGGTGGGGAGACCACGCGGCAACTGGCTTACAACACGGCCACCGGCCGCATGGCTGGATTATCCGGACCCGGTTACCCCGCGACCGGCATGACTTTCGGTTGGCAGGTAACCCAGATTGCCAAAAAAATTCATCGTGGCGACTACATCGGTATATCTGGTCGCTGGATGAGTCTGCTAACTGGATTGTCGCTGCTGTATCTCTCCATCTCCGGCGCGGTGATTTACTTTGAGCTATGGAACAAGCGTCGTCGGCAGGGTCGCCGTGAACTGTTCTGGTCTTAGAACAGGTTCTTAGGCCACCCTGTCGGACGTAACCAGGTCAAACATGCCGATCGCTCTCGGCCAGTTGCTCTTTTACCGCGAACTCTTGATTTGCCCGAACCGATGTCCTATTGTTTCGCCAACAAAAATGTTAACGATTACGCTGATTTGATCAGCGTAACGGTGGAACCAGGCTAAGGGGACGAGCACATGAAACAGCGTCTGAGTATTGCATTATTGACCGGTTCCAGCGTACTGGCGTGCGCGGCTGCGCATGCGCAGACGGCAAGTACGGCGCGGGCAGAGGACAGTCTGGAGGAGGTCGTTGTCACCGGTTCACGGGTCATTACCAATGGCAACAACAGCCCAACGCCGGTCACTGTGCTGTCGGCTGAGGAGTTCCTGAAGTTGCAGCCCACCACGATCACCGAGGCTGTGAATTTGTTGCCGGCCCTGCAGGGTTCGCAAAACGTGACCAGTCGTCCGGGTGGCGCGCAGCGCAACGGTGCCGGCGCCTACATGAACCTGCGCAACATGGGCAGCCTGCGCACCCTGGTTCTGTTCGACGGTATTCGCGTCGTGCCCACCATAAACCAGAACGGCGGAGACGTGGACTCCTCGGCAGTACCGGGTCTGTTGCTCAAGCGTGTAGATGTGGTGACCGGCGGTGTGTCCGCAGTGTATGGCTCCGACGCCGTCAGTGGTGTGATCAACTACATCACCGATCGTGAGTTCAACGGCTTCAAGGCCCAGGCGTCGTATGGCCAGTCCACCTACAGTGACAACGAGATTTTCGATGTGGGTTTCGCCGCAGGCATGAAGTTCGCCGACAACCGCGGCAACGTCTCTTTCAGCTATCAGTTCCACGACGATCCCGGCATCACCAATCGCGGTGATACAGATCGTGAGTTCTTCTCGCGTGTGCCGGGCGCGGGTGGCAATGGCACGACCGTGCCGTACTTCAACATGCTCGATATGCGCATATCGAACACTTCCTTTGGCGGCTTGATTACCAACGTCGCGGGTAACGCAACACTGCGCGACCTGGTGTTTACTCCCTCCGGCACGCTGCGGCCGTTTCAGCACGGCCTGATTCCCACCGTCAACCGCTTGGTGCCATTTGGCACTGCGGGCGCAACGGCCGTGCCCACCAATACCGAAAGCGGTGGTGATGGCGCTTACTTCAGATCTGCGTCGCTGAAGGCCGGCATCAAGTTCCATCAGGCCTTCAGTCGCGTTGACTATGATCTGACCGACAATCTGCATGCCTTCGCGCAGTTGGCCTACAGCACCGTCGATACCTTCAACAATTTCCGCAGCCCCAACTTTACCAATGTGCGCATCAGCTACTCGAATCCCTTCCTGGCGTCGGTGCAGGCGCCTTACAACGCGACGCTAGCTGCCAATCCTACGGGAGTCCTTACATTCGCACGCCTGTTGGACAACGACAACCATGCCGAGCAGTTCACCGACACCCACATGGCGCATGCCGGACTTGAAGGCACGCTGGGGGAGTACAAGTGGAATTTCAGTCTGGGTAATTCCAGATCAGAGATCGACGCCGTCAACAACGTCAACATCGACAATGGCAAATTATTCGCGTCAGTCGATGCGGTCACAAGCGGTGGCCAGATTGTCTGCCGGGCATCACAAACCAACGCCAATTATGCCGGCTGCGTGCCACTGAACCTGTTTGGTGAAGGCCGCACCAGCCAGACCGCATTGAATTATCTCTATACGAAAACCAATGCTGTCTACACCACCAACCTCGACACGGTGAACGTCGGCATAACCGGCACGCTGTTCGATGCCTGGGCCGGGCCGGTCAACGCCGCCCTGTCTGCTGAGTGGCGTCGCTTGCGCTGGGACGTGACCAGCAATGCTAGTCCCGAACAGCTGGCGGACTGCGTGGGCATTGGCACGGGTGTAAACAACGATCTGCGCAACTGCACCCAGGGGACGACTGCACGGTGGTTTTTCAACACTGGCGGTCCACTCAACGAGGTGTCGCAGCGCGTTGCTGAAGTGGCAGGAGAATTCAACCTGCCCCTGCTGGCGGACGCAGCGTTCGCTCAGGGTCTCGACTTCATCGGTGCAGTACGCTTCACCGACTACTCAACCAGCGGCAATGTCACCACCTGGAAGGCGGGTCTGGACTGGCGCGTCAATGACAGCCTCAAGTTCCGCAGCACCCGTTCGCGGGACATCCGCGCACCCAACCTGCACGACCTGTATCAGCCCACGCAACGCAACCCCACCATCCAGATCAACGATCCGCTTCAGGGTGGGGCGGCGTACATTATTACCAACGTGCAGACCGGCAACACGGCGTTGACGCCCGAGACTGCCAACACGCTGACCGCCGGCTTTGTGCTGACGCCGCAGGCTGTGCCCGATTTCAGCCTGTCGATGGATTACTACAAGATCCGGGTGGACGACGTGATCTTCCTGTTGCAGGGCTTTTCGAACCCGGTGCTGCAGTTGTGCGCCACCACGCCCTCTGCCCCGGCCTGCGCCTATATCCAGAGAGATCCGGTTACAGGCCGGGTGGTACAAACCCGGTCTTTGCTGCTGAACATCGCCAAGCAGGACACATGGGGCATCGACACCGAGGCCAGCTACAAGTTTGACGTCTTCAGTCGTCCGCTTCAGCTGCGGGCTATGGCGTCCTACCAGCCGAAGCTCGACTTTGATCAGGGGCCGCTGACCGGTGGCAAACTCACGGTTGCGGGGGCTTACAACGCCGGCACCAACCGCCTGTTTGCTTCGCCGAAGTGGAAGGTCACCGGCATCATTTCGTATGAAGCGACCGACAAGTTCAACGTTACGGTGCTGCAGCGCTGGCGCAGTGGGCTGGACGCCAACCAGGACCGCTCACTGCGCTTTGCGAATTCCAGGCTGCCGTCTATAAGCTATACGACGCTGAACTTGTCGTATTCGCAGGACACCAGCAAAGGTAATTTCAACGTGTTCCTGAACGTACAGAACCTGTTCAACAAGTTCCCGACCGCCTATTACACTGGAACGCAGGGGTTCGGTGACAACCAGGGTCTTCCTGAAGGCGACGACCCGATCGGTCGTTACTACACGCTGGGTGTTCGCTGGAAGATGTAATGTTTTCGAAGTTGTGATGTTGCTGCCCCTCTCAGGATGAGGTGGGGCTTGCTCGTTTAATCGTGCCCGTGCAGAAGTTGGCTGTTGCATCCTTGGACTGTGCCCGGGAACACATTTGCGCGATCATGGGGGACAAGGATTTGGCAAATTGCCAGATTCCATGTTTTGACGTGAGCACGTCGCCTGGCGCTACACCCATGGTAAGCGACGAGTGAAGCAAGTTTGATGATTGAATTTTGATGATTGATTCAGGAGTGCACGATCATGTCTGTCGCAGAAACGTACAAAGTGGTTTGGCCCAGAGGCCAACAGGTCAAGACAGGCGCACGTCTCGCACAGCGTCTGGATACGCTGGATGGCAAGGTCGTCGCTCAGCTGTGGGACTGGGTGTTCAAGGGCGACAAGATGTATGAGGTCTGGGAGCAAGAGCTGCCGAAGCGTTATCCCGGAATCAAGTTTGTGAGCTGGCGTGAATTCGGCGAGATCCACGGCGCGGATGAACGTCAGGTACTGGCTGATCTCCCTGAGAAACTCAAAAAATTCGGGGTCGACGCCGTCATCTGCGGGGTCGGTTGCTGAGGGAGCTGCACGGCCGCCGTGACGCGGACGAGCGCTCTGGTTGAGAAGTTGGGAATTCCCACGGTTACCGTGGTGTGCAGTGGTTTTCTGCTGCAGGGACGTTTTACGGCGAAGGGTTTGGAAATGCCGAACCTGCCTTATACCGTTCACCCGGGGCATGTGAATCTGGTGAAGGATGAACAACTGGTTGAGACTTGCAAGGGCGCCATGCTCGAGCAGGTTATTCAAGGCCTGACGGTGCAGCCAGCAGAAGAGGGTGTTACCAGCGAGCCCAAGATGCGCGACACGGTTTTCGAAGGCACCTACGATGACATCCAGGAGTACTTCTTACAGAACGAATGGAGCGAAGGTCTGCCGATTGTTCCGCCGACGGTGGAGCGCGTCGAAGCCTTCCTGAAATTCACGAACCGTTCACCTGGCACTGTGCTCGGTAAGTTATTGCCTGACAATCGCGAGGCGACGGTCTGGAACGTGGCTGTCAATGGTGTGATGTCCGGGTGCCGTCCAGAATATATGCCGGTGTTGATCGCGGTCGTCGAAGCGATGGCGGATCATGATTTCGGTGTGGAACATCTGGGGCACACACCAGGCACTGAAACCCTGATTGTGGTTAACGGTCCGATCGTCAAGGAGCTGGGCTTCAACCACAAGCAGGCGGCGCTCCGACCGGGGTTCCAGGCCAACACCAGCATCGCCCGCTTCTGGCGAATGTATCTGCGCAATGTCGCCGGGTTCCTGCCGCACAAGACCGACAAGGGCTGCTTCGGTGGTAACTACCGGATCGTCCTGGCGGAAAACGAGGACGCCTGCGCCGAGCTTGGTTGGGACCCGATGTGCACCGACTTCGGCTTCAAGTCGGGGGACAACGTGGTCACCATTTCATCGTGTACGGAAATGACCCAGGCGATTGAGGTGGGTGCGATCACAGCGGAGGAAATTCTCAAGAACATCGAGGCACGGATCGCGGACAACCATATCTTTGTGCAGTTCTTCTTTCGGGGAATGCGCACCAGGCCGACAGTAGTTCTGACACCTGCAACGGCAAAAGTGATGGCTGATGCCGGCTTCACCAAGGCTGACGTCAAGCGGCACTTCCATGAAAACGCCAGGTTGTGGGTGGATCGGTTGAGCGGCATGATCGTCAATCGTTTCTACAGAGGCATCGAAGCGGGTAATTGGCCGGAACAGCTCGGTACCTCGAAGGATCTACATCGGTACATTCAGCTGACCTCGTGTCCCGAGGACTATATGATCGTCGTCAGCGGCGATCCGGATCGGGATCACGTCATGATCTGCTCCCAGAACGGCTATATCGGTTACCCGGTCAGCAGGAAAATCGAACTACCTGAACATTGGGACGAGCTGCGTAAAGCCGCTCAACCCAAGTTGAAGGCTTGACACAAAGGTAACATTGACAATGAAGATTCCAATCGACCTCAAAAGCTCCGTGTCATTCCCGGATGAAATGACCGGTCGTCGCGAATTCCTGCGCAATGCAGGCTTGGTGGCCGTGAGTGGCATGGCAGGTAGCTTGATCACGGGCTGTGGTGCAGGCAGCGACAAGACGGCGGCGCCAGAAGCGACAGCGTCAGCTGCGGCAGATGCATTGCCTGCAGAGCAGGCTCTGATTGCTGGCGCGCAGAAGGAAGGCAAGCTGGTCCTGTACACAGGCTCGGAAGAGTCCATCGTTGCGAATCTGGGCAAGGCATTCCAGCAGAAGTACGGCGTCGCACTTGAGTACCTGCGCTTGAACTCGGGTGAAATCGCAGCGCGCTATACCGCTGAGGCGAATGCTGGCCGGACCATCGCAGATCTGGTGCTCACGGGTGACTACGAACTTTTCCAGATCTTCGCGAGTAAGACCTGGCTTGCGAAAGTCGATCCGGTCTCGGTGCCGGGTCTGGCTACATGGCCGTCGGAATATCAGGACGAACACTCGGCGATCGTGAGCATCGTCCCCTATACGTTTGCCATCAACACCGACAAGGTCCGGGACATCCCCAAGGACTGGATGGTTCTGGTGAGCCCGGAGTTCAAGGGTGGCATCGTGACGCTTGACGCCAAGCGAGTGAACCTCGTTGCGATTGCCGCATGGGATATGATGCTCAAGTTGTATGGTGAAGATTTCCTGAGCAAGGTGGCCCAGCAGCAGTTGCGTCTGGTCGACAGTGGGCCATCGGCCGTGCAGCAACTTGCCTCTGGCGCAGCCAAGGCCTATTTTCCATGTTCGATGACCAATGCTGAGTCGATGATTTCACAGGGAGCACCCGTCAAGGGTGTCCTGCCGGATAATGTGCCCTACACGGGCGTCATGTCGCAGGTTGCGATGTCGGCGGGTGCCCAGCATCCCAATGCTGCGCGGCTGTTCCTCAACTTCCTGTTGACGGAGCAGGGCCAGAAGATACTGAACGTCGTGGGTTCATCGCCAGTCAATACACTTGGCACACCGCCGCTGCGCGACGGCTTCGTGAAACCGGACTTCGTATCCACAGCCGCTAACAAAGCCAAGATCATCCAGTTGCTGGGAATGTAATTGACCGGACCCGCTTCAGGGGCAAGTGACACATGCAGAACGCTCAGCCAATGTCCACCTTGGCGCGACTTCATCCGCGTGAATGGTGGCGCTGGAGTCCCACGGACACTGTCGCCGCCACGCTGCTGGCTGGCGTTGCCTTTCTGGTCGTATATCCGTTGCTGCGTGTACTCATCGCAGATGTGTCCGATGCGGCCTTGGGGATTGATGCGTCGTTACTGGAGGTGTTGTGGAACACGTTTGTCGTCGTCGGCGGTAGCAGCCTGATCGCGCTGGCGCTCGGCACCACGCTCGCCCTGATCAACGAGCGTACCGACGGCGGTTTCCGCGGCATTGGTAACTTCATGCCGGTGGCGCCGTTGATGCTGCCCTCGATTACGGGTGTTCTGGGCTGGGTTGTGCTCTGTGATCCGCGTGTTGGGCTCGTGAATGTCGCCTTGCGCAATCTGTTCGGCTGGGGTGCAGAGACCGGCGAGGGGCCGCTCAACATCTACTCGATGACTGGCATGTTGTTCGTCATGGCCATTCATATGGTGCCGACGATTTATCTGGTGGTTGCGGCGGCATTGCGCAACATTGATCCTTCGGTCGAGGAAGCATCGCGCATCTGTGGCGCGGGTCCGCTGGCAACAGGTTGGCGTGTGACGCTGCCCGCCATTCGTCCGGCGCTCTTCGAAGCCTGGCTGCTGACCGTGATCAGCGGAATCGCGATCTTCTCGGTGCCAGTGATCCTGGGCACGGGGGCGCAGATTGAAGTCATGTCAGTCCGCATCTGGAGTTACCTCACCAGCTTTCCAAGCAACCAGTCCGCAGCACTGGTGCTTGCCACTGCCATGCTGCTGGTGGTGCTGAGTCTGCGGATCTTGCAGAAGTATCTGATCCCGGCCGGCCGCCAGGCGGTGCTGGGTGGACGTGGCGTGCGCAGCGCTCCGTCCCGGCTGGGTCCGATTCGCTACATCACGCGCGCATTGATTGTTGGCTACATCTTTGTTTCGCTGGTCCTGCCGGTGCTTGCCCTGATGCTTGTTTCACTCGAACCGTTCTGGACTGCCAATGTGCCCTGGGACCGGCTTTCGCTGGACAACTATGAAAAGGTGTTGACACAGACGCCCACGACGTTCCGGGCGTTGTCCAACAGTCTGTTGTTGGCCTCGGTCGTCGCCACGATTGCCATGGCCGTCGCTGGCTTCCTCATGCTGCATGCTCATCAGAAGGGCGCGGGTGGGCGGGGTGGGAAGAAGTCGAAGAAGAAGTCGCGTGTGCCGAGCACCGGGTTCAGAGGTATGGTGGATTTTGTGACCTCACTGCCGGCCACCATCCCGCACAGCCTGGTCGGTGTCAGCTTCATCCTGGCGTTCAGCCAGCCGCCATTCGATATTTACGGGACGATCTGGATATTGTTGCTGGCGTTCCTGGTGATGGAAATTCCCTATGCAGCGGGCGCGGCAAGATCCGCGACCAGCGTTATTGGTCACGAGCTGACGGAAGCTTCGCGAATTTACCGTGCGTCGCCCAGCGGTACGATGCGCAGAATCCTGTTGCCCCTCGCGCTGCCTGGCTTCGCCGCCGGGTGGGTGCTCGTATTCATCAAGGTGCTTGGCGAAGTCACAGGCTCGGCCATCTTGTCCGGAAGCTCAAATCCGGTTGTGGGCAGCGTGTTGCTCGACCTTTGGCGACAAGGCAATTTCCCGATGATGACCGCGTTCGCACTGATCATCTGGCTTATCGCTTCTGTCCTGGTGCTGGTCATGTTGTGGCTCAACAATCGCAGCCTCGGCAAAGCGCGCTAAGCAGCTGTTCCAAGTCTCGCTGATCCCTCTTACTCACAGCCTGGTTCAGGATGAAATCCCTATGAAGAAGTCTTTACGCCTTTCCGCCACCATGGCGCTTCTGGTCTGTATGGCGCTCATGTCCCCGCGCCCACTCATGGCACAGACCGTCGCCGACCCAATCATCGAGAGCTTACGCCTGCTTGAAGTGGCCTCAATAGCGGATGCCATGGAACAGCTCTATGGCCAGAAGAACTACATGTCCCATTCCATGCGTCCAGTGAGCCCCACCAAGTTTGCCGGTCCGGCCGTGACGGTGTTGCTCAAGAAAGAGGAACACAAGGAAGGCGCAAAGGCTTCCCAGGGCATGCTGGATGTCATCGATATGTCGCCGGCGGGTTCGGTCTACGTCATGGTGGTGGAGGATGGGCTGGATTACGCCGGCATAGGTGGTCTGATGTCCACGGCATTGAAGGTACGCGGCTTCGCCGGCGCAATTATTGATGGCGGGGTGCGCGATGTGCCGCAGATCCAGAAGCTGCAGTTTCCGGTGTTCAGCCGGTCCATCGTGCCTTCGACCACCATCAACCATTACCGGTTTGCAGGCGCCAACATTCCGGTGATCTGTGCCGGGGTAAGCGTCACTTCTGGCGACATCATTGTTGCGGACCTTGATGGCGTTGCAGTAGTGCCACGCGCCAAGGCCGAAGAAGTGCTCAAGAAGGCGCAAGAGCTGGAGAACACGGAGCACAGCATGTATCCGTTCATCGAGAAGTATCGCTCCATCAAGGAAGCGGTCGACAAGTTCGGGCGGATCTGATCCATCTGATCAACGACTGCTACTGAACCATGATAGTCGAGACCTCTCATGATTCAGTAGCTTGGTTTAGCCGCGGCTGCGTCGCAATGAACTATCAGGCGATGCCCATCCACCAGATCATCTCGGAACCGACATCGAGATCGTAGCGACGCAGAAATTCAAGTCGGCCATCCTCCTGAACGCGGAACAGCGCAAGGTTGGCCGGAACCTTGTTCAAGGAGTCGCCATCCCGAAAGAAGGTTGGGGCGACATTGGCGGCGATGAGAATTCGACCAGCCGGATCAATGGCAAAGGTGCGCGGATGCAGTCCGTGGGAATCTGCATTCTGGATGAGCGTCGGTTCGCCGCTCTCATCGTCGATCGCAAACACGGCGATGTTGTTTTCGCCTCCGGGGAACACGGGAATCGGATCCGGAGTCAGCCAGGACGGGCCCTTGTGGCCACCGATATAGCCATCATTGCGGTTAGCGACATACACATACCTGCCATTGGGATGCACATGCACGGTTCCACCATCCTGGCGAGGTCGGACAGCAGCGGGCCGCGCAAGCATGTCATGCGTGAACAGGGGTGCAGGGTCGATTTCTTCACCCTGTATCCGGAAGACACACAACTTGTTCTGTCCTTCCAGTGATACGTATACAAGCGGCTTGGTTGGATGGAAGTCCATGTGACGAGGGTTGAAACCACTTGTTGTCTGGAACTCCCTGGGGTTGACCGTGTACAAATTTTTCACTCGGCCTTGGTCGATGCTCAGCACTTTGAGCCCGCCCGCGACATAGGATGAATTTCCGAAGCCTTTCTTGCCTCGGTCCACGAGGATCACTCGCTTTTTCGAGGGAGTAATACGCACCTGGTGCGGGTATGTTCCGTATTCGAACGGCTCTACGCGATGAATCTCGTTGCCGATGGTTCCGTCGGCGTGGATCACGTGCACCGTAAGGCCCGGCGCTGCGCTATACGCGGTCAGCACGTAACGACTTACAAGATCCGTCGTCAGGTGGACGGGGCGCGAGGGCAATGCGACGGGATTCCCGTGCAAGCGCAGATTCCCGTTTTTATCTCTGAGCAAAGCGCAGAGGTAAAACGGCTGTCCGCCGGCGCCGGGCGCTCTGTCGGCGCACGCCACATACAGAATCGGCAAGGTCGCATGGGGCCATACGTACTGCACGCGTGATGGCAAGGCAATCTCATCTCGCTGCGTGAGTTGCTCCGTCTCATGATCCACGGTGAAGTTGATCAGTCTTGCGCCGATGGCGACGTAAGCGGACACCGGTCGGACAGGTGTTGATTTTGAATCTGTAATCGTTTGTGAAGAGTGCTCAATCACCTTTGGGTTTTCCGGCAACATGCTTTTTGACGAGTTCGCCCGATTCATCGACGACTTCCTGACCCGTCAAGGTGTCGAGTCCGCCGAAGATCTGCTTGAGGCGGTCCGTATGTTCTTCGGGAAGCGGTCCAAGATTGATTGCCTTTATGTTCTCTTCCAGATGTTTGGTATTGCCGGTTCCGGTAAGGATCACTCCACCATGCGACTCGTGGCGACAGTAACGATAGGCCGCCTCGACGATAGAGGAGCACGAGCCGTCGTCCACCAGGAAATCCAGGGGACGCTCGAGGTCTATACCACTCGGATCGAGCTGACCATCTTTGACAAGTTTTGCCACGAGTCGTCGCAGTCCGTCGCGATCCGACAGTGCTCTGCGCACCGCGAACATGACGGCTATGGCAACGCCGGTCTCGGCTGCACGCGGCAGCACGTATTTCCTGGCGCTCTGATTGAGGAGGTTGAAGCCCATCAGTAAGTAATCCCAGTAACCATCATCGACCGCGCGCGTAGCCATTTTGTGCGAGGTATCGTCGAAGAACCATTCAGTCAGTCCGAAAGTTCGCACCAGTCCTTCTTCCTTAAGATCGATCAGCGTCGGCAGGAGTTCGTTGCAGCAGTGCTCATAGGTACTCTCGGTTACGGACTGGATGCTGTAGACGTCGACGTAATCCGTGCCCAGTCGTTCAAGCGACTTTTCAAGCGAATGGCGCAACGCGGGACCGTCGATGGCTGCACCTGCGCGATTGAGGGTTGAGAACTTTGTCGAGAGCGTGACCTTATCGCGAATACCGGCAAGCGCCTGGCCAACGAGCGCCTCGTTTTCGTAAGAGGGCGAGGTGTCGATGAAGGTCACGCCGAGGTCGAATGCTTTGCGCACAATGTCGATCGAGTTTTGTGGCGGAAGGCCGTTGCCAGCGCCAAGACGACTGTAGCCGCCACAGCCCAAGCCTGCGATGCTGACGACGATTCCCGAATTACCGAACGATATCTGATCCATTACGTGAGCAGCTCCTGATGTCAATATCGCGCATGGCGATGTGAATGATTCGAATTTTCCCAGTCTCATGGCGCAAAGCTGATGCGCCAACAGCGAAACCCAGCGACACCACCCATTTGTTTATCGTTGCTGAAGCAGTATTCATTCCGACATCTGCGCGCCATAAGACAGGGCGCATTCAGATAGCGTGGTGAAAAAGCGTCTGATGCCATCCTGGCCGATGACGAATGGATGCGAATCGTTCGGACCGCGCTGTTGCAGGCGAGCGAGCTTCTGCTGGGCCCGGTCAATTTCCGAATGACCGGAGAGCGGCGTATCGACTCCTGCAGCCAGACCGAGATTCATGAGTCGCAATGCGGAGTCCGAGTATTGCTTGAAGCGGGCAGGGGTATGCGGGAAGTTGAATCCCGTGCCGCCCCACACCACTGCAACATGCGGTCGGCCCTTGTCAGTCACAGGAATCAGTACAGAAACGCTGCCCATGGTATGGCCGGGCGTGATGTACATGGTGAGGGTCTGCTCGCCCAATGTGAGCTTGTCGCCGTCGTTGATGACTATATCCCGTACTGGCGCCGCTTCGAAGAAAGGCTTGTCGAGCATGCTCGGCGCCAGCGACCAGTCGGTATCGCTCATCATGATGCGCGCGCGATATCGCTGTGACAGATACGCTGCGCCACCGAAATGATCGCCATGTCCATGTGTTACCACCACATATTTGATCTGGGTGGGGTCGAGTCCCAGCTTGCGCATGCCGGGTTCGATGTGGTCGATCCAGTTGTATCTGTTGTTAAGTGAGTCGATGACGATGATGCCAGCAGAAGTAACTACTGCCCAGGCTGCCGCATTGGCGATGCCCAGGTAGTACAGATTGTCGAACACACGCGTAGGTTCGAACGGTTGCCCCACAGTTCGGCCCTCGTTGATCAACTCGGCGGCAGTAGGCATCACACGCCGCAGCGCGGGTGGTCTGGCCTGATTGCACAGCAACAGAGAACCGATGAAGTCCTTTCCGGCCGCCTTGTCTGCTGCATCCAGATGCACCTGCGTCTCCGGCCGAATCCGGGTTCCCTGATCTTCGACCTTGAACTGTCCGCCCGCCGCCTGCTGTTCAGTCAGCGGTTGGGCGCTGTTTGCCACGGAGCAGATCAGCACGAGTGCCGCGAATGAACGGGAGAATCTCTGGCCTGCCATATTTCTGGTTTCCATGTCGGTCTGCGAAAGCAAAGCATAGTTAAAATGTGGACATTAAGGAATGCTTTAACGTAGAACATAATCGTTGACAATATGTGGAGCTTCGAACTCTAATTGGCAACGTCGTTGCCACACGTCAGTGAGGGCAGCTTGCCGTGACGCGCGGATGTCAGGACTTATAGCTGGGGGGATAATGATCAGCTTGGGCAGCTTGGGTCGTCATGCGGGCCTGTGGTCCGCAGTGCCCGACATCGGGAGCGGTGTGCAGCTCAACGATATGCCACGGAATGTTTTCAACGCTCCACGTACGCACGGCGTGTGCGCCTGCGTCAGGAAGTGAGGTATCCGGCACACAGCTGCCTGACATTGGTGAGCAGCGTCACTGTTGCCAAGCGATCGGGTTCTCCCCCCAATACCGACGCGAACCGATCCAGGCAGCTGTGCTCGCCGTTTCACCCCAGTCGGCTTTGCCGTTTACTCTCAATGAACCATGACCATGAAAAATGAAGCGGTTGGTCTGATGCTGATGACACTCACCGGATTCCTGACCATCAGTGGGTCCGTTGTTGCTGCCGAACCCTTGTCAAAGCCGGGTGAGTACAGCGGTTACTCCCCGGTGCTATACGACGGCTACAAACTGACATCGCAGTATGTGACTGTCCGGGACGGTACCAGGCTAGCTATTGACGTGATACGCCCCACATTGAAAGGTGTTGTTGTTACCGGGAGATTGCCGGTTGTCTGGATGAATACGCCTTACAACCGCAGGAGTTCCAGTGGCGACTCAACTGCCGAGTCATATCCGGGTGCAGCACTGGGTCTTGTCAAGTATGGCTATATAGTGGCTGTGGCCGATATGCGTGGCAACCATGCTTCCTTCGGCACGGCCGTTCACTACAACCGCAATCAGTGGATGCCCTGGGCATATTGGGATGCTTACGACATTACTGAATGGCTCGCTGCGCAATCCTGGTCTGACAGCCAGATCGGCATGTGGGGCTGTTCCGCCACGGGGCATTCGCAATGGCAGGCGGCTGCGACCAACCCGCCGCACCTGAAAGCCATCGTTCCGTTGAGCGCCCCCAGCGAGTATTACGATTGGGGCGGTATCACGCCGATGTTCGATCCGGCACCGCCATTACAGCCCTATCCCGGCGAGATCCCCGCGCAGGATACGAAAGCGGTTCCTGTTGACGAAGATCGCGATGGCAAATTGTTGAGCGCCGCCAGGGAAGAGCATCGCAGAAATCTTGGTTACGGCTACGCACCTTTTCGCGATAGCGCTTCGCCGGAAATGGCGGCTTACCTCGGCATCAAGAACTTCAGGCCATGGCTTGAGGTCAATACCTTCACGCACTTCGACCGCCTGAACAAGGCAAACATTCCTGCCTATCAATCGGCTAATTTCGGTGAAGACCAGCGGGCCAAGCTCGGCATCATGGTCAAGATGCATAACCTGAAGAGTCCGGTCAAAACCATCTTTGCGCCGGGCAATCATTGCAACTGGAGTAGTGATTACAAGCAAAACGAACTAAACACTTTCAATATCACCACAGAAGAATTGCGCTGGTTCGACTACTGGTTGAAGGGAGTCAAGAACGGCATCATGGATGAGCCACCCATTTATTATTTCACTTACAATCAGCCAAAGGAAAAGGCTTGGCAGTTTGCTTGGCAGTGGCCGTTGCCCACTGCAAAAAATGTCAATTATTACTTTGGTGCCAGCGCTGCGGATGGCTCGAAAGGCGGCGTTAACAACGGCACACTTGGCGCCACAGCGCCGGCAAACACCGGTGCAAAGGACCAATACACCGTTAACTATGAAGTGACACCTGCCAATCAGAATCAACTTGGCATGACTTACACCACCGCTCCGTTGACTGCCGATACGACGTTGACCGGTCATCCCGTCGTGCATCTATGGATTTCTTCTACGGCGATCGATGGCGACTTCGTGGCTTTTCTCGCCGACATTGCACCCGATGGTACGGTTACTGCGTTGCCAGGAACTGACGATGGTCGTTTGCGAGCATCGCATCGTGCGCTCAACAAGCCTCCCTACAACAATCTGGGACTGCCTTATCACCGCAGCTTTGCTGAAGACGTCAAGCCGCTGGTGCCTGGCCAGCCGACCGAGCTGGTGTTTGACATGGCGCCGATCTCCTGGGTCTTCAAGGCAGGGCATCGCATCAGGCTGATTGTCGCAGGGGTGGCGGACGCGCACCGCGGCAGAGGTCCGGCGCCCACACCGGTGCTATCGCCTGCTCCGGTTGTCAGCTTCTATCGGGATTCGATACATGCTTCTTTCATCTCGCTACCGGTCAATGCTCCTGTGTCAGCAACCGTGCGCATCGTGCCCGGCAAGACCACCATGGTCACTCGTGTGACATTCCCCAGGACAATGGATAGCCGCTACATAAAAGACATCAAGCCCGGTTCCATCAAATCCAACGGTATTGCTGCGAGCAGCACGAGGTTCGACGGTGATTCTCTGATCGCGGAGTTCAACACCATCCTTCTGAAGGGCGGAGAGGACGTAACCATCGAGGGAGAGTTTGGTGGCAAATATTTCTACGGTGACGGGATGACCTTTGCCGCCAAAGGCACGGTTCCAAAGCGATGACAAGCGTTGCAACGGATGTGTTGCTTGCCGCCAGTGCTGAGCTGGTTATCAATTCGACAGTTTCGTGTGAGCCAATGAAGGGGAGAATGAGGATGTTTTTCTCTCTCGCCTCAATCTGCGAGTTGGCCCGCTGGTCGCGGCAGCGATTGCCGCAAGTTTGTGTGCTTGCGCGGACATGGGACAGCAGGCGCCAGCAATACGCTCGCCGGATGCGATCTATCATCATGGCAAGATCGTTACGGTAAATGATGCGGCTGAAGTCGCTGAGGCCTTTGCTGTGTCTGATGATCGCTTCGTCGCAGTGGGCGACAATGCCAGCGTTATGGCCCTGGTGGGTACAGGCACGCGCGTGGTTGATCTGCGTGGTGCGACGGTCATTCCCGGACTGTCGGACAGTCATGACCACCTGTGGAACTCAGCCAAATTCGAGTTCCGTGGCGTCGACATGATCGGCGTGACGACTGTGGCTGAGATGCAGGCGCGTCTGCGTGCCGCCATCGCCAAGGCAAAACCGGGCGAGACTGTATTCACGACGCTGGGTTGGAGTATTTCGCCGGCGCCGACGCGTCGGGATCTCGATGCCGTGTCCGCCGAAATACCTATCGCCCTGGTGGGGTCACGACAGGGCAAGGGCGTGGTCAACAGCGCTGCGTTGAAGCGCCTTGGTATCAGCAAGGCTAACCCGACTTTCGGCGGTACGAATGTGCCAGTTGACCCAGCTGGTGAGCCCACTGGCGCGCCTCCCGGTTATCCCACCAGCCTGCAGATGATGGAGGCGCTGCTGCCACCACTGACGCCCGAAGTGGAAGACATGATGGTCACCAAGGCTATGGCGAAACGCAATGCATTGGGCATCACCAGCACACGCGAGTTATCCATCTGGCCGCAGGCCGTGACCGCGCTACAACGCATGCGGCGCGAAGGCAAGCTCACGATCCGCATGGCGCTCGGTCTTGAGTATCCCGAGCAGTTGGCGACGGCAAACTATCTGGGTTCTTTGCCTGAGGTGAAGCGCGATGACCCTTGGTTGTTCCTGGATGCCGCCAGCGAAGAGCCTTGGCCTCCCGGCTCGGCGTCCCTGGAGGAATTCACTGCTCATATCCGCGAGGTGCGTCGCCTGGGCTGGCGAACAGGGCCGCATGTGGGTGCTGATGCAGCGCGCGGCGTTACCTACGACCAGGCCACCGACCAGACCTTGACTGCGTACGAGGCCATCGACAGCGAGAGCTCGCTAAGCGGCCAGCGCTGGTATATGGAACATGTGATGTTCGCCACGCCGGCCCAGATGGAGCGGATGGCGCGGCTTGGTGTCCTTGTTTCAGTTCAGGACGCAGGCTACGAACCGCCCGCTCGTGCACCATTGCCACCGGAACGAATGGCGCACCAGAACCCGATACGTGGCTTCATCGACCACAAGATCAATGTCATTGGCGGCAGTGACTACACCAGTCCCAACGCTGAAGAACACGAGCCCAACAATCTAATGATTCCATTCTATTTTTACGTGACGCGGAAGACCAAGACCGGTGAGATCGTGACGCCCTCCGAAAAAATCAGCCGCGAGGAGGCTCTGCGGATTTTCACCGTCAACCCCGCCTACGCCACATTCCAGGAGAAGATCAAGGGTCAGATCGCCTCCGGCATGCTCGCCGACTTTGTCATTCTCAATCAGGATCTCATGACCGTGCCGGACGAAAAGATTCTTGCCACGCGACCACTGGCGACCTTTATCGGTGGCAGACGGGTGTATGCCGCGCCAGGATCTCGCTTCTGAGAACCTGTTCAAAGTCTCGCTGAAGGGCGCATCGCGGCATTGGAACGGTACAAAAACCCAGGGAAAAATAAAAAAATCGGGCCAAGCGGTAGCCACTTTCAAAAAAAACGTCCCTATGTACTACGGGGCCGTCGCGAAACCAAGGTCGACGGTTGGATATGTTCCTTTATTCAGAGTGGGGAAACTAAATGAACAAGCATTTTGGGCAGGCGCTGCTGTTAGGTGCAAACGCACTGGTATTCGGTTTGACGAATACACATGCGGCAGCGAATGAAGCAGAATTGGAGGAAGTCGTTGTCACCGGTTCGCGCGTGGTCACCAACGGCAATGACAGTCCCACGCCGGTCACGGTGGTCAGCGTCGAGGAAATGCAGGCCGTACGTCCCGGTACTGTGGCCGACCAGCTGAACGACATGCCGCAGTTTTCCAGCTCGCAGGGTCAGCAGTCCGGCATCGGCAACGGCAGCGCCAACGCTGGCAATGCCAACGGTTCGGGCAATGTGCTCAACCTGCGCAACTTCGGCGTGACCCGCAATCTGGTGCTGTTCGATGGTCACCGCGTGTCGCCCAACTCGGGCAATGGCACGGTGAGCGTTGATATGATTCCGCAGTTGCTGCTGAAGCGTGTGGACGTGGTCACCGGCGGCGCCTCGGCTGTGTACGGTGCTGACGCCGTCACCGGCGTGGTGAACTTCATCAGCGATACCGGCTTCACCGGTCTGAAATTCAATGGCCAGTACGGCACCTCACAGGAAAATGATGGCGATACCTATGCCCTCGGCGTAGCCGGTGGCGCTGACCTGTTCGGCGGTCGTGGACACATCATGGGCAGCTATGAATATCGCGGCGATGAAGGCATCGACGCGCGTTCGGAGCGTGAATGGGGGCGCAATCGCTGGTTGATGGCTCAGGTGGCCTCCCCAGCGGGCTATTCTGCCGCGAGGATGCTGGTCGCAAACGGCACCCGACCGAATGCCTCTTTCGCCGGCCTGATTGGTAACTCCGGACCTGCGAATCCGCTCGCCAATTATTATTTTTTGAACTCTGGCGCGGTGGCGCTTCGCGATACGGGTGTGCCTATCTCCGGCATCGCCGGACCCAACCAGGCGTCGGGCGGTTCGGGTTCGTACTTCGATCAGTCACTCAAGGCTGAGCTGAACTCGCACCAGCTGTTCGCCCGACTGGATTACGACTTCACCGACTCGGTGCAGGGCTGGGTCAAGGTGTCGGCCACTGACACTTACAATGCCGGCTATGCGATTTCCTCTCCCCTTGCACAAGCCTCGGACAATAACAACAACCACCGTGTGTTCGTGAGCAATGCTTTCCTGACCCCAGCGGTTCGCAACCTGTTTACCGCCAACGGCACCAATGCCGTGACCGCGTTCACCATCAATAAAGTGCACTCGGGTCCGGGCATGCAGCAGTACCGACAGCTCACCGAAGTCGATGGCCGTAACATCAACATCGACACCGGCCTGAGCGGCAGCTTTGGTGAGGGCTGGAAGTGGGAGCTTGCCTTCATCCACGGCGACAACAAGATGGATGTGGCGGTCAACAATGCCATGAATACCCGGAAATTGGGCGCAGCCCTCGATGCCGTGGTCA
This sequence comes from uncultured Pseudomonadota bacterium, assembly GCA_963791615.1. GTDB lineage: Bacteria > Pseudomonadota > Gammaproteobacteria > Steroidobacterales > Steroidobacteraceae > CAILZL01. The sequence goes on along the minus strand of CAWBTE010000008.1, from coordinate 8,857 downwards.
ATCCGGCCAACGGCCAGATTGTCTGCAACGTAACGCTGACCAATCCAACCCTGTATCCCGGTTGCGTGCCATACAACGTCTTTGGTCCGAGCATTACGTCGCAAGAGGCCGGCTACATCTTTGACACGCTCAACAACACCACCACCATCAAGATGAATGATGTGGAAGCCTTCGTCGCAGGCTCGCCCTTCGACAACTGGGCAGGCCCGGTCAACATGGCGTTTTCGGCGCAAGCACGCAAGTTGAGCTACGAGGTGGAAACCGATGTCGAACCGGCTGGAGTGAATACTCCGCTGGATTGCACCGGATTGCGTCTCGTCACTTGCAACCCCGGTCAAAGCCAGAAGTATTTCCAGGGCTTTACCTACGCCCGTCCCGAAGTGTCACTGAACGTAAAGGAAGCGGCGCTGGAGTTTGATATGCCGCTGCTGGCCGATGTTGCTGCGGCCAAGGATCTGTCCTTGAACGGCGCTTTCCGTTTCACCGACTATTCCACCAGCGGCTCGGTAAACAGCTGGAAGGCCGGCCTGGACTGGAAGATCACCGACGAGCTGACGTTCCGCGGCACCCGGTCACGTGACATCCGCGCCCCCACGATGCATGAGTTGTATCAGCCCGGCGTGGTCGGCAGCTATAGCGGTGCAGATTTCTGGACCGGACAAAATCTGTCAACGCCGCCTAACACGCCTGCAGCGACGCTTGCCGCAGGCAACTCAAGGTTGACCCCCGAACTGGCGGATACGGTGACGGCGGGCTTCGTCTATCGTCCTGACTGGGCACCGAGCTTCAGCGTGGCCCTGGACGGCTACTACATCAAGGTGAAGGACGCCATCGTTACCTATGATGGTGCAGCCGAGACAGTGATGTTGACCTGCGGTAACAGCGGCGGTACCTCGAATCTGTGCGCGCTGATCCAACGGCCGATCAATGCCACCGATAGAACGGCAGCCAACAATGTGCGCAGAACATTCGCGTCGCCGGTGAATATCGCCACCCAATGGACCAAGGGCGTTGATCTTGAGCTCAATTACGCTGGCAGCATGTTCGACAAGGAGTACAACCTGCGCCTGCTGACCAGCTACCAGCCCCGCAACGTCAACGTGGATACGGTCGGCGGAATTACCACCGAGAACGCCGGGGCTATCACGGGTAACCCCAAGTGGCGCGCTACATTGGTGGCCAGCATGTCGCTGACCGACAACCTGAAGGTCAGTGTGCTGGAGCGCTGGCGCGATGGCATGAAGTGGTATCCGGACCGCAGCAATGGTCGGGATATAGTGGTCAACTCCTCGGGTCTGGCGTCGGTGGCCTATACCAACTTGAACGTGGCTTACACGCTCGAAAAATTCGGGGGCAAGACGGAGCTGTACTTCAACATACAGAACCTGTTCGACAAGGATCCGCCGGTGTATGCGTCTCCCGGTGCCCCCTTCGCCGGTCTGAACGGCACCTATCCGGGTGACGATGGCGTTGGTCGGTACTTCACGCTGGGCTTCCGTCACCGCATGTAGGAACGGAGTCGTTTTTCTGAATGCCCTCCAGCCGTCACCGGCCGGAGGGTAGTTCAGAGTTCTCAACAGAGGAGCAACGCGCTGCTCGTGATTGAGCGAGATCAGTGCGGTGCTCTTTTTTATTTGCCCGAACGTAATAACAGCGCATACAGTCACTGCGTGCGCGCAAGTTACAGGGGAAATCGATGCATTCGAAAGTTGGAACTCTTGTTGCCACTTTTCTGGCCTGTGTCATGGTCGCACAAGCACAGCAACCGCCTGCCGGTGGCGGGCGGCCGCAAGTCGGTCCGGTGGACAACGATTTCTATCGCTCAAGCCTGGTGAAGCTGGGTGGCGATGCCGTTGACGGCCTGCTGTATGAGCCGAAGCAGCCAAACCCGAACTCACGCGTCGCGGTGCTGTATTTCAACTCCAGTTTCAACTTCGATCCGCCTGCTGCTGAGCTGGCCGGTCGCGGCTACCGCGTGTTGTTTGTGCGCAGTCCCGCCGGACGCCCCGGGGCAGATGCCACGCCATTTGACCCGTTCAAGGAAGTGTCGCGCGGCATCAGCTCCCTGCGAACAATGCAGGGCGTTGAACGCGTGGTGATTGCAGGATGGGGTTCCGGCGCCATGACAGTGACCTTGTATGCGGATGTCGCTGCGCACGGACCGGCCGCGTGTCAGGGCAAGGAAAAACTCAACCCCTGCAAGACAGAGCAGGTTTCCGGCCTGACCAAGCCCGATGGCCTGATCCTGTTCGATCCGGGTCTGGGCTCGGGTTCAAAAGTGAGCAACATCGATCCCGCATTCGCCGATAACACGCGCAGCAAGCTGGATCTCGACATGTATCGTGGCTGCGAATGGTTATAACGTCAGCACCGGCACCGCGACGTATTCAGCAGAGTTCAGCAAGAAATACTTCGCTGCGCAGTCGGCACGCAACAATCAGGTCATCGATGGCGCGCTCGCGCGGCTTAAGATTCTGGATCAGGACGGGAGCAGGGCTGCTGACGAACCGCTGATTGCGTTGGGGGCAGCCAACATGGGAGCCGCCGCCAGTCTGCACAATGCGGACCTGAGATTTATTTCGCATACCAAGCGGCCTTATACGCTGCTCAAAGCCGATGGCTCGAAGCCGCAGGTCATCCTGCGTTCGGTCCGGCCGACCACTTCACCTGTGGGGGATGAAGCAATCAAGAATGCGGTAGCGCGATACAGTCAACCCAGTCAGGGATATACCGTGCGGCAATATCTGGCCAACGATGCGATCCGCACCACCAGGGATTTCGCCTTGACCGAAGATGATGTTGTCGGTGTTGACTGGAAGTCCTCGAATACCGGTACGCCCGCTCAGGCCGAAGGTGTCACCGTGCCCACACTGGTGATGACCAATACCTGCTTTCAGTTCATCGTGGCCTCCGAGATCGTTTACGACCATATTGCTGCCAAGGACAAGACCTTCGCCGGTGTCGAGGGCTCGGAGCACTTCTTCAGATCCTGTGGTCCGCAATATGGCGATCCCCAGAAGCGCTTGTTTGATTACGTCGCCGACTGGTTGAGCAAGCCTGAACGGTTCTGACGAGTGGCCGGTGCGATCTGACTCAGCTCGAATAGTATTTCGCCCCATCAGCGGCGCTCGGACGGTATGGGCACCAGGATTGTCGAGTAGTCGATAGAGCATTCGACCAGCTCGACATACGTCGTACCGATGTTGCGCACTGCGCGAGTTGCGCCAGCTTCACACGTCCCGATAACCTTGGCCTCGCCAAGGTACGCTGGGATACGCAGAGTCAGGCGACAAAGAGTGAATTCAGGAACCGTATGGCGTGTCAACGCTGGAATGAATACCTGAGAAAGGTGTCTGTTCGTGCGCCAGAACCTTCATGGCCTCCTGAATGTTTTCGGAGTGACGTTGTACCGCACGTCGTGCCGCCTCAGGATCGCGTTTGCAGATTGCTTCAATACGCGCCAGCCAGTAAGGAAGCGAGACCTTCGCCCGGCCCGGACGATAGGTCAGCCTGAACCGGTGGCGGGCGTTGCGGGCCCGTAAGCGCGCCAGCACTTCTTGCGCCATGGGTTGATCCGCTATGCGGGTCACAGTTTCAAAGATCTGGTGCGAGACGTCTGCAAAACCGCTGATGTCGCCATGTTCAGCGCGATCTTTCAGCTGCTTGGCGAATTTGCGCAAGGCGGCGATTTCCTTGTCGGTGATCTTCTCGGCGGCTTTGGCGGCGCACAGGCTTTCGACCACCATGCGGACCTCGGCAATCTGCAGGGCCTCCTGAAGTCCTACGACGCGCACGCGGGCACCCCGGTTGGCGATGCGTTCCACCAATCCTTCGTGAACGAGGTCCATCAAGGCGGACCGGACGGTGCCCCGACTGGCGCCGAGCAACTTGCAAAGCTCGGCCTCGACAAGTCGCTGTCCCGGTACCAGGTCGTTTGCCTGGATTCCGCGGCGGATTACATCTACGACTTCTGCTTGAGGTGGGGCCTTTGGTTTGTTCTTCGATTTCTGGGCTTTCATCAACGAGGTCACTCCATCAAATCAATAGTCACATTGTCAGGTTAGCGATCAGTGTCGTAGGGGGCGATTGTCTTTTTTACGGGCATGACGGTCGATTCAGTCGCTGCCTGCAGGCAAGTGTAATCGCAAGGCGTGTCGCATGCGAATCTGTGTATTTGACCTCATCGGTGGGATTTGGGCGACACCATGAGCGATGTTAACCCGTTGTGTTGAAGCGCAGGCATACCGGCACGGGGGTGGTGACGATCTCACCGGTGGCGACGGGCGTTCCGGTTTCAGGGTCGATGCGGAACATGACCACCGTGCCGCTGGCTTGATGTCCGACATAGAGGTGATCGCCGCGGTTGTCAAAGGCAAAGGAGCGAGGGATTTCTCCGCCGGAGGATATCCTTCCCCGCAGGCGGAGCATGCCGTCCACTGCGTTAATTTCGAACCAGACGATGCTGTCCAGTCCGCGCACCGGCGGCTCACCACTCGAGCCGTGGCTGCGGGTGGTGGCGTACAGGAACCGACCTGATGGATGGACACAGATTTCTGCGCCGGAACGCAAGCCGCAGAAGCCCTCGGGAAGGGCGTCGACAGTCTGGATTTCCTGCAATGCACCCTGTTTCGTGTCATAAGCGAACGTTGTGATGGTGGCGCTCATCTCGTTCATCAAGTACGCGAACCCGGCCTGCTCGCCGAAAGTGATGTGACGCGGCCCTGATCCGGGTGCAAGACGGATATTGCGCTCTGGCTGCGGAATGAGCCTACCCCTCTCGTGTTCAAGTTCGTAGACGATGACCTGGTCAGCACCGAGATCCGGAACCAGCACGAAGCGGTTGGCCGGGTCGATGCAGACTGCGTGTGCATGAGGATGAATCTGACGGCGGGGGTGCACACTCGATCCCGTATGCTGGTGCGCATCGGCTTCGGGGCCGATCCGGCCATCGGGCAGAATCGGGAACAAATGCACTGAACCGCCGCCGAACGTGGCGACCAGCAGGTATCGACCACTGGCGTCGGCCTCGCAATGGCACGGCAATGGCGGCGTGTGCCGGGTATTCAGCAGGCTGAGTGTGCCGGTGATGGGGTCGATGGCAAACGCGCTGATACCGCCGCCGTCCGTGCCTTCGAAGCTTGTAACCTCGTTGACTACATACAGGAAACGTCCATTGGGATGTGTGGTGATCCAGCCGGGCTGTGGGGTTTCGGCCATGCCGGTGCCGATGTAGCGCCCGTGACTCTCTTCCCGGCGAAATGCATAGAGGCCGAATGCGATGTCGCAAGGGTCTGCGCGGTGCGCCCGGCGGTGAGTGCCAACATAGAGGAATCTGGAGGTCATAATCGGGAGCATTAAGTGGTCGTAACGGGACTGTGAAAGGCGGGGAAACAGTTGACGCTGTACGAAACGCTTGGTACAGTTTGGTTCACAATTTTGTTGACAAAAAAGACTGTGCGCCGCTGCCAACAGGCGTCAGTCTAACTACAAATGAACCAAGAGAAGACACTTCGCCATGTCTGAACAAACCTCAGGATCCGATTGGGATCACTTGTCCGATGCCGAGTGGAACGAGAAGCTCGATCGCAAGATTGCCGAGTTCAATGAAGGCCGCGGCGAGGTCAAACTGCCCGTTCCGGTCCACGAGATCATGGACAATGAATATGAGCGCGGCATCCTCAACGCGCTGGTTACCGAAGACCTGATCCGCCATTTCGCCGATGCCATCGGCGATCCCAATCCGATCTGGCGCAACCGGACCTATGCACAGAATACCCGCTGGGGCGGGATCATCGCGCCACCGCTGTACGAAAGCTGCATATCGTTCGGCTCATCGTTCGGCGGGCGGCTGCGCCTGCCGGGCGTGGCGCGGCTGGCGGCGGGTAATCTGCACGAATACCGCGCGCCGTTCCGGCCGTTTGATGAATTCCATTGCTACGATACTTACGGCGGGTTCGTCGAGAAGAAGGTCGAGGGCAAACCCTACCGCATGTTCATCGAGAGCGTGCCGCGTTACTTCATCAATCAGCGCGATGAGACCATCGCCATCGCCACCGGCCGCAACATCTATCTCGCCACCCCGCCATCGAAGCGCAAGGCGAAGGAAGGTGGCAAGGAGAGCAAGGTCGGCGCCAAGTATGCGGGCAAGACATATAAAAAATATTCTGAAGCCGAGCTCAAGGAAATCCACGACGATTTCGACGCGCAGCTGGCAGGCGTCAAGCGGCGCGGCAACAAGATCCGGTATTGGGAAGACGTGGTCGAGGGCGAAGAACTTCCACCGCTGGCCAAGGGCATCTACGACGTGTGCGACAGCTCGGCGCGTACCGTGGTCAGCTGCTATGTCTATGCGTTCGCGATCAAGTGGGCCGCGATGCGCAAGCACCTGCAGACGCACCCGATCGATCCCGAGACCGGCGAGCACCGCTTCCGCCGCGACTGGCATTATTCGGACCGCGCCGCGCAGATGTTCGGCTCGCCGCTCGCCAACGCCGGTGGCATCCATAACGAAATGATGCTGGTGCAGATCGTCACCGACTGGATGGGTGATGACGGTTTCGTCGTGTCGATGGACAGCCAGGATCGCCGTTTCAACTTCTTCGGTGACTCGACCTGGATCAAGGGACAGGTGGCACGCAAGTTCATTGACGATCAGGGCCGACGCCTCGTCGAGCTCACCGTCCGCGCTGAGAACCAGGACGGCGATGTTCACACCCAGGCGAGTGTGCTCGTCAAGCTGGTCTCCAGGGCAAATTGAGGTCGGCAATGGAAGGCATCAAGATCAAGGTCGTGGAGCTTTGCGACTTCGTCGCGGGCCCCTACTGCGGCAAGCTGCTCGCCGACTTCGGCGCGGACGTCATCAAAATCGAGAAGCCGGGCAGGGGCGACGACTCCCGCCACATCGGCCCGTTCAAGGATGACGTGCCGAACCCTGAGGCGTCGGGCACCTTCCTGTATCTCAACACCAACAAGCGATCGGTCACGCTCGACCTCGAGACCGAGGATGGCGGCGCGATCCTGCGCGAACTGCTTCGCAACGCGGACGTGCTGATCGAAGACCGGCTGCCGGGCGAGCTTGCGAAGCTCGGCCTCGGCTACGACGAACTGCATGCACTGAACCCGAACCTGGTGGTGACCTCGATCACGCCCTTCGGACAGACCGGTCCCTACAAAGACTACAAGGCTCACCACCTGAATCTCTATCATGCGAGTGGGCAGGGCTATCTGCTGCCGATGTGGGCGCTCAACCTCGACGTGCCGCCGTGCCAGGGGCCGGGCTACCTCGGCCTGTACGACGGTGGCATGGCGGGCGCGACCGCTACGCTGGCGGCGCTGTTCTGGCGCGATGCCGGTGGCACCGGGCAGCACATCGACGTCTCGATCCAGCACGCGATGATGAATGTCGAACGCTCGCAGCTGCGCCGCTACATTGACGACGGGGTGAGTCCCAACCGCACCGGCAAGGGCCGCCTGCTCGAGAGCCTCGTGGAATGCAAGGGTGGCGAGTTTGCCGTGGTCATTCTTTCCTCCCAGCAGCAATGGGAAGGTCTCTGGCGCGCAATGGGCAAGCCCGACTGGGGGATGCAGCCACCGTTCGATACCCAGAAGGGCCGCTCCGAGCACTACGCCGAGTTACGCGCGCGTCTTGGCGAATGGGCGAAGACGGTGACGCAGGACGAGCTCTTTCACCGTGTCCAGGACGAGGGTTCGGCGGCGGCGCCGATCCTCACCGCAGAAGGCATCTTCAAGCTGGAGCAATTCCGTTCGCGTGGCCATTTCGTAACGATTGAGCATCCCGTGGCCGGCGCGCTCGAATACATTGCACAACCGACCCGCCTTTCCAACGTCGCGCTGCCGCCGAAACGGCCGGCGCCGCTCCTGGGACAGCACACCGGGGAGGTTCTCGACGGTCTTTTTGGCAAAGACAAGGTGCGGCTCACGCGCTTGTCGTCGGTCGGCGTGATCTGATGGGGAAACCGATGCAAGGCGCATTGAACGGCATCCGTGTCATTGATTTCGGCCATGTGCTGGCGGGGCCATGGTGCACCATGCAGCTCGCCTCCCTCGGCGCCGAGGTCATCAAGGTAGAGACGCGGGCGCGGCCCGACGAGCAGCGGGCACAGCACGGTAACGGCGCAGCCAGCAATCTGGAAGCAAACTCGAATTTCTTCGAGGTGAACCTCGGCAAGAAAAGTGTCACGCTCAATCTCACCACCGATGAGGGCAGGGCGCTGGCGAAGAAGCTGGTCGCCACCGCCGACATCGTGCTGGAGAACATGCGCCCCGGCGTGATGAAGAAGCTGGGGCTCGACTACGACCAGCTGGTCAAGATCAAACCTGACCTCATCATGCTGTCGCTGTCCGGCTTCGGCGCGACCGGGCCGCTCAAGCGTTATGCCGCCTACAACCCTTGCTTCACCAGCGTCGGTGGAGTGTCGCACCTGACCGGCTATGCTGAGAAGAAGCCGAACACCATGACCAACTCGGGCGGCGACGCGCGGGCGGGCACGGCGGCGGTTTTTTCAGCATTGATCGCGCTCAAGTTCCGCCAGCAGACCGGCAGGGGTCAGTACGTCGACAGCTCCTCCTGCGAGGTCATCAACTCGATGATCGGCGACCAGATGATGGACTACGCGATGAACCACCGTTCCCCGAAGCGGCACGGCAATCGCGATGCGACGATGGCGCCACACAACGTCTACCGCTGCGCGGGCAATGACGAATGGATATCCATCGCGGTGGGCAGCAACGGCGAATGGCAAGCGTTGGTCCGCGCGATGGGCAACCCAGCATGGGCCGCAGACTCCGCTTTTGCGACGGCCAAAGGTCGCTGGCAAAACCAGGACAAATTAGACGT
>CAWBTE010000007.1:0-31641 GCA_963791615.1 uncultured Pseudomonadota bacterium | reverse complement strand
CGAGTTAGTAATGCAATTCCTTGAACAAAAATGCAGTTTCGATGCTAATGTAAAGACCTCGCAGTTCAGCAGCATCTATCAAGCAGAATTTGCCAAGTGGTGTGCAGCTGAATTCCAACACTCGCCCGCCTATGTCAGTCGGGTCCTATCCGTTGTCGCCGCTGCATGTCGCTTTGGAGCGAAGACCAAACTTGTGAAGTCAGCGAGCGGTGAACTGAAAGAAGCAAAGCTGCTTCGTTACGTGCCTGAGGTCAATTACGAAACAAAATGGGTAGCAGAAGTGATGCAGGTCCCGGAACCACGTCCTCGCGACTACGTCCCCTCTTTTCGAAGAACTTGCCTCTTTTTTAGACACTGCCGGAAGCGAAATTCTGCATCGCTATGACCTGATTGCCCTCAACACCTGGGCGCGACCAGAAGCGATTGTTGATCTTAACATCAGGCAACAGGTCGATTTCGAGAGTGGACTACTAGACCTCAATCCGCCCAACAGAAGGCAGAACAAGAAACAACGACCTGTGATCAGATTGACATCAAACTTGCGAGGGTGGCTTGAGTATTGGGGCGAGAACAAGCCATTGTCGTATAGTCGTCAACTGGACAATGGGCAGACTGAACGCGCCGCAGCCACGCATTTAAAAGCGCAGTTCAATCGACGAGCAAATCACTGGATGCTTATACGGTTTGGCCTTTCGGCAGATGAAATCCGGCGGCTGGTGAAGGACGCACGCAATGGCAATCCGTCCGCTCTCGCAAACGTATTGAAGTCAGCAAAAGACAACGGCATTCAACGGATCACACGCTACACCTTACGCCACTTCATGGCGACACGTGTTCGTGGGCTTGTAGAAGCTGACGTTGGTCGTGAACAACGAAGCCTTTGGTTGGGGCATGGAAAACGTGACGCGACCTCTTGGTACGAAACTCACGACCCAGAATTCTTGCGAGAATGCGCCCGCGCCACGTGCATGGTCATTGACAAACTAGACGCTTTGACCAAACGCGATCTTGTTCCACCAAACATCAAGCAGATGCGTTTGCTCACAGCCAGCAGAGGCGCGCGAGATCGCGCTGCCTAATGTCAGGTCAGCTCCGCAAAACTGAGACACTATTGTCCTTTTTGCAGGTGCGAAATTCCTCGATTTTTTAGCATTTCATTCTTACCGACTTGGCGGAGAAATCGCGCCTTCGCGGCATGCCGAAAACCTGTCAAGACCAAATCCTCCGCCAAGTTTCCGCCAAGTTTGGAGATTGCCGTATCGCGGCATATCCAAAAATCAGTTTAAGATATTGAAAACTTGAGGAAAAATGGTGCGCGGTACAGGGATCGAACCTGTGACCCCTACCATGTCAAGGTAGTGCTCTACCGCTGAGCTAACCGCGCACTGATTATTTTCAAGCGCTTACCGCAACGCCGAAGGACGGTCATGCATGAACAAGGACAGAACAGAACCTAGTTTTCCGCCACGTTCCGCCACGCACCGCCACAACAAAAATTTGAAGAGCTTGAACGATAATGCGACACTCAGCTTTCAAACTTCAGGAAATATCTTGTGTGTCGAAGTTCGCCAATTTTGGTGACCGCCTTTTTTCCACGAGGTCTTGGAGATCACGGGTCGCTGTTGCTCTGGATGTTCCTGTTATCGCGATATAGTTTTCAGCTGAAAGACCGCCCTTGAACCCGTTGATGCCTTCCTTGAATATGCGAGCGATCACTTTGGCTTGCCGTTCATTGATTTGTCCGCGCTGACGTTCATAGAACTTTGCTTTGGCAACGTAAAAATCGACACGATTGATAGTCGTGGACTGGGCCTCGATTATGGTCTCAGCGAAATACTGCAGCCAGCCCGTCACCTCCATATCCTTATTATTGCGCTCAAGTGCTGCATAGTAGTCCTTGCGCTTACGTTCGATCGTGTAAGCCAGAGCGATCAGACTGGGATGACCAAGATTCTGTGCGAGCGATTTCTCCGCAAGCGCCCGCCCGATCCGGCCATTGCCATCTTCAAATGGATGAATGCACACGAAGTATAGATGCACCAGTCCGGCGCGGGTGAGTGGGGGAAGTGGTGTTTTTCCCAGAGGTGCGGTGTCATTGAACCATGCGATGAATCGCTGCATTTCTGCGGACACGGCTTTTGACGGCGGTGCCTCGAAATGGACCGTCGGCTTGTAGATCGGGCCGGAGACAACCTGCATTGGCTCAACATGCGTGCGGTAAGCCCCTATGGTTTTTATAGTTTTGTTTCCGCTCAAGAGATGGTTGTGCCAAGCGAACAATATCGCATCGTCAAGCGGGTCCGCAAAGTGCTCGTAAAGATCGGTCATCAAACTGGCGATGCCGCGCTCGGCAGCCGGAATATGAGGGCTTTCCGGCCCGAAGCCAAACTGATGCCGTAGGGAAGACTGGACGCTGTCGCGGTTGAGAATTTCTCCTTCAATTTCTGAGGTCTTGACCGCCTCCTCGCTGATCAGCTCAATGCGCAAGGCATTCTGGTCATCCGCCCCAACATGCCGGAAAACACCCATAAACTCGCCAGATTGCCGCAAAAACTGCCGCTCCAGAGCCTCCAAGGCTTTGGCATCATATAAGAATTCTGGCCAGCCTTTCTGTTCCCAGTTCCATCGCATGAGTTATAGAATCCTTTTCTATAACTCATAATATGTACTTTAACGAGTTATAGAAAGAGATTCTATACGCCACTGAAATCCAATTCAAGATCATGTCCCATAGCGTGGTGTAACTTGTCGGCCACGCTATGGGACATGATTGAACAGACACTTAGAGCAGTTCCGGCGTTGTTTGAATTGCATTTCTTGCCAAATCAGTTTGGTTTGTGATTCAACAAGGCGACTGGCGGGGAGGCCAGATTGCCATGCCACGACCACATTCCATGGATTTGCGTGAACGGATTGCAGAAGCTGTGCACTCCGGCATGTCGCGGAAGGCTGCGGCCAAGCGGTTTTCTGTCGCCCCCTCGACAGCGATCAAGCTGATGCAGGCTGAAACCCGAACCGGAAGCCTTGAGCCGAAGAAGATGGGCGGCTACCGACAGGCGATCCTCGCACCTCACGAGACAACGGTGCGTGAACTTGTGAAGCAAACGCCCGACGCAACTTTGGCCGAACTGGGTGAGAGTCTGCGCAAGAAGAAGATCAAGGTCGGACGCTCGGCGCTGGCGGCGTATCTTTCAAAACTCGGCTTGAGCTTTAAAAAAAACTCTGCACGCCAGCGAACAAGATAGGCCCGATGTTGCCGAGGCGCGCAAAGCCCACATTGCAGGGCAGTCCGACATGGACACAGCCAAGCTGCTGTTCATCGATGAGACAGCTGTCGCCACCAACCTCATCAGGACTTACGGGCGATGCCCGAAGGGCGAGCGCCTTGTCGACAAGACGCCCCATGGCCAGTGGAAGATTGTCACCTGCATCGCCGCACTGGATGCCGCAGGCATGAGAGCGCTTGGCACTTTCGGCGGTGCCATGAACGGCGAGCTGTTCCGGGCATGGGTCGAGCAAATCCTCGTTCCCACCCTGAAGCCCGGCGATGTCGTCATCTGGGACAACCTGCCAACCCACAAAAACCAGGCCGCACGAGCAGCCATTGAAGCGGTGGGCGCCAGCATCAAGCCGCTGCCCTGCTACAGTCCCGATCTCAATCCCATCGAAAAAGCCTTTTCCAAGCTCAAGGCCAAACTCCGCAAGGCAAAACCCCGCACACACAGAGCCATCAACAAATGGATCGCCAAAATCTGCAGAGCCTTCTCGATCAAAGAATGCTTGAACTACTTCAAAAGCTGTGGCTATTCAAACTAATCTGGAACTGCTCTAAGTGGCGCAAGTTGACTGCCCGATGCCACAACATTGTGCGCACCAAACTACTCCGCTGCTGAAGACCAAGACCGGGATTCGATTTGCAGAAATCCATGGCAAGATCGACGCTGTAGTTTTCAAGCCAACCGGTTCGGAAGAGCAAGATGTCGCCTTCACCAACCTGAACGCCTTGATCTCTGGCATAAGACTCAAGCTCTTCAGCGCCAATCGACTCGCCCACTTCTGAAATGCGCAACATCGCGATGCACAACAATGTTGAGCAACGCCCCCACCGCCCGGCCAGCGCCTTTAGCTTCTCCAAGTCAAACTTGGCCGACCCGTACCGCGCACCGAATTGGCAAGATAACATCCAGGGCTTCATCAATTAAGTATGGCCCAAAGTATCGATAGGCGTGCCGTAATGTGTGAAGGTGTTAAGATAGTTATTCGACGCGCAAAACCCGCGGGTAATGCTGAATCCAGCAGCATAATTACCGTCGTCCAAAGTCATTAAATGCGAGGACGCGCCACGTTCCGGTTTCACGGATACACCATGCCCTTGGAGCGGCAATGCGAGGCTAAAGGTCTTGGCAGTTTTGATCAGATGCAACGTTGCCAGGAGTTTGTCCGAACTAATGAAATTGGCTGCGCTAACCGGATCATCAGCCAATTGCCATGGCGGCCCTCGCGGCGCCGGTTACGACTGCCGCTTGGAAAGTGAAGGCGAGTTGGTACATCGTGGCCACAGAGGATGGCGCGATTTCACCCAAGCTATTACGCAGTACGGCCAAGCGCATCGGTGATGAAATGACCGAGGTTCGAAGGGAGTTATGCGCATCCTTGACACAGCCGAAGGCGGTGGCCTTCGTGATTGATGCGGCAGCGAAACACGCTCCGGAGAATGCCAAAACGAAATCACAGACTGAATAAGCCGTCCCGACGAGCCGAAAAGTCGCCTAAATGGATTCGGGTCGACGGCTGTTGGCCGGTCCGATCCGCCCTCTACTGCAGAGGTCTCGCCGAACCCACGATCGCGTACGTGCCTATGTCCTTCAAAAATAACAGAAGAAACCCGCCATGCTTCGGACAAGACGTATATGTTATGCGACGACTGCAAACAGCAATTGCAAACGGCTAGCTATCGCAACGCACATGTTAACTCGAAAAACCAAATCCGCTACAGCGAGCCATTTCCACGCTGGACTTCCTCTCTGCCGCAATTAGTGATGGTTGCAGGCTCCCGCAACCAAATAAAAGCCCGCTGTCTCAATGAGATGGCGGGTTTTCCTTTTGTTCAGCGTCGAAAGACCCAAGCCCAAATCACCTGCAATCTGTCTGATCGTCCGGCCGCTGCTGGCCAATAATCCAACCGCTTCCCGCTTAAACTCCGGCGTAAATTCCCGTCTCTGCTTGATCGTCATAAAGTCCTCCTGTTGCAATTATGCTATCAGAAGTCCCTCCACTTTTTCGGGTAAGTCCACACTTGAATAAGGTGCACCGGCAGAACAAGAGGAAGCAGGCATGCGTCGCGAGTTTTGACGCATGCCTGCTTACTTTCACGTCACAGAATTCAGCAGTGCAATTTGACCACTGATCCCAACTTAGAGAATGAAGTCGACCGCGGTAAGATTGACCAAGCCGGTCAACTGGATGTGGAAGTCTGCAATGCCATCACCATTGTTGTCGCCCATGATGATCGTCTTGTCATTGGCGGTTCCGGCGAGATCTTCCTGCGTGTAGACAACAGTGCCGGCAACGCTGTTGAACGGCACATTTCCGAGAAACGTGAACTTGTCGTTCACCGCAGCAGTGGCAATATTGGCGTCAAGCGTTGCCAAATCAATCTTGTCAACAAGATGCACAAAATCCGTAATGATGTCACGGGTTGAAGCGACCGCAGTCATGTCAGTGTACTTGTTGAAATCGAATGTGTCCTTCACAGCGCCAGTTCCGCCTGTCATCGTATCCTTTCCAACGCCACCGATGAGAATGTCACTGTCAGCACCGCCATCAAGCTTGTCGTTGCCTGCACCACCCATGAGGGTATCGGCTCCGGCGAGGCCATTGATTGTGTCAGCACCGCCAAGGCCAAACAGGAATTTGTCACTGCCCGTGCTGCCGTTCACAGTATCAGCAGCAGCGGTGCCCAGATTGATGGTCAGATTTGTCAGTTGGATGCGCTCGGCACCTGCCACTTTGACTGTGCCACCAGACGCGTTCGTCAGGGTGATCAGGCCAGATTCAGTGGCGGTGATATTGAACCAGCTGCCCATACGCGAATAGCTTGCGTCGATGTAAATCTCGTCGACGCCTGTTCCCATCTGGAATGTCTTGCCGAGAACCGCCAAAGTTTGCTCATTTCCAACGGGGCCAGAAGTGCCGTCGAAAAACTCATAGAGGTTAATATAGTCATTGCCGGTGGTAAACGGGGGTGTTGGTACAGGCATTTCACAGTCTCCTTTTTGATCAATCGGCTGCCACAATGTTTCCTGCCAGATCGACCAACAGGAATTTCTCGCAGTGCTGCATCAGAAAAGACCTAGCCCGATCTTCCATCAGCATGGCCGTCGTCGAAAGGAATCCGGCCAGCAGACTGTTTGCACCGAGAACGCTGACAGAAGACCAACAATTTGGAGGAAATCCGGACTTTGGGCTCAAAATATGCGAAAAACGTCTACCGTCCTTAACAAAGTAATTCTGACCGTCGCCACTGGTTGTCAATCCACCTTCAGAAATCCGCATTTCTCCCATTATTTTGCCTTTTTCCCGTGGATGCTCGAGCCCTACAGGCCAACCCGAACCATCAGGCTGCGGCCCCAAAATAGCGAGATCACCCCCCAGATTGACAAAACCTGATGTGAGACCAAAGTCCCTTAACTTTTCCACCGCGCGATCTGCTGCATATTCCTTGCCAAAGCCACCGAAATCGATCTCCATGCCAGCATGACCAAGACGAATGGCACCATCTGACATTTCAATCTTTGAAAAGCCGACGAGCGGCATAAGCGACGCAATCATCGCCTCCGTCGGCAGGACCTGGCTGTTGAAGTCCCAGGCTTTGCGAAGCACACCGGACGTGATGTCGAACAACCCGTCACTCAAACGGTAAAATTCAGCCGCCTTTCCGAGAAGGAAAAGCGTTTCCTCGTCACATGCCGTCCATTCACCACTTCCTGCCCGGTGATTGATGACCTGAACAATGCTTGCCCCATCAGCACGGTAGCGCGAATACTTGTCTTGTATGCGCAACACTTCACGCGCGGCGGCTTCGCATGCCATCGTTGCGGTTTCGCTTGAGGGCGCATCAAGGACTATTTCGTTTTGCCCGCCCATGGCATGGAATTCAGTACGGTACATGATGCCTCCTCAGAATGTCCAGCTCACACCGGCCAGACCGATGTATTCATAGGGGCTCCACGAGGTCACACTCGCGTCGTAGGAAAAGCCGACTTCGGCATTGAATGACCAGGCATCGTCGAAGCGATAATCCAAGGCCAGGCCAGGTATGATGAAGGGCTTTGCTGCTGCTTCGGGTCTTTTGCGGAGACCCGTCCTCAGCTTTGCCGTCACCGACACATCATCGCGCACAGGAACACGCCAGGAACCCTTGACGGCCAGTTCCTTCAGGCTGTCGGACATCCTGCCGGACAAGCCGATTGCAAGGCTGTCTTCACTGCGAAACACCTCTTGTCCCTGCAATTGCAGGTCGATGTATATTTCGCTGTCTAACGGTGCATCAGCCGCTACGCCGCCTGATGTGACAGTTCCGGAAACATCATACCAGCTGGCGTCAATGAAGACATCCCAGTTGCTGTTCAGGGTGTAAGATAAGGCTGCTGATGCCGAATAGGCCGCCGCCGTTCGGTCTTCTGCGAGCTGCTTCACATCATCATCGCCGAACTTGTCCAGCAGACCGGGGAAATTGGTATCGCTCCGCCCGATCAGGGCGTTGGATGTCAGCAGCAGGGGCTGCGTCACATAATCAGCACCGAGCGAAAGTGTAAGCCTGTCGTTGGGCCGCCATGCCCCTTGCCAGTTCGCACTGGTCAAGGCGTTCTGATTGATGTCGTAGTCGATCCCGAAAATCGAGGACACGGCATCGCCATCATAGTCAAGATTGATGCCAAGGGCCCGGCGGTCCACCGCGCCATGCAGCCGCTGTTCAACAAAATAGAGCTGTGTCTTCCACCCGGAAGATTTCGGCGCGTACTCAACACTGCTGCCGAACAGCAGCCGACCATCGGCATAAGGTAAAAGCGTAGCATCATAGGCCGGAGAGCCCGCCGCAAGCCCGAGCTTGACCTCGGAACTTGCCATGAACTCCAGGGCAGCACCGTCAAAGCGTCCGAGGATGCCGGCATCCTGCTTGATCTGCCGCCCAAGCGTGAGCGCCGTACTCGATTGCTTGTCACGCCAGCGGCCGTAGAGTTTGTTGATCTTCAGGCCCGAAATGTTTTCGTGCTCATGCCAGGCACTGCGCGCATTTGCATCAGTAACAAGTTCCACCTCGTCGCTGGCATTGCCACCCGTCACCTGCCCATAAAGGTTACTCGACGTCAGGAACCTTCCTGTATCCTTGTCTTTCCGCAAAACCGCGATCTCGTCAGTCGTGGCGATGGATGTCTGGCTGACGCGTCCACTCTTCTTCCAGCGCCAGACAGCCGGATCTTCGATGCTTTCATTTGCCTTGCCCATGCTGCGCAGGGTGATGGTAGAGGGAAGGTCGCTCTTCAGGTCGGACGCGTTATCATGCAGTTTGGGATTTGGTTTTGCCGCATCAGGCTTCGGTGGCGGCAAGATATCGCCCTGCCCTTCCCCCGGAGTCTGCACAGCCATCTCTTCGGAAATCGTGTCGTCTGGTACTTCAGGCGCTGGCAATTCTACCGCAGCATCATCAACAGGTGACGTTGCAACAGTCTCGCGGGGTGTTGGCCGCACACAGTCTGGCGGGGCATGACCAGCCGCAACATCAATGCGGATGTGCCGCGTCTCGGCTTCAGCGATGATGCTGTAGTCGACAGCCGCAGCAAATGTCAGCCTGAGTTTGAATTTTCCACCGACGGCGGGCGCAAGCACAACATCCTTCAGGCCGACATCATTGCTGCCAACAGAAAGAGTCTGCGCATTCACCGGTCCCCCCGTCAGTGTTTCCAGCACGATATCAGGTCTGTCACTGTGCCCGGTGGTGGTTGTTTCAGCAAACACGACAGGCTCTGACGTTCTGATATGAATTTGCTGGCAACCGGACTCGATGCTGGTTTCAACGCTTTCAAGCACAGGTGCTGCAATGGCCTGCGGCATGCAGGTTTTGCAAACAGCCAACATGGTCAGACCAAAAGCGGCCTGCAATTGAATATTTCGTTTCAACTTCATGGGACATCCCAATCACGAGTGCTGTGACAACTTGCACAGTCACTGCTTGCAGGTGGGTGACGCCGTCCCTTGCCCTCGGCGGGCGGATGATTGTTGTCATGGCACGAGAAGCAGCTGCCGCGTGCTGCGTCATGATTGAAGTTGCTGACCAGCCAATCGATGACGGTATGGCAGGCCGCACAATTGTTGGTGCTGGCAAAATGCCGCCGACCCTTGCCCTCGGCAGGTGGATGATTGTTATCGTGGCAATTGAAACAGCTGCCCCGCACTTCATCATGATTGAATCGGGCGCCGCCCCATGTCTCTACCGTATGGCACCCGGCACAATTGTTGGACGAAGCGGGATGACGCCGTCCCTTGCCTTCAGCAGGTGGATGGTTGTTGTCATGACATGAAAAGCACGAACCGCGCGCTGCATCATGATTGAAATTGCTGACCACCCAGTCGACAACAGTGTGACACGCTGCGCAGTTATTTGTGCTGGTAAAGTGCCGCCGACCCTTGCCCTCGGCCGGTGGATGATTGTTGTCGTGACAATTGAAGCAGCTGCCCCGCACTTCATCATGATTGAAGCGCGGGCCGTCCCACGTCTCTACCGTATGGCACCCGGCACAATTATTGGACGATGCAGGATGACGCCGTCCCTTGCCTTCAGCAGGCGGGTGATTGTTGTCATGGCACGAGAAGCAGGAGCCCTGCGCAGCCGCTGTGGTTGAAGCCTGGCACAACCCAATCAACAACAGTGTGGCAGGCCGCACAGTCATTATTGCTCTTGAAATGCCGACGACCCTTGCCTTCTGCGGGCGGATGGTTGTTGTCATGACAGGAATAGCAGCTGCCGCGCACTTCACTGTGATTGAAATTGTCTGCTGACCAATTGGCAACGGAATGGCAGGCCGCACAATTGTTGGTGGTCTTTGGGTGTGCGGCGGCCTTTGCCCTTTGGCAGGTGGGTGCCTGGTGTCGTGGCACGAGAAGCACGAGCCCAGCGCTGATGCGTGGTCAAATGTCTTAGCAGGTTGCCACGTCTTCACCGTGTGGCAATCCTGGCAGGCATTGGTTGTCTGAAATGGCTTGGCGGATTTTCCTGTTGCGGTCGCACCGTTGTGGCAGCTGAAGCAGCTTCCGGTGACACCGCTCGTGGTCAAAGAAGGCAGGTTTCCAGCTTGGTGCCATGGCAATGACGCGCAGGATTGCTGCTGGTTGGCATATGTGCGCGGCGACTTTCCAGCGGCCTTGCGGCCATCGTGGCATGAGGCACAGGCGCCGATGTCGTCGCTGTGGTCAAATCGCGTGACCTGCCACGTCGTGACAGCATGACAGATTTGCACTGTGCTGCCTTGATCGGGTTGCGGTGATTTTCCAGTGGCAACTTTTCCGTTGTGACAAGACAGGCAGTTGTTGGTGTCTTGCTGTGATCAACTTTGACCTCCGGCCATTTGGGGTGGTGTGGCAATCCGTACAGATGATCTGGTCTTGCGGGTGCTGCTTGTGTTTTCCAGAAGCCTCGACGCCATCATGACACGAGAAGCAGGCCTTAGGCGTGTTCTTGAACTTTGCACCGGCGTGGCAGGTTTCGCAGCGCACATCCACATGGCTTGCCCGTCAACGGAAAACCGGTTTGGCTGTGATCAAAGCTGCAATCAATAGCGGTCTCCGCAAGCACTTTCCGCTGCCTCCGCTCACGACCGACAGCAGCATGGCAAAGCAAATGACCATGCCATGCGCGACAACGCAAGATCTGATGAATCCACTTTTTCATCGCCTGATCACCGCCCCCTTGAATGAAGAGGTGGAATGACACTTTTCACAGTTCAGGCCGAAGGCACCGCGATGGACGTCCTGTTTCTGATGGCAGTGTAGCACGCCATATCAAGCTTGGCCGATTCACACTCGTGGCACTGTGGCAGGCATTACAGCCGACTTTGGCGTGAACACCTGTCAGGGCAAATCGCGTGTCGCTTCCATGGTCGAAACTGACTGTTTTCCATGCCGTTGTGCCGTGGCACGCAGGCGCAGTTGCGCAGCAGACCGACCTTTGCAACATCCTTGTCGGCATGGCACGCGACGCAGGTGGTCTTCACCGTCTTGAAAGCTGGCGTCGGCATGGCAGGACTTCGCAAGCCGCGAGCACATGCATGCCAGTCAGCGGAAAATTTGGTTTTGCCATGGTCAAATTTCACATCCGCGCGCCACGCAGACGTGCCATGGCAATTTTCACAGCTTCGGGCCCAGTTGCGCCTTGTGCACGTCCTGCTTCTGTGACAGTCAAAACAGCCCGTTGGCAGTGACGAGGTGATTTTTCACCGTGGCAGTCACTGCATGCTGCCGTGTTGTGGGCTCCGGTGAGCTCGAATTTTGTAAACTTGCCGTGGTCGAATGACTTGCTTTTCCAGTTGTCGTCGGTGTGGCAACTTTCGCATGCCGTTCCAAAGCGGTTTTCGTGCACGTCCTGCAGGCCATGGCAATGGCTGCACGTTTGCGGCAGATCCTTGTAGCGTTCACCAACATGGCACGACAGGCAGGCGGCCTTGGCATGCCCGCCCACAACTTGAACTTTGTCTTGTTGTGATCAAAGGCCTTGGTTTTTATCCAGTTCGTGGTGGTGTGGCAGGAGGCGCAATCCTTGCCCAGATTGCCGAGATGCGGCTGGTCCTTGTCATGACAGTCGAAACAGGCCGATGGCGCTGCCGAGAATTTCTTGCCCGCGACATGACACCCGGCACAAGCCACAATGGTGTGCCCGCCATCCAGCCTGAAATCCGACAGATTGTGGTCGAACGCTCAGGGGAGAAAGCTTGTCCTGCTTGAAGGCCCGGCCCTTGTGTTCGGCGTGGCAGTTGGCACATTCCGAATGCTTCACGATTTCACTGCGCCCGTGAAATCCCAGTGCCGGAAGCAAGATCGGCCTTGATAGGTTTGTGACAATCTCGGCACAGCGAACTTTGCGCCTCCTTCTTGAAAGCCTTGTGGCAATTGCTGCAATCAGCTTCCAGCTTGCTGTGGGCGGCGGCCAGAAGATCAGGTTGCACGAGGCTTTCCACAGTGTTCTGGGCACGGACACCCAGCGCACAAACCAGCAAAACCATCGCAGTTGCTGCGATGGTTGCCAGTAGGTTGCGAAAGCGTGTCCCTGACAATGTTTAAAACCAGTGCACGGCAACCACATGTGTCACCCCTGCGACAAAGAGCAGGAAGACCAACGGCAGGTGGAAGATGTGCCAGGCTGAAAACAGCCTGTCCCAGAATTTCAGTTGTGAAGCCGTGCGATAAGCACGCAGATAATGCCGGACATGGGCGCGGGCAAAGGCGACCTCGGCCCAGGTGACTGAAAATTGCGTGCGACCAGCCCACATGGACCAGCTGAACACAAAGTCCAGCCGCAACAGTGCCAGGCGACAGCGGAAAGGCACAGTCAGTGCTGCCAGCATACTGCCCCGGCTTTGCGACAGTGTGGTCAGGCAGAACCGGGACAGCGTTTCAGCAACTTGCTTCTGTTGCGTGGCATGCGCAACCAGATAGGTTGACGAGGCCTGCTCGGTGGCCATCAGCCTTGCTTCGGCCACAGCGATGGCATGCAGGAGCCGCGCATGAATCTTGGCGCAGGCAATCCTGCCAAAAAAGCCGCTGAACACCACCAGGGCCAGCGCCGCAAGAGCCACGTTGCTGTTCTTGGCACCAAGAGAAAAATTGCAATGGTAGAGAATGAGCAGTGGCCCGGCCACACCCACCACCATGTGCAAATGGTAGTAAGTGCTGGCAATGCCAGCCTTGCCCAACACGCCATAGCGTTTCAGCAGCGAATAGATCATCTGCAACAGGATCAGCGAGCCACCAGCGATGCCGAGATAATAGCCGCCGCCTTCGTAGGGCACAAACCTGTCAAGTTCGCGTGTGGCAGTACCATAAGCCAAAAGCACCAGTGACAGGACAATGGTGGCGTAGGCCAAGTAGTCGGTGATCTGGCGCCGCTGTAGAGACGATGCTGTAACATGGGCAGAACGCCCAAAATCGCCCTTTGCGGGAACAGAAACAGGAAAAGTTTCGGACGACATGGCAACTCCTGTGGCGGTTGATACTTTAGGCCCTCGTAAATGAGCCAACCTGACAAAACGCTTACAGAATCAGCACACACACCCTGTAAGCAATCTGTCAGACATCTTCTGCTAACGGCGCGTTAACAGAATAAAATCACCAGTTGGAAGTCGTTGATTGATCTTCGGAAATCAGCTCCAAACAGGCCAGAAGAAAGGACCGGAAATGCTCGCTGAAATTGGTCATTTTGCCTTGATACTGGCCGTTTTTCTGAATTTTGCGCAAGCAGCAGTAGGTCTTTTAGGTGCAGGTCGAATCGACTTTGGTCTCATGTACTATTCCCGCCGCGCAGCGCTGCTTTCTTTTGCAGCAGTGGCCGTGTCATTCGCGATGCTGATGTTGTGTTTTGCCCAGTCTGACTTTTCAGTGGCGCTGGTTGCGAACTACTCGCAAACCCAAATGCCCTTGGCCTACAAGCTCAGTGGTGTCTGGGCCAACCACGAAGGCTCCATGATGTTGTGGATGCTGGTATTTTCACTCTTCACCGCGTGCATCGCATTTTTTGATGCCGGACTGCCGGATGTGTTGCGCACCCGCGTTCTGGCGGTGCAAGGACTGATCGGATTCTGCTTTCTGGCATTCATCCTTCTGACCTCGAATCCTTTCGTCCGCCTGTCGCCAGCGCCCATCGAAGGAAACGGCATCAATCCGATTCTGCAGGACCCCGGACTCGCTTTCCATCCGCCCCTCCTTTACCTGGGCTATGTCGGCTTTTCCGTCACCTTTTCCTTTGCCGTTGCGGCCTTGCTTGAAGGCCGTGTGGAACCAGCATGGGCGCGCTGGGTCAGACCCTGGGCACTGGCCAGCCTGGTCCTTTCTCACACTTGGCATCACGCTTGGCAGTTTCTGGGCCTATTACACATTGGGCTGGGGCGGATGGTGGTTCTGGGATCCGGTGGAGAATGTCTCGCTGCTGCCGTGGCTCACGGGCACGGCACTTCTGCATTCAGCCATCGTTGTTGAACGCCGCCAGGCCTTGGTGGCATGGACCGTGCTGCTTGCAATCCTGACATTCTCATTCAGCCTTGCCGGTACCTTTGTGGTGCGCTCTGGCGTTCTGACAAGTGTGCACGCCTTCGCGCTGGATCCTGGCCGCGGACTTGTAATGCTGGGAATTCTGGTCCTGGCAACTGGCGGTGCGCTGTTGCTTTATGCCTTCCGGGCAACGGATGTGCGCTCGGAAAACCGCTTCTCCTTTGTCAGTCGCGAGAGCGGCCTGTCGCTCAACAATGTGTTTCTTGTTTCCGCTGCTGTCACGGTATTCATTGGCACCTTCTATCCCCTCGCCATGGAAGCCGTGACCGGTGACAAGATTTCCGTTGGTGCGCCCTATTACAATCGCACCTTCGTACCGATTGTCTTGCCACTCCTTATGCTGCTTGCTGTCGGTCCCTTCCTGCATTGGAAGCGGGATCAACTCAGCCAGCTTCTGCGTCGGCTCCGTACACCGCTGCTGATCGCCGCCCTCGTTGCAGTGCTGCTCATCTATGTCTTCTCCGCCACGCATCTTCTGTCGATCCTTGGCATCACGCTTGCTGTCTGGCTTGTAGCCGGGTCGCTCTGGGTGCTTTGGCGTCGTGTACAAGGCACGCGCAAGGGCTGGTTCAATCCCTGGACCAGCTTGCGCAGCGTGCCGCGGGCGGTGCTGGGCATGGTGCTGTCGCATGTCGGACTCGGCATCGTCGTCGGGGCCATTTCCATCGTGAGTGCATGGCAAAGCGAAAATATATCGTCCCTAAGTCCCGGCCAGCACATCATGCTTGCCGGATATGACATCAAATTTGAAGATGTGCGCAACTTCAATGTCGATAACTATGAGAGCGAAACTGGCATTTTCACAATCAGTCGCAATGGCTCACAGGTGACCACGCTGGCGGCGGAGCGGCGCTACTTCCCGGTGCAACAATCGCAATCCAGTCATTCGTCTATCTATACAAACTTCTTGTCCAATCTTTATATCTCGCTGGGCGAAAATGATGGCAAGGGTGTCTGGACTGTCAGGGCTTTCCATCATCCGGCAGCCCCTCTTCTCTGGATTGGCGGCTTCATCATGGCACTGGGTGGATTTCGTCTCCCTCAGCGACCGGCGTTTCCGCGTTGCCATCGCCCCGCGCCAGCCGCTCGCTTCAGAGCGCAAGCTGGCCGAGGCAACAGCATGAACCTCAAACCCTTGCTGCTTGCCTCTTTGCTCATTCTGTCGGCCTCCTCCCAAGGCTTTGCCGTCAATCCGGACGAAGTGCTGCCAGACCCGGCACTGGAGGCGCGCGCCAGATCAATTGGCGCGGAGCTGCGCTGTCTTGTGTGCCAGAACCAGTCGATTGATGATTCAAACTCTGGCCTTGCCCGCGACCTTCGCGTCATCGTACGCGAAAGGCTGACGGCGGGAGACAGCGACGAACAGGTCATCGGCTTTGTCGTGCAGCGCTTTGGCAATTTTGTACTGCTTAAGCCGCCTTTTGAGGCCACCACCTATCTGCTCTGGCTGGGGCCATTGCTGGTGCTGGCGTCCGCCCTTGCTGTCTACTTTTTCGGATTGAGGCACAAGACCGACACTGCCCTGCATCCCCCTGAACCACTGAACACCATTGAACTTGATCGCCTCAAAAGACTGGAAAATGAAACATGATGCTTTGGGTAATTTTGACGCTGATCTGTTGTGTCGTGACCATGGTGCTGACCATTCCGCTAGTCCGCCGATATGAACTGCAGACGCACGCCAAACAGCATGCCGTAGACGCTTACCGCGTTCAAATTTCGGAAGTGGAGCGCGACCGGATGGCCGGTGCCATGAGCACTGATGAAGCGAACGCAGCAACCATTGAACTGAAGCGCCGCATGCTGGCAGCGTCCGACCAGACATTTCGCGCCAATCCTCTGTCTGACAAGGTCAGGCTGGCATTGGTTCCCGCCGTTGCCCTTGGTGTGGCCGTTGCCTCCACGATTGTCTACGGCAAGCTTGGCAGTTCGTCGCTGGCCATCAGTTCAGGCGGCGTCGATTTGCCCATGGCGTCTGCACCCGCCGCGCTCACCTCTCCAGCCAATCCAAATCTGGCGTCTGTCGATGAGTTGACCGAGAAGCTCCGCGCAAGACTGGCTGCTTCACCCCAGGACGCAGAAGGCTGGCGCATGTTGGGCTGGAGTTCTTTCAATACACAGAACTATGAGGCAGCTGTTGAGGCCTTCACCAAGGCACTGGCGCTGCAACCCGCCAATCTGGAATTCAAGGCCTCGCTGGCAGAAGCCATGGTGCAGGCTGAAAAAGGTATCGTCTTGCCCAATGCCAAATCACTGTTCACAGACGTCATCGGCAGCGACCCGACCAACCAGCAGGCGCGTTTCTATCTCGCCCTCGCTTTGGAACAGGCCGGTGCAGATGGAGAAGCCCTCAAGGCTTGGCAGGCACTGGTGCGCGATGCCGCAAGCGATGTGCCTTGGCGGGCCGAGGCCGAACAACACATTGCCGCACTGGGGCAGAAAACCGGAACGGACGTTTCCGCCGACCTGAAGTCTGGCAAGATTGCGACCATCCAGACAGGCATCGCACCCGACATCAGCAAAGACCAGGTCGCAGCGGTCCAGGCCCTGCCCGCAGAAGACCAGCAGGCCATGATCGCCGGCATGGTGGAACGTCTTGCCTCGCGTTTGAAATCAACCCCCAAGGATGCCGAAGGCTGGGTCAAATTGATCCGCGCCCGCAGCGTCATGAACGACCAGGCCGCAGCCCGCGCAGCTTTGACTGACGCCTTGCTCATCTTTGCTGAAGGCAGCCCTGAACGAGACGGTATCGTGTCTGCTGCCCGGGAACTTGGCATACTGGCGAACTGACGCCATGGAGGACTTCAAACTCTTCCTCCCTTACCTGGTTCTGATGGGAACAGTGTGGCTTGCCTATGTCTGGGGCACGCGCCGCCGCCGCAACCATTTTGCACGACTGCTTGGCGAGGCTGAGGGCGCAGGCCTTGCGATTCCAACTTCGTTGCACCCCGTTATAGACCCCGTGAAATGCCTTGGCTGCGCCACCTGCACCCGCGTCTGCCCGGAAGGCGATGTGCTGGGTGTCGTCAATGGCAAGGCCACCTTGATCGACCCCGGAAACTGCATCGGGCATGGCGCATGCAAATCCGCCTGCCCCACCCAAGCCATCAAACTGGTGTTCGGTACAGCAGAACGCGGCGTGGATCTCCCCGTGGTCGGACCTGATTTCCAGAGCAATGTGCCGGGCATTTTTGTGGCTGGCGAACTTGGTGGAATGGGGCTCGTGCGCAACGCCATCGAGCAGGGTCGGCAAGCGATCGAGCAGATCGCCAAACAATTTCAGCCTGGCAATGATCCGGATCTGCTGGATGTGCTGATCGTCGGTGCAGGGCCGGCGGGTTTTTCGGCTGCTCTTGGAGCCAAACAACAGGGCTTGCGCTACGTTGTCGTCGAGCAGGATGATCTGGGCGGCACCGTTTTCAAATATCCGCGCGGCAAGATCGTCATGACAGCTCCCGCAGACCTGCCACTGGTTGGCCGTATCAAGTTCCGCAAGGTTGGCAAGGAAGAGTTGCTGGGGTTCTGGAAAAAGGTGGAGAAAAAAGAACGCCTCAACATTCGCTACCGTGAACGGGTGACTGCAGTGACCCGGACGTCAGCAGGTTTCGAGGTGGCCACAGAAGCAGGCGCATACCAGACGCACTCCGTTCTGTTGGCGATTGGACGACGCGGCAGTCCGCGTGAGCTGGGTGTGCCCGGCGAGAAGCAGGCCAAGGTCGTCTACAATCTGGTGGATGCTGCACAATACGCCCAGCAAGCCGTGCTGGTGGTTGGCGGTGGTGACTCTGCATTGGAAGCAGCAATCTCACTGTCGCAGCAACCGGGCTGCAAAGTCAGTCTGTCCTACAGGGGCAATGGCTTCAGCCGTGCCAAGCGCGGCAACCGCCAGGCGCTGCAAGAGGCCGTAGAGGCGCGGCATCTCACGCTCTTGCTTGAGAGCGAAGTGACAGAGATCGGCAAAGACCACGTGCTCATCAAAACCAAAGGCAACACGCTGACCTTGCCCAATGACGCCGTGCTTGTCTGTGCAGGTGGCATTTTGCCAACGGAATTCCTGCGGCAAGCGGGTCTGGACATCGAAACAAAATACGGAACATCCTGACATGATGCGACGCTTCATTTTTGTTCTCGCCTTCTTGCTGCCAATGCCGTCGCTTGTTGATGCGGCCAACACCAACACGCGCTACCTGAACCTCGTGGCAAAGCGCAAATATGCTGAAACGGCAGCACTCCTCGCCAAGGCGGCCAACGCCAACAGCGCCGAAGCGCAATACCGGCTGGCGGTGATGTTGCGCAGCGGACTTGGCGTCAAACGTGACGAGGCCCGCGCGCGCAAATTGCTGAAACGCGCTGCCGTCGCAGGCCACCAGCCAGCCAAGACGCTGCTTGGTACGCTCACAAAATTGGTCACCACGGGCAAGCATCCCGTTCAACCCAGGCCATCGACGCAAACGGCAGACGTAGCTCATGTCAGGAGTGGAACTCCCGATACGGCAACCGACCTTGCCTTCGCCGCCGTCCGCCCCTTTGCGCAATTCAAAGTCCCTGCCGACGGCAAGTCGGCAGCAAAGGCCGTGACCAATGATGGCAAAACACCCTTGATGCTGGCAGCGAGTGCCGGAAACCTGTTGGCAACACGTGCACTGTTTGATCAAACCGACATCGACACCGCCGACAAGACAGGCAAGACGGCCTTGCATCTGGCGGTGCAGAAGGGCCACGAGAGTGCTGTGGAATTCCTCCTTGAGAACGGCACGACCGTGGCCGCAGGCGCAGGCGTTCTTGCGGCCAGGCGTTGCGATGACATTATGGCCAGCCGCTTGCGGCGTGCCGCTGGCCCAAGACTGCAAGAAAATGATGTGGCCAAACAGATCACGGCCTTTGCGACCCATTGCGACGGAGCAGCCTGGTTTGCTGATGATGTGGCGAACGCCGCTGTGGCCAGCACGGAAAACTGGTCATCCCTCATGACACTTGCCGTCCAGCGTCGGAACCACGCATTGTTGCAGGCCCTGCTTGCGCAGGGGTCTGATCCCAATGTGCCGCTTGCTGGTGGAACGACTGCTCTTTGTCTCGCTTCCGCCCTGAATGACGAGGTTGCAGTGTCAATGTTGCTGGGTGCAGGTGCCGACCCGGTCGCGCTGGATGCGGACGGCAACACAGCCCTGATGCTGGCAGCGGCACGCGGAGCAGCCCCCGTGCTCAATCAGCTCTTGTCCAATGCACAGGACCTGAATATCAAGAACACAGAAGGCAAGACGGCATTGTACATTGCTGTTGAAAACCTGAATCCAACGGCTGTTCGGTTGATTGCGACGGCAGGCGGGGCAGCAACGTCCCGCAGCATCGCCCGCGACACGCCAGAGAAACTGGCCGAACGATTGGGACGTGTTGATATCATTGCGGCCCTTCAGGGCCAGTAGAAGAAACAAGGTTCGGAATCATGTATGTTTGGTCAAGGCTGCTGACGGTATGGCGCAACCGCAGTCTGGCCATGGAATTTGCCTTTGCCGCTGCATTGATATTTGGAGTTGGCATGCTGGGCAGTACGGCCTGGGTCAACTCTTTGATCCGCCAGACCATCGCAGAACAAACCTCAAGCACGACTGCAATTTTCATGCAGACACTTGTGGAGGAAGAAGTTCAGAACCTCATCCAGCAACCCTCCGTTTCTAGTGCCGCAAGGACCAGATTACTGGACATCCTCAACAAGTCGGCGCTTGGCAAACACGTTGTATCGCTGAAAATCTGGCAACTTGACGGAACCATACTCTTCGCAACCAACCCTGAGCTGATCGGTCAAAAATTTCCGTTGGAAGGCGCACTTCTGGAAGCCGTGCACGGCGAACGCCGGACCGAGTTTGACGAACTGTCTGCATCTGAAAACATCAGCGAAAAAAATCTCGGCATTCCGTTGCTCGAGGTCTATGTCCCGATCTATGAAAGCAACACTGAACATCAGCTCGCTGTTGCCGAAATGTATATTGCCGCAAGCCAGCTGAAGAAGAATCTCGACAGCCAGACCATGCGGAACTGGCTGTTCATGGGGGCATTCACGGCCTCGCTGCTCGTTTTGCTTTGGAGCATTGCCAAGCGGGCAGACAGCACAATCAAACGTCAGCAGCAGGAACTAGAATTGCGCGTGCAATCGCTGTCTTCCCTCCTTGAAGACAACGCCAGGCTTGGACGGGAATTGCAGGAGGCCAGTCGCTCAGCGGTCACCTTGAATGATCGCTACCTGCGAAAGCTTGGCGCTGACCTTCATGATGGGCCAGGCCAGCTGCTGGCCTTGTCTCTCATACAATTGGACAATATTTTTCCGAAAACCAAGTCCCGCCGCAACGACGCTGGCCGGACAGCGTTGCAAAAAACCCTGAAAGACTCCATGAAGGATCTCCGCAATATTGCTGCGGGGCTTGCATTGCCCGAAATTCAGAACATGTCCTGTTCGGACGTGGTTCGCTTTGCGGCAGAAATGCATGAGGCCAGAACAGAAACCAAAGTGATGCTCGATATTCACGAACTACCCTTGCATATTGCCAATGACATCAAGGAAGCGGCTTTTCGCTTTGTGCAGGAGTGCCTCAACAATGCTTTCCGACATGCTGGTGGTTTCAACCAGCGCGTGGAGGCGCGAGTGCACGCCCATGACATTGAAATCCGTGTATCAGACGGTGGATCAGGAACAATGCGAGAAGAGCCTGCCACAAAACAGTTGAAACTGGGTCTCGCCGGATTGAAACATCGCATGATTGCACTCGGTGGCACACTCTCGACAAGCAACAGAACCGATGGTTTTGTTGTGACCGCAACGATTCCACTTGTAACCTTGGAAAAACATCATGGCTGATACGGTCCGGATTGCTATCGTTGATGATCATCCCCTGTTGTTGCAGGGCGTGAGCCAGACATTGTCAGGCCGGAATGGCTTTTCAATCGTGGGATTGGGCGGAAGTGCTGCTGATGCTCTACGCATTGCGGAAGAAGAGAAGCCTGACATCATGTTGCTGGACATCAGCATGCCGGGAGATGGCATGGAGGCAGCCAAGAAGATTTCTGCAAGGCATCGCGCGATTAAACTCATCATGTTGACTGTTTCGGAACGCGACGACCACCTGAAGACCGCACTGGAAATCGGTGTTCGCGGTTACGTTCTTAAAGGTGTCAGCGGCACGGAACTGCAAGCAGCGGTGCAGGCCGTTCATGATGGCAAGACCTTCATCACGCCCGAGCTGGCTACCCGCGCCCTTTACAATCAAGTGCGCTCCCAAAGTGCGGCTGAAATGCGATTTGCCAACTGGGGCCTTGCCAAGCGTGAGTCCGAAGTTGTTGTCCTCTTGCGCGAAGGCAAAACCAACAAGGAAATTGGAGACGCACTGGGCCTCAGCGAAAAGACCGTGAAGCGCCACATGTCTTCCATCATGAAAAAGCTGGACGCCAAGAGCAGGCTTGAAGTTGTCGTGCTGCTCAACAAGGAAATTGCGTCACACCAACCGGGCTGATTTGTGCGATGATTGCGTTGGGGTCTGCATTGATTCCGAACCCATGGGCCGCCTTCAGGTAAGTTTGGTTGCCATCATTCAGCCGTTGGCAGCCTGAACGTTGCTTCAAACCCTGACGCTGAATTTCGCCGTGGTGAAGCCAGCACCAGTGGAGTTCCGATACGATTGGCGATGGCGGCAACGATGGCCAGTCCCAGTCCGCTGCCATCCCCGCTCGCACCGGCACGTTCAAAGCGCGCGGTCAGACGGCTCAGCGTTTCCGGTGGCAGGGCTGCACTTTCATTTGAAACACAGAACTCACCATTTTGCCAGAGGGTCACCACAACCGGCGCGTTTTCATCACCGTGTCGCAGGGCATTTTCAACCAGGTTGCGGCACACAATGCCGAAGGCGTCAGGATCAAGGTCAGACATGACGGGGTGCTCTGGCAATGCAAGCACCAGACGGTCCGGAGGCAGCAAGCGACAGACATCCTCAACGACGAGGCGCGTGACAGTTCGCATATCTGTCGCCTTGTCAAGGCGAAGGCGGCCTCCTTCAGCCCTGGCGAGTTGCATCAGACGCTCCGACAAGCGGGTGAGACGTTTGAGTGTCGCCTCAATGTCTGCTGCTCGTGACGCAGCTGCAGGATCCCTGGTTTCAGATTGCAGCCGCTGCGCTTGCGCAATGGCACCTGCGAGCGGTGTGCGAAGTTCATGTGCGGCATTGGCCGCGAAGCTGCGTTCAGCCTCGAAACGCAGCGTTCAGCCGAGCCAGAACGCTGTTCAAGGTGGCCGCCACCGGACCGATTTCTGAGGGGATGTCGTCAGTGGGAACAGCGGACAAGTCACGAGAACTGCGCGCCTCCAACCCCGCCCGAAACCGGCGAAGCGGTGCCAGACTGGCACGCACGGCAAGGACAATGGCCAACAGCGTGAGAGGAATGACAAACAGGATTGGCAGTCCGAGCACCATCTGCAGATTGCGTGCAGCTTCACCGCGGTGTTGCAGCGGTTCAGCTACAGTGATGCGCACACTTCCCTGCAGCGCCTCGTCATTGAAAAGCCTGTGGGTCGCTGTCTGGCGAAATCCCGGCCATCATATGCAGGGAAAATGCCGAGGTCTGCTGCATGCGACTGCAGCAGCACCCGTCCCTGCGTGTCCCGAACAATATAGGTGAAGAACTCGTCGTGCGCCCGGACAGCGCCCAGCCGCTGCGTGACGCCATCTTCCTCCCGCCCGACGATATCGATAACGGCAAGTGGCAACAGGCGCTGGGCCGTTTCCTGTAGCGCCGAGTTCAAAAACCTCGTCCATTTCGTGCTGCAGCACCACGGCTGTCACCCAGGCTGCGGCAACCCAGAGGGCTGTCAGCAGAACACCCAGCGAAAGTGCCAGGCGGGCCTGCAGGCTGCGAGGCAATCTCATGCAGCGCTCAGCCGGTAGCCGAGGCCGCGCTCGGTCTCGATGAACATCCGCGCCAAGTTTCTTGCGCAGGCGGCTGACATGAACCTCGATCGTGTTGCTCTCGATCTCTGTATCAAAGGCATAGAGTTTTTCTTCCAGTTGCGTCTTGGACAAGAGCTGGCCGGGGCGGGCAAGAAAGGCTTCAAACAAGGCCCATTCGCGCGCCGTCAACTGCACCGGCTTGCCATCGCGGCGAACGCTGCGCGACGCCAGATCGACACTCAGTGATCCGTGGCACGATGATCGGGATTCGGGTTGCCCGCATATCGTCGTGCCGACCGAACCGATCCGTGCCGACAACTCTGCCAGATCGAATGGCTTGACGAGGTAATCGTCAGCACCGGCATTGAGGCCATCGATCCGATCCGAAACCTGATCAAGCGCCGTCATGATGATGACGGGCGTCACGTCGCCCCTGTTGCGCAACACCTTCAGAAATCCGATTCCCAGGCCGTCCGGCAACATCAGGTCCAGCAGGATCAGATCATAGATTCGCGACAGCCAGCGCATCTCCGGCAGCATCCAGCCGCATCACCCAATCCACAGAATGGCCATGGGCCGCGATCTGGTCGCGAATGGCAGCACCCAGCACTGTATCGTCTTCGATCAGCAGGATTCGCATGTGTTCCGTTTCCCAATTTCGCGCAACCTGCATTGATCCCGCTGGCTGACATACCGCTGACGTTGGCCATTCACTGGCTTCAGGCTGCCGTCAGCTATAGCATATAGTCTGCTCAAACAGTCGCACGCCGGAGTTTGGCCCATGCTGAAGCCATTGACAATTCTAACATTCCTCGCCCTTTTGCCAGCTGCGAACGCCTTGGCCGACGATGATTGCTTCGCACCCATGGCCGACTGGAAGCCGCGTGAGGCTGTGGCGCAACTTGCTGCACAGAAGGGCTGGACTGTGCGACGCATCAAGATTGATGACGGCTGCTACGAAATCAACGGCAAGGATGCCAAAGGCCGCCGCATTGAAGTGACTGTTCATCCTGCCACGCTTCAGGTGCTTGATATTGAGCATGAAGACGAGAACGAAGATCGGGACGAAGACTAGGCCAACATGCGAAGCTCGCGGGCTGGATAAAGCCACCGACAATGCACAGTCGGCAAGTCTCGCCGGAAATTCAATGCCGTCCTGTTCATTTGCTACTCCCACTTCGCCTGCGCAGAAGAAGCAACACCTTGCCGTCTCGTTGTGCTCACGGGCAGCTCCAAAAGATTTCCACACGATTTGCAAATTCGTTCCTGACGCGAAGCTGAAGCAGAAACTTCACTGTTGTCAGGAAGCTCTCAGGTGAAGCCACAGATTATGTGTCCAAGCAAAGGAGACAAACACAATGAAGAAAACCCTCGCACTTCTGATCGCCACGACTGGGCTGACTGCCGTTCTCGCAGGACCCGCATTGAGCGCCATGCAGGCGTCGCTCGAAAACGTCGCCCAGTCCGCCGAATGGAATACAGACGCCCCACAGGACGCCTCTGCCAACATTCTCGCCAGCGACAATGATGATGATGAGAATGAAGGCAATCACCGCAATCGCTCAGGGCATGATGACGACGAAAACGGCGATGACGACGACGATGATGACGATGGTTGCGATGACGAGAAGAATTGCACTGGCTCGCGCAATCCGGCCCGTGCCGGAGACGCATCACCACCAGAGAACGGCCTGTTCAGAGATGGCAAGGCACCAAAAGTCGACGTGAACTGATCACCTCAATCCTGTCGCCAGCCATCCAACACAAGGTCATCCGCATATGAAACACATTCTCGCAATTCTGGCGCTGACCACGGCGCTGACGCTTCCCGGTCTCGCCATGGCGCGCCCTGTGACGCTGACCACGACGCTCAAGAACTACGGCGGCGACGGCGCCTATCTCGCGCTCTATGTCACCGATGCAAAGGGCGCCTATGCGGGCAGCCTCTGGATGGCTGGCGGCAAGTCGAAATACTACAAGCATCTCACCGATGGTACCGCGCCACTGGCGGAGACACGGCGCAGATCAATGGCATCACCGGCGCCAGCGTCGGCGCGGGCGCAAGCTGAAGATCACGCTCGACCTGGCGGACACGCTGTTTGATGCAGGCTACACCCTGCACGTTGACGCCGCCGTTGAGGACATGCGCGACAGTCCAAACGAGATCGCTGTGCCATTGACCACCGATGGCGCCGGAGCAAAGCACAAAAGGCCGCCGCTACGTCGCCAGCTTCACCTACAACATGTGAGGGAGACAGCCCATGTTCCGCGCGCTTCACCGCTGGCCGGGTCTGTTCGCCCTGGCTCTCGTCATCATTCTGGCAGTGTCAGCGGCGCGGCGCTGTCGGTTTTCCCTGCAGCTGAGACGCCTGTTACGCCACAGGCGGAAGCTGGACTGACCGTTGCCGAACTCGCCGAGCGCATCCAGACCGCCTATCCGGGCGTCGAACAGATCAAGCGCTCGCCTTCAGGCCGGATCATCGCCTACTGGTTCGAGGACGACATCCCGGGGCCGCCGTCATCGACCCGGCGACAGGACGCGCGATCGCATCGGCAGACCCGAGCCAGGCGCAACGCTGGATGACCAATCTGCACCGCTCGCTCTTCCTGGATGATGCTGGCCGGATCGCCATGGCGGCGGGTGCGGCGGCGATGCTCGTGCTGGCGCTCTCCGGCATCGTCCTGGTCGCGCGGCGCGCGGGCGGCTGGCGGCGCTGGTTCTCGCGGCTTGCGCGGACCATTGTCAGGACGGCTGCATGTCGAAATCGCCCGCATCGCCGTTCTTGGCCTTCTGTCTGTCCTCGGCCACCGCGCTCTGGATGACCGCGTCCACCTTCGACCTTCTGCCCGCAAGATGCGGTCACCGCCAATTTCGGCCGAGGCAAGTGGTGAGACTGGAGTTGCTCTCAATGCAATATCAGCTGCTCAGGCAAACCCAGGTCTCGGATCTGCGCGAACTGTCTTTCCCTACCCGGGATGATGCAACCGATGTCTTCACGCTCAAGACCGACCGGGGCACCGGCTATCTCGATCAAGGCACGGGCGCGCTGCTCACCTGGGCCGACCTGACGACGATGGAGCGTGTGTCCGAAACGATCTACATGCTGCACACCGGACAGGGCGCCGCTGTCTTGGGCTCGTGCTGGGGCTGATGGCGCTGGGCGTGCCGGTGATGGGCGGCACGGGCGTGGTGCTCTGGCTCGCGGCGCGCACGGCGCGCAGCCAAAGAACGGCAACAGCAGGGCCAATCGTGCCGAGACGATCCTTCTCGTGGGCAGCGAAGGCGGCAGCACCTGGGGCTTCGCCGCGACGCTGCATGACGCACTGACCGCGGCAGGCCAAACGGTCCACGCCGCGCCGATGTCGGCCTTCGATCCGGCCCGCTATGCGCGCGCCGAACGCATTATCGTGCTCGCCGCGACCTATGGCGACGGGGATGCGCCGGCCTCGGCCAAGGGCTTTCTCGACCGACTTGACGCACTCGACCGAACGCCCGCATTCGCCTTCGCCGTGCTCGGCTTCGGCGACCGCAGCTTCCCGGCCTTCTGCGCCTTCGCGAGGGCCGTTGCGCACGGCGGCAGAAGCGAAGGGCTGGCGCGATGCTTGTGCCGTTCGACACCGTCGACCGCCAGTCGCCGCAGGATTTCGCGCGCTGGGGCCGCGCGCTGGGCGCGGCACTGGGGATTCGAACTGGAACTGGTCCATCACACCGCTTGTTCCCGCGTCACAGCCGCTGACGCTGATCTCGCGCCGCGACTATGGCGTCGAGGTGCAGGCCCCGACCGCGATCCTGCGCTTCGCCTTGCCGCGGCGTCGCTCTGGCAGCGCCTGACGGGACGTGGCTTCGCGCGCTTTCGCGGCGGGCGACCTTCTTGGCATCGTGCCGGAGGGCTCGGCGGTGCCGCGCTTCTATTCGCTCGCCTCCGGCAAGCCGCGACGGCTTCGTCGAGATCGTTGTGAAGAAAGCATCCCGGCGGCCTGTGTTCCGGCCAGCTGATGGCGCTCGAACCGGGCGACGCGGTGTCCGCCTTCCTCCGCCGCAATCCCGGTTTCCATGCCGGGTCAGCGATCGCGTCGCCCCTGATCCTGATCGGCGCGGGCACCGGCATCGGCCCGCTTGCCGGTTTCGTGCGGGCCAACGCGCGGCGGCGTCCCATCCATCTGTTCTTCGGCATGCGCCACCCCGACAGCGACTTCCTCTATGGCGAGGATCTTGCGCGCTGGCAGACGCTGGGCGCCTCCGCGGCTCGTCACGGCGATCTCGCGGTGCGACAGGCCCCATTATGTGCAGGATGCGCTGCGCGCCGAAGCGGCGCAGGTCGCCCGGCTGATCCGCAATGGCGCACGCGTCATGGTCTGCGGCGGGCGCGACATGGCGGCGGGCGTCGCCTGACGCGCTGGCCGACATCCTTGCGCCCGTCGGGCTGACGCCGGCCGCGCTGAAGGCGGAGGGACGGTATGTCGAAGATGTCTACTGACCTCGTGCGCCACGCGCTGAACGGCCCCACCATGGGCACGCGCTGGTCCGCGCTGTTCCACACGGCTCCCGGGCTTCGACCCGGCGCCGGTCCGAGCGGCACTTCAGGCGGCGGTCGACGAGGTGGACGCGCAGATGTCCACCTGGAAGCCCGACAGCGACCTGATGCGTCTCAATGCGGCGCCGGTTGGGGAATGGGTGGCGGTGCCCACCCGCGCTGATGCACGTCCTGGGCATCGGGCTCGAGATCGGGCGAGCCTCGGGCGGAGCCTTCGACATCGGCATGGGCGATGCGGTGACGGCCTGGGGCTTTGGACCAGAGGCCGCGAGTCCGAGAACGCATCCGCGCTGCGATGATCGCGCCGTCCCGCCGGCCCGCGCATGAGATTGCTCGAACTCGACACGATGGCCGGTCGGGTGCGCAAGCGAGCGCCGATTACGCTTGATCTGTAACGGGATTGCCAAGGGCTACGGCGTCGACCGGCTGGCCGAAGTGGCTAGCAGGCTTCGGAATTGCGGCCGGCACTCGTCGGCATCGACGGCGAGATGCGCGCGATAGGGACTGCAGCCCGGACTGGCGAGCCCTGGATCAGTCGCGGTCGAGCGGCCCGACTCGAGAGCGTCGCGCGCCGCATTCCATCATCGCGCTCCACGATGCGGCTGTCGCCACGTCGGGCGACTACCGGCACTGGGTCGATGTCGGCGTCGCAGGCGGTTCTCGCACACCATGGACCCGCGCGCGCGGCGGACCGCTCTCGGCGTCTCCCGCCTCGGTCACGGTCGTTGCGGCGACCTGCGTGGCCGCTGACGCCTGGGCGACCGCGCTGATGGTGCGAGGAAGCTTGGAGGGTGCCGAACTTGCGCGTAGACAGAATCTCGACGCCCTCTTCATTGACCGGGAAGGCGACCAGCTTCGCGAAACGCGGGTTGGACGGCTCTTCGAGACCCGTTCAGACCCCGGGCGTGCGGCCTGACCCCGGGATGCACTCGATGAACCCACTGCTTCAAGACCGCCTGAAGGTCGCGTTGCTGGTCATTGCGCTCCTCGGCCTGGTGGCGGGTCTCGGGTTCTGGGTGGCGGGCAAACCGGATCTTGCGACCATTGCATGGGCGGCGGGCGTCATTCCGGTTCTTGCTGCGCTGCTGGTCGAGATCGTCCGGAGCCTCTCGAAGGGAGAGGTCGGGCTCGACATCGTGGCGGCCCTGTCCATGTCGGCGGCGCTTCTCTTTGGCGAGACGCTCGCGGCGGCGGTGGTCGCGCTGATGTATTCGGGCGGCACCTTTCTCGAGAGCTTTGCCGAGGGCCGCGCCCGGCGCGAGATGAGCGACCTTCTGTCCCGGGTGCCCCGGACGGCGACCCGGCACCACAACGGCGCGCTGGACGAGGTGCCGCTGGACGAGATCGCGCCGGACGACCTGCTTCTGATCCGGCAGGGCGACGTGGCGCCCGTCGACGGCACGGTCGAAGGCGACCGGGCGATGCTGGACCAGTCGGCGCTGACGGGCGAGTCCATGCCCGTGCGGCTGGAACCGCGGCCAGGACGTGATGAGCGGCTCGACCAACGCGGGCGATGCCTTCGATCTGCGGGTCACGCGGCGCGCGGCCGACAGCACCTATGCCGGGATCGTCCGGCTGGTCGAGGCGGCGCAGAAGTCGAAGGCGCCGATGGCCCGGCTGGCCGACCGCTATTCGCTGCTGTTCCTTGCCGTCACTGTGGCGCTGGCGACCGCGGCCTGGTGGTTCACCGGCGATCCGATCCGCGCGGTGGCGGTCCTGGTGGTGGCGACGCCCTGTCCGCTGATCCTTGCCGTTCCGGTGGCGCTGGTGGCCGGGCTGTCGCGGGCGGCGCATTTCGGGGTGCTGATCAAGGGCGCGAAGCCGCTGGAGGCGCTGGCGCGGATCCAGACGCTGATCCTCGACAAGACCGGCACGCTGACCGACGGGCGGCCGCAGATCGTGTCCATCGACACACATAGGCGACATGTCGGAGGACGAAGTCCTGCACTTCGCCGCCGCCCTCGATCAGGCGTCGAAACACCCGATCGCGCAGGCGATCGTCGCGGCGGCCCGAGCAGCGGGGCGCCGCCTTGCCGGTCCCGGAGAACGTGGTCGAGACGCCCGGAGAAGGCGTTGTCGGGAACCATCGAGGGCCGGAAGGTGGTGGTGGGCGGCGCAGGATTCGTCGCATCGCAGGTTGGTGCGGCTGACGTTGAAGGCGCGGTGGCGGAGGCGGGTTCGGTCGTCGTGGCGCTTGGTGTCGACGGGAAACTCATGGGCCATCTGGTGATGGCGGATGCGCTGCGGTCGGGCACGGCAGAGCTTCTCGCAGGGCTGCGCCGGCTCGGGGTCGGGCGCATCCTGCTGGCGACCGGCGACCGCCGCGCCGTGGCCGAAGCCGTGACCGAGGGGCTGGGGCTCGACGCCGTCAGGGCCGACCTGACCCCCGACCAGAAGGTGCTGCTGGTCCTGACCGAGCGCAAGAACGGCCCGGTGATGATGGTCGGCGACGGCGTCAACGATGCCCCGGCCCTTGCCGCCGCCGATATCGGGGTCGCCATGGGCGCGCGCGGAGCGGCGGCCTCGGCCGAGGCGGCGGATGTCGTGCTGCTGGTCGATCACCTCGACCGACTGCTGCCGGGGATCGAAGTGGCGCAACGGTCCCGCCGGATCGCGCTTGAAAGCGTCGTGGCCGGGATCGGCCTTTCGGTCGCCGGGATGATCGCCGCGGCGTTCGGATACCTGACGCCCGTGCAGGGCGCGCTGCTGCAGGAACTGATCGACGTGGCCGTCATCCTGAACGCGCTCCGGGCGCTACGCATCGATCCGACCGTAGCGGGATAGGCAGCTCCGCAGACCAATAGTCGTTGCAGTCACCGGTTGGCGGCGTCGGTGATCTGAATTCAACAAATGCACGCAAGGACGAACGAAATGAGCCGGCTCTCACATTCCGAAATCCATATGGTCCATCGCATCGGATGGCTGCGCGCGGCGGTGCTTGGTGCGAATGACGGCCTCGTCTCAACGGCCAGTCTTGTTGTCGGCGTCGCTGCGGCCGGGCTCAGAACATACAGAAGTCCTGATTGCCGGGCTCGCCGGGCTGGTGGCCGGCGCCATGTCGATGGCAGCGGGCGAATATGTCTCGGTCAGCTCCCAGACCGATGCGGAGCAGGCCGACATCTCGCGCGAAACCCGCGAACTGCGGGAAACGCCCGAGGCGGAGCTGGAAGAGCTGACCCAGATTTATCGAAAGCGCGGGCTTGACGAAAAGCTGGCGCACGCCGTCGCGGTACAACTGACCGAAAGGGATGCGCTGGGAGCCCATGCCCGCGACGAACTCGGAATCTCCGAAACAGTCATGGCCCACCCGACCCAGGCGGCCGTCGTATCCGCCCTGACATTTGCAATTGGTGCTGTCGTTCCACTCATTGTGACCCTGCTTGTGCCGACAAGTCAGATAGTCCTTGTCGTCGCTGCGACAACCTTGTTGGCGCTTGCAACACTGGGGGGATTGGGAGCATCCGCAGGTGGTGCTGGCATCCTCAAAGGTAGCCTCCGCGTCACTTTCTGGGGTGCCCTCGCAATGGCCGCGACGGCTGGCGTTGGAGCGTTGTTCGGCGTGACCGTGGGATGAGGCCACACCAAGTTCAATCTGGAGATACAGAAATGTGCGAAGGTCGATTGAAAACCGTACTGGACTGCACCCATAACTGAGACACGCTCATTCGGTTACAGTGGTTGTTATGGTGCGGATTACTTGGGATTGCTTTTGGCGAAGGCAATTTTAAATTCAAGTGGTGGACGCTAGCCAAGGGCAGAATGCAACTCCTCACTGTTCAAAATGTTGGCGATGAAGTCATCGATGTGTATGCGGGCATCGGTGATGGAAAAGACCAGAAAACTGTCGTATGGCGCGGTGA